>NZ_CP095011.1:0-1955000 GCF_030167965.1 Streptomyces sp. 2P-4
CTGCGCTGCATGGGACGCCACGGCGCTGGCGCGGGCCGGGCTGGCTGCAAAGGGTTTGGGGTGGCGGCTGGGGTGGATGCGCTCCCCGGTCTCCGGCTTCGCCTCCAGGGCCATGCCCCGGTGGCGCCATTTCACAGAGTCCGTCCGTCTTTCGGCCCATTGGGCGTGCGCTTCACTCACGTCCGTCAGTCCTTCCGGCTTCGCCTCCAGGACCACAGCCCGCTTCGCGGGCGGCTGGCAGTAGCTGAGGTGATGCGGTCTATCAGGCGGTAGGCGATATCGTGACCGTAGTAGTCGGCCAGATCGACCGCGCTCATGCTCCCCGGGGGTTGCGGTCTCGGATCGGCCCCGTAGGCCAGCAGGATCACTGTGAGCCGGCTGTCGATCGGGGCCCCTGACTGAAGTGCCGAGTCCCCTTCCAGGTCGATGGCATGCTCCAAGAGAGTCATTCCGCAGCAGACCTCGTTGACGTCTGCGCCTTCCTCGAGGAGGCGGGTCAGCGCGGCGTGGTCGCTGGACTCGACCGCCTGGTGGGCGGGCGTCCAGGGGTTCTCGACCATTCGGCTCTCTTTAGTTCCACTACACACTGTCAGCTATGCGCTCGCCTTCGACCCTACATGATGCAGCATGTACCATTGGGGAAATAGGGTCACTCCTTCCCGGAGCTTCGAGTCAGGGTTCACGGATGTCTGTCTACGAGTACCTGCCCCATGAATTAGCTCGCCTCGTGCTGAGAAGAGCGACGGGCATGGACCTGGCCCAGGTTACGGAGCAGGTACGTCTCGCGCAGGAACGCGAGGCGCTCGCGAGTACCGGGTCGGTCGAGCCGCTCGCACTGAGCGAGGGGTGGATCGCTTCTTTTCAGCACAACCAGTGGCGACGGATCGCTCACGCCATGACCGAACAACGGATGCCCCACTACGAGCCCTCCAAGGACCCACGCGCCGTCCGCCATGAGGAGCAACGGCTACGACGCCTTGAAGAAGACCGGGCACACGCAAGAAAGCCTGACGGTCAGGCGCCCCTCGAACTGCTCAGACACCGGGTCTACCGCATCACCGGCCGACCCATCGGCCAGCACGCCTCAGCTGGCGCCGACTTCGTCGTCCACCTGATGGCCGGCACGCTCAGCGAGGCAGCCCACCGAGCCTGGAACACCTACGAGCGACCCGAAGGCGCCTACCGGACGAGCCACATCACATCCGTCGAACAGGTCCTACCCGAACCAGGAGAACTTTTGATCGCACTCCGAGAGCACCAAGTGGATCAGAAATCGAGTTTCCGAAACTGGGTGGGATTTCCTGCAAGATCATCCGTGCCCCCGCAAGGCGCTCGGGCCACGATCGTGTCCGCGACAGGGTCAGGGAAGACGATCACGGCCGCCGCGAGCGCGCTGGACTGCTTCCCCGACGGCCGAATCCTCGTCACCGTCCCCACCCTAGACCTCCTCGCCCAGACCGCCCAGGCATGGCGCCTGGTGGGCCACCGACCCCGATGGTCGCGGTGTGCTCGCTGGAAAACGACCCAGTCCTGAACAAGCTCGGCGTGCGCACCACCACCAACCCCATTCAACTCGCCCTGTGGCCGGGCACGGGCCTGTAGTCGTGTTCGCCACGTACGCCCTCGTGGACCGCGAGGACACCGACGCACCCGAAGGCCGACGGAAGGTCCGCGGGCCTCTGGAGGCCGCCCTTGCAGGCGGGGAACGGCTCTACGGACAGCAGATGGCAGGCTTCGACCTCGCCATCGTCGACGAAGCCCACGGCACCGCAGGCGACCTCGGACGCCCTGGGCCGCCATCCACGACAACACCCGCATCCCCGCCCACTTCCGGCTCTACCTCACCGCCACCCCGCGCATCCTCGCAGCCGCCCGCCCGCAGAAGACCGTTGGCGGCCAGGAGCTGGAGATCGCTTCCATGGCAGACGACCCGGACGGCACGTACGGGGCATGGCTGGCCGAGCTCGGCCTCAGCGAGGCGATCGAGCGGGGAATCCTCGCCGGCTTCGAAATCGACGTCCTGGAGATCCACGACCCTCCCCGTCCTCGGAAACGGAGGAGGCGCGGCGGGGCCGGCGCCTGGCGCTCCTGCAGACCGCGCTCCTGGAGCACGCCGCGGCGTACAACCTCCGCACCGTCATGACCTTCCACCAGAAGGTGGAAGAGGCCGCCGCGTTCGCGGAGAAGCTGCCCGAAACGGCGGCCGAGCTGTACGCCACCCACGCCTCGGATGCCGATCTGGCGGCCGCGGAGAGGCTGCCGAAGTCGTCCATCGACGCGGAGTTCTACGAACTGGAAGCCGGCCGCCACGTCCCGCCCGACCGGGTCTGGTCCGCATGCGGGGACCACCTCGTCACCGAGCGCCGCGAAGTCCTGCGCCAATTCGCCAACGGCATCGACGCCAACAACAGACGTGTACACGGGCCTTCTCGCCTCCGTCCGCGTCCTCGGGGAAGGCGTCGACATCACCGGCGAGCGCGGGGTCGAGGCCATCTGCTTCGCCGACACCCGCGGCTCCCAGGTCGAAATCGTCCAGAACATCGGCCGCGCGCTCCGACTCAACAAGGACGGCACCACGAAGATCGCCCGGATCATCGTGCCCATCTTCCTGGAGCCGAACGAGGACCCCACCGACATGGTCGCCTCCGCCAGCTTCGCCGCTCGTAGCGGTCCTTCAGGGCCTGCGCAGTCACGATGAACGCCTCGTCGAGCAGCTCGCCTCCCGCGCCCTGACGAGCGGCAAGCGCAAAGTCCACGTCCGGCGCGACGAGGACGGCCGGATCATCGGGGCCGGCGGGGAGGGCGAGGACCAGGAGGACGACACCGACGCGGCCGCGGAGTCGGCGCTGCTGCACTCTCCAGCCCCGCGACGCCGCCACCATCGCCGCGTTCCTGCGCACCCGGGTCTACCGGCCCGAGTCGCTGGTGTGGCTGGAGGGCTACCAGGCCCTGCTGCGGTGGCGGGCCGAGAACGGGATCACCGGCCTGTACGCCGTCCCGTACGACACCGAGACCGAGGTCGGCGTAACCAAGGCGTTCCCACTCGGCAGGTGGGTGCACCAGCAGCGCAAAGCCCTACGCACCGGGAGCTCGAGGAGCGGCGCAAGACCCTGCTAGACGCGCCGGAGGCAGGGATGGTGGGAACCCGGCGAGGAGGCGTGGAAGCAAGCTCGCCGTGCTCCGGTCCTACCGGCGCGCCACCGGCCACCTCGCCCCCGGCAAGACGCCATGTGGGGCGAGAACGACGCCATGGTGCCCATCGGCCAATACGTGGCCAACCTCCGCCGCAAGGGCACCAAGAACGGCCTCGGCAAGGACCCGAACGGCGGCGCCGTGCGCGCGGCGCAGCTGACGGAGATCGACTCGGACTGGGACTGCCCCTGGCCGCTGGACTGGCAGCGCCACTACCGCGTCCTCGCCGACCTCGTCGACGCCGACGGACACCTGCCCGACATCGCCCCCGGCGTACTCATGGACGGCGACGACATCGGACGCTGGCTCCAACAACAGAAACAGCCGACCACCTGGACACGACTCCTGCCCGAACAGCAGACACGGCTCACCGCACTGGGCGTCGAACCCGCCCAGGCGCCGCCTCCGGCCTCGACGGCAGCGCGTACGGCGAAGGGGCCGAGCAAGGCACAACAGGCATTCCAACGGGGCCTTGCAGCCCTCACGCAATGGGTCGAACGGGAAGGCGCCCACCGGCCCGTCCCCCGCAACCACGCCGAGGAAATCACGGCCGACGACGAGACCGAGCCGGTGATCGTAAAGCTGGGCGTATGGATCTCCAACACCAAAACCCGCCGGGACAAGCTCAACGTGGAGCAGCTGGACGCACTGCGGAAGCTCGGCGTCGACTGGGCGTAATACCCGCGCAGAAGAACGCGAAAGCCACCCGCGGCGAACCCGCCACCGTGCACGACCTCCCGCCAAGCAGAAGACCAGCAGCACCGCGCAAGACGGGACGCCAAGAAGACGGCCGCGACGAGGAGCCCGCGCCGCAGCGCGTGAGCCGCCCACCGCCACCGGGCCGCCTTCGCCGTCTCCTGCATCGCGGTCACCGCCTCCGCGGCGCTCGCCCTGGCCCTGACGGCACGCGAAAGCAACCAGTCTGGCGCCCCGCCCGGCCCGAGCGGCGCCCCAGCCCCGATGTGATCAGACCGTGCCCTGATCAGCCCTGGTCAGGCGTATGACATGTCCGTTCCGATCGGTACGCTGGGCGGGCTTTCGAACTCGTTCAATCAGCAACAGAATTGGGGGGCCGGTGCGCAGTCGCCGACTCGTTGTCTCAGCTGCCGCTCTCGCGGTCGGCGTCGGTCTCATACCGGGCGCGGCGCAGGCCGCCGGTCCTGCGGCGCCTGGGTTTCCGCACCGCCCCCGAGTCCGCTCCTGACGAGGCGGCGGCCGCCGAGTCCGGAACCTTCCGCAGTCCGGGCGAGAACACGGTCCGTACGGTCCTGCCTTCCAGCGCGGCGGAGGGCGGCTCGACACAGGCCTCCGCCGACGCTTCGAACCTCGAACTCCTTATGCGGGCGATGCCAGGACCGCCCGCAGCATCTCCTTCGGCGTCAACCTCTACCAAGGGGCGCCCGTCCCCCACGAGGTCACCATCGCCTGGGGCGACGGCACGACGCACACGGCCACCGTCACCGGCGGTCAGATCCTGTACGACGTCAGGCACACCTACCCCCGGCCCGGCGACTACACCGTCACCGTGACGGCCACGGACACCGTGAACAACGTCCAGGCGGTCAACCGGCTCCCGTTCACGACGCCGGGTTCCTTCTTCGCTCCGCACGCTCCCACCCGGCTGCTCGACACCCGGGCCGGTATCGGCGCGGCCCGGTCGAAGGTCGGGGCGTACACGCCGGTCCGGCTGAAGATCGCGGGCAACGCGAAGGTCCCGGCCGGCGTCACCGCGGTCGTCCTCAACGTCACGGCGACCAATGCCACCGCCGGAGGGCACGTCAGTGTTCACTCGGGCAGGACAGGCCGAAGACCTCGAACGTGAACTACACCGCCGGGCAGACCATCCCGAACCAGGTGATCGTACCCGTCGGCAAGGACGGGTACATCGAGCTGTACAACGGCGGCTGGAACGCCGTGGACCTGATCGCGGACGTGACCGGCTACTTCGACCGTGCGGCCGCCGACGGCTACACCTCGCTGAACCCGGTCCGCTTCGTCGACACCCGCGAAGGCCTCGGCGCGGCGCGCGGGCAGGTCGCCGGACAGGACACCTTCGGGGTCCAGATCACCGGCCGCAGCGGTATCCCTGCCGGCGCGACTGCTGTGGCGCTCAACGTGACTGTCACCAACCCCCGGGAGACGGGCCACCTGACGGTTTTCCCGAGCGGCCAGGCGGCCCCGTCCACCTCCAGCCTGAACTTCACTGCCGGACAGACTGTCGCCAACTCGGTCATCGTCCCCGTCGGCGCCGACGGAAAGATCAACGTCCGCAACGGGGCCTGGGCCGACCGACGTGATTATCGACGTCGTCGGCTACTACGGTGCCGGCAGCAAGGCTGCCTTCGCCACGTGGCGGCTCGGCCTCCCGGCGGAAGGCGGCCCGTTCCGTCACATTGACACCAGGGGCCTGCCTCCCAACACCTGGCCCTGTTTCGCCGGCGGTTACTACGCCCTGCACCTGAATTCGGGGAACCGCTACGACCTCCCATCGAGGCCTACGTCACGAACGTCACCGTCGCCAGCACGACCGGAGCGGGACACCTCCGTCGCTCCCGACCCGAACTCGGCCCACGCGTACCAGTACGGGTACGCGGTCAAGCCGCCTCGCCCCACTACCTCCGCGCTGAACTGGACGGCGGGCAAGGACGTCTCCAACCTGGTCCAGGCCAAGACCGGCCCTACGGCGTCATCGACCTCTGGAACCAGAGCAGCCGGGAGGTCCACTACATCGTCGACTGGTTCGGCGAGTACGACGCCTACTGATCTGCGGGCGGCGGCCGCAGGGGCCGCCGCACCTGACTGCTTTCGATCAGCTCCCGGTCCGCGTCGTCCAGGAAGACGAACCGCTCCAGCTCCGTACGGGACGGCGCCCCACGGAACGCCGCATACGCGGCAGCCTGCTCATCCGTCAAAGACTCGATCGGCACCCCGGACCTCCAGCCAATCGATCAACACGACTGCCGGGCCCCGGTGCCGACCGGGGCTTCTACAACAACAACCGGATCATCGACGGACTCGAGGACGGGTTCATCGTGAAGATCACCTGATGCACACGCGGCGGGGCGGGTCCGCCCACGCGGGCCCGCCCCGCCGCTCAGCCCGCCTTCGGCCAGAAATCGATCCTGTACCGCTTCACCCCGTGCGCCGTACCCTCCGACCGGGTCACCCTCTCGACCTCAGCCCTCCCCGCACAGCACAACCGTACCCGCCACACCCAGGGGCGGCCCAGCCGGATCAAGTCCCCAGAGCAACCCGTACCCCACACCGCCACATCGCCGGTGACCGACTCATAGTCGATCTTCCGCCTTCTCCTCCCAGCCACCATGCCCCTCCTCGGCCTCGGGCCGGCCATCCCAGACGGGTCTGTCAATCGAACGGTGTAACGGGGGTGGTTGGGGTTACTGGCGTGCTGCGGAGAGGCGGCCGTCGAAGGTGATGTCGAAGGCGTTCAGAGCGGTCTTCCAGCGCATGGTCCAGCGGGCCTGGCCCTTCCCGGTGGGGTCGAGCGACATGATCGCCATGTAGACGCACTTCAGGGCGGCGGTCTGTTCGGGAAGTGCCCGCGGGTTTGACCGCCCGCCGGATGCGGGCGTTCACGGACTCGATCGCGTTCGTGGTGCAGACGATGCGGCGGATCTCGGTGTCAAAGCGGAGGAACGGGTGAACTCCTCCCAGGAGTTCACCCACAGGCGCACGATCGCCGGATACTTGCGGCCCCAGGCGTCGGCGAACTCGGCGAACCGCTCCAGTGCGGCTTCCTCGGTCGCCGCCGTGTAGACGGGCTTGAGGAGCTTGGCGATCTTGTCCCAGTCCTGGCGGGCCGCATAGCGGAAGGAGTTCCGCAGCAGGTGGACCACGCAGGTCTGCACGATCGTCCTCGGCCAGACGGTCTCGACCGCGTCGGGCAGGCCCTTCAGGCCGTCGCAGACGAGCATGAGGACATCGTTCACGCCGCGGTTCTTGATCTCGGTGAGGATGTGCATCCAGTGCTCGGCGCCCGCGCCGCCGTCGCCGGCCCACAGCCCCAGGATGTCGCGGCGGCCTTCGACGGTGACGGCCAGGGCGACGCAGACAGGCCGGTTGGCGACGGCTCCGTCACGGATCTTCACGTGGACCGCATCGATGAACACCACCGGATAGACGCCGTCCAAGGGCCGGCTCTGCCATTCGGCCATGCCCTAGAGGACCTTGTCGGTGATCGTCGAGATCGTTCTGGAGAGACCTCGGCGCCATAGACCTCGGCCAGGTGGGCCTGGACCTCACCGGTCGTCAGGCCCTTCGCGGACAGGAGATGACCATCTCGTCCACGCCGGACAGGCGCTTCTGCCGCTTCTGACGATCTTCGGCTCGAACGAGCCGCCGCGATCGCGGGGCACGGATATCTCCACCGGCCCGACCTCGGTCAGGACGGTCTTCGCGCGGGTGCCGTTGCGGAGTTGCCGCCGTTCTTCCCGCCGGGTCGTGCTTGTCATAGCCAAGATGGTCGGTGATCCCACCCTCCAGGGCAGACTCCAGCAGCCGCTTCGTCAACTGCTGCAGCAGCCCGCCCTCACCGGTCAGCTGCACGCCCTCGGCCTGGGCACGGGACACCAGCTCATCAATCAGCCGGCCGTCCACCGCCCTGGCCCGCTGCCGCGCAGCCGCCTCGACGGCCTCGGTCACGTTCTCTGGCCATCGGTGCACCTTCCTTGATCGGAAGTTACACCGAACGATTTACAGTCCCGCCGGAGGCCGGCGCCGCCGTGCACGGGCCGGTGACGGCGGTAGACGTCCATCGGCGGGCGCCTGCGCTTGTTGTACGCGGCTAGCGGGTCGTCGGCGTTCACGCGCGGAACGGCGCGGGACGGCTGGTTCGGGGGCCGGGTCGGCGGTGCTTGCTGCCTCGCTTCGCTTCGGTCAGACCCAGGTGTAGTTCGCGTCGGTGACGGCGTCCAGGGCGGCGTTGGCGACGGCGGCACGGGGGCCGGCGAGGGCGGCGAGGGCGGAGCCGATGGGCGGGAAGATCGGCAGTTCGGCAGTCTTGCGGTAGTCGATCCACTCGATCACGCCGACTTCGTGGCTGCCGTCGGGCAGCTCGTCCAGCTCCTGCTCGGCGAGCGTCGCGCGGACGTCGGGGCTGATGTGGAAGCGGTAGATCAGGTGGAGCTTGCGCGGGGGCGGAGTCGGGCCGGGCCGGGTGACGCACTGGTCGACGACCCACAGCAGGTCTCCGCCTTCGGCGAGCGCCGTGTCCAGGCCGAGTTCCTCGGCGAGTTCCCGGGCGAGGGCAACGTCGAGGTCTTCGCCGTCCTCGACGTTGCCGCCGGGCGGGGTGTAGTGGGTGGAGTCGGCGCGGTCGCGGCGGATGAGGGCGACGTCGTCGCCGCAGAACACCAGCGCCCCGGTCCGGATCTTGATCCGGGAGAACGGGGCGGGTGTGGCAGGGGTGTTCGTCATGGCGGCCAGTATCTCGGCCAGCGCCAGGTACCGGGTGGGCTTCGCCCCGACTTCACCCACCCCGCGCCCGGGGCCTGACTGATCTTTTCGTTAGTTCTGTGGGGCTGGTGGGTGGAGGGCGAGGCCGGTGTGGGCAAGGAAGGACCAGGGCAATCGGGAGTTGTCGTTGATCCGGCGGATGCCCTGTTCGGTGGCGTCGGCGACATCGGCGAGGTGGTCGCCGGCGAGGTTGGCGAGCTCACGCTTCTTGAGCGAGGACCACAGCAGTTCCACCGGGTTCAGCTCAGGCGCGTAAGCCGGTAATCGCTCCAGGGTGAGCCAGTCCTGCTCGGCGACCCAGGCCCGCATCGCCCGGCTCCAATGAGCGGACAGCCCGTCCCGTACCAGCACCACCTGCTCCCCGCGGTAGAACACCTTCATCTGCTCCAGGACCTCGATGAGAGCGGGGGTGTCGTAGCTGCCGGGCTTGAGGTGGAAGCACAACCGAGGACCGCGATGGGGATCGGCGGCGTGGTAGCCGAGGGCGCCGGCCATCGAGGCGCGTTTCCAGTTCAGCCGGTGCCGCAGGAGAGGTGTGCGGCCGCGGGGTGCGTAGGTGCGGCGGACCTGCGGCAGCAGCGAGACACCTGATTCGTCGAGGAAGACGATCCAGGCATGTGTGTTCACGGCCCCTTTTTGATGCGCGGCCACTCGTGCACGATCCAGCGGGCGATCTCGGATTCGCCCCTCTCGACCGCCCGCCGTTCGGGCCGCTGCAGACTCCATCCGAGCCGGCCGGTCAGCAGCCGCCACACCGACGCCCTCGACAGCGTCACTCCTGTCACCCGATCGACCACCAGGCCGACTCGTTCCAGGGTCCACAGATCGGCCTCGAAGCCATGGGCTTGGGCGCCCTGCTCCAGAGCGGTCCGCACCCGCTCGACCTGGACATCGTCCAGCTTGGGCGGACGCCCGGTGGCCGGGCGCCGGCGCAGAGCATCGGCGCCGCCTTCCTCCCAGACCCGTTTCCACCGCCGCACACTCTCGTCACTGACCCCCAGCATCCGCGCGATCTCGGCACCCGAACGTCCCTGATCGAACAACGCGGCCGCCCGCACACGCCGGGCCTCGGCCAACTGCGGCCGCGTCAAAGGAGGAACAACAGGCGAAGGCTTGAAAGACACACCATCAGGATCCCACCAACGACTCCACCGCACCAACAGAACTAACGAAAAGATCAGTAATTGGTGTTTCGTCTCTGAAATCGCCGTTTCAAGCAGGTTCGCGGGGTGTGTGATCGGCTCTGCTGTGGTGACTCCAAAAGCTGTGGTGGCAGGAGTGTCGCCGGCGCGCGAATTTCCGCCGGAACTGTGCACTTCGTTCTGTCTCATTCCAAAAGGCCTGGCCGGAGAGTATCTGTCTGCCTACTCCCGCGGACCCTGGCCAGAGCGGCGATCCCGCAGTATGCCGTCGTTATGACGGATCGTCGACGATATCCGAGCGACCTGTCCGACGCCCGCTGGGCCTTGGTGGAACCAACCCTGACAGCCTGGCGCCAGGCCCGGACCGCACGCGCACTCGCCTTCGGCCGGCCGCCCGAGCACGACCTGCGAGCCCTCCTCGACGCGATCCTCTACGTCGACCGCACGGGCATCCCCTGGCGCTACCTCCCGCACGACTACCCGCCCCACCAAACGGTCTACGCCTACTTCGCCCGATGGCAACGCGACGGCGTGTTCGAGCATCTCGACGGGCTCCTGCGCCGCCTGGTCCGCGCCAGCGAGGGCCGCGATCCGGAGCCGACGGCCTGCATCATCGACTCCCAGAGCGTCAAGACCTCCACCAACGCCCCTGCGGCCACCCAGGGGCGTGGACGTCGGGAAAAAGATCGCCGGCCGGAAGCGGAACATCGTCACCGACACGATCGGACTCCTGCTGACCGTCCTGGTCACCGCCGCCAGCGTCCAGGACAGCACCGCAGGCCAGCACCTGCTGACCGCGGTCGCCTCCGACCACCCCACCGTACGCAAGACCTGGGCCGACATGGGCTACAAGACCGCCGTCATCGAACACGGCGCGACCCTCGGCATCGACGTCGAGATCGTCCGCCGCGATCCCACAACCAGGGGATTCGTGGTCCAGCCCCGCCGCTGGGTCGTCGAGCGTACCTTCGGCTGGCTCATGAACCACCGCCGCCTCGCCCGCGACTACCAAGCCCTCCCAGCCCGCTCCGAAGCCATGATCCACGTCGCAATGAGGCTGGTGATCGCCCGGCCTGAGCGGAAACATGCCGCCCAGACGGGCCGGTCACTGAGACGGGTGGGGCAGCGGTACTTCGCCCTCGCCTTCCACCGCGAGGACTTCTCGGGCCAGCCGCCGGGCCCGATTCCATCCCACGTCCGTGGACATTGCCGCCTTCGTCCACCGGTCCACTCCCGCGGTCCGGCTCATTTCAGCGAACACCTCGTCAATCGCCCGCAGATGAGGCAGCACCGTCGGGCTGAGCTGCCCGTCCTCGACCAAATGCCCAGCAAGGCGGAACGCGTCATCGAAGCACAAGGCGATCTCATCCGGCGGCACGTCGTACTTCTCCAGCCAAGCCACCTGTGCCGGCGCAGCCGCCGCGACTGTGATCACGGCCTTGATGAGCATGTGGCGACGGGCCGCAGGAGTAGGGATGTTCATGAGGGCATCGTGACACGTCTGGATCGGACCCCAAGCACTTCCACCACCCGGACGCCGGTCCGCTCGCCCTCGCCTACCGTTCCTTCGACGTGCGTGAGGCGCCCGGCCTGCAACTCGTCCTCTACCAGGCTGCCGCCGGCACCGCCGGCGCCGAGGCCCTCACCCTCCTCGGCGCCCTCCACGCGCCTGCCGACGCCCACTGACCTCGCGGCCTCCGCGAACCGCTCGTCCGGGGTGCATGCTGGCCACGAGGGGAGCCCGCCGCGGCCGCGGCCTCATGCAGCGCCTCTCCCCTCGTGACGGAGCAGCCCGGGTGCGCCGCGTTTCCGATCCCTGTCACCGCAGGAGCCGGGCGCGGAAGGAAATCGGGCATGCGAGCCAGGGGTGACGGTCGCCCGTTCGGCCGGTCAGGCCGCTCCCGAGCCGTCAGACTCCCGAGGAGAGATGCGCCCGCTGGGGCACGTGTACGGGGGATGCGGGGTGGGTGTGGCCGAGCGCAGTGGTGTCGACCGTGGCACTCCCGGGGGCACGGGACCGGACCGCGGCGTCCAGCGCGCACGCGGGGCGGCTGGGGACCGCCCGGGTGGGCGGCAGGACGGCGACGGGCCGGGACGGGCGGTGCCGCGGCACGTGGCCTGCGTGATGGACGGCAACGGCCGTTGGGCGCAGCGCCGTGCGCTGCCGCGGACGGCGGGCCATCAGGCCGCGGAGACCACCGTCATCGACATCATCGAGGCCGCCCGCGGGGCCGGCGTCGAGTGGCTCAGCCTGTACGCCTTCTCCACCGAGAACTGGAACCGTCCCGGTTCCGAGGTCGACTACCTGATGCGCCTGGTCCGCCGGGTCGTGCGCAAGCACGCGCCGCTTCTGCTGGCCCGCGGCATCCGCTGCCGCTTCCTCGGAGCCGCGGACCCCCGCATCCCCCGGGAGCTGGCTCAGGACTTCGGCGATCTGGCGACGCTGACCGCCGGCAACCGGGGAATGACGCTGACCGTCGCCTTCGACCATGGCGGGCGGCGGGACATCGTGGAGGCCGCCAGGTCGCTGATCCGCAGTGGGACGCCTGCCGACGAGGTGACCGAGCGGCTCTTCGCGGACCATCTGCCGTTTCCCGACACCCCCGACGTGGACCTCGTCATCCGCACCTCCGGTGAACAGCGCATCTCCAACTTCATGCTCTGGCAGGTCGCCTACGCCGAGTGGGTCTTCCCCGAGGCGCTCTGGCCGGACTTCCGTGCCCCCGACTTCCTCGCCTGTCTGCACACCTACCAGCGCCGTGACCGCCGCTTCGGCGGCGTGCCGCCCCAGACGAACGGAGACCCGTCATGACGACCGGAAGCACCACGGCCGGCGAGCCGCCGCTGTTCGGGCCGGAGTCGCAGTTCCGTGCCTTCTTCGACGACCCCCGGTGGGCACTGGCCATGATCCGTGCAACCGTGCTGGAGGCCGCCCATCCGCAGATCGGTGCCGCTCTCGCCGACAACTCCACCTTCGTCGCCCACCCCTGGCGGCGGCTGCGCAACACCTTCCTCAGCATGCGGCGGATGTTCGACACCGATCCTGCGGTACGCGAACGGGAGGCGGCCCGGCTCAACAGGCTGCACGCCCGCATGAGCGGCTCCGACTCCCGCGGCCGCGCCTACGACGCCATGGACCGCACCACCCGGGCCTGGGTGGTCGCCACGCTCTTCGAGAGCGCCGTGACCATGTGCCGACTGAGCGGCCAGCCACTCGACCAGGACACCATGGAGCGCATGTACGCCGAATACCGGGCGTTCCTCGCCGCGCTCGACGGCGACGCCGGGGCGCTCCCCGAGGACGTCAGCGACTTCTGGCGGTACTTCGACAGGGTCGTCGAGGACGAGCTGGAGAACACCGAGGCAGCGCGCGTCATCCTCTACCGGCTCTTCGACCACCTGCCCGCTCCCGCGCTGCTCGCCTCCGCACCGACCTTGTGGGCGGCCGGCCGGGCCGTCGTCGGCCCGCTCCTCGGCGCGATCACCGTAGCCTCGCTTCCCGAGCCGTACCGGCGCAAGGCCGGTCTGGCCGAGATGCCCGGCGCCCCGACGCTGATGCAGGGCGCCTATCTCGCCGCCGGCCTCACCCGATTCCTGCCCGCGGGATGGATCAGCGCCGAGACGGTCATCGAAATCATCTCCCTCGCGCCCGACAGCGACGACCCCCGTGCCCGGACCGTCGCCGCGCTGCGGGCCCGTATGAAGCGGGCATCGGCCCTGCTCCGCCTGCTCACACCGCTGAGCGACAACCCCGGCACCGTCCCGGCCGCGGGCACGGGCACGGGCACGGAGAAGGGCACGGGCACGGAGAAGGGCCGGCGCTCGGCGAAGGAGTTCTTCCATCAGGTGCTGGACCAGACCGGCGACGGCCGGCTCGACTGGCCCGACCTCGCCGCCATGGCACGCGAACTGGCCACCCGCCTGGACCTGGACGAACCCGAAGAGACCCGGCTCTACGACGCCTTCGCCTCCTGGTGGCGCGAACTCCAGGCCACCCTCGACACCGACGGCGACGGCCGCATCAGCGCCGACGAGTACGCCGCCGCCGTACCCTCCCTTGCCGGACCCGCCCTCATCCGGGTCGCCGAGGTCCTCTTCGACGCCACCGACAAGGACGGCAGCGGCACCATCGACGCCGATGAGTACCGAACCCTCTTCCGCACCGCCTTCCACCGCGACCTCACCACCACCGACAACACCTACAGCCGCAGCGCCTTCGTCGGCGACTTCCTCTCCTTCATGTCGGGCCGCCGAACGAACACCCCGTACGACCCCCTCCTCGCCGACGCCTGAGAGCACGTCCACGCGACCTGGCTGTCGGCTGATCCGCTGTGTCCATCCGCTGTCGGCGATACGGCCGTCGACGCCGGCGGATCCCGCCGCGACAGCCTCCGGAGGGCCGGCGATGGCCGGCGCGCGGGCGAGGCCGACCTGGGTGACGTGGCCGGCGTCCGCCGACGGGGCCGGGCCCGAGCGGCCGCCAGGGGCACCCGCAGTCCTGCCCCGCGTCGTCGTGCTCGTAGGCTCAGCGCATGTCCCACTTCGGACATGCAGCACAGCCTCGTGCCGTGGGAACGGTGTCCGCGGACGATCTCGCGGAAGCGTCCGGCTCGTCCTCGTCAGCCGGCTGCTCTGGCCGCCGACTGGAACCGGGCGGCCGGGACGCCGGAGTGGAGCTGCTGGGAGACCGCCGAGCACTCGGCCGACGACCTCTTCGCCTATGCCGCGCAGCTGGGGCCGCAAGCGCCTCCGGCCGGCGCTGATGTGCCCTTCATCTGGCGACAGGAGGCTCCGGGCAAGCCCTTCAACGTGATCTTCGCCGAACGGGAGGGCGGGCCGGAGGGCCTTGTGCAGGTGCTGGAGGCGTGCGCGGCACTCCTCGTCGCGATGGTGCGGACAGCGCCGCCGCATGCGCGTGCGTTCCATGTGTTCGGAACGACGGATCCCGAGGGCTCGGCGGCCATGGGTTTGGTGGAACTGTTCGTGCACGCCGATGACCTGGCTCTCGGCCTCGGCCTCGATTGGGAAGCACCTGCGGCGATCTGTGCGCGGGTGCTGCAGAGGCTGTTCCCCGACGTTCCTGCCGGCGGCGACCCCTGGCACACCCTCCTGTGGGCGACCGGCCGAGGAGAGCCGACGGGACGAGAGCGGCTCACCCGGTGGAAGTGGGACAGCACCACGCGCTCACCTCAAGGCCCCGCCCAGGCCTGAGCACGACGACGGAATCGGCATCGGCGCCCGGAGAGCGGGGCCGGTCACGCCCCGCCACCGGCAGCGCAACCTCCGAGATGGGCAGGTCAGGTTGCCCGTGGCCGCCACAGGCGCGGGAGCAGGAGCTCTGGCCTCCCAGGCCCGGGAGCCGGTGTCAGGTCAGAAAACCGGGGCCCCTGGCGTCCGCGGTGTTCCCGCCGTCCGCCACGCCGGCCACCGCAGCGAGGGCAGCGCACACGTGGCGGACGGCTTCCTCAGCATCGGCCAGTTCCGCCGCCGAGGGCACGACCGTGCCGAAGGAGCGGCGCGGGTCCGCCGTCAGGGCACGCCAGCGCAGCACCGGGGCCAGGGCTGTGCTGGTCCCCGCCAGGAACCACGCCAGGTATCCGTGCGTGCGGGCGGTCGTCAGGGCGAAGACCGCCAAGGCCTCGCGCAGATGCTCCAACCGCTCGAGTCCGGACAGGTCCTCCTGCCCTGCCGGCGGGCCGATGACCGCGGCCAGGTTCTCCGCCGCCCGACAGGCCAGCTCGGCGTCCTCCGGCGCCACCTCCCACGCCCCGTCCTGTACGAGCTGCTCCGCCTCAACGGCCAAGGCCGACACGTGGGCCCGCATTCCCGCAGGTGAAGCGGCCGGTCCGGGGCCGGAGCCCCCAGCCGCGTTCATGCCCTGCCCCGGGGACCGGAGGAAGCCATGCCGGGCCGGCGCCGCGGCGGGCGGTGCCCGGGTCCGGGGCGTCGGTGGACGGGCCCGTGGTGCCGGTCAGGGGCAGCCGACGGGCCTGGGCGGACAAGGAGACCCGTGCCGTTTCCGGCGGCCCCGGCCGGCGGCCCCGGCCGGCGGCCGGTTCGGGGCCGGGCAGAGGTACGCGGTAGGACAGGGGGACACTGCAGGCTGGGCCCGTACATGGCTGCCGTCCCGGTAGAAGGAGAAGCCCTCCCCTTCCGCGAACGGGAAGGAAGCACGCGACCACCGAGACCGCGAGATCGAGGAGGTCCGTACCGGAAAACACCCCACCACACGGAAGAGAGGGATGCGGCAGCGCGGGTCACACCAACGGCTACCACCAAACCTACCCCGAACACAGACGTTCACCCCGCCCCGACCCCACCATCCACCCGCGCGAGCCCTCCTACAACGCCGGCAGCCCGCTGCTGCGGCCCGCCCCCTGCCGAACCGAGGCACCTCCGCCACCACAGCGCCCATCCGCCCCAGGGCCGCGGCGGCACCGCGCACACCGCGGGGCGCGGCGCTCCAGCAGGACGACCTCACGCCACGTGCCGTGATGGCGGCCGATGCGTTCGCGGGTGCCGATGACGCGGAAGCCGGCGCGCCGGTGCAGGGCGAGGCCGGCGGCGTTCTCGGGGAAGATCCCGGACTGGATGGCCCCCATCCCGGCGGCCTCGGTCGAGGCGATCAGGGCGTCCAGGAGTACGCGGGCGACGCCGCGGCCGCGGGCGTCGGGGTGGACGTATACGGAGTGCTCGACCACGCCCGCGTATGCGCACCGGTCCGGAACGGCGCTCGCGGCCACCCACCCCAGCACGGTGCCGCCCGAGGGCAACGAAGCGGTGCCGGGGCAGCCGGCCCTCGTCGAAGGCCTCCCAGGCGGGAGCCCGGGTTTCGAAGGTGGCGTTGCCCTCGTCGATTCCCGCCTGGTAGACGGCGGGAACCTGCTTGGCGTGCTCGGGCAGGAGCGCTTCGGTCCGCACCCGGTCACCTTCGCAGCGCCGGACAGGAGCGCGCCCATGGCGGAGAGAGGGACGGCGTGCTCGACCCGGTCACCCATGTTCCGCGGCGCTCGGAGGACAGCAGTCCGGCCTCCTTGAGCTTCTTGATTGGATGAACATCCATGTGGCCGCTTATCGAAACAGGCGCATGTCGCGAGCGAGCCCACCACCGAACTCCCGTCGCCGTGTTTGGACTTCCTCGTCCTCGAAGCCGGCCCCCACGCCGGGACCGCGACCCGCGAGTGGGCGCACGTGCGGCTTCTCCACCTGGGGCGAGGTCGTCGACCCCGCCGCCGAAAAGCTCCTCGCACCGACCGGCTGGGTGAGGCCCGACCCGGCCACCTACCCCACCGGCGGCGACTGGGCTGCCCTGTACCTCCAGCCCCTCGCCGACACCCTCGGCAAGCCCACCGCCGTCATCGGCTCCGGAGCCTCCGCCTTCAGCGCCCTCGCGCACCTCGCCAGGGCCGACGACGGTACCGGCACGCACGCCACTTGGATCCTGCGCCGCGGAATCTCCGGCTCCGCCTTGGGCGGCGAAGCCGACCAGCTGCCCGCCCGCGGCGCCCTGTGCCTGGCAGCGAAGGCCGCGGTGGACGGCGGCTACGCCGACGCGGTCACCGGGCCCTCCGCCTCAGCCAGGTCACCGGCTGGGGCATCGTCTACTACGCCGTCCCCGTCCTCAACCCGGCCATCACCGCCGACACCGGTTGGAGCACCGGTGTGACCGCCGCGGCGTTCCCCGCCGGCCTCATCATCTCCGCGGTCGCAGGGATCTGCATGGGGCGCACCCTGGATCGCCGCGGGCCCCGCACCGTCATGACGGCAGGCTCCGCCCTGGGTGCCTGAGCCTGGTGGTGACAGCCGCAGCCCCCGGCATGCCCGTGTTCTTCGCCGGGTGGCTCCTCGCCGGAACGGCGATGGCCGCCAGTCTCTATCAGCCCGCCTTCGCTGCCCTCACCCGCTGGTGGGGTCCCGACCACGTCCCCGCGCTTACCACCGTCGCCCTCGCCGGCGGTCTCGCCTCCACCGTCTTCGCGCCCCTGACCGCCGTCCTCACCGACCACGTGTCCTGGCGCGCCACCTACCCTGTACTCGCGGGCATCCTCGCGGCCCTGACCATCCCGGCGCACGCGATCGCGCTGAAGGCCCCATGAGCCGTCGGCTCCGCCAGCCCTCCGCACGTCACCGGCGGCCACCAGGGCTTGGCGCGCACCCGGGCGTTCTGGCTGTCGGCCGTCAGCTTCTCGGGGCCGTCGCGGGCCCGTACGCCCTGCTCGTTGGCGTATCGGGTCTTGCCGGAGTGGTCCGAGGCGATCTCACCCTCCTCCAGGCCACCGCCGTCACCGACCGTAGGGGCACCACGCACTACGGCCGTCTCTCCGGACTCCTCGGCGCTCCAGCCCACGCAGCCGCCGCCCTCGGAGCGCGCGCTACCGGCCGCCACGGCAACTCGAAGGGCCCAGCCGTGCTCCCACGGCGTCCCGGACCTCAAGACGCCGGCGATGCGGCCGACCGTCGCGCGGGGTCCTGGAGCTCGCGGGCGAGGGCGGTGAGCCGGGCACGGCTGGGATCGGTGCGGGTGCCGACGGCGGTGAGGTGCATCGCGGGACTCGTGCACGCGACGGCGAGGTTGCAGCGCTCCAGCCATCGCTGCGGAATGAGGGCAGGGGCGAGGGCGGCGGCGCGGTCAGTCGGCGTCCGCCTGGAGTGCATGAGGCGACGGTGAGGGCCTGCTTCGCTCGTCGCCGGGACCCCGCTGCCGGAAGGCGGCCCGATAGGCGTGGGGGGAGGTTCCGGTGCGGCGGGCGAAGTGGTGGCGCAGGGTCGCCGGTGAGCCGAAGCCGGTGCGGTCGGCGAGCAGCGTGATGGGCAGGTCGGTGGTCTCCAGCAGCAGCCGGGCGCGGTCGATGCGGGCGCTCAGGAGCCATTGCAGCGGGGTTGCTCCGGTCTGTGCCCGGAACTGGCGGTTGAGCGTTCGGACACTGATCTTGGCGTGGCCGGCGATCTCGGCCAGGGTGAGGGGGCGGTCGAGGCGGCCTTCCATCCACTGCATGACGGGCTGCAGGGCGGCCGGATCGATCGGGGGTGTGGGGCGTTCGATGTACTGGGCCTGGCCGCCGTCGCGCTGGAGGGGCATGACGATGCGCCGGGCGGTGGCGGCCGCCTGCGCCGCGCCGAGGTCGTGGCGCACCAGGTGCAGACACAGGTCGAGCCCGGCGGCCACCCCGGCCGAAGTGAGCAGACGGCCGTGGTCGACGAACAGCACGGCGGGATCGACGAGGATGCGCGGATGGCGGCGGGCGAGCTCGTCGGCGTACTGCCAGTGTGTCGTGGCGCGGTATCCGTCGAGCAAACCGGTGGCGGCCAGGGTGAAGGCGCCGACGCATACCGCTGCCAGGCGCGCGCCCCGCGCCGCCGCCTGCCGCAGCGCCTCGACGACGGCAGGGGGCGGGGGTGCCAGGAAGCCGGCGTGGGCGGGGATGACGACGGTGTCGGCATCGGCGAGGCCATCGAGGCCGTACGGGGTGCCGATCCGGAAGGCGCCGTGCTCGGGGGAGGTCGTTGCGCTGCGGCCGGGAGCACAGACCCGGAGTTCGTAGTGCGGGGTGGCGGCGGCCTCGTTGGCCGTGCCGAAGACCTGTCCGGGGGTGGACAGTTCGAAGGGGACGACGCCGTCCAGTGCGAGTACGGCCACCTTGATGGTCATGGCCAGAATTTAGCGCATGACGGCATTGCGGCCGCTCGCCGGGCGGCGCGCAGGGCCGCAGGATCGAGAGGGTTCCCCGCTGTCACACATGAGGAGTTACTGCGATGGCCGTCGCCCTGCCTGCCGTCTACGACGCATTCGACCTGCCCCGCACGGAGCTTGCCGCCCAAGCCCTGCGCCATGCCGAGGAGGTGGAGCCCGAGGTCATCTTCCGCCACAGCGTCCGCAGCTATCTCTTCGCCCGGGCGCTTGCGGACCACGACGGCATGAAGGCGGGAGCGGACTTCGACGACGAGCTGGTGTTCCTGAGCTGTGTCCTGCATGACCTGGGGCTGTCCGAAGAGGGCAACGGACACCAGCGGTTCGAAGTCGACGGTGCGGACCTGGCAGCGCGGTTCCTTCGCGAGCACGGTACCGATGAGGATGCGGTGACGGTGGTATGGGACGCCATCGCCCTGCACACGTCGGAGGGCATTGCCTCCCGCAAGGGGCCGGAAGTCGCACTGGCCCATGCAGGCATCACGGTGGACGTTCTGGGCCGGGGCAAGGAGAGCCTCCCCGAGGGCTTCGCCGACCGCGTGCACGCCGCGTTCCCGCGCACTGATCTCGCCTACGAGATAACGGGCCTGATCACCCGCCAGGCGCTGGCCAACCCCGCGAAGGCCGGCCCGCTCAGCTTCCCCGGCCAGCTCCTGCGCCGCCACCTGCCGCCCGGCGCGCTGCCCGACTGGTACGACCTGATCGCCGAGGCCGGCTGGGGCGACCGGCCGCCTGCGCACCCGGGCACTCCCGCCGCCTGACGGCACCACGCCGTCGGCCCGATGCCACGGTGCCCAGTGCGGTCGCGGGCCGGAAACGACAAAGGCAAGGAGAGCACTCTCCTTGCCACTCTCAACTTATAGCGCACCCCGGGGCTTGCCGCAAGGCCCCGGGCAGGGCGCAGAATCACTGCCCAAGCCATGACCGCCCAGGAGGCAGCGCAGTGAACCAGCAGTACGTGTGGAGCCTTCACGAAGTGGACGAGACCCGGGCCGCGACCGTCGGCGGCAAGGCCGCGCACCTGGGCACACTGTCGCGCATCGAGGGGATCCGCGTACCGGCGGGCTTCTGCGTGACGACCGAGGCCTTCCGGCGGATCGTCGCGCAGGCACCCCCGGTCGGCGACCTGCTCGATCGGTTGTCGCACGCGGACCCGGACGACCGGGAAGCCGTTCGCACGCTCAGCGCGCAGATCCGCCGGGCCATCGAGGAAGCCGCGGTCCCGGACGACCTCGCGGCGGCGATCACCCGCGCCCTCGCCCGCTCCGGCGAAGGGACCGCCTATGCCGTCCGGTCCAGCGCCACGGCCGAGGACCTGCCGACAGCCTCCTTCGCCGGCCAGCACGACACGTACCTCAACGTCGTCGGGCCGACGGCGGTCCTCCGGCACATCAGCCGGTGCTGGGCCTCGCTGTTCACCGAGCGCGCGGTGGCCTACCGCCGTCGCAACGGCATCGACCACCGTACGGTCCACATGGCCGTGGTCGTGCAGCACATGGCCTTCCCGAAGGCGTCCGGCGTCCTGTTCACGGCCGACCCCGTCACCGGCAACCGGAAGGTCGCCACCATCGACGCCGGATTCGGCCTCGGCGAGGCACTGGTCTCCGGCCTGGTGAACCCGGACGTCCTCACCGTGCGCGACGGCAGGGTCGTCGCCAGGAAGACCGCCGCCAAGCAGCGCATCCTGACCGCCCGGCCGGCCGGCGGCACGCACGAGGTGGCGGTCCGCCCGCAGCAGCAGGAGCAGCCGGCGCTGACGGACGCGCAGGCGCTGCGGCTGGTCGAGCTCGGACGGCGGATCGAAGCGCACTTCGGCCGCCCCCAGGACATCGAGTGGTGCCTGGTGGACGACGGCTTCCGGATCGTGCAGAGCCGGCCGATCACGACGCTGTTCCCCGTCCCGCAGAGCGACGACCGGGACAACCGCGTCTACGTCTCCGTCGGCCACGCGCAGATGATGACGGACGCCATGAAGCCGCTGGGGTTCTCCATGTGGCAGCTGACGGCCATGGTGCCGATGCACGAGGCCGGCGGGCGGCTCTTCGTGGACGTCACCCGGCGCCTGGCCTCGCCCGCGGGCCGGGCTGCCCTGCTCGACGCCCTCGGCAAGGGCGACCCGCTGGTCAGGGACGCTGTGGAGACGGTCCTCGACCGCGGCGGCTTCGTTCCCCCGCTCCCCCAACCGGTCCCGGGAGCCGGCGGGCCGCATCCCGGCGGTGGCGGTGCGCCCGAGCCCATCGAGACCGATCCGGCCATCGTCGCCGAGCTGATCGAACGCAGCCGGGCCTCCCTCGCCGCCCTGGAACGCGACATCCGGACGAAGAGCGGACCGGCGCTGTTCGACTTCCTGCCGGAAGCCTTCGAGGAGCACAAGCGCCTCCTGAGCGATCCCCTGAGCATCCAGGTGATCATGGCGGGCATGGAGGCCACGTGGTGGCTCAACGAGAAGCTGGAGGAGTGGCTGGGAGAGAAGAACGCCGCCGACACGCTGACGCTGTCCGCCCCCGGCAACGTCACCTCGCAGATGGGGCTGGCCCTCCTCGACGTCGCGGACGTCGTCCGCCCGCTGCCGGAGGTGGTGTCGTACCTGCATGACGTGCAGGACGAGGGCTTCCTGGACGAGCTGGCGAAACTCCCGGGAGGGCCCGAGGCCCGCGATGCCATCCAGGCCTACCTGGACCGGTACGGCATGCGCTGCGTCGGCGAGATCGACATCACCAGGCCGCGCTGGCGCGAACGCCCCGCCACGCTGGTCCCCGTGATCCTCGACCACGTGCGCACCTTCGAACGGGGTGCCGCCGAACGCCGCTTCGAGCTGGGCCGGCAGAAGGCGCACCGGAAGGAACAGGACGTGCTGGCACGCCTGCGCGCTCTGCCGGACGGTGACCGCAAGGCCGACGAGACGCAGCGGATGATCGACCGGGTCCGCACCTTCATCGGGTACCGGGAGTACCCCAAGTACGCCATCGTCAGCCGCTACTTCGTCTACAAGCAAGCTCTGATGAAGGAGGCCGAACGCCTCGTGGAGGCGGGCGTGCTCGGCGAGCCGGAGGACGTCTTCCACCTCACCTTCCAGGAGCTCGACGACGTCGTGCGCTCCGGTCGGCCGGTCGACCCGCGGCTCGTGCGGCAGCGCAAGGAGGTGTTCCGGGCGCACCAGGCGCTCACCCCGCCCCGGGTGCTGACCTCGGAGGGCGAGGCCCTCACCGGGTCCTACCGACGGGAGGGCGTCCCGGCCGGTGCGCTGGCCGGCGTGGCGGTCTCGGCCGGGACGGTCGAGGGGCGGGCCCGGGTCGTCCTCGACATGGCGGATGCCGATCTCGAACCGGGCGACATCCTGGTCACGGCCTTCACCGATCCCAGCTGGTCGCCGCTGTTCGTCCGGATCGCGGGCCTGGTGACCGAGGTGGGCGGCCTGATGACCCACGGCGCGGTGATCGCCCGGGAGTACGGGCTGCCGGCCGTCGTCGGCGTGGAGCGGGCCACCCGCCTGATCCGGGACGGCCAGCGGATCCGCGTGCACGGCACCGACGGGTACATCGAGATCCTCCCCTGACCGGGTCCCGTCGGGCGAACCGGTGGGGCCGGCTGCGGGGCTGTGTGCGCAAGTGCACGGTGCGGCTCCGGCCGCCGGGGGGGGCGCGGCGGGGCCCCACTACGACAGCCGGAGAGTTCAGCCGGAGGGTGTCCGCCGCCCCATCGGCTGCCGGTACGCCGACGTCCTGCGCCGGGGGCGGTACGGGACGGCCCGTGACCCGCGGCCTGGGCAGGCCGCCCTTCGGGGGCGGCTTGCCCCCGGGGGCGCGCCTGCACCTCTGCTTCTGCTTCAGCAGGGTGCGAGACTCCTCGAAGTCGAGGGCCCCGTCGTGGTTGGCGTCGGCCGCCGTGGCCTTCTTGGCCTCTTCGGCAAGGTGCCCCTGTGCGCCCTCGGCCTTGAACCCCTCGGCCTTGAACCCTCCGCCGGTTCGACGATGTTGATCCGCCCGTCGCCGTCCGTGTCGATGCGATCCAACAGCGCCCTGAGCTCGGCCTCGTTCACGACGTACCCCTTTCACGTGCACAGGCGTTGAAGGCCCACATGCGCCGCTAGCCTGCCCTGCCACACCATCGACGCCGTGCTTGCCGCCGCCCGGCGCCGTCTGCCACCGCACCGGCCGGGGGCAAGGCGCGCCCCTGGCGGGCAGCTCGACCGGACTCCCCTGCAGCGGCGCGGCAGCGGTGTGGCGGCAGCCCGCTTCCTCCCGCTACAGCGGGCAGTCGGGAAGCGGGGCGGTTTCGCTGTAGATGTGTCGCACAGCGCCAACATCGCCCGACAACCCGCACACATCCTGGCCCCACGCCCGCCGCGCGGGTGGCGTCCGCCGTGGATGCGGTCGCAAACTCGGTCGTGCAGCGGGTCCATCCGGCCCGCGCACGGCTGAGGACCCGGGCCGTCGACGGACACGCCCTCGCCGCCCGGTTGCGGGCGCCCCGGCGGATCGGCAGCCCCGGGACCAGGCCACATGCGGTCCTGGCCGACAAGGCGTATGCACCCCGGGGACCGCCACCGTCTTGTGATGCCGAGGAAGCGACCTCAGACGCGCTCGAGGTCGGTGAGGGTGGTGCGCAGCCAGGCGAGTTCCGCCTGGCTCGTCGCGCGGGCGATCGTGAGGATGCCTTGGCGGAAGCGGTCGTCGAGGTCCTCCGCGCGCAGAGGGTGCTCGCCGGCGTAGAAGAAGCTCGCTGGTTCCTCCAGGAAGGCGAGGCGGCGGCGCAGGACGGCCGCTTGGGCTGCCGAGTCGTCGAGGAAGCGGAGGAAGGCAAGGAGGGTGAACCAGCGGTTCTCGTCGGTGATGTCGGGTCCCTCGGCCTCTGCGAGGCGGCGCCGGAGTTCGTCCCGGCCGGCCGGGGTGAGCGTGAGGACCTGCCGCGGCGCGGCGGCCGGGCCGGGCTGCACCTCCCTGACCAGCAGACCGGCCTTCTCCAGGCGCTTGATCGCGGGGTACAGCGTGGACTCGCCGACCGGGCGTACGTGGCCGGTGAGGGCGGTGATGTGTTTGCGCAGCTGGTAGCCGTGCAGCGGGGTCTCGTAGAGGAAACCGAGGATGGAGAGTTCCAGCATGGCGTCATCTTGCCTCATGTCCCTGCACACCCTTCGCAGTACCCCGGCGGCGCTATACTGCGTTGACGTAGTACTGTGGATGCGAGGTATCGAGAGGGCTGCTGCGAGGACGTGGCAGGGAAAGGGGTGGACGGTGCGCGAGGCTCCATTCAATGAGCAGGGCAGTGTCATCCGGTGGACCGAGTCGGCCGGCGAGGGGCCGGCGGTGGTGTTCGTACACGGCTTGGGGGCCGCCTCCACCGTGTATCACGCCCACATTGCAGGTCGGAGTGAACTGGGGGGCCGGCGGATGCTGTTCGTCGACCTGCCCGGGCACGGCATCAGCGACCGGCCCGCCGGCTTCGGCTACCGCCTGGAGGACCACGCGGACGCCCTGGCCGGGGCTCTCGACGCAGCCGGGATACACGGTGGCGTGGTCGCCGGGCACAGCATGGGCGGCGCGGTCGCCATCGTCCTCGCCCACCGCAGGCCGGACCTGGTGGGGCGACTCGTCGTCACCGAAGGCAACCTCGACCCGTTCCCGCCGCCGACGGCGGGCAGCAGCGGCATCGCCTCCTACACGGAGGAGGAGTTCGTACAGGGCGGTGGGTTCGCCCGCGTGCTGGAGCGCGTCGGACCCACCTGGGCGGCGACCATGCGGCTCTCGGACCCGCTTGCCCTGCACCGCTCCGCCACCCATCTGGTGCGGGGAAGCCGCCCCCTGATGCGGGAGATGCTGCAGGCCGCCCGCATGCCACGCACCTACCTGCAGGGCGAGCTGAGCGGTGATGTGGTCGGCGCGGACGGACTGCGGGCGGCGGGCGTGGACGTCGTGACCATTCCCGGAGCCGGTCACAACGTCATGTTCGACGCGCCGACCGCATTCGCACGCGCCGTCGCGGCGGCGCCGTAAGGCGGCCCTCCAGGGGTGCGCCGGAGCACAGGGGTCGACGGGAGTTCCGGCCCGGGCACCGCAGCCGGGCGGGTGGGGCTACTCGGCAGCCTCGGCGCAGGTCACCTTCGCGAACTTCGAGGTGACGGTGTACGTGTCGTTGGGGACGCCGGTGAACTCGAAGGACCCGTCCTGGATGGTGTGCGTGGTGTCCACGACGGTGCCGGAGGAGTTCTTCACAATGTGACCGTCTCCGCCACCTGGAAGCCCCTGCCGGACACGCCGTAAGTCGTTCCCGGGCCCTTGGCCACGGTGCACTTGATCGCAGCCTCCTCGTCCGAGACGAACTTCGGGCAGGTCGCCCTGGCCCTTCCGAGAGGAAGCAGTCGACGCGGGGTGCGGCGCGGTCCGCTGGGCGGGCCGTCGTTACGGTGACGGCTGTCCACCCGCCGAACGCCACAGCAACCGCCACCGCGGTGGACAGGGTCTTCGTTCGCATGAGCTGTGCCTTCGCTCGGCTGGGGGCACCCGCTTCACCCGACGAGGTCCCGGCCGCGCACGCCCCGCATGCCTCTCGGAGGAGTCGCGGCGGTGAACGTGTCCTCTCAGCGGCACGCCTCAGCGCCGCCGCGATGCTCAGGGCCCGGCGTTGCGCCGGTTGTGGTTGCGGAGCAGGCGTCTTCAGCCTCGGTGCGAGGAAGTGGAGGGGAGTTGCTGAGGGTACGTGGAGTTGGTGAACACCCGTCCCCACGGGCGGCCTCCAGCCGCTCCCCACTACTCCACCGGGCAGGGCAGGCCGCACGTGGGCGTGGTCGGCGATGCCGGAGAGGGCCGACACCGAGGCGTATCGGCGGCAGGTGCCCCGGCCTGGCCCTGCACACGACTGACCTGCCCGTCGCGGGCGGACGCGAGGCTTCCGGCGCCCGCGGGTCCGCGGGGAACGCGCGGGCGCACCGCATACCGCTCACCGCTTGGCCAGACGCAGCCCGCCTACCTCCACGACCGGGGCCGCCCAGTTGCCGCCGACGATACGCACCTGCGTCCGGCAGCAGCCCGGACCGCACGCGGCCTCGCCCTCACGGTCGAGCCCTACGTGGACCGACGTCGACATCCGCGCACTCCAAAACGCACGGCCCGTCGTATTCCGGCACGAAGACGGTGGGGTCCGCCAACGCGAACGTCCCCATCAGCCCGGCGACCTCGATCGCGAGCGCCGATCACAGCACGGCACGGAGCCGGCGGCTCATCGCACGTTCCCCCGCCGAAAGCCGTGCCGCCCCGTTCCGGCGTGCGCGCCGGGAGTCGCATGGCAGTCCAAGGCCTCATGCCGAGTGGCGGTAGACGCCGATTGCCGCCGCCTCGGGGTTCAGGAGGACGCCCCGACGATGTCGCGGATTGCGCAGGTGACCGTGCGGGGCTGGTAGAGGTAGATGTCGTGGCCGCTGCGGGTGTTCGTGACGTGCGCGCGGGCGCCGAGGGCCGTGCTCAGCCGTTGCTGGGAGGCCAGCCAGTCCTCGAACGTGACCTGTTCGCCCTGCCTGGCCTCGGCGGGCAGGAGGTCGACACGCCACGGCTTGTCCGCGGACAGTACCACCGCCGGGACGGCCGGCGGCGGGCCGGTCGCGTTGATCTTCCTGAAGGCGTCGAGGAGGCGCACGCCCTCCCGGGACTGCTGTGATGTCTTCGCGTTGGAGGCGTCCCAGTTCTTCACGGCTCCGGGGCTTGCCACCTCGGCGATGCGCTCCGTGACGGTGTCGACCATCACCATGCCCGCGACGTTCTGCGGATGGGTACGGGCGTAGAGGGTGGCGATCAGGCCGCCGTACGAGTGCGCCACGAGCACGTAGGGCCCCGGCTCGCCGAGGGACGTGAGCAGCGCGCCGAGGTCGTGCACGTCGGCGTCGACGGTGTGGGGCTGGGGCCTGGGGGTGGATATGTCAGTGCCGGTGGTGCGGACGTCGGGGCGGTCGTAGGTGCAGACGCGGGTGAAGCGGGAGACCTGGGAGAACACCGAGTCGTCGCTGCGGCGTATGCCGGTGTTGCGCCACGGCAGGTCGTCGCCGGGTGCGGCGTGCGCGGGGTCGGCCGGGTCCAGGACCGACATCCAGTCGTCGGCGCCGTTGCCCTTGCCGGCGATGAGGACCACGGTCGGGGAGCCGCCTTGGCTTTGGCCCTTGCAGGTCGCGTAGATCTTGCGGCCCCCGCCGATGTCGACGAGGCCGTTGACGTCGCGCCCGGCGGGCCTGGCGCTCGCCGTCGGCGAGGGTGAAGCGGGGTCGGTGTGCGCCGCGACGGTGACGGAGGCGGCCGTGAGGCCGGTCAGCACGCACGGCAGCAGCAGGCAGCCGACGACTGCGCCGCCGCGGACGCGGCGGGTGTGGGGCGGGCACCAGGGCATGGGAGCCTCCCGGAGCCGGAGGGGCGGGCCGAGGGCAAGGGCGGCCGGATGTTTTCCGGTTCCATGGTCCTCCCCCACCGTGCGCGGTGCACTCCGCGGGCCGGAGGAGCAGGGCGCCGAGGGGCGGAGTCCTGCTCGG
Organism: Streptomyces sp. 2P-4; assembly: GCF_030167965.1. Taxonomy (NCBI): domain Bacteria; kingdom Bacillati; phylum Actinomycetota; class Actinomycetes; order Kitasatosporales; family Streptomycetaceae; genus Streptomyces; species Streptomyces sp. 2P-4. The sequence goes on from NZ_CP095011.1 coordinate 28,007, forward strand.
GGTCAGGTTGTGGGGCGCAGGCCCGCCAGGAGGCGGTCGAGGGCCTGTTCGGCGGCTTCGGCGTCTCCGCCCTGCGCGATCCAGAGCGCGGCCTCGTTCATTGCCCCGGAGAGGAGGCGGGTCAGGGGCTCCACCGGCTGGTCGGCGATGACGCCGGCGGAGGCGAGTGCCGTCAGGGCTTCCGCGAGGTGGCGGGCGGAGGCCTCCTCGTCCATGGCCCGCCACTCGTCCCATCCGAGCACGGTGGGCGCGTCCAGCAGGAGGATCTGCCGTACAGCCGGGTCGGTGCCCGCGGACAGGAAGGCGCGGCAGCCGGCCCGGAGCTGCTGCCAGAGGTCCTCGTGCTGTTCGGCCGCGCTCGCGACCCGCTCGCCGAGTTCCTGCTGCACCTCGCTCACGACGGCCCGGAAGAGCCCGGCTTTGCTGTCGAAGTGGTGGTAGGCGGCGCCCTTGGTGACGCCTGCGGCCCGCGCCACTTCGGCCAGTACGACGTGGTGGTAGCCGGCGGCGGCGAACTGCTGTCGCCCCTCCGCCAGCAGTGCACGCCGCGTGGACGCCCGCTGTTCCGCTCGGCTGACCGCCATCGATGGACACCGCCCTTCCCGTTTCACATACCGAGGGTATGCTAGCGGCATGACTCACATACCCGGGGTATGTGAAATGGAGATGGGAGACCCACTGCCATGACGGACGAACGCACCACCGTGCCCGCGGTCAAGCTGGGCGGCTTCTACCCGGTGCTCGCCACCCGGGACGTGGCGGCCGCCCGCGACTTCTACACGCGCCACTTCGGGTTCGAGGTGACCTTCGCGGCGGACTGGTACGTCAGCCTGCGCCGCCCCGACGCACCGCAGTACGAGCTGGCGCTCCTCGACCACACCCACCCGACCATCCCGGAGGGCCATCGGGTCGCACTCCAGGGCGGCCTGCTGCTGAACTTCGAAGTGGACGACGTCGACTCCGAGTACCGGCGGCTCGTGGCCGAGGCCGGCCTCCCGGAAGTGCTGCCGCTGCGCACCGAGGACTTCGGCCAGCGGCACTTCATCACCGCCGCGCCGGACGGTGTGCTGATCGACGTCATCACCGTCGTGCCGCCCAGCGGGGAGTACGCGGCCCAGTACACCGGCGTCTGACGGGCGGGCGTACGCTCGCCGTGCCATCTGCCACTGCTTCGGCATCATTGGCGGAGCAGTGGCCGTGGCGGCGGAGCACGCCAGGCGGAACGGGGTGCACGGCGCCCCGCGCATCGACTTCGAGAGCCCGTGAAACCGGACCGGTGCAACGAGCCGACACAGAAGCGCAGCTGCGTGGAGGTCTCCGGAGGGCCGAGCTGATGTTCCGCAACCACGAGGAACCCGACGTGATCGTCGTCGCGGTCGCGCCGGTGGGCGCGAAGGTCGAAGTGGACCGGGCCGAGGAGGTCTTCGACGCCGAGGCGGCCCCGCCCCGGGCCGGTGGCAGGCTGCACGGGTGCGTCCTGGATGCGGCGCGTGAACCGTTCCCGCGATGGAGCGCTCTGCGGGACGGCATCGCCATCGCGCGGCGCCTGCGGGAGGACGCCTGAGGTTCGGCCGAGCCACCGCGCGGATCAGGCCGCGCAGAGTGGGGCAGGGGGCGGCACGGGAGCCCCCTGAGGCGCCTTCCTTCGCGGATCCGTTCTGTGATGTCGTACCGAAGTGGCTCGGTCGCGCTCTGCCGGGTGGCCCGAAGTGCCGTCACCTTCGAAGGGAAGACAAGTCGAGCGAAAGGTACGCCTTGGCAACATCCGCAACGCCCTCACCGCGCAACACGTTGACCGCCTGGCAGGGCCGGATACTGCTCCGCTTCGCCGCACTCGTGCAAGGCAGACTGGCCCGCCACCCCTTCCGGCCGGATGTGGCGCTGCGCAACGCCTCCATGCGGGCGGCACACAGGTGCGGGGTGCCCAAATCCGACCTGATCCGCGCCACAGGACTGACGGGCCAGACCGTCACCAAAGCCCTGGCCGACAAACCCGCACCCGAGTAGCCGCCATCGAAGCCCGAGCAGTGCCGCCTCTGCTCGGGCTCCTCGGATTCGGGCGCCGTGGACACGGACAGACCTCGGGCGTGCCCGCCCGGCACTCGGCATGAGCCCATCGCAGAAGTCAGCCGCCCCCGCCTGCGGCGGACGGCACCGGCTGCCAGTCGGGCTGCGTGTTGCGCACCCCGTCCCTCGGCCCGCTCGTGATCCGCACCTCTGCCGTTCCATCCAGTCGCCTGGTGTAGATGTCGGCGCTTCCCAGCCGGTTCCAGGAGGTGAAGACGATCCAGGCGCCGTCCGGTGAGAAGGCCGGCTGCCACTCCTCCGACACGTCGTTCGTGACGCGTTCCTGCCCGGTGCCGTCGGCGTTCATCACATGAATGTCTGTGTTTCCGCTCCGATTGCTTTGGAACGCGATCTTCTTTCCGTCAGGGGAGAAGGCGGGCCAGGAATCGCTTGCAGGGCTCGTGGTGAGCCTGCGCAGGTCCAGGCCGCTGCATCCCATGATGAATATGTCGCGATTTCCACCGCTTCGCTTGCTGGAGAACGCGATTTTGCACTCGGTCGGCGACCAGGCGGGTTCCGTGTCCAGTTCCGGATCGAAGGTGAGTTGCATCGCGAGGCGGGCGCTTTCCGGGTCCAGCCGGTAGACCTCGTGGTTGAACGGCTCTCGCGCGGACACGTCGCGGGTGCTGGTGAAAACGATGGTCTGCCGGGGCCGGGAGAAGCCGGGGGCGAAGGAGGGCTGGAACTCGCCCGAAGCTTCCTCCGTTATCCTCGCCTCCTCCGTGCCGTCGGCATTCATGGTGAAGACGTCCCAGTTGTCGTCGCGCAGGCTCGCGAAAGCGATCTTGCTGCCGTCGGATGAAAAGACGGGGTCCCGGTCGGGCACCGAGTTGTGGGTGAGCTGCCGGAGCGATGCGACGTCCTCGCGCGTCCTGCCGGCGTTCATGGTGTAGATCTCGTCGTCGCCATCGCGGTCACTGACAAACACGATCTTCCCGTTGGTCCCGGGGAAGGCCTCCGTGACCGCCGCCGAATGCGACGCCCATGGTGCGAGCATGATGACGGCCAGCGCGCCGATCATCGGGTAGCGTGACCGCGGCTTCATGGTCACCATCTCCACGTCCTGCCTGCCACTTCCGAGGCTACCCCGGTGCTGTCGGCCGCGCCCGCCTCGACCGCATGGCCGCATGGCCGCATCGGAGCAGAGTGCGCCTGCTGCGGCTCGGACAGCGTCATCCCTCGCCCGCGCGGCCGGCCTCGGCATCAGCCGGGTGGGCCTCTGTGCCGTACTCGTCCCGGCTTGCTGGGGCCGCCGGTGGTGATGGAGCCGCAGCCGTGCCCGGACTCGGCGACGGCGGTGGCGCTCACCTGCAGGCGCGGGTCCGGGCGCTTTCTCACCGTGTGGTACGCCGCGGGTGGTGCTCCCCGCGCCTGCGGGGAGCACCACGTGATGCGGCCGCGGCCCGCCGTCAGCGGTTTTCGCGGATGTCGGCTTCGGCGCGCGGGGCGGTGACGTCGTGCTGTGCGGCGGACGGCGCCGCCGAGCGGGCGGTCGGGCCCGCCGAGGTGGTCTTCTTGCCGCAGAAGGCCGCTTCGAGGGTGCCGCCGAGGGCGGTGTTCGCGGCGCCGCGGTTGGACGTGTTCGCCATCGCGCTGAGGCTGCGGCGGCCGTCGCGGGTGGTGAACGCGTAGGTGTAGAAGCCCTGGACGGTGCCGGTGTGCCCGTACACGGAGGTGCCGCACGTGAGGTCGTAGCGGCGCAGGCCCAGGCCGTAGAAGCGGGTGTTCGTCGCGTCGGTCGGGGCCATGGTGAGCATGGCGTCCAGCATGTCCGCGCGCAGCAGCCGGCCGCGGAGCAGGGCGGACATGAAGGTGGAGAGGTCGGCCTCGTTCGAGATCATCGCGCCGGCGGACTGGGCCCAGGAGGCGGTCTGCTCGGTGGAGTCGACGAGGGGCGCGCCCTCTTCGTCGGGGTGCAGGTAGCCGCGGGCGTGGCGGCCCTTGATGGCCGTCGACGGGTGGACGTACGAGGTGTTCTTGAGCTTCAGGGGCTTGATGATGCGCTGCTCGTACGCCTTGGCGACGGGCTTGCCGGTCAGCTTCTCGATGAGCATGCCGACCACGACGAAGTTGGTGTTCGAGTAGCGGTAGGCGGCGCCGGGCTCGGTCGTCCGGGGCTCGCTCAGCGAGAGGTCGACGAGCTCCTGGTAGGTGAAGACGCGGTGGCGGACGGACTCGAAGCCGGGGACGGTCCGCTCGAACATGGCGTTCGTGTAGTCCGCCAGCCCGCTGCGGTGGCTGAGCAGGTGGCGCACGGTGATCCGGTCGTCGGGCAGCACGCCGGGCAGGTGGGCGGTGACCGGGTCGTCCAGGCGTATCTTGCCCTCCGCGGCCAGCTGGAGCAGGACAACGGTGGAGAACGTCTTGGTGACGCTGCCGATACGGAAGCGGGACGCGGAATCCATGGCGTCGCCCGTGGTCCGGTCCTGGACCCCCTCGGTGCGGTGCTGGACGCCGCCGGGGCCGGTGTAGCGGGCCATGGCGCCCGGCGCGCCGGCGGCGAGGGTGTTGCGCAGTGCCTGCGAGATCCCCTCCAGGTCCGGGGCGGGTGCGGGCGCCGCCGCCGGGCGTGCGGGGGCGGGCGGGGCGGCCACTGCGGCGGACACCGGGGTCACCGTCATGGCGACGGCGAGTACGGCGGCACCGAGAGTGAGGCGTCGGTCGATGGTCAGGCGCACGGTTCTCCTCAACTGGTCGTCAAAGGGGGCCGGTTCGCAGGTGGACCGGCCCCGGGCGCCGAGCCTACTCAAGATCGACAAAAGGTGCGGCATCCGGCCCGGGCCTACCGCCGCCGTACCGGGCGGGCGGGGCAGCCCCCTCCCCCGGGTCACCCACATGGCGTAGTCGCGCGCGCAGTCGGCCACCGCGTGCGGCCACTCTGGGAATGACCCGAACGGGCTAATCCCGAGAGGAGCAAGCCATGCGCGTCCGACGACTGCTCGGCCTGGCCCTCGCCTCGCTGGCGTTGGCCGGGATGGGCGTCACCGCCTCCCAAGCGGCCTCGGCGGCCGCGCCCCAGGTGTCCTGGGGCGACTGCAAGTACGGCGGCGGCTCACCCGTGAAGCACAGCAGCGGCTACTGGTACTGCCAAGGCGGCACGTACGACGGCCAGCGCGTCTACGGCAGCACCGGCTACTGACCAGGGCCGCCCCCGGGTCGCCGGCCCCCGCCGACGGCCCGGGGGCGGTGCTCCGGGCCGGTGTGCGCAGGAGCGCTCGCCGGGGCGCGCGGGGTGTACGGGAAAGAGACCGGTTCGCGGAGAGGGCGGGGCGGCGCTGCGGCGGGGCGTGCGGGATGCCTGCGCATGTGTCCCGCCCGGCACCGTGTCCGCGGAGGCTCGATGGACCGTTCGCCACAGCCGTTGCCCCCGCCCGAAGCGGGCCGGGCGGCAGCCGGGGAGCCATGGGCGCCGCCCGGCCCGACGGGGCCGCCGGACGCTCCGGCCGCGGGGCCGTCACCGCGGGAGGAGTTCGCCGCCGGACTGACCCGCCTGCGGGAGGAGGCCGGCCTGACGGTGCGGGTGCTTGCCGCCGGGACCGGCGACCGGGACGTGTGGCTGTGGAGGTTCGACGGCGCGGCGGACGGCGGGCGTCCGGTGAGCGCCGGCCCGCCGCTGACCGGTCCCAGCAGCTACGTGTACGCGCTCGCGTTCGCCCCGGACGGCGCGACCCTGGCCTCGGCGAGCACCGACAGCACCCGTCTGGCTGCGGGACACCTCCGGCACCGGGGTCAGCATGAAGTGCCGGCTGGACAGCCAGTGGGTGTACCCGCCGAGCTCGAACTACGCCTCGAACCGCTGGTTCCGGGTCGCCAGCCCGGTGGGCACCGGGTACGTGCACTCGTCGCTGGTCGCCGCCCAGACGTCCGTGCCGCACTGCTGACCGGCGGGCGCGGGCCGCATACGGCCGCGGGGGCCGCTTCGGGACGGCCGGAGCGGCCCCTGCGGGCCTACCCGTGGCCTACCCGGGCAGGGTGTCGTCGCGGAGGGCGGTGCGGACGCCGGTGACGACCACGGTGACCAGGCAGAGGGCGATGACGGTCTCGGCCCACAGGAACGCGAACCAGTCCAGCACGCAGCCGATCGGCGGGGTGCCGGGGGCGGTGTTGCGGAACGCGGCCAGCGCGAACAGGGTGGCGGCCATCCAGGCGAGCGCCGGCCACACGAGGCCCTTGTTGCGGGTCGTCAGGTACCAGGCGCCGAGGAGCACGGACCCCGCCAGGGCCCACATCACGGCCATCATGAAGACCGCGAAGACCAGCAGGCTGCCGGAGCGGGACAGCGTCAGCACCATCGCGGCCCCCTCCTGTCCGGAGGGCGCCGGGCGCGCGGTCATCGAGAAGAGCGTGTCGTTGTCGGCGACGAGCAGGCGCACCGGCACCTGCTTGCCGCCCAGCTGCGCCCGGAAGGCGATGCCGGTGCGGTAGCTGTCGAACGGGTAGTCGCCGACCGACCCGCCGGTGAGCGCGACCTGCATGTCCTTGCTCTCGATCCGCTCGTGCGCCTCGAACTCCAGGTCGCCGATCGTCGCCCCGGAGGTCTGGAGGCCGAGGTCGTCCGCGGGGGCGGTTCCCTCCGCCTCGCCGAGCGTCCCGCGCGGGGTCACCCAGACGCGCAGCACCAGCTCCCTGGCCACGGCGTCCACGCGCTGGACGACGGCCTCCACGTCCACCCGGTCGGCGCCCGTGGATCCGGCGGCGTACACCGTGTCGCCGGCCTGCCGCTCGCTGAACTGCAGCCACGAGCCGACGCCCACCGCCGCGACGATCAGGAGCGCGAAGGGGAGGAGGACGGGCAGGAGCGACGCGCCGGAGCGGCGCGGGCGGTGCGGGGCCGGCGGTGCTGCCATGGGGTCTCCGACGGGGTGGGAGGGGTGTGCGGGCTCGTCCGGGGCCGGGCGCCGCGGCGCGTCCTCCATCGTGGCGGACGACGCTGCCGATACGGGTCGCGGCGGTTCGGGATGCACCCGAACGTCCCACTGCGGGGCGTCGACGGGGCGGGAGGGCTGCCCGAGCGCGGAGCCGGGTGCACCCCGGGAGGGGCGTGACGTGCGGGCGGCCGCGGGGGTTGTACAGGCATGGCGGTGGTGCGGGGGCCGGGGATGCGCCGGTCGGTGTTTGTGCGGGCGGCGGCCGCGGCGGCCCTCGGGGCCGGCCCGGCCGGGCGTACCGGGGGCCCCGCCGGGCCCGAGGGCTCCGGACGGGACGGATCCGGGGAGATCCGGGTGGAGAAGGTGCGCGATCTCACCGGCCCGGGCATCACGACGCGCTTCCGCATGGAGGCCACGGACCTCGGTATTCCGGTCCGGTTGCCGGACGGCCGGATGCTCTTCGTGTTCGGCGACACCTTCGAGGAGGCCCGCGTGGGCGGCGGCTGGTGGCGCTCCCCCGTCGGCCTGTACTCGGACACCTCGCGCCTCGACGAGGGGATCGCCTGGAGCGGGGCCGTCGGCGGGCAGCACGCCCGGCAGCTGTGGGCGTACGAGCACGACAACCCGCTCTTCACCACCATGCTGCCGTCCGACGCGATCCTGCTGGGGCGCAGCCTGTACCTGCACGTCAGCGTGCACCGCGGGTGGGGGAACGTGCTGTGGACGGAGATCTGGCGGTCGGACGACGCGGGCACGACCTGGCGGCACACCGGGGCCCGCTTCCCGGGCGACGCCCACGGCGGGCTGTTCCAACTGCTGACGTGGGCACTCGCGGACGACGGCCACGTCTACGCATACTCCACGGGGTACGGGCGGAACGGGCCGCTGCTGCTGCACCGGGTGGCGGCGGACGCGCTGGCCGATCCGGCCGCGTACGTGCCGTGGGGCCGCCGTGCGGGCTCCTGGGGCTGGGGCAACCCGCCGACGCCGGTCCTGGACGGGGGTTTCGGGGAGCTGTGCCTGCGGCGGCTCGACGGGCACTGGCTGCTGGTCTGCTTCAACGCGGCGCAGGCCCGCATCGAGGCCCTCGTCGCGGACCGGCCGACCGCTGACCTCGGGGCGGCGTACCGGAGGACTCTGATCCACGGCGCGGCCTGGGGCGAGGAGGGCGGTGCGCGCGTCGCCCAGCCGTACGGCGGGTACGTCGTCCCCGGCTCGCGCCTCGACGACCTGCACCTGGCGGTGAGCCAGTGGCGGACGGGGGCCGGCTGGCCGTACCGGGTGATGCAGTTCCGGGTCCGGGGACTGCGTCCGGGCTGAGGGCCGGCGGCCGGGCAGCGAGCCGGGCAGGTGCGGGTCAGGTCCAGCGCTGCCGGTCCGAGCCGTCGCACGTCCGGGCTGCCAGGGCCGCCGGGCCCGCCTCCAGGCAGGTTCCGGTGGCCAGGTTGCGGAGCTGGACCGTGCCGTCGTCCCGGCTCGTGACCGTCCAGTCCTGGTGGGTGGAGCCGTTGCAGGAGCGGGCGCGGGGGGCCGTTCCGCTGTTGTCCAGGCAGGCTCCCGTCGCCCGGTTGCGGAGCTCGCCCGGTCCGGGGCCGCCGGGGCGCAGCTCCCATTCCTGGTAGTGCAGGCCGTTGCAGGGCCAGCTCCGCAGCCCCTCGACGCTGTCGTCCAGGCAGGTTTCGGCGGCCTTGTTCCGGAACACGCGGGCCGGGTCCGGGGCCGGCGCCGCATTCAGCAGGAGGGTGCCGGCGACGCCCGCGGCCAGACCGGCCAGGAAGCCCGCCGCAGTCCACCTCCGGCGGCCGGACGCGGGCGGCCGCTCAGGGCGCTCCGGGGGCCGGGACGGGGGCTCGGCCGGCGCCTCGTCGGGAGCGGGGCGCGGCTCCGGCGGGCCGGTCCTCCCCTGCACGGCAGGGCCCGGGACCGCCGCCCGTTCCGCGCCCGCGGCGGGTTCCGCTGCGGCGGCCGGGCCGGGCTGCGGGCGGTTCTGCGTGCGGTCGGCGGCTTCCCACAGGGCGCGGAAGTCCGCCGGGTCGGTGTCCATGGCCCGGCAGATGTCCCGTACGACGGTCCAGGGCGGCACCGTCGACCCGCGGAAATAGCGGGAGAGGGAGGAGTCGCTGACCAGGGCCCGCCGTTCCAGGTCGCGGAGCGTCATGCCGGACTGCTGCTGGAGCGCCCGCAGGGCCTCCCCCAGCCGGCGGGCCGGCGCGGTGTGCCGGTCGACGCCGTCGAGGTGGCTCATGCGTGCCCCGCTTCCCCGTGGATGACCGCCGAATTGCCCGCCCGGGGTGCCCCGCGGCGGCGCGCCTGTCCCGGGACGGGCCCGTCCCGGCAGTTCAGGAGGGTAGGGATCCCGACATGGGCGAAGCAACCGGGACAACGTTGCGGGAGGTGCCCGGACCGCCACAAACTCGGAGCATCCAGTCGGCGGTTCACCCCGTGAGGTGAAGCCCGCGGCACCCGTCCCCCGCGTTTCCTGCGCGGCACCGGTATGCCCGCCGCCGGCCCGTCTCCCATCGAAAGGTCCGTCAACCATGCGCTTCGACATCCGCACGGCCCGTAACCTGTCGGCCGGCGTGGCGCTCACGCTCCTCCCCCTTGCCGCGGTGGAAGGAGCCGCAGGCGCCGCGGAGAAGGACGCCCGGACGGCCGCGGCATCCGCCGCGCGCACCTACCGGGTCCAGATCAGCAACCGGTGCCTGGACGCCGACACGAACACCATCAACAACAACGGGGGGCGGGCCCAGGTGTGGGACTGCAACCACGCCGCCAACCAGCGGTGGATCCTGGAGCCGAACGGGGCGCTGAGGGTGGACTTCAACAACAACAAGTGCCTGGACGCCGACACGAACACGATCAACAACAACGGCGCAACGGTCCAGCTGTGGACGTGCAACGGGCAGCCGCAGCAGCAGTGGTACCGCGGCCCCGACAACACGATCCGCTCGAAGTACAACGGCAAGTGCCTGGACCAGGACACCCGCGAGAACCGCAACGGGGGCAAGGTCCAGCTGTGGACGTGCAACCAGAGCCCGCAGCAGAGCTGGCTCTGACGACCCGGCAGCCGCCCCGTGCCCCGGCCCGGCCCCGGGGCGGGGCACGGGGCGGCGGTGCTGTCAGCCGGGGGTGAGGTGCCACCTGGCCTCGCCCTCGTGCCACTGGCCCGTGGGGGCGAGGCCGGCCGCGGCGGCGACCGCCGCGGATGCCGTGTGGTCGGGGTGGATGTGGGCGACGACGGTGTGCACCCCGTGCCGGTGCAGCCAGGCGACGAGTGCCCGGGCCGCCTCGGTGGCGATCCCGCGCCGCTGCCAGGGCGTGCCCACGACCCAGGCGATCTCCGCCGCTGCTCCTCGCCCGTCGTGTGCCACGGTGGCCTGGACGGTGCCGGTGAGCGCGGCCTCCTCGTCGAGCCGGACCACCCAGTTGCACCACGTCGTGCCCGGGTCGGGCGAGCCGGACACCCAGCGTGCGTAGCGGGCCCGCAACGCGCGGGCGTCCTCGGGCGTGCCTCCGGTGAAGGCGTGCAGGGCGGGGTCGGAGAGGACTGCGGCCATCTCCTCGGCGTGTCCGGTCCGGAGGGGGAGCAGGGTCAGCCGGTCGGTGTGGACGGCTTCGGGTTCTAGGGTGCGCACGCGGCCTCCTGGTCGGAACGTCACGACGAGTATGCCGGGGTGAGGGGGCGGCGGGTCCTGAGGGGGCCGCGGCGGCCGCCCGGCCCGTACGGAGTGCCGGACATGCCCTCGCTCCTCGGCCGTGAGGCGCCCGGCCCGTGGCAGAGTCGGCCATCGCGCCCGTCCCGCCGCATCCGGGGTGGGCCGCGGCGGCGAAGGACGCCGTGCACGGCCCGCACGCCCGGGCCCGGGAGCGAGGAGTGCTGTCATGACGGTCCCCCACTGGCTGTTCGGCGACCAGCTCGGGCCGCACTTCGCGGCCTCCGGAGCCGGCGTTCCGGTCGTGATGGTGGAGGCGCGCTCGGTCTTCCGGCGCCGCCGGTTCCACCGGGCCAAGGCGCACCTGGTGCTGTCCGCGATGCGCCACCGGGCGGCCGAGCTGGGCGACCGGGTGCGGTACGTGCGCGCGGAGACCTACCGGGAGGGCCTGCGCACGGCTGTCGGGGACGGCCCGGTGACGGTGCACCACCCGACGTCGTACGCGGCGCTGCGGCTGGTGCGGTCGCTGCCCTCGGTGACCGTGCTGCCCGCGCGCGGCTTCCTCGTCCCGCACGACGACTTCCGGGCCTGGGCGGGGGGCCACGGCGGTCAGCGGCTGCGGCAGGAGGACTTCTACCGCTGGGTGCGGCGCTCGCACGGCCTGCTGATGGACGGCGACCGCCCGGCCGGCGGCCGGTGGAACCACGACCGCGACAACCGCGAGCCCCCTCCGAAGGGGGCGCGCACCCTGGGCGCCCCGCCGCCCTACCGGCCGCGGGAGGACGGCATCGACGAGGAGGTGCGCCACGACCTCGACCGCTGGGAGCGCGAGGGCTCCGTGTCCTTCGTCGGCCGGGACGGCCCGCGCCGGTTCCCCGCCTCGCGGCGGGAGGCGCTGGCCGCGCTGCGCCGCTTCGTCGGGCACCGGCTCGCCGGGTTCGGGCCCCACGAGGACGCGATGCTGGCCGGGGATCCGGTGATGAGCCACAGCCTGCTGTCGTCCTCGCTCAACCTCGGCCTGCTGGACCCGGCGGAGTGCGTGGAGCGGGCCGAGGACGCCTGGCGGGCGGGGTGTGCTCCGGTGGGCAGTGTGGAGGGGTTCGTCCGCCAGGTCGCCGGATGGCGCGAGTACGTCTGGCAGCTGTACTGGTACTTCGGGGAGGACTACCGCCGCAGCAACGTGCTGCGGCACCGCGAGCCGCTCCCCCGGTGGTTCCTGGAGCTGGACGCGGACGCGGTGCGGGCACGCTGCCTGGGCACGGCGCTCGCCCAGGTGAGGGACACCGGATGGACGCACCACATTCCCCGGCTGATGGTGCTGGGCGGCTACGCGCTGCAGCGGGGCTGGGATCCGCAGGCGGTCACGGACTGGTTCCACCGCTGCTTCGTCGACGCGTACGACTGGGTGATGGTGCCCAACGTCGTCGGGATGTCGCAGTACGCCGACGGGGGGCGCATGACGACCAAGCCGTACACGTCCGGCGGGGCGTACGTGAACCGGATGAGCGATCTGTGCGGCGGTTGCGCCTACCGGCCCGGCGACCGGGTCGGCGAGCGGGCCTGCCCGTACACGGCGGGCTACTGGGCCTTCCTGCACCGGCACCGGGCCCGTCTGGAGCGCAATCCGCGGATGGCGCAGCCGGTCCGCGGCCTGGACAGGCTGGCGGACCTGGCGGAGCTGCTGCGGGGGGAGGCGCAGCGGGGCGGCGACCCGCCGTGACCTGCGGCCGGCCGACGGCGGCGGCCGCAGGGGGTGTTCAGCGCGGGTCCCGGCGGCCCAGGTCGCGCAGGACCTCGCGGGCGGCCCGCGCGCCCGAGGCCAGTGCGCCCTGGACGGAGCCGGTGGCGCGGTGGTCGCCGCACACGTACCGGCCCGGGGCGACCCGGGTGGTGCGGGTGAGCGGTTGCGGCGGCGCCATGGCGGGCAGGGCGCCCTCGACGGTGCGGGCGGCGAGCAGGTCCCAGCCGCCGGTCGCGGCGCCGTACGCCTCGGCGAGCGCCGCCCGGACGCTGCGCTCACGGCCGCCCGCGTCCCGGCCGAGGACGGAGGTGGCGACGAGGGCCTGCCCGGCGGGGGCGTACCGGGGCGCGACGTCGCTGAGGACGCAGGTGTTGAGGAACCGGCGGCGGGTGTCGACGAGGAGCGTCGGCTCGCCGAGGGGGCTGCCGGGGGCGGCGTGGTAGTAGGTGGTCACGACCCGGTAGGCGGGCACGGCGGCTTCGGGGAGCAGGGACGGGAGTGCGCCGGGGCCGGTGGCGACGACGACGGCGCGGGCCGGGAGCTCCCGGCCCGCGGCGGTGAGCGCGCCGTCTCCGGTGAGCTCCGCCACAGGGGTCTCCAGGTGCACGGAGCCCGGGGGCAGGGCGGCTGCGAGGGCCTGCGGGACCGCCCCGATGCCCCGGTCGGGCAGGCAGAGGCTGCCGCGGAGCATGCTCCGCCAGACGAGGTGGAACATCCTGGCCGAGGTCTCCAGGCGGTCCTCCAGGAAGACCCCCGACAGGAAGGGGCGGAAGAACCCCTCGACGAGGGTGTCGGAGATTCCGGCGCCGGCGAGCGCGGTGCGGGTGGTGGTGTCCGGGAGGCGTTTGATCCGGTCCGGGGGAAGGAGCGCGTCGCGGGCGCACAGCAGGCCGAGGGCGGCCACGTCGCGGGGGCCGGCGAGGCGGCCCGCGAGCAGGTCGGGCAGCATGCGCGGGCGGCGGGCGGGATTCCCGAAGCGGAGCCGCCCGGAGGGGGTGTGGACGAGGACGCCGGGGGTGAACGGACGCAGTCCGAGCTCCTGCGGCCGGAGCCGGCGGCGGACCTGGGGGTAGGAGGTGTTGAACACCTGGAATCCGCGGTCCACCGTGAAGCCTTCGACGCGGTCCGAGCGCATCCTGCCGCCGACGGCGTCGCCCGCCTCCAGCACCCGTACGCCGACTCCGGCCGCCAGCAGGTCCCGGGCGCAGGCCAGCCCGGCGAGGCCCGCCCCCACCACCAGCACGTCCGCCGTGTCCGGGGATGCCGACACGGTGCCACCTCCCTTCGCTGCCGGTGCGGCCCGTACCGGCCGCTCACCATGGATTCGGCCCGTCGGCCCGCCCTGGATGCGCCGGCCTGCCGCCCGGTGGCGGACGGGTGGCCGCCCGGGGGCAGCCCCACCCGGAGCGGGCGGCCGGCAGGGGCGCCGCGGGCACTGCTCCGCCGGAAGGCCGGAAGGGGTCCGGGGGCGTCCCCGGGCCCGGCGGGCGTTCACCGTGCCAGGAGGTCCTGGAGCGGGCCGTCGAGGTCCAGGGTCTCCGTCCCGGCCGGGACGAGGGCGTACGTGTGCTCCAGGAACTCGGCGACCGTCGCCGTGTCCGCGCCGACCACCGCCGTCCGCAGACCGGGCGCCGTGTGGTCGCGGAGCTCCATGAGGACCTCGTCGCCGTCCGCGGTGCCGTGCGGCCGGAAGGCGACGTCGCCTTCGCCGACGCGGCGGTGGAGGCCCTCGGCGAGCATCTGGCGGTCGAAGTGCCAGCGGGCCAGGGCTGTTCCGCGGTCGAAGAACTGCACCTGCACCGTGTACGGGTCGGCGGAGTCGTAGAAGAGGTGGGCCAGGAACGGCACACGGCCGGCGCCGGCCACCGCCATGTAGACGTCGGCCAGGGCGGAGTGGGTGGGCATCGGGGAACCTCCAGAGGGGACACGGGCGCTGCCCGCGTATGCCCGGCGGTGCGGGCTCCACACGGTGCGGCCGGGCGCCGGCGTGAGGCTGCCGGACGGCGCCGGAACGCCCTCGCGCGGGGGATGCCCGCCGGCGAGGTGCGCGAGGCGCGGCGCCTCCCGGCCATCACGGCCTGCCCTGCATGCCGTTGGCGCGCGGCGGGCATGCGGAGCTCCGCCACGCCCGCGCCGCGTGGCTCTCCCGACTGCTCCTCGGCCTCCGCTGACCTGCGCACGGGGTGTGCGGCGAGCCCGGACGGCCCGCCCCGCAGGGCCGAACGGCCCTGCGGGGACGGGCTCCTCTGCCCGATGCTGGGAGGGAAGGGGCGGCGGCCGAACGGGCCGTGCCCGCCGAACCGGTAGGGAGGCACCCCATGACCCGCGCCATCGCGGTAGGAGTCGACGGATCCGCGGAGAGCCTGGCGGCAGCCGACTGGGCGGCACGCGAGGCCGCACTGCGCGGCGTGCCGCTGCGCATCGTGCACGCCTGGCTGTGGCAGCCGTTGGACGTGCCCGTGGTGCAGGACGAGGAGAGCCAGGCCCGCGCCGCCGACGCGGTGCTGCGGGAGGCCTCGAAGCGGGTCGCCGACCGGTTCCCGGACCTTCCCGTGACGGCCGAGGTGAGGTCGGCGGGCGCGGTCACGGCGCTGCTGGAGGAGGGCGAGCGGGCGCAGATGCTGGTCCTCGGCTCCCGGGGGCACGGTGCGCTCCTCGGGTTCCTGCTCGGCTCGTACGGACAGGAGGTGATCGCCGAGGCGGCGGTTCCCGTCGTGTCCGTACGGGAACGCGACGCGCAGGCGGGCGGCCCGGCCGAGGGCGGGGAGGTCGTCGTCGGCCAGCAGGGCAGCCCGGAGGACAGCGAGGCGGTGCTCGGCTTCGCGTTCGAGGCCGCCGCCGCGCGCGGTGCGGCGCTGCGGGCCGTACGGGCGTGGACGCTGCCGCCGGTCTTCGCCTACAGCCCGGGGTCGCTGCGCCTGGCGGACGAGGCGGGCGGGCTGGAGCCGTTCGAGCGGAAGGCGCTGGCCGAGGCGCTCGCCCCGTGGCGCGAGCGGTACCCCGACGTGCCGGTGACCGAGCACGTGGAGATCGGCAGCGCGGGGCAGGTGCTGCTGTCGGCGGCCTCCCGGGCGCAGCTGCTGGTGGTGGGCCGCCGGGTGCGCCGCGTCCCCCTGGGCAGCCGTATCGGGTCGGTCGCCCATGCGGCCCTGCACCACGCGGGCTGCCCCGTGGCGGTCGTGCCGCCCGCGTGACAAGCCGCCCGGGCGGGGCCGGCCGCGGGGGCAGGGACCTTCGGCCCACCCCGGGGGACTTGCCGGCCCTGCCGTGCCCCGTGCGGCGCGTGGTGGACTCCACGGGCCGGCGCGTCCGGGCCCACCAGGGGCCCCGGAGGGCGGGGCGGGAGAGGGGTTGCAGACATGGCCACGGCCGAGATCAGCCTGACGGTGGTCGGGGGTGGGCCGGACACGGTGGCGGTCGCCGTGTCCGGGGAACTGGACATACACACCGCCGGCCGCGTCGAGTCGGAACTGGCCGGCCTGGCGGACGGGGCGGAGCGGGAGCTGCTCCTCGACCTGGCAGGGGTGACCTTCTGTGACAGCTCGGGGGCCGAGTCCCTGCTGCGGGTGCACGAGCGCTGTGTGGCGAGCGGACGGCGGCTGAGCCTGCGGCGGGTGCAGCGGCTCCCCGGGCGGGTCATCCGCGCGCTCGGCGTGGACCTGGCCGTGCCCTGCTCCTTCGCCTGAACCCGGGGCCGCCGGGGCTTCGCGGACGCGCCCGGCGCATGCCCCCGGGCGTGCCGAGGCCCTGCGGCGGCCCTGCACGCTCTCGCCGGCAGCGCCTGGTCCACACCCGCCAGGCGCTGCCGGCCGTCGTATGAGGCCGTGGCGGCGGGCTTTCGGCCGACCCTGCAGGGCGGCCTCGACGCGGGACGCGCGGGCGTGGCGGGCGGCGTCGCCGAGGAGTTCGGCGAGGGGCGCCATGCCGTGGCCGGCGGGCTGGGGCGTTGCGTCCGTGTCGGGCACGGCGCCCCTGCCGGGGCGGGGCGGGAACCCGGGGGCGCGCGGACCGTGTGCGGGGATTCCGGGGCGGGTCAGTGGTCCCAGGTCCAGTCCGCGACCTCGGGCATGTCGGTGCCGTGTGCGCGGATGTAGGCGTGGTGGCGGGTGCGGGCGTCGGCCATGGCCTGCCGGACGCCCGTGGCGCGGGCGGCGAGGCCGGGGACGCGGTCGATGACGTCCATGACGAGGCGGTAGCGGTCGAGGTCGTTGCGCACGACCATGTCGAACGGGGTCGTGGTGGTGCCGACTTCCTTGTAGCCGCGGACGTGCAGGTCCGGGTGGCCGTGGCGGCGGTAGGCGAGCCGGTGCACGAGCCAGGGGTAGCCGTGGTAGGCGAAGACGACAGGCCGGCCGGGGGTGAAGAGGGCGTCGTACTCGAGGTCGGTCATGCCGTGCGGGTGGTCCTCGCGGGGCATGAGGCGGGTCATGTCGACCACGTTCACGACGCGCACCGCGACGTGCGGCAGGTGCCGGCGCAGCAGGTCGGCCGCCGCGAGGACCTCCTGGGTGGGGACGTCGCCGGCGCAGGCGAGGACCACGTCGGGTTCGCGCGTGCCGTCCTCGGTGCCCGCCCACTCCCACACGCCGGCGCCGCGGGCGCAGTGGGCGCGGGCCTCGTCGAGGGAGAGCCAGTCGAAGCAGGGCTGCTTGCCGGCCACGACCACGTTGACCTGGTCGCGGCTGCGCAGGACGTGGTCGGCCACCGACAGGAGGGTGTTGGCGTCCGGGGGCAGGTAGACGCGGACGACCTCGGGGCTCTTGTTCAGGACGTGGTCGACGAAGCCGGGGTCCTGGTGCGAGAAGCCGTTGTGGTCCTGGCGCCACACGTGCGAGGTGAGCAGGTAGTTGAGGGAGGCGACGGGGGCCCGCCAGGGCAGGGCGCGGGAGGTCCGGAGCCATTTGATGTGCTGGTTGACCATGGAGTCGACGATGTGGACGAAGGCCTCGTAGCAGGAGAACAGGCCGTGGCGGCCCGTCAGCAGGTAGCCCTCCAGCCAGCCCTGGCAGGTGTGCTCGGAGAGGATCTCCATGACCCGTCCGTGCCGGTCGAGGTCCTCGTCCGCGGGCAGGACCTGCGCCTGCCAGGCCTTGCCGCTGGCCGCGTACACCGCCTGGAGGCGGTTGGAGGCGGTCTCGTCGGGGCCGACGAGGCGGAAGTCGCGGCGGTCGGCGGTGGCGGCCATCACGGCCTGGAGGAGGTCTCCCAGCACCCTGGTCGGCTCGTGGCGGGTGCCGCCGGGGCGGTCCACGGGGACGGCGAACCGCTCCAGGGGCGGCAGGGGCAGGTCCCGTACCAGGAGGCCGCCGTTGGCGTGCCGGGTGGCGCCGAGCCTGCGCGGGCCCTCCGGTACGCAGGCGAGCACCTGGGGGCGCGGCCTGCCGTCGTCGTCGAAGAGCTCCTCGGGCCGGTAGGAGCGGAGCCAGGACTCCAGTTGGGCGCGGTGGCCGGCGTCCTCGCGGACGGCCGGCAAAGGGACCTGGTGGGCGCGCCAGGTCCCTTCGACGGGCAGGCCGTCGACCTCGGCGGGGCCGGTCCAGCCCTTGGGGGTGCGCAGGACGATGACGGGCCAGCGGGGGCGGCCGTCGGCGGCGCCGCTGCGGGCCTGCTGCTGGATGCCCCGGATGCGGTCGGCGGCCGTGTCCATGGCTGCGGCCATGGCCTGGTGGACCTGGCGGGGGTCGTCGCCGGTGACGTGGAGGGGCTCGTGGCCGTATCCGCGCAGCAGTTCGTCGAGTTCGGTTTCGGGCAGTCGGGCCAGGACGGTCGGGTTGGCGATCTTGTAGCCGTTGAGGTGGAGGATCGGCAGGACCGCTCCGTCGTGGACGGGGTCGAGGAACTTGTTGGAGTGCCAGGAGGCGGCGAGCGGGCCGGTCTCGGCCTCGCCGTCGCCGATCACGCAGGCCACGAGAAGGCCGGGGTTGTCGAAGGCCGCGCCGTACGCGTGGGAGAGCGCGTAGCCGAGTTCGCCGCCCTCGTGGATGGAGCCCGGGGTCTCGGGCGCGACGTGGCTGGGGACGCCGCCGGGGAAGGAGAACTGGCGGAAGAGCCGGAACATGCCCTCCTCGTCGCGGCTGACGTTCGGATAGGTCTCGCTGTAGCTGCCTTCGAGCCAGGCGTTGGCGAGGACGGCGGGGCCGCCGTGTCCGGGTCCCCAGATGCACAGGGCGTCCAGGTCCCGGTTGCGGATCAGCCGGTTGAGGTGGGTGTGGACGAGGTTCAGGCCGGGCGAGGTGCCCCAGTGGCCGAGCAGCCGCGGTTTGATGTGGGCCGGTTCCAGGGGTTTGCGCAGCAGCGGGTTGTCCATCAGGTAGATCTGGCCGGCCGAAAGGTAGTTGGCCGCGCGCCAGTGGGCGTCGAGGGCGCTGAGCTCGTCGTCGTCGAGCGGGGCGTTCTGCGGGCGCTGGTCGCTGCGCATGCTTCCTCCATCGTCGTGGCTTGCCGGGGCCGGCGGGGCGTTCTGCGGGTTCGGGGCGGGCACGGCCCTTGCGCTGTCGTACCGGACGGGACTCCGTACGGCACGGTGGCACGGGCACGGGGCCGGCGATAAGGGCCGGATGGGCCACCGCGGGCGGGCCGCGGGTCTCGCTGCTGCACGGGGCCTGCGGCGGCTGCCGGGCGGGGCCGGCCTCGCGCGGTACGGCGCCCCGGGGGCTTCGGTCCCGGTGTCGCGGGTGCCCGCTGCGGCCGCGGAGTACCGCCGCCGGCGTGTGCGTCCTGCCCGAGCGCTTGCCGGGGACGCGCGGGCTCCGCGGCTCCTTCCTAGGATGGGAGGTGAACCGGCACATCGTCTGGGGGGCGCACCGACGGGCGGCAGTCATGGGCGAGTACAGGGCCGAGTCCGCGGCACGGTGCGGGCGGTGCGGAACCCTGCCGGGGCCGTGCCCCCGCCGAGGACCACCGCCCGCTACGGCCGGTCCCAGCCGGGGGGAGGCCCGCTCGGCATGGTGAAGAGCTCGTAGGCCCCCAGGTACGGGCGCCCCCGGCGCCGTGGAACCGGTCAGCGACCGCCGGCCAGGAGGAGCGCGGCCGCCGCGGCCGGGGCGGCGGTGGCCGCGGCCAGGGCCCAGGCGACCCGTGCGCGGGCGGGCCGGCGGGGCGTGGCGGCGGAGGCCTGTACGCAGCCCAGGTCGGCCCAGCGGCGGGCCGCCTCCCGCTGCTCGGCGCCGTGCCGGATCCTGCCGTGGATCAGCAGCGCTGCCGAGGCCCCGGCTCCGGTTCCCGCCAGAACGGCGAGGACCGCCCAGGGGGCGGGTGTCAGGAGCAGGGGGACGGCGAGCGCTGCGGTGCCCCAGCCGGTCAGGCAGGCCAGGGCTGCCGCCCGGCGGGATGCGGGGCGGTCGGCGCCTGCGCGCACGTCCGCGAAGGCGGGGACGTACCAGGCGCAGCCGGACGCGCAGAGGACCGCGGCGGCGAGTGCCGGAAGCGGATGGGACATGGGCACCTCCCAGGGGTACGCGGGCCGGCCGGCCCGGCTGCCGCGGGCGGCCGGGCCGGATCAGTGTCAGTGGCGGGTTGCTTCGAGTGCGGCGACCTCCGGGTGGTGGAGGTCGAACGCCGGGGATTCGGAGCGGATGCGGGGCAGGGAGGTGAAGTTGTGCCGCGGCGGCGGGCAGGAGGTCGCCCATTCGAGGGAGCGGCCGTAGCCCCACGGGTCGTCGGTGTCGATCTTCTGGCCGTACTTGGCGGTCTTCCACACGTTGTAGAAGAACGGCAGGAGCGACAGCCCCAGCAGGAACGATCCTGCGGTGGAGAGGGTGTTGAGGGCGGTGAAGCCGTCGGCGGCGAGGTAGTCGGCGTAGCGGCGCGGCATGCCCTCGGCCCCCAGCCAGTGCTGGACCAGGAAGGTCAGGTGGAAGCCGGCGGTGAGCGTCCAGAAGGTGGTCTTCCCGAGGCGTTCGTCGAGCATCCTGCCCGTGAACTTGGGCCACCAGAAGTGGAAGCCGGCGAACATGGCGTACACGACGGTGCCGAAGACGGTGTAGTGGAAGTGCGCGACGACGAAGTACGAGTCGGAGAGGTGGAAGTCCATCGGGGGCGAGGCCAGGATGACGCCGGTCAGCCCGCCGAAGACGAAGGTGATCAGGAACCCGACCGTCCACAGCATCGGCGTCTCGAAGGACAGCGAGCCCTTCCACATGGTGCCGATCCAGTTGAAGAACTTGACCCCGGTGGGCACCGCGATCAGGAAGGTCATGAAGGAGAAGAACGGGAGCAGCACGCCGCCGGTGACGTACATGTGGTGCGCCCAGACGGTCACGGACAGCCCGGCGATGGCGATCGTCGCGGCGATCAGGCCGATGTAGCCGAACATCGGCTTCCGCGAGAAGACCGGGATGACCTCGCTGACGATTCCGAAGAACGGCAGGGCCAGGATGTAGACCTCGGGGTGGCCGAAGAACCAGAACAGGTGCTGCCACAGCAGGGCACCGCCGTTGGCGGCGTCGAAGACGTGGCTGCCGAACTTGCGGTCGCATTCGAGGGCGAACAGGGCGGCGGCGAGCACCGGGAACACCATCAGCACCAGGAGCGCCGTGAGCAGCACGTTCCAGGTGAAGATCGGCATCCGGAACATCGTCATGCCCGGGGCGCGCATGCACAGGATCGTGGTGATGAAGTTGACGGCGCCGGCGATGGAGCCGAAGCCGGACAGGGCCACACCCATGATCCACATGTCGGCGCCGAGGCCCGGCGAGTGCACCGCGTCCGACAGGGGCGCGTAGAGGAACCAGCCGAAGTCGGCGGCGCCGCCCGGGGTGAGGAAGCCGAAGGCGGCGATGAGCGAGCCGAAGAGGAAGAGCCAGAAGGAGAGCATGTTCAGCCGGGGGAACGCCACGTCCGGGGCGCCGATCTGCAGCGGCATGATCCAGTTGGCGAAGCCGGTGAACAGGGGCATCGCGAACATCAGCAGCATGACCGAGCCGTGCATGGTGAACGCCTGGTTGAACTGCTCGTTCGACATGATCTGCGTACCCGGCCGGGCCAGTTCGGCCCGCATCATCAGGGCCATGACGCCGCCGACGATGAAGAACGCGAAGGCACTCACCAGGTACATGGTGCCGATCCGCTTGTGGTCGGTGGTCGTCAGCCAGTCGACCCAGCCGGCGCGGCGTGTCGTTCCGCCATCGCCCGGGCGGCCCGGGCCCGGGCCGCCCGGCCCGCTCTCCGGGCCCGTCCGCGGGTCCGGCGCCTGCCGCTCCGGCTGCGGCTTCGTACTCGCCGTGTGATTCGTCCCTGTCACGTCCACCGGACGCTGCCCTCCCTGTAGCTGTGGCCTTGGCGAACCGGGAGATGCCGCATAAAAGGGGATTGGCACCCCGGCGCCGCTCCATGATCGGCGGCGCGGGAGGGTGCCCGGCAGGGCCGAACAGTCCCTCCCTCCCCCGCGCCGTCAGGGCCGTCCAGCCCTCTCCGCATGCCGTACGGCGAGGCCCGGCGCGGGCCGGTCGTGCGGATGCAGGTGGGGCCGGGGGGTGTCGCGGCCGGAATCCGCACCGGTGACCGGGTCGTGGCGGATCCGGTCTGCGGGCACACCGAGGGCGGACAGCTGCCGCACCGCGGCGGACACCGCGGCGGGCGGGCCGCTGACGTAGGCGAGGTGCGCGGACCAGTCGCCGCCGCGGGCCACCGCCTCCGCGAGCCCGTGGCGGCCACCGTCGGCCTGGCCGAGGACCGGGACCACCCGCAGCCACGGGCAGCGGTCCTCCAGCGCGGCGAGGGCGGGCGTGTCGTACAGGTCGCCGGGCGTGCCGGCCCCGAGGAACAGGTGGGTGCGCGGCGGGCGCGGCCCGCACTCCAGCTCCTCCAGGAGGGCCTTCGCGGCGGCCCAGCCGGTGCCCGCCGCGACGATGAGGACGTCCCGGTCCGGGGCGCCGTCCACGGTCATGGCGCCCTGCGCGGGACCGATCCGCAGCGGGTCGCCGACGCCGGTGTGCGCGACGAGCGCCTCCAGGACGTCGTCGGTGCCGCTGCTGCGGATGTGGAATTCCAGTTCGCCGTCGGCACGCGGGGCGCAGGCGAAGGAGCAGGGCCGCCAGGCGTGCGGCAGGAGCGGCGTCTGGAGGTGGGCGTACTGCCCGGCACGGTAGGCGTACGGCTCGGCGGTGCGCGCGTGGACCACGGCGAGGCCCGGTCCGCAGAGCCGGTGCCCGGTCACCACCGCGTTCCAGTACGGCGGTTCGGCCAGCGCCTCCTCTGCCCCGGCGACCATGGCCGCGACCGCGAACCGCAGCATCCGCAGCCAGGCCTGCTCCAGGTCCCGGCTCCAGGCCGCGCCCGCGCACCCGCGCAGGGCTTCCGCGAGGGACGCCTCGAAGACCTCGTAGTGCACCGGGCGCACGCCCAGCTTGCGGTGGTCGCGGCCGAGCCGGGTGCAGAAGGCGCGGAGCTCGTCCGGCCGGTCCAGGTGGTCGATGAGGTGGCGCAGCGCCTGCTCCAGGTGGGCCCGCTGGAAGGCCATCGACTCGGGGAACAGGCCGCGCAGGTAGGGGTGGTGCTCGAACATGGCGTCGTAGAGGCGGTCGATGAGCTCCGGCGAGGGGCCGGCGAGCGGCAGGTTCGCGGTGATGAGCCGCTGGTCCGCGGCGCCGTCGTAGGCGTCCGGATGCGGGCCGTACGCGGGCGGCCGCCGGGCGGGGGCCGGGGCCGGGGCCGTGATCTGCCTGCGCAGCCGCATCGCGTCCTGCCGCGCCAGGAGCGCGTGGTAGGTGTCGTACTGGTTCACGTGGTGTGCTTCTTCCGCTTGTGCCTGCCTCCCTGTCGCGTGCGCGCCCCGGGCGGGGGCCGGCAGGTTCTCCCCGCGCGCGCCGCGCGTAACGCCGCCGGCGGGGTGGGCGGGGCCGGCGTCACAGCAGCGTCTCCCAGTAGGCCTGGAAGCGGGTGGCGGCGAGCAGCACGATCACGCCGTACCAGGTGGCAGGAACGGCCCAGTGGAACTCCCGGACGCCGCTGACGAGGGCGCGGGGGGCGCGGATCACGCCGTGTCGGAGGTTGTGGACGGTGGTGTACCAGAAGAGGGCGATGGTGGCCGCCCAGACCAGGCAGCACCACAGGCACAGGGCCCCGATGTCGTACAGGGCCTGGCTCATCAGCCACATGCAGAAGGCCGCGCCGAGGAGGGTGCCGAGGTTGAGTCCGGCCCAGAACCAGCGGCGGTAGCGGGCGCCCGCGAGGAGGCCGCAGCCGACGGCGACGACGGCCGCGTACGCGGCGAGGCCGATGAGGGGGTTGGGGAAGCCGAAGACGGAGGCCTGCGCGCTGCCCATGACGTCGGCGCAGGACAGCACCGGGCTGAGGTTGCAGGAGGGGACGAAGTCCGGGTCCCGCAGCAGCGCGAACTTGTCGACGGTGATGGCGAACGAGGCGAGGAGGCCTGCGGCGCCCGCGGCGATCAGCAGCCAGGCGAAGCCGCGCCCCGCGCCGACGGTGCCGCGCCGGGCGGCGGGTCCGCCTGCGCGGGGGCGCGCCCCGTGCGCGGGGTCATGCAGGGTGGCGGACACGGTCGGCCCCCTTCCGTGCGGGCGGGGCCGAGGGTGCCCGGTCGGGCTGTGCCGCCGGGTGCGGGGGGCGGCCGGTGCGCCGGGTGGCGCCCTCCGGCCAGACGACGTCGACGGGGACGCCTCGGGCGCGGGCGTAGGCCACCAGGTGGGCGGTCGCGTCGCGGCCGTCGGACGGCGAGCCGTCCCACACGGCCAGCAGCCGGCGGCTCGTACGGATCATCCGCTCGTCGGCGCCGATGCAGGCGGCCCGGTCTTCCGGGTCGAACTCCACCAGGCCGGCCCGGTCGGCCAGGACCAGCAGCTCGCCGGCGGCCCTGCGGTCGCCCGGCGGCAGCGGGGCGGGTGCGGCCCCGTCGGCCGCGAGCAGCACCACCAGCCGCCGGCCCGCCGCGCGCACGGCCCGCCCGAGCGCGACGGGCAGGCCGGCGCCGGCGCGGACCACGGCGGCCTCCGCCGCCGTGCGCTCCAGCCGGTCCCGCACCTCGGACTCCACCAGTTCGAGCGTTGCCGCAGTGAGATCGGCGTGGCCGACCGCCGCGATCATCCGTCCGCTCGCTTTCCCGCCATCAGGCGCCCTCCACTCGTCCCGCGTACGTACGGGCCGGCCCTGCCGTTGCCGAGGGGCGGCCCCGGACGACGAGTCAACATGCGGGTGCGGCGGCCGGGTAAGGGCCCGAACGGCCCGCGGGGCGGCTGCGCCGGGGCCGAACGTCCCTCGCCCGGCCCGCCGTCGGCGTCGGAGGCGGGGCGGTGTACCGGCGATTCGTGGGGGTTCGGTGGGGGGAGCGCGGAGAGGGGGTGTGCGGGGTGAAGGCGATGCGGGGGCCTCTTCGAGAAACGTTGTCGATCACGCCTTTCCGCCGGGTGCGTCCTTGATTTGCTCCTGTCAACCGGAACAGGGTTGAACCGAACGTTTGACGCCCCACACGTCAACCGGAGGAGAACTCCTTTCATGGCAACTCACAAGCGCCCCCACCGGCTTCGGCATGCCGCGATGGCGGCCGGAGCAGCAACGGCACTGGCCGGAGCCTGGTTTGCGGTCCCCCTCGCCGGCGCGGCGACCCCCGCCGAGGGAACGGTCCACGGTCTCGGAGCACCGGGTGCGGTGGACGGCAGTTTCGTCGTCATCCTCGACGCATCCGCGAACAAGGAGGACCTGGCGAAGAAGTACGGAGGCAGGCTGGAACGCTCCTACGGCTCCGCCGTCAACGGCTTCTCCGCCTCCGGTCTCACCGAGACGGAGGCCCGACGCCTCGCCGCCGACCCCGCGGTCGGCACCGTCGTGCAGAACAAGCGCTTCACCATCAGCGAGACCCAGCAGAACCCGCCGTCCTGGGGACTGGACCGGATCGACCAGACCCAGACGGCAGGTGACCGCACGTACACGTACCCGGACAGCGGCGGCGAGGGGGTGACCGCCTACGTCATCGACACCGGCGTCAGGATCACGCACAAGGACTTCGCCGGCCGGGCGAGCCACGGCTTCGACGCGGTGGACAACGACGGTTCGGCGGACGACGGCAACGGGCACGGCACCCACGTCGCCGGCACCATCGCCGGAACGGCGCACGGGGTCGCGAAGAAGGCCAAGGTCGTCGCCGTGCGGGTGCTGGACGACAACGGGTCCGGGACCACAGAGCAGGTCGTGGCGGGCATCGACTGGGTCACCGAGAACCACTCCGGCCCGTCGGTCGCCAACATGAGCCTCGGCGGCGGCGCGGACGAGGCACTCGACGCCGCGGTCAAGCGGGCCATCGCCGCCGGCGTCACCTTCGCGGTCGCCGCCGGCAACGAGTCCGCGGACGCGGGGCAGAAGTCGCCGGCCCGCGTCCCGGAGGCCATCACGGTCGCCTCCACCACCGAGGGCGACGAGCAGTCCGGGTTCTCCAACTTCGGCGCCGTGGTGGACCTGTACGCGCCCGGCTCGGAGATCACCTCGGCATGGCACGACAGCGACACCGCCACCAAGCGGATATCCGGCACGTCGATGGCGGCCCCGCACGCCGCCGGCGCCGCAGCGGTCCACCTGGCCGCCAACCCGTCGGCGACTCCGGAGGACATCGCCGCGGCCCTGTCCGCGGCGGCGACCAGCGGTGCGGTGAAGAACCCCTCCACAGGCACCGCGAACAAGCTCCTGAAGGTGGCTCCCTAGTGCTGTGACCGGGCCGGCGGCGGCGCCGGCCGCCCCGCGCGCACCTTGCCCTCCGCCCCCGCCGGGTCAGCGGGCAAGGTGCGCGCGGACCGTGCGGACCGCCTGGTGGACGGCCGCCCGGGCGGTGTCCGTGCGGTCCAGGGTTTCGAAGCCGTGGCGGCCGTCCGGCACGTCGATCACGTCCACGTGCGCGCCGCAGCGCCGGGCCGCCACCAGGAAGCCCTCGACGGTGGCGGCGAATTCGGGGCTCTCCCGGCCGGCCCGCGTCAGGACGACCGGCAGGCTGCCCGCCCCGCGGACCGCGTCCGCGGGGCGGAACCGGCCGCCGGGCATGGCCCACGCGGGCGGCGGCGCGAGGAGCGGGTAGGTGAGGGCCGCGCAGCGGAGCCACGGGGGCGGCGCCTGCAGCCAGTCCGCGGAGAGGAGGCCGCCTCCCGAGAAGAACCACAGGGCGACGCGGCCCGCGTCGACCCGCGGGTCGGCCCGTACGCGGTCCACGGCCGCGGCGACGTCCTGCGCGGCGAGCGCGTGGTCAGCCGTGCCGTGCAGGCGGTGGTCGACCGTCGCCGCAACCAGGCCCTGCCCGGCCGCGAGGCGGGCGTAGCCGGTGAACGCCGGCCAGTCCCGCGGGGTCGGCCGTGCACCGGCGGGCACCGGTCCGCCGTGGACGAACACCACCGCCGGCCGCGCCCCGCGGGGACCGTCGCCCTCAGGCGCGTACAGGTCGACGGCACCGCTGCGTTCGCGCGGGACGACAGGCAGCTCAGGGTCTGCGAAGAGGAACGGACGCAGGTGCGGCGGGAGTTCCCCGGATGCCGGGATGAGGCGGCGGCCGCCGCCCTCGGCCGCGGACAGCAGGGCTGCCGCCAGTTCGGCGGGCAGGGACAGCATGGGCCAGTGCCCGGTGGCGAGTTCGAAGAACGTGACACCCTGCTCGGCAAGGGCCTGCAGAGCCGGGTCGCCGAGGCCGACCTGCATCTGCACCATGTCGATGCCCGCTCCGCCGGCCGTGCACAGCACGCCCGTGGCCGGCACCTGCGACACCGCTCCGCTCAGCCGCAGCGGTTGCAGCAGGGTGCCGAGCGGCTGCGGGGCGGCGAGCCGGGTCAGCCGGTCCAGCGCCGGCCCCGAAAGGCCGGCGGTGCTGCCCCAGCGCTGCCATTCCGCGGCCGCGGCGGGCGGCGCCAGCGCGCCGCCGCGCTCCTGCGCACCGGCGTGCGCCGTCTTCTCGCGGAGGGCACGGTCCGGGACGGCGGCCAGCGCCGGCGCCCCGTCCCGCGCCGGGCCCGCGTCGAGGTAGACGAGGCGGGCGATACGGCCGGCCCGCCGATCGGCGGCGGCCAGCACCGGGTGCACCCCGTAGCCGTGGCCCACCAGCACGAGGTCCGGGCCGGCACCGGCGGGGATCGCATCGATCACCCGCAGCACGTCCGCGACGTGGGCCTCCAGGTCCGTGCCGGGGCCGGAGTCCGCGCGGCGCGCGCCGAGGCCGGTGAGCTCCACCGGATGCGCCCGCGCCCCCGCGTCCGCCAGCCGCGCCGCCGTCTCCTCCCAGATCCAGCTGCCGGTGAACATGCCCCCGACCAGGATGAATGCGGTCATGGTCTGCTCCTCGCCTCCTCGTGACGCCCTTCGGCGTCCGTGCGCACGACTCGCGGGTACCGTAGGAACTCCCCCTGATGGAGCTTCAAGTGGAGGTCGCGCGTGCCCGGTCCGGCGGACGGCCTGTGGAGCATCGGAGAACTCGCCGAGCGCGCGGGCGCCACCGTGAAGACCGTCCGCTTCTACTCCGACCGCGGACTGCTGCCGGAGACCGCCCGCAGTGCGGGGGGCCACCGCCGGTACGGGAGCGGCGCGCTCGACCGGCTGGGGCTGATCCGCGCGCTGCGCGCACTGGACCTGCCGCTGCCCGAGGTGCGGCGCGTCCTGGAGGACGAGGCCGGGGACGGCGGTGCGGGTGCGGTGCTGGAGGACGCCGTCGCGGCCCGGCTGGGCCGGCTCGGGGAGCAGATGGCGGCGCTGCGCTGGCGCGAGGCCGGGCTCCGGCTGGTGCAGGACTGCCCGCCGCGGGAGCGGGCCGGCCGCCTCCGGCTGATCGCTGCGGTGGCCGCACCGCCCTCCACGGACGCGCTGGCGCGGTTCTGGCGGGCCTGGCTGCCACCGCGGATGCCGGCCCCGGCCACCGCCGCCTTCCTGGAACACGCCGTGCCGCAGCCGCCGGCCGACCCGGCGCCCGCGCAGGTACTGGCGTTCGCCCGCCTGCACGCCCTGGTGACCGGCCCGTGCCCGGCCGCCCGGCCCTGCCAGCCCGCCGTCCACGGCGCCGACGCGCGTTCCCGCGCCGCGGTGCTGTACGCGGGGCTGGCCGAGGCGTACGGGCTGGCCGCCGAGCCGCTGCGGAACGGCCGGGCGCCGTACGCGGGTGCGGCCCTCGACTGCTTCGTGGCGGCGTACGCGGCGGCGTACGGGACCGTCTTCCGCCGCCGGCTCCGCGACCGGCTCGCCGCTGACCCGCGCTTCGACCGCTACTGGGAGCTGGTGGCCGAGGTGGCGGGCCCCCGGGACGGCCGCCCGGCCGCCACCCCCGGCACGGCGCACGACTGGCTGCTCGCGGCGCTGGACGCGGACGTGGAACGGGCGGCCTGAGGAGCCGGCACGTCAGAAGCAGCGCAGGAGGACGGCGGCGGCGAACCGGCGTGCGGCCAGGTCCTCGCGGCGGATCAGCCAGACGAGGTGGCCGGTCCGGGGCGGCCCGCCGGCTGCCGCCGGCGCCGGCAGCCCCTCGGCCGGGTCGCAGGCGAACTGGGCGAGCAGCACCCACTCCAGCGCCCGCTCCGTCTCCTGCGCACCGGCGGTGTGCGGCAGGGCGGGTGCCGTGCTCCCGGCGCTGCGGGCAGCGGCCTCGTACTCGGGGTGCCCGCCGCACACGGGGTAGCCGCCGATCCTGTGCTCGAAGCGGTGGGCGTACTCGGCCAGTTCGTCCAGGAAGCCGTAGCCGTGCACAGGATGGTCGTAGGGGTCCTCGTGCGCGTGCAGGGCGAAGGCGTGCCGTACGCGCGGATGGTCCGGCAACGGCGCGGTCAGTTCCGCAACGGCGGCCAGGTTCACGGGCCGGAACACCGGGACGCCGGGCGGGGCCGGGCACTCGGCGGCGGACGCCGCCGCGGGGACGTGGACGACGAGGCCGGGCGCCGGCCCCGCCGCCCCGGCCCGGAACCGGCCGGACGGGTCCTCCTCCAGCGGCGCGGAGGCGAAGAACAGGAGCAGGCCGTCGGCGGGCAGCGGTACGTCGAGCGCGCCGGCCGGCAGGGCCGCGCAGTCCACCTCCGCGACGAACGCCGGCGGATCCCCGTCGGGACCGGTCGGCCACGCGGCGCCGGCCGGCAGCCGCGGCAGCCCGCCGAGCCTCGCGGCCGCGGGCACCGCGTCCCTGCATGTTTCCCCGGGCACGAGCCGCAGCCCGGGCCTCAGCAGTGCGGCCCAGCGCGCGGCGTCCTCGTCGTCCAGGTGGCGCCGGGGCACCTCGCGGAGCCCGTGGTCCCGCATGTATGCGATCGGTGGTTCGCCCATGGGGAGATCATGCAGGCCGGCTCCGACAGTCACGGCGAGGCGGTGCGGAAGACGTCGGTGACGCGGCAGGTGACGGGCCGGTCGACCCGGGTCAGGCTCTGCGCCGTGTCGCGGGCCTGCTGCCCCGGCGCGACCCGGGTGAGGAAGACGTGCGCCTCATCGAGCCGGAGCCCGTCCGGGGCGAGGAACTCGACGCTGATGTGGTAGTCGCTGGGCTTGCTGCTCCGGTTCGTCACCATGAGGTCCGCGCTCGGCCAGTTCGTCGCCGCATCGACCCGGCAGGACGAGAGCTGCACGTCCCCGTCGTGGTCGTCCCGGTGGGGGTCCTCGTAGGTGCCCAGCAGCACGGCGCCGAGGGCGACCGCGGCCAGGACGGCGAGGCCCGTGAGGGCGAGGCCGGCCACGAGGCAGGCCCGTACGGGCCGCCGCCGCGGAGACGGCCGCGGGCCGCCCGGCGGGGACGCGCCCGGGCCCCACCCGGCGGGCTGCTGCTCTGGGCCGCGCTGCCCGGAGCGGTCCTCCCACCCCTCGTACCGCGGCCCGGCCGGTTCTCCCATGGCACCCGCCTCCGTCGCTTCGGCCTTGGCACCACGGTGCGCGCGCCGGGGCCGATCGGCACGTCGAGCGGGCGCGGGCCGCCCGCCGTCACTCCGCCAGGCGCCGGAGGGACTGCATGGCCTCGCGTTCGATGCGGGCCAGGTCGCGGAGGACCGAGCCGGCTTCGGCGAGCTGCTCCGGCCCGCCCGACTCCCCTGCCTGCGCGATGAGTTCGGCGGTCCGCGTCCACAGGGCCGCCGCCTCGGTGTACAGCCGGTGGCCGGTGCGCAGGTGCGGACTGTCGACGTGGGCGAGGCACTCGGCGAGGAAGTCGCGGTACAGGTTGCGGAAGAGGGCGCCGCCGGTTCCGGCGCGCTCCATCAGCCGGGCGGCCTGCGGCAGGTCACGCTCCGGCCGGTCGGAGCGGCCGATCCAGCCGGGGACCAGTCGGGCGGCCTTGTCGATGCCGCGGTGGCCGAGGTTGGCGATCGGCGGGTCGAGGAAGGCTTCCGCGCATGCGGTCACCGCGGCCGTGATCCGGGTTTCCGGGTCGGGCAGCTCCCGCGGCGCGGTGATCGTGAAGGACCGGTTCCGGGCCGTCATCGGCCCGCGTGCGGACCGGGCGAGGGCGAGGCTCTCCAGGGAGGTGGACACGGCGCCGCCCTGCTGGTCGGTGTCCACCAGGTGGGCGCGCTGTTCGTCGTACCCGTACAGGGCCACGACGTGGCCGCCGAAGTGCACCTTCGAGGTGAAGTAGTCCAGGTGGAAGCTGTCCAGCTGGAGTCCCACGGGCAGGCCCGCGGCGAGGGGTGCCGCGGCGTTCTGCCAGGCCTTGCGCGGGGAGGCGGTCTCGCGGACGTCGAGTGCCAGTCCCAGTGCGGCGGCCAGGTTCCTGGTGAGTTCGAAGGGGCGCACCCGTCCCCCGAGGAAGGGGAAGTCGAGGTTCTTGGCGTCCCAGTAGACGAAGGACAGGCCGCGGCCGAGGCCGAAGAGCATGGGTTCGGACAGGTCGATGCCCTGGTGGCGCAGCAGCACCCCGAGTGCGGTCGTCTCGCAGTGCCGCATGCCGCGGGCTTCGACGTCGAGCAGGATGGCCGTCATGGTGCGTCCTCCTTCTGTTCGGGGGCCAGACGGGTTGTCCGCTCCTGCGGCGGGACTGCGCCGGTCCGGCCAGGTACACCGTGCACATACTCGCCTGCAGGATCAGCGCGCGGTCGCGGAACGCGGCGAGCAGGGCCGCGGGTCAGCGGTATGCGGCGAAGAACTCCCGGAGGTCGGCCAGCAGCAGGTCGGGGGCCTCCATCGCCGCGAAGTGGCCGCCGCGGTCGAACTCCGTCCAGCGGACCAGGTTGTTGGCCTTCTCCTCGTCGCGGCGCAGGGCGATGTCCTGGACGGTGAACATCGCCACGCCCAGGGGGACCGGTGATGCCTCCTGGCCGCCCCAGCTACGCCCGTCCTCGTAGTACAGCGCGGCCGATGAGCCCGCGGTGCCGGTCAGCCAGTAGATCGACACATGGGTGAGGAGCACGTCGCGGTCGATCGCCTCGTGCGGGAGCTCTTTGGCCAGGTCGGTCATGTCCCGGATCTTGTCGACGATCCAGGCAAGCTGGCCGGCCGGGGAGTCCGTCAGGCCGTAGGCGAGGGTCTGCGGACGCGTCGATTGGATCCCGATGTACCCGCCGGCCTCGGCCATGAACGATTTCATCCGCTGCACCCGCGCCCGCTCCAGGTCGGTCAGGGTGGGGTCGTCCTCTTCTGCGCTGGGGAAAGTCGTGCCGCCGTTGACGTGCACGGCGACGACGTTGCGCGGGGCGGCGACGCCGAGCGCCCGGGAGATCCCGCTGCCGAAGTCGCCTCCGTGCGCGCCGTAGCGCTCGTAGCCGAGTCGGCGCATGAGCTCGGCCCAGGCCGAGGCGATCCGCTGCGTCGACCAGCCTTCGCCGGAGGTCGGCCCGGAGAACCCGAAGCCGGGAATGGACGGGATGACCAGGTGGAAGTCGCGGGACAGCGGCTCGATCAGGTCGAGGAACTCCACAACCGAGCCGGGCCAGCCGTGGGTGAGGACGAGCGGCAGGGCGTCCTCGGCGTCGGAGCGGACGTGCAGGAAGTGGACGTCCTGGCCGTCGATCCCGGTGACGAACTGCGGGTATGCGTTCAGCACCGCCTCCCAGCGGCGCCAGTCGTAGCCGTCCGCCCAGTAGGCCGCCAGTTCCTTGAGGTAGGCCACCGGGACCCCGCGGTCCCAGCCGGTCCCGGGGATCTGGGCGGGCCAGCGGGTGCGGGCGAGGCGGTCGCGCAGGTCGTCGAGGTCGGCTTGGGGGATGTCGATCCGGAAAGGGCGTACCGCGTGAGGGGGCGTGGGGTGCTGCGGGATCGGGTTCGTCATGGCACCCACCGTAGGATCGGGTGAGGACAGCTGCGGTCCTAGGTGTGGCAGAGTGAGTGCGGTGTTGGAGACTTCCGCCCGCCTGCTCAGACTGCTCTCCCTGTTGCAGACACGCCGCCGGTGGTCCGGCGCGGAGCTGGCGAACCGGCTCGGGGTGACCACCCGGACTGTCCGCCGCGACGTGGACCGGCTGCGCGAGCTCGGGTACACCGTCGAATCACTCGCCGGCGTCGCGGGATACCGGCTCGGTCCCGGCTCGGACCTGCCGCCGCTGCTGCTGGACGACGAGGAGGCGGTGGCCGTCGCCGTCGGGCTGCGGACCGCAGCCGGCGGCACGGTGGCCGGGATGGAGGACAGCTCCGTGCGGGCGCTGGCAAAACTGGAGCAGGTGCTGCCAGCGCGGCTACGGCGCCGGGTGCGCGCTCTGCAGGCGGCGACGGTCCCCATGGCGGCCGGCGGCCCCTCCGTCGACCCCGGCATGCTGACCGCCATCGCCGCCGCCTGCCGGGACCACGTCACACTCCGCTTCGACTACGCCGACGCCCGGGGCGGCGCCGGTGTACGGCAGGCCGAGCCGTACCGGCTGGTGGCGACGGGACGCCACTGGTACCTGCTGGGCTTCGACACGGTGCGCTCGGACTGGCGGACCTTCCGCCTCGACCGGATGGCCCTGCGCACACCGGACGGCCCCCGGTTCACTCCCCGCGACCTCCCCGACACCGACCCCGCGCGGTACACCTCCCGCGCCGTCGCCAGTGCCCCGTACCGCTACCAGGCCCGCTTCACGCTCCACGCGCCGGCCTCCGCCGTCTCCGCGCGGTTCTCGCCGACCACCGCGACGATCCAGCCGGAGGGACCGGACGCCTGCCTGCTGACCTGCGGTTCGGATTCCCTGGACGAGCTCGCGCTGTGGGTGGGCCTGGCAGGCGTGCCGTTCGAGGTGCACGAACCGGCCGAACTCGTCGACCGCGTCCGCGAACTCGGCGCCCGCCTGACGGCAGCGGCCCCGGCGCCCGGACCGGCGACCGCAGGAGATGCGGGAGCGGAACCCGGATCGGGCTGACCGCCCCGCGGGCCGTCCGGAGCCGCGGGGGCCGGGTCGCGGTCAGACCGCGGTCCGGGGCCCCGCGGCGCGGCGCAGCCGGTTGGCGATCGCCAGGCCGAGGTCCTCCTCCGCGGGCAGGGAGGCGATGATCAGGTCGCAGCCCTGCTCGTCGAGCTCGCGCAGGAACCCGTACAGCCCGCGTGCGTAACCCTCCAGGGAGCGGGGCACGGCGACCACCGCGTGCGCCTTGACGGGGGTGTCGGCGAGGGAGGCGGGGAGGAAGACGCCGACCCGGTGGCCGGCCTCCTGTGCCAGCGCGGCTTCGGCGGCGACGTCCTCCGGCTCGACGAGGACGACGCGGGCGCGGGGGGCGTAGTGCGACGGGTGCTGGCCCGGCACGCGGACGGTGCTCACGGCGGGGACGGCGAGCGGCCGGCCCAGTGCCGTTTCGAGGTCCTCGCGCGTCACGCCGCCCGGGCGGAGGATGCTCGGGACGTCGCCGGTGACGTCGACGATCGTCGACTCGACGCCGACCTCGCAGGATCCGCCGTCGAGCACGAAGTCGACGGCGTCCCCGAGTTCGGTGCGGACGTGGTCCGCGGTGGTGGGGCTGACGGAGCCGAAGCGGTTCGCCGACGGGGCGGTGACGCCGCCGCCGAAGGCGGCGAGCAGCTCCAGGGCGACGGGGTGGTCGGGGACGCGGACGGCCACCGTCTCCAGGCCGCCGGTCGCTTCGAGGGGCACGCGGGGGCCGCGCCTCAGCACGAGCGTGAGCGGACCCGGCCAGAAGCGCTCGGCGAGCAGCCGCGCCGTCGGGGGCACGTCCTGCACCCAGCTGTCGAGCTGCTCCGCGCCGCCGATGTGGACGATCAGGGGGTGGGAGGGCGGACGCCCCTTGACCTGGAAGATGCGCGCCACGGCAGCCGGGTCTTCGGCGTTGGCGCCCAGACCGTAGACGGTCTCCGTCGGGAGGGCGACGAGCCCTCCGGCGCGCAGCACACCGGCTGCCTTCTCGATGTCACTGGTTGTCGTACCCATTCCCGCAATTCTAGGAGACCGCAGAAGCGGGGACGGCCGGGTGGGGAGCTGCGGGGCTGCGGAGGCTGACGTGGAGGGCGCAGACGTCGTCGCGGCGGGTCACGGGGTCGACGAGCGCGTTCAGGATGCCGTCGAGGGCGCCGCCCTCGGCGGCGCTGCGGACGGCGGCGCGGGCGAGGCGTGCCAGGCTGGTGTCGAGGTCCTCCCGGGGCCTCTCGATCAGGCCGTCGGTGTAGAGCAGGAGCTGGTCGCCGGGCCGCAGGTGCGTGCTCGCGGCTTCGTAGCGCGGGGCGGGCACCGCGCCCAGCAGGATGCCGGGCGGTGAGCTGAGGTATGAGGCGCTGCCCCGGCGCAGGAGCAGCGGCGGCGGGTGGCCGGCCTGCACCCAGGTGAGCTTGGAGGTGGCGGGCTCGTAGTGGGCCATGATCATGGTGGCCGTGCTGAAGCTGCGTTCGGCGGTGTGCAGCAGCAGGGTGTTCAGCCTGGTCAGGATCGCCGGCAGGGGCATGCCGGTGATGGCCATGCCCTTGGCGGTGAAGCGCAGCTGGGCCATGGTGGCCACGGCGTCCAGTCCGTGGCCGGCGACGTCCCCGATGACGAGGAGGGCGCTGCCGTCGGGCAGCTCGATCGCGCTGTACCAGTCGCCGCCGACGTTGAGGCCCTCCTGGAGCGGGTGGTAGGCGACGTCCACGGTCAGGCCGGCCAGGCTGAGGGACTGCTGGGCCAGCGGCAGGAGGGCGTGCTGGAGGCGTTCGGCGACATCGCGCTCGGCGGTCAGCTGGCTGCGGTGGGCGAGGGCGGCCTGCTGGCTCTCCAGGAGTTGCGCCTGGGCCCGTTTCGCGGCGGTGAGGTCCTGGAAGAAGCCGTGGATCGCGACCGGGTGGCCGTGTGCGTCCCGCTCGGACTCTGCGACGATCCGCACGTGCCGGACCTCGCCGCGGGGGGTGGTGAGGCGGAACGTGTGGTCGACGGACCTGCCGGTGCCCAGCAGCTGCTCCACCACGGCGCTCAGTTCCACACGGTCTTCGCCGACGACGTGCGCGGGCAGCTCGTCCAGGGCCATCGGGCCTGCGGACCGGTCGCGGCCGAAGACCGAGTAGGCGTGCTCCGACCATGTGGCGGTGTTCCGGACGAGGTCCCAGTCCGCCCATCCCATGCCGCCGAGGCGCTGCATCACCGCGAGGCGCCGCTGCTCGCGTTCGCCGTTGTCGAGCCGCACCCAGGAGACGATCAGCCCGCCGTGGGAGGCCGAGGCGAGTACGGCGAACCGTGAGAGCCGCGGAATGCCGGCGAGTACCTCCTCGTACTCGAACGGCTCCCCTTCGTAGCGCAGGCCGGTCCGCAGGGCCCGCAGGTAGCCTTCCCACAGCGCCGATCCGACCACGGTCGGGTAGGTGGCCGCCACGCTCAGCCCGATCAGCTCCTTGCCCCGGCGGGCTCCGATGTCGACCGCCTCGGGCGAGGCCGCCGCGATGCGGAAGTCGGCCACCGTGCCGTCGGCGCCGCGGACCGGCAGGAGCAGGGTCACCGAACCGGGAAGCCCGTCCAGCACGGACTGCACCGCGGCCTCCGCCAGGACGGGGGCCGGCTCGCCGCCCGTGTCCGGCGGCCTGCGGGCCGTGCAGGGGCGCGGGAAGTAGACCGACCCACCGTCCCCCGAAGCGGAGGCGATGCCGTCGGACCCGGGCGGCGACGGCTGCACGTGGTCAGTCATGCAACGAGCATGTCACATTGCCCGTTCGCCCAGGATGCAGCCCGGCGCCGCCTGCGGCGGTCCGGACTCCGTACCGGACACAGGGCCGCGCCCGGCCGCGCCGGCCGGTGGGAGCGATCGCCACGGGCGGGGCGGCCATGGAGCAAGTCCGCGGTCCGGGAGGGGAGTTCCTCCTCCGGGCCGCACCGGGCCACGGTGGTGCCGCGGTGGTCGCGCCGCCCCTGGCCGGACACCGGACCGGATCGGCCGTCGGGCGCGGGGCCGCGCCGCTATCTTGGGCGCCATGGACGTGCAGTTGGCGGTGGCAGGGCTGATCACCGAGGTGAATCAGCAGGTCCAGGACGGGGCCTGGGACCTCACGCCGGCTGACCGGGCCCTGGCGCGCGGGGCGGCCGCCGGCCTGGAGGAGGCGGTCGGCGGCCCGCCCGCCGGGGGCCCGCCGCCGGACATCGAGCGGCTGGCGCACCTGCGCGAGGCACTGGCCGCACTCGCGATCGCCCTGGCGCGCACGCACGGGCGCCTCGCCTGGTTCCTCGCCGCGTGCATCGAGGCGCTGACGCCGGTCCTGCACTGGCGGGCGCTGCCGCCGGGCGACGGTCCCCACTTCGACACCGTGCAGCCCGCCCGGGAGCAGCTCGCCGACGCCGAGGACGCGGTGCGGCGGCTGGCCGCCGTCCTGGCCCGGATCGGCGCGTAGCGGAACGCGGCCGGACGGCTCGGATCACCTCCGCCAGCACCGGCCGTGGCTGCGGCTGCGGCTGTGGCTGTGGCTGTGGCGCAGGATCACGAGGAGGGCGAGCCCCACCGCGCCGGCGGCGATCAGCGGCGCCCGGTTGGCCCGCGCCTTCGTCGCGGCCGTGCCGGCCTTCTCGCGCAGCGGCTCGGGGGTCTTCTCCGCGGCGAGGTGACCGGCCCGGGCGGCCCCGTCGCGCAGGTGTGCGGCGGCGTGGGCCGCCTTGTCGCGGACGGGCTCGGGGGTCTTGTCCCTGACGCGTTCGGCCGCGTGCGCCGCCTTGTCCCGCAGCTGGTCGGAGGCGTGTGCCGCCTTCGCCGCCGCCTGCTCCCTGATCTCCGCCGCCTTCTCCTTGGCCTGCGCCTTGACGTCGGCCTTGGCGGCCAGCGCCTCCACGGTCGCCCCGAGCTCCTCGCGGGTGTGCTCGACCTGCTCGCGCAGCTCCTCGGGTTCGGGCGCGGGTGCGGATTCGCCGTTTCGGGGCTGTTCGCTCATCGGTGTGCCTTCTCCCTGATCTCGGCCACGTCGGCCTTGATGCTGTCGATGGTCCGCTCGGGAGCGGGGGCGCCGGCCTTGGCGACCTGCTGCCTGCCGGCCAGGGCCAGTACGGCGGCCACCGCCGCGAGCAGGGCGCCGGCGACCAGGGCCGACGCCCATACCGGCAGGACGAGGGCCAGGGCCGCGACGGCGGCGGCCACCAGGGCCTGGGCGGCCAGTACGCCGACGAGGCCGGCGCCGCCGAGGAGGCCGCCGCCCGCCCCGTAGTGCCTGCCCTTGCCGGCCATCTCGGCCCGTGCCAGCTGCATCTCCTCCCGGACGAGCTCCGAGAGCTGCTGGGATGCCCGCGTGACGAGCGCGCCCACCGGCTCGTCCTGGCGTGGACTGCGTCCGACGGAGCTCATTGCCATGCCCGCCTTCCTCCCCGTGTCGGTGATGGTCTCCGCGTGCGCCTACCCCCCGACCGGCCGGGCATCCGTCCCGTCGCCACCCGCAGGGGTGAAGGGGTCCTCCGGGGGCCCGGCCGGCGGTTTCACCCCGCAGGGGGACGAAGCCCTTGCGCCGGGTCCGTCCCGGCGGCGCGGGCGAGGAGGTCCGTACGGGTGACGGCGCCCGTACGCGTCGACGGGACGGTGCACGCGTGGGCCCCGGCGACCGCCCCGTACCGGGCGCAGCGCCGCGGGTCCTCGCCGTTCAGGAGGCCGAACAGGAAGCCGGCGGCGAAGGCGTCGCCGGCGCCGTTGGTGTCCACCACCGGGCCGGGCGGCTCGGCCGCCGCCACGTGGCTCAGCTCGCCGTCCGCCAGCAGGAGGGCGCCGTCCGCGCCGGCCGTGGCGACGACGGTGCGGGCCCGGCCGCGGGCGGCGATGCCGCGCATGGTGCGCTCCGGGTCGGCGAGGGCGGCGGCCGACAGGAAGACGAGGTCCGCGGCGAGGGCGTACGCCTCGTGGTAGGGGTCGGCGCCGTCCCAGTCGTGCAGGTCGGTGGAGAGGGTGGCGCCGGCCTCGCGGAGCAGGGGCAGCGCGTGCGCCCAGGGGTGGGTGATGACGACGTGCGCGTGGCGGGAGGCGGCCGCGAGCCGGCGTACCGCCGCCTCGGGCAGCCGGTCCGGGCCGTCCGCGCGGGTCGCGTCGTAGAGGGACTGCCGGCGCCCGTCGGGGGCGACGAGGTTGACCGCGCGCTTGGTGCCCGCCGGGTGCGGGAGCGCGGTGAGGGGGATGCCGTGGTCGCGGTGGAGGGCGCGGACCAGGTCTCCCTCGTGGTCGTCGCCGATCAGGTCCATGTGGTGGGTGCGCAGGCCCAGCGCGGCCAGGCCGAGCGCGACGAAGTCGCCGCTCTGCCCGGCGCGCGTCGTGATGCCGGGCCGGATCATGTGGCTGTCGGCGAAGGGCAGCGGCAGTCGGGGGACGTGGACGACCGTGTCCACGCCGGCGCCGCCCAGGACCAGGACGTCGATGTCGCGGGGCATGGGGTTCCTCTCGGGCTGTCGGGAATGATCGGTGCATGCGGATTCTGATCGTCACGGCCGGCTCGCGCGGGGACGTCGCCCCGTTCACGGGGCTGGGGAGGCGCCTGCTCGATGCCGGCCATGAGGTCGCCGTAGCCGCGCACCCGGCGCTGGCGGCGCTCGTCGAAGGCTGCGGCCTCGAGTGCCGGCCCCTGCCGGGGGACCCCGAGGGGCTCATGCGGGGCTGGTCGCGGGCGGCGTCCCGGGAGGAGGCGCGGGCTCTGACCAGGGCGTACGCGGAGGGGCTCGCCGACGGGGTGGCGGAGGCGGCGGCGGGCGGCGCGGACCTGCTGCTCACCGCCTTCGGGCCGGCTCCGCTCAGTCTGGCGGCCGGTGAGGCGCTCGGTGTCCCCGTCATCGGCACCTACCTCACCCCGTCGTTCGCCACCCGGCGGTTCCCGCTGCCGCCGGAGGGGCCCGCTGAGGGACGGGGGCCCGAGGCGAACCTCGCCGCGGGCCGGGACGTGGTGGCGCGTGCGGCCGGGGTCTTCGCGGGCGCCGCGGCCCGGCTGCGCGGGCGGCTCGGACTGCCGGCCGAGGCGCCCGTGCAGCCGGACGGCGTCCGGCCTGTGTTCCACGGCTTCAGCCCGCTGGTGGTGCCCCGCCCCCGCGACTGGCCCTCCGGGGTCGGTGTGTCGGGGTACTGGTGGCCCGCGCGGCCCGACGGCTGGCGGCCCCCGGCCGACCTGGCCGACTTCCTGCGGGCGGGGCCGCCGCCGGTGTTCGTCGGGTTCGGCAGCATGGCGGCCGGGCAGGGGGAACGGCTCAGCGCGCTGGTGGCCGCGGCCGTGCGGCGGGCGGGGGTGCGGGCGGTGGTCCAGGCCGGGTGGGCCGGCCTGGCCGGCTGCGGTGACGGCGTCCTGGCCGTCGGCGACGTCCCGCACGACTGGCTGTTCCCCCGCACCGCGGCCGTCGTCCACCACGCCGGGGCGGGCACGACCGGGGCCGGGCTGCGGGCCGGGGTGCCGGCGGTGCCGGTGCCCGTCATGGCCGACCAGCCTTTCTGGGCGGCCCGGCTGCACCGGCTGGGAGTGGCCACCCGGCCCCTGCCGCTGCGGGACCTCACCGCCGAAACCCTCGGCGCCGCGATCCGCGCCTGCCTGTCCGAGCCGGCCCACCGCCGCCGGGCGGCCGCCCTCGCCCGCCGCATCGCGGCGGAGGACGGCGCCGGCGCGGTGCTCGCCCGCATCGGCTCGCGGTGTGCCGGATGAGACCGCACAAGGGCGGGCGGGTCCCTGCGGGCGGGTCCCCGCGGGCGCGCGTCAGAGGGCGGAGAGTTCGCCGAGCAGGTCGTCCAGGCCGAGCGAGCCCTGCGACAGGGCGGCCATGTGCCAGGCCTTGAGGTCGAAGCCCGCGCCGTGCCGGGCACGGGCGGCCTCCCGGCCCGCCAGCCAGACCCGCTCGCCCAGCTTGTAGCCGATGGCCTGGCCGGGCATGCCCAGGTAGCGGGTGATCTCGCTCTCGACGTAGTCGGCGGGGCGGCTGGTGTGCCGGCCGAGGAACTCCTGGGCCAGGGAGGGTGTCCAGCGTTCGCCCGGGTGGAAGGGCGAGTCCTTCGGGATCTCCAGTTCCAGGTGCATGCCGATGTCGACGATGACGCGGACGGCCCGCATCATCTGCGCGTCCAGGTAGCCGAGGCGGCGCTGCGGGTCGGTCAGGAAGCCCAGTTCGTCCATGAGGCGCTCCGCGTACAGCGCCCAGCCCTCGGCGTTGGCGCCGACGAGGCCCAGGGTGGTCTGGTAGCGGGAGAGGTCGTCGGCGACGTGCGCCCACTGGGCGAGCTGGAGGTGGTGGCCGGGTACGCCCTCGTGGTACCAGGTGGTGACGAGGTCGTAGACGGGGAAGCGGGTCTCGCCCATGGTCGGGAGCCAGGTGCGTCCGGGCCGGGAGAAGTCCAGGGACGGCTCGGTGTAGTAGGGGGCGGCGGCGCTGCCCCGCGGGGCGATGTGCGACTCGACCCTGCGGACGCGCGGGGCCAGTTCGAAGTGGGTGCCGTCGAGGAGGCCGATGGTGTCGTCCATCAGCGTCTGGAGCCACTGCCGGGTCTCCTCGACGCCTTCGACGGCGTCGCCGTGCCGGTCGCACCAGGCCAGCGCCTCCCACGGGTCGGTGGCGCCGGGCAGGACGCGTCCGGCCTCGGTGCGCATCTCGGCGAGCAGCCGGCGGAACTCGGCCCAGCCGTAGGCGTAGGCCTCGTCCAGGTCGAGGTCGGTGCCGTTGTGGTGGCGGGCGAGGCGGACGTAGCGCTCCCTGCCGGCGACGTCCGGAGCGTCCGCGACGGCCGGCGCGTAGGTGTCGCGGAGCCAGTCGCGGAGTTCGGCGAGGGCACCGGTGGCGGCCGCGGCGGCGCCGTCGAGCCCGGGGCGCAGCGGCTCGGGGCAGGGGTCGGTGAACTCCTGGAACCAGCTGCGGTCCGTGCCGATCCACTCGGTCAGCTGGCCGATGACGGCGGCGGTCTGCCGGGGCCCCGCGGTGAGGCCGCGGGCGAGTCCGGTGCCCAGGGACGCCTGGTAGCCGGCGAGGGCGTCGGGGACGGCGTACAACCGCCGTCCGATCGCCGCCCAGTCCTCGGCGGTGTCCTGGGGGGTGAGGGTGAAGACGTCGCGGACCTCGTGCAGCGGCGAGCCGAGGTTGCCGACCGTGCGGAGGTGCTCGCCGGCCTCGTGGACGGCGAGTTCGGCGGTGAGCCGCTCGCGGAGCAGGCGGGCGCAGCGGCGTTCGGCGGCGGTGTCGGCGCCGGGCTCCCGCTCGGCTTCGGCGAGCTGTCGCAGGGTGGTGCGGGCCAGGTCGGCGGCGGCGTGCCGGCCGTCGGGCGAAAGGTCGGGGAGGCGGTCGGAGCCGGCGGCGACACCGAGGAAGGTGGCGGCGATCGGGTCGAGGGCGACGAAGGCGTCGACGTGGGCGTCGGCGACCTCCCGGGGCAGCCTGCCGCCGCTGGGGGCGGTGGAGTGGGGCATGCGAGCCGTCCTTGTACGGGTGGGTGCGTCGGCGGGATGGGGGCCGGCGGGTCGGTGGGGGGGTGTGCGGGCGGGGCGGGGTGCGGGGCCGGGGCGGCCGGGATCAGATCCACTCCCGTTCGCGGGCCATGCGCAGCGCGTCGATGCGGTTGCGGGCGCCCATGGCGGACACGACGGCGGAGACGTAGTTGCGGGCGGTGCCTTCGGACAGGGAGAGCCGGGCGGCGATCTGCGGGACGGGGTCGCCGCGGTGGAGGAGTTCGAGGACGGACAGCTGCCGGCGGGTGAGCGGGCAGTCCCCGCCCGG
This sequence comes from Streptomyces sp. 2P-4, assembly GCF_030167965.1. Taxonomy (NCBI): domain Bacteria; kingdom Bacillati; phylum Actinomycetota; class Actinomycetes; order Kitasatosporales; family Streptomycetaceae; genus Streptomyces; species Streptomyces sp. 2P-4. The sequence goes on from NZ_CP095011.1 coordinate 70,278, forward strand.
CGCTGCCGCGGGCCCGTCGTCGAAGACCCGCTCTCCGCGGTGCACGCGGCGGACGGCCTCGGCGAGGCGTTCGGGCGGGTCGCTGCGGCGGACCAGTCCGCCGATGCCGCCGGCGAGGGCCCTGCGGACGAGGGGCCGGGGGCAGGCGGTGGCGAGGAGCAGGGTTCGGCTGCCCGGGAGGACGGCGATCTTCTCGGCGGCCTCGAGGGTCTCCTCGTCCCGGCCGCCGAAGCTGATGAGGACGACGTCGGGACGGTGGAGTTCGGCGAACTCCAGGGCGGCGTACGCGCTGTCGGCGGATGCGACGACGGTGAGGCCGGGGAAGCCGTCCAGGAGGGCGGTGAGCGCGGCGCGGGACAGGGCGAGGTCGTCGTGGACCAGCACGTCGGTGTTCATCCGGTCTCCCCGCGGCGGTCGGGACGGTGCTGTTGCGGCAGCGGCAGGACGAGGAGGTCCACGCCGTGCGGCGGGCCCGTCAGCCTGCCCGCCTCGGTCCAGCCCCACCGCCGGTACATGTCGCGGGCCGGCGCCTTCCCGGATGCGGCGAGGACGGCGTACGGCTCGCTGCGGTCGGCCAGCAGCCGGTCGAGGAGCAGGCGGCCGTGCCCGCGGCCGCGGGCCTCCCGGACGACCGCGAGCTCGTACACGTAGAACAACGGCAGGCGGCGCAGCCGCCGAGGTGCGGGGGCGGCGGCCCGCGGGTGCCACCAGCCGGCCCCTCGGTGGACTCCGTAGGCGAACCCGGTCAGGGTCGCGCCGTCGCGGACGGTGGCGACGGCGAAGCCCGGCAGGGCCGCGTGGCCGGCGAGTTGCCGGGCGAAGCCGTCCGCGTCCGCCGTGTCCTCGTGGTAGGGCGGTTCGCGGTAGACCCGGTGGTAGACCTCGCGGAACTCGCCGAGGTGCAGGGGTGCGGAGCCGGGCTCAGACATCGGCGGTCTCCCGCTGGACGTGCGCCGGCAGCACCCGGTTGAGCCGCTGGAGCAGGACGACGGCGACGAGGCAGAAGGCGCACAGCATGAGCCACGGCAGGGCGGCCCCGAAGGCCAGCAGCCCGGTGAACACGGTCGGCGCCAGCACCTTGGCGAGGCTCCACATCAGCTCCTCCATGCCCAGGTAGCGGCCGCGGAGGTGCCCCGCGGCCATGCCCACGATCAGCGCGCTGGTGGTGGGGGCCTGGAGCAGTTCGGCGACCGTGAAGACGACCATGCCGAGGACGAGCCCGCAGAAGGCGAGGCTCGCGTGGTCGCCGGGCACGGCCGCGATGACCAGGAAGGACGCCATCCACAGGACGGCCGCCGTCTGGAGCACGGCGGGCCGCCGGTACCTCTCCACGGCCTTGGCCAGGGCGGTCTGGCCGAGCACCACCATGACCGTGTTGATCGCGAAGAGCATGCCGGGCTGCCACTCGGGGAGCCCGCGCCCCTCGATGATGTACGCGCTCAGCAGCAGGGTCAGCGCCAGGTCGCACAGGGCGAAGACCCAGGTGGTGGCGAGGACGGCGAGGAACGGCCGGTCGGCGAGGACCTCCCGGTAGCCGGCGCGCGGTTCCGCCTTCCGGGCGGCGTCGGCTGGGGCGGGCGCGGCGGGGCTCCGGAGGGCGCCCCGGCGCCAGGTCGCGACGAGCCCGGCGGCGAGGAGGAACGACAGGGCGTTCAGGACGACGACGGCGGTGTAGCCGGAGGTGCCGCCCCAGCCGACGAAAGTGCTGCCGATGAGGCCGCCCGCGCCGATACCGGCGTTGCGCAGGGAGCGGTCCATCGCGTACCAGCGGGCCCGGTGCCCGTCGTCGGCGACCTGGGCGACGAGGGCGAAGACGGAGGGCCGGAAGAGGCTGTCGCCCCACATGGTGGCCGTGACGAGGAGAACGAGCTGCCAGGGGGTGTCGGTGAACACGTAGGCGGTGAAGGTGAGGACGCGGATCAGATTGGCCGAGACGAGGACGCGCCGCGGCCCGATCCGGTCGATCAGCCTGCCTCCGAGCGGGCCCGCGGGCAGGGAGAGCAGGGCGCCGGTCGACAGCATCAGGCCGACCGTGGTCAGGGGGATGCCCTTGGCGGCGTGGAAGTACACCACCGCGAAGGGCAGGAAGAGGCCGGTGCCCAGGGCGTCGACGATCTGCGCGACGATCAGGGGCCTGCGGCCCTTGGTGTTGGGCAGGCCGAACGTGTCGATGACAGCCATCGTGTCCCTCACGCGTGGGGTAGCGGGAATACGTTGTACTCGGTCTCGGCGAGCGGCTGCGGCCGCCAGCCCAGCCGGACGCCGGCGCGGCCGATCCTGCCGTTGCCCCACATGGGCATGCCGGCGGGGAAGTTCGACACGAGGCCCGGCACGATCGTGTGCGCGGCGGAGAACCCGGCCGCCTCGGCGTCACAGGTCGTCAGGTCGACACTGATGACCTCGAATCCGCGGGCCTCGACGCGTTCCCGGTAGACGGCGAGGCGCCGCTCGCCGAGGGCGGGCAGCCCGTGCCAGGGGCGGAAGGGGAGGTCCTCCAGCCAGGGCGCGACGTGCTCTCCGGCCCGCGGGTCGAGGTGGAGCTGCTGCTGGCACAGCAGGTCGCGGACGTCCGCGAAGTCGGGGCGGTAGGAGTCGAGGTAGCGGCGGTCGGCGCGGTACGGCTTGAGGTTGCCGAGGTGCGGCAGGTCCGCCACACCGTCCCCGAGGGCCTTCTCGTCGTCGAGGAAGCGGCAGGTGTGGTGCAGGGTGAACCCCTCGGCGAGCGCCTTCTCCGCCGCCTCGTACGGGTCGGGGCGGGTGGCGAAGCCGATGGCGAGCCAGCCGGTGGCGCGGTCGCGGACGACGGCGGCGAGTACGGGGACACCGAACTCGTTGTCCAGGGGGATCAGGGTGGTGTCGTAGGCGTCGGCGCTGTCCGCGGTGAGGGCGCGTAGCCGGTCCGTCATCGGCAGCCGGGGCAGGCGGGCTGCGTTCGCCCACCACAGCATGGTCGTGTCGCGCTCGATGACCTCTTCGAGCCCGGAGGTGACGGCGTGCTCCTCGCTGGTGCCGCAGGCCACGCCGGCGACGAGCGGGTCGGAGTACGGGAGCGGGTCGTGCTCGCCGTGGGCGACGAGGAAGGCGGGCACCCACACCGGTTCGCCGGTCGTCCAGGAGCGGCCCTCGACCCAGGAGCACTCGGCGTCGGTGGTCAGCGGGGCGAAGGGGAAGCCGTCGCTTCGGTACTGCCGCTCGGAGTACAGGTGCAGGCGGCGCGGGTCGAGCGCGGGGATCCCGGCCCGGCGCAGGCTCGCGTGGCTGCCGAAGCGGAGGCGGTCCTCGGGGAGCCGGCTGCCGCAGTAGCGTTCGACTGCCTCTCCGACGGCGCTGCGGCGGGCGGCGTCGAAATCGGACCAGGACGTGCCGAACGCCTGCCGGTCGTTGGGCCAGTCCGCGACGCGCCGCATGTCGGCGACGTCCAAGGCGCACACCCGCAGTTGCGCGGGCATGCCGGGGAGCGGAGCCAGCTCCTGGACTCCGGTCACCACGCCGACCTGGTCGTCGAGGAGCAGGTCGTCGTCGGGGTTGCCGCGGACCACGGGCCGCGGCCGGGTGGGGACGGGCAGGATGGTGCGTTCGAGGCGGGTGAGGCGGCGCGGATCGAGCTCGGCCTCGTCGACGGCGGCCTCGCCGCTGATCCAGCGCTCCAGGCTCACGGCGAGTTGGGAGGCGGTCCAGCGGATGTCGCCGCCGCGGAGCCGGCGGGCCCCGGGTGGCGGCGCGGCCCGCATGGCTTCGGGGATCCGCGGGTCGGCAGCCGCGCTGAGCCGGCGCTCCAGTACGTCGGTGAAGTCGGCCGAGACGCCCGGGGTGATGGCGGGGCCGAGGACGGCCCGGCCGCGTTCGTGGCGCAGCGGCAGCCAGCGCAGGCCGAGTCGCGCGCACAGTCCGTCGAGTCGGCCGAGTTCGGCGTGCGCGGGGTGGGGGAAGGCGGCGACGAGCACGGTGTCGGTGAGATCGGCGGCGTCAATCGCGATTAGGTCTTCGGGGGCCGGCCCGACGTGCCGGTATCCGGTGGTGGCAAGTGCGTGGGCGAGGGGGTTGGTGAGTTCGGGCGCGCCGGTGAGGAGCACGGTGGTGCGGGCGATGCGGGCGGCCCGGTCGGCGTCGCGGGCGGCCCCGGCCGGGCTCAGGCAGCCGTCGTCCCGGAGGACGTCGACGACCTCGGCGTAGTCGGGGGACATTCCGGCGAGCAGTTCGGTGCGGGTCCTGGTGCCGTCGCAGCGTGCCAGCCAGGCGCGGAACTCCTCCGGCGGGGCGGAAATGTAGAACTGTCCGCCGTTCGGTGTGGCAAGAAAGCACATATCCTGTCCGAGGTCGTACACCTCGGTGTCCAGGAGTTCCCAAGCGGTGTCTTCCGCCGGCATTACCGCCCCCATGAAACGAGTTCCGATACAAAGGGCCACGGCCCCGGGGGATGGATCCCGGGGCCGTGGGAGAAGGACCTTAGACGGTCAGCTTCACTTGGCCACCGTGCGGTTGTGCACGACCGCGCGGTTGTGGACGACGGCCCGGTTGTGGACCACGGCGCGGTTGTGGACGACGGCGGTGACGGCGCTGGCCTTGACGGTGGAGATCATGGTTTTTCCTCCTGTTTTCCGTTCGGTCGTGCTTACGGGAAATACGTTACGGGCCTCCAACGGCCTTGCACAGATGCGTTTTTCACATTCCGCCGCAATTAAAGCCGCGCTCCATCCGCACTCCAGATTCCGCCCCGCGGGAGGGCTTGTTCCGCAGGCGTTTTCCCTGCTCATCGGCGTTTTGGGCCCCCACGGCGAATGCAAATCCCCCCGGGGCCGCCGTTTGCGCGGGCGGGGCCGGGGAACACGGCGTCGAAACGACGGGCCACACCGGGAGGGAACCGTGTCCGGACTACTCGCCAGACTCAAGGTGTTCAGCCGCAGCCCCCAGGGGCGGCGGGCCATCGCGTCGGTACGCCGGGCCGCTGCGGACCCGCGCAGGCAGGAGCAGGCGCGCAGGCTCCTCGGCAGTCTCCGCGGCCGGCGCTGACGAGCGGGAGGAGGGGCGGGGTTCTCCCCCGCCCCTCCGTCGGGGCCGACGGTGCCCGGGCACTCCGCGCGGATCCCGCGCGTGCGGCCGGCGAAGGCGGTCGGGCTGCTCGGCGGTGTGCAGCCGGTCCGGGTCACGGGTTGCCGAGGGCGGGGACGAGCGGCTGTGCGGGGGTGAGGAGGGCGCTGACGGCGTGGGCGCCGTCGGGGTGGAGCCAGTAGAACGGCATGGTCTGGCCATCGCCCGCCATTTTCACTCATACGTTCGATTTCAGACAGGGTTGCGCGGCCTCGCCGGGGCGCTTTGTCCTCTTTGCATGGATAGTCTGTAGATGTGATCGAGACCGGACGGCCGCAGCCCCGTCGGCGCCCCGGCCCGGGAAGGCTTGTGCGGCTGTCGCCGGTCATCCTGACCGTCGTCATCGCCGGCCTGGCCTACGCCACGCCGCCGGAGATGGCCTTCAGCCGCCTCCTGCCGGCGGCCCCGGCCCTCGCCGCCGCCATGTGGCCGGTCCTGCCCACCGTCCTGCTCGGGACGGTGTGCCTCCTCCTGATGATCGGCCTCGGCTTCGTCTTCCCCGACCTGGGGACGTGGTGGACGGCCGCGGGGATCATCGCGGTCACCGTGGCTGCCGCGTACGGCAGCCACGCCCGGCTTCAGCGGGAGCGCACCCTCTTCCAGGTGCGCCTCGTGGCGGACGCGGCACAGCAGGTGGTGCTGAGCCCCCTGCCGCGCCGCTTCGGGAACGTCGAGATCGAGTCGCTGTACCTGGCGGCCGCAGCGGAGGCCAGCATCGGCGGGGACTTCTACGAGGTGGTGGACACCCCGTACGGGGTCCGGCTGCTGATCGGGGACGTCCGCGGCAAGGGCCTCCCGGCGGTGGGCGCCGCGGCGGCCATCGTCAACGCCTTCCGGGAGGCCGCGTACGGCGAGGCCGATCTGGTCGACGTCGCGCGCAGGCTGGATGCCAGCAGCGCCCGCTACAACGCCGCCTTTCCCCCGGATGGCCCCATGGAGCGCTTCGCCACCGCGCTCCTCGCCGAGATCCCGCACGAGGGGGGACGCATCCGCATCCTCAACTGCGGGCACCCGCCGCCGCTGATCCTGAACCGGAGGGAGCTCCGCGTCCTGGAACCCGACTCGCCGTCGCCGCTGCTCAGCCTGGCGGAGCTGATCGGCCAGCACTACACCGTGGACACCTTCGACCTCTCCCCCGGCGACCTGCTGCTCCTCTACACCGACGGGATCGCCGAGGCCCGCTCCCGCGACGGCGAGTTCTTCCCGCTGGCGGCCTGGATGCGCCGACAGCCGCAGACGCCGCCCCGCGAGCTGCTCGCCGCCCTCCACGGCGACCTGCTGCGCTACAGCCGGGGCCGCCTCGACGACGACGTCGCCGCCCTCGCCGTCCGGCTGGGCGAGGGCCGGGGCTCCGGGTAGGGGGTCAGCCTCCGCCCGGTGCGCGGAACGGGCCGGTGACCGTGTGCTGCCGCCCTCCGGCGGTGGCGGCCGTCGCGGTGTACGTGTCGGCGCCCGGGGCCCGCGGGCCCCGGGCGTGGTTGTACTGGACGGCGAAGACGTGCTCCCCCCGGGGGGACGGTGCGGCCCGGCTTGAGGGTCCACCGGTAGACGACGTTGTCGGCCTTCTGCACCAGGAGGCTGCCGCCGTTGATGCCCGCGTCGGTGCCGGGCACGCCGACGACGGTGGTGTTCGACGGCACGGCGATGGCGATGCGTTCGGCCTGCCGGGCCTGGGCGGCCGCCCGCGCCGGCTCCTGGGCGCCGGCGGGCAGTTCGGAGCGGCCCCAGACGGCGGGGTCGTACGCCTTCAGGTAGGCGGCGAGCGTGTAGCCGGCGCCCTTCGCGCAGTCGGCGCAGTCGAGCCGGCGGCCCTGGTCGTCGGTGTTGGCGTCGATCCGCCCCTTGATCCGGATGATCCTCGGGGCTCCGGATGGGCCGGCGCGGAGCGCCTTGACCAGCTCGGCCCAGGTGGTGACCGTTGTGTCGTGCGCCGCGTCGGCGGCCTGCCCGCCGGTGGTGCCCGAGCCGCTCGACGCCCAGCCGTCGCGGGCGGCGAGGGCGGTGCGCGCGAGGTCGGGGGTGCCCGCGTCCGCGCGGGTGGCGAAGGGAAGTACGCCGAGGCCGGCGACGGCGGCGAGCCCCGCGGACGCGAGGACCAGGCGGCGGCGGGGGAAGCGGCGGTCGGCGGGAAGGGTCACGGGGTGGTTCTCCTTCGGGGGGAGCGGCTGTCGGGAACTGCTGTCTGTCGTCCCCCGGTTGCCGCCGGGCGCGGAAGGGTTGCCGCAGGCGGCGGGAAAGGCGTGAGAGCTGCGCCACATCGCCCGCCGGCGAACTCGGGCCTCCGCCAGGGGATTTGAGAGGGAGGCGGACCGGCCCGGGTCGCGTCGCGGCCCGCGGTCCAGTGATCATGGGTGTGGGGTCCGTGCGCCTGCCTCGGGCAGGCACACGAGGGGGGACCCGGCCCGGCTGTGCCCCCGCGCCGTTCAGGCCGGCCCCCACCGCGACCGAAGGAGGCCGTTCCACCATGACGACCGCACGCAGACTGCTCCGCGCGGCCGCCAGTCCCGCACTGGCCGCCGCCCTCCTCGCCTCCACCGCCCCGTCCGCCTCGGCGGCCGACCCGCAGCCGGTCTACGGCGAGTTGGCGGCCAACGGCACCTTCGCCGCCGGCACCGCCGGCTGGTGGTCCGCCGGCGCGTCCATCGCCTCCGCCGGCGGCGCCCTCACCGCGACCGCCACCGGCGGGACGCAGAACCCGTGGGACGCCATCGTCGGCCAGAACGGCCTCCGGCTGCGCCGGGGGGCGACGTACACACTGTCCTTCGACGCCAAGGCGTCCGCGCCGGCGAGACTGCGCGCGACGGCGCAGCTCGGTGGCGCCCCCTACACGGCGGCGCTCGACCGCACGGTCGACCTGGCGACGGTCTCCAAGCGCTTCACCTGGACGTTCACCTCCGGCATCGACACCGTCACCGGGGCCCTGAACTTCCAGATCGGCGGGCAGCCGGCCACAACGGCCATCACCCTCGACAACGTCTCGCTGACCACCTCCACTGCCCGCGAGGGCTTCTACGTCGACCCGGCCAACAATGCGGCGGCCTGGGTCGCGGGCAACCCGGGCGACCCGCGGGCCGCGAAGATCAAGGCGGCCGTCGCGGACCACAACACGTCGAAGTGGTTCGGGGACTGGGACGCCGACCGGAATCCCGCCACCGGCATCCAGACGGAGGTGTCGGACCACGTGGGCGCCGCGGCGGCGCAGGGCCGGCTGCCGGTGCTGGTCGCCTACAACATCCCGGGCCGGGACTGCGGCGGCGCCTCCTCCGGCGGCGCGGGCTCTCCGGCCGCGTACAAGGCGTGGATCGACAAGTTCGCGCAGGGCATCGCGGGCCGCCCGGCGGTCGTCGTGCTGGAGCCGGACGCCGTGGCCCAGTCCTCCGACGACGCGTGCATGAAGGGCGCCGCCGAGGAGCGCTTCGACATGCTCCGGTACGCGACCCAGCGGCTGCGGGACCAGGGCGGCTTCGTGCAGACGTACCTGGACGCCGGCAACGCCACCTGGACGCTCGGCCCGGACCTGAGCGGCACGCAGGGCATAGGCCTGGAGCGGATGGCGTACCTGCTCGACCGCTCGGGTGTCGCAGCGGCGCGCGGCGTGTCGGTCAACGTGGCGAACTTCGACGCGACGGCCGTCGCCGACGACTACGGCAAGCGCCTGGCGGCCCGGCTGAAGGCCGACTTCGGGGTGACCAGCCGCTGGGTGGTCGACACCGCCCGCAACGGCAACGGCGGGTACGTCGTCCCCGGCGATCCAGGCAGCGGCCACGTCGGGTTCTGCAACCCGGGCAAGCGCAAGCTGGGCGTGACCTCGCGGGCCGGCAGCGCGGGCGGCGCCGAGTACCAGCTGTGGCTCAAGAACCCCGGCGACTCGGACGGCAACTCCGCCGAGTGCCCGGCGGGTTCGCCGCCGGCCGGCGCGTTCTCGCCGGTGCTTGCGGAGGCGCTGATCGACGGCCGCTGACGGGCGGCACCCGCGGCGGTGCGGCCGGGACGCCTACCCGCCGCATCCGCCGCAGGGGCCGTGCCGGCCGTCGTCGCGGGCCCACCAGGAGTCGCACCGGCACGCGCCGAAGGGTGACCGGCAGGCGGCGCATTCCGGCTCCGACGGCTCCTGAGGGGCCGCGGCCGGGCGCGGCGCGGCGGGAATGCCCGCGCGGCTCTCGCGGCACTCGCAGGAGAGGCTGCCCCGGCAGCTGCCGCCGCGCAGGACGGAGTGGACGATCCGCTGGTGGCCGCATGCCGCGCACCGGTATCCGGGCATGGGCGGCCTATCCGCCCTGCGCGGGGACCGGGGACGGCACGGCTCGCGCCTCGGTGCGGGCCGTACGGGCGGTGCCGGGGACTGGGTGCATGCGCTCAGCATGGCGCAACCGGCATGCCGTGCACAGGGTTCGGTACGCCGGCCCGGACGGCGGGCGCACCGCCTCGGGGCCGGCGCAGGGGGCGTACCGCCTCCGGCGCCGCCCTCCCACATCCCCGCGCCGCCGTTGCCGACGCGGCCCTGGACGCCGTCACCGGCGCCACCTGCACGCGGGTGTGACCCGGGCCGGACGCGGCGGCAGCAGCGTCGGCGGGCGTCGCGTCGGCGGCAGGGCCGCCGACGCGCCCCTCTCGGGGCGGCCCTTGCCCCGCATTCGTAATACGTATAACTTGACCCGCGTCGAGGAGGCCCGGCGGCCTGCGCAACGCGGGCCCGGCCTTCCCGGCGCGCCCGTCAGCCCGCCCCCCGCGATCCGTCGCCGCACCGAGAAACCAGGCATGACCAGCACCGTCACCTCCCTGTCGCCCGACACCATCGCCCGGCTGCCCAAGGCCGTGCTCCACGACCACCTCGACGGCGGCCTGCGCCCCGCGACCCTGGTCGAGCTCGCCGCGTCCGTCGGCCACCGGCTGCCGACCACCGACCCCGCCGAGCTCGCCGCCTGGTACGTCGAGGCCGCAGGCTCCGGCGACCTCGTCCGGTACATCGGTACCTTCGAGCACACCCTCGCCGTGATGCAGCACCGCGAGGGCCTGCTGCGGACCGCCGAGGAGTACGTCCTCGACCTCGCCGCGGACGGCGTCGTCTACGGCGAGGTGCGGTACGCGCCCGAGCTGATGGTGCGGGGCGGGCTCACCCTGAACGAGGTCGTGGAGGCGGTCCAGGAAGGCCTCGCCACCGGCATGGCCAAGGCCGCCGCGGACGGCACCCCCGTCCGGGTGGGCACCCTGCTGTGCGGCATGCGCATGTTCGACCGGACCCGCGAGATCGCCGACCTGGCCGTGGCCTACCGGGATGCCGGCGTCGTCGGCTTCGACATCGCGGGCGCCGAGGACGGCTTCCCGCCGGCCGACCACCTGGCCGCGTTCGCGCACCTGCGCTCCGAGAGCGTGCCCTTCACCATCCACGCCGGCGAGGCCCACGGCCTGCCCAGCATCCACCAGGCGGTACAGACCTGCGGCGCGCTGCGCATCGGGCACGGCGTCCGCATCACCGACGACATCGCCGACGGCCGGATGGGGCGTCTGGCGTCCTGGATACGCGACCGCCGGATCGCCCTGGAGATGTGCCCCACCTCCAACCTCCAGACCGGCGCCGCCGCGTCGATCGCGACCCACCCGATCACCGAACTGCGCAGGCTCGGCTTCCGCGTGACCGTCAACACCGACAACCGGCTCGTGTCCGGCACGTCGATGACCCGCGAGATGTCGCTGCTGGTGGACGAGGCCGGCTGGACCCTGGACGACCTGCGCGCGGTCACCGTCGACGCGCTGGAGAGCGCCTTCATCCCCCTGGCGGAGCGCGAGGCGCTCATCGCCGACGTGGTGCTGCCCGCGTACGCGGCGCACGCCTGACCCCGACGGACCGGCCGCCCCTCCCCCGGGGCGGCCGGCAGTCCCATCCAGGCCCTGTGGGAGGACGGACGATGGCCCGGCGCATCGAGGACCTGCGGATCGGCTTCATCGGGCACGGACGGCACGCCCGCGCCAACCTCTATCCGGCCCTCGGACTGGCCGGCGGTCGGCTCACGAGCATCGCCACCCGCGACCGCGCCGCGGCCGCCCGCGCCGCAGCCCTGCACGGGGCGGCCCGCGGGCACGGCGACCACCGGCGGATGCTCGCCGAGGACGGCCTGGACGCGGTGTTCGTCAGCGTCGCCCCCGAGGACCAGGCCGCCGTCACCGAGGACTGCCCGCGGGCCGGCGCCCACGTCTTCGCGGAGAAGCCGCTCGGCATGGACGAGGCCGAGGCCCGCCGCGTCGCGGACACCGCGGAGCAGGCGGGGCGCAGTGTGGCAGTCGGGTTCATGAAGCGCCACGCCCCGGCCTACCGGCGGCTGGCGGGGCTCATGGCCGACGAGGCGGCGTTCGGGCGGGTGCTGTCCTTCCATGCGTTCTTCGCGTTCAGCCCGTGGACGGACACGCTCCGGGACGACACGTACCTGAAGTTCGGCGCCGTCCACATGGTCGACCTCGTCCGGTGGCTGTTCGGGGAGGTGGCGGAGGTCTCCGGGCTCACCAACTCCCGGGGCTCCGACATCAGCATGGCGGCGACGCTGCGGTTCCGCAGCGGGGTGGTCGGCAGCCTCACGCTGGCCGGGGTGCCTGCCTGGAGCCGCGAGCAGGAAGAGCTGACCGTGACCGGGCAGCGCGGCTTCGCCCGGGTCGAGAACCTCTCCGCCGTGGCCTACCACCACGCGCGACGCGCCGGGGCGGGCCGCGGCGAGGCCTGGCAGGAGCTGGACGAGGACACCGTCGTCGTGCGCTCGGTGAACTCGCCTGCCTCCGGCGGCCACCAGGACCTGTACCTGCGGGGGTTCGCCGGAGAGGTACGGCACTTCCTGGAGGCGGTCGCCAACGGCACCCCGCAGGCGGCCTCGGCGGCGGACAACACCGCCACGATGGCGCTGTGCGACGAACTGCTGCGCAGCCTGCGTCCTGCCGGCCGGACTGGGCGCGGCCCGAACCTCTGAACTTGCTCAAACCGGGCTTCGGCGGGCTGCCGCGCGGGGCATCGTCCGTGCACGACCGGTACACAGGAAGAACGGGGGGTCAGAGGATGGAAGTCGTCCTGGCCATCGCAGTGGTCATCGTCGTGGTGGGCTTCAAGGTCCTGCTTCCGGGCGGGCGCTCGAAGCGGCGCAAGAGCTGGTGGAGCGGCGGCGGCTCGGGAGGCGGGTCGTCGTGCGGCTCGTCCTGCGGCGGCGGGGGCGACTAGCCGTGACCGGGAAGGTTTGCCGGGGCGCGGTGTCCGGTGCGGTGCATCGCAAGGCGGCAGGCCGCGGCGCGTACGGGGCGTACGTGTGCGGTCCGCCAACGCGGCGAGGCGCCGTGCCGGGCGCCGTGACCCGGTGAACCTTCCCGGCCACAGCACTGGGAAGCCGCGCGTGGCGCTCAGGGCGCCCGCCAGATGTTCGCGAACGCCGCTTCCTCGATGGAGCGCCGCCGGCGTACGGCCTCCAGCTCCATCACCGCGTCCATGACCGCGGCCAGTACGGTCGTCACCGGCTCGTCTTCGAGAGCGGCCGCGGCGGGGACGGCCGCCTGTCCGGCCTCCGTGTCCGCGGCGATGCCGATGCCGATCGCGGCGGCGAGCGCGCCGAGTACCGGTTCCGCCGCTTCCAGGCGGGCCGCGGCCCGCTCGCGCGCCGGGGAATCGACCGGTTCCACCCGTACGGCGCCCAGGCCCAGGCGGCCGCTGCGCCGCGCGGACAGTCCGCCGTCCGCTTCGAGGGCGCGCCGGTAGGCCGCCGCGAGGCCGCGGCCCCGGCGCCACAGCCAGTCCTCCACCTGCTCGTACGGCGGCTGCCGCACGAGCGCGGCCGAGGCCTCGTCCAGCAGGCCGTCGCCGAGTGCCGCCGCGGCCCCCGGCACGACGCGGTCGCCGTCCAGGGTGAGCGCCCTCGCGCCGAGGAGGTCGAGCAGTTCCGCCCCGGCGAGGGCCAGCGACAGGTCGCCCTGCCCTACCTCCGGTGCGAACCGGCGGTCCATGGCGGTGAGGAACAGGTCCTTCGCCGTCGTCGCTGTCGTGGTCATCGGCGTCTCCCCTCGCGGCAGAGGTCCATTGTCACCTGAGCCGGCCGCCCCCGGAGGGAGAGCGGCCGGCTGCGGTGCGGTACGGGCCCGTGGGCCGGGTTGTCGTCAGCGGCCCTGGAGGGACTTGACGTTGTCGCCGAAGCCCCAGCCCTTTGAGCCGTCCCAGTTGACCGACCAGGTCATCAGGCCCTTGAGGGAGCCGCCGAAGGCGTTCCACGCCTGGCCGACGAGACCCGGCGCCATGTGGCCGCCGCCCGCGCCGGGCTGGGCCGGGAGGCCGGGGACCTGCTTGTCGTACGGGACCTTGATGGTGGTGCCCTGGATGACCAGGCCGTTGTTGAGGCAGGTGGTCTGGGCGGTGAAGCCCTCCACGGTGCCGGCGGGGTAGGAGTCGCCGGAGCAGCCGTACATGCTGCCGTTGTAGTACTGCATGTTCAGCCACCACAGGCGGCCGTTGTCGGCGTACTTCTTGATGATCGGCAGGTACGAGCCCCAGATCGAGCCGTAGGTGACGCTGCCGCCGGTGACGTACGCGGTCTCGGGCGCCATGGTCAGGCCGAAGCCGGCGGGCATCCGGGCCAGGACGCCGTCGATGATGCGGACGAGGTTGGCCTGGGACGGGGACAGGGTGTTGATGTCGCCGCTGCCGGTCAGGCCGGTCTCGATGTCGATGTCGATCCCGTCGAAGTTGTACTTCTTCAGGATCGGGACGATGGTGGCCACGAAGCGGTCGGCGACGGTGCTGGAGCTGAGGTCGATGCCGGCGGTGGCGCCGCCGATGGACATGAGGATCGTCGCGCCGGCGGCCTTGGCCCGGCACATCTCGGCCGGGGTGGCCACCTTGACGGTGGCGTCCATGCCGTCCTCCCACAGGACGGTGCCGTCGGAGCGGATCACCGGGAAGGCGGCGTTGACGACGTTGTAGCCGTGGGCGGCGATCCGGCTGTCCGTGATGGGGATCCAGCCCATGCCGGGGTGGACTCCGTTCGCGGCGCCGTCCCAGTTCTCCCAGTAGCCCTGGAGGACCTTGCCCGCGGGCTTGGGCTTCAGGGGGCAGGTCTCGCCGGGCGGCTCGGAGGTGGGAGGCGGGCTCGTCGGCGGGGGGCTGGTGGGCGGGGGGCTGGTGGGCGGGGGGCTGGTGGGCGGGGGGCTGGTGGGCGGGGCGTGCCGCCGGGGCCCGTGAGGGAGACGTCGTCCGCGTGGTAGGCGGGCTGGCCGTACCAGCCGTGCAGGTGGACGGTGACGGAGGTGGTGCTCGGGCCGGTGGTGAAGCTGACGGTAAGCGGTGCGTACGAGGCGCTGTTCGGAGTCCACGCGGAGGTGGTGCCGGTGAGTCCGGTGCCGGTGGCGCCGAGGTGGACGTAGCTGCCCTGGACGTGCGCGGTCAGGGTGTACGCGGAATTGGGCTGGACGCCGACCGTCTGGGAGCACCGGGCGTTGTCCTGGCCGCTCGGCACAGCCCTGAGCGCGGAACTGCCGGAGCGGACCGGGCTGCCGACGGCCGTACCGGAGCCGCCGGTGCAGCTCCAGCCGGACAGGCCGCTCTCGAAGCCGGGGTTGGCGACCAGGTTGGCGGCCGCGTCCGCCGAGGTGGCGGCCCCGGCGGCGACGGATCCGGCCACGGCCAGGCCCGCGGCGGCGACGGCGACGGCGCTCAGGGCGGCGAGCGGGCGCTGCAGGGCGCGCGGCCCGCTCATGGCGGGGCCGCCCGACGGCGGCGGGAGCGGGGGGCGTGGCCTTCGACGGAACATGCGGTGCTCCCTTCCAGCCGAACACCATGACCATGACAGGCCGATGGGGGGCGTGGCGCCCGGCTCCGGATGCGCGGGGACAGGTGGGGCCGTACCGGTCCGGATCGTAGGAGCGCACCAAGGGAGGGTCAATAGGTCTGTACCAATGGCCGGCGAGCGGCGTAGTCCTCGACCGGGACGGACTCGTACGCGGCGAAGGGGTGGTCCCGGGAGACGAGCACGACGCGGTCCTACCGGAACAGCAGCGGGCCGGCCGTGAGGTCCGGTTCCGCGACGGGGCCCTCGGTGACCTGGACGTCCACCTGGCCGCTGCGGATGGGCCCGTACAGGTCGGTGAGCTGGATCTCGTGGATCCGGACCTGGCAGTGGGGGTTCCGAAGCTGGAAGACGTCCGCGGCTCGGAGCAGAACGTCGGCGGCCGTCGGACCGGAGTACCCGACGTCCAGCACACCGCTGACGCCGCGCCCGGCCGACAGAGCGCGCTCGACCGCCTGCTGGATCTGCCGCTGGGCGGGCAGCAGGTCGTCGCGCAGCTGCTCGCCCACCGGGGTGAGCACGACCTTGCGGCGACGGTGCCGCCCGCCGACTGTGGACGCTCGGGCCACGGGTGCCGTGTCCGGCACACGGGGGGCCGCACGCGCCGACAAGCGGACCCCGCGCGCCTACTGCGCATCGGCGGGTGCGCATCCCCGGCGTCCGCGGCCGCGAGCCTCCGGACTATCCTCGGCGCCTGTGACCGCACCGCCCCACCGCCACACCACCTCTTCCGGCCTGGCCCGCGTCTACGTGGCAGCCGCTCGGCTGCTCCACGTGCCGCCGGAGGGCTACGTGGGGCTGCTCGGGCTGGCGCCGGAGCACCTGAACGACGACCTGTGCCGCACCCCCACGAGCACGGTGGTCCGCCTGGCGGAGCTGGCGACCGCGCGCGCCCCCTGGACGATGCTCTCGCTCGCCCTGGCCAAGGAGTCCCGATTCGGTGCGCTCGGCGCCTGGGACTACCTGGTTCCCTCCGCGCCGACCCCCCTCGAAGGCCTCCGGGACGCCTCCGCCTGCTTCGCCTCGGTGGGCGACCCCTCCACCGACGCCCTCGGCATCAGCGAGGACGGCCGGCAGATCACCGTCGGCCACGTCAACCAGGCCGATGTCGCCTACGAGGCGGGCAACGCCATCAGCGCCTACGCCCTCGGCGTGTACCTGCAGCGCCTGAGCAGCGCCGTTCAGCGCGACCTGGTTCCGCTGCGGGTCACGCTCGCCGCCGAAACGCCCCGGCGGCACGACTCCCTGATCGAGCTGTTCGGAACCCGCGCCATCGAGTTCGAGGCCCCTGTCAGCTCCCTCACCTTTCTGGCCTCCGACCTGGAGGGTCCCAACCCTGCCGCCCAACCGGGGCTGTCCGCGGTGCTGAAGCGGCACGCCGAGCAGACGCTCGCCGCCTCGGTCCCGCTGCACGACTGGCTCGACCTGTTCCGCGCCGCTCTGGCCTCCGCCTACGAGGAGTCCACCCCCACACTGGCGGCGGTCGCCCGGCGCATGGCCGCCGGCACCCGCACGGTCCAGCGGCGGCTCGAGGAGCACGGCACCACCTGGAACGGTGAACTCGACTCCCTGCGGCGGAGCCACGTCACCCGGCTGCTCCGCGGCACCGGCCTCGGCGTCGACAGGGTAGCCGCCCGCACCGGCTACGCCGACGCGCGGACGCTGCGCCGCGCAGTGAAGCGCTGGTACGGGACCACCCCCGCCGCGCTGCGCCGCGGACCGCTTCCGCGCGCCCGGCAGCCGTGAACCCGGCCGCGGCGGCGGATCCGAACCCCTCAGATGCTCCCCCGTGACCGGAACGCGCCTGGCGGGAGCGCCACGGCGGGCGTCCTCGGCGAATCCCTTGCGTGCCAGCGTGTGCATGCCGTCGCCCTTGCCGGGCGCCCCGGGAGCAGCGGAGCCGGTCCTCGCCGCGGCCGCCGGCGGGCAGTCGCCCTGCTGCCGGGGCTGCCTACCGGCCGGCGTCGCGCAGGCCGAGCACGTACGCCGCCGTTGAGGCGACGACCCGGTCGGCGTCGCGGCAGAGGTCCGCGAGGGTGCGGGCGGCCGCGGCGCCGGGGACGTCCGCGAGGGCCTGGGTCAGGCGGCGGCGGGCGGGGGCCGGGGTGGCGGGATCGCCGAGGCGGTCGGCCAGGGCGGCGGCGATGCGGTCCGCCGAGGCGGGACCGCCCGCCAGGGCGGCCAGTGCGTCGGCCGCGTCGGCGTCGCTGCGGTCCTCGACGACCATGGCGATCAGGACGGGAACGGCCCCGGGCACTCCGCGCGCCCCGAGCGCCAGGGCCGCGCGGCAGCGGACGTCGGTGTCGGGGCCTGCGAGGGCCTCCTCCAGCAGGGCGGTCGCCTCGGCGCCCGGGATCTCGGCGAGGGCCCGGACGGCCCGTCCGCGCACCTCGGGCTCCGCCGAGCGCAGGCCCTCCCCGAGCAGCGCCGGACCGTCCCCGCCCGCCTGCGCCAGGGCCCACCGGAGCGCTCCGGCGACGTGCGGGTCCGCCTCGCCGAGCGCGGCCTCCACCAGTGCCTCCACCGGTACGGGGGCCTCCGCGGCCGCGGCGAGGGCTGCTCGCTGCCGGGCCCCCGCGCTGTGCGACGCCAGCGCCTGGAGCAGGGCGGTGGTCTGCAGGACGTCCTCCCAGTCGGCGGGCGCCGCGGCGCCGATCCGGCTCAGCCGCGTCAGGAGCTCCGTCTCCGCCGCGATGCGCTCCCGGGTCCGGCCGATGAGGTCCTCGACGAGCCCGGCGGGGGCGAAGCCGGGGTCGTCGAGCGCGCGGCCGACATCGCGCAGCGACAGCCCGAGGGAGCGCAGGCTCTCGATGTGGAAGATGCGCCGGATGTCCGCGTCGGAGTACTCCCGGTAGCCGGAGGCGGTCCGCACCTCCGGGCGGACCAGGCCGAGCGATTCGTAGTGCCGGAGCATGCGGGCGCTCACCCCGGAGCGCCGCGCGACGTCGCCGATCAGCACTGCCCACCGCCCTTCACTGCCCGGCCCCGCCCAGGGCCGTGACGCGTTTCGCCTCCTCGATCGCGAGCTCGAACCCGGCGTCCGGGTCGCGCCGCAGCCGCTCCGTGGCCAGCGCGTGCGTGCGTACGCCGGGGTCGGGGTGGCGTGTCGCAGCGTCCACGGCCGGCAGCATCGCCTCCCCGAGCGCGACCAGCGCCCGGCTGAGACTCAGCTGCGTCTCGCGTCCGCCGCGCCCGAGCTGCGTGGCCAACCCTACGGCCAGGGCCTGCTCCTCCCCCTCGGGTACGAGGACCACCGCGGCGCGCCAGGCACTACGGGCCACCTCGTCGTCGGGGTCGGCGAGCAGGGCGGGCGTGACCACCGGCCAGGCCCTCCGGTCCCCGATCTTGGAAAGGGTGTGCAGCGCCTGGCTCCGCACCTGTCCCCGCCCTCCCCGCACCGCGTCGACCAGCAGGGGCACGGTCACCGAGGGCGCGTGGCGGGTGAGCGCCCAGGTGAGCATCTCGCGCACGGGGAACTCGGGCTCGACGGCACACCGCTCGGCCAGCGGGCGGACACTGCCCGGGTCGGGGGCCGAGCCGATCGCGAGCGCCGCCCGCAGTCGGACGGACGGGTCGTCGTGCGCGAGCGCCGCGAGGGCGCGCACGGTCTGCGTGTCGGATTCCGACGTGGCCATGGGAACCACCTCCTGGCCCGCAGTGAAGCCCTTGCCACGGTGTCAGGGTCAAGCCGGACGCACGGAGGGCGCGGACGGCCCGACCCGGGCATCGGGGGCGTCGGGGGCGTTCCAGGCATCCGACAGGGCGGCGGTCACGGCTGCTTCGGCGTGGAGCCGGGCCGTGGGGAAGAGGGGGACCGGGCTGTCCTCGGGGCCTGCGAGGAGTTCGATTTCCGTGCAGCCCAGGATGATGCCCTCCGCTCCGGCGGACACGAGGTCCTGGATGACCTTCCGGTAGGCGCTGCGGGATTCCTCGCGGATGATGCCGCGGCAGAGTTCGTCGTAGATCACCTGGTGGACGAGGGCGCGCCCCTCGGCGTCCGGGACGGTGACGTGGAGGCCCGCCGCTTCGAGGCGGCCGCGGTAGAAGTCCTGCTCCATGGTGAATGCCGTGCCCAGCAGGCCGACCCGGCGCAGCCCCGAGGCGCGGACGGCGGCTGCGGTCGCGTCGGCCAGGTGCAGCAGCGGGACGGACACGGCCGCCGCGACGGTGTCGGCGACCTTGTGCATGGTGTTCGTGCAGATGAGCACCATGTCGGCGCCGGCCGCCTCCAGGGATCGGGCAGCGTCCGCCAGGACGCCGCCGGCCTCCGCCCAGCGCCCCTGGACCTGGAGTTGCTCGATTTCCGCGAAGTCCACCGAGTAGAGCACGCAGCGGGCCGAGTGGAGTCCGCCGAGGCGGTCGCGCGTGAACTCGTTGAGGAGTCGGTAGTACTCGGCCGTCGACTCCCAGCTCATTCCACCGATCAGCCCGATCGTCTTCATCTCTCCCGCTCCCCGCTCCCCGTGCGTCGGCGTCGGCCTCGGATTGTGCTGCCGCTTGCCGCCATCATCCTTCCATAAGGCGAATAAGGTTCTTGGTTCTCTTTCATAAGGACGGCTTTGGCCGGGGTCCGGGGCGCGCAGTCGGCGGGTCGGGGGTTTGTGATCGCGTGGAGCGGCCAGACAGTAGGCATCCTGCTCATCGACAGGGAAGGTTCGTCATGGCAAACGTGGTGCTGCTCACCGTGCCGATGCTGGTGGCCGTGCTCCTCACCGCCACCAGGCGTGAGGGCGGCCGGCATGCGGGAGGCCGCCGGTGACGGGTGTGCGCAGTGTGGGCGTGGAGGAGGAGCTGCTGCTGGTGAGCCCGCGGACCGGGGAGCCGATCGCGCTCGCGGCCGCCGTGCTGGAGGCGGCGCGCAAGGCACCCGGAGGCGGCGAGGAGGTCTTCGAGCGCGAGCTCAAGAACGAGCAGGTCGAGTTCGCGACCCGGCCCGTGACGCAGATGGGCGAACTCGCCGAGGAGATCGCCCGGTGGCGGGCGGAGGCCGCACGCCACGCCGGTGAGGCCGGGGCCTCGGTTGCCGCGCTCGCCACCTCGCCCCTGCCGGTGGAGCCGTCGAGGAGCCCCGGGGAGCGCTACCGCTGGGTGGGCGAGCAGTTCGGCCTGACCGAGCAGGAGCAGCTCACCTGCGGCTGCCACGTCCACGTGTCGGTGGAGTCCGACGAGGAGGGCGTGGCCGTCCTGGACCGGATCCGCCCCTGGCTGCCCGTCCTGACGGCCATGAGCGCGAACTCCCCCTTCTGGCAGGGCCAGGACAGCGGGTACGGCAGCTACCGCAGCCGGGTGTGGAACCGGTGGCCGTCCGCCGGGCCGGTGGAGGTCTTCGGCAGCGCCGACCGCTACCACGAGCAGGTCCGGGACATGCTCGGCACGGGTGTCCTGCGGGATGCGGGGATGGTGTACTTCGACGCCCGGCTGTCGGCGGCGTACCCGACGGTGGAGCTGCGCACGGCGGACGTGTGCCTGGACCCCTCCGAGCCGGTGCTGCTGGCCGCCCTGGCCCGCGCGCTGGTGGAGACCGCCTCCCGGGCCTGGCGGGCGGGCGAGCCGCCGGCCCGGATCGGTGTCGGCCTGCTGCGGCTGGCGTCGTGGCGGGCGGGCAAGTCGGGCCTGGACGGCCCGCTCGTCGACCCGCGCACCATGCGGCAGGCCCCGGCGGAGGCGGTGGTCGAGGCGCTGCTGAATCATGTGGGCGAGGCCCTGGAGGACAGCGGGGACGCCGCGGCGGCCCGCAAGGGCGTGGCGGAGCTGCTGGAGCGGGGCAACGGGGCCCGGGTGCAGCGCCGGCTGCTGGAGGAGCGCGGCGGGCTGCCGGAGGTCGTGGCCGAGTGCGCCCGGCTGACGGCGGGCGGGCCGGGCCGGCCGTAGCCTGTCTCCCCGCGGGATCCGGGGGGTCAGGTGCGGCGGTCGTCGATCTGCACGCAGAGGTGCGGCCAAGCCGCCGTCAGCCGGGCCAGGTCGTCGGTCGTCGGGCCGCCCGCCTCCCGCAGCACGCGGGCGGGGAGGAAGTGGACAGTGGTGCCGGTCGTGCCGTCGTCGGGGACGGGGCGCAGGCCGGTGGCCGGCACACCCAGTTCGTACCGCTGGGTCCAGGAGCCGTTGCGGCGGCGGTTGGTGTGGACGAGCCAGGTGCTGAGCGCGGCGACGACGGACATGCCCCGCCGGGCGTGGGCGTCGGGCAGGGGCGGTGCGGCGGGGTGGTCGAAGAACCGGAGGTCCTTGGTCGCCATGACGGGCTTCTTCACGGGGCGTCCGTGCTCGTCGAGGCGGGTGTCCGTGCCGCGTCCGTCATCCGCGACGGCGACGGAGCCGTCGGGGTGGAGGGTGAGCCGGCAGTGCCCGCCGTTGCCGGATGCCGCCTCGTCGGCCGCGTAGGCGACGGCTTCGAGGACGAGGTGCCGGGTGCCGCCGGGGGCGTAAACGGCCGGGTTCCGGCGGATGTGCTCCAGGTGGCCGAGGTCGACGGTGCCCGCCCAGTCGTGGGTGGTGTTCCGCCAGGAGGCCCGCGGGGTGGTCGTCATCCCGGAAGTATGCCCCGCGGCCGTCCCGTTGACGGCTGCCGCCCCGGCCCGGATTGCCGGGGCGGCAGCCGTTGCGGCTGGGCCGGGCCCGTGCCCGTGCCCGCCGGCGGGTGGGCCGGCTACGGGACCCGCAGGGCCTCCAAACGCTGGGCGAACGGCACGACCTCGAAGCCGTCCGCCGGGTCCACCGACGTGATCGCGCCCGTCAGCGACCGGGGCGCGATCGCCGCGGCGGTGTCCGTGTCGGGGGTTCCGGCCCGGCCCGCCGGTGCCATGAACCGCGCCAGCTCCGCCCCCGCGCGGGCGATCCGCCGGTCGAGGCCCTCCTCGCCCCAGTCCTCCGAGGCCGCGTACACGGCGGTCGGCACGGCGAGCGCCCGCAGGTACGCGAACAGCGGGCGCAGGGCGTGCTCGGTGGCCAGGGAGTGGCGGGCCGTGCCGCCGGTCGCGCCGAGGAGCACCGGCTTCCCGGTGAGGGCGTCCTTGTCGATGACGTCGAAGAACGACTTGAACAGGCCGCTGTACGAGGCCGCGAAGACCGGCGTCACGGCGATCAGGCCGTCCGCGGCGGCCACCGCGTCGAGCGCGGCGGCCAGGCGGGCGGACGGGAACCCGGTGGTGAAGTGCCGGGCGATCTCGGTGGCCAGGTCCCGCAGTTCGATCACCTCGGGCTCGGCGTCGACGTGCTCCAGCGTCGCGGCGGTGAGCCGGTCGGCGAGCAGCCGGGTCGAGGAGGGCGAGCCCAGTCCGGCCGATACGGCGATGAGCTTCATGCCTGCGTCTTCTCCTTCGGGGTCTGCCGGGCCGCGGCGACGCGGGCCGAGTGGGTGGGCGCGTCCGGCACGCCGGCCGGGCGGAGGCTCGCGAACTCCTTGCGCAGGACGGGCACGACCTCCTCGCCGAGCATGTCGATCTGCTCCAGGACGGTCTTCAGGGGCAGTCCGGCGTGGTCCATCAGGAACAGCTGGCGCTGGTAGTCGCCGGCGTAGTCCCGGAAGGAGAGGGTGCGCTCGATGACCTGCTGGGGCGAGCCGACGGTCAGGGGCGTCTGGGAGGCGAACTCCTCGAGGGAGGGGCCGTGGCCGTAGACCGGGGCGTTGTCGAAGTACGGGCGGAACTCGCGGACCGCGTCCTGGGAGTTGCGGCGCATGAACACGTGGCCGCCCAGTCCCACAACGGCCTGCTCGGGGGTGCCGTGGCCGTAGTGGGCGTAGCGCTGCCGGTAGAGGTTGACCATCTGCCGGGTGTGGGAGGCCGGCCAGAAGATGTTGTTGTGGAAGAAGCCGTCGCCGTAGTAGGCGGCCTGCTCGGCGATCTCCGGGGAGCGGATGGAGCCGTGCCACACGAAGGGGGCGACGCCGTCGAGCGGGCGGGGGGTGGAGGTGAAGGACTGCAGGGGCGTACGGAACTTGCCCTTCCAGGTGACGGCGTCCTCGTCCCAGAGGCGGCGCAGGAGGGCGTAGTTCTCGATGGCGAGGTCGATGCCGTCGCGGATGTCCTTGCCGAACCAGGGGTAGACCGGGCCCGTGTTGCCGCGGCCCATCATGAGGTCGACGCGGCCGTCCGCAAGGTGCTGGAGCATCGCGAAGTCCTCGGCGATCTTCACCGGGTCGTTCGTGGTGATCAGCGTGGTGGAGGTCGACAGGATGAGGTTCTCGGTGCGCGCGGCGATGTAGCCGAGCATCGTCGTGGGCGAGGAGGGGACGAACGGCGGGTTGTGGTGCTCGCCGGTGGCGAAGACGTCGAGGCCGACCTCCTCCGCCTTCAGTGCGATCGCGAGCATGGCCTTGATCCGCTCGTGCTCGCCGGGCACGCGTCCGGTGGTCGGATCGGGCGTGACGTCACCGACGGTGAAGATCCCGAACTGCATGGCTCCCCTTCCCAAGGTTGTTTACATTTCAACTATACCCGGGAACGGGGGCGCCCTGCGAGGTATTCCCGGCCGCGGTCCGGAGGACGGCCGGGGCGACGGACCCCGGCGCCCCGGCCACCCCCCGTACGCCCCTGCCTACCAGCCCCGCGGCCCGGTCGGACAGGGCGCCGGCGGGGGTGTGTCACCTCGCCGCCCGGCCCTGGCGGACGGTCGGGCCGGAGGCTGGTCACACGCTCCAGGACCACGTGCCGTCCGCGGCGACGAGGCAGCCGAGGACCACGACGCCGGCCACGCCCAGGGCGATGCCGAGGCGGGCCCGGCCAGGCCTGGTGGTGCCCTTGCGCAGGGCGAGCACGCCGAGGACGGCGGCGGTGGGGCCGAGGACCAGGTTCGCCACGAGCAGGCCCGCCAGGCCGAGGACGAACGCCGTGACGGCCATCGCGTCTGCCTCCCGGATCCGGGCGGCGTACGGGAGGGGCCCGCCCGGCCGGCGCCCCTGCCCGGTCCGGGCATCGGCCTGTTCACCGGTGCGCGCGCTCATCGGCCGGCACCTCCCCGGCGGCGGGTACGGCCCGGCGATCCCGCCCGGGCCGGGCCGGAGAGCCGCTCGCGGGCGGCGAAGACGGCGAGCCAGAGCGCGATGGCGAGGCCGCCTGCAACGCTGACGGACACGGGTACGTGGGCCACGGCGCCGAGGAGGACCCCGAGCAGCAGCAGGGCGGCCACGAGGAAGAGCATCGGACGTCCCTCCGTTCGGGTAGCGGGTGTTCTGCGCACTACTCGGTCCGGTTACCCCCGTACCGGCGGCGCACTACCGGCGCTTCCCCCGGCACGGGCGAGGCGGTGCCGGAAGTCGGGAGGATCTGAGTACGCGTACTCAGGCCGCCGCCCGGCCCGCCGGGCACAGTGTGGACATGGCACAGCCTCCCGGCAGCAGCCGCTCCCCGGCCCCGCCGCCGCCCGCCCTGCAACGGCCGCGGCTCCATCCGGCCGCCGACGCGGCGGCCGGAGCCGCGCTGCTGGTCCTCGACGCGGCGGCCGCGTGCGTCGCCCTGCTCGTCGGCCTCGGCCACACGGACGCCGACCTGTTCGCGGACACCACGGGCACGGACTGGACACCAGTCGCCTCGGCGCTCCTCGTCCCGGCCGCCCTGGCCGGGCTGAGCGCCTGGCCGCTGGGGCGCCGCGCGCCCCTCTCCGCCGCCCTGCAGGCCCTGGCCGCACTGGCGCTCGCCGGCGCCGCTGTGCTGATCGCGCTCGACCCCGGGGGGCCGGGCCGCCGGTGAGCGCCCGGGGGGCTGCCTCGGTAGCGTGGGAAGCGGACCGTTGCGTCTTTCCCTCCCGTTCAAGGAGTGCCGCGCGCATGTCCACTCCTCCCCCTCCCCCGCAATCCCCGCCGCCCCCGCCGCCGTACGGCAGCCCCCAGGGCTGGGGTGCGCAGCCTCCGCCGCACGGCCCGGCTGCGAAGACGAACACCCTGGCCGTCGTCGCGTTCGTGCTGTCCCTGTTGTGCGTCCTGCCGCTGATCCCGATGATCCTGGGCATCGTCGCCATCCGGCAGATCCGCGCCGGCGGGGAGAAGGGGACCGGCCTGGCCGTGGCAGCGATCATCCTCAACGGCATCACGGTGGTCCTCGCCGCCGGCGTCCTCTGGGGCGCCCTCTCGGACGTGTCGCCCGGCAGGGACAGCAGCGGGGAGGTCACCCGGCCGGGATCCGGCGGGACGGAGGACATCCGCGCAGGCGACTGCTTCAACACCCCCGACGACATACGGGACTACGACGCGAGCGGCGCGCCCGCCGCCCCGTCCGTGGACATCGTGCCGTGCGGGCAGCCGCACGACGGGGAGGCGTTCGCGGTGTTCACCGTCGGGAGCGGGGACGCGGCGTTCCCCGGCGCCGACAGGATCCGGGTGACGGCCGAGCAGAGGTGCGGCGAGACGGTCCTCGCCGCCTACCGCGGCACCGACGCCGCCCTCCCCGGGAGCCTGGAGCTCTACTACTACCTGCCGACGGAGAGTTCGTGGGACGACGGCGACCGCAAGGTCACCTGCTTCGTCGGCGACCCCGCCGGGCAGCGCACCGGATCGATCCGCACGTCCGGCTCCTGATCCCGCGCACCTCGGCAGTGGCCCGCACCGCCGCGGCGGGAGCCTTCCGGCGGCCGTATCATCGAGTCCGCGTTCGGCCCGGTACGGGGAGGGGCCGGGCACACCCCGGCCCATCCGCCCGCGCACCCACACGACAGATCAGGCGAGGACGTGCACAGGACCGTCACCGAACTCGCGGACGGCCGCGAGCTCATCTACTACGACAGCGCCCCGGGCCGGGACCGCCGGGCCCGGGACCGGCGGCCGCCGGACCGTGTCGAGAGCGCTCCGGAGCTGCGGCGGGACCCGGCCACCGGCGACTGGGTGGCGATCGCCGCGCACCGGCAGTCGCGTACCCACCACCCGCCCGCCGACTCCTGCCCGCTGTGCCCCTCGCGGGAGGGGCGGGAGAGCGAGATCCCGGCCGCCGACTACGAGGTGGCCGTCTTCGAGAACCGCTTCCCCTCCCTCTCCGGCCCCACGGGCCGCTGCGAGGTGGTGTGCTTCACCCCCGACCACGACTCCGGCTTCGCCGACCTCACCCCGGAGCGGGCCCGGCTCGTCCTCGACGCCTGGACGGACCGGACGTCCGAGCTGTCCGCCCGCCCCGGCGTGGTGCAGGTGTACTGCTTCGAGAACCGGGGCGCCGAGATCGGGGTGACCCTCCCCCATCCGCACGGACAGGTCTACGCGTTCACCGCCGTCGCACCGCGGACGGCCAAGCACCTCGCCGCCGCGGCAGCCCACCGCGCCGCGACCGGGCGGAACCTGTTCGAGGACCTGCTCGCCGAGGCCCGCGCCGCCGGCGAACGCGTGGTCCTCGCCGGTGAGCACTGGACCGCGTTCGTCCCCTACGCCGCCCGCTGGCCGTACGAGGTGCACCTCTACCCGCACCGCCGGGTGCCCGACCTGACCCGGCTCACCGAGGCGGAGCGCGCCGAGTTCCCCCGCCTCTACCTGGACCTGCTGCGCCGTTTCGACCGCCTCTTCGGGCTGCCCGCGCCCACCCCGTACGTCGCCGCCTGGCACCAGGCACCGCTCACCGGCGGGGACGAACTCGCCCTGCACCTGGAGCTGTTCACCGTGCGGCGGACCGCCGACAAGCTCAAGTACCTGGCCGGGACGGAGTCCGGCATGGAGGCGTTCATGAACGACGTGGCCCCGGAGACGGCCGCCCTGCGGCTGCGGGAGGCGCGGTGACCGCGGACGCGGCCGGCGCCGTCCGCGACGGCTTCCGGCGGGTCCACGGCGGCTCCCCCGAGGGGGTCTGGGCGGCGCCCGGCCGGGTCAACCTGATCGGCGAACACACCGACTACAACGACGGGTTCGCCCTGCCCATGGCCCTGCCGCAGGCGGTGGTACTGGCCGCGCGGCGCCGCGGGGACGGCCTGCTGCGGCTGCACAGCGCCCAGGGCGGCGCCGCGACCGCCGAACTGCGGGTGGCGGACCTCGCCCCGGGCGCGACCGCAGGCTGGGCCCGCTACCCGGCGGGCGTGGTGTGGGCGCTGCGCGAGCGCGGGCTGGCTGTCGGCGGCGCCGATGTGTACCTCGACAGCACGGTCCCCGCGGGGGCGGGGCTGTCCTCCTCCGCGGCCCTGGAGTGCGCGGTGGCCTTCGCGTACGACGGGCTGTACGGGCTGGGCCTGGCGCGGCCGGAGCTGGCTCGGGCCGCGCAGCACGCCGAGAACGCGTACGCGGGGGTGCCGTGCGGGGTGATGGACCAGATGGCTTCGGTGTGCTGCACCGGCGGCCACGCGCTGCACCTGGACAGCCGCAGCCTGGAGGTGCGGCAGGTGCCGTTCGGCCTCGGCGGGCACGGCCTGCGCCTGCTGGTGCTGGACACGCGCGTCAGGCACGACCTCGCCGACGGGGCGTACGCGGCCCTGCGGGCCGGGTGCGAACGGGCCGCCGGCCTGCTCGGCCTGCCCGCCCTGCGGGACCTGGACGGTGCGGGCCTGCCGTCTGCCCTGGCGGCGCTGCCCGGTGAACTCGTCCCGCTCGTACGGCACGTGGTCACCGAGAACGCGCGGGTGGACCGGGCCGTGGCGGAGCTGGCCGCCGGGCGGCCCGAGGCGCTGGGGCCGCTGCTGACGGAGGGGCACGCCTCCCTGCGCGACGACTACGGGGTGTCCTGCGCGGAGACCGACCTGGCGGTGGCGGCCGCTGTCGCGGCGGGGGCGCTCGGCGCGCGGATGACGGGCGGCGGGTTCGGCGGCTCGGTGATCGCCCTGGTCCGCGCCGGGGAGGCGGCGGCCGTGGCCGGCGCGGTGGCAGAGGCGTTCGCGGCGGCCGGCCACGCGGCGCCGGCCGTACTGGAGGCCGTGCCGTCGCCGGGCGCCCGCCGCATCGGCTGACGGGCCTGCGGCCCTGGCCGCAGGCCCCGTACCCCGGCGTGCCGTGCGCACGCCGGGCCGACCGGCCCGTCGGCAGACGGGGCGCCGCACCCGCGGCGGGCCGGCCGGCGTGCGGGGGTCAGGCCGGCCAGCGGAGTTCGACGACGGTGCCCTCGCCGGGCCGGCTGTCCACCCGGGCGGCCCCGCCGGCCGCGGCCATCCGGGCGTGCACGGAGCGGCGCAGGCCCGTACCGGCGCCGGGGGTGTCCGCGGCGTCGAAGCCGGTGCCGCGGTCGGCGACGGTGACCTCCAGGCCTTCGGCGACGCCGACCGCGGTGAGGTAGGCCAGGCCGGTTCCGGCGTGCCTGCGCACGTTGTTCAACGCCTCGGAGGCAGCCGCGGCGACGGCCTCGGCGACGGCCTCGGGGAGCTCCGGCACGGCGTGGTACTGCGCCTTCACCACCAGCCCCAGGGCCTCGGCGGAGCGGACGGCCTCCTCCAGGGCTGCGGTGCCGGGCGTGCCTCCTGCGGAAGGCGGACGGTCGGGGCCGGGGTCGTCGGTGAGCTGGACGAGCCGCCGCAGGTAGGCCGCTTCCCGGGCGCAGCGGTCGCGTACGGCCTGCGCGTTGGCATCGACGCCGCCGGAGGCGATGGTGGTGAGGGTGGCGAGGACGGTGTCGTGGAGCGCGGCGTGGTGGGCGGTCCGCTCGGCCTGGCGGGCGCGGGCTGCCTCGGCGGCCAGCGCCCGCCGCTGCGCGTCGTCCAGGAGGATGCCCTGGCGTCTGACGTACCACCAGCCGGCGGCCATCAGGCCGCTGCTCATCGCGAGGGCGCTGAGGTGCTCCAGCAGTCCGGCCGTGTCGGGCCGGCGCACCACCTGGTGCACGGCGAGCGAGGTCGCCGTCAGCAGGACGAGGCACAGGACGGTGCCGCGCCAGCGGAGCGACACGACGGCTGCGGTCGAGGCGGAGAGCGCCTGGACCGCCAGCCAGCCGTGCGCCTCCACGGCGGGCCCCTCCCCGACGGCGACGGCGGCCGCGAGCGGGAGCAGGCATCCGTTCACGCCGGCGTCCGTCCAGATCAGGCGGTCGGGGATCCGGCCGTGCCGCAGTCCCGCCGCATACACGGCCAGCGTGACGGCGCATACGGCGGCCAGGAGGGCGGCGGCCCGGGCGTCGACGGGATCGGCCGCCACCACACCGGCCGCGTACAGGAGGTGTGCCAGCCGGAAGAGTCCGGTGACCTGCACGGCGACGCGCCGCGCACGCTGAAGCCCCACTCCGTCCCCCCTGTGGACCGGTCCCCCGGCGTCCGCCGCACGGGCGGGTGCCGCGGCCTTCAGTGGATCCCGCCGCAGGTGGGCCGTCAAGGCGGTCCTCGGCCGACGTGTGCCGGCCGCGGGCCGCGGGCCGTCACGGGACGAGGTCCCGCACGAGGGCCAAGGGCGGCGACCGCCGCGGCCCGGGCGGCCGCGGCGCCGGGAAACGCGGCGGTGGCCCGGGGGCAGTCGCCGGCGCCCCCGCTGCCGGATCGTCCCGCCCGCCCGCTGCCCCGTCGAAGAGGCCCCGGGGCGGAGCCGTGCGGGCACCCGGCACGGGGAGCGAAACCGCTCAGGTGGCCCGGCGGCCCGTGCGGTCGGGTACGAGGTACTGCTCCAGCCAGTCCGCGGCGGCCCGCCGGTAGAGGCGGCGGGTGTCCGCCCGCAGGAAGTCGTGGCCCTCGTTGCGCAGCGTCAGCAGCTCGGCCGGGACTCCCTGGGCGCGGGCGGCCCGGACGAACTGCTCGGACTCGGTCGGGGGCACGTTGGTGTCGTGTTCGCCGTGGACGGCGAGGACGGGCGCCCGCAGCCGGTCGATCCGGCTCATCGGGGAGAGGGCGCGCAGCAGTTCCCGGTCGTGCTCGGGGTGGCCGTACTTGGCGGCCGCGGAGCGGGCGATCCACGGCTCGGTGCCGGCGAAGAAGGTGGTGAGGTCCGACATGCCGCAGACGGCGACGCCCGTGCGGAAGAGCTCCGGGTGCCACACCAGGGAGGCCATGGTGAGGTAGCCGCCGTACGAGCGGCCCATCACCGCCAGGCGGAGCGGGTCGGCGTGGCCTTCGGCGACGAGGTGCGCGGCGCAGTCGGCGACGTCCTCGATGGCGGCGAAGCGGCCGGTGCCGAGGTCGGCGTCGACGAAGGAGCGCCCCCAGCCGGAGGAGCCGCGTACGTCGGGGGCGAACACGTCGATGCCGCGGCCGAGGATCTCGTGGTAGAGCGGGTTGAAGACGGGGCGCTCCTGCTCCTCGGGGCCGCCGTGGAGGTGGACGACGCAGGGGCCGGGCCGGCCGGGGTCTCGGTCGGGGGCGCGGTAGTACCAGCCGCCGAGCACGAGGCCGTCCCGTGCGCGGCAGCGCAGCGGCACGGGGCGGACGGGGGGCCGGCCGGGCGGGGCCGCTTCCTCGTCGGGAGCGGTCCAGCCGGTGCGTACGGGGCCGAAGGGCCCGTCGGCCTGCCAGATGCCGGGCCGTCGGCGGGAGCCGGACAGGGCGGCGAAGAGGCCTCCGCGGGCGACGGGCGCGATGCGGGTGACGACCTCGTGCGGGAGTTCGGAGCGGTGGTGCGGGCCGACGGCGTCCCCCGCGCCGTCGAGGCCGACGCTCTCCAGGTCGCTCGCGCCGTGGTCGTTCCAGGCGAGGAGGGCCCAGCGGCCGTGGTCGGGCAGGCTGAGCAGGTCGAGCTGGGATCCGTCCCGCTCCGCGGCCGCGGACACCTCCTCGGCGGTCCCGTCCTCGGCGAGCCGGACCCGCAGGAGGGCGGCGAACTCGCGGTCGGCGTCGCTGCGCAGCCAGAGGGTGGACGAGTCGGGCGAGAGCCGCCCGATCCACGGGTCGCCGTCCGCGACGTGCAGGCGGAAGGGGATGCGGCCGGTGGCCCGGTCCAGCAGGAGGGCCTCGCGGCGGCCGCGCGGTCCGCGGCGCAGCAGTACGAAGCGGTTGTCGGCGGCGATGTCGCACACGCGGAGGGAGGCGGCGCCGGGCTCGGTGTGGAGGAGGGCGGGGGCGTGTGTGCCGTCCGGGTCGATGAGGTACGCGGACAGGGCGCCGTCGGCGGCCGGGGGGGCGGCTTCGGGCGGGCGGACGGGGGTGCCGTTCATGTGCGCGGCGGGGGCGGCCGCCGGGTGGCCGGGCGGGAGGAGGAGCGTCGCCTGGCCGACGCGTCCGGTGCGGGCAGCCGCATACGCGCCGTCGGGGAGGGCGCCGTCGGCGAAGCCCGGGTCGGTGTCCTGCGGCATGTGGCCCGGGCTGCTGTGCGCGCCGGGGCCGGCGGGCTGGGCGACGGTGACGCCGAGGACGGAGCCGTCGCGGCTCCAGCTGCCGATGTGGGCGGAGGCGCCCGGCTCGGCGCCCGCGAGGACGTGCCGGCCGGTGCCGTCCGGGCGGACCACCAGGACGCGGGTGTGCTCGCCGCCGCCGGGCGCCGAGGTGTACGCGATCCACCGGCCGTCGGGCGACCACGACACCTCGGTGACGGGGTCGGGGTCGGCGTCGAGGACATGGGCCTCCGAGCCGTTCGCGGGGCCGCTCCACAGCTGCGGGACGCCGGCGCGGTCGCAGATGAACGCCACGCGGTCGCCGGTGGGGTCGGCCGACGGGTACCAGCAGCCGTGGACGGTGAGCACCGCCGGCGGGTCCGCGGCGCCGGTGTCCGCCAGGTGGAGCACGGCCGGGGCGGCTCCGGCGGGCGCCGGAGCGGGGGCCGGGGCGTGGTCCCGTGCGGGCGCGGGGTCCGCTGCCGGGTCCGGGGCGGGAGCGGGGGCGCCGGCGGTGCGGGGACGGTGTCGCTGCGGGGAGCGGTCAAGGGGCATGCGGGCCTCTTCGAGGGCTTCCGGGGGACTGTCACCGCTCGGTGTCGGGTGTCGGTGGTCAGGCGATGCCGTGGGTCTGGAGCCAGATCTCCAGCGAAGCCACCTGCCACAGGGTGCTGGCTCCGCGTTTCGTGCGGTGGCGTGCGGGGTTGGCGAGCATGTCGGCCACGCGGCCCTGGTCGAAGATACCGCGCCGGCGGGCCTCGGGTGCGGTCAGCGCGTCGCGTACGCGGGTGAGGACCGGTTCGGCCATGTGCCGGACGGCGGGCACCGGGAAGTAGCCCTTGGGCCGGTCGACGACCTCGCGGGGCAGGACGCGGCGGCCGACGTCCTTGAGGATGCCCTTGCCGCCCTGGCCGAGTTTCAGCCGGGGAGGGCAGGCGGCGGCCAGTTCGACCAGTTCGTGGTCGAGGAACGGAACGCGCGCCTCCAGGCCCCAGGCCATGGTCATGTTGTCGACGCGCTTGACGGGGTCGTCGGCCATCAGGGCGTGGACGTCGAGGCGCAGGGTGGCGTCGAGCGCGGTCTGCGCGCCGGGCGCGGCCATGTGGGCCGCGACGAACTCGCGCGGGGTGTCGCGGTCGGCGGCCAGGTCGGGGTGGAGCAGGTCGTTGACGCCGTGGTGGGTGCGGTCGAAGTAGGCGTCTGCGTACGCGTCGGCGGCGTCGGGGCGGGCGGCCCCGGCGATGCCGGGGTACCAGTGGTAGCCGGCGAAGACCTCGTCGGCGCCCTGGCCGCAGAGCACGACCTTGACGTCCTTGGCCACCTGCTCGGCGAGCAGGTGGAAGGCGACGGAGTCGTGGCTGACCATGGGCTCGTCCATGGCGGCGATCGCCCCTTCCAGCGCGGCGGGGAGCCGGTCGGAGGGGATCATGAACTGGTGGTGGTCGGTGCCGAACCGGCGGGCGACCAGGTCGGAGTAGTGGAACTCGTCGCCTTCCTGTCCGCTCTCGGACTCGAAGCCCATGGCGAAGGTGGCGGTGCCGCTCTGGCCGTGCTCCTCCAGCAGGGCGACGATCAGGCTGGAGTCGAGCCCGCCGGACAGCAGGACACCCACGGGGACGTCGGCGACCATGCGCCGGCGCACGGCCCGGCCGAGCGCTTCGTGGACGGCCTCCCGCCAGGCCTCGGGGTCGTCGCCGAGCCCGGCGCCGGGCCCGGCGCCGCGGGTGTACGACGGCTGCCAGTAGCAGTGGTCGGTGGAGGTGCCGTCGGGCTCGATCACCCGGACCGTGGCCTGCGGCAGCTTGCGCACGCCCCGCAGGACGGTGCGGGGGGCGGGAACGGTGCCGTGCCAGCTCAGGTACTGGTGCAGGGCGACCGCGTCGATGCCGGTGTCGACGCCGCCGCCGGCCAGCAGGGCGGGCAGGGTGGAGGCGAAGCGGAGCCGGTCGGCGTCCTCGGTGAGGTAGAGGGGCTTGATGCCGAGCCGGTCGCGGCCCAGCACCACGCGCCCGGTGTGGTGCTCGACCACCGCGAAGGCGAACATGCCGAGCAGGTGCTCCGCGCAGGCGGGGCCCCACTGCCCGTACGCCTTGGCGAGGACCTCGGTGTCGGAGTCGGAGAAGAAGCGGTGGCCCAGCCCCTCCAGGCGCCGGCGCAGTTCGCGGTGGTTGTAGATGCAGCCGTTGAAGGCGGCGGTGATGCCGAGGTGGGGGTCCGTCATCGGCTGGGCGCCGCTTTCGGACAGGTCGATGATCTTCAACCGCCGGTGGCCGAGGGCGACGGCGCCCTGCGACCAGGCACCTCTGCCGTCCGGACCGCGGTCGGACATCTCGTCGGTCATGCGCTCGACCGCCGCCAGGTCCGGGCGCCTGCCGTCGAAGCGCACCTCGCCGCTCAGACCGCACATGCCGCACCCCCCTGGGTGGGCACGCCGGCGGGCCGGCCCGTGGCTGCTCCTGCTCCGGGGGTCCGGAACACCTGCACCATGTGAGTTCACTCCCTCGTGCTGCCCGTCCGGGCGAAACACCGGCGGGACGGGCGATCGACGTACAGGCCGCCTGCCCCACCAGGCGGTTTCCATTCGAGGCGGTTCCCCGGGCCGATCTTTGGGCGCTTCCTCCAATATGCCCCGCGGTGTCCGTGCGCGCGTGGCGGGCGGCGGCCGAGCGGAACGCGGCCGGCGGCAGGGAATGCGGTGTGAACAGCGGGTTCCCCCGCCCCTCCCATGGGTAGATACGCTAATAATTCCGGCATATCGCTCGCCTGTATGTGTGGGAGGGAGGGCTCGCATGGAACCGTGGCTGCTCTGGCTGATCGCCGCGGCAGGGCTGGCCGTCGCGGAGGTGTTCTCCCTCACCGCGGCGCTCGGGCTGCTGGCCGCGGCCGCCGCCGTGACCGGGGGCGCCGCCGCGCTCGGCCTGCCGGTGCCCTGGCAGTTCCTGCTGTTCACCGCCGTCGCCGCACTCAGCCTGCTGTTCGTACGCCCGACCGTGCTGCGCCGCCTCCAGCCCGCGCAGGAGGCGCGGTTCGGCGTCGACGCGCTGATCGGCAGGGTCGCGTACGTCGTCAGCGAGGTGTCCGGGCGGGACGGCCGGGTGCGGATCGGCGGCGAGGAGTGGACCGCCCGCGCCTACGACGAGACGCTGGTCATCCCTCCCGGCACGGCCGTCGACGTCATCGAGATCAGCGGCAGCACCGCCCTCGTCTACCCCCGGGAGTGAGCCATGGATGCATCGGGGTCCCTGATCATCGCCCTGGTCGTCGCCGTCCTCGCCGTGTTCACCGTGGTGCGGGCCGTCCGGATCGTGCCCCAGGCGCGCGCCCGCAACGTGGAGCGGCTCGGCCGCTACCACCGGACGCTGAAGCCCGGCCTGAACGTCGTCATCCCCTACGTCGACCGCGTGTACCCGGTGATCGACCTGCGCGAGCAGGTCGTCTCCTTCCGGCCGCAGCCGGTGATCACGGAGGACAACCTGGTCGTCGAGATCGACAGCGTGCTGTACTTCCAGGTGACGGACCCGCGGGCGGCCTCGTACGAGATCGCGAACTTCCTCCAGGCGGTCGAGCAGCTCACCGTCACCACGCTGCGCAACGTCGTCGGCTCCATGGACCTGGAGAAGACTTTGACCTCGCGCGACACGATCAACAGCCAGCTCCGCGGTGTGCTGGACGAGGCGACGGGCAAGTGGGGACTGCGCGTCAACCGCGTGGAGATCAAGGCCATCGACCCGCCGCAGTCGATCAAGGACGCGATGCAGAAGCAGATGCGGGCGGAACGGGACAAGCGGGCGGCGATCCTGGCGGCCGAGGGCCAGCGGCAGGCGCAGATCCTGACGGCGGAGGGCGACAAGCAGTCCGCGGTGCTGCGCGCCGAGGGCGCCCGCACGGCGGAGATCCTCAAGGCCGAGGGCCAGTCCCGGGCGATCGACGAGGTCTTCCAGGCGGTGCACCGCAACGACCCGGACCCCAAGCTCCTCGCCTACCAGTACCTCCAGGTGCTGCCGCAGCTCGCGCAGGGGCAGGGCAGCACCTTCTGGGTGATCCCCGGCGAGGTGACCTCCGCGCTGGGGGCGGTCTCCCGGGCCTTCGGGGAGGTCCTCCCGCCGTCGCCGGCGACCCGGGAGCGGGCGGCGGACGGCACCGACGAGACCGCGACGCGGGCCGCGAGCGACGCCGCCCGGGCCGCGGAGGCCGCCGCGGAGGCCCTGGCGGACGCGGCCGAGGCGGACGCCTCCACGGGACGGCTGCCGTAGCCGGCGCCGGGCGCGGCGGGAGTCAGAACGGGTCGATCTCCACATGGCCCCGGGACGCCGAGCAGACGTCCCAGCGGTCGCCGCTGCGGCGCAGCTCCAGGGCCGCCTCGATCCGGTCCCCGGCGGGCGGGGCGAGGTCGACGTTGACGACGGCGCCGTCGCCGCTGCGGGTGGAGGAGACGATGCGGTGCCCGAACTCCGCCGCGAGGGCGCGGAGGGAGCCCTCGGGGTCGCCCCCGGCGGGGCAGCGGGTGTCCGGCCCGGGAGCGGGCGCGCGGGCTCCCCGCCCGACCGGCTCCAGGTAGGAGTCCACCGCCTGGTGCAGCGGGCTCGGGGCGGCGGAGCCGCCGCCGCCGAGGACGACGGCCACGACGGTCCCGGCGGCGGCCAGGGGAAGCCCCACCGCGAGGGCCACCGCCCATCCGCCCGCCCCTTGCCCTGCCCGCACGGCCCCTCCTCCCCCGGCGCCGCGGCGCCGGCCCACGGAGCCGGTCCGGCCGGCCCTGTCGGAGGGGAGGACGCAGGCCCGCGCAGGACCGTTCCCGCACCCGGGCGGGGCCGCGCCGCCTGCCGGGCGGCCTGCCGGATCGACGGCCCCCGCGCGGGACGGGGCGGACGCCGCATGATGGGGGCATGCGTACCCGGCCTGTGCTCGTCTACGACGGTGACTGCGGCTTCTGCACGACCTCGGCGCGGTTCGCCGAGCGGCGCGTGCGGCCCCGCTGCGACGTCGTCCCCTGGCAGTCCGCCGACCTCGGCGCGCTCGGCGTGAGCCGGGACCGCGCCGCGTACGAGGTGCTGTGGGTGACCCCGTCGGGTGCGGTGCACGGCGGGGCCCGGGCCGTCGCGAAGGCGCTGCTGAGCGCGGGCGGCGCCTGGCCGGTGCTCGGCGGCGTGCTCGGGCTGCCCGGGGTGCGGCGGGCCGCGGACGCGGTGTACCGGGTCGTCGCGGCCAACCGGTACCGGCTGCCGGGAGGGACGGCGGCCTGCGCGCTCCCCCGCGATCGGTAAGGGGCTCCCCCGGTGCGGGAAGCCGTACTGGCGCAATGTGTTTGGGAGCGCTCTCAGAGCGGGCGTCCGGCGTTTATCCTGTTCCGCGTCGGACAGCGGCGCGGCGTCGGCCGCGGATGGAGTCAGGAGAGCCTGCCGTGCCGGAGCAGACCACGGGGTCGTCCCGCCCCACGCTGGAAGCCGTCGCCGCGCGGGCCGGCGTCTCACGGGCCACGGCCTCACGGGTCGTCAACGGCGGTGCGGGAGTGCGGCTCCCCCTGGCGGAGAAGGTCCGCGAGGCGGTCCGGGAACTGGGATACGTCCCCAACCACGCGGCGCGCTCGCTGGTCACCCGGCGCCACGGAGCGGTCGCCGTCATCATCGCGGAGCCCGAGTTCCGGATATTCTCCGACCCGTTCTTCGAGAAGCAGGTGCGCGGGATCAGCCGGGAGCTGACCGCCCACGACACCCAGCTCGTGCTGCTGTGGGTGGAGGGACACGGCGACCACGAGCGCATCTCGCGCTACCTGGACGGCGGGCACGTGGACGGGGCGCTGGCGTTCTCGCTGCACACCGCCGACCGGCTGCCCGCGCTGATCGCCCGGAGCAGGGTCCCCGTCGTGTTCGGGGGACGTCCGGTGTCGGGGGCTGAGCCGGCCGTGCCGTTCGTCGACTGCGACAACCGGGGCGGGGCGCGGGAAGCCGTCCGGTACCTGGTGTCGCTCGGGCGGCGGAACATCGGCCACATCGCCGGGCCGGGCACGCAGACGTCCGCGCTCGACAGACTCGCCGGCTACCGGGACGTGCTGGTCGACGCCGATCCCGCGCTGGTGTGCCAGGGCGACTTCACCCGGGAGAGCGGGGCCCGCGCGATGGCCGGGCTGCTGGAGCGGCGGCCGGACGTGGACGCCGTGTTCGCCGCGAACGACCTGATGGCGGCAGGGGCGCTGGGGGCCCTGCGCGAGCGGGGGATCCGGGTGCCGGAGGACGTGGCGGTGGTGGGGTTCGACGACATGGACGCGGTGGTGCGGGCCACGGAGCCGGCCCTGACCACGGTGCGTCAGGACATCGAGGGGATGGGACGGCTGATGGTCCGGCTGCTGATGCGGATGCTGGACGGTGCGGTGGACGCGGCCCCGGCCTCCGTCATCACGCCGACCGGGCTGGTGCGGCGGGAATCGGCCTGACGGGGCGGTGACGGCGGGGTGGGGGGCGGCATGACGGCGGCGGGTGCGGGAGGCCCCGCACCCGCCGCCTGTGCCGTGGCCGCGGGTGGGTCAGTCGTACGGGATGACGACCACGGCCGTGTCGGTGCCCGTCTGCAGCCGGGAGTCGGCGTTGCCGATGGCGCTCCACACCTCCAGGCGTACCGTTCCGCCGCGCAGGTCGCCGAGCGTGCCGGTGGCCGACTTCAGGCCGCGGGCCTGCCGGTACTCCTCCCAGCCGGCGACCGGGTCGGTGGCGAAGTAGTGGTAGGTCTCCGTCCGGTCGAAGGTGCCGTCGCCGGTGAGGTCGTACGAGATCCGGGCCTGCTGGCCGAGGCCGACGGCGGTGCCGGCGTCCACGGGGAGCCGGAACGCGGTGGCCGCGCCCGCCCTGAGCGTGCCGTTCACGCCCTTGGCCTCGTAGACGAGCGGCCGGTACGGTGTGCCGTCGTGGTTGGCGCCGCCGGCCGACGGGACGGTGTCGCTGCCCGCGGTGCCGCCGCCGGCGGTGGTGAGGACGCCGCCGGAGCGGAGCCGGAACGTGTTCCCGGTCGAGGGCTCCGGGCCGGGGCCGGGGCCGGGGCCCGTGCCCGTGCCGGAGGCGGTGGAGCGGGCCGGCACGGTGAGGGTCCTGCCGTCGGAGAAGGTGACGGTGCGGGCGGTCGCCCCGTGGTTGTGGGCCGCGTAGGTGAGGGTGCCGTTCCGGTTGAAGACCGCCGAGGTGGGGATGGATCCGGTCACGGACGGGTCGGGGGCGCCGAGTGCGTCCAGGCTGGTGATCCAGTGCTGGGTGTGCGCCTTGGACTCGCCCGCCTCCGGGGTGTAGCCGGCGTTGCCGGCGTCCCACTTGGCCTTCGCGGCGGCCGGGTCGGCGAGCGACTGGAACTCCCAGAGGATGTCGCGCCATTCGACGGCGGGTCCGCCGTTCTCCCGCTCCATCTCGGCGATGTTGCGGCGGATCGCCTGCCGGTGTCCGCCGAGGTGGAGGGAGCCGCCGGTCACCGGGAGCACGTTGATGCCGTGGATCTCCTCCGGGTTGGCGGTCCACCAGGTGGCGTACGCGGCGCCGCTGCCCCACACCATGCCGGCGGTGTCGTGGCCGAAGGAGGCCGGGAAGACCTGGCCGTCGGCGTCGAACCAGTACTGGGCGATCGCCTCGCCCTCGGTGGCCAGCAGGTAGGAGCCGAGGTCGCGCAGGCCGGTGTCGCCGGTGGCCGAGCCCCACAGTACGAGGGCGGCGCTGAGGTTGGTGGACTCGGAGGAGGACTCCTGGTTGTTGCCGGCGGCGAAGCCCTGGTGGCCGGAGGCCCAGCTGTGGCCGGCGTACACGTCGAAGCCACGCAGGAACGGGAAGGCGGTGTCGGTGCGGGAGGGGTTCGCGGTGTCGCGGATCAGGGTCTTGACCATGCCGCCCCAGGCGGAGTCGGCGGCCCAGCCGGGGTCGTACTGGGCGGTGATCGCGGCCGCGTACACGTAGTAGCCGTAGTGGAAGTGGTGGTCGTTGAGCTCGGTGTCGCTGCCGTAGGAGGCGGGGTAGCCGGTCAGGGTGCGCCATGTGCGGTCGTAGGAGAACTCACCGGCGCCGCCGGCGGTGAACCACTCCTGCAGGCGCCCCTTGAGCAGGCCGAGGAGCCGGTCGCGGACGGCGGTCTCGCCGATCTGGTCGGCGATCGGCACGAGTTGGGCCAGCTTGCCGAGCGCCTTGCCGGTCCAGTAGGTGTCCACCGCACCGGAGAACGGGTCGGGCGCGTTCGCGGCCTCCTTCAGCCGGGCGCGGAGCGCGGGGGTGTCGGCCGCGCCCGTGCGCGGCAGGGCCGGCAGCACGGGGGCCGCCTTCTGGGCGGTGGTGAACGAGGCGCCCTCGCGGACCTTCATCGTGCCGCGCGGCGAGACGTACGTGTACGGGGTGAGCGGGTCGCTGGTGTGCAGCCACTGGTGCCGGTAGAGGGCCTGGAGGGTGCCGCGCTCGGTGCCCTCCTTGGCCTCGGTGGAGAGCGTGTAGGTGGCGCGGACGGTGCCGCCGGAGGTGCTCCAGTCGACGCGGGAGCCGGTGACGAAGCTGAAGGCGTACGTGCGGTAGGTCGCGAGCGCGTCCGGTGAGGGCAGGACGGCGACGGAGAAGTAGTTCCGGCCGCCGAGGGCGGCGCTGATCGCGGTCCCGGATACGGTCCAGTCGGTGCCGGTCGGCGCGAAGAGGGCGTAGTGGTGCCCGGCGACGGTGATGCCGAGGACGTTGCCCTGGTCGGCGAAGACGGCCGGGGCGGACGCGGTGGTGATCCGGGCGTCGCCGCCGGAGCCCTGGGCGTACACG
This sequence comes from Streptomyces sp. 2P-4, assembly GCF_030167965.1. Classification (NCBI taxonomy): domain Bacteria; kingdom Bacillati; phylum Actinomycetota; class Actinomycetes; order Kitasatosporales; family Streptomycetaceae; genus Streptomyces; species Streptomyces sp. 2P-4. The sequence continues at coordinate 110,037 of NZ_CP095011.1, forward strand.
AACGGGCTGCCGTGGCCGATGGTGGTGCGCAGGGTGCGGGCGCCGTCGGACCAGTAGGGGGTGACCGTCCAGTCGGACCAGGCGTCGGCCTTCGTGTCGGGCGAGTTCAGGCCGGCGAGGCCGATGGTCAGGTCGCGCCTGTGGGCGAACTCGTACTGGCGGCCGTCCCCGACGACGGCGGGGGTCGTGGGGTAGCCGACGTCCAGTCCGCCGGCGGCCGCCTGGTAGGTGAGGGGGTGGCCGTACATGGGGGTGGAGTACGGGTTGTCGCCGTAGCGCTGGAAGGCGAGGGAGGACCACCAGTCGTTCGTGGGGACGGGTCTGCCCTGGGCCGCCGGGGTCACCTTGGGGGCGACGGGCGTGCCGGTGTTGTTGGTGGGGCCGGAGGTGCCGGCGGGGCGGGTGTCGGAGTAGCTTCCGGCGCCCACCGGGACGGTGGCGGCCGCGGCGGGGGCCGCGGCCGGTCCGAGGCCGATGCCGAGTCCGGCGGCCGCGAGGGCGGCGGCGAGGAGGGGCGGGGCGGCTCGGCGCGGGAGGAGGACGGGCATGCGGGAACACCTCGTGTCGTGGCGGGGGACGTGCGCAGGCGGTGTCGGGGTCGCGTCCGGGAAACACAGGAGAGAGCGCTCTCAGCTGGCCGGAAACGTAGAACTCCCGAAAGAGGGGTGTCAAGAGAGAATGCAGGACGGGAAGTTGATGCCCATTCCGGTCTGTCGCGGCTTCGAGTCTTGACGGATGGCGCGCGCCGTGGGCACGCTCCCCTCGCTTGATGAGAGCGCTCTCAGAAGAGTTCTCCCCCGATCCCGGAGCCCAGGAGGCCCCCATGTCCCACGCCCGAGCCGCCGGAAGAACCGCCGTCCGCCTGGGGGCTGCCGCCCTCGCCGCGGTGCTGCTTGCCGCCTGCGGCGGTGCACCGGAGGGCGCCGCCGGCGGCGCGGACGGCAAGGTCACCGTCACCGTGGACCTCTTCGGCTCCTTCGGCTACGAGGAGGCCGGGCTCTACGCCGAGTACGAGAAGCTGCACCCGGGCGTGACCGTCAAGCAGACCGACACCGAGGACGAGGCCGACTACTGGAAGTCGCTGCAGACCCGCCTGGCCGGCGGGGGCGGCCTCGCCGACGTCCAGGCCATCGAGGTCGGCCGGATCGCCTCCGCCGTCCAGCAGCAGGGCGACCGGTTCGAGGACCTCCGCGCCTACGGCGCCGAGAGCCTCAGGTCCGGCTTCCCCGAGGCGAAGTGGGCGGCTGCCACCGGGAAGGACGGCCGGATCGTCGGCCTCGGCACCGACGTCGGCCCGGAGGCCATGTGCTACCGCACCGACCTCCTGGCGCAGGCCGGGCTGCCCACCGACCGCGAGGAGCTCGCGCAGCGGTGGTCCACCTGGGAGGGGTACCTGGAGCTGGGCCGGCAGTACCAGGCGAAGGCCCCCGCGAAGAGCGCCTGGATCGACAGCGTCGGCAGCCTCTACTCCGTCATGATCGGCCAGCAGAAGGAGCGCTATTACGATGCCTCCGGCACGCTGGTCTGGGAGACGAACCCGGCGCTGAAGACGGCGTGGGACACGTCGGTGTCGGCGGCGCAGAGCGGGCTGAGCGCCAAGCTGGACCAGTGGTCGCCGCAGTGGAACCAGGCGTTCGCGGCCGGCTCCTTCGCCACACTCCCCTGCCCGGCCTGGATGCTCGGCTACATCAAGGGCCAGGCCGGCGAGGCCGGCAAGGGCAAGTGGGACATCGCGAAGCTGCCCGGCGGGGCCGGCAACTGGGGCGGCTCGTACCTCGCCGTGCCGCGCGCCGCCAAGCACAAGAAGGAGGCGTACGAGCTGATCGCCTGGCTCACCGCACCCGAGCAGCAGGCCAAGCTCTTCCGCAAGCAGGGCAACTTCCCGTCGGCCACCGGCGCCATCGCGCAGATCGCCGACGCGACCGACCCGTACTTCTCCGGCGCGCCGATCGGGCGGATCTTCGGCGAGGCGGCGAAGGCGGCCCCGGTGCAGGTGCTCGGCGTCCACGACCAGAACATCGCCCAGCAGATCACCAATGCCCTCGGCGAGGTCGAGCGCAAGGGCACGGCGCCCGAGCAGGCGTGGGGGAACGCCAGGAAGGGCGTCCGGAACACCATCGGCTGAGACCCGCGCGACCGGCCGCCCGGAGGCGGGGCCGCGGGCCGGCGCCGCCCCCCGCGCCGCCTCCGCGCCGCCCGCCCCGGGCCGCCCCACCCACTCCATTTGCTCCATCCGCCCCGACTTCCCCGAAGGGCCGCACCGTGACCCTGACCGCACCCGCCCGGACGGCGCCCCCGCCGGCGCCGCCCGGCCGCGCCCCCGGCGCCCGGCGCGCCTGGCGCAAGGCCTCCCCGTACGCCTATATCGCCCCCTTCTTCACCCTGTTCGCCGCGTTCGGGCTCTTCCCGCTGCTCTACACCGCGTACGTGTCCCTGTACCGGGTGGAGCTCCAGACACCCGGCGACATGCAGTGGCGCGGCCTCGGCAACTACACCGCGCTGTTCGGCGACGAGTTCTTCTGGATCTCGCTGCGGAACACCTTCACCATCGGCGTCCTGTCGACCGTCCCGCAGCTGGCGATGGCGCTCGGCCTCGCGCACCTGCTGAACCACCGGCTGCGCGGGCGCACCTTCTTCCGCACGGCGATGCTGCTGCCGTACGCGACGTCGGTGGCCGCCGCCACGCTCGTCTTCTCCCAGCTGTACGGCCGAGACTTCGGGCTGGTCAACTACGTGCTCGGGCTCGCCGGCATCGACCCGGTGGACTGGCAGACCGGCACCTTCGCCTCGCAGGCCGCCGTCTCCACCATCGTCATCTGGCGCTGGACGGGCTACAACGCCCTGATCTACCTGGCGGGCATGCAGTCCATCCCGCACGAGCTGTACGAGGCCGCGGAGATGGACGGCGCCTCCCGCTGGCGGCAGTTCCTCCACGTCACCCTTCCCGGGCTGCGGCCGACCATCGTCTTCACGGCCGTCGTCTCCACGATCGGGGCGACGCAGCTCTTCGGGGAGCCGCTGCTGTTCGAGGGCTCCCTCTCCGGCGGGATCTCCCACCAGTACCAGACCCTCGGCCTGTACATGTACGAGCAGGGCTGGGGCTTCTTCCACCTGGGGCGGGCGGCCGCCGTCGCCTGGGTGATGTTCCTGCTGATCGTGCTGCTCGTCGGCGCCAACGCGCTGATCGCGCGCCGCCGCACCCGCAAGGAGGCCGGCCGATGACCGCGCTCGCCGAACCCCCCGTCGGCCACCGGCCCCCCGGCCGGCCCGCCCGGGGCGGATCCCGCGGCGGAGCCCGTCGCACCCGCTCGCGCGCCGGGCGGACCCTGCAGGGCGGGAGGCTCACCCATGCGGTCCTGGCGCTCGCCGTGCTCGTCTCGGCGTTCCCGCTGTACTGGACGGTCGTCGCCGCCAGCCGCTCCAACGCCGACCTGGCCCGCGTCCCGCCGTCCCTGCTGCCCGGGCCGCATCTGATGCGGAACTTCGAGGCGGTCGTACGGGAGGCCGACATAGGGCGGGCGCTCGTCAACTCGTTCATCGTCTCGGGGTCGATCACCGTCGGCACGGTCCTGTGCTCCACCCTGGCCGGGTTCGCGTTCGCCAAGCTGCGCTTCCGGGGCCGCGGCGCGCTGCTCGCCGTCACCGTCGGAACGATGATGGTCCCGCCGCAGCTCGGCGTCATCCCGCTGTTCATGCTGATCGCCGAACTCCAGTGGGTGAACCAGCTGCAGGCCGTCATCCTGCCGGGCCTGGTCTCCGCGTTCGGCGTGTTCTTCATGCGGCAGTACCTCGCCCAGTCCCTGCCGGACGAGCTGATCGAGGCGGCCCGCGTCGACGGCGCCTCCTCCGCTCGGATCTTCTGGTCGGTCGTCGTGCCCGTCGCCCGGCCCGGCATGGCCGTGCTCGGCCTGCTGACGTTCATGGCCGCCTGGAACGACTTCTTCTGGCCCGTCGTCGCCCTCTCCTCCTCCGAGCCGACCGTGCAGGTCGCCCTGCGCCAGCTCGGCGGCGGCTACGTCAACGACCAGTCCGTCGTCATGGCCGGCACCCTGCTCGGCACCCTGCCCGTGCTGCTCGTCTTCGGCCTGCTCGGCCGGCAGATCGTCGGCGGCATCATGCAGGGCGCCGTCAAGGGCTGAGCCGCCGCGCCGGCCCACCCCCGCGCACACCCCCTTCTCACCTCCGGGAGACGCAACGCCATGACCGCGCTCGACGCCCGCCCCCGCACCGGGACGACGCTCCGCTTCCCCGAAGCCTTCCGCTGGGGCACCGCCACCGCCGCCTACCAGATCGAGGGCGCCGCGGGCGAGGACGGCCGCACCCCGTCCATCTGGGACACCTTCAGCCGGACCCCCGGCAAGGTGCGCAACGGCGACACCGGCGACACCGCCGCCGACCACTACCACCGCGTGGACGAGGACATCGCCCTCATGCGGAGCCTCGGCGTGACCGACTACCGCTTCTCCCTCGCCTGGCCGCGCGTCCAGCCGTCCGGGCGGGGGCCCGCCGCCCGCAAGGGGCTCGACTTCTACCGGCGCCTCACCGACCGGCTGCGCGAGGCGGGCATCCGGCCCGTCGCGACCCTCTACCACTGGGACCTCCCGCAGGAGCTGGAGGACGCGGGCGGATGGCCCGAGCGGGAGACCGCCTACCGCTTCGCGGACTACGCGGCACTCGCCGCGGAGGCGCTCGGCGACCGCGTCGCCACCTGGACCACCCTCAACGAGCCCTGGTGCTCGGCCTTCCTCGGCTACGGCAGCGGGGTGCACGCCCCGGGCCGCACCGGCGATGCCGGATCGCTGCGCGCCGCCCACCACCTGAACCTGGCACACGGCCTCGGCGTCCAGGCGCTGCGCGCCGTACTGCCCGCCGGGGCGGAGGTGTCGCTGACGCTCAACCTGCACGCGGTGCGCCCCCGCACCGACACGCCGCAGGACCGGGACGCGGTGCGCCGGATCGACGCCGTCGGCAACCGGATCTTCCTCGACCCCGTCTTCCGGGGGAGCCTCCCGGAGGACCTCGTCCGGGACACCGCCGACGTCACGGACTGGTCCTTCGTGAAGGACGGCGACTGCGCCGCGGCCGCCGAGCCGATCGACTCGCTGGGCATCAACTACTACTCCCCCGCCGCGGTCGCGGCCCGCACCCCCGGCGGCGCGGACGCTGCCGGGCCGTCGCCGTGGGCCGGTGCGGAACGGCACGTCCGCTTCGTGCCCGTCACCGGACCGCGCACGGCCATGGACTGGCCGGTCGACGCCGGCGGGCTGCACGAGCTGCTGCTGCGGCTGCGGGACGAACTCCCGCACGTCCCGCTGCTGATCACGGAGAACGGGGCGGCGTACGAGGACTACGCCGACCCGTCGGGCGAGGTGAAGGACCCGGAGCGGGTGGCCTACCTGCACGCCCATCTGGAGGCCGTGCACCGGGCGATCGGGGCGGGCGCCGACGTCCGCGGCTACTTCCTGTGGTCCCTCCTGGACAACTTCGAGTGGGCGTACGGCTACAGCAAGCGGTTCGGCATCGTCCACGTCGACTTCCCCACCCAGCGGCGGACGCCGAAGAGCAGCGCCCGCTGGTACGCGGACGTCATCGCCCGGGGCGGCCTGACCACCTGACAGCCTGACGGGGCGCACCGGAAGGGGTGGGCGGAGGGATGTCTTCCGCCCACCCCTTCCGTCGTCCCCGGTTCCCTGCGCCGGAGTTTGAGGGTGCGTCGGGCGCCCATACGCGGCAGGAAACAGCAGCTGAATGGAGCGCCAGGCGACGCTCAGGCGCGTGGAGGCCGGAGACCTGAGCGAGGAGCAGGAGGAGCGGCTGGGGCTGACGCTGATGCTGCTGGAGGACCGGATGGCGCTGCTGCGCCGCCGCTTCGGCCTGACGGCGGAGGACCTCAACCTGGACCTGGGCCCGCTGGGCCCTGGTGCTGTGGCCGGGAGGAGCCACGTTTGGGGAAGGGCCGGTCGGCCAGACGCAGAGCATGACTGCATCTCGGAAGCCCCACACCAAGTCCCCTTCCGACAACGCCGGTTCGAACGGCGGCACGACGCGTGGGCGGGCGGCCGGCGCCGCGGGGAAGGCCGGCGGCGAACTCGGGGAGCACGGTTCCGGCACGCTGACCGCCCTTCCCTCCCAGATCGCGGAGAAGACCACCACCGCCGCCCGGGCACTCCGGTCCGCCGCCGGCCGGGCCGGCCTGCTGTGGGCGCTGGTCCGGGCCCGCAAGGCCGCGGCCGCGGGTACGGCGAGCGGGACGGCTGCGCTCGTCGCCGTCTCGTACGCGGCGGGCCGCCGTGCGGGCCTCCGCCGGCGCGGCCCCCTGTCGCGCCTGACCGGCGGCCGCCTATGAGACCGCCGCACACCCACACCGCAGGGGGCGGGGGCCCGAAGCCCCCGCCCCCGCCCATGCCCGCGGTCGCTGCCCTTCGGCCTGCGGCGCGGAGGAGCCGCTCACCGGGGCCGCCTGTACACGCTCAGGGCGCGGGACAACCCCGTGTGTCAACCACGATTGACAGCATCATCATGTCAACGTAGATTGACAGCATGACCGATGCGACCGATCTGGCCGCCCGTGCAGGCGACCGTGACCCGCGGGTGGGACTGCGGGCCGTGTCCGCGCTGCGGCGGCTGCTGGAGCAGCTGGAAGCCGTCCAGGTGCGCAGTGCGCGCAACCAGGGGTGGTCGTGGCAGGAGATCGCGACCGAGCTGGGTGTCAGCCGGCAGGCCGTCCACAAGAAGTACGGGAGGCAGTGATGTTCGAGCGATTCACGCAGGACGCACGCGCGGTGGTGAAGGGCTCGGTGGAGTACGCCGAGCGGACCGGCTCCGCCACCGTGACCGGGGAGCACCTGCTGCTGGCGCTCCTCGACCGGGAGGACACCCGGGCCGCGGCGGCGCTGCGCGAGCTGTGCCCGCCGGATCGCCGGCCCGCGGTGGCCACCGCCCTGGCCGATGCCCGGCGGCGGGCCGGGCTGTCCCGGGCGGACGCGGAGGCCCTGGAGGGCCTCGGCATCGACGTCGGCGCGATCGTCGCCCGGGTGGAGGAGGCGCACGGCCGGGGCGCGCTCGCCGGCGGCCGAAGGGGCGCCGGATGGCGGTCCGGCCGCAGGTCCTTCTCCCGGGAGGCGAAGACGGTGCTGGAGAAGTCCCTCCGGATCGCCCTGGCCCGCAAGGACCGGGAGATCGGCGACGAACACGTCCTCCTGGCCCTCACCACGGCCGGCGGGGTCGTCGCGGAAGTCCTTGCGGACCACGGGGTGACGTACACGTCCGTCGAGGCCGCCCTTTCCGTGCCCGTCGCACACTGACCCCCGGAGTCGGCAGCACGCCCCGCCTCCGAGGGTCCGGAGCGGTCCCCCGCGTACGGGCGCGGCGGGATCCGCGATCCGGCCTCGACGACGCGCGGGACGCCGAGGCGGCATGGCGGGAGGCCTGCAGGCTGATCCGCCGGCACAACCTAGGCTGACCCCATGGATCTTCAGGCCGAACTGCTCGAACACCCCTACTCCGCCTACGAGAAGCTGCGGGACGCTGCGCCCGTCTGCCGGATCACCGGCACCGACGGCATGCCGGCCTGGCTCGTCACCCGGTACGACGACGTGCGCGCCGCACTCGCCGACCCGCGGCTGTCACTGGACAAGGCCCACGCCAACGAGGGCAGCTACCGCGGGCTTTCCCTTCCGCCGGCCCTCGACGCCAACCTCCTCAACATGGATCCGCCCGACCACACCCGCATCCGCAAGCTCGTGAGCCGCGCCTTCACCCCGCGCCGCACCGAGCAGTTGCGCGCGCCGATCCGCGCGACCGCGGACCGGCTCCTCGACGACCTCGGCCCCGCCGGTACGGCCGACTTCGTCGCCGCGTACGCCGCGCCGCTGCCCGTGATCGTCATCTGCGACCTGCTCGGCATCCCCGAGGACCGCCGCCTCGACTTCCGCGCCTGGACCGACACCCTGATCGCCCCCGACCCGAGCCGGCCCCGCGCCGCGAAGGAGGCGGTGGTGTCGATGCTCGGCTTCCTCACCGAGCTGATCGGCCACAAGCGCAGCCGCCCCGCCGACGACCTCCTCTCCGACCTGATCGCCGTACGCGACTCCGACGGCGACCGGCTCGGCGAGGACGAGCTGATGTCCCTCGCCTTCCTCATCCTCTTCGCCGGCTACGAGAACACCGTCCAGCTCATCGGCAACGCCGTCCACGCCCTCCTGGAACACCCCGCACAGCTGGAGCTGCTCCGCCGGGACCCCGCGCGGCTCCCGGCCGCCGTCGAGGAGTTCGCCCGCTACGAGGGGCCCGCGCTGCTCGCCATCCGCCGCTTCCCGACCGAGGACGTCACCATCGCCGGGGTCACCGTCCCGGCCGGGGAGACCGTCCTGCTGTCCCTCTCGGCAGCCAACCGCGACCCGGCCCGCTTCTCCCGCCCCGACATCCTCGACACCGGCCGCGACACCTCCGGGCACCTCGCCCTGGGCCACGGCATCCACTACTGCCTCGGCGCTCCCCTGGCCCGCGCGGAGACCGAGATCGCGCTGGCCGCCCTCCTGGAGCGCTTCCCCGTCCTCGAAGCCGCGGGCGCCCCGCGCCGACGCCCGTCGCTGCGCGCCCGCGGACTGGCCGAACTGCCCGTCCGGTACGCCGCCGAGGCAGCCCTTCCCGTCTGAGGGGACGGCGGTCAGGCCGCCGCCGGGCCGAGGCCGCCCGCCGGGAGCGGTGACCGGCGTGCGGCGGACCTGCCCCGCCGGCTGCGACCATGGGGCCATGCCCCACGCCCTCGTCACCGGCGCCACCTCCGGGATCGGCGCGGCCTTCGCCGAGCAGTTGGCCGCCGCCGGGTACGACCTGACGCTGGTCGCCCGCGACCCGGACCGGCTGGCCCGTACGGCCGACGCCCTGCGCCGCAGCCACGCGGTCCGCGTCAGCGTGCTCGCCGCCGACCTCGCAGCGGACGAGGGCTTGGCGCGCGTCGCGGACCGGGCGGCGGCGGAGCCGCTCGACCTCCTGGTGAACAACGCCGGGTTCGCGCACCCGGCCGGCTTCCTGCGCGTGCCGGCGGCCGACGAGGTGCGCATGCTGCGCGTGCACTGCGAGGCGGTGCTGCGGCTCACCCATGCCGCCCTGCCCGGCATGAACGCACGCGGCCGCGGCGGGATCGTCAACGTCTCCTCCCTGTGGGCGTTCTTCCCGCGCAGTACGTACGGGGCGTCGAAGGCCTGGATCAACGCCTTCAGCCGGAGCCTCTCCGACGCGCGGATCGCCCGTCCGGGCGTGCGCGTCATGGCGCTCTGCCCGGGCTACGTCCCCACCGCGCTCCACGAGCGCTCGGGCCGCGACACCTCCTCGATCCCCCGCGTGATGTGGACCGGCGCGGACTCCGTCGTCCGGACGGCGCTGCGCGACCTGGAGCGGGGCCGGACCGTCTGTGTGCCCGGCGCCCCCAACAAGGCCCTGGTGGTCCTCGGCCGCCTGGCCGGACAACGCTTCGCCGGCCGCGTCCTCCAGCGCCTCGGCTCCCGCCCGCCCCGCCCGGCCCCGTGACCGGCGGGGGGCCGCGCGCGCCGGTTTCCCGCGCCCCGGGGTACAGGAACCGGACAGTCCGGGGGGCTCGGTGCGGCGGCCCGCCCGCCGCGGGTTACCTTGCCCGCATGATCGTCGGCGCGGTGCCGGTGACCCAAGGGGCGGGGGAGTTCGGATCATGGCCGTTCAGGTGTTCGGCGGTGGTGGTGGGCGGCGGCTGCGGGTGGGCTTCGCGGGCGGGGTGGCGGCATGCACCGTCCTGCTGTCGGGGTGCGCTCCGTCGGCGGAGGGCGGGAAGGCGGGCGGGCCCGCGTCCTCGCCGCCCGTGTCTCCCCCGGCCCCGGCCCTGGTGATCGGCAAGGAGCAGGCCGAGAAGGTGTTCAACACCTTCGCCTGGGAACAGTCGCAGTTCCGCAAGCCCGGAGGCCAGGAGGGGATCGCCTCGGTCGCGACGGATCCGCTGCTCGCGGAGTACCGGGCGCGCGCGGGGGTGCCGTTCGACCGCGGTACGGCGCCGACGCCGCAGACCGGTCCCGCGTACCTGATCCCGGCGGAACGCGACTGGCCCGGATACCCCCGGTGGTTCGCCGTCGTGTCCCGGAATTACGGCCAGAGGGTGGAGCGGGCCGCGATGATGACCTACTTCACGCAGGCGGAGCCGGGCGGCCAGTGGAAGGCGGCCGCCATGACGTGGATGCACGACAAGCCTGACCCGCAGCTCGCAGAGGGCGAGTTCGAGGACCGCGGGTACGAGCGGTTCGGCTTCGCGGTGCGGGACAAGGAGGTCGCCGCGGTCACCCAGGGCGCGGGCGGTGCCGCCGTGGCGGCGCCGGCCGCGGAGGAGGACCGCCGGGTGTGCGGGCGGTACGCGGACTACCTTTCCTTCACAGCCCCGAACGGCGACCCGGAGAGCGAGCACTTCGCGCCCGGCGAGCTCACCGCCGACGTGGTCCGCGACTACAACCATCCGGAGCAGGAGTCGGGTGGCATGCGGCGCAGCTACCAGCTGGAGGTGACCGGCCCGGCCCTGCCGGTGCTCCGGTTGGCGGACGGCAAGTCGCTGGTGACCTGCTCGTTCGTCCGGACCGACCACTGGCAGGGGTCGTCGTGGAAGGTCCGGTTCGGGAAGGACGACCCCCGCAACGCGCTCCTCGGCGGGGGCTCCACGTACTGGCGGAAGGCGACGATACGGCACAGCATGACGGTCACCTTCGAGGTGCCGCCACAGGGGAAGGCGGACGTGGTGGGCTGCAACTGCCGGAAGCCGGCCCTGCTCTCCGCCGAGGGCACCGCCGCGTAGCGGCGGCGCCGGCGGCCTGCCGTCGGGTGTCACAGGGCGGTGTCGGGGATCCAGGAGCCGTGGATCATGGCCGGGACGCGCCGCGGGAGGTGGACCGCGGCGACCGGCGGCAGGTCCAGGTCCGAGGCGTCGAGGACCAGGAGGCGGGAGCTGTCGGAGTTGAGGTCGCCGACGACGGTCAGGAGGTACCCGGCGTCCTCGTCACCGCCCGGGCCGGCGGGGACGAACACGGCCTCGCTGGGCAGCCGGCCCGTGCCGAACGGCTTGGTCTGGCGGGCGCCGGTGGCGCGGTCGTACTTCACCAGGGCGTGGGTGCCGTCGCCGAGGTCGTCGGGGAAGGACAGGGCGTACTGGTACCGGTGCTCGCGGCCGGTGTACGCGTCGTTGATGGTCGGGAACTCGACGGTCAGGTCGTCGGTGTGCTCCTGGGTGACGCGGCCGGTGCGCAGGTCGGCGGTCCAGCGGGTCGCGCGGGCGCCCGAGTTGGGCTCGGCGCCGCGGTCCGGGGCGCCGGTCCACCAGTTCCAGGAGCGCTGCCAGCCGCGGCGGCCGACGGCCGGGCCCTCGACGACGATGCGGCCGGAGGCGTCCTCGTAGGCGTTGGCGAGGTGCATGGCGTAGCCGGGTTCCAGGTCGAACCACCGGATGTGCGAGGCCCCGCCCTCGCCCCGCGGCATCACACCGATCCGGGCGGGCTGCTCGTCGCTCCAGGCGTACGGGATTCCCGAGCGCTCGGAGGGGTCGAAGGCGACCGATCCCTCCAGGAAGACGACGTGGCGCTCGGTGAGGGCGAAGTCGTGCTTGAGCGCGGCGGTCGCGCCCGGCACCTCCTGGCTGCGCAGCACCGTCCCGTCCGGTGAGGAGACGTGGTGGATCAGGAACGGCGGGAGGGGTGAGGAGGCGAAGAAGTGGAGTTCGCCGGTGGCCGGGTCCTCCTTGGGGTGCGCGGTCATCGCGGAGGTGAGCCTGCCGTTCCAGTCGAAGGCGCCCACGGTCTCCAGCTCGGGCGTCAGCTCGAAGGGCAGGGCGGACTCGCACAGGGCCAGGAGGCGGCCGCCGTGCTCGATGACGTGGGTGCCGGCGGTGCTGGCGGTGAGGTCGGGTCCGTGCTCGGTCATGTAGGGCGCGCCGTCGAGGGCGGGGGTGTGGACCCAGCGGTTGCGGTACCACTCGGCGCGGCCCTCGCGGAGGCGGATCCCGTGGACCATTCCGCTGCCCTTGAACCAGTGGGTGGGGGTGATGCCGGGCTTCGGGTTGTGGCTGTTGCGGATGAGGCGGCCCGTCAGCTCGGGCGGCAGGCTGCCTTCGACGGTGAGCCCGGTGGCGGTGGTCTCGTCGGCGACGGGGGCGTAGTGGCCGGTGAGGTACGGCTTGGCGGTCATGGCGGGCGGTCCTTCCGGGGTGGCGGGGCGGGGTGTGGTGGATGGTCGTGCGGTTCTGCGGGCGGCGGCCGGTCAGGGGCGTTCCGCGGCCGCCTTGAGGGCGGCGAGCCAGAGTCCGAGGGACTCGCGGAGGGCGTGGCGGGCGGCGTCGGGGTCGGCGTCGACGGGGGGCCCGCTCCAGGACTCCTCGGTGCGGACGGCGACCGTGCCGTCGCCCGCGTCCTCGAAGGTCCAGGCGTGGATGCCGTCGATGCCGTGGGCGGGGCCGCCCCAGACGAGGCGCCGGCCGGGAACCGCCTCCAGGACGGTGGAGGTGATGTCGAGTCCGTGGGTGTGCCAGTGGAAGACGGTTCCGACGGCGAGCGGGCCGGCGGGCTCCGCGCGGCTGATGCCGGGGTTCCAGGCGGGCCAGGCGGCGATGTCGGTGTGCAGGTCCCAGAGGCGGTCGAGGGGTGCGCGGACGATGGCGGTGAGCCGGACGACGGCGGGCGCGGACTCGTCCACGGTGGCTGTGTGGCGGCGGGCGGGGCTCTGCGGGTTCAACGGCGGGCTCCTTCGGCGGTGTGGTCGGGCGCCGGGTCCGGGCGGGTGCCGGCCGGGTCGCGGCGGAAGAGCAGCGGGGTGAGGGCCGCGGCCGCGGCGGCGGTGGCGGCGGCCAGCAGGAAGGCGGCGCGGTGGCCGTCGGCGAGGGCTGCGGGGCCGGCGGCGGGGTCGCCGCCGGTGACGGCGGCGGCCAGGGTGCCCGTCAGGGCCAGGCCCACGGCGCCGCCGAGCTGGCGGGTGGTGTTGACGAGCCCTCCGGCCACCCCGGAGTCGGCCGGGGGGACACCGCCGACCGCCGCGCCGGTGAGCTGGACGAAGGCCGCGCCGAGTCCGAGGCCGATGAGCGCGGTCGGGCCGGTCAGGGCCGCCGGGCCGGTGGCCGGCGAGCTGAGGAGCGCGAGCCAGGCGAATCCGGCCGCCTGGGCGAGGAGGGCCGCGGCGAGGGTCCGGTGCGGGCCCAGTCGGCGGGCCGACCGCGGGGCCAGCCAGGATCCCAGCATGGTGGCGGCGGCGAGCGGGAGTTGGGCGAGGCCCGCGGCCAGGGGGCCAAAGCCGAGGACCTCCTGCTGGAGCAGCGGCAGGTGGAAGAACAGTCCGACCCAGACGGCGCCGACCAGGGCGCTCAGGAGGTTGGCGGGGGCGACGAGCCCCCGGCGAAGCAGCCCCGGCGGCACGAGCGGCGCCGGGTGCCGGCGCTCGGCGTACAGGAACAGGAGGAAGAGGAGTACGGCGGCGGCGAGCGGGCCGAGGACGTACGGGTCGGCGGGGCCGTGGGTGCGGACGGCGGTGACGCCGTGGACGAGGGAGGCAGCGGCGGCGGTGACGGCGAAGGCGCCGAGGAGGTCGGGGCGGGGCCGGACCGCGGCCCCGAGCGGAGGGGCCGGGTCGGCGGGGACGCGGCGGAGCGTGGCGCCGAGGACGAGGGCCGCGCCGAGGCCGCAGGCGTGGAAGATCCAGGGCCAGCCCAGCACCTCGGCCAGGACGCCGCCGAGCAGCACACCGGCCGCGCCGCCCGCGCCGGAGACTGCTCCCCACACGGCCAGGGCACGGGCCCGGGCGCTGCCGGGCGGGTGGAACCGGACGACGAGGGCGAGGCCGGCGGGGGCGGCCGCGGCGGCGCCGACGCCCTGCGCGGTGCGGGCGGCGATGAGCACCCCTGCCGTGTCGGCGAGTCCGGCAGCCACGGAGGCGACGGCGAAGAGGCCCAGGCCGGCGGTCAGGACCCGGCGGGCGCCGGCCAGGTCGGCGGCCCGGCCGCCGAGGAGCAGCAGGGCGCCGAAGGCGAGGCCGTAGGCGTTGACCACCCAGGACATGCCGGTGTCGGACAGTCCCGCGCCGTCCCGGATCTGCGGGAGGGCGACGTTGACGACGGAGGTGCTGAGGACGACGACGAACTGCCCTGCGGAGAGCACGGCGAGCGGGTACCTGCCACCGGCGGCGTGCGGCATGGCGGGTGTCTCCCTTCGTAAAGTATGTGTGATTGACCACTCACTTCGAGGGCCCGAGAGAGGGCGGCGTGCCGGATGACCGGCAGCCGCCCGTCCGGAGCCCGGGACGCGGCCGCGGGGCTCAGTAGTGGGTGATGCCCGCGGCGAGGATGCGCATCCACGGGGCCTCGGCCACACCCCCCGCCTCCCCCGCGCCGGCGACGCCGAGCGAGACGACGAGATGGCAGAGCATGCCGACCGCGAAGAACTCCTGCACCTGCCGCTCACTCCCTCCGGACACCCCGCGGACGTATTCGACGACCTGGGCATACCCGGCGCGTACCGCCTCGCGGATCACCGGCTCGGACACGGCGGCCGCCTGGGCGTGCAGTTGGACGAGCAGCAGTTCGTTGTCGCTGATCAGTCGGGCGTACGCGTCGCCCATGGACGCGAGGACCGATTCCGGCGAGGCCCCCTCCGCCTCGGCCGCGCCGCGTTCGAGGGCGGCGCGCACCTGGGCGAAGCAGTGCTCGACGACCGCTGCGAACAGGGCCTCCTTGTTGGGGAAGAGCCGGTAGACGTAGGCCTGCGAGATCCCGGCCGCCTTGGCGACCTCCGTGGTCGTGGTGCCGAAGTACCCCCGGGCCGCGAAGGCGCCGATCGCGGTGCGGAGCACGGTTCCCCGGCGCTCGTCCGCGGTGGAGAGCCGGCGCCGCCCGCCGCCCTGCTGCTCGGTCTGCTGTCCCGTCTGCATATGAGTAATAAACCACTCACACCTGCGGGCGTCAACCCTCGCCGCCGCGCCGCGGGCCGCACCACCCGTGCGGGCGCTCCGGGACGGCGCCGCCTCCCGACGACGCGCCGACGCCGGCCGCCGGGCATTCCGCGAGCACTGAGTCCCTCTAGGCCGATCCGATGAGATGACCGCAACTTGCCGCCGCGTCGGCTCCCGGTTCACCGAAAGCGGGAGAAGCTCCATCTGGTTCCGGCCGGATCCCACACACGTTCGTACGAGGCACACCTGTACGGAGACGTACGGAAGAGGAGCAGAGCTATGCGTTCTGTACAGCGGGCGACCAGGCGTACCTGGGGCATGCGGGCCTTCGCCCTCCCTGCCGCCGTCGTGTTGGCGGGGCTGGCTTCGCCGGCCGTGGCGGCGGGGCCGGTCCCGGTGGGCGGCGAGGGGGACCGCGGCGGAGGAGCGGTCGCCGCGCCCGTCCCCGGGCCCGAGGCCGCCAAGCCTGCGGCCGGCGCCGTGGACCAAGGCGACAAGGACGACAAGGACGACGGCAAGGACAGCAAGAAGACCACCAAGAAGCCCAAGACGACCAAGGGCGAGAAGGGCGACCGCGGCCCCAAGGGCGAACGCGGTGAGAAGGGCGAGCGCGGCGAGCCCGGGCCCAAGGGCCCGAAGGGCGACAAGGGGGAGAAGGGCGAACGGGGCGAGAAGGGGCCGAAGGGCGACCGCGGCCACGACGGGCCGTGCGTCGAGATCGACACCGTCTCCTACACCCCGGACGGCGAGTTCAGCGTCGCCCTCAACCACGACCGGGCCTTCGTCGGCTACCGCAGCAGCCTGTACGCGCCGTACGTGTGGCGGGACCTCTCGACCCGCGACAACCCGGGCTTCCCCCGCAACGCCTGCGCGGCCTCGGTGTCCCTCGGCGTACCGGCGGCCGGCCCGCAGGTGTACGTGAAGGTGATCACGCGGGGCGGCGACGTGTACGAGACGAGCTGCACCTACACGCTGCCCGTCACCCTGGACACGCTCGTCTGCCCCTACGGCTGGACGGCCCTGGCGACACCGCGCCCCACGCCCTCCCCGACGCTGCCCGTGCCGACACCGGCGGGAGCCGGCGCGGAGGGAGCCGATGCGGGCGCGGCGCCCGCACCGCAGCCGGTGCCGAAACCCGCCCCGCATCCGGCCGGCAAGCCCGCCGAGGAGGGCCCGGTACGCCTGCTGCCCGCACCGGGCGTCTGATCACCGCACCTCGCCGCCGCGTGGCGCCCTGCCGGGGCGCGACGCGGCGGCTTCGCGGCTGCTGCGGGGCGCGCGGGTGTCAGCCCGCCTGTTCCGAAGCGGCGGAGGACAGGTCGCGTCCCCAGGTGGTGATCAGGCGGGCGCTGCCGTCCGCGAGCCGGTAGGACATGCCGACGACCGCGGTGCGGCCCGCGGCGACCCGCTCGGCCAGGGCGCGGGAGCGCTCCATCAGGAGACTGACCGTGTGGCGGATGTGCTCGTCGACGATGTCGTCGCCGGACGTGAGGCCGGCGGCGCGGGCGGCCAGGACGCTGGGCGTGACCCGCTCGATGACGTCGCGGACGAATCCGGTGGCCGTCACACCGTCCTGGAGCGCGGAGCGGGTGGCGGCGACGGCGCCGCAGGAGTCGTGGCCGAGGACGACGACGAGCGGGGCCTCGAGGACGCTGACCCCGTACTCGATGCTGCCCAGCACCTCGGTGCCGGCCACGTGTCCGGCGGTGCGGACGACGAACAGGTCGCCCAGCCCCTGGTCGAAGATGATCTCGGCCGCGAGGCGGGAGTCGGAACAGCCGAACACGACGGCGAACGGGCGCTGCCCGGGGGCCGTCTCCGCGCGGCGGGCGGCATCCTGGTTGGGGTGTTGTGGCGTGCCGGCCACGAACCGCTCGTTGCCGGCGAGCATGGTCTGCAGGGCCGTTGAGGGCGTGAGGGTGTTGGCGTCGGTCATGCGAGCAGACTACGGCCCCCTTCCGCACGCCGTACCGGCGGGTGGGCGATCTTTCTCGGCGCGTCAGGCCCGGGGCGCGTGCCCCGGCGGACGGGGGTGCTGGCCGGGGCCGGTGGGCGACCCGCTCAGCGGGGTGGGCGACAGGGTCGCGGGCTCCTCGCCCGCCTCCAGGAGGGTGTCCGCGGAGCCGACGATCAGCGGGTCGGGGTGGCCCACCGCCTTCTCGTCCTTGCTGGCGTAGTCGATCCTCCACAGCAGGCTGCGCATCGCCTCCAGCCGGGCGCGCCGCTTGTCGTTGCTCTTCACGACGGTCCAGGGCGCGTGCTCGGTGTCGGTGGCGCGGAACATGGCGACCTTCGCGTCGGTGTACGCGTCCCACAGGTCGAGGGAGGCGAGGTCGGTCGGCGAGAGCTTCCACTGGCGCACCGGGTCGACCTG
Source organism: Streptomyces sp. 2P-4 (assembly GCF_030167965.1). Classification (NCBI taxonomy): domain Bacteria; kingdom Bacillati; phylum Actinomycetota; class Actinomycetes; order Kitasatosporales; family Streptomycetaceae; genus Streptomyces; species Streptomyces sp. 2P-4. The sequence goes on from NZ_CP095011.1 coordinate 127,348, forward strand.
GCGGATCGCAAAGCGGGTGCGCTGTTCGGAGCGGGAGACCGAGAACCAGAACTTGACCAGCAGGATGCCGTCGTCGACGAGCATGGCCTCGAAGGCCGGGCACTGGTGCAGGAAGCGCTCGTACTGCTCGTCGGTGCAGAATCCCATCACGCGCTCCACGCCGGCGCGGTTGTACCAGGAGCGGTCGAAGAAGACGATCTCCCCCCGGGCGGGCAGGTGGGCGGTGTAGCGCTGGAAGTACCACTGGCCGGCCTCGCGCTCGGTCGGCTTGTCGAGGGCGACGATGCGGGCGCCGCGGGGGTTGAGCCGCTCGGTGAAGCGCTGGATGGTGCCGCCCTTGCCGGCGGCGTCGCGGCCCTCGCAGATCACGACCACCCGGGCTCCGGTGTCCTTGACCCAGCGCTGGAGCTTCAGCAGCTCGATCTGCAGGATGCGCTTGGCGCGCTCGTACTCGGGCCGGCGGATCTTGCGGGTGTACGGGTAGTTCTCCCGCCAGGTGCGGATGGGCTGCCCGTCGGCGTCGAGCAGGACCGGCTGCTCGGGCCGGCTGGCGTCCACGCTGAGCCCTTCGAGGAGCGCCCCCTCGGGGCCCGGAGCGGGCCGCCCCGGGCCCTGCCGCCGGCCGCCGTCGTCTTCCTGCCCCTGCCCCTGCGCGTCCATGGCGGACGTATACCCCCGGGCCGGGCGGCGCTATCGCCGGCCTGCGGTGTCGTACGCGTATGCCGGCCGGTCGGCATACGGGGCCGGGAACGGCCAAGGAGGTAAAAACCCGGCCGCCCCTGTCACGCGGCGGTCCGGCCGGGGAATGCGCGCAGGTATGCCCCAGATGATCAGCACGCTCTCCCGCTTCGCCGGCCGGCACCGCGAGCCGGTCGCGGTCCAGGCCCTGCGCTCCACCGCCGCCGCCGTCATCAGCTACGTGATCGCGCTGCGGCTGAGCAGTGAGCCGGCGCCGCTCACCGCACCGCTGACCGCGCTGCTCGTCGTCCAGGTCACCCTCTACTCGACGCTGACCACGGGCATCCGCCGGGTGAACTCCGTGGTCGCCGGGGTGCTGATCGCGATCGGCTTCAGCGTCCTGGTGGGGCTGACGTGGTGGAGCCTGGGCCTGGTCATCCTGGCGTCGCTGCTGGTGGGCCACCTGGTGCGGGTGGACGAGTTCGTGCCGGAGGTGGCGATCAGCGCCATGCTCGTGCTGGGCGTCACCCAGGTGGCGGACACCGCCTGGGACCGGGTGCTGGAGACCCTGATCGGGGCAGCGGTCGGACTGCTGATCAACCTGCTCGTCGCGCCTCCGGTGTGGGTCGGCCCGGCGAGCAGCGCGATCACCGACCTCGCTGCCCGGATGAGCCGGCTGCTGGGCCACCTCGGCGAGGACTGGCCGTCCGGGCGCGCGAAGGTGGAGGAGGCCGCGGCCCGGCTCCACGAGGCGAGGCGCCTCGACAACGACATCGCGCTGGTGGACGCGGCCCTGCGGCAGGCCGAGGACAGCCTGAGGATGAACCCGCGGGTCAAGGAGGGCCTGCTCTCCCGGCTGGTGCTGCGGACCGGGCTGGACACGCTGGAGATCTGCGCGGTGGTCCTGCGGGTGGCCTGCCGGACGCTGACCGACCTGGCGAAGGCCCGGCCCGACAGCCCGCTGTTCACCGCCGAGGTCAAGGCGGCGCTGCGGGAGCTGCTGGACCACACGGCCCGGGCGGTGGAGAGCTTCGCCCAGCTGATCACCGCGCAGGTCAGCGCCAACGCGGAGAAGGCGGAGGAGCGGCTGGCCGGGGGGCTGCTGGTGGCCCGGGCGAGCCGCGACCGGCTCGCGGACCTGATGCTGGCGAAGGTGCAGGAGGATCCCGCCGAATGGCAGCTGCAGGGCGCGCTCCTCGCCGAACTGGACCGGGTACTGGACGAGCTGGGCGTGGACAAGCGCTCGCAGCGCCTGCTGGAGGAACTCGACCGGCACACCCGTGCCCGGCGCGCGGGCCGCTTCGCCCGGCGCGGGCGGGACGGCGCGGAGCGGCGCGCGTGATCCGGGGCGGCGGGCCCAACCGGCGCGCCGTGCAAGGCAGTCGGCCCCTCCCCCGCCGGCGGCGCCGCGGTCGCGCACCGGGGGGTGTTGCGAAAGTCCCGCACGGCGCCCGGCACGCACTCCCGCCGCACCGGCCGAAGCCCCGAGTACGCCCCGTACGAGGGGTTTCGCCCGGCACACCGACAGCACGCACCGGACACCGCGGGCACCGCACAGGACCTGCGCAACACCCCCTAGGATCGGGAGCATGCCGCTGACCATGGACGACGTCGACCGCTTCGAGGCCGCGAGGCCGCGCCTGGAGGCCATCGCCTACCGCATGCTGGGATCCGCGGGCGAGGCGGAGGACGCCGTGCAGGAGACGTTTCTGCGCTGGCAGGCCGCGGACGTGGCGCTGATCGAGGTCCCCGAGGCGTGGCTGACGAAGGTCCTCACCAACCTGTGCCTGAACCAGCTCTCCTCGGCCCGCGCCCGCCGCGAGACGTACGTCGGCCAGTGGCTGCCGGAGCCGCTGCTGGAGGGGGACCCGATGCTCGGCCCGGCGGACACCGCGGAGCAGCGCGAGTCCGTCTCGTACGCGGTACTCGTGCTGATGGAGCGGCTGTCGCCCAACGAGCGGGCGGTGTACGTGCTGCGGCAGGCCTTCGACTACCCGCACCGGGAGATCGCCCAGATCCTCGACCTGACGGAGGCGGCCAGCCAGCAGGTCTTCCACCGGGCGAAGAAGCACCTCGCGGACGGCAGGACCCGCACCGGGATCGACCGGGCGGCGGCCCGGCGGGTGGTGGAGGAGTTCCTCGCGGCCGCGACGAGCGGGGAGACCGAGCCGCTGGTGCGGCTGCTGACCTCCGACGCCATCGCGGTCGGCGACGGCGGCGGGAAGGTCCCGGCCCGTGCGAGGGCCTTCGAGGGCGCGACGGCGGTCGCCAGGTTCATGCGGGGCCTGTTCAGGCCGACCCCGGCCAAGCGGAAGCTGGTCGGCGGCGCGGCGGACATGTACGCGACGACCGCGAACGGGGAGCCGGCCGTCGTGGCGGTCGTCGACGGCCGGGTCATCGGCGTCATCTGCCTCCAGGTCACCCCGGAGGGCATCGCCGCGTTCCGCAGCCAGGTCAACCCGGACAAGCTGGAACGGGCCACGGAGGCCTGGGCGTCCAGGCCCCACGGGGAGCCCCTGCTGCGCGCGTTCTAGTGCTGTGGCCTTCCCGGCCGCAGCACCAGGTGTCCTGTCCCGGGAGGTTGTGGACGGTGCGCCGGTCACGCACGCTCGCGCTGCCCGGGCAGTGGTCCGGTGGAGGGAGGCGGCGTCAGCGCCTGCCGGGGCGGCGCCAGTCCTCGCTGTCCAGGTGGGAGCCGGCCATCGGGCCCATGCGGAGCATTCCGCCGTCGACCGCCCAGGAGGCGCCCGTCACGTACGAGGCGTCCGGGCCGGCCAGGAAGGCGATGACGGCGGCCACCTCGCGGGCGTCGCCGGGGCGGCCGAGGGGGACGCCGGGGCGGTGTTCGCGGTGCACGTCGGTGTCCTCCTGGCCGGTCATGGGGGTCGCGATCTCGCCGGGGGCCACGGCGTTCACCGTGATGCCGTGCTCGGCCAGTTCGAGCGCCATCACCTGGGTGAGGAGGCCGAGGCCGCCCTTGGCGGCGCAGTACGGTGCGGAGCCGACGCGGGGCTGGTGCTCGTGCACGGACGTGACGTTGACGATGCGGCCCCCGCCGCCCTGGGCGATCATGCGGCGGGCGGCGTGCTGCGAGCACAGGAACGGGCCGACCAGGTCGACGTCGAGCACCTCGCGCAGGGTGCCGAGGCCGATGTCGAGGAACGGGGTGGCCGTGCCGGTGCCCGCGTTGTTGACCAGGACGTCGAGGCGGCCGAGTTCGTCGGCGAGGTCGTCGACGACCTGTGCGGCGGCCGGCAGGTCGGTCAGGTCCAGCCGGGCGACGGCCGCCCTCCTGCCGTGGCCTCGTACTTCGGCGGCCGTCTCCCGGGCTCCGGCCTCGTCCGTGTGCCAGGTGATGCCGACGTCCATCCCGGCCTCGGCGAGGCGGGCGGCGGTCGCCCGGCCGATGCCGGAGTCCGCGCCGGTGACCACGGCCGCCCGGGGAGCGGGCTGGGGCTGTGACATGGGCCTGTCCTCCTGCCTGTGCGAGGGTGTCGTCCCCCGGGCGTGGGATCCGGGGCGGTCCGCGCCTGCCCGCCGGCCGGCCCGGCAACCCCGCCGGCGGCCGCGGAGCCGACTCACTCTGCCGGCGGCTGCGGCCACAGGTCGCCCGGGCCGTCGACGACCCGGGCGCCCATGTTCTCCGCCATCATCCGCAGGGCCGCCCCGGCGAGGTCCGGGTGGATGTGGGCGACCGCGTTCCGCGGCACGACGACGTCGAGGCGGCGGATGTGCGCGTCGAGCGCGGAGTACAGCACGCACTGCTCGGTCACCTGCCCGACGAGCACCAGGCGGCCGACGTCCATCGTGCCCAGCAGGTAGGCCAGCGGCGTCTCGAAGAACACCGAGTGGCGGGCCTTGACGACGAAGAGGGAGTCCTCGTCCGGCAGGACCGGCTCCACCAGTTCGGGGTGTGCGCCCGCCATCGCGATGTCGGCGATCTGGCCGTGGTGGGAGCGCCACTGGCCGAAGTTGTCGTTGACGTAGACGACGGGCACCTGCGCGGCCCGGGCGGCGGACAGCAGCTCCACGATGCGGGGCAGTGCGGTGCGGACGGACGGGACCAGCAGGTCGGCGTCCTCGTGCCGGTAGGGGTTGAGCATGTCGATGACCACGACGGCCGTGTTGTCCATGCCGTCGAATCTGTGGCGCGGGCGGGGCGGGGGCGGCCGCCACGCCGCAGGCGTCCCCCCATCGGCCCCCGTCCGGCGCGCCGGACCGGGCCGGGGCGAAATCCCCGGGCGGGGCCGGCGGCGAAGCAGCCCGGCCCGTGCCGGCGCAGGGCTGCGGGGTGGAGGAGCAGGGCTTGCGGCGGAAGAAGGGTGCGTCAACCGGCCGAGCGTGGGCAAGCGAGCGGGCATGACAGGAAACCAGCTCTCGTTACTGGCCGCCGAACCGGCCCCGCCGGGGCCGGTCTGGCTTCATCTGCTGCTGCTCGCCTTCGCGTTGGGTGTGCTCATCCACAGCCTGGCCGGGGGCCGCTGAGCCGCTCCGGCCGGGCCGCCGCATCCCGAGAACCGCCGAGAAAGGAACCGAAGCCCATGACCGGGAACATCTGGGTCTACCGCCTCGCCGTCGGCCGCCTGGAGGGCGTCGACCTGACGGGGTACAAGGTCGAGGCCGTCGACGGCGGCATCGGCAAGGTCGACAAGCACTCGGACGAGGCCGACGCCTCCTGGATCGTCGTCGACACCGGGCCCTGGATCTTCGGCCGGCAGGTGCTGCTGCCCGCCGGGACGATCACCCGCATCGACGCCGCGGAGCGGAAGATCTACGTCGACCGGACCAGGGAGCAGGTCAAGGACGCGCCGGAGTTCGTACGGGAGAAGCACCTGGGCAGCGCCGACCACCACCGGGAGGTCGGCGGCTACTGGGGCGACGCGCCCCTGGGCCGCTTCTGACGGCTCCCGGGCGCGGCCGACCGGGTGAGGTTCGGTCACGGGTGGCCGAGCACCGCACGGCGTTTCGGCCGCACGCCCCGCGCAGGTCGGGGAGGGTGGGGAACCGCAGGCGGCTCGCCGTGGGCCGCCGTCCGCCGGGAGTGTGAACCATGCGCCGACCTGTTCCCGTCGTCCTTGCCGCCGCCGCACTGACCGGGGCGCTCGCCGTGCCCGCCGCCGCGGCGGACCCGGCTCCGATCACCTCGCCGTATGTCCAGGCCGCGGCCGACGTGAGCCCCTCCGGGGTGCTGAGGCGGGCGAAGAACATCGACTGGGTGCGGCACATCGACCGCGGCCGGTACTGCGTCAACGTGGCAGACCAGGTGAACCTGGCGTTCAGCATCGTGCAGGTCGAGCTGCCCAACTCCAACCGCCGCAGCTTCAGCACCGCGCCGAACGCCGTCTGCGGCACGAACTCCGTGACGGTGTACACGTACGACCTGAACGGCAGCTACGTCGACAACGCCTTCACGGTCGCCGTCCTGTAGCCGCGGGCGTACGGCCTGCGGGCGCGCCGAACCAGGCGGCGAGCCGGTCTTCCAGGCCCTCCCGGTCGCCGCCGACCCACGCCACGTGCCCGTCGGGCCGCAGCAGCAGGGCGGGCACGTCGTCCGGGTCGCCCAGTTCGGGGCACGGGTCGACGACGTGGTCGACGCGGTCCGCCCAGCCGTCCGCGGTGAGCCGGCCGGTCCGGTCGAGGAGCAGGCCCCGGGCCGTGCGCATGCGGTCGTACAGGCGGCCCTGCTGCAGCGGCACGTCCCGCAGGCGACGGCCGAGCAGGTCGTGGCCCTCACCGAGGTCGTAGCGGACCCCCACCGCCGTGATCATGCCGGTGACGTAACGGTTCACCTCCTCGAAGTCCATGAGCGCCGAGAACAGCTTCCGCAGTGCGGCCGCCCCGGGATCGGTGCCCAGCAGGGTGATCTGCGCCCGCGTGTTCTCCAGGACGGCGGCGCCCACGGGGTGCCGTTCGGCGTGGTACGTGTCCAGCAGCCCTTCCGGGGCGCGGCCGCCCACCTCCGCGGCCAGCTTCCAGCCGAGGTTGAAGGCGTCCTGGATGCCGAGGTTGAGCCCCTGGCCGCCGGTCGGGGGGTGGATGTGCGCGGCGTCGCCTGCGAGGAGGACGCGGCCGACGCGGTAGCGCTCGGCCTGGCGGGTGGCGTCGCCGAAGCGCGACAGCCGGCGCGGTGAGTGCGCGCCGAAGTCGGTGCCCGCGACGGCGCGCAGCTGCCGGGTGAACTCGTCGAGGGTCGGTGCCGCGGAGCGGTCCTCGGCCACCCCGTCGGCGGGGACGACGACGCGGTAGCGGCCCTCCCCGAGCGGGGCCGCCGCGAACCGCAGCTGCGTGCGCTGTACTTCCGCGACGACGGCGGCGATCTTCTCCGGGGCCTCGGCGAGCTCCATCTCGCCGAGCAGGGTCTCGACCCTGGTGGGCTCGCCGGGGAAGGCCACCCCGAGCCGGCCCCGCACGACGCTGCGGGCGCCGTCGCAGCCGACCGCGAAGCGCGACCGCATGCGGGTTCCGTCGGCCAGCTCGACGGTCACCCCGTCCGCGTCCTGGTCGAGTCCGGTCACGGCTCGGCCGCGGTGGATGCGGGTGCCCAGTTCGAGGGCCCGCTCCTCCAGCAGCCGCTCCGTGACGGGCTGCGGGACGGCGATGCCGTACGGGTGCGCCGTGTCCAGCGTGTCGGGCCACGGCTTCACGATGCCGCCGAAGAGGCCGCCTGCCCGGAACGTGTCGGCGGAGGCGAGGAAGCGGTCCAACAGGCCGCGCTGGTCCATCATTTCGACGCTGCGGGCGTGCAGGCCCTGGCCGCGGGACTGCCCTGTCGGCTCGGCCAGCCGCTCCAGGACCGTCACGTCGACGCCGTGCAGCCGGAGTTCGGCCGCCAGCATCAGGCCGGTCGGTCCGCCGCCGACCACGATCACATCATGCATGGGTACGCCCGTTTCACGGGAGGGGACACGGCAGTCGGCCGCCGCGCAGCCCTCGCCCACCCCGCACACGCACCCGGCAAAGGGGCTGCATACGGTACGGACACGGCATTTCCGCGGCTTCCGACCCAGGCCGGCCATTCTGCGGCCGCACCTGGGCCTTGCCGCAAGCCCCCCTGTGCGCTATACGTTGAGAGTGGCGAGGAGTCGACTGGGACCCTCGCCTTTGTTTTTGGCCGCCCGCTGCGTGCCGACGGCGCGCGGCCGCGACTGGACCCCCGTCCCGGTCGCGGCCCCGCGGTCGTACCCCCATCCTCTGCCGGGCCGCCCGGCCGCCCCAGGGGCATATCCCGCCACCGGGGGGACCCTGCGCGCCATCGCGGGGACCGCTGACGCCATGAAGGGGGCATCCTGCGCCGGGCTCCCGCGAAGGGCTTGTGCCGGAACCTGCCTTATGCTCACGCCCTGTGGTTTCGCATGCGCATCCGGGGACGACCTCCTCCGCCCTCACCCGACTCAGCGTCAACGCCGCTTCCCTGCTCGGCGTCCCCCGGGCCGGGTACGGCCACCTGCTCGGAGTGGCGGCGGAGCACCTCAACGACGACCTGTGCCGGACGCCCGCGGCCACGAGCAACCGGATCGCGGAACTGACGACGGCCCATGTGCCCTGGACGGAGCTGTCCCTGCTGCTGGCGCAGCAGTCGGCCCTCGGGACGTTCGGGGTGTGGGACTACCTGATCACCTCGGCGCCCACCCCGCTCGAAGGGATCCGGGACGCCGCCGCCTACCTGGCCGTCGTCGCCGACACCAGCACCGACACCCTCCGCGTCACGGAGGACGGCGAGCAGGTGACCCTCAGCCACGTCAACCACGCCGACATCGCCCACGAGGCGGCCTGCGCCGTCCGCGGCTACGCCCTGGGCCTGTACCAGCAGCGCCTGAGCGAGGCCGCACGGCGCCGGCTCGTCCCGGTCCGCGTGACCGTGGCGGCCGAGGCCCCCCGCCGGCACGACGCCCTGACCGAGCTCTACGGCACCCGCGCCATCGACTTCGAGGCCCCCGTCAGCTCGATCACCTTCCTGGCGTCCGACCTGAGGTCGCCGACGCCCCACGCCCAGCCCGGCCTTTCCGCGGTGCTCCGCCGGCACGCCGAGCAGACCCTCGCCACCGCGATCCCCCTGCACGACTGGCTGGACCTGTTCCGCACGGCACTGGCCTCCGCGAACGACGGAACCGGCCCGTCGCTCGCCGGGGTGGCGCGGCGGATGGCCGTCAGCACCCGCACCCTCCAGCGGCGCCTCGACGAGCACGGCACCACCTGGAACGGCGAACTGGAGACGCTGCGCCGGGACCGGATCACCCGGCTGCTCCACACCACCGACCTCGGGATGGACGCGATCGCCGCCCGCAGCGGCTACGCCGACGCCCGCGCCCTGCGCCGCGCGGTCCAGCGCTGGTACGGCACCACGCCGGCGGCCCTGCGCAGCGCGGCGCGCGGGTGCCCGGACGCCGTCCGGCCTCAGGGCCTGTGTTGAGTTGCCCCGCGGCGTCGCGACGCCCGGCACGCACCCTCCGCACACGAGCCGAGGGCGGCACTGCCGGGAAACGGCTCCGGCCGCCCGGGAGACCGGGCGGCCGGAGTGTGCTGACGTGCGGGGAGGGTCAGCCGGCGAGAAGCGTGAGGGTGTCGATCACGCGGTTCGAGAAGCCCCACTCGTTGTCGTACCAGGCGACCACCTTGACGTGGCGGCCGTCGACGCGGGTGAGCGCCGAGTCGAAGATCGAGGAGGCGGGGTTGCCGACGATGTCGGCGGAGACCAGCGGGTCCTCGGAGTACTCCAGCACACCGGCGAGGGGGCCCTCGGCGGCGGCGCGGTACGCCGCCAGGATGTCCTCGCGGGTCACGTCGCGCGAGACGGTGGTGTTCAGCTCCACGATCGAGCCGACCGGGACCGGGACGCGGATCGAGTCGCCGGACAGCTTGCCGTCGAGGTTCGGCAGGACGAGGCCGATCGCCTTGGCGGCGCCCGTGGTGGTGGGCACGATGTTGACGCCGGCGGCGCGGGCGCGGCGGGGGTCGCGGTGGGGGCCGTCCTGCAGGTTCTGCTCCTGCGTGTAGGCGTGCACCGTCGTCATGAAGCCGTGCTCGATCCCGGCGAGGTCGTCGAGGACGGCGGCGAGCGGCGCGAGCGCGTTCGTGGTGCAGGAGGCGTTCGAGACGATCGTGTGCACGGCCGGGTCGTAGGCGGAGGTGTTCACACCGAAGGCGAGGGTGACGTCCGCACCGTCCGACGGCGCGCTGACCAGGACCTTCTTCGCGCCGGCCTTGATGTGGGCGGCGGCCGCGGAGGCGGACGTGAAGCGGCCGGTCGCCTCCAGCACGATGTCGACGCCCAGCTCCGCCCAGGGAAGCTGCTCCGGCTCGCGCTCGGCGAGGACCTTGATGCGGCGGCCGTCGACGACCAGGACGTCGCCGTCGACGGTGACCGGGCGGCCCAGGCGGCCGGCCGTGGAGTCGAACGCGAGCAGCCGCGCGAGGGTGGCCGGCTCGGAGAGGTCGTTCACGGCGACGACCTCGAGGTCGGTGTGGCGTTCGAGCAGCGCGCGCAGCACGTTGCGTCCGATGCGGCCGAACCCGTTGATGGCGATGCGAGTCATGAGCGGTGTCCCCTTCTGTTCGGCACCAGACTCGCCTGCCGCGCCAGGCCGGGACAGTGGCGTGATCGCCATGGTTCAAAAGGATCTCGCCAGCCGAGTGGGGGCCGCAGTCGATCGCTACTCGCCGCGGGTGAAGGTGCGCCGGTACTCGGTGGGGGTCGTGCCGAGGATGCGCTGGAAGTGCAGCCGCAGGTTGGCTCCCGTGCCGAGGCCGACGTCGGCGGCGATCCGCTCGACGCTGCGCTCCGACCGTTCGAGCAGCTCGCGGGCCCTGTCGATACGGGCCCGCATGATCCACTGCATGGGTGTGTAGCCGGTGTCGTCGGCGAAGCGCCGCGAGAACGTCCGGGAGGAGACCGCCGCATGCTCGGCGAGCGCCTCCAGGGTCAGCGGCTCGGCCAGCCGGCGCAGCGCCCATTCGCGGGTGGCGGCGAACCGCTCCCCGAGGGGTTCGGGCACACTGCGCGGAAGGTACTGCGCCTGGCCTCCGCTGCGGTACGGGGCCGCGACCAGGCGGCGCGCCGCGTGGTTGGACGCGGCGACCCCGAGGTCGCCGCGCAGGATGTGCAGGCACAGGTCGATGCCCGAGGCGGCGCCGGCGGAGGTGAGCACGCTGCCCTCGTCGACGAACAGGACGTTCTCGTCGAGCCGGATCCGCGGGTGTTTCGCGGCGAGTGCCCGCGCGTAGTGCCAGTGCGTCGTGGCGCGCTTGCCGTCGAGGAGGCCCGTCGCGGCCAGGGCGAAGGCGCCCGTCGAGATGGCGGCGAGCCGGGCGCCCCGCTCGTGGGCGGCGGTCAGCGCAGCGAGGACGTCCTGCGGCGGGTCGTCCCGGTCGGGGAAGCGGTAGCCGGGGACGAAGACGATGTCGGACCAGGCCAGCGCGTCGAGCCCGTGGTTCACGTGGTAGGACAGCCCGTCGCCGCCCGTGACGAGGCCGGGGGCCGCACCGCACACCCGCACCTCGTACGGCATGCTCGCGCGGGTGGTGAAGACCTGGGCGGGGATGCCGACGTCGAGCGGTTTCGCTCCTTCGAGGACGAGGACGGCGACGCGGTGCAGACGGGAGGACGACACCCGTCCGAGGGTACGCGCAGACGCGGCGGGCGCGGCGGGGCGGGCGGCCTGCCGTCAGCCTGGATGCCACTCGACCAGGAGGATCGTGGCGTCGTCGCGCAGCCTGTGCTCCTGGTGCCCGCGCACGAACTGGATCAGCCGGCGCAGCGCCTCGGGGGCGGTGTCCCCTGCGGCCGTCGAGCGGATGACGGTGTCGACCAGGCGCTGCTCGCCGAAGATGCTGCCGTCGGGCCCGCGGGCCTCGGTGACGCCGTCGCTGTAGATCAGGACGCGGTCGCCGGGCTGCAGGCGTTCCCGGTGCAGGGTCGGCGGCGCCTCCCTGTGGAAGCCCAGTCCGAGCGGCAGCTGCGGGGTCCGCTCCAGCACCCGGGGCAGCACGCGCCCGTCGCGGATGAGCAGCGGCGGCGGGTGGCCGCAGTTGACCCAGGTGAACTGCCCGCCCGCGGTGTCGAGGTGGGCGATGACGGCGGTCATCAGGCGGCCGGGGATCCACTGCTCGAGGGTGCGGTCGATGGTCCGGGCGATGTCGGGGAGGGTGCCCCCGGCGCGCCGCGTGGCCCGGCAGGCGGCGAGCCCCGTGGCGCCGGCACCGCCGGAGGCGAGGTCGTGGCCCATCGCGTCGAGCAGGGTCAGGTGCAGGCCGTCCGCGGTGAAGCTGTGGTCGAAGGCGTCACCTCCGATGTCGTACGCCGGCTCCAGCACCGCGGACGAGGTGGCCTCGGCGGTGCCGATGGTCCGCGGCGGCAGAAACGCCCACACCAGCTCCGCCTGGACGGTCATGGGGCGCAGCCGCTCCCGCTTCACCACCAGGTCGTTGTACGGCGACTTCGACATGAGCACGAGCGTCGCCAGCGACGCCAGGGCCCGGCTCACGTCCAGCAGGGCCGGGGGGAAGACGGGCGCGGTCGCCTGCATGACGCCGACCCGTTCGATGCCGTCGATCATCGGCACCCAGGCGGTGCCGCCGTCGCGGGGCACCTGGACCTGCCGGGTCCGGTAGGCGAGGCCGCCGAGCGAGGAGTCGATGTCGAGGGCGTCGGCGTGGCCGCCCGCGCCGGGGCCGGTCTGGGGCAGCGCGACGAGCCGGACCTGCTGGAGGTCCGCCACGTAGAGGCGCGTCCCGGTCAGCCCGAGGTGCTTGCCCGCGGCCTCGACGAGGTCGGGGACTTCGCGCGCGGCCACGCGGTGCGAACGTTCCAGCAGCTCGGCGAAGACGGCGTCGCTACCGGTCACGGCGGCTCCCCTCGTCGCGCTGGGCCCGCGGCGCCGCCGCGCGTGCTGCCGGCGCGCGCGTGGACATGCCGTTTCTCCCGGGCGGGGCGCCACCCGGGTGGGCCACCTCCAGAGTGCCCACCTTCCGGGTGGGCCGCCATTCGCGGTCGTGCTCCGCTTCCGGCGGCCCTGTACCACGGCACGAGGCAGGCGGGGCGCGGGCGTCGGCCATGACCCGCCTGCCACGCCGAACCGGCGTCCGGGCGAGCGCCCTTTACAAGACGGCCCGCACCGGAAGGACAATGGGCTGCCGGGACACCCCCAGCACCACCCCACCCCGAGTCCCCGACTCCCGCCCCGCTCCCGCCGCCTCCTGCCCTCCCCCGACCCGCCGCCCCCTCACCCCCGCGCCGCCTCCCGCGCCTGCTCCAGTGCTTCCGGTACTTCCGCCAGGACTGGCACCGTCGGCTGCACCGCCCTGATCAGGCGGCGGGTTTCCGACCGGCCCGCTGCCACCGCCAGGGGGACCTGGCGGGCCGTGCAGTGGCGGTGCAGGGTGAGGACCGTGGCAACGGCCGATGCCGTGGCGGCCGCCGGAGGCAGTTCGACGACGACGCAGTCCGGGCGGTGCTCGTCCAGCAGGGACCGGACGTGCTGGACGAGCCTGCTGCGCCGGTCGGGGTCGGGTGGGCTCCACAGCGTCAGGACGAGACACCGCTCGCGTACGACGTGCGTGACGGGAGGCCGACCCGGCCCCCGCCCTGCCGACCCCGCACCCCCCGCACCCCCCGCACCCCCTGCCTCCCCCGCCTCCGCCTCCGCCTCCGCCCCGCCCGGCACGATGGCCGTCGGTGCGGGGACCGCGGTGGCCGGGCCCGGCAGGGTGGTACGGCTGGGGCGGGCTGCAAGGGTGCGGCTTGGGGACGTGCCGTATGCCTCGCGGTAGGCGGCGGCGAAGCGGCCGGGGTGCGCGAAGCCCCACCGGGCCGCGGTCTCGGTGACCGTGCTCTGCCCGGGCATCGCCGAGGCCAGCTCCTCGTGGACCCTGGCCAGGCGGACGCCCCGCAGGTAGGCCAGGGGGGTGGTGCCGGCGTGGCGGGCGAAGGCGTACTGCACGGCGCGCGGGCTGACGGGGATCGAGGCGGCGATGTCGGCCAGCGTGATGTCGAGGTGGGCGTTGGCCTCGATGAAGGCGATCGCCCGCTGGAGGGTGGCGTCGCCCGGCGCGGCCGCGGGGCGCGCCCCGGGCGTGGTGTACGGGAAGGCGGACAGGACGGCGGCGGCGAGCAGCTGGCCGCAGGTCGTGTCGATGATGGGCGGCCGCGGCCGCGGGGGCGGGGCGAGGACGCTGTCGCGGAGGAAGGCGACGGTAGCGGCGAGCTGCCGCCCGGCGCCGGCGGTCGCGGGGCGCCGGTCCGTGAACAGGACAGGGCGCCGTGCGGTCTTGTCGCAGGCCTGCAGGGTGTCGGCGAGCAGGTCGGGGTGGAGGAGGGCCGCGGTGTAGCGGGCGCCGGAGACGGCTCCCGTGAACGGCCGGTGCCCGGCGGTGTGGAGGAACACCTCGCCGGGGCCGAAGACCTCGTCGGGCAGTCCGCTTTCGCGGACGGCGATGGTGCCGGTGTGGAGGACGACGACGCAGACGGCGTCCAGCGGGTCGGCGGTGAAGGACATCTCGCAGCCGATCCGCACGTCCTCGACGGAGAAGCGGTCCGCGGTGTGCCGGACCACCTCCGTGCGGGCGTCCGGCGAGGCGTGGACGGTCACGTCTGCGTACTGCCGGGAGAGGTAGGCCTCCGTCTCGGCCGGGTCGGAACTCCGGAACACCAATCCCACGACAGCCCCGTCCGCTCACCCCCACTGCCAGTACCCGTGCCAGTGCCGGCGCCCGCACGCGTGCGGCGCGCTCCCCCACTGCCGACGCTACGCCCCGCCGTCCGGCGGGCGAAGCGCGACCCGTCGCCGGGTTCGCTCCGCGGACCGGGGTCTTCGCGAAACGGATGCCGCCCGGCCCTGGCGCCACCGGTGCGGCAGGATCCGCACGGCGTCGGCTGCGCCGGCGGCCGCCGTGGAGCGCTCGCGCCGGGTGTCGGCCTGCGCGGCGGCCCTGCACTGCGGGCCGCCGTGGCCGGACAGCGGGCGGCGGCCCGGGGGAGGCGGGACCCCTCCGTACACTGGGGTGAAGTGGACAGGCGACAGCAATCCGGGCAGGGGCGGCAGGGCGTCGAGGCGGACGCGCTGTTCGGGATCGGCGAGCTCGTGGCGGCGGCCGGGCCCGTCGGCGAGGAGGCCGGTGCGGGCGCCGAGCGGCCGTTCCGGGACGGCCCGCAGGCCCGGAGGATGCTGAGGGTCACCGAGATCCACGCGGAGCCGGCGGCGGCCGCCTCCCTGCGGGGCCGGCAGATCATCGCGCGGTTCCCCGAGGCCCGCCTCGTCGAGGCGAGGTCCCACTGGCGCATCCCGCACCTGCACGGCAACGAGGGCAACGCCGAGCGGTGGGTGCAGGTGAAGCGGCAGACCCTCGTCCTGGGGGAGCGGAAGTCCTTCGGGATCCGCCCCAACGGCAGGTCGGCCGACTGGATCGCCCCGGGGCTCTCCAACGGCTGCGCCATGGCCTGCGCCTACTGCTACGTCCCGCGCCGCAAGGGGTTCGCCAACCCGGTCACCGTCTTCACCAACGTCGAACGGGTGCTGGACGCCATCGGCCGGCACGTGGCGGGGGCGGGGCCGAAGCCGGAGCCCAACCAGTGCGACGACCGGGCGTGGGTGTACGACGTCGGGGAGAACGGCGACTGCTCGGTCGACGACCTGATCAGCGACAACACCGCGGACCTGGTCCGCGCCTTCCGCCGCCGGCCGACCGCGAAGGCGTCCTTCGCGACCAAGTTCGTCAACCCCGACCTGCTGCGGCTCGACCCGCAGGGCCGCACCCGGATCCGCTTCTCCGTGATGCCGGCGGACGACTCCCGCCTCCTCGACGTGCGGACCAGCCCGGTCGCGGACCGCCTCGCCGCGGCCGCCGACTTCCTCGACGCCGGGTACGAGGTGCACTTCAACCTGTCGCCGGTGGTGGTCCGGCCTGGCTGGGAGCGGGCCTGGGGCGAGCTGCTGGACGCCATGGACGACGTACTGCCGCGCCGGGTGAAGGAGCAGGCGGCGGCCGAGGTCATCATGCTGACGCACAACCGCGAGCTGCACGAGGTCAACCTCGGCTGGCACCCCCGGGCCGAGGAGCTGCTGTGGCGCCCGGACCTCCAGCAGGCGAAGAGGTCGGAGAACGGCGCCTGGAACGTCCGCTACCGCATCGCGGAGAAGGCGTCGGCCGTGGAGTCGCTGCGGGGGCTGATCGCGGCGCGCGCGCCCTGGCTGCGGGTGCGCTACGCCTTCTGACCGGGTGCGGGTGCACTGCGCCTTCTGACCGCCGGGTCGGCCTCCGGCGGGGCCCGCCGGTCGCGGCGGGCGGGGCGGGACGGGTCCTCCGGGATGCGGAGGTGCCCGGGTGCGGTGAGCCTGGGGGCATGCCGGACACTCCGCACATCACCGTCCACCCCGTGACCGCCAAGGGCGGCCGGCCGGTCACGGCGCACACCCACGGCACCGACGCCCCGCTCGGGACGGCCTACGGCCTCGCCGACGTCGTGGAGTTCGCCCGCCGGGCGGGCCTGCACGATCCGGAATCGCTGGTCGAACAGGACAGCCCGATGATCGTCTGGACGGGGGGCGGCCCGGACACCTGGATCTGACCGGGCCCGGAGGCCCGGGGGCACCGGGTGCCGGGCCGCCGCCCGGTCAGCCCTTGAAGCCGCTGCACTCGGTCACTTCGCCGCCCTGGCGGACGGTGTACTCGGCGTTCGGGACGTCCATGATCTGGAAGCCGCCGTTCTGGGCGATCTCCACCGTCCCGCCGAAGCCGGCCGAGCCGAAGACGTACGCCGGCCCGGGCGTGAAACCCCCGCCGGAGAGGTGGACGCGGCCGTTCTCCAGGACGCCGGAGATCGAGCACGTGGCCGCCGGCGGGGCGGCGGGAGCCGCGGCTGCCGCCGCCCCGGCGCCGGTCAGGGCGCCGAGTGCGGCGGCCGCGAGGGGGATGAGGATGCGGGGGCGGGTGCGCCGGTTCATGGAGCCTCCTTGGCGAGGGGCCTTGCCGGAGTGCGGCCGCACTCCCATCGTCGCCCCGCGGGTTGCCCGTAGCGACCGGGCCGCGGGGCGGGCCTGACCCGCACCCGTGGCAAACCCGTGGCCCGCCCGCCCCGCGGCCCGCATGCCCTCACTGCTCGGCGCGTGCGAGGCGGCCGGGCCACCAGCTGCGGGCGCCGAGGTCCACGACGAGCGCCGGGACCAGCAGGGACCGGACGACCAGGGTGTCGAGGAGGACGCCGAAGGCGACGATGAAGGCGATCTGGACGAGGAAGGCCAGCGGGATGACCATCAGCGCGGCGAAGGTTGCCGCCAGGACCACCCCGGCGGAGGTGATGACCCCGCCGGTCGTGGTCAGCCCGCGCAGCACGCCCTGGCGCACGCCGTGCGTGAGGGTCTCCTCGCGGACGCGCGACATGAGGAAGATGTTGTAGTCGACGCCGAGCGCCACCAGGAAGACGAACCCGTACAGCGGGACGGAGGCGTCGGTGCCGCTGAAGCCCAGCAGGTCGAAGACGAGCGCGGCGACGCCGAGGGTGGCCAGGAAGTTGAGGGCGACGGTCGCCACCAGCAGTACCGGCACCACCAGGGCGCGCAGCAGCACCACGAGGATCAGCAGGATGATGCCGAGCACGATGGGGACGATGACGTTGCGGTCGCGGGCCGCGGTCTGCTGGGTGTCGTACTGCTGCGCGGTGTAGCCGCCGACGATCGCGTCGGCCCCGGGGACGGCGTGGACCTGGGTGCGCAGCCGCTCGACGGTGGCCTTGGCGGCGTCGCTGTCGGCGGCCGCCTCCAGGGTGGCGTCGATGCGGACGCGGCCGTCGCGCACGAGCGGGTCGCCCTCGCCCGGCCGGCCGGTGGCCGTGACGGCTGCGGCCGCGGCGACGCCGTCCGTCGCGCGGGCAGCCGCCTGGACCTGCTCCACCCGCCCCGCGTCGGCGATGATCACGGCGGGCTGGCCGGATCCGCCGGGGAAGTGCCGGCCGAGGGCCTTTTGGGCGCTCACCGAGGGCGCGTCGCCGACGAAGATCTCGTCGAGGGGCACGCCCTTGGCCGACAGCGTCGGGGCGAACGCGGCCATGGCGAGCAGCAGCACCGCGGTCGACGCCCACACCTTGCGCGGCGCGCGGTCGATCAGCGCGGCGATACGGTGCCACACGCCGCGCCCGCCCTCCTCGGCGGCGGCCTTGGGCTTGGCCGGCCAGTACGCGGTCCGGCCCAGCAGGGCGAGGACGGCGGGCAGGAAGGTGAGGGTGGTCAGGACGGCGCAGATGATGCCGATCGCGCCGACGGGGCCGAGCGCGCGGTTGTTGGTGAGGTCGCTCGCGAGCAGGGCGAGCAGGCCGAGCGCCACGGTGGCCGCGCTGGCGGTGATGGCGCCGGCCGAGCGGCGGACGGCGGCGGTCGCCGCGCGCATGCGGTCGCCGTGGATGGCGAGTTCCTCCCGGAATCGGGCCGTCAGGAGGAGGGCGTAGTCGGTGGCCGCGCCGATGACCAGGATGGAGAGGATGCCCTGTACCTGGCCGTCGACCCGCACGGTGCCCCGGTCGGCGAGGGCGTAGACGATCGCGCAGGCGAGGGCGAGGGCGAACACGGCCGCGACGATGATCACGAGCGGCAGGAGGACGCTCCGGTACACGAGGAGCAGGATCAGCAGGACGGCGCCGAGTGCGACGCCGAGCAGCAGCCCGTCGATGCCGGCGAAGGCGTCGGAGAGGTCGGCCTGTGTGGCCGCGGGGCCGGCGATGTACGCGGTGGCGCCCGGTACGGTCGCAGCCGCCGAGCGGACCGAGTCGAGGACGGCGGGGAGTTCTTCGCCCAGGTCCGGCTTGAGCGGCACGACGGCCTGGAGCGCCCTGCCGTCCTCCGAGGGCCGGGCGGGCGAGGGTGTCTCGGCGATGCCGGGCCGGCCCGCGAGTGCGGCGACGGCGCGGGTCGCGGCGCCCGTCTGGTCCGCGGTGATCCGGGTGCCCTCCGGGGCCTCCCAGACGACGATCGCGGGAACCGATTCCGAGCGTTCGAACGGCCGCCGGGCTTCGAGGACCGCGGTGGACTCGGCGCTGCGGGGCAGGAAGGCCGCCTGGTCGTTGGTGGCGACCTCGCCGAGCTTCCCGGCGTAGGGGCCGAGCGTGCCGCCGATGCCCAGCCAGACCACCAGCAGGGCCAGGGGGACCAGCCACAGGGCCCGGCGCGGATTGCTGCTCACGTGAACGAACCGCCCTTCAATCTCTCAATCACAAAGTATGTCAATGATTGAGAGATCATATGCTGGTGTCATGCCCAGTGCCGACACCCCCCTGTCCTCACTTCCTGCGGACGACCCGATCGGGTTGCAGTCCTTCGCCGTGCTGCTGCGCCGCATGAACGCGGAGTTCAACCGGATCGTCCAGGAGTTCGCCCAGGCGCACGGCCTGCACCTGACGGACGTCCAGGCGCTGATCGCCGTCCTCGACGCCGAGCACGACGAGGAGGGCGGCCCGATGACCCCGGGGCGCCTGCGCAGCCGGATGAACCTCACCTCGGGGGCCGTCACCGCCTGCCTGGACCGGCTGGAGAAGGCCGGGCACGTCCGGCGGGTCCGGGCGGCAGACGACCGCCGCGTGGTCCACATCCACTACGCGCCGTCGGGCCGCGAGGCGGCGCGCGAGTTCTTCGGCCCGCTGGCCCGCGGCACGGAGGCGGCCTGCGCGCCCTTCGACCCGGCCGAGCTGCACGTCGTGGTGCGCTTTCTGCAGGCGATGAACCACCAGCTCGGCCTCGTGGGCCGCTGACGGCGCGGCAGAGGACGCAGCCGGGAGGCCCCGCCGTCCGGATGGCGGCCCCGCGCGCCCGCTCGGCAGGCGGCCCCGTACGCGCTATGCAGGGACGGTGAGCGCACCAGAGGAGCACGACCGGCCGCCCCGTACGGACCCCCTCCGCCCGCACGGCGTGGCGCACGCCACCGTCCTGGCCCTCGGCGCCCTGTCGAAGGCGCTGGAGACCACCGAACGCGCGCGCGGCCACCTGTACGCCTTCCACCAGCTGACCGGCACGGCGGACTTCGAACTCGACGAGGCGGTACGCCTCTTCCGGGAAGCCGGGCACGGCGACGTGGCGGCGGCGATCGAGCGGGACATCCTCGGCCGCAACGTCATCCCCGGCCACTGGACCTTCCAGATCATCGAGGCCTACAACCACACCTACTACCGGCCGTTCGCGGCGCTCGCGCAGCAGGCCGTCGACGACCTCGCCGGCGGGCGCGACCACCTGTACGAGGCCCGGCTCAAGCGCGCCCGCCGCACCCCGGGCCACCCCGACCACACGGCGGGCCCGCCGGCGGACTGAAGCCCAACGGCCGGTCGGCGGGTGCCGCCCGCCGACCGGGGGCACGGCGTGGCAGGTGCCGCCGCGCCGTACGGCGCCGGGCGGTCCGCCGGGTGGGCCCCGCTCCGGAGCGCCGTTCCTCAGCCGATGTGGGCGGCGACGTCCGCGTGGACCGCGGCGTCGCGGTGCAGGTCGGTGTGGCCGAGGCAGGCCGTCGTCCGGTTCTCCGCCCCGGCCAGGGCGACGGTGGACGCGGGCCGGACGAAGACGTCGCACGGCGAGGCCCAGGTCGCGTAGCGGGTCGCGCCGGGGGTCTCGTCCCCGGTGTTGAGGGCCTGGAGGAACGCGGAGCCGGGGCGCATCTCGGTGCAGGCGGGGCCGCCGCACAGGCGGGCGGCGTCGGTGCCGTGGTTGGGGCCGGCGAGGGAGACCCAGGCGTCCACCTTGGCCGTGCCGCCGAGGTTCCTCAGGTAGTACCGGGAGGAGAGGGACCCCATGGAGTGGGCGACCAGGTCGACCCGGGCAGCACCCGTGGCGGCGAGGACCCGGTCGACTTCGGCGGCCAGGGCGGCGGCTGTCGTGGCGTTGGACTGGCCGGAGGGGTACGTCCACTGGTGGAGCCGGTCGTCCGGCCAGCCTGCGGCCCGGAAGCGGCCCGCCATGGTGTCCCATGTCGAGCCGCTGCTGTTCCAGCCGTGGACGAAGACGACCGGATCGGGAGCGGCGGTGGGCGAGGCGGAGGCCTGCTGGGGGAGGAGGAGGGCGGCGAGGCCCAGGGCGAGGGCGGGCGCGGCGCGCCGGCAGCGGGAGTTCACGGGCCGGTTGTAGCGGGACCGCTCCGCCCGCTGCCCGCTGCGGGCCGTGCGACCACCCGCACGGCCGACAGGTTCACCCCGTGGGGGCATACGGATTCGGCGGCGGGCGGGCGGAGGGGCGGGGCGGCGTGCCGGTTAGGGTCGGGGGAACCCGATCGAGGAGGTTGGAGATGGCGGATCCGGGCAACCCGGTCGTGCTCGCGCAGACCACGGTGGACGACGAGGGCACCGCGTACGAGCTGGGGCGGGCCGCGGTCGAGGCGCGGCTGGCTGCCGGGGTGCACGTGGAGGCGCGGATGACGTCCTTCTACTGGTGGCAGGGGGAGGTGCAGCACGAGCGCGAGTACCGGCTGACGTTCAAGACGGTGCAGGACCGGGTGGCCGCGCTGGAGGCGTGGGTGCACGGGCGGCACCCGTACGAGGTGCCGCAGTGGATCGTGCTGCCCGTGTCGGCGGCCGCGGAGGCGTACCTGGCGTGGGCTCAGGCGGAGACCCGCGGCGCGTGACCCGGGCCGCGGCGGCGCGGCGGCCCGGCGGCGCGGCGCTCCGGCAACGCGACGAGCCGCGGGGCCGGACGGCGTGGGTCAGGCAGGATCCGCAGGAGACGGCCTAGCCTCGACGGCATGCTGGGACTTCCCGACCACGTCCGCACGTGCCTGTTCGACCTGGACGGCGTGCTCACCCGGACCGCGAAGGTCCATGCCGCCGCCTGGAAGCAGATGTTCGACGACTTCCTGCGCCGGCGGGCCGAGCACACGGGCTCGCCGTTCGTTCCGTTCGACGCCGTGCGGGACTACGACGAGTACGTGGACGGCCGCCCCCGCGAGGACGGCGTACGCACCTTCCTCGCCTCCCGCGGCATCACCCTCCCCGACGGCGCCGCGGACGACGGCCCGGACCGGGAGACCGTCCACGGGCTGGGCAGCCGCAAGAACGGGCTGGTGCTGCGGATGATCCGCGAGCAGGGCGTGGAGGCGTACGAGGGCTCGGTCGCCTACGTGCGCGCCGCCCGGGACGCCGGGCTGCGCCGGGCCGTCGTCTCATCCAGCGCCAACTGCCGCGACGTCCTGGCCGCGGCGGGCATCGCGGACCTGTTCGAGGAGCGCGTGGACGGGCTGACCATCGCCGAGCAGCACCTGCGCGGCAAGCCGGCCGCCGACAGCTACCTGGCCGCGGCCCGCCTGTTCGGGGTGGCGCCCGCCGAGGCGGCCGTGTTCGAGGACGCGCTGGCGGGCGTCGCGGCGGGCAGGGCCGGCGGCTTCGGGTTCGTCGTGGGCGTGGACCGGGCCGGTCAGGCGGGCGCGCTGCGCGACCACGGCGCCGATGTCGTGGTGGGCGACCTCGCCGAACTCCTGGACCGCGGATGATCACGCACACGAGCTTCGCCACCGAGCCCTGGCGGCTCCGGGAGACCGCCCTCGACCTGGGCGTCCTCGCGCAGAGCGAGTCCGTCTTCGCCCTGTCGAACGGCCACCTCGGCTGGCGCGGCAACCTCGACGAGGGCGAGCCGCACGGCCTGCCGGGCTCCTACCTGAACGGTGTGCACGAGACGCATCCCCTCCCCTACGCGGAGGCGGGCTACGGCTATCCGGAGTCCGGGCAGACCGCCATCAACGTCACCGACGGCAAGGTCATCCGGCTCCTCGTCGACGACCACCCCTTCGACCTGCGGTACGGCGCACTCGTCTCCCACGAGCGGGTCCTGGACTTCCGCACGGGGGTGCTGAGCCGCACCGCGGAGTGGACCACGCCGTCGGGCCGGACCGTGCGCCTGACCTCCCACCGTGTGGTCTCCCTGGCGCAGCGCGCCGTCGCCGCGGTCTCCTACACCGTGGAGGCCGTCGACGGGCCGGCCGGCATCGCCGTGCAGTCCGAGCTCGTCGCCAACGAGCAACTGCCCGCCGCCTCCGGCGACCCGCGCGTGGCAGCGGTCATCGACTCGCCGCTCCTGCCGGAGGAGCACCACGCGCACGGCACGCGGCTGCGCCTGGTGCACTGCACCGGCAGCAGCCGCCAGCGGGTGGCGGTCGCCGCCGACCACCTGGTGGAGGGGCCCGCGGGGACGGATTGGGCGGCGGAGAGCGAACCGGACGTGGCCCGGCTGACCGTCACCGCCAACCTGGCGCCGGGCGAGCGGCTGTCCCTGGTGAAGTTCGTCTCCTACGGGTGGTCCGCGCAGCGGTCGCTGCCCGCCCTGCGCGACCAGGTGGAGGGCGGCCTCGCGGCGGCCCGCAGCACCGGCTGGCAGGGCCTGCTGGAGGGGCAGCGGGCCTGCCTGGACGACTTCTGGGCCGACGGCGACGTCGAGGTGGAGGGGGACGCGCAGGTCCAGCAGGCGGTGCGGTTCGCCCTGTTCCACCTCTTCCAGGCGGCCGCCCGCGCCGAGGAGCGCGCCATTCCGGCGAAGGGGCTCACGGGGACGGGCTACGACGGGCACGCCTTCTGGGACACCGAGTCGTTCGTGCTGCCGGTGCTCACGCACACCGCGCCGGAGACCGTGGCGCCCGTCCTGCGGTGGCGGCACACCACCCTGCCGAGTGCGCTGGAGCGGGCCCGGCAGCTCGGCCTCGCGGGAGCCGCTTTCCCCTGGCGGACCATCAACGGCGCGGAGTGCTCCGCGTACTGGCCCGCCGGCACGGTCGCCTTCCACGTCAACGCCGACATCGCGGCGGCCGCCGAGCGGTACGCGTTCGCCACCGGCGACCACGCCTTCCACCGCGGCCCCGGGCTCGACCTCCTGGTCCACACGGCGCGGCTGTGGCGCTCCCTGGGCCACTTCGACGCCGGCGGCGCCTTCCACATCGACGGCGTCACCGGCCCGGACGAGTACAGTGCGGTGGCCCGCGACAACCTCTACACCAACGTGATGGCCCGGCGGAACCTGCTGGCCGCGGCGGACGCGGTCGCCCTGCACCCGGACCGGGCCGCCGAGCTGGCCGTCGGCGCCGCCGAGGCCGCGGACTGGCGGGACACCGCCGCCCGGATCGCGATCCCGTACAACCCTCGGCTGGGAGTGCACGAGCAGGCCGCCGGGTTCACCGACCAGCAGCCGTGGGACTTCGAGGGCACCGCCGAGGAGCAGTACCCGCTGCTGCTGCACTTCCCCTACTTCGACCTCTACCGCAAGCAGGTCGTCAAGCAGGCCGACCTGGTCCTGGCGATGCTGGCCTGCCCGGACGAGTTCACGGACGGGGAGAAGGCCCGCAACTTCGCCTACTACGAGCCGCTGACCGTCCGGGACTCCTCGCTGTCCGCCTGCTGCCAGGCCGCCCTCGCCGCCGAGACGGGCCACCTGGACCTGGCCTGGGCGTACACCCGGGAGGCGGCGCTGATGGACCTGAACGACCTGGAGCACAACACCCGCGACGGCCTCCACATGGCCTCGCTGGCCGGGACGTGGATCGCCCTCGTGCAGGGCCTGGGCGGACTGCGGAGGCGCTACGGCGCAGGCCCCGCCGTCCTGCCGCCGGGCGCGGGCGGGCCGGGCGAAGCGGCGGAGGCGGAGGCTCCGGTGCGGTTCGCGCCGCGCCTGCCGCCGGCGCTGACCCGGCTCGCCTTCAACGTCCGCGTCAGGGACCGGCGGCTGCGCGTGGACATCCGCCGCGACGCGGCGCGGTACACGCTGCTGGAGGGGGCGCCGCTGCCGGTGCTGCACCACGGCACGACCACGGTCCTGGACCCGCAGGCCTCGGCGGACCTTCCCGTACCGCCCGCGCCCGACACGGTGGAACCGCCCCAGCCGAAGGGCCGTGCCCCGCTGACGTGACGGCGCGCGGCCGGGCTCGGCTGCCGGATCGCGGAGCGGGCCTTCGCCGAACGGCTGCGCGCCGGCCGGCCCGGCGGGGTGCGGGCGGCCGGCCGCGGGCGGCGGAGGACCGCCGGACGCGGCCGGTGGTGTGCGGGCGGCGTGGCGGAGCGGGATGCGGGGCAGGGATGGCAGGTGACCCGTGCCCGTGCGCCCGGCACGTCCCGCAAGGAGATGAGGAGATTCCGTTGAGCGTCCCCGCGCCCGCGTCCGGAGGGGCCGCCCTGGAGGGCCTCCTCGCCGACGCGCATGCCGCGCTGCCCGACACCGTCGCCCTGCGCAGGCGCATCCACCGCTTCCCCGAGCTGGGCATGCACCTGCCGCGTACGCAGCAGGCCGTCCTGGAGGCGCTGGACGGGCTCGGGCTGGAGGTGGCGACCGGCTCCGGGCTGAGCTCCGTCACCGCCGCCCTGGAGGGCGCCCTGCCCGGCCCGGCGGTGCTGCTGCGCGCCGACATGGACGCCCTGCCCCTGGAGGAGGGCACCGGCCTGGAGTTCGCCTCCCGGGTGCCGGGCGCCATGCACGCCTGCGGGCACGACACGCACACCGCGATGCTGGTCGGCGCCGCCCGGCTGCTCGCCGCCCGCCGCGGACTGCTGGCCGGCCGGGTCGTCTTCATGTTCCAGCCCGGGGAGGAGTCCGGCGGCGGCGCCCGCCACATGATCGACGAGGGGGTGCTGGAGACCGCCGGCGGGACACGGGTGGCCGCCGCGTTCGCGCTGCACGTCACGACCCGCTTCGACAGCGGGACCCTGCACCTGCGGTCCGGCCCGACCTTCGCCGCCTCCGACCGGCTGCACGTGACCGTCCGAGGGCGCGGCGGGCACGCGTCGTCCCCGCACCGGGCGCTCGATCCGGTGCCGGTCGCCTGCGAGATCGTGCAGGCGCTCCAGTCGATGGTGACCCGGACCCTCGACGTCTTCGACCCTGCGGTGGTGACGGTCGCCTCCATCCACGCCGGCACAACGGCGTCGAACGTCATCCCCGAGACGGCCGAGATCCGCGGCACGTTCCGCACCCTCTCCCCCGGCGCCCGGCAGCAGGTCCGCGAGGGCATCCAGAGGGTCGCGCGGCACGTGGCCGCCGCCCACGGGGCCGAGGCCGGCGTGGAGCTGGAGGAGGGCTACCCGCCCGTCGTGAACGACGCCGACCGCACGGCCGCCCTGTACGACACGGCGGTCGCGCTGCTCGGCGCGGACCGGGTCGGGCGGCTTGCCGCGCCGTTCATGGGCGCAGAGGACTTCAGCTACGTCCTGCAGGAGGTGCCCGGCTCGATGGCGTTCCTGGGGGCCCGCCCGCCCGGAGTCCCTCCGGAGGAGGCCGCGGACCTGCACTCGAACCTCGCCGTGTTCGACGAGGACGCCCTGGCCGCCGGCGCCGCCGTCTACGCGGCCGCGGCGCTGCGGGCGGGCCCGGCGCCCGCCGGGAGCGGGTGAGCCGCCGCCCGGCAGTGCAGCCACCCGTTCGGGTGCTGCGGGGTGCTGCCCGACCCGGCCGGGGCCAGGCTGGGGCCATGCCCGCCAGACTGGTCGTCCACCCGCCCGACGAGAACGGCTGGCGCCGGGTGCGGTACGACGGCGTCGCCATCGGGGTGGCCCACCGCCCCGCCGACATCCGCGTCTTCCTCGCCGCGGCCGGACTGGAGAACGCCGACGACGCCGACCTCACCGACCCCGCGTTCGTGGAGTGGCGGGGCGGCGGCCCCGAGGAGTGGCAGCCCCGCCCGTAGCCCCGGCCGGGCGCACTCCGGCCCCGGGGGCGCCTCGTCCCCCTGCGCTCGGACCGGCAGGGCCCGTTTGCCGCCGTGCGTGCGGGTAGGCGGGGAGACGCACCCGGCAGAGGCCGGTTGCGATCCAGGAAGAGCCATGCGGAGGAGCATGTGCGCGGCAGGCGAGGGCTGAGGGTGACGGGGTCAGGCCGCCCGGGCGGCGGTGCGGGCGAGCGGGGTGAGGGCGGCGTACTCGAGGGGGGCGGAGGGGTCGATCGAGACGTCGAGCGGGGCCGGTTCGGCCCCGGAGCGGACCAGCAGGTCGCCGACGGCGGCGATCATCGCGCCGTTGTCGGTGCACAGCGTCATCGGGGGGACGCGCAGTTCGACGCCGGCCGAGGCGCACCGCCGCTCGGCCAGGGCGCGCACCCGGGAGTTCGCGGCGACGCCGCCGACGACGATCAGCGTGCGGACGCCGTGCGCCGCGCAGGCGGCCAGGGCCTTGCGGGTGAGCACGTCGGCGACGGCCTCCTGGAGGGCGGCCGCCCCGTCGGCGACGGGGACCTGCGCGCCGCGGGCCCGGTGGTCCTCGACCCAGCGGGCGGCGGCCGTCTTCAGCCCGGAGAACGAGAAGGCGTACGGGTCGTCGCCGGGGCGGGTCAGCGGCCGCGGGAAGGCCACGGCCCGCGGATCGCCGTCCCGGGCGGCCCGGTCGATGGCGGGGCCGCCCGGGTAGGGGAGGCCGAGGATGCGGGCGACCTTGTCGAAGCACTCGCCGGCCGCGTCGTCGAGGGTGTCGCCGAGGTGCAGGATCGGTTCGCGGACGAGGTCGCGTACGAGGAGCAGCGAGGTGTGGCCGCCCGAGACGATCAGCACGACGGACGGGCGGGGCAGCGGCCCGTGGTCGAGGGTGTCGGCGGCGACGTGCCCGGCCAGGTGGTGGACGCCGTACAGGGGGACGCCGGCCGCGTACGCCAGGGTCTTGGCTCCGGCGAGGCCGACCTGGAGGGCGCCGGACAGGCCGGGGCCGGTGGTGACGGCCACGGCGTCGATCTGCCCGAGGCGCAGTCCGGCCCGGTCGAGGGCCTCGCGCACGACCGGGTTGAAGGCCTGGAGGTGGGCGCGCGCGGCGATCTCGGGTACGACACCGCCGAACCGCGCGTGGTCGTCCATGCTGGACGCGACGACGTGCGCCAGCAGCCTGCCGTCCTGGACGATGCCCGCGCCGGTCTCGTCGCACGACGACTCGATCCCCAGTACCACCGGTCCGCCCACCACGGGCCCCTTTCTGCAGGTCTATCGCAGTTGCAATATATGTGCATCAGGGGCGGGGGGCCGAACGCATGACGCTCTCCGATGCCGCGTACCTGGCCATGGGGGTCGGGGCGCTCGGCGCGGCCGTGCTGCCGCGGCTCGTCTTCCGGCGGCCGCTGTCCATGCCGATGGTGTTCCTGGCCGCCGGCGTGCTGGTGGGACTGCTGCCGCTGCCCGTGCCCGCGGTGGATCCCGTCCGGGACCGGCTGTGGGTGGAGCACGCGGCCGAGCTGTGCGTCATCGTCTCCCTCATGGGCGCGGGCCTCGCCCTGAACCGGCCGGTCGGGCTGCGGCGCTGGGCCGGGCCGTGGCGGCTCGTCGGGATCGCCCTGCCGCTGACCGTCGCGGGAGTCTGTGCGGTCGCCGTCCCCCTGCTCCAGTGGCCGCTCGCCCCGGCGCTGCTCCTGGCCGCCGTCCTCGCTCCGACGGATCCGGTGCTGGCCGCGGAGGTGCGCGTCGGGGAGCCGACCGACGAGGCGGACGACGAGGACGAGGTGCGGTTCTCGCTGACCGGGGAGGCCGGCCTGAACGACGGGCTGGCCTTTCCCTTCGTCCTCGCGGCCCTGGCCGCGGCCGCCGCGGGCGGCGGGGGCGGGTGGATCGGGCGGTGGGTCGTCGTCGACGTGCTCGTGATGACCGCCGTCGGCGTCGCGGTCGGCGTGGTGGCGGGGCGGCTGCTGGGGATGATGTTCTTCCGGGCGCGGCCGTCGGCACTGCGGCTCTCCGAGCACATGGAGGGCTTCGTCGCGCTCGGTGCCACCTTCGTGGCGTACGGGGCGGCCGAGCTGCTGCACGGCTACGGCTTCCTCGCCGTCTTCGTCACCGCCTGCACGATCCGGGCCGCCGAGCGCAGCCACGGCTACCACAAGGTATTGCACGAGTTCACCGAGCAGATCGAGCGGCTGCTGACCGTCTTCCTGCTGTTCCTCCTCGGCGGCTACCTGGCGGTCTCGGGCCTGCCCCACCTGACCTGGCAGGGGGCCCTCGTCGCCGTGCTGCTCGTCCTGGCCGTCCGGCCCCTCGCCGGGTGGGCGAGCCTGTGGGGGCACAGGGCCGGGCCGCGGGAGCGCCTCACGGTGTCGTTCTTCGGCATCCGCGGCATCGGCTCGCTGTTCTACCTCGCCTACGCTCTGGGGCAGACCACGCGCTTCGACGCGCTGGCTCCGCAGCTGTGGTCCGTGGTCGCCTTCACCGTGCTGCTGTCCGTCCTCCTGCACGGTGCGGCCGCCACGCCCGCCATCCGCCGCCTGGACCGGCTCCGCCGGGACTCCCAGGCTCCCCCGTGACGGCGGCGGCCGGCGTACGAGGAAAAAGATCCGGAGGAGATGTCGAGAAGCCGCTTCCGGCTCCGTCCCCGGTACGAACGCGACCAGCACGGGCCGCACGAGCACCCAGGAGAACACGATGGCCAAGTACCTGCTGCTGAAGCACTACCGAGGCGCCCCCGCCGCCGTCAACGACGTGCCGATGGACCAGTGGACACCGGAGGAGGTCTCGGCGCACATCCGGTACATGAACGACTTCGCGGCGCGGCTGGAGAAGACCGGCGAGTTCGTCGACGGCCAGGCCCTCGCCCCCGAGGGGGCCTGGGTCCGCTACGACGGCGAGGGCCGGCCCCCCGTCACCGACGGGCCGTTCGCCGAGACCAAGGACCTCATCGCCGGCTGGATGATCATCGACGTCGACGGCTACGACCGCGCCGTCGAGCTGGCCGGCGAGCTGTCGGCCGCCCCCGGGGCGGGCGGCCGGCCGATCCACGAGTGGCTGGAGGTCCGCCCCTTCCTGACCGCGAAGCCCCCGGTCGCGGAGTGACCGCTCCCATGGACGAGGCCCTGCTGCGGAGCCTCACCCCGGGCGTGCTCACGGCCCTCGTCCGCCGCGGAGCCGACTTCGCGGCGGCCGAGGACGCCGTACAGGACGCGCTGGTCGAGGCGCTGCGGGTCTGGCCCGCCGATCCCCCGAGGGACGCGAAGGGCTGGCTGGTCACCGTAGCCTGGCGCAAGTTCCTCGACGCGGCCCGCTCGGACGCCGCCCGCCGCCGGCGCGAGGACCGCGCCGGCGGGGAGCCGGCGCCCGGGCCGGCGCCGGCGGCGGACGACACCCTGCGGCTGTACTTCCTGTGCGCGCACCCCGCGCTGACGCCGTCGTCGGCCGCCGCACTCACGCTGCGCGCCGTCGGCGGGCTGACCACCCGCCAGATCGCCCGCGCGTACCTGGTGCCCGAGGCGACCATGGCGCAGCGGATCAGCCGGGCCAAGCGCACCGTCTCCGGGGTGCGCTTCGACCGGCCCGGTGACGTCGCCACCGTGCTGCGGGTCCTCTACCTCGTCTTCAACGAGGGCTACTCCGGGGACGTCGACCTCGCGGCCGAGGCCATCCGGCTCACCCGGCAGCTCGCGGCCCGCACCGACCACCCGGAGGTGGCCGGCCTGCTCGCCCTCATGCTGCTCCACCACGCCCGGCGCGCGGCCCGGACCGCCTCCGACGGCAGCCTGGTGCCGCTCGCCGAGCAGGACCGCGGCCGGTGGGACACCTCGCTGATCGCCGAGGGCATCGGGATCCTCCAGGCGGCCCTCGCCCGGGACCGGCTCGGCGAATACCAGGCACAGGCCGCCATTGCGGCGCTCCACGCCGATGCGCGCACCGCCGCGGAGACCGACTGGGTGCAGATCGTGGAGTGGTACGACGAGTTGGCCCGGCTGACCGGCAGCCCCGTCGTCCTGCTCAACCGGGCGGTCGCCGTCGGAGAGGCGGACGGGCCCCGCGCCGGCCTGGCCGCCCTCGCCTCGGTGGACGGCTCGCTCCCCCGCCACACGGCGGTGGCGGCGTACCTGCACGAACGCGACGGCGACCTGGCGGGCGCAGCCCGCCTGTACGCGGAGGCGGCCCACAAGGCGCCCAGCCTGGCCGAGCGCGACCACCTGACCCGCCAGGCCGCCCGCCTCAACACCCGCCTGCGCGGCGCCGGGGGCCGGCCGGACGGACCCTAGTGCTGTGGCCGGGTCACAGCACTAGTGGTACGCGAGGCGGTGGAAGCGCTGGTCCGGGATGCCGGGGCGGTACCCCAGGCTCGCCAGTTCCCGGGCGGCGGCCGCGGCCTCCTCCGTGCTGCCGGCGGTGTCGAGGAGTTCCCGGTACGCGTCGAGAGCCGCCGCGAGCAGTTCCAGGCGCTCCGGTTCGAGTGCGTGTATGCGCCGGGCCGCGTCCAGGGACTCGGCCCGCAGGGCGAGCGCGATGCGGGTGTCGTGGGCGAACTCCTGGCGGCTGTAGTCGTACAGCGCGATCGACAGCCGGGGCAGGTACGCGAGCGGGGTGACCCGGGCGAGGAGCCGGTAGGCCGCGACCTGCTGACGGATCGGCAGGGTCCCCGACCCCAGGAGGGCCACCCGGGCTCGCAGCACTGCGTCGTGGTTGGTGTTCGCCGTGTGATTCATGACCGTGATTCTGAAAGCCGCACAGGGGCCCGAACAAGGGCATACGACTGTGCCTTCCGTCCTACGAAAACCGTCTCTGACCTGTCATGATGGAACCGTCTTCACCCCTGCTCGCCGAGGTCGGGAGCGACAAGAGCGGGCGCACTGCGGTGCACAGGCCGGGAACGCCGGAGAGACGCCGCGGCTCCTGACCGGTGCGCGGCCCCCCGGCCGCTCAGGACCCGCCGCCGGAGTCGGCGGCGGTCCCGGCGAATCCGGGATACGGGAGGAAGGCCTGCACGGGCCTATCCGCTCGCCGGTGTTTCGATGGTGGAGACGACGCGTACGAGCGCCGGTGTGGCCGGAGCCGAGCCGAAGCCGAAGCGCACCGGGGGCAGGACCGGGCGCAGCGGCCCGAGGTCCGCGCCGTCGAGGGCCGCGCCGGCGCCGGTGATGCGGCGCAGGTCGCAGGCCGCGTACCACTGGCGGTGGCCGGGGCGCGCACTGCCCCGGGTGCGGACGCCGGGCAGCAGGCGGGCGGGCCCGGCGGCCAGCGCGGCCCAGGCGGGGCGGCGGGCGAGCGGCCGGGGGACGGCTCGCAGCGCGAGGCCGAGCGGGCCGCGCCGGCCGACGGAGAACCACAGGTCCAGGGGGCCGGCGGCGACCTCCCAGCGGGCGCCGTCCACGCGCACCCCGACGGGTGCGGTGCGGACCTCGTCGAAGCGGTAGACGCCCGCGATGCACGCGGCGGTGCGGGCGGTGGGAGCGAGCAGGGTGCGCCGCCCGCCGGCGTCCTCCAGCATCACGTCGCTGAACGGCCCGAAGGGCGAGTCGGGCCAGTGGCCGAGGACGACGCGCGTGCCGGACGCCGTCCCGAGGGCGGCGATCCATCCGTCGAACACCAGCCGTTCGCGTCCCACCTCCGGCGGGTACCCCGGCGGGCCGGGCCCATGCGGCGGAGGACGCGGTCGGCCTGGCCGGTCTGACTACGGCGCGGTCGGCGGGTCTGCCGCCATGAGGGCGAACGAGTGGCCTGCGGGGTCGCTGAGGAGGCGGACCGGCCGGAAGCCGTCCTCCGTGCCGGTGGCCAGCGGGCGGGCCCCCAGGGAGACCGCCTCCCGCTCGGCCTCGTCGAGGTCGGCCGCCGCGACCCGGATACGCAGGTGCGCCTGGAGCGAGCCCTCCGGCCGGGGCCAGCTCGGCGGGGCGAATCCGAGGTCGCGGCGGCACGCCACCGTGACGCCGTCCGGGCCCGCCACCTCCACCTCGTCGGGGCCGGGGCCGGGCCGGACCTCGCCGCCCAGCAGGTCGGCGTAGAACCGCGCCAGGCCCTCGGGTTCGGCGCAGTCCAGGGCGAGTACGGGTGTCTTCTGCACGGTCATGGCCCGCGTGTGCCCGCGGTGCGCGGATACACACGCGGGTGTGCGGACGGTCCGCTGAGGGGATCGCGTGACGCCAGGTCAGCGGGGCTGCGGCGGCGACCCGTTGTCAGTGGTCGAAGGTAGTTTCGAGGGAGTTCGAAGGGCCGTCCTCCCGAAGGAGCGTTCATGACCGACAACCGTGTGCAGCCCCGGCTCCGGGTGGTGCTGACCGACCTCAACGCGCAGGTGGTCCAGGCGTGGCGGGCGGCGTTCGCCGACACCCCGGAGATCGAGATCCGCCGGGGGTCGATCCTCGACGAGGACGTCGACGCATGGGTCACCCCGACCAACTCCCGCGGCCGGATGGACGGCGGCGTCGACGCCGTCATCAAGCGCCACCTCGGCGCCGGGATACAGCTGCGTGTGCAGCGTGCCATCCGGGACGGGTTCGCGGGCAGCCTGCCCGTCGGCAGTGCGGTCTGCGTGCCGTCGGGGGCGCAGACGCCGCGGTTCCTGATCTCCACACCCACGATGGAGCAGTCCTCGCAGGACGTCGGCCACACCCTGAACGTGGCCCTCGCCTGCGCGGCCGCCTTCCAGGCGGTCCACCGGCAGAACCGGGTCAGCCCGGGCAGCATCCGGTCGGTGGCGCTCGTCGGGATGGGCGCGCAGACGGGCCGGGTCCCGGCGCAGGTGTGCGCCAACCTGATGTGGACCGGCTACACGCTCTTCAACGACCACTGCTTCGACTCCTACGACGACCTGCGGAGCACGGTCACAGGACAGCTCGCCGACATCGACAGCGCCCCCGCCACGACGCGGGTGCGGATCGTGCCGCCGGCGCGGCCTGGATTTCGCCGCTGACACCGACACCCCCGCCGTTTCCCCGTCCGGTACGAACCCCGGGAGCCCCTCCCCCATGAGTGACGACGCCAACGCACCGGCCCCGGCCGACCCGCACGACCCGAGCGACCCGCTGGGCCTCACCGAGCTGTTCACGGGCGGCGGTGAGCCGTGGCTTGCGCTGCTGAAGCCCGTCATCGAGGCGCAGCCCGAGGCCGCGTCGTACATCGGGAAGGGCCGCAGCCAGGACATCGTGCCCGTCCGCGAACTGACCTTCCAGGCGCTCAAGCCGCATCCGCCGCACAAGTGGAAGGTGGTCGTCTTCGGACAGAACCCGTACCCGCGGCCGGAGAGCGCCACCGGCATCGCCATGTTCGACAACACCTTCCACGACTGGAAGGACAGCCAGTTCGGCAGGGTCGTCAGCATCCGCTCCATCATCAAGGCGGCGGCGATGTGGAAGTACGGGATCGCGAAGAAGACGCCGATCGCCGACGTACGGGCGCTCCTGAGGGAGAAGGACACCGTGCAGCCGCCGGAGTGGTTCCAGGCGATGCTGACGCAGGGCGTGCTGCTGCTGAACGCGTCGCTGACCGCCGGCAGCGGCGGGGCGACGCCGACCGACCGGCACACCGCGTTCTGGCGTCCGGTCGCCGAGCGGATCGTCGAGGAGATCCTGAAGGCCAAGCAGGAAGCCGCCGAGGAGGACCGCGGCGTCGTGTTCGCGTGGTGGGGCGCCCATGCGCGGGCGCTGAAGCGGGTCGTGATGCGGCTGCAGAAGAAGTACCCGGGGGTGGACGTCCGGCACATCGACCACCCCAACCCGGCGGCGCAGGGCGACGTCTTCTGCGAGGGCGACCACTTCGCCGTGGTGAACGAGGCGCTGGCGTCGCTGGGCGCGGAGCCGGTCGACTGGCTGCCGAGCAAGGGGTGGAACGAGGGCGCGCCGGGCGGCGGGCCGGACGACGGCACCGCCGCGCGGATGGGGGCGTTCATCGCCTCCACGATGGAGCTGCACCAGCTGTACCTGGAGCGGCTGGCGAGCGTCAAGGACGAGGGGCTCGTCCTCCCGCCGGTCACGGGCGTGTTCGACACGCCGCTCATGGAGTTCCAGGACGCCGTCGGCCCCCTCGCCTCCCTGCTGCCGAACCTCGACCGGCACGTGAAGCAGTCGTACGAGTTCGGCAAGCGGCGGGCCGACGAGGCGGCCGACGGGCTGGGCGCCGACGCGATAGCCGCCCTGTACCTGTACACCTGCCCGTCGGCGTTCTACCGCGAGATCAACGCCGCGCTGCGCTCCCCCGACCGTGCCAGGGTGGCGCCGTACCTGCCGTACCTGCGGCTGCTGTTCTCGGCGGTGTCCGGGCTGCCGGCCCGTACGGAGCCGCTGTGGCGGGGCGTCCCGCTGGACCTGCGCGGGCAGTACCCGCCGGGCCGGACGGTGACCTGGTGGGGCGTTTCGTCGTGCACGTCGGAGCCCGGCGTGGCGCGGGCGTTCCTCGGCAGCCGCGGCAGGCGCACGCTGTTCGAGGTGACACCGGCCCGGGCGGTGGGCATCCGCAGCTTCTCGGCGTTCACCGGAGAGGAGGAGTACATCCTCGCCCCGGGCACCCAGCTGAAGGTGACGTCCGTCAGGACGGAACGCGGCGGCCTGTGCACGGTGAGACTGACGGAGCTGGACGAGCAGAGCCTCGTCTCCTGACCGGCCTGCCCGGTCAGGCCGGCAGGTGCGGGGCGGCCGTCAGCAGCACGTGCCGCTCGTCCGCCGTCAGCCCGCCCCGCACCCCGTGGGGGATGCGCGCGGCGAGGGCGTGCCGGCGGCACGGGATGCGGACGGGGCAGCCGCCGCAGACGGCCTTCGCCGCCTCCTCGCGGGCCCGCGCGGCCGTGGCCGGCTCGTGGGCGACCCGGGCGAAGACGCCGCCCTCCGCGCCCCGGCACGCCCCGTCCAGCGGCCGGTCGCGCCGCTGCTCGAACGATCCGGACACGGGCAGGGATGCGATCTCGGCCACGGGGCGGCTCCTTCCGGTGGAGGGCGGCCGCGACGGCCGCCCGGTGGTGCGCGTATCACCGGATCCTCGGCATCCATGCACGGCCGCACCTGCGAATTACGGCGTGATCCTGGGCTTTTCCCATCCCCTGGAGGGTGGGGTAGCCTCCGGGTCGGTACGGGCCCGCGCCCGGCCGGCGGCGGCCGCCGCGCAGGCGGGACGCGAAGGATTCGACAGCCGGCCACCGGCCCGGCGTTCTACGGAGGCGACGTTCTGATGGCTGGCACGACACCGCCCGACGAGGGTGCGGAACGGCCCCGGGGATCCGGCGCCGGGCCCGCCCAGGTGGGCGAGCCCGAGCTGCGGCTGCTGCTCGCGGGGCTCACCGCCGTACGCGACGGCGACTTCGGCATCCGCCTGCCCGCCGAGGCGGACGGCCTCCTCGGCGAGATCTCCACGGTCTTCAACGGCATGGTGGACCAGCTCTCCCTCTTCACCTCCGAAGTGACGCGCGTCGCACGCGAGGTCGGCACCGAGGGCCGGCTCGGCGGGCAGGCGCAGGTGCCGGGCGTGTCGGGCACGTGGGAGGACCTCACCGACTCGGTCAACGCGATGGCCGGCAACCTCACCACGCAGGTCCGCGACATCGCGCAGGTCGCGACGGCCGTCGCGAAGGGCGACCTCTCCCAGAAGATCACCGTCGACGCGCGCGGCGAGATCCTGGAGCTGAAGGACACCGTCAACACGATGGTGGACCAGCTCGGTTCGTTCGCCGGCGAGGTGACGCGCGTCGCCCGCGAGGTCGGCACCGAGGGCATCCTCGGCGGCCAGGCCGACGTCCAGGGCGTCTCGGGCACCTGGCGTGACCTGACCGACTCGGTGAACTTCATGGCCGGCAACCTGACCAGCCAGGTCAGGGCCATCGCCCAGGTGGCGACGGCCGTCGCCGAGGGCGACCTGTCCCAGAAGATCACCGTGGCGGCGCGCGGCGAGATCCTGGAGCTGAAGGACACCATCAACACGATGGTGGACCAGCTGTCGGCGTTCGCCGACGAGGTGACGCGCGTCGCACGCGAGGTCGGCACCGCCGGGAACCTGGGCGGCCAGGCCACCGTCCGCGGCGTGTCGGGGACATGGAAGGACCTCACGGACAACGTCAACGTGATGGCCTCCAACCTGACGGGGCAGGTCCGCTCGATCGCGCAGGTGGCGACGGCGGTCGCCAAGGGCGACCTGTCGCAGAAGATCACCGTGGAGGCCAAGGGCGAGGTGGCGGCCCTCGCCGGCGTGATCAACACGATGGTCGACACCCTGTCCGCGTTCGCCGACGAGGTGACGCGCGTCGCGCGCGAGGTCGGCACGGAGGGGATCCTCGGGGGCCAGGCCAGGGTGCCGAACGTGGCGGGGACCTGGAAGGACCTCACCGACAACGTCAACTTCATGGCGCACAACCTGACCAGCCAGGTCCGCAACATCGCCCAGGTCACGACGGCCGTCGCGAACGGCGACCTCACCCGCAAGATCGACGTCGACGCGCGGGGGGAGATCCTGGAGCTCAAGACCACCATCAACACGATGGTGGACCAGCTCAGCTCGTTCGCCGCCGAGGTGACGCGTGTCGCGCGCGAGGTCGGCAGCGAGGGCCGGCTCGGCGGGCAGGCCGAGGTGGCGGACGTCTCCGGCACGTGGAAGCGGCTCACCGAGAACGTGAACGAGCTGGCCGGGAACCTGACCCGGCAGGTCCGCGCCATCGCCGAGGTGACGAGCGCCGTCGCGGCCGGCGACCTGACCCGCTCCATCACCGTCGACGCCTCGGGTGAGGTCGCCGACCTCAAGGACAACATCAACTTCATGGTGGAGTCCCTGCGCGAGACCACCCGCGCCAACGAGGAGCAGGACTGGCTGAAGACCAACCTGGCCCGCGTCTCCGCCCTGCTCCAGGGGCAGCGCGACCTGAAGCTCGTCGCCGAGTCGGTCATGGACGAGCTGACACCGCTGGTGTCGGCGCAGTGCGGCGCCTTCTACCTGGCGGAGGAGGACCGGGAGGGCACGGTCCTCCAGCTCGTCGGCTCGTACGCCTTCCCCGACGGCTCCCGGCCGACGCGGTTCCGCCTCGGCGAGTCCTTCGTCGGGCAGGCCGCCCGCAGCAAGCGCCCGATCGCGGTCGACGCCCTCCCGGCGGGCTACCTCGCCGTGTCCTCGGGGCTCGGGCAGACGGAGGCGCTGTCGCTGATCGTCCTGCCGATCGTGGTCGAGGGGCAGGTGCTCGGCGTGATCGAGCTCGCCTCGGTGCGGCCGTTCACACAGGTCCACCGCGACTTCCTGGAGCAGCTGATGGAGGCGATCGGGGTGAACGTCAACACGATCATCGCGAACGCCCGGACCGACGAGCTCCTCGGCGAGTCCCAGCGGCTCACCGCCGAACTGCAGGCCCGCTCGCAGGAGCTCCAGGCCCGGCAGGAGGAACTCCAGGCTTCCAACGCCGAGTTGGAGGAGAAGGCCGAGCTGCTCGCGGCGCAGAACCGCGACATCGAGACGAAGAACCTGGAGATCGAGCAGGCCCGCCAGGAGCTGGAGGAGCGGGCGCACCAGCTGTCGCTGGCCTCCACGTACAAGTCGGAGTTCCTGGCGAACATGAGCCACGAGCTGCGCACCCCGCTGAACAGCCTGCTGATCCTGGCGCAGCTGCTGGCCCAGAACCCGACGCGGAACCTGACGGCCAAGCAGGTGGAGTACGCCGGCATCATCCACTCGGCGGGATCCGACCTGCTCCAGCTGATCAACGACATCCTCGACCTGTCCAAGGTGGAGGCGGGGAAGATGGACCTCACCCCCGAGACGGTCTCCCTCACCAGGCTGCTCGACTACGTCGAGGCGACCTTCCGGCCGATGACCGGGCAGAAGAGCCTGTCGTTCACCGTGCACACCTCCGCCGAAGTGCCGTCCGAGCTGGTCACCGACGACTACCGGCTCCGCCAGATCCTGCGCAACCTGCTGTCGAACGCGGTCAAGTTCACCGAGCAGGGCAGTGTCGGGCTGCACATCGAGCCGGCCGACGAGGCGCGCATCCCGGAGATCGTGCGCCGCGGCGGCGGCCCCGTCCTCGCGTTCCGCGTGACGGACACCGGCATCGGCATCGCCCCCCAGCACCTGGAGACCGTCTTCGGCGCCTTCCAGCAGGCCGACGGGACGACGAGCCGCAAGTACGGCGGGACGGGCCTCGGGCTGTCCATCAGCCGCGAGATCGCCTACCTCCTCGGCGGGGCCATCACCGCCGAGAGCACCCTGGGCAGGGGCAGCACCTTCACCCTCTACCTGCCGGTCGCACCGCCCGACTTCGCTGTGGCCGCCGCGACGGACGCGGAGGCGCTCCGGGAGCTGGAGGGCGGCCCGGAGCAGGACGCCCCGGAGGCGGGCCGGGCCGCGGCCGACCCGGCCGCCGCGCCGGCGCCGCTGCAGCCGCGGCGCCTCCTCGTGGTCGAGGCGCGCCCCAAGGGGCTGCTGTCGCTGGTCGCGGAGAACGCCGTCGGGGACCTGCCGCACCAGGCGGACGCGGCGGGCCGCCGGGAGGTGGAGATCATCACCACGGTCGGCGCGCAGGAGGCCGCGGCCACCCTGGCCACCAGCCCCTGCCACTGCGTCGTCCTCGAACTGGACCTGCCCGACGGGGCGGCCGTCGGCCTGCTGGAGGAGATGGAGCGGGACCCGGCCCTGCAGGGGGTCCCGGTGCTGGCCCACAGCAGCCGGGGCACCGCCGCGCACGACGCCCGGCTGCTGCGCGAGCGGGACGGCTCCGGCCTGTTGGAGCTGATCACGGGGCTGGACGAGCTGCGCGAGCGCATCGCCCTGCACATGGGCGCGGACCGGCCCGGCGACGTCCTGCCGCTCGCCCACCGTACGGACGCCGGCTCGCCCTGGGACCCCGAGGTCGACCCCTCGCTGGCCGGCCGCACCGCGCTCGTCGTCGACGACGACGACCGCAACCTGTACGCGATCACGGGGATCCTGGAACTGCACGGCATGCGGGTGCTCCAGGCGGAGAACGGCCGGGCCGCGCTCGACGCGCTCGCCACGCACCCGGGCATCGACGTCATCCTGATGGACGTGATGATGCCGGAGATGGACGGGTACACCGCCACCTCGGCGATCCGCGCCATGCCCGAGCACAGCGGGCTGCCCATCATCGCCGTGACCGCCAAGGCCATGATCGGCGACCGGGAGAAGAGCCTCGCCTCGGGCGCCAGCGACTACGTCACCAAGCCGGTCGACGCCGGCGAACTGATCAGCCGGATCAAGCGGCACCTGGCCTCCTGACGCCGGGCCGGCCGACAGCAACCGAAGGACCGCGAGGAGACGAGCAGTGCACCACCCCCAGGATCCGCGAGACGGCAGCGGCCGCGCCGGGATCCCGCCCGGCCGCGGGGCGATCCGGATCGGGGCGCAGCGCGACAGCGCGGCGGCCGCCGTCTCCGTCCCGGCCTCCGCCGGGACGGAGGCCGGGGCGCACGCCGACGGCGGTGCCGTCGGCCGCCTGGCGACGACGGTCGAGCTGCTGCGGCGGGAGCTGGAGCAGGCGCACGCGGACGCCGCCGGGCGGGCGCTCGTCGAGATGGCCGTCGGTGTGCTGGTGGAGCGGCTGCACTGCGGGCCCACGGAGGCGTCGGCGCAGCTGGCGGACCTCGCCGAGAAGGCCGGCGTCACGCCGCTCGTCCTCGCCGCGGACCTGGTCAACCAGGCGGCCTCGGACCGGATCTCGGCGGTCGCCCGGGACTTCGTCACGGCCTCGGCCGCGGCGCCGGCCGCGGACTCCGTCGGCGTCCGGCTGCGCAGCGCCGAGGCGCACGCCCTCGCCGAGCGGGACACCGAGGCGG
Organism: Streptomyces sp. 2P-4; assembly: GCF_030167965.1. Lineage (NCBI taxonomy): Bacteria > Bacillati > Actinomycetota > Actinomycetes > Kitasatosporales > Streptomycetaceae > Streptomyces > Streptomyces sp. 2P-4. The sequence continues at coordinate 167,406 of NZ_CP095011.1, forward strand.
TCGCCCGCTCGATGCTGGAGCACGCGCTGCGGCCGCTGGGCGCGGTCGCGGTCGCCGTGTGGGCCGCCCACCCCGACCAGTCCCTCTCGCTCGCCGGCAGCGCCGGGTTCGGCGCCGAGGAGGCCCACCGCTGGCGGCACGTGCCTCCGGGCGTGCCGACCCCCGCCCGCCGCGCCCTCGACGGGCGGGCTGTCGTCGCGTATCCGGCGCTCGCGGACGCCGGGCTGCCCTCGATCGGCCAGCACGCGGTCGGCGGCGGCCGCCTCGCCGTCCCGGCGGGCATCGGCGGACGGCTCACGGGCGTGCTGGAGGTGTGCTGGAACGACCGGCTGCCCGAGCAGTCCCAGCCCCTCCAGCGGCAGTTCGAGGCCCTCGCCGAGCTGTGCGCGGCGACCCTGGAGACATGGGCGGACAGCGGCCGCCCCGCGGGCAGCGAGCACCACGATGCGCAGCTCGACGGGGTACGGGCCCTCGCCGACGGCGTGCTGGACCCCTGCCTGGTCCTGCAGATGTCGCCCGAAGGCGGCGAGGTGCCGGTGCAGTTCACCATCCGGCACGCCAACCCGGCGTTCGTGGACTTCGCCGGGCGGCCGACGAGCGCCATCGTCGGCTCGCGGCTGCTGGAGGCGTACCCGCTCGCCGCGGAGGCCGGCGGGCTGCTGGAGGCTGCCGAGCACGTCTTCGTCACCGGGGAGCCCTTCCGCACCGGGGGCATGACGCTCTCCGCGATGGTCGGCGGGGTGCCGCTGAGCACCCGCGCCAAGGTCAGCATCAGCCGGCACGGCAGCCACCTCCTGGTGGTGTGGCGCCTCGACGACGGCACGCCGCGCGTCGCCCGGCTGCTCCAGCACGCCCAGCGGCTCGGCCGCATCGGCGGGTTCGAGGAGAACCTGCACACCCGGCAGATCGCCTGGAACGAGGCGGTGTACGAGCTGCACGGCCTGCCGCCCACCGCGCTGCCCATCCCGCTGGAGCAGCTTGCCGACCACGCCCACCCCGACGACCGGCACACCATCGGCCGCTTCCTGCGCACCCTGCTGCACCACCGGCGTCCGGCCTCGACGGCGTTCCGCCTCCAGCGCCCCGACGGCGTCGCCCGCCACATCCGGGTGGTCGCCGAGCCCGTCCACGATCCGGACAGCCGGCTCAGCGTCGTCCGCGGCGCCTACCAGGACATCTCCGCCCAGCACTGGACCGAGGTGGCCCTGGCGGCCACCCGCGACCAGCTCGCGCAGACCGAGCAGGAGGCCGCCGAGCGCAGCCGCCTCGCCCGCCAGCTCCAGCACGCGATCATGCCGCCGGCCCGCGGCCCGGTGCACCTGGGCGACCTGCACGTCGCCGTCCGCTACCGGCCCGCCGAGAAGGACCACCTCGTCGGCGGCGACTGGTACGACACCCTCACCCTGCCGTCCGGGGAGATCCTGCTGTGCGTGGGGGACGTCGCCGGCCACGGTATCGAGGCCGCGACGGGCATGGTGGCCCTGCGCAATGCCCTGCGAGGGCTCGCCGCCACGGGGGCCGGCCCTGCGCAGCTGCTGACGTGGCTCAACAGCATCACCCACCAGCTGACCGAGAACCTCACGGCCACCGCGGTGTGCGGGCTGTACGACCCGGCCACGCGGCGGCTGCGCTGGGCGCGCGCCGGCCACCTGCCGCCCGTCCTGCTGCGGGGCGGCCAGGCGGAGACGCTGCCCCAACTCGGCGGGATCCTGCTGGGCGTTCTGGACCAGGCCGAATACGAGGAGACCGAGATCCACCTGTGCCCGGGCGACCTGCTCGTCCTGTACACGGACGGGCTGATCGAGCGCCGCGACCAGTCGCTCCAGGCGTCGCTGACCAGTCTGATCTCGCTGTCGGAGAAGGCCGGACACGTGGACGGCGGCCCCGCGGGCCTGGAGGACCACCTGGACCACCTGCTGCGCTACAGCCGTGCGGACACCGACGACGACACGTGCCTCGTCGGGGTGTTCGTCCGGGAGCGGGAGCCCGGCGGGCGGCCGGACGCCGCGTGATGTTCGCCGCTTCGCAGGATTTTCCGCCGCGGGCGCGCATCGTTCGCCCGTTCGGGGGTATCCGGGGGCGGACCGCCCGCCGTCCCGACGGAGGAACCCGTATGGCCGCGCCCTGTGACGCCCCCTGCCGCCCGCATGCTGCGGCCGGGGCTTGGCCGTGCGGGGGCGGCTTGCGTAAAGTCGAGGGGCACTCTCTGGAGGAACGACACCCATGCCAGCCGAGAACGAGCAGGGAGCCGGTATGACGACCGGACACCCGCAGGAGGCACCGCTGACGGTGCAGGTCCGCCACACGCAGGGCCGCGAAGCGGTCTGCCGTGTGGCAGGGGACCTCGACATCGAGACGCTCGCACCCGCGCAGGAGTCGCTGTCGGGGCTGCTGGGGCAGGGGCCGCCCGTGCTGGTGGTCGACCTCGAGGAGGTCGGGTTCTGCGACTCCTCCGGCCTGAACCTGCTGCTCAGGACACGCTCGGCGGCCCTGGAGGCGGGCATCGACTTCCGCCTCGCCGCGGTCGCCCCGACGGTCATGCGCGTCCTCGAACTGACCGGTGCGCGAGCCGTGTTCTCCATCCACGACTCGGTCGACGCGGCCCTCGCGGTATGACCGGCCCGTTCGTACGCGCACCCGGGGGGAATGATCCGGGCGTGCCGGGGCATCCGACCGGACGAACCGCCAACACGGCCAGCACGGCACGCCTGATTCGGAGGGGTACCCGCACATGACGACCAGCCCGGGCACCCTTGACGACGGCCGGCCCGAGGAGAGCATGCTGCCGCCGGGCGGCCAGCGGCGCCGCCTGCCGCTGGCCGGACTCCCCAAGCCGGTGGCGCGCGCCCGCGGATTCACCTCGCAGGCGCTCGACGACTGGTCGTGGTCCGACACCTCGTACGGGGTGGACCAGGGGGTCGTGGAGGACATCGTCCTCGTCGTGGCCGAACTCGTCGCCAACGCCATGCTGCACGCAGGCGGGCCGCTGGAACTGGTCCTGCACGCCACGGAGTCGAGGCTGCGGGTCGAGGTCAGCGACGGCGATCCGACGCTGCCGGCGCCGCGGCGCCCGCACCAGCCGGCCCTGCCCGGCGGGCACGGGCTGTTCATAGTCCAGCGGACGTCCGACCGCTGGGGCGCCGAGCGGCACGGCATGGGCAAGGCGATCTGGGCGGAGTTCGACGTCGCCCGGCTGGCGCCCGGCCGCCCCTGAGCCGTGCGGGACAGGCGGCCAGGGCATCCGGCAGTCAGACCGTACGAGCACGCTGCCGCCGAAGCGGCGGGCCGGTGGGCGCACTCCGCCCGTCGGCCCTTTCTCGTGTCCCGGCCCTGCGGGGCTCCTCCCGCCGGTACGCGGCGCCGCCCCGCAGACTCCGTATAGCCGCCGCACAGGCCGGCGCACCGGCACGGTACGCCGTGTACCGCGCCGGTGCGCCGGGAGGTGCCCGCGGGGGCGGTCAGGAGGCGAGCATGCCCTCCCGCAGGCGGGTGAGGATCCGCGAGAGCAGGCGGGAGACCTGCATCTGCGATATGCCGAGCTCGGCGCCGATCGCGGCCTGGGTCATCTCGCTGCCGAACCGCATGGCCAGGATGCGGCGGTCCCGGTCGTCCAGGCGGGCGAGGAGCGGGGCGAGGGTGGTGAAGTCCTCGAAGAGCTCCATGGCGGGGTCGGTCTCGCCGAGCGTGTCGGCGAGGGTACGCCGGCCCGGGCGGGCGGAGCCGGGCTGTGCCTCGGAGTCCGCGGCGGCGTCGAGGGACTCCGAGCTGTAGCCGTTGGCGGCGACCATGCCCTCGATCACGTCCTCCTCGCCGATGCCGAGGTCGCCGGCGATCTCCGCGACCGTCGGGGAGCGGCCGAGGAGGTCGGAGAGCGCCTCCTGGCTCTTGGCGATCTCCGTGCGCAGCTCCTGGAGCCGCCTCGGCACGTGCACGGCCCAGGTGGCGTCGCGGAAGTACCGCTTGATCTCGCCCACGATGAACGGCAGGGCGAGCGTCGTGAACTCGACCCCGCGGTCCGGGTCGAAGCGGTCGATCGCCTTGATGAGCCCGATGGTGCCGACCTGCACGATGTCGTCCAGCTCCACCCGGCCCTGGCCGGTGCGGTTGCGGAACCTGCGCGCGGCGTAGTGGACCAGCGAGATGTTCATCTCGATGAGGGTTCCGCGCACGTACTGGTACTCGCTGGTGCCCTCCTCCAGCGCGCGGAGCCGGACGAGGAAGAGCTTCGACAGCTCGCGCGCGTCGGCCGGCGCCATCTCGCGCGGCGGGGTGTCGGGCAGCAGCAGGTCGAGGGAGCCGGCGGCTCCACCGGCTCCCGGGTCCGCTCCCCGTACCGCCTCGTCGAGGTCGGCCGGGCGGACGGACTCGGCAACTGCTGCGGAGCGAAGCATGGTGAGGCCCTTTCTGCTGACGGCGGACGCTTTCCGCGCCACTGCCCCGCATCCGCGCGGCTAAGCGGTCCGGCTCCGGATTTCCCTGCGGAAGGGGTCGGATTTCGCCACGTCAGCGGCCTTGGGGGTGCCGGAGGCCTCTTCGGGGCGCCCTATGCGGCCGCCCGGGTGTCCGCGGCGACACGCAGCGTGCGCAGGGAGGTGTCGGCGGCGTCGGGGACGATCACGCCGTGGGCGGCGCCGCTCTGCAGGTGGTCGACGACCTCCCCGGTGATCACCTCGCCGGGGGCGACGGCCGGGACGCCCGGCGGGTACGGGCTGAGCAGCTCGGCCGAAATCCGCCCCGCTGCCCGTGCGGCGGGGACGTGCTCCGCCGGGCCGGAGAACGCGTCGCGCGGAAGCACGGCCTGTTCGAGCTCCAGGTCGGAGGGGTCGGGCAGGCGGACGGGCGGCTGCCGTTCCACGGAGTCCGCGTGGCCGGCCAGAGCCCGGAGCGCGGCGAGCAGCACCTCCTCGGTGGTGTCGTCGTCGGCGTGGGTGATCGACGCGCTGATCCGGCAGGCGTCGGAGCCGCCCGCGTCGACGTGCCGGCGGGCGCGCAGCCACTCGGCGGACTCCTCCAGGGCTTCCAGTGCCGGAGCACGCGCGTGGTCCATGGATCCTCCCCTGGTCGTGGGCGCGGGGGCCGCCCCCCGGCGGCGGGTCGGCCGGGCGGGCTCGCCATGCGTCTTGCCCGGTCCTTCCGGACGAAACGGGGCGGCTCGGGCGGAGCAGGCGGCGAGGCCCGCTGAGCCTCCGCGGGTTCCGGGGACGGGAGGCGGCCCCCGTGGGGGCCGCGTGGCGGGCTCCGCCGTCAGCGGGCCGGCGCCGAGTGGATCAGGCGGATCTCCGCGGTCCGGTATCCGGCGCGGGCGAAGGCGGCCGCCATTGGCGTGTTCCCGGTGTCCGTGGTGGCGGTGACGCGCTGTGCGCCGGCCTCGGCCTGGAACCGGGTGATCCAGGCGAGGATCTCGTCGACGTGGCCCCGGCCGCGCATCTCCGGCACGACGCCGAGGTAGCCGACGTTGCGGTGGTACGGGGTCGCGGACGGCACGGCGGGCCCGACGAGTTCGCCGCCGGGGGTGCGGGCCAGGCGCCACCACGAGCGCTCCCCCGGGCAGGACAGGTAGAACTCCATGTCGCCGCGGGCGGTCGCCTCGGCCCCCTCGCGGGCGAGGCTGCGGCGGGTCTCGTCGTCCAGGCTGCCCTCCGCGATACGCCGGAAGGCGTCGAGGAACTCCTCGTCGGTCCCCTCGTGGAAGACCAGCCGCCCCGCGGGCACCGGCGTCCCGCTCTGCGGGGTCCATTCGAGGCGCAGCCGCTCCACCTCGTCGGTCAGGCCGGCGGCGTGCGCGGCGGCGGTCCGCCAGGACACGGCGGCGGTGACGTCCGGCCGGTCGCGCCAGTCGGCGGGCAGCGCCAGGTTGTACAGCGGGGTCGCCGGCGCGCCCTGGGCCGCGAAGGCTTCCAGGCCCGCCGTGAGCAGCCCGGCCGCGAGGGCGGCCCGGTCCGGTACGGAGGCGTCGACGTGCAGGCAGTCCAGGGCCACGGGGTGTCCGCTGTCGGGCCGCCCCCACCACAGCGCCCGTCCGACGATGCCGTCGCCGTCCTCGGCGATCCAGGACCATTCGGGCCGGTACATGCCCTGGGCGAGCTCGTCGCGGTAGCGGTCGGCGGATATCGAGCCGACGGGGTCCCCGACGGTCACCGCCGCGACGCGGTCGAGGTCGGCCTCGGTGGCAGAGCGGAAGTGCATTGTTCTCCTGCGAGCTCGTCGGCCGCCGCGGTGTGCGGACGGTCATGCCGCGGCCGGTCCGCGGCCGCGCGGACTTGATGATCACCGAGGGGTCGGCGTCTCCGCACTCCCTTTACGGGCCGGCCTCCCCGCGGCTCCGTGGCGTGTGCGCCTGGCACGCCCGGGCGGTCCGCGTTTGACTGGAAGGCGACACACGCGTCCGCGGGCCGGCGGGATTCCTCCCTCCCGACCGCGCCGGTGCCGCGGGCGAGGCCGGAGGTAGCCGTGAACACGCAGTCGCCGCCCCGCTTCGACCCCACCCGCGTCCCGCACCTGCTGGGCCCCTTCGCCCCCGTCAGCGAGGAGGTCGACGTCGAGGAGCTGGAGGTGAGCGGCCGGATCCCGGACGCCCTCGACGGCCTGTACCTGCGCAACGGGCCCAATCCGCGCTTCACGCCGATCGGGTCGTACCTGTACCCCGTCGACGGCGACGGCATGCTGCACGGCGTCCGCCTCTCCGGCGGCCGCGCCCGCTACCGCAACCGCTTCGTCCGCACCCCGGCGATGGCGGCCGAGGAGAGGGCCGGGCGGGCCCTGTGGGGCGGGCTCGAATCGATGATCACACCGGATGCGGACCAGGTCGGGCCGCTGCTCGCCGGCACCTTCAAGGACCTGCCGGACATCAACGTCGTCCGGCACGCGGGGCGGATGCTGGCCCTCGCCGAGTCGGCGTGCCCGTACCGTATCGACGCGGAGCTGGCGACGCTCGGCCGCGAGGACTTCGGCGGGGCCCTGCCTGCGGGGATCACCGCCCACCCCAAGACCGATCCCGTGACGGGCGAGATGGTGGTCTTCTGCTACGCCCTGGAGCCCCCGTACCTGACCTGGTCGGTCATCGGCCGCGACGGCGCCGTCACCCGCGGGCCGACTCCCGTCGACGGCGCGGACCAGCCGGTGATGATCCATGACATGGCTCTGACCGCCCGATACGTGGTCCTGGTCCTCGCGCCCGCCTTCTTCGACCTGCGTGCCGCCGCGGCCGGGGGCTCCTTCCTCGCGTGGCGGCCCGAGCGGGGCACGCGCGTGGCGCTGGTGCCGAGGGACGGCGGGCCGGTGCGGTGGGCGGAGGGCGAGGCCTTCTGGCTGTGGCACACCGTCAACGCGTACGACGACGGCGCCGGGGCGGACGCCGCGGTGGTCCTGGACTACGTGGAGTGGAGCCGGCTGACCCTGGGCAGCGGCGACAAGGGCGGGGACGGTGCGGCGGAGGTGACCGGCGGGCCGGCCCGCGCCCGCATCGACCCGGCCTCCGGCACCCTGTCCCGCGCGCTGCTGGACGACTGCCGGGTGGAGTTCCCGCGCATCGACGACCGACTCCTCGGCCGGCCCCACCGCCGCGCCGCATTCGCCTCCGGGACGGGCCGGGCGGACCTGCTGACCGGCGAGTACGACGCGGTGCGCTGGTACGACACCGCCACCGGCTCCTCGCAGGTGTGGGCGGCGGGCGACCTCGCGGTCGGCGAGCCCGTCTTCGCGCCCGAGCCGGGCAGCGGGTCCGAGGACCGCGGGTACTGGCTGACGTTCGCCACCGACCGCACCGACGGCACGAGCTGGTTCCTCGTCTTCGCGGCCGGGGAACCCGAGTCCGGGCCGGTGGCCCGGGCGCGGATCCCCGTACGGGTCCCGCTGGGCCTGCACGGTTGCTGGCTGCCCTCGGACGGCGGCTGACCGGCGGTCGGCGGGCCCGCCCGCCGGTCCCACGCGGAGTCGCGGGCCGCCGGGTCAGGCGACGGCCGGCCTCTGGGCGGCCAGGCGGGCCAGGTGCGCCTCGCGGAGGTCCTCCCAGGGCGTGCAGTCCTCCGGCGCGGGGAGCCCGTTGGCGGCGATGTCCTCCAGGGCGGCGGCGAACCGGTCGGCGCCGGCCCGGGTGCGGGCGGCGTACGCGCGCACCGCGTCGGCGGCTGCGGGATCCAGCTGCTGCCGGGCGGCGGGGGCCGGCTGTTCGCTCATCGGGAGCTCCTGGGAGTTCAACTGGCTGGCCCCCTTACGGTATCGCCCGGCCCGGCCCGCGGCGGCCCGTACGCGGGATCCCGCCCCCGCCGGAGCGCTCGCCCGCGTGCTCCCGTCCGGCGCGGCCGGGCCCGGCCAGGTGACATGCGTCGGCAAATGCGCGGCCCGCGCCCGGGGGGTCCGTACCGTGTGGGCAGGTGGTGACCGTCACGCTCCGGGGGCGGTCCCGGTCCGGGAGGTGCGCAGTGCGGCGATGGCGGGCTCTGCTGGTGCTGGGCGCCGCGCAGTTCCTGATGGTGCTGGACACCTCGGTCATGAACGTCTCCATCAGCGCGCTGGTGGAGGACTTCGACACCGACGTCACCGCCATCCAGGCCGTGATCACCCTGTACACGCTGGTGATGGCGGCGTTGATGATCACGGGCGGGAAGATCGGCGACATGGTGGGCCGCCGCCGCGCCTTCACCGTGGGGCTGTGCATCTACGCGGTGGGCTCGGCCATCACGGCGGTCTCGCCGGAGCTGTGGGTCCTGACGATCGGCTGGTCGGTGATCGAGGGCCTGGGCGCCGCCCTGGTCCTGCCCGCCCTGGCGGCCCTTGTGGCGGGCGCCTACCAGGGCCGTGACCGGGCCGTCGCCTACGGGGTGATCGGCGGGCTGGCCGGGGCGGGCATCGCGATCGGGCCGCTGCTGGGCGGCTGGGTGACGACGTATCTGACGTGGCGCGTCGTCTTCGCTGGCGAGGTCGTGCTCGTGGTCGCGATGCTGTGCGTGGTGCGGTGGGTGACGGAGCCGCCCCGGCCCGCCCGGCCGCCCCGGCTGGACGGGGTGGGCGCGGTGCTGTCCGCGCTCGGGCTGGGCGGGGTGGTGCTGGGCATCCTGCAGAGCGGCACGTGGGGGTGGCTGGAGCCGCGCGACGCGCCGTTCACCGTCTTCGGCTTCTCCCCCACCCTCTTCGTCGTCGCCGCCGGCGGCGGCCTGCTGTGGCTGTTCCGGATGTGGGAGCGGCGGCGCGAGGCCGGGGGCCGGGACGCGCTCGTCGACTTCTCCCTGTTCGGCGTCCCTCCGCTGCGGGCGGGGCTCGCGATGCTGCTGGGTCAGAACCTGATCCTGCTGGGGCTGTTCTTCGTCATCCCGCTGTACCTGCAGATCGTGCAGGGGCTCAACGCCTTCGAGACGGGCCTGCGGCTGCTGCCGGTGTCCGTCATGATGTTCCTCTCCGCGATGAGCGGCCCGCTGCTCGGCCGGGTGGCCTCCCCGCGCACCGTGGTGAGGGTCGCCATGCTCGTCCTGCTCGCCGCCATCCTCTGGCTGCTGGCGGCGATCCGGCCGGACCTCGACGACGCGTCCTTCGCCGGCGCTATGGCCGTCCTGGGCCTCGGCATGGGCCTGCTCGCCTCCCAGCTGGGCAACGTCGTGCAGTCGAGCGTCGCGGAGGACCGGCGCAGCGAGGCCGGGGGCCTGCAGTACACCGCGCAGAACCTGGGATCCTCGCTCGGCACCGCCCTCATCGGGTCGGTGCTCGTCGTCGCGCTCTCCGCCGTCTTCGTCCGGCAGATCGAGGACAACCCGGACATCTCCGATGCGGTGCGCGAGCAGACCGGTATCGCGATCGACCAGGGCATCAGCTTCCTGTCCACCGACCAGGTGCGCGCGGCGGCGGAGGACGCCGGAGTGCCCCCTGCGGAGGCGGACGCGTTCGTCGACGAGTACGCGCAGGCGCAGCTCGGGGGCCTGAAGACGGCGATCCTCGCCGTCGGGGGCATCACCCTGGTCTGCCTGCCCTTCAGCCGCCGGCTGCCCGCAGAGCGGCCCGGCAGCACGGCGGAGGCGCCGGCCTCGCCCTGACCTGCCCGCCCGCGCCGCCGTGTCCGGCCGCCTGCCTCACCTGGGACGGGTGAGGCAGGCGGCCGTGCGCGATGGGCACGGTGGAGGTCCGACCGTGCCGTCGCCGGGGCTGCCCGCCTGCGAACACCGGCGCGCCGGGCGGCAGTGAGGAGGAAGCATGGACCCCACCGCACCGGGCCCCGACGAGGGCGGGACCCCCGCCGCGGAACGCCCGCTGACCCCGCAGGAGCGCGCGGAGTACGAACGCTTGCGGAAGTCCGCCGCGGTACGCCACCGGCGGCTGCGCTACACCGGCGCGACGGTCCTGCTCCTGCTGGCGCTGCTGCTGTCGCCGGTCGGCGTCATCGCGGCCTGGCTGCACAACACGGTCTCCGACCAGGACCGGTACGTGCAGACGGTCGCCCCGCTCGCGCAGGAACCGGCCGTACAGAACGCGGTCACCGACAAGCTGACGAACGCGGTGGTCGCGAACGTCGACGTCAAGGCCGTCACCGAGGCCCTTCAGCGGGCCCTGGAGCAGGCGGACGCCCCGCCCGCCGTGGTGGAGAGGTCCGACGCGCTGGAAGGCCCGCTGAGGAGCGCCCTGACCTCCGCGGTCCGCGCCGTCGTGTCGAAGGTCGTCACCAGCGACCAGTTCGAGACGGTGTGGACGGAGGCCAACCGGCGGGCCCAGGCCGCGGTGGAGAAGGTGCTGACCGGTGAGGGGTCGAGCGCCGTCCAGGCCAGCGGGGACACCATCGTGCTGGACATCGGCACGCTGACCGACGAGCTCAAGCAGCGCCTCGTCGAGTCCGGCTTCGGGAAGGCCTCCGCCATACCCGAGGTGAACAAGCAGGTGCCGCTGCTCCAGGTCGACAAGCTCAACGAGGCCCAGGACGCGATGCGGCTGCTGAACACCCTCGGCGTGTGGCTGCCCGTCGCCGTGCTCGTGCTGGCCGCCCTGGGTGTGTGGGCCGCTCCCGCGCACCGGGTGTGGCTGATGGCCACCGCCGTCGGGGTGTTCGTGATGATGCTCCTGCTGCTCGTCGGCCTGGCCGTGGCCCGGCGGATCTACCTCGACTCGGTCCCCCCGGCGACCCTCCCGCCGGACGCCGCAGCCGCCGTGTACGACACGTTCGTACGCTTCCTGCGGCTGAGCACGCGCACGCTCCTCGTCCTGTCCGTGGTGACCGCGCTGGCCGCCTACCTGTACGGGCCCGGGCGCGGCGCCCGGCTCGTCCGCCGGACCGGGGTCCGCTCCACCGGCGCGGCCGGCCGGGCCCTGGAACACCTGGGCATGCGCACGGGCTCCACGGGCCACTGGCTGCAGGAGCACCGGGCGTGGACGACCGGCCTGGTCATCGCCGGCGGCGCGCTCGCGCTGCTGCTGTGGAACTACCCGACACCGGGAGTGGTGGCCCTCGTGTTCGGCATCGTCGTCCTCCTCCTGGTCGTCCTGGGCATCCTCGCCGCGGCCACGGGTGATTCCCGCCGCGGTACGGGCGGGAACGGGACGGGGCACGGATCCGGCCTGCGCCCGGGATGAGGCTGCCCGCGGCGCGGGCGCGGCTGCGGCGGTTCACCGGCCGCCTCATGGAGGTGAACCCGCTGGACAGCGCGTTCCGGCTGGCCGCCCAGACCTTCCTGGCCGCGATCCCCCTCCTCCTCGTGGTGGCGGCGTTCGCGCCGCCGCCGATGAAGGAGCTGATGTCCGAGTCGCTGACCGCGGTCCTCGGCATCAGCGGCGACACCCTCCAGGAGGTGCGCACCGCGTACGGCGCGAGCGGTACGGTGCGCGACGCGTCGGGAGCCGTGGGGATCGTCGTGGCGATGCTGTCGGCGACGGCGGTGAGCCGGGCCCTGCAGGCCGTGTGCGAACGGTGCTGGCGCCTGCCGAAGGCGAGCATCCTCAGCGTGGCGTGGCGCTGGGTTGCCTGGCTTGCCGTGTGGCTGGTGGTGCTGTTCGCTCAGGCGCCGCTGCGCCGCGGCTTCGGGTGGGGGCCGGCGCCCGGCTTCCTGCTGTCGCTGGCGGTGTCCGTCCTGCTGTGGTGGTGGACGCAGCACCTGATGCTGTGCGCGCGGATCGGCTGGCTTCCGCTGCTGCCGGGCGCGCTGCTCACCGGGACGGGAATGGTCCTCTTCGCGTACGCGTCGGGGCTCGTCATGCCGGTCGCGATGAGGCGCGGGTACGAGGAGTTCGGCATGCTCGGCCCGGTCTTCACCCTGCTGACCTGGCTCGTCGCGGCGTTCGTGGTGGCCGTCGCCGGGCTGGCCCTCGGGCAGTGGGCGGCCGGGTCCGCCTGGTACGCACGGCTCACCTCCCGCGGGTGATCCGCCCGGGCCGTCCGTGCCGCACAGTCGGTTCCGGCACCCCTCGCGGGTGCCGGCACTCGGGGAACGCCCACGATCGGAGTCGAAGCCATGACAACCACGCAGACGGGCCGGGAGGGGTACCACCCCTTCGCGAGCGGTCTGGTCGTCTTCGCGTCCGTGATGCTGATCGTCTTCGGCATCCTCGACTTCTTCCGCGGCCTGATGGCCATCGCGCGGAACGAGGTCTTCGTCAGCACGCCCAACTACCTGTTCAAGTTCGACCTGACGGCCTGGGGATGGCTGCACCTGGTCTTCGGCCTCCTCGCCGTCGCCATCGGCCTCGGCCTGATGAAGCCGTCGCGGTGGGCGCGGGTCGGCGGGGTCGTCCTCGCGGGCATCCTGGTCATCATCAACTTCCTGTCCCTGCCGTACTACCCGCTGTGGTCGCTCGTGGCCATCGCCATGTACACCGCCGTCATCTGGGCCCTGTGCGTGGTGCGGACCCCGGACACCGTGTGACTCCGCTTGTGGCCCCGGGCCGGCCCTGGGCCGGCGGCATACGGGGCCCCGGGCCGCAGGCGGGCCTGAGGCCGTGTCGGGAGCGGCGGCCGGGGCGGGTCAGCCGGTCGGCCGGAGCGACCGGACGGCCATCCGGTAGGCGGGCAGCATCGCGTCGTGCTCCGCGGTGTCGAAACCGCCCAGCTGGAGGACGACGGCCTTGCCGCCGGGGGTGACCACCGCCAGGGCGCGCTCCTTCTTCGGCTCGTCGAGCGGTGCCGTCTCGTACCGGGCCTCGACCGCCGGGAGGCTGCTGTCGCCGGTCCCGGCCCGCAGGTCGGCGTAGGCGGGTGCGCCCTTGGCCTTCTCCCCGGCCATGAAGGCCTCCAGCACGCGGCGGGCGTCGCCGGCCGCGGTGGGCGTGTCGGCGACCCAGACGCGCAGGAAGCCGAGGTGCCCGGCCGGCTTGGCGTCGATCTCGCAGGCCAGGGTCGTTCCCCCCTGCTTGAACAGGGCGGCGAACTCCTCGTCGCCGGCGTGCGTGACGGCCTTCGGCTTCCAGTCCTGCGCCAGGTCGAAGGCGACGGGCAGCGTGCACGGGCTGCCGGCCGCTCCGGCGGACCCCGCCGGCGGGGCCGCGGAGGCGGCGTCCGCACTCGGCGCGGGCGTTCCCGCCGAGGACGCCTGCGAAGCCCCCGCCGCGGAGGCGCCCTTCGACTCCGCGGGCCCGCAGGCCGCCAGTCCCGCCAGTCCCGCCAACAGAACGGCCGCTTTGGCCGCCTTGCCCCCTGTGCCCCGCACTGCCCGTGTCTCCCCCGCCCGGGCCCCGGACGGGCGTCCGGAGCGAACGGCCAACGTAGCAGCCCGCGGTGCACAGTTCGCAGCGGCCCGTGCCGGGCGCCGGCCGGCGTGGCAGGGTGGCGGCATGTCTCTCGATGTCCGTCCTGCGTCCGTGTTCGAGGACGTGCGGGCGCTGCTCGGTCCGAAGTCGCCCGGTGCCAACGTCTGCTGGTGCCTGAGCTATCGGATCCCGTCCAAGCTGAACAACGAGCTCCGCGGTCCGGCCCGCGGCGCGTACGTGTCCGAGCTGTGCCGGACGGGGCCGCCGCCCGGCGTGCTCGCGTACGACGGCGAGGTCCCGGTGGGGTGGGCCGCCGTGGCGCCGCGCTCGGACACCGCCTTCGCGCGCAGCCGCACCATTCCGCACGTGGACGACGTGCCGGTGTGGTCCCTGTGGTGCATCCGCGTGCGGCCCGGGCACCGCGGGCAGGGCGTCTCGCATGCGCTGATCGCGGGTGCGGTGCAGTTCGCGCGGGCGCAGGGCGCTCCGGTCGTCGAGGCGTACCCGCTGGACAGTGGCGACGCCAAGGTCGATCTGACGATGGCGTACGCCGGTCTGCGGAAGAACTTCGAGCGCGCCGGGTTCGTGTACCGGGCGGACACCTCCTCCGTCCTGGCCGGGCATCCGCGCGTCCTGATGCGGTTCGACCTGCGCTGACGGCCGGCCGGGTCACGTCCGGTCGCGGCCTCCCGGTTCGGGCCGGTCCCCTGCGGGCCCGGCGCCGAGGGCGATCACGGCGCGCGTCCGCATCGGCCCGTCGCCGCGGCGGGAGAGCACCGCGATGCCGTCCACACGGGCGTGGAGCACGCCGATCCGGGCGGCGCACTCGGCGGCCAGCGACTGCGGCGAGCGGGTGCGGCCGAGCGACAGGTGCGGGGTGAAGCGGGGGAAGCGGTCCGTGCAGGCTGGGAAGGGCTCGGCCAGTGCGGCCCGTAGGCGGGTCCAGGGCGCGGTGCCGGCCGCGGCCGGGTCGAGCCACACGGTGGAGTAGGCGCGGTGCCGGAAGGAGCGGACTCCGCACAGCCGCGCATCGAACGGCTCGCACTCGGCGGCCGCGGCGGCGAGCAGCGGCAGGGCGGCGGGGAATTCCTCCTCGGGGACGAAGCCGAAGAGCAGGTTCACGTGCGGCGGCCACCGGCGGATCTGCGGGTCGTGCTCCGCGCGGACCGCCTGGATGGCGGGCCAGAGGGCGGCCGGGGGCAGCCACGCCACGGCGGTGCGCGGCGTGGGCGCGGAGGCGAGGCGGCCGGGCGCGGCCGCGGGGGCGGGGGCGAGGCGCCGGGGGGCGGGCACGCCGCCATCATGGCCCGCGCCGCCGGGGTCCGCAGCCTGCCCCGTCGCAGCGGCCGGGCGCACGCCGGTTTCCGCCGCTTCGGCGGCATCGGCCCGGCGTTCCGGGGCACATGGGGAACAACCAGTCCCGCGGATGCGGAGGGGGTGCTCCCGATGACCGGCGCCAGGCCTCTCGCCCTGGTCACGGGCGCGCCGGGCGGCATCGGCCTCGCACGGGCAGGGCTCCGCCGGGCAGGGCCTGTGCGGGCGGGCCCCACCGCGCCGCGGCCTCCTCGGCCGGGGCCGCAGCCGCCGGGCGGGGCGCGATGACCGGCTCCCTGGTGCACTACGCCAACCTCGTCTCCGACCTCGCGGTCGACCCCGCCGAGGGCGGCGCGCTGCGCGCCTGGGCGGAGCAGGCCCCGCGCGAGGTGTGGCTGCTGCGTCCCGGGGACGTGCTGGTGTCCCCGGTGGAGATCGGCGAGGAGTTCCTCGCGTACGCCTGCGCCCTGACGGGCGTCCCCCGGGCGTCGCTCGCCGTGGTCGCCGATCCCGGGGCTTTCGGGGCGGCGGCCGCGCGGCCCGGGCCGCATCCCGCCGTCGCGGCGGTCAGCGCCGCGGGCCTGCGGCAGCCGGCGGCGGTCCTGCCGACCGCCCTGGACGCCTCCGCGGTGGCCCTGGCGCGCGGGCTCGGCGCGTCCGTCCACCCGTACGCGACGGCGGACGACGCCGAGGCGGCGCTCGGGGTGACGAGGCTGCTCAACACGAAGGCCGGATTCCGTGAGGCGGGCCGCGTGCTGGGGATGCGGATGCCGGACGGCCGGGTGTGCCGGCGCGGCGGGGCGGCCGAGGCGGTGGCGGAGATGCTGCGCGCGCACGGCGAGGTGGTGGTCAAGCCCGACCGGTCGGCTGGGGGCCACGGCATGCTCTTCCTGTCGGCGGCGGCCGGGCCGCGGCCGACCGCGGCCTGGCCGCGGTCGGCGGGGAGCAGGGGCTCTGGGTGGTCGAGGAGCGGATCGACGCGGTCCGCTCGGTGAGCGTCCAGATGGAGACGGGCCCGGACGGGCCGCGCACCGTGTTCACGGGCGAGATGCGCACTGTGGAGGGCGCGTTCGCGGGCTATGCGGCGCCGCTGCCGGAGGCGTCCGCCGGACTGGGGGCGGTGCTGGAGGAATGGGGCGGGGCGCTGGGCCGGTACCTCGCCGAGCGCGGGTACGCGGGGCCGTTCGGCCTGGACGCGATGGTGTCGGCGGACGGCGTCCCGTACGCCGGGGAGAGCAACGTCCGGCGTACGGCGACGACGACGCCGCAGGCGATGGCGGCCCGCCTCGCCGCGGCGGCCGGGTACGGGGAGCGGGCCTGGGCGACGGGCCGGGTGCGGGCGGAGCCCGGCCTCCGCTTCGATGCGGCGGTGGCCCGGCTCCGGGCGGAGGGGCTCGCTTACGATCCGGCGCGCTGCGAGGGGGTCGTGCTGTACGCGGGGGCGCCTGTGGAGGGGGCCGCCTGGCGCTATGCGGTGCTCGCAGCGGACCTCGCCGGGGCGCTGCGGTTCGAGGGGCGGCTGCACGCCGCCTGGGCGCCCGCGGGGTGACGGGCCGGCGCGGGGGCCGGATGGGGGCGGGTGCGGTTCCAGGGGCGCTGCCGTGAGGCTGCGCCGGCCGGGGAATCGCCGGTCGACAGGGCAGGTCGGTGCGGTGCCGGCGGCGGACGCGGGCGGGCCGGCGTGCGGGCCGGGCAGGAGCCGTTGCGCGGGAGGCCGGTCAGGCCGGCCGACCGCGGCCGGATGCGGAGACCGGCCGGCGGCCGGTCCGCCCGGAGCGGCCGGCACGTCCGCGGCGGCGGGGTTTGCATGTGACGTGGCGGCATGTGGTCCAGTGGGCGGCGAGCACGGCGACGAGCACAAGGGAGGCCGTCGGCAGGAGGCCGTCGGCAGGAGGCCGTACGACTTCTCCCAGGCCCGCGTCCGGTACGAGGAGCGCGTCCTGGAACGGCTGTACCCGGTCTGACGGACGGTGTTCTCCGCCGGCGGCCGCCCGCGGAGGGCACAGGCGACCGGCACGGGCACCCCGGAGCACGGTCACCCGGGACCTGTCGTCCGGCGGTTTCCAGGGTGCCGGAGGCCCGGTGCGGCCGGCCGTGGGCCGGGCGACACGGACGGGTCGGCCACCCAGGCGGCGAGGGCCTCCGGGTCCGCCGGTCCCGGCGGGCCGTCCCCGGCCGGGCCGGCTGCCGCCGCGTCCGCGGGTCCCGTGGTGCTCATGGCCGGCGGCTGCCCGCCCCGCGCCCGGTGCAACCCCGGTCGGCGGGGGCAGGCGTGATTGCGGCGGCCGTTCCGGGGCAGCCGCCGCGCATGAACGCTGACTCCGCTCCGGAATGGGACTCGTACTGGACGCAGAGCGCGCCGCTGCCGCCGCGCCCCGCCCTCGAAGGGAGGCTGGAGACGGACGTGGCCGTCATCGGCAGCGGCATCGCCGGGCTGAGCACGGCCTGGGAGCTGGCCCGGGCCGGGCACCGCGTGGTGGTGCTGGAGGCGCTGCGGACCGCCGGAGGGGTGACGGGGCACACCACAGGCAAGCTCACCGCCCTGCACCCGTCGGTCTACGGGAAGCTGCTGGACAGCCGCGGCGAGGAGGCCGCGGCCCTGTACGCGCGGTCCCACAGCGCCGCTCTGGCGCACGTGCGGGAGACGGCCGCCGCGCTGGGCATCGACTGCTCCCTCGAAGACCGTGCCGCATACACCTACTGCACGGGAGAGGAGGGCGTGGCGGAGCTGCGGGCCGAGGCCGATGCGGCCCGCGCGGCCGGCCTCGACGTGTCGTTCGTGACGGAGACCGGGCTGCCGTACCCGGTGGCGGGCGCGGTACGGGCCGCCGGGCAGGCCCAGTTCCACCCGCTCGCGTACCTGCGCGGGCTGGCCGAGGACCTCGTCGCGCACGGCGGCCGCATCTTCGAGCACACGCGGGTCACCGGGCTCGGCCGGGGGACGCCGCACCACCTGGCCACGGAGTCCGGGGCGGTCGTCACCGCCGACACCGTGGTCGTCGCCGCGCACCACCCGCTGTTCGACCACGCGCTGCTGGCCACCCGGCTCGACCAGCACCGCGACCTCGTCGTCGCGGGCGTGGTGCCCGCCGCGGCGGACCCTCAGGGCATGTACATCACCCGGGAGGGCGGCACCCGGTCGGTGCGGACGGCGCCGTCCGGCCGGGAGGGCGAGCGGCTGCTCATCGTCACCGGCGAGGCCTTCACCCCGGGCTCGGAGACGGACGTCGGCGAGTGCTACCGGCAGTTGGCGTCCTGGGCTGCGGAGCACTTCCCCGGCCTGGAGGTCACCCACCGCTGGGCGGCGCAGGACAACACGCCGACCGACACGGTGCCGCTGATCGGGCCGCTGCCCGCCGCAGGCGAGCGGGTGTACGTGGCCACCGGCTTCGGCGGCTGGGGCATGACCGGCGGCGTCCTCGCCGGACGGCTCATCGCCTCGATCGCCGCCGGCGCGCCGGAGCCGTGGGCGGGGCTCTACGACCCCGGCCGGATCGGCCCGGTGGTCCGCGAGGCGCCCGCCTACCTGAAGGCGCAGTGGGAGGTGGGCCGGCACCTGGTGCAGGACCGGCTGCGGAGCCTCGGCGACGGCAGCCGCGGCCCCGTCGCCGAACTGGAGCCCGGCGAGGGCACCGTCATCCGGTCCGGCGGCCGGCCGTACGCCGTGCACCGGGACGCCGGGGGCCGGCTGCATGCCGTGTCGGCGGTGTGCACCCACATGGGCTGCCTGGTCGGGTTCAACAACGCCGAGCGCACCTGGGAGTGCCCCTGCCACGGCTCGCGCTTCGCGGTCGACGGGGCGGTCCTCCAGGGGCCCGCACTGGAGCCGCTGGAGCGGAAGGACCCCGACACCCTGTGAGGGCAGGCCGCCGGGCCGTGCGTCAGGAGGTGCGGGGGCGCCGGCGCGGCCCGCGCAGCGGGCGCAGGGCCCGGAGGGCGGTGCGGGCGGCGTTGGCGCCGGGCGCGCCGTGCACGCCGCCGCCCGGGTGCGCGGTCGCCGAGGCGAGGTACAGGCCGCGGACCGGGGTGGCGGGGCGTCCGGTGCCGGGCAGGGGCCGGAACACCAGCTGCTGGTGCAGGCTGGTCGTCCCCTGGTTGACCGAGCCGCCGACGAGGGCGGGGTTGAGGCGTTCCAGGTCGGGCGGGGCGAGGATCCGGCGGCCGCGGACCGCGTCCCGGAAGCCGGGCGCGTAGCGCTCCACCTGGTCCTCGATCCGCCGGGCGAACGCATCCTTCTCGCGCTCGTCCCACCGGCCGGTGATGCCGTCGCTTCCCGCGTCGCCGGTGGCCGACTGCGGGACGTGCGTGTACGCCCACGCCGACTCCGTGCCCGCGGGCGAGCGGGCGGCGTCCGCCGTCGTCATCTGGCCGAGGACGGTGAACGGGTCGCCCGGCACCCGGTGCATGGCGATCTGCGCGGACCAGAGCGTCAGCTCGTCCAGGCCGTCGGCCAGGTGGACGGTGCCGGCTGAGGCCGGGCCCTCCGCCCGCCAGGGGATGGGACGCGACAGCGCCCAGTCGACCTTGAAGGTGGCGAAGTCCCATTGGAAGCGCCGCAGCGCGGCCCGGATACGGTCGGGGACGTTCTCGGGGGCGAGCAGCCGCTCGTACAGGAGGGGGGCGGGGACGTCCGCCAGGACGGCCCGCCGGGCGCGGATGAGGGTGCCGTCGGCGGTGCGGACGGCGGCGGCACGCCCGCGGTGCACGAGCACCTCGGTGACGGCCCTCCCGCAGTGCAGTACGCCGCCGCGGGCCGCCAGCCGGCCCACCAGGGCCCCGGTGAGGGCCTGCGCGCCGCCCTGCGGCACGGGGAACCCGTACGTCTGGCCGAGCATGCACATCAGCCAGCCGAAGCCGCCGCCGAGGGCCGACTCGGGGCCGAGGTCGGCGTGCAGCGCGTTCCCGGCGATGAGGAGGCGGCCGCCCTCGCCGTCGAACTCCTCCTCGCCGAAGCGGCGGGCCGGCAGCAGCAGGGTGCGCGCCAGGTGCAGGGCCCTGGTGTAGCCGAGGCGGGCGGCGAGGCGGAGGCCGGCGCGGGCCGGGGGGAAGGGGGTGAAGAGGCAGTCGAGGAGGTCGTCGCGGACCAGGTCCCACATACCGTACATGCGGTGCCAGGCGGCCCCGTCCCCGGGGGCGAAACGCTCCAGGGACGCTGCCGTGTCCGCCGCCCCGCTGCCGAGGACGGCGCACCGGCCGTCGGTGAGGGGGTGGGCGACGGCGGCGGGAGCCCGGCTCCAGCGCAGCCCGTGGCGCTCCAGGCCCAGGCGGCGGATGACCGGGGAGGCGGCGGCGAGCGGGTAGAAGGCGCTGAACAGGTCGTGCACGTACGAGGGATCCAGGCCCCGGTCGCTTCGGACGGCGCCGCCCGGTTCGGGAGCGGCCTCGCAGACGACGACCCGCCAGCCGGCGTCGGCCAGGAGGTTGGCGGCGACGAGCCCGTTGGGGCCGGCGCCGATGACGACCGCGTCGGGGTCAGGCATGGGACCCGGCCCCGGCGGCTTCCGCCCCGGCGCCCCCGGCCCGTTCCTCGCAGGTGCGGGCCAGGCGGGAGAGCATGCCGCGGTGGCGGATCTGGGAGACGGCGTCGACGGCCGCGTGGTGGAAGGTCCAGCCCCTGCCGCGCAGGGGGTGCTCGTCGAGGACGACGACGGTCTCGTCGCCCCACGGCACCAGTTCGATGGCGATCCGGGCGCTGGTGTGGGACCCCGCCCTGGCCTCCAGTTCGAGGCGGCGGGGCGGCTCGTGGATGCGGACGACCGTGCGGCCCTCGAAGGTCCACGGGCCGGCCTTCACCACGTAGCGGAGGGCGGAGCCCTCCTGCGGCCAGCGGTCGTCCTCCTGCCGGGAGTCGTAGGTGCCGACAACCCACTCCGCGTACCGGTCGCCGTCGCACAGGACGCCCCAGACGCGCTCGGGCGGGCAGTGCACCAGCCGGTGCTGGACAGCCATGGCTCTCCCCTTCCTGAAGGCGGGTGGCCCGTCGCGCCTACCCCGCGGGGGCGGGCCCACACGGCCGCGTGCCTCACCGCGGGGCCGGGCGTCCGCGCAGGGCGGCGCGTACGGCGAGCACCGCGGCGGCTGCCGCGGCTGCCCGGCGGGCGGCGGTGCGGGCACCGCCGTGGCGCCCGCCGTGCAGCGCGGCGCGGGCGCCGGTCGGCGTGTGCAGGTTCCCCGCCTGCGGGAGCCTCGGCCTGCCGCGGTCCAGGTAGGCCCGGTCGGTGCGCCGGGCGATGCCCCGCCGCAGCAGGCCCGGGGCGAGCGCGTGGGCGGCAGCCATCGAGCGGGCGTACGGGCCCACCGGCACCCGGCTGTGGTTGGCGGCGTTCCGGAAGAACGGGGTGTCGACGCCCGTGGGCAGGACGGTGCAGACGGCGATCCGGCTCTCGCCCTGCAGGGCCGGCTCGCGCCGCAGCACGTCGTCGAAGGCGGCCAGTGCGGCCTTCGACATGGCGTAGGCGCCCATGTACGGGGCTGCGACCGCCGTGCCGAGGAGGGAGGCGACGTCGGCGAGGACGCCTCCGCCCTGGGGGCGCATGACCGGGACGGCCGCGCGGGCGCCGTTCAGGGCGCCGACGGCGTTGACGTCGAGGAGCCGGCGCACCTCCGCCACCGGTACCTGGTCGAAGCGGCCCAGGATGCCGACCCCGGCGGCGTTGACCCATGCGTCGATCCGCCCGAACCGCTCCACGGCGGCCCGCGCGAGGCCGGCGACGGCCTGCTCGTCGGCCACGTCGACGGGCACGGCGAGCGCGGGGCCGCCGCGGCGCCGGCACGACTCGGCGACCTCCTCCACCTGCCCGGCACTGCGGGCGGCCACCACCACGACGCACGCCCTCCGCCGGGCACAGGCCGGCGCGGTGGCCCGCCCGATGCCGCTGGAGCCCCCGGTGACGACGACGACCCGCCCCCGCAGCGACGCCCTTCCACCGCCCACCTGCACCACCTCCGGTACGCCGGGCCCGACACCGCGCGCCTGCCCCGCCCGCCGCCGGCCATCCGCCCCGGCCGGTACCGCGTGGCGTGCGCGGCGGCGGCGGTCCGGCGCGGTAGAAGTGCGGTGCGCCTCGGCGCCCGGCTGCGCGGCCGCCCGACCCGGCCGGAGCGGGTGCATCCGCCGCGCCGGTGCGCGGCGAAGTGGGGCCGACGGCATGGGCGCGGGAAGGGAGGCGGGGCGTGGGGTGCGGGCCGGAGGTCGACGTGGACGTGGTGATCGTCGGCGGCGGGGCGGCGGGGCTGTCGCTCGCCCACGCGCTCACCCTGCCCGGCGCCCGGCGGGAGCCGGCCGTCGCCGTCGTGGAGACGCCCCGGCAGGCGCTGCGCCCCGGCGACCGCACCTGGTGCTTCTGGCAGGCCGGCCCGGCCGAGCATCCCGAGGCCGAGGCGGCGTCCTGGGCGCGGCTGCGGGTCCGGGACCGCGACGGCGGTGTCGTCGACGGCGAACTGCGGGCGCTGCGGTACCGGATGCTGCGGTCGGACGCGTTCGAGGCGTCCGTGCGCTCCCGGCTGGCCGGCCTGCCCGGCGTCCGGCTCGTGGCGGCGACCGCGGAGGCCGTGCACGACACGCCCGGCGGCGCGGTGGCCGTGTGCACCGGGGCCGACGGCCGCCGCATCGCCGTGCGCGGCCGGCACCTGTTCGACTCGCGTCCGCTGCCCGCGCTCCCGCCGGCCCGGACCGTGCTGCTCCAGCACTTCCGCGGCTGGTTCGTGCGCACCGCCCGCCCCGCCTTCGACCCGGACACGGTCGAGCTGATGGACTTCCGGGTCCCGCAGCCGGCCCGCGGGCTCGCCTTCGGCTACGTGCTGCCGCTCGGGCCGGCGGAGGCGCTCGTCGAGTACACCGAGTTCTCCCGGGCCCCGCTCGCCCGCGACGCCTACACCGCCGCGCTGGAGCACTACACGCGTGACGTGCTGCGGCTGGGGCCGTTCGAGGTGCGGGCCGAGGAGTCGGGGGTGATCCCGATGACCGATGCGCGCTACCCGCGCCGTGCCGGGGCGCGCGTCCACCTGATCGGCGCGGCCGGCGGCGCCACCCGGCCCTCGACCGGCTACACCTTCTCCGCGGTGCAGCGGCAGACCCGGGCCGTCGCCGCAGCGCTGCGCGACGGGCGGGCCCCCCGGCTGCCCGCGCCGCACCGCCGCCGGGCCCTGGCGATGGACGCCGTCGTCCTCCGCGCCCTGGACGCCGGCCGGATCGACGGCCCCCGCTTCTTCACCGACCTCTTCCGCAGGGTTCCCGCCGAACGGGTGCTGCGCTTCCTCGACGGGACGACGGCCCTGTGGGAGGACCTCCTCGTCGGGTGCGCCACCCCCGTCGCGCCCATGCTCCGCACCGTTGCCGAACTGCCCTTCCTGCCCCGCCGGCACGCACCCGCCGCCCCCCGTGAAACGAGGCCCGATGAACCAGACGACGACCCTGCTGCGGGGCACTGACCTCGCCCGCGCCTTCGACCGGGCGGCCGGCACGTACGACCGGCTCACCGGCCTGAACGCCGGCTACCACGCCGACCTCCGGCGCTCGGCCCGCCGGCTCCGCCTGCCCGCCGGCGGGGCCGGCCTGCACCTCCTGGACGCCGGCTGCGGGACCGGCGCCTCCACCGCGGCACTGCTGCGCGCCGCCCCGAACGCCCGGATCACCGCAGTCGACGCGTCCGCCGGGATGCTGCGGCGGGCCGCGGCCAAGCCCTGGCCGGCGGGGGTGCGTTTCGTGCACGCCCCGGTGGAGCGGCTCGCCGACGCCGGGGTCACCGGCCCGTTCGACGCGGTCTTCGCCGGCTACCTCTTCCGAAACGTGTCCGACCCCGACGCCGTACTGGCCTCCGTACGGGCGCTGCTGCGCGACGGCGGCAGGCTCGCGGTGCACGACTACACCCTCAGCGGGTCCCCCGTGCACCGGGCGCTCTGGTCCGCGGTGTGCCGGGCCGTCGTCGTCCCGGCCGGCACGCTCACGGGCAACCGGGGCCTGTACCGCCATCTGCACGGCAGCGTACGGGCGTTCGACACGGCCCCGAGGTTCGCGGAGCGGATGGCGGCGGCGGGGTTCACCGGCGTACGGGTGCTGCCGGTGGCCGGCTGGCAGACCGGCATCGTCCACACGCTGCTCGGCAGCCGGCCCGCGCCGTCCCGGAAGGGGCCCGCCGCATGAGGGCCGCGACCGCCGTACGCCCCTCCCCCGGCGCGCCCCGCGCGCCCCGCCGCGGCCGGGACCGCCGCGCCGAGATCCTGCTGCCGCCGCCCGGCAGACCCCGCTTCACCGGGGCGGACGCCCCGCGCGCCGCGGTGGTCGGCGGAGGCATCGCCGGCCTCGCCGCCGCCACCGCCCTCGCGGAACGCGGCGTGCGCGTCACGCTGTACGAGGGCCGGCCGGTGCTGGGCGGACGGCTCGCCGGCTGGCCCACGCAGCTCGCGGACGGCTCGACGGTGACGATGAGCCGCGGGTTCCACGCGTTCTTCCGGCAGTACTACAACCTGCGCGGCCTGCTGCGCCGGGCCGACCCGGCCCTCTCCACGCTCACGCCCGTACCCGACTACCCCCTGCGCCACCGGGGCGGGCTGACCGACAGCTTCGCCCGGGTCCCCCGTACGCCGCCGTGGAGCGCCCTCGGCTTCGTCGCGCTCAGCCCCACGTTCGGCTGGCGCGACCTCGCCGGGCTCAACCCGCGGGCGGCGCTGCCGCTGCTCGACGTGCAGGTGCCGCAGGTGTACGAGCGGTACGACGGGGTCAGCGCCCGCGACTTCCTCGCTGCCGTCAACTTCCCGGAGGCCGCCCACCACCTGGCCTTCGAGGTGTTCTCGCGCAGTTTCTTCGCCGATCCGGGGGAGCTGTCGGCGGCCGAGCTGCTGCTGATGTTCCACATCTACTTCCTCGGCTCCTCCGAGGGGCTGCTGTTCGACCTGCCCGACGAGCCGTTCCCGCAGGCGCTGTGGGAGCCGCTCGGCCGCTACCTCGACCGCCTGGGCGCGGACATCCGCACCGGTGCGCCGGTCGACGCGGTCGTCCCGCACGCCGACGGGACGCTCGGCGTCGAGTCCGGCAGCGCGGGCGCCCGCCACGACGCGGTGGTCCTCGCCCTGGACGTCGCGGGCCTGCGGTCGCTGGTGGCCGGCTCCCCCGGCCTGGGCGACGCGGCGTGGCGGGCGGGGATCGCCGCCCAGCGGACCGCGCCGCCGTTCCTCGTGTCGCGGCTGTGGCTGGACCGGCCCGTCCGCCGGGACCGGCCGGGGTTCCTCGGCACGAGCGGGTACGGCGGGCTGGACAACGTCAGCGTCCTGGAACGCTGGGAGGGCGAGGCCGCCCGGTGGGCCGGCCGCACCGGCGGCAGCGTCGTGGAACTCCACGCGTACGCCGTGGACGGGCCCTCGGCCGGCGACCGCGCCGGTGTGGAGCGGGGCCTGCTGGACCGGCTGCACGAGGTCTACCCGGAGACGGCCGCGGCCCGTGTCGTGGACTCCCGCCACGAGTGGCACGCGGACTGCCCGCTGTTTCCCGTCGGCGGCTACGCGGCCCGCCCGGGGGTGCGCACCCCGCACCCGGCCGTGGTGGCGGCGGGCGACCTGGTCCGCAGCGACCTGCCCGTCGCCCTCATGGAGCGCGCGGCGACGACGGGCATGCAGGCGGCCAACACCCTCCTGCACAGGTGGGGTGTCCGCGGGCACCCGCTGTGGACGGTCCCCCGCAGGGGCCGCTCCCCGCTCCTGAGGACCCTCGCCTCCCTGACGGCCGGGCCCTGAACTCCCGGCGCCGCGGGTCAGCCGGGGAAGCGGCCCGTGGAGCGGAGGCGGTAGCGGCGTTCGGCATAGGCGAGGTCGTCGCGCCAGAGGCGGCCCGCGGTCCAGCGGATCAGCGGGCGCAGGGCCGGGGCGAGGGCTCTGGCGGCGGCGAAGCCGCGGCGGTCCGAGGCGGCCACCACGGCTTCGGTCACCGCCGTGCGGGGCCGGCCGTCCGCGCCGGCCCCCAGTGGCGTCGCGTGCGTCTCGACCACCGACGAGACGCCCTCGCCCTCGGTGATGTGCATGACGACGGTCCGCGGCTCCGGCGCGGTGAACTCGGCCCGGACGGGGACGACGAGCCGGCCGGCGACCTTGAAGGAGACGTCCACGGTGAAGGCGTCCCTGTCCGCGCGCCCGTCCGGGATCCCGACGACGGTGAGGTCGGTGAAGGAGTACGGGTGGAACCAGGATCCGTGCCAGGGGTCGAGCCGGTTCGCCACGACGTCCTCGGGCTCGCACCGGCCCACCGTCTCGAACACGGCGTCGACCGCGCCGTGTTCCGGCCGCGGCGGGAGGACCGGCCGGTCCAGCGGCGGTTCGCCGCCCACCGCGTCGAGGCGGACCCAGGCGAGGACGCCGTCGTCGTGCACCGGCAGCGGCTCCCAGCCTGCGAACGGTTCGCCGCCGCGCAGGGCGAGTCCGTGCCAGTGGCAGACGAGCACGCCGCACACGACGCGGCTGTCGCGCAGCGGGGCCCCCAGGTGCGGGCAGGCGCCCGGTCCGGCCCGCAGCGCGCCCGAGGCGTCGCGCCAGGCGACGACCTCGGTTCCCGCGATGGTCCGGCCGAACGGCCGGCCGCCGGCGCCGACGGCCCGTGAGGCGCCGAGCACGTACCAGTTGCCCGACGGCATCGCCGCCGCGCGTTTGAGGGCGTCGGCGATGAGGGCCGGCCTGGCCTCGCGCCAGGTGGGCGCCTGCCGTTCCCAGCGCACGCGCCGGCCCGCCCGCAGCGGCAGTCCGCGCCCCCTGCGCCGTGCCCCTCCTGCATCCGTCATGCCGTCCCTCCCTCTCCCCGCACGGCGGCTGCCTCCCGCGGCGCGGGCGCCCGGCGGGCGCGCAGCCGTGCCGCGACGACCCCGGCGAGTCCGGCCGCCGCCTCGCGGGCCCGCTGCCGCCGCGGCACGACCGCCCTGCGGTGGACGACGGCGTACCCGTCGGCCGCGACGGCGTCGAGGATGGCGCCGTACAGCCGGTACGCGGTCCTGATGCAGGGGCGGGAGCGCGGGTCGAGCATGGCGATGCCCGGTTCCGCCTCCCGGTAGACGCCGCGCGTGAGGGCCGCGGCGGCTTCCAGGGCGGCGCGGATCCGCGGGTCGGGCCGGCCGGTGGCCCGGCTCCACTCCAGGAGGGCGCGGTCCGCGCCGTGTGCGGCGAGGAGGTCGGCCGGCAGGTAGACCCGGCCGCGGTCGAGGTCCTCGCCGACGTCGCGGATGAAGTTGGTGAGTTGGAAGGCGACGCCCAGCGCGGCGGCGTGCGGCGCGGCCTCCTCGCGCGGGGCGACGGTGCCGAGCACGGGCAGCATCTGGAGTCCGATGACGGCGGCCGAGCCGTGCATGTAGCGGCGCAGGTCGGCATAGGTGGGGTAGTCGGTGACGGTGAGGTCGTCGCGCATGGCGGCCATGAAGTCGGTGAAGTGCCCGGCGGGGATCGTGTACCGGTCGGCGGTGTGGGCGAGCGCGTGGACGACGGGCTCGCTGCTGCGGCCGGTGCGCAGGCCGTCGTCGAGGGCGTCCGCGAGCCGGGCGAGCCGGGCGTCGCGGACGTGCGGCGGGGTCCCGCAGGCCAGGTCGTCGACGATGTCGTCGGCCCAGCGTGCGAAGCCGTAGAGGGCGTGCACGGCGGGGCGGCGGGGCACGGGCAGGAGCCGGGTCGCGAGGAAGTAGGTCCGCCCGTGCCGGGCGTTGAGCCTGCGGCAGTGCCGGTAGGCGGCGCGCAGCTGCGGGTCGGCGATGCCGGCGGCGTCGAGTTCGCGCCGGGTCACGGGCGGCGCCCCCGCCCGGGTCCGAGGATGCGCCGGGCGGCGAGCTTGCCGCTGATCAGCACGGTGGGGACGCCGACTCCGGGGGTGGTTCCGCATCCGGCGAGGACGGCGTTCTCGATGCCGCTGACGAGGTTGGCGGGGCGGAACGGGCCGGTCTGGGCGAAGGTGTGGGCGGCGGAGAACGGCGTGCCGGCGGCGTGCCCGAGAGCGGTCCAGTCGGCCGGGGTGACCAGCAGTTCCTCCTCGGTCACGGCGTCGAAGCCGTCCAGGCCGCGGCGTTCCAGCTCCCGCACGAGGCTGTCGCGGTAGCGGGGCCCGAGGTCCCGCCATGCGGCGGCAGAGGGGCCGGTCGCGGTGTTCGGGCAGGGCGCGAGCACGTAGTGCAGGTGGCGGCCCGGCGGGGCGAGCGCGGGGTCGTGGGCGGTGGGGCGGGTGATGAGGAGGGACGGGTCGCTCATGAGGCGGCCGGTCCGGGTGATTTCCTCGAAGGTGCGCTTCCAGGCGGCGCCGAAGGAGATGGTGTGGTGGCCGAGGCCGGGCCAGGTGCGGCGGGTGCCCGCGTGGAGGACCACCGCGGACGGGGCGTGCCGCAGGCGGAGCGGGCGGCGCGGCCGGCGGCCCAGCAGCCGGTAGGCGACGGGCAGGTCGGGGGTGAGGACGACGGCGTCGCAGGGGATCTCCCCGCCGTCCGCGAGCCGTACCGCGGTGACCCGGCCGGCGGAGGTGCGCAGGCCCTCCGCGCCGGTGCCGTAGCGGAAGTCGGCGCCGGCGGCGCGGGCGGCGTCGGCCATGGCGGCCGGCAGTGCGTGCATGCCGCCCTTGGGGAAGTACACGCCGGCCACGGTGTCCATGTAGGCGATGACGGCGTACGCGGCGAGGGCGCGGGCGGGCGGCACGCCCGCGTACAGCGACTGGAAGGAGAACACGCGGCGCAGCCGGGGGTCGGACAGGTGGCGGCCGATCTGCGCGTCGAGCCGTCCGAAGCCGCGCAGGGCCGCGAGCCGGGCCAGGTCGGGGTGGAGGAGTTGGAGCGGGGAGTCGAAGTTGGTGTCGATGAAGCGGCGCATCTGGGCGCGGTACAGGGAGGTCAGCCAGGCGCGCAGGCTGCGGTAGCCGGCGGCCTCGCGCGGTCCGGCGAAGGCGCGGACCTCCTCCTCCATCGCGTCGGCGTCGGTGTGGACGTCGAGGGCGGTGCCGTCGGCGAACCGGGCGCGGTAGGCGGGGTGGAGCGGGGTCAGCCCGACGCGCGCGGCGAGGGAGTCGCCGACGGCGGCGAACGCCTCGTCGGCGAGGTGCGGCATGGTCAGGACGGTGGGGCCGGTGTCGAGGAGGTAGCCGCCGAGGCGGGTGCGGCCTGCACGGCCGCCGGGTCCGTCCTCGCGTTCGACGACGGTGACGCGGCGGCCGCCGCCGAGCAGGTGGAGTGCGGCGGACAGGCCGGACAGGCCGGCTCCGACCACGACGACGTGGTCCGTACGGCCGGGGACGGTCCTCATCGGCGGCCTCCCGCGGTGGTGGCCGCCGTGTCGACTCCGGCGGCCTGGGCGAGCAGTCCGGCGAGCGCGGCGACGGCGTCCGGTTCGGAGGGGAGTTCGGCGAGGCGGCGCTCGCCGGTGCGGACGAGGCGGGCGATCCTGGCCTCGACGACCTCGCGGGCGCCGGTGCGTTCGAGGGCCTCGCGGGCGTCCGCGGCGCGGGCACCGGCCGTGCCGGCGTGCGGTCCGGGGGCCGGTGCCGGAGCGGTGAGCGCGTGCAGGGCGGCGGTGTCGCCGGAGCGGGCGGCCAGCCGGACGGCGAGGGCCCGCAGGTAGGTGAGTTTGCCGGCGTGGAGGTCCTCGGCGGGCTTGCCGGTGTCGCGGGGGTCCCCGAACACGCCGAGGAGGTCGTCGCGCAGTTGGAAGGCGAGCCCGGCGCAGCGGCCCGCGGAGCGCAGGACGGAGGTGGTCCGCTCGGGGGCGCCGGCCAGCGCCGCCCCGAGCGCGAGCGGTCGCTCCACGGTGTAGAGGGCACTCTTGAGGCGGGCGATCCGGACGGCCTCGCCGAGCCCTGTGGCGCCGGTGGCGGCCGCCCGCAGGTCGAGGTACTGGCCGGCGGCCATCTCGGCGCGCAGGGCCCGCCATTCGCGGTGGATCCGGGGGCCGTCGGGGACGGCCAGCGCGGTGGCGGCGGCGAGGTCGTCGGCCCAGGCGAGGGCGAGGTCGCCGACGAGGATGGCGGCGGCGGTGCCGTAGGCGTCGGCGGAGCCGCGCAGGCCGGAGCGGGTGTGGTGCAGGGCGAAGTCGGCGTGGGCGGAGGGGCCGCCGCGGCGGACGGGCGAGTGGTCCATGACGTCGTCGTGGACGACGGCGCACACCTGGAGCAGTTCGAGGGCGGCGGCCAGGTCGCGGGCCCGGTCGGCGAGGGGGCCGTCGGCGGGTCCGCCGCAGGCGCGCCATCCCCACCACAGCAGGCGGGCCCGCAGCCGCTTGCCGCCGCGCAGCACGAGGTCCCGTACGCGCCCGGCGACGTCCTCGGCGAACGCCGGGTCCGTCGCGTGCGCTTCGGCGAGCCGTTCGGCTACGTGGGCGCGGAGGGCGTCCTCCACGGCTCCGGCCGCGGCCGCGTCGGCCTCCGTCACCGGGGCGCCGGCCGCGCCCCCGTCCGCGGTGCGTCTGCCGCCCGCCTGCGCCTGCATGCCCGCCATGGGCCCCCTTCCGGACGTTGCGACCACCTGCACACCGACTCTTCCGGTGGAACGGGCCGTACGGATGCACGCCCGGCGCGGCCGCGTCCCGAACGGGCGGTGCCGGGCCCGGGCCAGTCAACCACCCGCACCTCGTGCACGCCCGCAGGCGCGGGCCGGTCCGGCCGTGTCGGGGCGGTCGCTGCGGCGGACGGGGGCACTGCGCTGGGCCAGGCGGGCTACGCCCGGCGCGGCAGGCGGCGGGCGTGGGGCCCCGGGCAGCCGTACGGGCCGGCGCGCCGGCCGGGCGGCCGGTCGGGCGGCTGCGGGACGCATCGGGGCGGTCTGCCGGGGCAGGCGCCCGGGGACCCGGGCCGCCGGGGTACTTCCCGGCGGCCGCCCGAATGCACCGCTACGTCTGGAGCACTCCATGGCAGAGCAGAATCCCGCGCACGCCGCCGGCGGCCCCGTGCCCGGCAGGCCGGGGCCGGTCGCGCCGCAGGTGCCCGAGCCGTCCGAGCCCGGCGGCCCGCTGCCGCCGAAGCCCGACCAGGAGGGGCCCGAGACGGTCGGCCCGACCGGGCAGCCCACCGGCTCCGGCCAGGACCGGCGGGCCCAGGGCGGGCCCTGGCTGACGACCGCGCAGGGGACCCGGCTGTACGACACGGACCACTCGCTGAAGGCCGGGCCGCGCGGCCCGGTCCTGCTGCAGGACCACCACCTGCGCGAGAAGGTGATGCACTTCGACCACGAGCGGATCCCCGAGCGGGTGGTGCACGCCCGCGGCGCGGGCGCCCACGGCGTCTTCCTCGGCTACGGCACGGCCACGGAGATCTGCAAGGCCGGCTTCCTCGCCAAGGACGTCGAGACGCCCGTCTTCGTGCGCTTCTCGACCGTGCTGGGGTCCCGCGGGTCGGCGGACACCGTCCGCGACACCCGGGGCTTCGCGACGAAGTTCTCCACCGACGAGGGAACCTTCGACCTCGTCGGGAACAACATCCCGGTGTTCTTCATCCAGGACGCGGTCAAGTTCCCCGACGTCATCCACGCCGGCAAGCCGCACCCGGACCGGGAGATCCCGCAGGCGCAGAGCGCCCACGACACGTTCTGGGACTTCGTCTCCCTGCACACCGAGGCCGCCCACCACACGCTGTGGAACATGTCGGACCGCGGCATCCCCCGCTCGTACCGGATGATGGAGGGCTTCGGCGTCCACACCTTCCGGATGGTCAGCGCCTCGGGCGGGACGGCGCTGGTGAAGTTCCACTGGAAGCCGAAGCTGGGCGTGCACTCCCTGGTGTGGGAGGAGGCGCAGCTGCTCGGCGGCGTCGACCCGGACTTCCACCGCCGGGACCTCTTCGACGCGATCGAGGCGGGCGCGTTCCCCCAGTGGGAGCTGGGCGTGCAGGTCTTCCCCGACACGCCGGAGCAGGCGTTCGAGGGGATCGACCTGCTGGACTCCACCAAGCTCGTCCCGGAGGAGCTGTCGCCGGTGCAGCCGATCGGGCTGCTGACGCTGACGGCCAACACGAAGAACTTCTTCGCCGAGACCGAGCAGGTCGCCTTCCACGTCGGCCACCTCGTGCCCGGCATCGACGTCACGGACGACCCGCTGCTCGCCGGGCGGCTCTTCTCCTACCTCGACACGCAGATCACCCGGCTGGGCGGCCCGAACTTCGCGCAGCTCCCGATCAACCGGCCGCACACGGCCGTCAACGACATGCTGCGCGACGGCATGCACCAGACCGCCGTGCACACCGGGGTGGCCCCGTACCACGGCGGCTGCCCGTTCCTCGCGGGCGCGCAGACGGGGGCGTACGTGGAGACGCCCGTCGCCGTGCCGGCCGCGAGCAAGGTCCGCGAGGCGCCGCTGTCGTACGCGGACCACTTCACGCAGCCGCGGCAGTTCTGGCTGAGCATGTCGGAGCCGGAGCGCGAGCACATCGTCGCCGCGTACACCTTCGAGCTGGGCAAGTGCTACGAGCAGACCGCCAAGGAGCGGCAGCTGGGCGTGCTGGCCAACATCGACCCGGTGCTGTGCGCGAGGGTCGCCGAGGGCCTGGGCCTGCCCGCGCCGGAGGCCGCGGTCCCGCTCGCCGACCCGGAGCCCAGCCCGGCGCTGTCCCAGGTGGGCGGCGCGTGGCCGGTCGACGGCCGTACCGTCGGGATCGTCACGGACGGGACGGGGGACCTCTCCCAGGTGCGGGCCGTCCGCGACGCCGCCGTCGCGGCGGGCATGCTGCCGCTGGTCATCGGGCCGTCAGGCGGGACGGTCGGCTCCGACGGGGACGCGCTGGCCGTCCAGCGCACCTTCGCCACGGCCCGCTCGGTGGAGTACGACGCCCTGCTCTTCGCCGGGGTCCCGGCCCCGGCGGCGGACGCGGCCGGGGGCGGCGACGCGAGGGCGGCGCTGCCGCAGGCCGACGGCGCCGACCCGCGGATGGTGCTGCTGCTGGGCGAGGCGTACCGGCACGGCAAGGCCCTGGGCGGCTGGGACGGCGCGGTCCGGCTGCTGGAGGCCGCGGGCGTACCGGCCGGCGCGGAGGGGATCGCCCTCGGGTCGGACGGCACGGAGGCGTTCGACCGGCTGGCCCGGATGCTGCCCGGGCACCGCGTGTGGCGGCGCTCCGGCGCCGGCTGAGGGCCGGCGGCCCAGCCGCCGCCCGCCCCGGCCGCAAGCGGCGGCTGGGGGCGGGCGGCGATGCGTCCGGCGGCTGCGCGGAATCCGCGGCCCGGCCGGAGGGAGTCCTCGCGGCGCTGCGGGTCAGTCCGACCTGCCCCTGCCGGTGACGAAGTCCCGGACGCGGTCCACCATGCCCATGCCCGGCGCGAGGAGCTTGTTCGCGGGGGGTGTGGAGGGGCTCCCGGGGTGCGGGCGGGTCGGGGCGGTCTTCTTCGCCCGGCGGATGCGGTCGCCGAGCTCGTCGAGCGCCTCCTGGGAGCAGTTGTGCCGCAGCGTCGGGAAGAGGTTCTCCTCCTCGTCCCGGATGTGCGCGAGGACCTCGGTCCGCAGGGCGTCCACGCAGTCGGCGAAGCGCGCCCCGTCCGGGTCCGCTTCCTCCAGCTCCTTCAGCATCTCCTCGACGCGGGAGTGGTCGGCGATCTCCTTGTCGGCGATGGCGTCGCCGCCGTCGAGGTGCTCGCGCACGGCCGGATAGAGGTACTGCTCCTCCGCGACCGAGTGCCGGACGAGTTCGATGGTCAGCTGGTCGGCGATCCGCCGCCGCTCACCGCCCTCCGCGGCGGTCTCCAGCCGGCGGAAGAACTCCTTCACCTCGTCGTGGTCGGCGGTCAGCTCCCGCACCACGTCTCCACCGTGTCCCATGGGGTCTGCCCTTCCGGACGGCGGTCCGGACCGGGTGTCCGGACTCCTCCGCCGCCTGCCCCGTCGCCGCACACCCATGCGGAACCCGCCCCACCGGCGTCGGGGGGCGGCCGCGGTCCGGCGGTTCCCCGGCGGATCAGCGCGCGGGGAGCGCGCCGCGGGCCGCCGGGGGCCGGGCGGGCGGCAGGGCGGGCCTCAGCCCGTAGAGCCGCTCGCGCAGGGCGAAGAGGTCCCGGATCTTGCCGACCTGGGCCAGGCGGGCGAGGAGGGTGTCGATGCGGCGGTCGTCGCCGCGGTGCGCCGCCTGGAGGATCTCCTCGATGAGGCGGGCCGCTTGCAGGGCACGGTGCTCGCTGTCCACGGCAGGCCCCTACCCACGGAACGACCCGCCTAGTGCTGTGACCAGGAAGGTCTGCCGGCCGGTGCCGGCGGGCCGTCAGTGGCGGATGATGTTCTCCGCTTGCAGGCCCCGGTCCGACTGGGTGATGTCGAAGCTGACCTGCTCACCCTCGAGGAGCTCGCGGTAGCCGTTTCCGGTGATCCCCGAGTAGTGGGCGAAGACGTCCGGTCCTCCGCCGTCCTGGGCGATGAACCCGAACCCCTTCTCCGCGCTGAACCACTTGACCGTGCCCTTGGCCATCTTGCCTCCTGCTGCGAACTGCGGGCGGCCGCCCGGCTCCGGGCGGCGACACCCAGACCTACCGCGCACGGCGCCCGCAGCGCGGCTGCCACACCGACAGGTCACACGCTCCGGGCGTCTTTTCGCGCGGAGCGCGCGCCGTCCGAGGGGCCGGAGGCCGAGGCGCGGGTGTGCACGCCGGCGGACGAGGAGTTCGTGCAGCGGATTGCCGCGCTCGGGGTGCCGCTGGTAAGGACGGCGGGCCGGCTGCGCCCCGAGGGCGCCCGGCGGCGGCCCGTGGGCGCCTTCGCGGAACGGCTGGCTCGCGCCGGGGGACGTTCCGGACAACTTCCCCCGGCGGGGCGGCTTCCGCACCTCGCGGCGCCCCCTGCGGCAGTGCCTCGGAGAGGCGCGCCGGCGGGCCGGGCGGTGCTGGTCGGGCGCGGCGGGCGGGCACCCGCTGCGGCGCCGGCCCCGCGGTCCCGCCGACTGGGCGCCCCCGCGGGAACGGCGTACTTCACGCCAGCCGGCCGCAGGCGCCCTGTCGCGGCCCGCGCACGGCTGCCTACGCTGGCCGGGCAGTTGGTTCGCGTCACCGCTGCGGTGGCGCGTCGCAAGAGGGAACCCGGTGCGATTCCGGGACTGACCCGCAGCGGTGTGTGGGAACGAAAGCCGTCATCGGCACTGGTCTCCGTACGGGGCCCGGGAAGCGGCGGCCGGTAGGAGAGGGCCTGCGGGCCCGCGCCCACGAGTCCGAAGACCTGCCACTGCGCGCGTGCGGCACGCACGCGCTGTTCACGGTGACCTCGAGGGCCGGGTCGGCGGGACGGACGGGCAGGCGCGCACGCGGCGCGGCACGGCCCTCCTCTTCGCGCCCGCCTCCCCGGGGCCGGGCGACGAGGAGGGGGCCGTTCTTGACCAGGGCCGACGGGACCTTCGCCGGCGTGTGCCACGGAACGCTCGGCGAGCTCTGGCAGGGGCCGCTGCGCCCCTCCGCCGACCCGGACATCGCCCTCGTGTCGTTTCCCGTGCACCGGTACTCCCGCGTGTACTTCACGCCCGGGGCGGAGCCCGCGCCGGGGGCGCCGCAGCTCGGCCCGAAGGCGGCCCGCGCGGCCCTCCTGTTCGCCGAGCGGTACGGGCTGCGCCTGCCGGAGGGCCGCTGGACCGTGCACTCCGACCTGCCCACGGGCGTGGGGATGGCGAGTTCGACGGCGGACATCGTGGCCGTGCTGCGCTGCCTGAGCCGGGTGTTCTCGCTGCCCTTCGACCCCCGGGCGGCCGCCGGCGTCCTGTCGGCGATCGAGCGGTCGGACAGCGTCTTCCTCGACGAGTTCGCGCTGTACCTGAGCGGACGCCACCGGCTGGTGCGCAGGCTGGGCACCGGCATCGGCTTCCACACCGCCTACGCCGTGGAGCCGGGCACCGTGGACACCTCGGCGGTCACCGCGCTGCTGCTGCGGCAGTACCGGCGGCGCGCTCAGGAGTACGAGCGGTCCCTGGACGAGTTGCTCAAGGGGTTCGCCGCCGGGGACCCTGCCGCCGTGGCCCGGGCGTCGACCAGCAGTGCCGTGCTGTCCCAGGAGGCTCTGCCGAAACGTTCCTTCGACGCCGTCCTCGCCCACCGGGAGGAGTTCGGCGCGGACGGCGTCTTCGTCGCCCACACCGGATCGCTGGTCGGCTACCTGTTCACCGGCCGGATCGGCTTCCCCGCCCGGGAGCAACTCTCCGCCTTCTTCCGCTCCCTCGGCCACCAGTGCGCCTTCGCCCAAGGAGGATACGGGTGATTCACCCCCACATCGCGGACGCCCTCAAGGCCCCCGCCCTCGTCGCCCTGACGGAGGGCGCCGTCCTCGTCCGCTTCGAGTCCATGAAGGTCTACTCGGCGCTCGCCGCCGTCGCGCGCCTGCTGGAGGAGGGCAGGGTGCGGCCGGGGCAGACCCTCGTCGACAGCTCCAGCGGGATCTACGCCCACGCCCTGGCCCTGGCGTGCCACCGCCACGGCATGCGCTGCCACATCGTCGCCTCGACGACCGTGGACGCCACCACCCGCGCCCAGCTGGAGATCCTGGGGGCCACGGTCGAGCAGGTCGCGCCGTCGCGGGACCTCAGGCTCGACCAGGAGCTGCGCGTGCGCCGGGTCCGGGAGATCCTCGCCGAGCGTCCGGACGTCCACTGGATGCGGCAGTACCACGACGACGTCCACTACCTGGGCTACCGGGAGGTCGCCGACCTCGTCGCGGACGCGCTCCCGGCCGGCCGGGGGCGGCTGACCGTCGTCGGCGGGGTCGGGTCCGGCGCCTCGACGGGCGGGCTGGTGGAGCACCTGCGGCAGCGCGACCCGGCCGTGCGGCTGGTCGGCGTCCAGCCGTTCGGCAGCGTGACCTTCGGCAGCCAGGACCACCACGACCCGGAGGCCATCATCGCGGGGATCGGCTCCTCGATCGACTTCGCCAACGTCCGCCACCACCTGTACGACACCGTGCACTGGATGGACTTCACGCACGCCATGGCCGGGACGGTGGCGCTGATGCGCGAACACGCCGTCTTCGCGGGCCTGTCCACCGGCGCCGCCTACCTGGCCGCCGTCCACGAGGCGCGCCGCCATCCGGACGACCTCCACCTCGTGGTCGGGGCCGACACGGGGCACCGGTACGTGGACCGCGTGCACTCCCGGCACGCCGAGGCACTCGACCCGGCCTGCCTCAAGCCGTTCGAGGTCGGAGCCCCCGAGGAGATGGCCATGCCCTGGTCGACGATGGCGTGGGACCGCAAGGGGCGCCCCGGCGCGCGGGCGGGGCGTGCCGCATGACCGTGGCCTGCCTGGAATCGCTCACCTTCGGCCTCGGGCACCTGGTGCGGGCCGCGGAGTCGCTCGGCGAGCGGCTCGTGCTGCTCACCCGGGACGCCGGCTACTACGCCCACGAGCTGGGCCTGTTGGAGCCCGGTGCGCTGGACGTCGTCGCCGTCGACACCTTCGACACCGCCGCCGTCGCGGCGGAGCTGCACCGGCTGCCGGGGCTGCGCGGGCTGATCAGCTCGACGGACACGTGGACCCTGGCCGGCGCCGAGCTGACGGCCCGCTTCGGCCTGCCCGGCGCGCCGCCCGAGGTGCTGCGGCTCACCCGCGACAAGGCCCGCGTACGCACCCTGCTGCACCGGGCGGGGCTCTCGCGGGCGCCCGCCGCCGAGGCCCCCGACGCGGACGGGCTGCGGGCGGCCGTGCTGAAGGAGACCGGCCTGCCCGCCGTCCTCAAGGACACGGCGGGCACCGGCAGCCAGAACGTCTGGCTGGTCCGCGACGAGGCGGGGCTGGACGCGGCGCTCCGCGAGGCGGCGGGCCGCCGGCTGACCGGCCGGCTGTTCGCCGAACCGTTCTTCCCCGGGCCGGTCTACAGCGCGGAGACCCTCACCTGGGCGGGCCGCACCAGGCTGCTGGGCGTCTCCAGCCGGCTGATGTCCCCCGAGCCGCACTTCCGGGAGGAGGTGACCGCCTTCCCCGTCGCCTTCCCGCCCGTGCAGAGCCGGGAGTTGGAGCGCGTACTCGGCGGGGTGCTCTCGGCCCTCGGCTACACCGACCGGTTCGCGCACGTGGAGTTCGCGCTGACGGCCGAGGGGCCCGAGGTGGTGGAGGTCAACCCGCGGATCGGCGGCGCGCTCGTCGGCGAGGCGCTGTGCCGGGCCCTCGGCGTCAACGTGTACGAGGCCCTGGTCGAGGCCGCGCTCGGCCGGCGGCCCCGGCTCATGGACGCCGGCCCCGGGACTCCGGCGGGCCCTGCGCTCGCCTTCGTCCTCGCCTACCCGGCGCAGCCCGGGGTGTTCACGGGCGCCGAGGGGCTGGAGCGGCTGGCCGGACTGCCCGGCGCGCCGGCCTGGTACCCGGTCAGACGGCCGGGCGACCGGCTCGAACACCTCGGCGACAGCCGCGGCTACGCCGGGATCGTCTGCGCCGAGGCCCCGACGGCGGAGCTCGCGACGCACTGCGCGGTCGCCGCGGCCAACACGGTACGCGTCGTGACCCGGCCGTTCGCGGACGGAGAGCAGGCCGCGGCGGGCGGCGGCGGTGCCTGACCGGCCGGCCCCGCCGCTTCCCGCCGCTCGACCGGACCCCTGCGGGCAACCCCGCCCACGAGGAAGGAAGACCGTCACGCCATGGCCGACACGGGTGGATTCCAGGACGACGACTTCTGGAGCGAGTTCTACGAGTTCCTGTTCCCGCCGGAGCGCTTCTCCCAGGCCGAGGAGCTGCTGGCAACCTCCCCCCTGCTCTCCTTCCCGCCGGGCGGCCGGGTCCTCGACCTGTGCTGCGGGCCGGGGGTGTTCACCGTCCCGCTGGCCCGCCTCGGCCACCGCACCACCGGCGTGGACCGCAGTCCGGCCATGCTGGAACGGGCCCGGAAGCTCACCGCCGAAGCGGGCGCGCAGGCGGAGTACGTACGGGCCGACGTGCGGGACTACACGGCCCCGGGCGCCTTCGACACGGTCCTCAACATGTTCACGTCCTTCGGCTACTTCGAGGACCCGGCGGACAACGCGCGGGCGATGCGCACCATGCACGACTGCCTGCGGCCGGGCGGCAGCCTGCTGCTGGACGTGGCCGGGAAGGAGATCCTGGCCCGCCGGGTGGTGCCGCCCAAGGTGGTCCGGCGGGGCGGCGGCCTGCTCGTGCAGACCGACAGCGTGCTGGACGACTGGGCGCGGCTGCGCAGCGACTGGGTGCTGGTGCGGGGCGAGCGGGTGACCCGGGCGAGCCTGGTGTGGTTCGTGTACAGCGCGGTGGAGCTGCGTGCGATGGCCGTGGCGGCGGGGTTCGAACGGGTCGAGGTGTTCGGGGGCTTCGACGGCCGCCCGTACGACGAGGACGCGGACCGGCTCATCGTACGGGCGTACCGGCCGCGCTGACCGGGCCGGGTGGCCGGGCGGCCGGGCCCGCGGCACCGGCCCGGCGGGCAGGGGCGTCAGCTGAGGGGCGCACGCTCAGGGCGCAAGCCCCGGCGCGTGCGCCCTTTCACGCCCAAGTGACCGGAATGTAATATCGCCAGGTCATCGCCGCGACGGGAGACAGGAAGCCGGTGCGATTCCGGCACGGTCCCGCCACTGTGACCGGGGAGCGGTCCCCTCATGAGCCACTGCGCGCACGCGTGGGAAGGCGGGGGGAGCGCCGATCCGGGAGTCAGGAAACTGGCCAGTCGCGGGCCCGTTCCGAGGAGCGCGGACTCCCCAGGAGGCTCTACGTGTACGTCGGCATGCCCGGCTCCCTGCAGTTCCCCCCGTCCACCCGCCCGTCGCACCGCCGCGCCCTGCGCGCGGCGGCGGCCGCCGCCCTGGTCTCGGTGCTGGCCGCCGGCTGCGGCGGCGGCACCGATCCGGCCGGGGAGGACGGCAAGCCCGCGGCCGCGCCGGCGGCGGGCTTCCCGCTCACCGTCGACAACTGCGGCACCCGCACCACCTACGACAGGCCGCCCGCCCGGGCGGTCACCATCCACCAGCACCCGGCCGAGCTGATGCTGGCGCTCGGCCTGAAGGACCGCATGGTGGGCACCGCCTTCCCCGACTCCCCGGTCCTGCCGCAGTACGAGCAGGACTTCAAGGCCGTCAAGCAGCTGGCGCCGAAGGAGCCCTCCTTCGAGGCCGTCGTCAACGCCGAGCCCGACTTCGTGTACGGCGGCTACGGCAGCGCCTTCGCCGAGAAGGAGGGCCGCTCCCGCAAGGCGTTCGCGGACGCCGGCATCGACACCTACCTCAACCGCGAGTACTGCGGGAAGAAGCAGGTGTCCATGGAGGACGCCTACGAGGAGATCCGCACCATCGGCGGCATCTTCGGCGTCAGGGACCGGGCCGACGCCCTCGTCGCGGACCTGCGGGCGCGCGTCGAGAAG
The DNA here is from genome assembly GCF_030167965.1 of Streptomyces sp. 2P-4. Taxonomy (NCBI): domain Bacteria; kingdom Bacillati; phylum Actinomycetota; class Actinomycetes; order Kitasatosporales; family Streptomycetaceae; genus Streptomyces; species Streptomyces sp. 2P-4. The sequence continues at coordinate 207,606 of NZ_CP095011.1, forward strand.
ACCGGCAAGGCCGTGGAGGGCGCCCCGGCCGTGCCCGTGTTCGTGTACGACAGCGGCGACAAGTCGGCGTTCACCGCCGGAGGCAAGAGCCTCGGCACCGAGATCATCAGACTGGCCGGCGGGCGCAACATCTTCTCCGACCTCGACGAGGTCTTCGGCGACGTCTCCTGGGAGCAGGTCGTCGAGCGCAGGCCCGAGGTCATCGCCATCTACGACTACGCCGACGCCGGCAGCGTGCAGCAGAAGAAGGACTTCCTGCTCTCCCAGCCCGCCCTCGCCGACGTGCCCGCGATCCGGAACAAGCGCTTCGTGGTGGTGCCGCTGACCGCCACCCTCGTCGGCGTGCGCCCGCCGCACGCGGTCGAGGACCTGGCCCGCGGCCTGCACCCCGAGCGCTTCCGGTGACGGCCGCCGCCGCGGCCCGGCCGAGGGAGGAGTCCCCGCCCGGCCGGGCCGGGGAAGACGGACCCGCCCCGGCCGGGCGCGCCGGGCGGGCCCGGTTCCCGCTCGTCCTCGCGGGCCTGGCCGCCCTGCTGCTGCTGTCCCTGACCGCCGGGCTCGCCATCGGCTCGGTGCATGTGCCGCCCGGCGAGGTCTGGGGCATCGTCGGCCACGCCCTCGGCGCGGACTGGTCCGAGCCGGCGTGGTCGCGGGCCCGCGAGCACATCGTGCTGGACGTGCGCGCGCCGCGCGTCCTCCTCGGCGCCGTGACCGGGGCCGGGCTCGCGGTGGTGGGCACCGCGCTGCAGGCCCTCGTACGGAACCCGCTCGCGGAGCCGTACCTGCTGGGCGTGTCCTCCGGGGCGTCCCTCGGCGCCGTCGCCGTGATCGTCTTCGGCTTCACGCTGTTCGGGGCGGTGTCGCTGTCGGCGGCCGCGTTCGCGGGCGCGCTCGTGACGCTGCTGCTCGTGTACACCACGGCGCGCTCCGGCGGCCGGATCACGCCGCTGCGGCTGGTGCTCTCGGGCGTGGCCTTCGCGTCGGTGCTCACCGCGCTGCTGGACCTGCTGCTGCTGACCGCCGACCGCGGCAACCAGGCCCGTACGGTCCTCGCGTGGACGCTGGGCGGGCTCGGCGGCGTGCAGTGGGGCACCCTGTGGCTGCCCGCCGCCGCCCTGCTGCTCGGCACCACCGTGCTCCTCGTCCAGGCCAGGCCGCTGAACCTGCTGCTGGCCGGCGAGGAGTCGGCGACCACGCTGGGGCTGGACGTGGCCCGCTTCCGGGCCCGCATGTTCATCCTGCTCTCGCTGGTCACCGGGGTGCTGGTGGCGGCCGCCGGCCCGATCGGGTTCGTCGGGCTGATCCTGCCGCACACCGTGCGGCTGTTCGTCGGCAGCGACCACCGCAGGGTCCTGCCGACGGCGGCGCTGGCCGGGGCCGTGTTCCTGGTCTGGGCGGACATCGCCGCCCGCACCGTCGCCGCTCCGATGGAGATCCCCGTCGGCGTGCTGACGGCCCTGTGCGGGGGCCCGTTCTTCCTGTGGCTGATGCGGCGGGACGCCCGCCGCCGGGGCGACCGGGGGGCGGCATGAGCGCCGCCGATCTGGCCGTGGAGCGGCTCACCCTCGCCGCCGGCGCCCACCGGCTGGTGCAGGAGGTGTCCCTCGCCGCCCGGCCCGGCGAGGTCGTCGGCCTGGTCGGGCCGAACGGCAGCGGCAAGTCCAGCCTGCTGCGGGCCGTCTACCGGGTGCTGCGCCCGCAGTCCGGGCAGGTCCTGGTGGACGGCGCCGACGCCTGGGCGCTGCCGGTGCGGGAACTGGCCCGCACCACCGCGGCGGTCGTCCAGGAGCCGGGCGGCGACTTCGACCTGACGGTGCGGGAGGTGGTCGCCATGGGCCGCACCCCGCACAAGCGTCTGCTGGACGGGGACACCGCCGAGGACGCCCGGCTGATCGCCCGGTCGCTGGAGGCGGTGGACGCCGCCGGGCTGGCGGAGCGCCCGTTCGCGCAGCTGTCGGGGGGCGAGCGCCAGCGGGTGCTCATCGCCCGGGCGCTGACCCAGCAGCCGTCCCTGCTGGTCCTCGACGAGCCGACCAACCACCTCGACATCCGGCACCAGTTGGAGGTGCTCGGGCTGCTGCGGCGGCTGCCGGCGACGGTGCTCGTCGCCCTGCACGACCTGAACCTCGCCGCCTACTACTGCGACCGGCTGTACGTCCTGTGCGGCGGCGAGGTGACCGCCTCGGGCGCCCCGGCGGAGGTGCTCACCGCGGAGCTGCTGGCCGAGGTGTACGGGGTGGCGGGCGAGGTCGCCGTCCATCCGCGGACGGGGGCGCCGCAGGTCACGTTCCTGCCGGCTCAGCCCGGTTCGTGAACGTGCGGCGCCGTCGGCGCGGGCTGCGGCCCGGCCGGCGGCGCGGGCGGCCGGGTCCGCCCGCCGTCGTGGCCGGTGGCCGCGGCGGCGATCCCGGCGGCCGCGGCGGCGGCCGCAACCAGGCCGCCGGCCCGCACCGCCCGCCGCGCCGTGCGGCCCGGCCGGGGCGCCCGGGCCGGGCGGCGCGGGGCGCTCGCCGCGCCGCGCGGGCCGCAGCAGCCGGACCAGCAGCAGGGCGGCGACGGGCAGTTGCAGCAGCCAGAGCACCGTCCGCGGCCACTCCCCGTACCAGACGCTGGTCCCGTACAGCAGGGTGTGCCAGACGCCCAGCGCGTACACGGCGACCGTCAGGCGGTGCAGGCGCCGCCAGGCGGTCGCGCCGAAGCGGTGCCGCACGTAGAAGAGCAAGCCCAGGGGGATGGCGAGGTACAGCGCGCCCTGCCCGATCGGGATGGCGGTGCGGCCGGTCCCCGAGTCGTACCAGCCGGGGACGAAGGTGTCGGCGAAGGCCGACCAGAGGCGGGCCGCCCAACCGAGCCGGGTCTCGTAGCGGACGAGTTCCGCGGCGAAGAGCAGCGCGTGCGCCGCCATCAGCGCCATGGTGGTGAGGCTGGTCGTCCGGTGCCACCGCTCCAGCGTCCGGCGGGACACCGGCAGCCGGCCCGGTCCGGGCCCGGACAGCAGCAGCCCGAGCATGACCGTGCCCCAGGACCACAGGAGCGCGGACCAGCCGAACGCCTGGCTGAGCAGGTACATCCAGAAGGTGCCGGGGTCGGCCATGAACGGCATGACGGCGGTGGTGGCGGAGGTGCCGGACCGCATCCTGAACCACAGGACGGCGAACACGGCGGCCGTGACGCCGAAGCCGGCCGCGGCGTCCGGGACGGCGGCCCGCACGTCGCTCCTGAGTGAAGGCTGCACGCAGCGATCCCCGCCTTCCGCCCGCCGTCGCCACGGGGCGTGCGGGGTGTCCGAGTCTTCCGCGACCAGTGTTGCGGACGGGGCGGGTCGCCCGCAGCACCGAAACCGGTCACTGCGCACCCCCGCCAATTCCCGTGCGCCACAGGCCGGTTCGGGCCGCCGTACGGACGGGGAGGTACAGTCTGCTGCTGTTGATCTTGACTGTGGCGGGGCGGGGAGAAGGACGTGGCACGGCAGGGCGGGTACGGACAGCGGACGGGCGTGCGGCCGGGGGCGGCGGGGCCGGGGGTGCCCTCCGACGGGGCGGGCGACCGCCGCCACGGCTGCGTGACCGTCCTGGCGGCCCCCTTCGTCCTCGCCGCCCGCGTGCACCGGCCCGGACGGGCGGACCGGCTCGCCGACCCCGTGGTCCGCGGGGTCGCGCTCGCCCGGACCGGTGTCGGACTCGCCGCCACCGCCTGGCTGTTCTACGCGTTCACCCTGCGCGAGGAGGCCAAGGCCGTCGTCGACGACAGGCTCACCGACCTGCTGATCAGTGCGGCCGTGCTGGCTGTCGTGGGCCCGCTCGCGGTGGCGGCCTTCCTGGCGGCCGCCCGCCCGCCGCTGCGCGCCCGGTACCGCCGGCGGCTCGGCGGCCCGCTCACCGCGTGGGGCTGCCTGATCGCCACGGCCGGCCTCCAGTGGTTCGCGCTCCGCCCCGACCTGCGGAACACCCTCTTCGCCGGTGCGGGCGACACCGGCTTCCTCCTCGGCCTGCTGTTCCAGCTGGGCAGCCTCTTCCTGCTGCCGTTCCTCCTCGCCTCCTCGGTGCTGTGCGTCCACCACGCCTTCCGCACCGCCGACGTCCACGAGGTGCTGCCGCCGCTGCTCTCCCCCGTGGTCGTCCTGGTGATGTCCGTGCTCCAGGCCGTCGACGGGCCTCCGGTCAACGCCCCGCAGGCCGTCTGGTTCGCGTTCCTCGCGGGCGCGCCGCTCTCGGTCACCGCCCTGTCCGCGTGGGAGCTGCGCCGGCTGCGCACCCGGTACGGGACCACCCTGCGCGGCGCCCTCGGCCGCCGGCCGCGCTGACCCCCGGCCGCCGGTGGCCGGCCCCGGTCCGCCCGGCGGGAAAACGCGTGGGCATCCGGTCCGCGGCGTTGCTACCGTGGCGGCATGGCTTCAGGCATCTGGTCCCAGAAGGTGCGATCCGCCCGCTGACGGCGGCGCCCTGATCCCTTGCGGACCCCCGCGCTCGCCGTACCGGTTCCCGCCGGGCGGCCGCAGCCCGCTGCCCGGCTCCACCTCGCGAGCCGCGGAGCATCCGTTGAACCACCGCACCCCCCTGCCCCATGCCCTTCCCCTGGCCCTGCCCCTGCCCGCCGGCTCCGGCGGGAGTGCGCACGTCCGCGCCGAGGGCGTCACCGTCACGCGCGGGCACCGCCGCGTGCTGGACGGCGTCTCGGTCACCGTCTCCGCCCGGTCGCGGGTCGCCGTCGTCGGCGAGAACGGCCGCGGCAAGACCACCCTGCTGCACGTCCTGGCCGGACTGCTCCCGCCCGACGCGGGCACCGTGCACCGCGCCGGCACCATCGGCCTGGCCCGCCAGGAGCTCACCGCAGGCCGCGCGGACACCGTCGGGACGCTGACCGCCGAGGCGCTGGCCGCGCCTCTCGCCGCGCTCGCGGCCCTGGACGCGGCTGCCCTCGCCCTCGGCGACGGCGGCCCCGGCGCGGAGGACCGGTACGCCGCCGCGCTCGACGCGGCGACCCGGCTCGACGCCTGGGGCGCCGAACGCCGCGTCGACACCGCCCTGGAGGCCCTCGGCGCGTGCACCGACCGCGAACGGCCGCTCGCGGCGCTGTCGGTCGGGCAGCGCTACCGGGTCCGTCTCGCCTGCCTGCTCGGAGCCCGGTACGACGTCCTGCTCCTCGACGAGCCCACGAACCACCTCGACGCCGACGGGCTGGACTTCCTCACCCGCAGGCTCCGCGCGCACGACGGCGCCCTCGCACTCGTCACCCACGACCGGGCGCTGCTGCGGGACGTCGCCGACCGGTTTCTCGACCTCGACCCGGCGCGCGACGGCAGGCCCCGCCTGTACGCCGGCGGGTACGACGCCTGGCAGGAGGCCCGCGGCCGCGAGCGGCAGCGGTGGGAGCAGGACCACGAGGAGCAGCAGGCCGAGCACCGCAGGCTGCAGGAGGCCGTCTCCCGGGCCCGCGACCGGCTGTCCACCGGGTGGCGTCCGGACAAGGGCACGGGCCGGCACCAGCGGCAGTCCCGGGCCCCGGGCGTCGTCCAGGCCCTGAACCGGCAGCAGGAGGCGCTCGACGCGCACCGCGTGGACGTGCCGCCGCCCCCGCCGGTGCTCCGATGGCCGCACCTCGGCGGCCGGAGGGGGACGCCGCGGCTGCGGGCGCACGGCGTGGCCGTCGCCGGACGGCTGGCGGGCCCGGTCGACGTCGTGCTCGACGGCGGGGACCGGCTGCTCGTCACCGGGCCGAACGGCGCCGGGAAGTCGACGCTGCTGGCCGTCCTGGCCGGCGCGGTCGAGCCGACGCGGGGCCGCGTCGTGAGGGCCGCGGGCACCCGGACCGCCCTGGTCGCCCAGGAGACGGCGGTGGCGGACCCGCGGCTCACCGCCCGCGAGCTGTACGCGCGCCGCGTGGGCCGGCTCGTGGCGGGCGGGGTGCTGCGCGACGCCGAAGCCGTCCCCCTCGCCGCACTCGGACTGCTCGACGCCGATGCGGCGCGCACCCCGGCCGGGCGGCTGTCGCAGGGGCAGCAGCGGCGCCTCGACCTCGCACTGGCCCTGGCCGGGCGGCCGCACGTGCTGCTGCTCGACGAGCCGACGAACCACCTGTCGGCAACACTGGTCGAAGAGCTCACCGAGGCGGTCCGCAGCACGGGCGCCGCGGTCGTCGCCGCGACGCACGACCGGCAGCTGCTCCGGGACCTCGCGGACTGGCCCCGCCTGGAAGCCGGCCGGACCCGCGGGGCGGACCGGGGATGAGCACGGGACCCGAGGAGAAGGGGGCCGGCATGAGCGCCCGCGAGAAGATGAAGGCGAAGACGGAACAGGTCGTCGGCAAGACCATGCGGAAGGTCGGGCATGCGATCGGCGACAGGTCCACCACCATGAAGGGCGGCGCCCTGCAGCTCCGGGGGAAGGCCCGGCTGGCGAAGGAGAAGGGGAAGGACGCCCTCAGGCACCGGCACTGACCGGGCCTCCCCTCAGCAGGGACGTGCACGCGGCCGGCGGATGCCGCCGACCGCGTGCACGGCCGCGCCGCTCCGGCCCCTCTGGCACCAGCTCCCCACCAGCCCCATGCGTCATCCGGCCGCTGACATCTTTCATGTCATCCATTCGGCGAAGTGCCGTGTTGTCATCGTTTCGACGACATGCTACAACAGGGCCGCAGCGCACTGGCAGCCGTTTCCGAGCAACCAGGAGGTGTCCCCATGCTGATGCGCACCGACCCCTTCCGTGAGATCGACCGCCTCACCCAGCAGCTCGCGGGTCCGGGCACGTGGTCCAAGCCGTCCGTGATGCCGATGGACGCCTACCGGGACGGCGACGCGTACGTGGTCGCCTTCGACATCCCGGGCGTCGCCAGGGACGCGATCGACATCGACGTCGAGCGGAACATGCTGACGGTCAAGGCCGAGCGGCGGCCCGCACCGCGGTCGGACCGGGCCCAGATGGAACTCTCCGAGCGGCCCCTCGGCGTCTTCACCCGGCAGATCATGCTGGCGGACACCCTGGACACCGAGCGCATCGAAGCCGCGTACGAGGCCGGCGTCCTGACCCTGCGCATCCCGATCGCCGAGCGCGCCAAGCCGCGGAAGATCACGATCGGCGGCGGCGAGCACAAGCAGCTGAGCAGCTGAGCAGCTGAGCAGCTGAATCCTGCGGCGCCGCCCGCCCTCCCCCGACCGGCCGACCCTCCCCGCGCCTGTGTCGGCCGGCTTTCCGGACCGTAGCCACCGCGACCCGAAAGGAAGGCATACACCGTGTTCGACCAGCCCGCAGTCCTCCGCCGGCCGGCCCCGGACATGACCTACGAGCAGATGCTGGAAGCCGTGCGGTACGAGGGCGCCTACTCCGGCACCGAGCGCGCCGCCGAGACCGTCGAGCGCGTGCTGGCCGCGCTCGGCCGCAGGCTGACCGGCGGTGAACGGGCGGACCTCGCCGCCCGGCTGCCCCTGCAGGCCGCGCTGGCCTTCACCGCGCAGGTCCCCTCGTACGAGGAGCTGAGCGGATGGGGCTTCGTCAAGGACATCGCCGCCCGCTCCGGCACCAGCCCCGCCACCGCCCGCTGGGACACCGGCGCCGTCCTGTCCGTCGTCGCCCGCCTCGCCGGCCCGGACCTCCTCGCCCGCATCCTGCGGAGCCTCCCTGCCGGGTACGCCCTCCTCTTCGGCCAGATCGACCTCAACGCGGGCCGCACCGGCGCATGACCGGGCGCCTCCGGAACCCCTGACCGCCCGGTGGGGACGGCAGGGGCTCCGGCGCGCCCCGTTCAGCGGAGCGCCTCCCGCGGCGGCCGCTCGCGCAGGGCCCCGTAGGCGAGGAAGTACGCCGGGAGCCGGTTCAGCCGGCTCTCGGTCAGCAGGGAGGCCAGCCGGGCGGCGCGCTGCGGGTCGTCGAACGCGGACCGGCCGGCCAGCAGCGGCCCGATGACCTTGGCGTGGGCGGCACGCTGGAGGCCCTGCGCGGCCACGGTGGTGGGCCGGCGGCGCTGCTGCACGCGGCGTACGTCGTACAGGCCCACCCGGTGCTCGCGCAGCGGCCCCACCAGGTGGCGGGCGGCCGCCACGGCGTCCTGCACGGCCAGGTTGATGCCGATGCCGAACACGGGCGACATGGCGTGGGCGGCGTCCCCGATGCACAGCAGCCCCGGGCGGTGCCAGCGGCGCAGCCGGTCGAGGCGGACGTCGAGGAGTTTGACGCCGTCCCAGGAGGCGACCGCGTGCGCCCGGTCCGCGAGCCAGGGCACCGCCCCCGTGAACCGCTCCATGAACGGGTCCAGGCCCTCGGCGCGCAGTCGGGCATCGGCGCCCTTCGGGATGAGGGCCGCGCACTGCCAGTAGTCGCCGCGGTCGATGAGCGCGCTGAAGAACCGCTCCCCCAGCCCGCCGACGAGCCCGCTGGGGTCGTCCTCGCGGCGCGGCAGCCGGAACCACCAGGCGTCCATGGGGCAGGGGAAGTCCTGCAGGCCGAGCTCCGGCAGGGTCCGGGCGAGCGAACCGCGGCCGTCGCAGGCCACCGTCAGATGGGCGCGCAGTTCGCCGGCCGCGCCGTCCGCGGTGCGGTAGCGGACGCCCGTGACCCGGCCGCCCTCGACCAGGAACGACTCCGCCTCCGTGTCCATCCACAGGCGGAACGACGGCTCCTTTCGGGCCTCGTCCGCGAGCAGGTCGAGCAGGTCCCACTGGGGCACCATCGCGATGTAGTTGTACTTTCCGTGCAGCGCCCCGATGTTGCCCACGGTGACCAGCGTGCGGTCCGGTCCGAGGGGCAGCTGGACGGTCGTCACGCGCCGCTGCGGGAGCCGGGCGAACCGCTCGGCGAGCCCGATGTCCTCCAGCAGGGACAGCGTCGTGGGGTGCACGGTGTCGCCGCGGAAGTCCCTGAGGAAGTCCCCGTGCTTCTCCAGCACCGTCACCTCCACCCCGGCCCGGGCCAGCAGCAGGGCCAGCACCATCCCGGCCGGGCCGCCGCCCACCACGCAGCAGGTCGTCCGCTCCACGGGCCACCACTCCCTCCGCGGGCGTCGCGGGCGGATCCCGGACGCCCCCAGGGACGTATACCCCGTGGGGGGCGGTCGCCGGAGGCGGCCGGGCACAGCCGGGACATCCGCGCCGTTCCGGCCGCGCGCGCCGCCGGTGCGCCCGCCCCCGACCCATTCCCGGGTGTCATGCCCCTGACCTGCGAGATAGGTTGTCCCCACTGACAACGGGGACGAGCTACGGAGCACGTGCATGACGCAGAGCAGTTGGCCGGGAGCATACGGGGGCAGCGGGGGCGGCACCCCGCACTGGGGAGGCTGGGGACCGCCCCCGCCGCCGCAGCCGGGCGTGGTACCCCTGCGGCCGCTCGCCCTCGGCGACATCGTCACCGGGTCGTTCTCCACCCTCCGCCTCCACTGGAAGCGGATGGCCGGCGTCGCACTGCTCGTCCAGGCAGTGCTCCTCCTCGCGATGGGCCTCGTCGCGGCCGCCTCCGTGGCCGCCGTCTTCCCGCACCTGGAGCCCGTCTTCGACGCGCCGTACGGCGAGGCCCCCACGCGTGAGCACGTCATGCCGCTGCTCGTGGCCGCCGCCGTCCTGTTCGTGGCGCTCGCCGTGCTGGGCATGCTGGGCATGGCGGTGATCTCCGCCGCCTGTCTGGCCGTGCTGAAGGAGGCGGTGTCCGGCGGTCCCACCACGTTCGCCGCCGTGCGGCGGGTCGCTTTCCGGCGGGCCCCGGCGATGGCCGGCGCGATGTTCCTCGGCTACCTGATCGCGGGGCTCCCGGTGCTGGCCGTCGTGGCGGTGTGGGCGCCGCTGGCCGTCGCCACCGCCTCCGAGGCCGCCCCGGGCGCCCTGCTGGTGCCCCTCGTCCTCGGGATGCTGGCCGCCTTCCCGGTGGCCGTCTGGCTCAGCGTGCGGTTCGGGCTGGCACCGGCCGCCGTCGTCATGGAGGACGCCGGCCCGGTCGCCGCGCTGCGCCGCTCGACCGCCCTGGTCCGCGGCGACTGGTGGCGGGTCTTCGGCATCACCCTCGTCGGCGCCCTGCTGGCGGGCGCCATCGGCTACGCGATCCAGCTGCCGTTCAATCTCATCGGGTCGTTCGTGATCGTGCCGGCCATCGCCCTCGCCGAGGACGGCGTCTCCGCGGCAGGCGCGATCACCGTGCTGGTCGTCGCCGTCCTGGTGACCCTGGCCGGCGGGATCGCCGGGCAGCTGTTCCAGATCGGCTTCATGCAGCTGGTCGCGGGCCTGCTCTACACGGACCAGCGGATCCGCCGCGAAGGCCTCGCGGAGGCCCTCCTCGCCGGCCACGCGGTACCCCCGGCGGCACCGGCCACCGCGCCGGAGCCGCCGCAGCAGCAGGACGCTCCGCAGGACGGCCGGTAGCAGCAGGAGCCGCGGCCGGGCCGCCGCACCGCCGTGTCGCGGCGGCGGCGGGCCGGCCGCGGTGCCATCCTGGGGCGGGAGCGGAGGTTGCCATGGGTTTCTACACCGGCCACGTACTGCCGCGCATCGTCAACGCGGCGTGCGGGGCGAAGGCGTCCCGGCCGCTGCGCGCCCGGGTGTGCGCCGGGCTGACGGGCCGCGTACTGGAGATCGGCTTCGGCAGCGGCCTCAACGTGCCGTTCTATCCCCCGTCCGTGACCGAGGTGGCGGCCGTCGAGCCGTCGGACACCGCCTGGCGGCTGGCCCGCAAGCGCGTCGGGAACTCCCGGGTGCCGGTGCGGCGGGCCGGCCTGGACGGGCAGTCCCTGCCCTTCGACGACGGCACCTTCGACTCCGCCCTGTCGACGTGGACGCTGTGCACGATCCCCGACGCCGACGCCGCCCTGCGGGAGGTGCTGCGCGTCCTGAAGCCCGGCGGCACCCTCCACTTCCTTGAGCACGGCCTGGCACCCGCCGCGGACGAGCACGTGCGCCGCCGCCAGCGCCGGCTGGACCCGCTCCAGCAGCGCCTGTTCGGGGGCTGCCACCTGACCCGCCGCCCGGCGGAGATGGTCGGGGCGGCCGGGTTCGCGCTCGGCCCGGTCGACGTCTTCTACGAGGAGAGCGCCCCGAAGTTCCTGGCCGCCGACTCCCTCGGCACGGCCACGACCCCCACCGCCTGAGCAGAGCCGCGGCGATCCGCCGCGCCTCCGCCCCGTGCACTGCGCGGGCGTGCTGCCTGCCCGCGGCCGGACGGCCCGGCTGCGGCGCAACCCCGGACCAGGCGGCCCCGGAGCAGCTCGGACGGAAGCCGGACCGCCCGCCGCCGGCACATCCCCGACGTCCCGGAAGGGCCGCTCGCCTCCGCCGGCCTCGAGGCGCCGCCGCAGGCTGCCCGGCGCCGGCCCGGGTGTCCGGGGTCCCGGGGTGGAGCATCGCGTGCAGCCGCTTCCGCCAGTCCTTGCCGATCTCCTGACCCGGGCAGTCTGTTCGGCAACGGGCGCATTCGGCAAGGGGAGTTGCCGCCCGAGGCTGCCGCGTCGGCTCGGTGGAAGCACCCGCAAGCCGAGGGCCCGGGCGGCGAGGGGGCGGCGGGATTCTGCCCGGCGTCGCGGCAGTGTCAAGCCCCGAGTTTCCGGAACGTGTCCGGGGCGGGCCGTCTCGGGCCTACTGGTTGTGCGCCCCCCCCACCGGAGCAAGGGAAATACCCCGCAAGGCCGGGAAACACCCCCTTCCCCGCAAGGGCCGCACCGAGAAGGCATCCCACGCCATCCGATTTTTCGGATCGAACCGCAGGAGAATCCCATGAACCGCACCACGCACAGCAACACCACGCACACCAGCAGCATGCGTCCCAAGCGGCGCGGCCTCCGCCTCGCGACGCTGGTCGCCTCGGCCGCGGTCGTCACCGGCGGGGTCCTCCTGCCCGCGGCCACCGCTTCGGCCGCCCCGATGCCCGCCCAGGTGGCGTCCGTACTGCCGGCCGCCGGAGGCGCCGGAGGCGACGGCGGGGACGGCGGCGGCGGCCTGGTCGGCGGCGGGGGCGGCTCCGGCGGCTCCGGCGGCGGCAGCGTCACCGGCGTCGGCGGCGCGGGCGGCAACGGCGGCAACGGCGGCAACGGCGTCCTCTCCGGCGGCGGGGGCGGCGGCGGTGGCGGCGGCGGCGAAGGCGTCATCGGCGGCAAGGGCGGCAACGGCGGCAACGGCGGGTCCGGAGCCGTCGGCGGCAACGGCGGCGGCGGCGGTGGCGGCGGCGACGGCGTCCTCAAGGGCGGCGACGGCGGCAAGGGCGGCTCCGGAGGCTTCGGCATCTTCCAGGGCGGCAAGGGCGGCAAGGGCGGCAACGGCGGCTTCGGCATCTTCGGCGGCCTCGGCGGCGCCGGCGGCAAGGGAGGCGGCAGCATCTTCTGACCCCCGCCCGAACCGAGCCCGACCCGATCCGCGGGGTGCAGGCCTCCCGGCCTCCACCCCGCCCCACCCCCACCCACCCACCCGTTTCCCCGAGGCGGAGAACCCCATGTCCACCAGCTCCTGGCACCGCCCCCTCATCCTCGCGGCGGCCTCCCTGGCCTTCCTCACCGGCACGGCCTGCTCCGCCCACGCCGCCCCGCCCCCCGCCACGCCCGCCACCGCCGGACAGCTCCCCCCGTACTGCGCCGCCGGCGGCGAAGGCGGCAAGGGGGGCGAAGGCGGCAAGGGCGGCGCCCCCGGACGGCCCGGCGAGCCCGGCAAGCCCGGACAGCCCGGCTGCTTCCGCTTCGAAGCCCTCCCCGACAAGCCCGCCGACCAGCTCAACCCCGCCGACAAGGTCCACATCGTCATGGCCCTCCTCGCCGACGGCACCGACACCCGCAAGAAGGACATCGCCCGGCAGTACGACATCCCCGTCCAGCAGCTCGACACCTGGAAGAAGCACTACCTCGAAGGCAACTGGATCGCCCTGATGAACGGCGCCACTCCCTTCTGCCCCTGACATCCCGGAAATCCGCCCCCCGACCGAACCCCGACCGACAGCCGCCCGGACAGCACTGAGGACCGGCAGGAGAAATCCCATGCACATGCGCTCTTGGAAGTTCCGACTCGGACTCGTCGTCTCCACCGCCCTGATCGGTGCCGGCGCCGTGGCGCCCGCCGCCTCGGCAGCCCCGGTGAAGGCGCCCGAGGCCGGGACGACGGCCCCCGCCCCCGGTGACAGCCGCTCGACGGGCAACCGCGGTCTCGGCCTCGGCCAGGTCATCGGCAAGGGCAAGACGGGCACCGGCAGCGTCAAGCTCGGCAACGGGACCGTCCGGGTCGGTGACGGCGTGTGCGTCGGCAACTGCAACGGGACCGTCAACGGGACCAACGGCGGCAACGGCGGCGTCTGCGTCGGCCGCTGCAACGGCAGCGCCAACGGCGGCAACGGCACCGACGGCGGTACGGGCGCCAACGGGACGAACGGCGGCAACGGCGGCGTCTGCGTCGGCTCCTGCCACGGCAGCGTGAACGGAGGCAACGGCGGCAACGGCGGGGCGGCCCCGCCCGGCGGCGACGGCGGGAACGGCGGCAAGGGCGGCAACGGCGGCGTCTGCGTCGGCGCCGGCTGCCAGACCAGCGGCCGCGGCGGCAACGGGGGCAGCGGCGGCGCCGGCTGACCACCGGGGCCCGCACCGCCCGGGTCGGCAGGCCCCGGCCCGGGCGCACCGCATACGCAAGGACCGCAACGCACGGCGTTGCGGTCCTTGCGTATGGGGCGGACGGCCCGGCCTGCCCCGCGGGGGCGTCACTTCACCGAGCCGGCCATCACCCCTTGGACGAAGTGCCGCTGGAAGGCGAAGAACACCACGAGCGGGACCACCAGGGACAGGAAGGCTCCCGGCGCGAGGACGCCGATGTTGCTGCCGAACTGGCGGATCTGAGACTGGAGCGCGACGGTGAGCGGCTGGGATCCGCTGTCCGCGAAGAGCAGCGCCACGAGCATGTCGTTCCAGACCCACAGGAACTGGAAGATGGCGAGGCTCGCGAGGGCGGGGCGGCCCAGGGGCAGCACGAGGCGGAAGAAGATCCGCCACTCGCTGCCGCCGTCCATCCTGGCGGCCTCCAGCATCTCGCGCGGGATCTCGGCGAAGTAGTTGCGCAGCAGGAAGATGGCGAAGGGCAGTCCGTAGGCGACGTGGAACAGGACCACGCCGGCGACGGTGCCGAACAGCCCGACCGCGCCCATGAGTTTGGCGACCGGCAGCAGTCCGACCTGTACGGGGACGACGAGCAGGCCGACGACCACGAGGAAGATGCCGTCCCGGCCGGGGAACTCCAGCCAGGCGAAGGCGTATCCGGCCAGTGCCGCGATGCCGACGACCAGGGCGGTCGCGGGTACCGAGATCAGCACGGTGTTCCCGAAGGCGGTCGCGATGCCCGAGTCGGCGAGCAGGGCGGTGTAGTTGTCGAAGGACAGCTGGGCCGGGTCGGCGAGCGCCGTCCACCAGCCGCCGGAGGCGTTGTCCTCCTCGGAGCGCATCGAGGACAGGAACAGGCCGGCGAGCGGGGTGATCCACACGAGGGCGACCAGGACGAGCAGCCCCTGGACGAGGCCGCTGCCGAGGAGGCGGGAGACGCGGTTCCGGCGGGGCGGCCGGGAGGGGCCCGGGGCCGGGGCGGGGCGGGCGGCCGCCGCCTCCCGAGGGGAGGGGCGTCGCTCGATGGTGCCGTGGCTGGTCATGCTCCACTCCTTCGGAACCGCCGGATGTTGAAGACCATTGCGGGGACGACCAGCAGGAGGAGGACGATGCTGAGGGCGCTGCCGAGGCCCTGGTCGTTGCCGCCGCCGAAGGAGACCAGCCACATACGGGTGGCCAGGACGTTCGCCTCTTCCTGTACGGGTCCGGGGGCGATGATGTAGACGAGGTCGAAGACCTTCATCACGTTGATCACGAGGGTGACGAAGACGACGGTGAGGACGGGCGCGAGCAGCGGCACGGTGATCTTGCGGAAGATCTGTCCCTCACTGGCGCCGTCCATCCGCGCGGCTTCCAGCGCGTCCCGGGGGATGGCGGCGAGTCCGGCGCCGATGAGGACCATCGCGAAGCCGGTCCACACCCACAGGTAGGCGCCGATGACGGCAGGGGTGATCAGGGCCGGGCCCAGCCAGTCGACGCCCTGGTAGGGGGCGGCGAAGTTGGCCGCGGGGAGGCGGACGGTGTAGTCGCCGGGGGCGAGTCCGGCCAGGCGGAACGTGCCGTCGGCGGCGGCGGTGGCGGTCGCCGCGACCTCGCCGTCGCGTACGGCCTCGACCTTCATGCCCGGCAGGCCCTTCTCGCCGGGGTCGACGGTGCCGGGGGTGCCGGCGCCGCCGGGCGCGAAGTCGAGGTAGACGGTGCCGGTGATCGCGTCCGCGCCGCCCGGGGTGTCCGCGGGTGCCGAGGCCGGCTGCGCGGCCGCGGGCAGGGCGTCCGGGCCGACCCCGACGAGTCCGAGGCCGACGGAGCCGCCGGGGCGGACCGTCCGCTCGGTGCTGTACGGGCCGCCGGGCGCGCCGGCCAGGCCGAGGCCCTCGCGGGCGCGGGCCGTGGGGTAGGCGGCGGTGTCCGCGAAGGTGTCGTGGATGCCGACGGCGACGGCGTTGAGGACGCCCCGGTCCGGGTTCTGCTCGTAGGCGAGGCGGAAGATGATCCCGGCGGCGAGGAAGGAGACGGCCATCGGGAGGAACAGCACCAGCTTGAAGGCGGTCGCCCAGCGCACCTTCTCGGTGAGGACCGCCAGCACCAGGCCGAGCCCGGTGAGCAGGGTGGGGGCGACGACGACCCAGATGGTGCTGTTGCGGATGGCCTTGAGGGTGGCGGGGTCCTGGAGGATCGCCGTGTAGTTCCCGGCCCCGACGAACCGGTCGCCGCTGGCGTCGAAGAGGCTGCGGCCGAAGGAGAAGAAGACGGGGTAGACGACGAGCGCGCCGAGCAGGAGCAGCGCCGGCAGGACGAAGGCGACCGCGAGGCGGCGCTTCCTCGCCAGGGCCCGGCGCCGCGGGTCGGCCGCGGCGCGGGCGGGGGCGGTGGCGGTGGCGGTGGGAGCCATGGAGTGCCTCAGTTCCCGTACGCCTTGGCGGCTTCGGCCTCCAGCTTGGCGGCCGTGCCCTGCGGGTCCGACGGGTCGCGCAGGAAGTCCTGGAGGATCTTCCACTCGCCGGCGCCCTTGGTGCCGCCGAAGGCGGCCGGCGCCTGGTCGGACATGTCGAAGCGGACGGAGTCGCCGGCCTCGACGAGGGAGCGGGCGGTGCTGCGGGTGGTGTCGTCGGCGTAGGCGGCGGGGTCGACCTTGCCGTTCGGGGAGAGGAAGCCGCCGGCGCCGGCCCAGATCGCGGCCGCTTCGGGGCCGGCGAGGAATTCGAGGAGCTCCATGCCGGCCTTGGGGTTCTTGCCCTGCTTGAGGACGACGGCGGCGTCGCCGCCGCTGACGACGGGGGCCTTGCCGCCGTCGACGGCGGGGAACGGGAAGAACTTGGCGTCCTTGCCGGGCGTCTTGCCGAACTGGTCCTTGGCGACGCCGCCGACGAAGTCGCCCTCGTAGACCATGCCGGCCTTGGGCTGGGGGCCGAAGACGTGCTCGACGGAGGTGGGGAAGTCGGTCTGGAGGGCCGTCTGGGCGCCTCCGGCGACGAGCTGCTTGTCCTTGAACAGCTCGCCGAGGGTGGTCAGGGCGCGTACGACGCTGTCGTCCGTCCACTTGATTTGGTGCTGGGCGAGCTGGTCGTACTTCTCGGGGCCGGCCTGGGAGAGGTAGATGTTCTCGAACCAGTCGGTGAGGGTCCAGCCGTCCTCGCCGGCTATGGCGAAGGCCGGGCGGCCGGAGTCGGCGAGGGTGCGGCCGGTCTTCAGCAGGTCGGCGTAGCTCGTGGGCTCGGTGACGCCGGCCTGGGTGAAGGCGTCGGGGGCGTACCAGACGGTGGACTTGTGCGCGGCCTTGAAGTACAGGCCGTAGTAGGTGCCGTCCACGGTGCCGTAGTTGCGCCAGACGGGGGCGAGGGTGTCGCCGGCGGTCTTCGCGGCCTCCTCGGAGAGGGGCTGGAGCCAGCCCTCCTTGGCGAACTGCTTCAGGACGCCCACCTGCGGCACCATCACGACGTCCGGCGCGTTGCCGCCTTCGATCTTGCTGCCGACGAACGTGGAGACGTTGTCCCCGGAGGGGACGAAGACGGTCTTGGCGCCGGTCTTGGCGGTGAAGGCGTCCAGGACCTTCTTGAAGTTCTTCTGCTCGCTGCCGGTCCAGACGCCGGCGACGGTGACGGTCTGGCCGCTGAGCTCGCCGCCGCTCGCGGGGCCGGTGGTGCCGCCGCCGCAGGCGGTAGCGGTGAGGGCGAGGACGAGGGCGGTCGCGGCGGTGAGCGCGGTGCGCCGGGCGGTCTTGGCGGGTCGTCGCATGACGGGGTCCTTTTCGGTAGGCCGGGCTGAGGACGGCGGAGACGGCGGGAGGACAGCGGGGGGGGGGAGGCGGCGGGGACGGCCGGCGGGGAGAGAAGGCCGTCCCCGCGCCGGTTCAGGGGGCCGGGAACTCCCCCGTCCACCAGGCGGCGGTCGCCGCGGGGAGGACGCCGTCCGGGCAGGGGCCGCTGGCCAGCAGCGGCGCCCCGGGGACGGGGGCGGGGACCGGCTCGCTACCGAAGTTGACGGCGCAGACCAGGCCGTCGCCCCGGACGACGGCGAGGACCTGCGGCGGGGCGTCCAGCCAGCGCAGGGTGCCGTCGCCGAGCTGGGGCAGGCTGCGGCGCAGTTGGAGGCCGTCGCGGTAGAGGTGCCAGAAGGAACGGGTGTCGGCAAGGGCGCGGTCGGTGGCGTGCTCGGCGAACCACTCGGGCTGCGGCAGCCACGGCCGGGCGCCGTCCGCGGCCTGCGTGAAGCCGAACGGCGAGGCGTGCCCGGACCAGGGCAGCGGCACCCGGCAGCCGTCCCGGACGTGCTTGCGGCTGCCGGTGCGGCGGAAGATCGGGTCGGTGAGGACTTCGTCGGGCAGGTCGAGGACCTCGGGGAGGCCGAGCTCCTCGCCCTGGTAGACGTACGCGGCCCCGGGCAGGGCGAGCATCAGCAGGGCGGCGGCGCGGGCGCGGGCGGCCCCGAGCCCGCTGCCCTCGACGCCGGGTTCGCCGGCGTAGCGGGTGACCGTGCGGACCTGGTCGTGGTTGTTGAGGACCCAGGTGACGGTGGATCCGGTGCCGGCGATGTCCCGCATCGCCTCGGAGATCGTCGAGCGGAAGGCGTCCGCGTCCCAGGGGGCGCTGAGCAGGTCGAAGAAGAACGCCTGGTGGAGCTCGTCGGGGCGGACGTACTCGGCGTGCTCGCGGGCGGTCGGCACGGAGACCTCGCCGACGAGGAGCCGCTCGTGGCCGTCGCGGGCGGTGTACTCCTCGCAGACGGCGCGCCAGCGGCGCCACACGCCGTGGACCTCGGGCTGGTTCCAGGCGAGCTGGTTGACGGCGTCGCGGGCCCGCTCGTCGGCCTCCGGGTCGTCGGAGTCGGGCAGCTCGGGGTGCTTGAACAGGCCGGCGGCGACGTCGATGCGGAAGCCGTCGACACCGCGGTCCAGCCAGAACCGCAGGATCTGCTCGAAGTCGTCGCCGACGGCCGGGTCCCGCCAGTTCAGGTCGGGCTGCTCGGGGGTGAACAGGTGCAGGTACCACTCGCCGGGGGTGCCGTCCGGGCCGGTGGTCCGGGACCAGGCGGGGCCGCCGAACATGGCGCGCCAGTTGTTCGGCGGCTCGGCGCCGTCGGGGCCGCGGCCGGGGGCGAAGTGGAAGCGGGAGCGGGCTGCGCTGCCGGGGGCGGCGGCGAGTGCCTCGCGGAACCAGGGGTGCTCGCTGGAGCAGTGGTTCGGCACGATGTCGAGGAGGACGCGCAGGCCGAGGCGGCGGGCGTCCGCCATCAGCCGGTCGAACTCGGCGAGGTCGCCGTAGACGGGGTCGACGCCGCAGTAGTCGGCGACGTCGTAGCCGTGGTCGTGCTGCGGCGAGGGGTAGAAGGGGCTGAGCCAGATGCCGTCGACGCCGAGCTTCCTGAGGTAGGGCAGCCCGGCCCGGACGCCGGCCAGGTCGCCGATGCCGTCCCCGGTGCTGTCGAGGAAGCTGCGGACGTAGACCTGGTAGATCACCGCGTCGCGCCACCAGGCATCGCGGGCGGCGGCTGAGCGGGAGGGGAGGCCGGAGTCGGCCGGAAGGGTGCTGAGCATCTCGCGTCGACCTGTTTCTGCTGAATGCGAGAGCGCCCTGATCAGGTGCGCTGTTATGCATGCATGTTAAGTAGCGACGACCGGAAGGTGTCAACGGTGTGTCCAGAAACCGGCTTGCAGATGGGGGGTTTTGCCCAGGTATGGGCATGAATGTGCCGAGAGGCAAGCGCAGGGCACCTACTTAACATGTAAGTAGGTGCCCTGGAGGAGGTGGGGAAGATGGGGAGTGCCGCCCGCCGGCCGCACCGGCAGCGGCAGCGGCAGCCGCCGCGGTCAGCCCTTGCGGGTGAGCGCCTCGAGCTCGCGCGCCAGCCGCGCGACGGCCTGCTCGGGCGTCTGGCGCAGCGAGAGCAGGTCCTGCGCCACTGCCTGCACAGCGAGGCTCACCTGGTCGTAGCGCGGGCTCTTGGGCCGCGGCACCGCAGACAGCACGCTCTCGCGGAGCACCGGCAGGTACGGGTACGCGCGCACCAGCTCGGGGTCCTCGTACAGGGCGGCCCGCACCGGCGGCAGCGCCCCCTCGGTGAGGACCTTGCGCTGCACCGGTTCGCTGGTGAGGTAGGAGATCAGGTCGGCCGCCGACGCGGGATGCCGCGAGCGGCTGCTGACCGCGAGGTTGGAGCCGCCGAGGACGCTGGCTCCCGGCCCGTCGGGCCCGGGCAGCGGCACGGCGCCGAAGCGGCCCGCGACCTTCGAGTCCGGCGCGCTCGCCTCCGCGTACACGTAGGGCCAGTTCCGCAGGAAGAGCAGCCGGCCGTCCTGGAAGGCCCGCCGGGACTCCTCCTCCTTCCAGCCGAGTGCGGCGCGGGGAATCCAGCCCTCCCGGACGCCGTCGGCCAGGAACCGCAGGCCGGCCCGCGCGGCGGGCGAGTCGACGGCCACCTCCGCGCCGTCGTCGCGCAGGACGGCCCCGCCGGCCGAGTGCACGGCCTCCGTGACGTTGACGGTGAGCCCCTCGTACGGCAGGAACTGGCCCGCGTAGCCGTCGAGCCCGTGCCGCGGGGCGACCTCGGCCGCCTGCCGGGCCAGCTCCGCCCAGGTGCCCGGCGGCTTCTCCCCCTCCCGGTCGAGGATGTCCTTGCGGTAGTAGAGCAGGCCGGCGTTGGTGACGTACGGGACCGCGTACAGCCGGCCCTCGAAGGTGGCCGTGTCGACGACCGGGCGCAGGAAGGACTCCAGCGGGAAGCGGTCACGCGGCAGCGGGGCGACCCACCCGGCGGCGGCGAACTCGGAGGTCCAGGCGACGTCGATGTTGAGCACGTCGAAGCGGCTGCTGCCGGAGCGCAGTTCGCTGGTCATCTGGGCGCGGGTCTCGTCCGCGGACTCGGGCAGCTCGACGAGGGTGACGCGCTCGCCGGGGTGCTGCTCGTTCCACTCGTCGAGGAGCGGGGAGAGGTAGTCGGTCAGGTCGCCGGCCGTCACGAGCGTCAGGGGCCCGCGGGCCGGCGCGTCCGCGCCGGCGTCGCCGCGGGCGCCGAAGCCGGCGTACCCCGCGAGCACCACCGCCGCGACCAGGAAAGCCCTGCCCGCGGCACGCATCCACCGCACAGGTTCCTCCCAGTACACGATCCGGCTGCGTCGCCGACCAGTACGGCCTATATATACCTGTTAGGCATGGGCGATACTAGACGCCCAGGCAGGGCGGGGCGGGCGGCGGTGCCACCGGACCGCTGCAGGGGTCTACGGTCGGCTACGGTGCGGGAAGGAGGGGGGAGCGCGTGCGTCTGCCGCTCCTGGCACTCCTGACCCGCGGCCCCGCCCACGGCTACGAGCTCAAGCAGGACCTTGAGAAGCTGCTGGGCGCCGCGTACCCTCAGCCAAACGTGGGCCAGGTCTACGTCACCCTCGGCCGGCTGGAGAAAAGCGGCCTGATCGAGGGCGAGGACGTCGAGCAGTCGGGCCGGCCCAACAAGCGCACCTACCGGCTGACGGACGCCGGGCGCGAGGCCGTGCTCGCCTGGTTCGAGGAGACCGCCGAGGAGCCCCGGGTACGGGACGAGTTCTTCATGAAGCTCGCCCTCGCGCCGCAGTCGGGGATGGCCGATCCGATCGCGCTGATCAACCGGCAGCGGCGGCAGTACCTCAACACCATGCGGGACCTGTCGAAGCTGGCTGCTTCCGAGGACCGCGACAACAAGATCTCCCAACTGCTGATCGAGGGCGCCATGCTGCACCTCCAGGCCGACCTCGACTGGCTGGAACGCTGCCAGGAGGAGCTGGAATGAGCGACGACGCCGCCGGCGGCGCTCCTGCCGCGCCCGAGCCCGCGCCCATCGTGCGCGCCGAAGGCCTGACCAAGACGCACCGCGGCGAGGGCGCCCCCGTACACGCGGTGCGCGGGGTGGACCTGACCGTCCGGCCCGGCGAGTTCGTCGCGGTCACCGGGCCCTCCGGGGCGGGGAAGTCCACGCTGCTGCACCTGATCGGCGGGCTTCAGCGGCCCGACGGCGGGAGGCTGTGGATCGGCGGGCAGCGCGTCGACACCTTCCGCGAGGCCCGCTGGGCGGTCCTGCGGCGCCGCAGCATCGGCGTCGTCTTCCAGTTCTTCAACCTGGTCTCGAACCTGACCGTCGCCGACAACGTCGAACTGCCCGCCCTGCTGGCGGGCGCCTCCCCGAAGGCGGCGCGGGACTCGCGGGCCGAGCTGCTCGCCGAGCTGGGCCTCGAGGGCCGCGAGCGGGCGATGCCGGGCGAGCTGTCCGGCGGCGAGCAGCAGCGGGTCGCGCTCGCCCGCGCGCTGGTCAACCACCCCGCCCTGCTGCTGGCCGACGAGCCGGCCGGCAGCCTCGACAGCAAGGGCACCCGCGAGGTGCTGCGCCTGCTCTCCCGCTTCCACCAGCGCGGCCAGACGATCGTGATGGTGACGCACGACGCCCGCATGGCCAGCGCCGCCGACCGCGTCATCAGCTTCTTCGACGGGCGCATCGCCGACGACGCGCAGCTCGGAGGCGGGCGCCGCGAGAAGCCGGGCGGCGTCTCCCGCGTCCTGGACCTGAAGGAGTGACCGTGCGGGCCACGCTGCGCTGGGCGCACGCCGACTTCCGCGCACACCGCGGCGAAGCCCTCTTCGTCGTCCTCGCCAGTGCCGGGATCATCGCCTCCCTGCTGCTGGCCGGGGCCCTGTTCGGGTACGCCGCCAACCCCTGGCAGCGGATCTTCAACCAGTCCCAGGGCGCCCACGTGTGGCTGCACACCCGGCCCGCGGCCGGCGCCCCGGCCGGCGCGGAGGCCGCCGACGCGGAGGCGCTGTCCGGACTGGACGGGGTCGCCTCACTGTCGGGGCCGTTCCGGACAGCCGCCGCGACCGCCGAGTCGCGCGGCACGCGGGCCCCGCTGACGCTGCGCGCGGCCGGGGCGGAGCCCCCGCACACCGGCCGGCCGCTCGTCACCGCAGGCGGCTGGCTGCCCGCGGCCGAGGACGGCGGCCCGGCCGCCGGCGCCGTCGTCCTGGAGCGGGCCCTCGCGCGGGCGCTGTGGGCCGAGCCGGGCGACACCGTACGCCTCGCCGGGCCGGACGGCGCCCCGCACGCCCTGCGGGTGGCCGGGATCGCCGAGACCGCCGAGACCCGCTACCGCCCCGGCGGCGCGCCCGGCCTCGGCTGGGTGTCCCCCGCCACGCTCGACGCGGTCGCGGGTGGGCAGGTCGGGCAGAGCGTCGGGCTGCGCCTGGCGGACCCCGCCGACACCGACTTCACCGTGCAGCGAGCGGTGACCGTCCTCGGCGCGGACCGGGTGGCGCAGGTCGCCAAGTGGCAGCAGGCGCGGGCCGAGGCGGGCGGGGACGACCGGCTCCTCGGGCAGGTCTTCGCCGTGTTCGGGGTGGGTGCGCTGGCTGCGGCGGCCCTCGCCGCGTCCGGGGCGATCGCCGCCCGGGTCCGGGGCCAGCTGCGGGACATCGCCGTCCTGAAGGCCGTCGGGTTCACGCCCGGACAGGTGACCCGCGGGTTCCTCGTGCAGCACCTGGCCTTCGCCGTCCTCGGCGTGGCCCTCGGCACGGCCGCGATCGGCCTGCTGGGCGCCCGGATACCGGGCCGGATCGGGGAGGCCGCACAGGTGTGGCCGGACCTGCCGGGCCACACCGCGCTGATGATCGGCATCCCGTGCGGCGCGGTGCTGCTGATCGCCGCCGCCACCGGCCTGTCGGCGTGGCGGGCCGGGCGCGTACCGCCGGTGCCGGTGGCGCGGGCGGCGCTGCCGTCCGCGGCGCCCATGACGGCGCTCGGCCGGCGGGCGCTCGGCCTTCGGGTGCCGCCCGCGCTGGTGCTGGGCTGGCGTGCGGCGTTCCCGCGGCGCGGCAGGACGCTCGCCGCGGTGGCCCGGCTCGCCCTGCCGCTTGCCCTGGTCGCCGTCGCCCTCGTCGCGTGGTCGACGCTGGACCAGTTCCGCAGCCGGCCCGCGCAGGTCGGCCTGGCGGCCGCGCTCACCGTACGGGCCCCGCAGCCCGCAGGGCCGTCAGACGCCGAGGCGGAGCGGATCCTCGCCGCCGTACCCGGCGTCGCATCGGTCCACCCGGGCGCCGAGATGGCGGCGCTCGTGCCGGGGCAGACCGGCACGATCACGCTCCGCGGGCTGGGCACGGCCCGGGAGCCGTTCCCGTCCGCGGTGGTGGAGGGCCGCGCCGCCGCCGGGCCCGACGAGGCCGTGGCCGGACAGGGGCTGCTGGACCTGCTCGGGGTGCGGGTGGGGGACTGGGTGCGGATGACCGTCGCGGGGCGGCCGCAGATCCTCCACGTCGTCGGCCGGACCATCGAGCCGGAGTCCGGCGGCCGGGTGATCACCACGACGATGGACGCGCTGCGCGAACGGGATCCGCAGCTGCGCCCCGACCACCACGCCCTGGTGCTGCGCGAGGGCGCCGACCCGCGGGAGGTCCGGGACGCCGTCGACCGGGCGGCGGCGGGGACGCTGGAGGTCCGGCAGGCCTCCGGCCCCGTGGAGGGCCTGGAGTCCGCCCGCGCGGTGATCGCCGCCCTGGTCGGGGTACTGGCGCTGATCGGGCTGACGGAAGTGCTGACGCTGGTCAGCACGGGCGTCCGGGACCGCGGCCGGGACCTGCTGGCGCTGAAGGCGATCGGGCTGACGCCCCGGCAGATCAGTGCGACGATCGTGGCGGCCGCCGGGCTGACCGCCCTGGCGGCCGCACTGGTGGGAACGGCGGCGGGCGCCTTCGGCGGCGTCCTGCTCGTCGACCTGCAGGCCGCGGCGAGCGGCATCGGCGCCGGCATCGCCCGCCTCCCGCAGCCGCCGGTCCTGGCGGCGGTCGTGGCCGCGGCGGTCCTCGGCGCGGCGGCCGCGGCCGTCCTCCCGGCGACCCGCACGGCCCGCCGGCGCCTGGCGGACTCCCTCAGCGAAACCCTCTGAAACCCGGCAGGGCCCGGATGGTTCCGTGACATACGTCACGGAACCCCGGCGGGCCGCACCGGCTCCCTTGCCGAACCAGGCGCTCGACATATCAACACTTGTCCGGTTTGGCGGCGACATTCCCCTCTCTTACGGAAAAGAAATTCGCGGTGGTCGGCCCCCGCGCCGGGACTGCACTGTTCAGAGCAGTTCCTGGCAGGCCATCAGGCTGACCGGAAAACCGTTTCACAGCGCTATACATGATCGGCCGCGTATTTCAAGCGGCGTTCCGGATCTCCCGCGGAAAGGGCCCGGGGTAACTTGCCAGCGCGTTGCCGGGCTTCTGAGAATGGCGACTCCTCCGGCGCCGGGTTCCATGACCGCCGCCGGAAGCTTCGCGATCACCGAATGAGGTCACATGCAGAAGCACCGGAAGAAGAAGACGCACTACAGGAAAATAGCCGTCGCCGTCGGCGCCGTGGGAATCCTGGGCGTGCCGACCGCGGCCATGGCCTGCTTCGACACGCAGGACGCGCCCCGCCCCCGGGCCGCCGAGCGGCACGAGTCCCGCGCCTGGCAGCACACCGCCGCCGAGGCCGCCCCCACGGCGCCCGAGGCGCCCGCGGCGCCCGTCGTACAGGACGCTCCCGCCCCCGCCGCGCCCGTCGCCCAGGAGCCGGCCCCCGTGCGCGAGGCCCCGGCGCCGCCGGCCGCGCGGCCGGAACCGCAGGCCCCGGCCGCGCCCGAGCCCTCAGCGCCCACCGCCGCGCCCGCCTCGGGCGCCGCCGCCCAGATCCTCGCGCTCGTCAACAAGGAGCGCGCGGCCGTCGGCTGCCCGGCGCTCACCGTGAACGAGCAGCTGACCAAGGCGGCCCAGGCCCACAGCGAGGACATGGCGAGCCACTCCACCATGTCGCACACCGGCTCCGACGGGTCCGACCCGGGTCAGCGCATCACGCGCGCAGGGTACGAGTGGCGCACGTACGGCGAGAACGTCGCCTACGGCTATGGCAGCGCCGAGCAGGTCATGCAGGGCTGGATGAACAGCCCCGGCCACAGGCAGAACATTCTGAACTGCGCGTTCAAGGAAATCGGCGTGGGCCTCGCCCAGCCGAACCACTACTGGACGCAGAACTTCGGCGCATCCCGCTGACGCCTTCCCCACACAGGTCGGCAGCGGTTCCGTTTCCGATTCCGGCGACGGCCCGGCACAGTGCCCCGCGATCCCTCCGGATCAGCGGGGCACACGCCTTTCCCCGCCCGGACGGAGCGCCTTGAGGATGGGCCGGCGGGCCTCGTTGTCAAGCCACGACAATTCGAGGCCTGACCGGTCGGCGTGCCGTGTCGCCTAATCGAGGTCTCCCCACTCCCGCCGAGCGGCGGGGGTCCGACCCAGCGAGGAGACGAGCCCGATGACGACGCACTGCCTTGCCCACCGGTTCAGCGGCGACGGGATCCACCTGGCGCAGCGGGTGACGCAGGAGGTGCGCCGGACCGGGAAGCACTTCCTGCCGCAGCCCCTCCTGGAGCGGCTCAGCGCCTTCCGGGCGTGCCCGTCGACGTCCGGCAGCCCCTTCGTCCGGGCGTTCCTGGACTGCGTCCTCGACAAGCACGACGGGGTGTACTGGAACCGCACCTACCTCGCGCTGCCCGTGCTGGAGCTGGTTCTGGAGGGGGCGGGCGGCGCGCCCGACCCGGAGGGGCTCGCCACGCTCCTCATCGCCGACGCAGCCCGCTTCGAGATCACGGCGGCGGTCGCCGGCGGGGACCGCTCGGACGGGGATCCGCCCGATCCGGCCGTCCTGCGCAAGCGGCTGCGGCACGCGCTGCGGTTCGCCGCCCCGGATCTCGCCGACGCCGCCGGCTCCTCCCGGGCGCAGTGGCGCGGGATCGCCGATGCGCTGCCGCGGCCGCCGGCGACGGAGGCCGGGCGGTGGTTCGACGTGACCGTGCAGCCCGTGTACGTCCTGCACGACGAGTACTTCTTCATCCGCGTGCTCCAGACGCACGAGATGCTCTTCACGGCGATCGCCCGCGAGGTGGGGTCCGCCGTCGGGGCGCTGCGGGACGGGCGGCCCGCCGGGGCCGCGGAGCACGTGGACCGGGCGGCCTGCCTGTTCTCCCGGGCCTCCGCGCTGTTCCGGCTCGTCGCCACGATGCGCCCGGGGCACTTCTCCTCCTTCCGGCGGTTCACGCAGGGCGCCAGCGCCATCCAGTCCGAGCAGTACAAGCGGTTCGAGGTCCTCTGCGGGACGCCGCCCGCCGCACGCCTGGCGTCGGCCGCATTCGCGGACCTCCCCGCCGTGCGGGCCGAGGCCGAGGACGCCGGCCGGGACACCCTCACCCGGGCCTATCTCGACCTGCGCCGCGGCAGCGGCATCGACTCCCGCGAGTGGGGGCTGCTGCACGGTGCGGTCGGCCGGCTGGAGGACCGGCACCAGCGGTGGAAGACGGCCCACCGGAGCATCGCCGCCCGCATGCTCGGCGGCGCGAGCGGTTCGGGTCACACCGACGGCGTCCCCTACCTGGACGGCTGCCTGCGCAACCGGCTCTTCTGGCAGCTCGGCCAGGCGGCCGCCTGATCCCCCGGCGGGTAGCCTGGCGGAACACGCTGCGGCGGATACGGAGAGGACGTCCCATGCCGGCTCTGGGGAGCGGAAAGCGGAAGATCCTGATCGGTCTCGCGGTCGCCGGCGTCGTCGCGGTCGCGTTCGGCATGTACTGGTTCCAGCCCTGGAAGCTGTGGACGGACCGCACCCTGCGCGAGGCCCTGCCGAGCGCCACCGCCGCCCCCTCCCCCACGGCGGGCGGCCGGACCGCGCCGCCCGCCCCGGCCGGCCCGCAGACGGTGGCGTCGGGCGCGTTCGTCAGCCACGAGCACGACACCACCGGGTCGGTGAAGCTCCTCCGGCTGGCCGACGGCTCGTACACACTGCGCCTGGAGGGCCTGGAGACGAGCGACGGCCCGGACCTGTACGTGTGGCTGGCCGACGCGCCGGTCAAGGAGGGCCGGGACGGCTGGCACGTCTTCGACGACGGCGAGCACCTCAGCCTCGGCAGGCTCAAGGCCAACAGGGGCGACCAGAACTACCCCCTGCCGGCCGGGACCGACCCCGCCCGTTACACCAGCGTCAGCATCTGGTGCGACCGCTTCAACGTGTCGTTCGGGGCAGCGGCCCTCGGCAGGGCCTGACCGCCCCGCCGGCGGCGTCCTGTCAGTCGAGGACCTCGCGGACCTCCCCCAGGTCGACGAACTTGAAGCCGGTGGCCTCGCGGTCGCCGTCGCCGGGCGTCTCCTGGCCGTCCTGGACGACCAGCAGTCCGCTGGGGTACCTGGCGCCGAGCGGTGCGTTCAGAGCGGCTGCCCCGTCGCAGGCCTCCGAGCCGTCGAGGGCCGCGGAGGCCGCGGTGATGCGGAAGGAGCCCTCGAACTCGTTGTCGTCCTCGGTTTCCCGGTCGTAGGCGACGAACCGGTTGTCACCCTGGCCGGAAGCCAGCAGGTAGCCGTCGCCGTCGGGCTCGGTGATCAGTGTCAGGCCCTCGACGTCGGCCGCCAGGTGCCTGCCTCCGTAGCCGGGGTCGGCACCGGGCGTGCACTCCTCGGTCTCCTCGTCGTAGGTGCCGGGGACCCCGTACTCGCGGACCTTGTCCATGAGCCGGGCGGGACCGGTGAGGTCGGCCTTGATCCGCCAGATTCCGACGTCCTCCTGCCCCGCGTAGAGCATGCCGTTCGCCGGGTCGACGACCATGCCCTCCACCTGCGGCAGCTCCCCGGGCTCGCCGCACGGCGTCCAGGAGGTGCCGTTCGGCAGCCGGAAGGACGACGGCAGGTCGATGGTGCGCACCTGCCGGTAGTCGACGGTGCCGGCGCGGGTCGGGACCAGTTCGAGCAGGGCGATGCTCGTGCGGTTGCGCCGGCTGGCGAGCGCATAGGACCGCCCGGTGCTCCGGTCGGTCCAGGTGGCCAGGCCGTACGCGGTGGCCTGCTCGTTGATCTCCTCCTGCCCGGTGGAGAACACGGGCTGCACTCCGGGGTCGGTGACGTCCGTGAGGGGGCCGCCGGGCCGGTCGCGGTCGATCCGGTAGATCCTCAGCCGGTCGTTGCCGCGGTCGGTGACGACGGCGACGTCGGCGCGCCCGCCCGCGAGGCGCATCCCGTGGACCAGGTCGACGTTGTTGAAGCGGCCGGGCGCGTCGTCGGCGCCCGGGCCGGCCGGGGCGGGGACCGACTGGATCTGCCGGGCGTCCAGGCCGTAGACGCGCAGCCCGCCCTGCTTCGCGGTGGCGATCACGAGGCTGCGGCCGGGGTCGGCGGCGTTGCGCCAGATCGCCGGGTCGTCTGCGTTGGCGTCGCCGCCCGGCCCGTCGTCGAACAGGGCCGCGGTCTCGGCCTTCGGGTGGACTTCCCGGGTGCTGTGGGCCTCGGCCGGCAGGGACAGTGCCGTGGCCAGGACCGGGCCCAGGACCAGCGCGAAGGCCCGGCCCGCAAGACGTGTCGTCATGTTGCCTCCCGTGTAGGGGGGTTGCATCGTCAGGACGGGAGACACTCTCGCGGCCGGACGGGCGGCGCGCGGGGCGGCCGGGCGACCGGCAGGTGAATTCGCCGTGGTGCGCAGGTGCGGCCCCTCCCCCGGGGCGGTCACAGCGGGCGGCTGAACTCCTGCCGGTTCGCGACGACCCGGTACCCGGCGCGCAGGAACGCCTTCGCCATCGCGGCGTTGCCCGCGTCGCAGTCCCCGCGGATCTCGGTCGCGCCGTGCGCGGCGAGGATGCGGGTGCCGCGTACGACGGCCGCTGCCGCGTACCCCTTGCCGCGGTGGGCGGGCGCGACGCCGACGAAGCCGATCACGGGCACGAGCGGGTTCTCCGCGGGCAGGCTGATCACGGCCGGGGTGCCGTCGGCGGCGTCGTAGCCGATCTCCCACCAGTCGGGATCGTGCGTCAGCTCGGCGGTCTCCTCGAAGAGCAGCTCGGCGGCGCGGCGCGCGCCGTGTTCGCGGACGTCGGCGGCGAGCCGGGCGTCCGCCGTGTCCGTGAGGAGGTCTTCGAGCAGGGCGACGAACGGTTGCCGTCCCAGCTCTGCGAGGGGGCGGAAGACGAGCGCGGGGTCGTCCGGAGGGAGCCGGTCGCCGGTGTGCGGGCCGGTGTGCAGGCTGAAGCGGCAGCCGTCGCGGACCTGCCGGAAGCCCGCCTGCCGCAGCAGGCCGGCCCGGCGCTCCGGGTCGCGCTGGAACTGGGGGGCCTGGGCGGGCGCGTCGAGGACGTGCTCCAGGGCGGTCGCGCCCAGCTCGGCCGCGAGGTCGGCTGCGGCTCCGAGCAGCGCGGCCGCGGTCTCCGGTTCGTCGGCCGGGGCTTCGAACAGGACGACGGCCAGGGGGATGTCGTGGCCGGGGAGGGTCCACAGGACGACGCTGCCCACGGGCCGCCCGTCGCCGCCCTCGGCGACGAGGCACCATGCGGGGTGAGTGCACGCGCTGTCGAGGAGCCGGGCGAGGTAGGCGCGCGTCGCGGCGTTCCGCTCGGGGTCGCCCGGGTGCTCGACGAGCGCGGGCAGTTCTCCGGGGCGGGCCGGGCGGACGGGCCGGGCGGGGCGGCCGGCGGACGGGGCGGTGCGGTGGGCGGGGGTACGGGTCACGGAGTGCCTTGTCGGTACGGCGGCGGGGTCGGTGCTGCCGGGCGACCCTAGCCGCCTGGCGCACCGTCGGCCAGGCCCTCGGGCCGTCCCTGTCACGTCCGTACGGGACCGGCCCGGGGGCGGCGGTTGCCGCACCCCCTGCACTCCGGCGGTCACCACGGCCCGGAGCCGTCACGGCACCGGGTACGCAGGGGGGGCTACGGCTGACGGCAGGCCCGCGGGCCCCGTACCCCCGTGCCGCGCAGGCGGTTTCCGCCGGCGCGGCACGGTCGTGCGCGGCGGGACTACGCGTCGATGTCGACGTGCATGTTGAAGCGCACCCCGGCGATTTTGACGAGGAGGTTCCCCTGGACCTTGCGCCGGGCGAGGGTGGCTCCCACGTTTCCCTTGCCGAGGGCCGCCTTGTCCTGCGGGGCGTGGCTGACGAACCCGGTGAAGACGCCGCCCCCGGCGAGCTGCGACGCGGTCCGCCACTCCTCGCGCAGTTCCTCGTACGCGGTGGGGTCGAGGGGGGATCCGCCCAGGCCGAGGTTGACACGCTCCCCGCCCGCGTAGGCGGCGGCGCACTGCTTGAGGATGACGGGGACGAGGGTGTCCTTGAGGGCGTAGTGCTTGGCCACGGCCGCGAGCAGGCCGTCGGGGTCCGCGTCGAGCGTGGCCTGGCGTGCGTCGCGGGCGCCCGCCTTGAGCAGCCGTTCCTTGTCCTTGTCGATGGTGTTGTGGGCTTCGGCGAAGCCGTACTTCTCGTTGCAGGCGATCCCGATCGTCGTCTGCCAGTCCCCCGGGCCGATCCACTCGGGGTCGAACCCGATCGAGGCGCAGTACTCCTGGAGGTCCTTTTCGGCCTCGGCTTCGCTGCCGGCGTGCTTCGGCATGCATCCCCTCCTCGTGGCGGAGCCACCAAAGTCCCACGCCCGGCCGCTCCTGTCAGGCGGTTCGCACGATGTGTGAAACCCGTTGCGAAGTGGGGTTTTCGGGGTGTTGCGCAGGCTATACGGGCGGGCGCCGGCCGCCCGCTCCCGCCTCCGGCTGCGTCTTGGCGAGGTTCGAGTGCCGGTAGGAGTAGCCGAGGTAGACGACCAGGCCGACGAGGAACCACACCGCGAAGCGGAGCCAGGTCTCCACCCGCAGGTACGTGATCAGCCAGAGGGAGGCGATGACGCCGATGGCGGGCGTGACCGGCATCAGGGGGGTGCGGAACTGGCGCGGCAGGTCGGGGCGCCGGTAGCGGAGCACGATGACGGCGGTGCACACGACGGCGAAGGCGAGCAGGATGCCGATGTTGGTGAGTTCGGCGGCCTCGCCGATCGGCACGAACCCGGCGATGAGCGCGGAGCCCGCGCCGACGATCCAGGTGACGCGCGTCGGTACGTGCCGGGTCGGGTGGGTCTTGGCGAACCAGTGCGGCAGGAGTCCGTCGCGGCTCATGGAGAACCACACGCGTGTCACACCGAGCATGAAGGTGAACATCACGGTGAGGATGCCGATGATGGCACCGACGGCGATGATGTTGGCGACCCCGTCGAGGCCCACGGACTGGAACGCGGTGGAGAAGCCGCTCTCCGGGTCGATCTCGGTGTAGTTCTGCATGCCCGTCAGGACGAGGCAGGCCAGCACGTACAGCACCATGGAGATGGCGAGCGAGTAGATGATCGCCTTGGGCATGTGGCGCTGGGCGTCCTTGGACTCCTCGGCGGCGGTGCTCATGGCGTCGTAGCCGAAGACGGCGAAGAAGACGGTGGCCGCGCCGGTGATGGCTCCGCCGACGCCGTAGGGGAAGAACGGCGTGTAGTTGGCGGTGTCGATGTGGAAGAAGCCGACGACGATGACCAGCAGCACCACCAGCACCTTCAGGACGACGACGACCGTCTCGAAGCGTGCGGCGTTCTTGATGCCGAGGGTGAGCAGGTAGGCGGTGAAGAGGCACAGGACGGCGGCGATGAGGTCGACGCGGTGGCCTTCCCCGGTGCCGGGCGCGCCGAGCATCCAGACGGGCAGGCTCGTGCCCGTCGCCTCCAGGAGGAAGTTGAAGTAGCCGGAGATGCCGATGGCGACGACCGCGACGATCGCTGTGTACTCCAGCAGGAGGTCCCAGCCGATGAACCAGCCGGCGATCTCGCCGAGGACGGCGTACCCGTAGGTGTACGCGGATCCGGCCTTCGGGATCAGCCCGGCGAACTCGGCGTAGGAGAACGCCGCGGCGGCGCTGGCGACGCCGGCGATGAGGAAGGAGATGAGGACGGCCGGTCCCGCGGTGCCGTTGGCGACGGTGCCTGCCAGGGTGAAGATGCCGGCGCCGATGATGCCGCCGACGCCGATGGCCGTGAGCTGCCACAGGCCCAGCGTGCGCGCGAGTTGTTCGCTCGGGGCGCCCTCGGTCTCGTCGATGTGGTCGATCGGCTTGCGGCGCAGCACACCCTGCCCCGTCTGCGGCCTCGCCATGGGCGGTCCTTTCCCTCGGAACCCGACGGGCGCTCATCATGGCGGAGCCGCACCACGGGCGGAACTAGGCGCTCCGGGAAGTGGCCGGCGGTGGGCCGTCCGCGGCGCCCTGCGCCGGCCGCCGGTCAGGGCGGTTGGATGCGGGCGATGAGGAGGGCGATGTCGTCGTCGGCGGAGGCGGGGACGAGGCGGGCCAGCAGGCCGTCGGCGAGTCCGGCGAGGGTGGGGTGCGGCTCCTCGGAGAGCGTGCCGGTGAGTTCGGCCAGCCGCTCGTCGATGTCGCTTCCGCGGGCCTCGATGAGTCCGTCGGTGTAGAGGACGAGGATGCTGCCGGGCTCCAGGGTGAGGTGGGTGGTGGTGTAGCGGGGGTGTCCCACGCCGAGGGGCGGGTCGGGTGGGATGTCGAGGAGCCGTGCGGCGCGGCCGGGGGCGAGGAGGGCGGGCGGCGGGTGCCCGGCGCGGGCCACGCTGCACCGGCCGGTCGCCGGGTCGGTGACGACGTAGCACATGGTGGCGAGCATGGGCTCGGCCAGGTCGTCCAGGGCGGCTTCGAGCTGCCGGAGCAGTTCGGGCGGCGGCAGGTCGAGCCGGGCGAGTGCCCGGACGCTGGCGGAGAGCCGGCCCATCACCGCGGCGGCCGCGGTGCCGTGCCCCATCACGTCGCCGATGAGGAAGGCGGCCCGGCCGCCGGGCAGTCGCAGGACGTCGTACCAGTCGCCGCCGACCTCGTTGACGTCGCTGGCGGGGAGGTAGCGGTGGGCGACCTCGACGCCGGGCGGCGGGGAGATGTGCTGGGGCAGCATGCTGCGCTGGAGGGTGAGCGCGGTGTCGTGCTCGCGGTGGTAGAGGCGGGCGTTGTCGATGCCCACGGCGGCCCGGGCGGCCAGTTCGGAGGCGAGGGTGACGTCGTCCGCGGCGAACGGGCCGCACGGGCCGGTGCGGTAGAAGCCGGCGACGCCGAGCACCGTCTCGCGGGCGACGAGCGGGACCATCATCATCGAGTGCACGCCGAGGGCGAGCAGGCGGGCGGGGCGGCTGGTGTGCCGGCCGGCCGGGGCGATGGCCTCCTCGTCGAGGCGGGGCACGACGAACGGGCGGCGGGCGGAGAGGGCCTGCGTGTAGGGGGCGGCGTAGGGAAAGGTGAGGGTGCGGCCTACCGGGGCGAGGACGCCGATGACCGCGGAGCCGGTCAGGGGCGCCTTGCCGAGGCGGCGCAGGGCGGTGCCGCCGGCGAGGCCGCTGCCGGTGTCGTCGCCGCGGGCGAGGGATTCGAGGACGTCGACGGTGACGGCGTCGGCGAGGCGGCCCACCGCGAGGTCGGCGAGTTCCTGGGCGGTCCGCTCCACCTCCAGGCTGGACCCGATCCGCATGGACGCCTCGCTGAGCAGGGCCAGGCGGCGCCGGCCGGCTTCGGCCTCGACCTGGGCGTGCTGCTTCTCGGTGATGTCGAGGAGGGTGGCCACGATGCCGATCGGGCGGCCGCCGGGGTCCTCGACCCGCACGTACGAGCACGACCACACGCGGTCGCGGTCGGGGCGGGCGGGGGTGCGTCCGGTGCGCCGCAGGTCCAGGATGGGCAGTCCCGTCTCCAGGACCTGCCGCATCGCCTCCTCCATCTCGTGGGCGTTGACCTCCGGGAGCAGCTCGGTGAGCCGCCGCCCGATGTGCGCGGCCTGCGACAGGCCGTTCATCTGTTCCAGGGCCGGGTTGACCTGGAGGAACCGCAGTTCGGTGTCGAGGACGCCGATGCCGACGGGAGAGCGGGTGAAGAGGCCGTCCCACACGGCGGAGGAGCCGCGGATTCGGCGGGCGGCGTGGGCGTCGGCGGCGAAGACGAGCAGGGCGGACGGGCCGTCGTACTGGTCGGGCACGGGGCAGGCCCAGATCTCCAGTTCCAGGGGGTGCCCGTCGGCGTGCCAGGCGGTGACGGTACCCATGACGCCGCGCCGGTTGGTGGCGGCCTCCCACAGGGAGCGGCCGAGGGTGCGGTCGACGCCCGGGTGCAGCAGGTCGGCGATGTGCCGGCCCATGACCTGCTGGGGGCCGTAGCCGAGGAGGTCGGCGGCGGCCCTGTTCCAGCGGACGATGGTGCCGTCGGCGCTGGTGGCGACCTGGGCGATGGGGAGGGCCCCGAGCCAGCCGCCGGCGGCCTGCGCGGCACTGCTGACCAGCCCTTCCATGCCCGCGGGGTCGCTCATCGCCCCGCGCCCCGGCCGTGCCGGCCCCGCGGCGGCTCCGTCGTCTCCACCCCTCCATGGTCGCCCGGCCGGGGCGGGGCCGCTCTCCGTGCCGGACGTCCGGTTTCCACCATCGGGACGGTCCGCGGGTGCGGGTCAGCCGCGGCCGCCGTCCTGCTCCTCGACGTCGCAGTCGGTGTAGACGGGCGGCCTGGTCAGCAGCTGGGCCAGGTGGGAGGCGAACGCGTCGGTCTCGGGGGCGCGGCTGTTGGCCATGGCGGTCTCGTAGGAGTCGAAGCCGACGACGGCCAGGTGGCGGTTGGGGTTGGCGCGGTCCTTCAGCAGCAGGCGGCTGACCGGGCCGGTCTCGCGGCCTTCCGCCCGCGCGCGCTCGTCGTAGTCGTGGAGCAGCCTGCGCACGTCCTCGATGCGCTCGGTCTCGAAGTCGATGATCTGGACGAACTGCATGCCGGGCCTCCCGGAGGGTTCGGTGCCCCGCACGGTGCGGGGCCTGCCGGCACCGAGTGAACACCGGCGGGCCCGCCCGGGGCGGTCGCCCGCGCCCGGCGGGCGGCACGATCCACCGACATGGCCGAGGGGCCGCCGGGCGGGCGGCAGCCGTCAGGAGGCCGCGTCGGCGACGGCGCGGAGGAGGCGCTGAGGGTCCTCGGCGAGGCGGTTGCAGACGTAGAGCCACCATTCGGTGCCGAAGACGACGTACTCGCGGGTGGGGTGCCCGAGCCGGGCCATCTCGGCGAGGCGGTCGGTGCCGAGGCCGAGGAGGGTCTCGAACTCCCAGAAGGCGTCGGGGCGGCCCGGTCCGCCGAGCCGCTCGCCGAGCCGGTGGAGGAGGTCCCGGTCGTGGGTGGCGAAGGAGCACAGGTGCCCGGAGTCGGCGATGGTGTCGGCGGACTCCAGGTAGCGGGCCTGGAGTTCGGGGGACTCGCGGGGCAGGGCGACGGACTCCGGCTCGGCGAAGGCGCCCTTGACGAGGCGGACGCGGCCGGGGCGGGCCAGGACGCGGGGCAGGTCGTCGCGGGTGCGGTGCAGGCGGGCCTGGAGGGTGATGCCGACGTGGTCGTACGTGGCGGTCAGCCGCTCGTGGAGGGCCAGGACGGCGTCGGTGCGGTCGGAGCCCTCCGCCGAGACGACCATCTCGCGGCCGGTGTCGGCGGTGGCCCGGGCGATGCGCGAGGCGTTGGCGAAGGCCAGGTCGGGATCGACGGCGAGGCCGATGTGCGAGAGGTCGAGGGAGATCGAGCAGCCGGGCGGGAGCCGGTCGGCGGCCTCCGTGAACACCTCGGTCTCGGCGGTCGCCCGCCGGGGGTCGCGGCAGCTCTCGCCCATGTACTCGACGTTGGCGCGGTGGCCGGCCGCCAGGACGGCGGCGGCGCGCTCGCAGGCGTCGGCGAGGGTCTCCCCGGCGACGAAGCGGCGGGCCACGCGGCGGGCCAGGGGGCCGAGGAGGGGGTCCGCGGGGATGCGCCACTTCAGGTCCTCGTCGAGGGCGAGGCCGCGCAGGACCGCGGCGGCCGCGGCCGAGGCATCCGAGGCGTCGGAGGGGCGGGACGGTGCGGAGGGGCGGGACGGGGATGCGGGAGCGGTGGTGGTCACGGTGCGCCTTGCGGTCGGGAACGGGCGGCCGGGGTGCGGCCGGCGGCGGGTCGGCCCCCAGCCTTCCAGCCCGCTGCCGTCGCGGAACAGTGGCAGAAGTGACACCTGGCAGCTGATTGCTGCCAGCCGAG
Organism: Streptomyces sp. 2P-4; assembly: GCF_030167965.1. Lineage (NCBI taxonomy): Bacteria > Bacillati > Actinomycetota > Actinomycetes > Kitasatosporales > Streptomycetaceae > Streptomyces > Streptomyces sp. 2P-4. Next base: position 244,008 of record NZ_CP095011.1, read on the forward strand.
GGGCGCAGCCCGCGCCGGGGGCGCCCCTCGACCCGGTCGGCTGACGGCGCGGCGCCGGCGGGGCGTCAGGGGCAGTACGACTCCAGGCCGCCGCGGCGCCGCACGTCGAGCGTCGCGCAATGGAACGAGCCGCCGAAGGGCGCGTAGTGCAGCAGGTCGCAGGGGATCGGCTCGAAGCCCCACCGTTCGAGGGCGCGGAGCATGCCCGTGTGGTGCCGCTCCGCGATCACCCGCTTCTCGTCGACCATCAGGACGTTCATGCTCAGCCACTTGCCGCACAGCGAGGCGGTCCGCAGCAGGCGGTCCCGGATGGGCTCCGGCTCGGGGGCGACCAGCACCTCCCACGAGTCGAGCACGGCGGGCAGCCGGCCGACGTCGACGTACTCGGGGTTGACGAGCACCTTCCCGGGTGCCAGCGGCATGAACGTGGTGTCGATGTGCATCGGGGTGCGGCAGCGGCTCTCGATCTCGTGGATGCGGTACGCGGGCCCGAGGTGGCGGCGCAGCCACTCGATGCCGCTGCGGTTGGTGACGTTGCTGCGGGTGACGAACAGGTCCCGCCCGGCCCGTACGAAGTCCGCGGCGTCGAACACCGGCTCGTACTCGGTGAGGATGTAGCGCATCGGCTCGCCGGGCTTCGGCACCCGGAAACCCGGGTCGAACAGCGCGTCCGCGAGCTCCGGTTTGGGCGCGGCCGTCCAGCGGGCGCCGGCCTGGAAGTACTCCTTGAGCAGCGGGCGGTAGGAGTGCGTCTCGAAGTAGCGGCAGGGCCAGGCCATCGGCGTTTCGATGATCTCGTCGCCGATGACGAGCATGCTGTCGCGCGGGCAGGAGTTGCAGAAGCCGCGGGAGGACCAGTCGGGAGTGCCGAACCGGCGCCCGTAGTCGACGGCTTCGGGGCGCCTGACGGTGATCCCGAGGGACTCCAGCAGGGTGACGAACCCGTCCAGCTCCTGCTGCGCCCGCTCGACCAGCACGCGCGGGTAGCGGAACCCGGCGGCGAGCCCCTGGAGGCGGGCCGCCCAGGGCGGGATGTTGCACGCCACGACGGGGTGCCGGGAGGGGATGCGGACGCCGTCGAGGCGCCCGACGATGATCTCTTCGAGCGGGTCCCACTCGTTGTGCGACCCGACCGGCGAGACGAGCGGTTCCGCTTGCACTGCCGCCATGCTCGACCGCTTTCCGTCGCAGGAATCGACGGCCTTCGCCGTCCCGGGCGTTGTCGGCAGTGTACGGCGGCCCCTGCGGCGCGGCGACGGGAAGGCCTCCGCCCCTGGGGCCCGTACCGGAGCACCCGCAGTGCGCGTACGGACTCGGGGCCGGCGGCCGCGGCGTCCGCCGACCGGGCGGGACGGGGCGCGCGCCGCCGCGCCGGCGCGGGCCGGGGCTGCTGCTGCTTGCCGCCGCCGCACTCGGCGGCCTGCTGCCGCCCGCGCCCCCGAACCGCCGCAGCAGGCGCGCGACGGCCGCCTCCGGCAGCAGCGGGACCGGCCGGCCGCCCAGGACGACGGCCCGCCCGGCGGGACGCCCTGCTGACCCGCGACGGCCGCACGCAGGTGTACACGGCGGGCACCGGCGATCTCGCGAGAGCACGGAGCACGACGGCAGTCACCAAAGGTGGTCAGGGGGCCGATTCGCTCGGCGGGTGAGCGGCGACTACGCGGCGGAAGAGGGCTTGGACGGCTCTGGTGATGTCGGTGTCGGTCTGGGTGTGGTGGCAGGGGCCGGTGTAGGCGTGGGTGAGGAAGTCCGCGGTGAGTTCGGGGTCAGGCACGTCGAACTCACCCGCCGCGCGACCTTCCGTGAGGAGGGTGACGAGCAGGTCGCGGGCCGCGGTGGCGGGTTCCTCGCCGGTGGCGCCGCCGGGTTCGTGGAAGAGCCGGTGGTAGAGCTCGTGGTGGTTCTGTTCGGCGGCGATCCAGGCGGCGACGAGTCCGTCGAGGCGTTCGGTCCAGGTCAGGCCGGGCTGTTCGAGGAGGGCGGCGGGCTGCTGGAGCATGCGGTCCCACATCTCCGCCTGGAGGGCGGCCAGGAGTTCCTGTTTGGAGTCGAAGTAGAGGTAGACCGTGCCTTTGGCGACCCCGGCGCGGGCGGCGACCTTGCTGATGGTCAGGGCCTCGTAGCTGTCGGCCAGGAGCAGGGCGGCCGTCGCGTCCAGGATCTGGCGGCGGCGGACGTCCGGGGGCTGGAAGCGGCCGGTGGGCTGGGCGGGGGCGGACTGGTCCGCGGGCACGGTCCCTCCTTCGTCGTCGGGTGACTGACTGACCGGCGGTCGGTCAGCCGGCGGACTCCAGGGTGTCATGCGGCTTGCGGGCGATGACGATGACCGCGTGGTCCGCGCCGGGGTGCTGGATCCGCGGTACGACCTTCCGTTCGGCGCGCACGATGTCCAGGCCGAGCGCGGCGAAGGCTTCGGTCAGCTCGGCGAGGGTGGCCAGGTCGCCGGGTGCACCCCAGTCGCAGGCTTCCTCGTCCCATTCACCGAGGGCCAGGATCCCGCCGGGGGCGAGTGCGGTGGCCAGGGTGGCGAGGGTCGCAGTGCGGGCGGGGCCGCGGGGCGGCAGCGCGTAGGAACTGAGGGCGAAGCCGTAGGTGGTCTCGGGCTGCCAGACGGCGCTGTCGGCGACGGCGAGTTCAACCCGGTCGTCCAGGCCTCGTGTGCAGGCGCCGGCGCGGGTGGAGGCGATGGCGCGGGGTGCGAGGTCCACACCGGTGACACGCCAGCCGCGTTCGGCGAGCGCGAGGGCGTTGCCGCCGGCGCCGCAGCCCAGGTCCAGGGCCCTTCCCGGGGGAAGGCCTTCGGCGGGGGCCAGGAGCACCGGGTCCGGGGCGGCGGTGTCGCTGCCGTCGCCGGCGTAGAGGTCGTCCCACGCGAAGTCCGGGTACGAGGCGGCCCCGGGCCCATGGGCATGGCCGCCGTCGGGCGTGCCGCAGGCATGGCCGGTGTTGTGGGTCACAGTTCCTCCGGTGGGAATGAGATCGAGCGAATGACCGTTGGTCAGTAGTATGACCGCTGGTCATTCGATTCCGTCAAGTCCCTTCGGAGGCATCCTGTGAACCCCACCGCCCAGTACGACACCGTGATCATCGGCGGCGGGCCCGCCGGCCTGACCGCCGCACTGACCCTGACCCGCTACCGCCACCGCACCCTGGTCATCGAGTCCCCCGCACCGCCCCGCAACGCCGCTTCTCGCGGTGTCCACGGCCTGATCGGCCTGGAAGGCGCCACCCCTGACGAGCTGCGTGCCCGTGCCTGGGAGGAGCTGGGCAGCTACGGACTGGCCCAGCGGCTCGATGCCGCGGTCAGCGAGATCACCCCGTCGGCCGGCGACGGCTTCACCGTGCGCGCGGACGACGGGACCACGGTCTGGGCCCGGAACGTCATCCTGGCCACCGGCGTCATCGATCAGCACCCCGAGGGCGTCGAGGGCTTCGCCGCGTGCTGGGGCCGCACGGTGATCCACTGCCCGTTCTGCATCGGCGAGGAGAACGCCGACCGCACCTGGGCCCTGGTCTCCGACGACCCCCGCTACCTCGGTATGGCCGCCACCGCCTTCCGGGCCTGGACCGGCGACACCATCGCCATCGCCCCGCCCTTGCTCTCCGGCGCCGACGAACTGCGCCGCAGCCTGCGCAAGCAGGGCAGCGACCTCGTCCAGGGCGAGATCGCCCGCCTGCACCACACCGACGGCGACCTGCACACCGTCGAGCTGGCCGACGGAACCCTCCTGGAGCGCCAGACCCTGCTGTGGCCCCAGCCGCAGCGGCAGGTCCCGCTCGTCGAACGCCTGGTCAGGGACCACGGCCTCGCGCTGAGCGAGGGCTACGTCGCCGTGGGCGAAAGCCGCCGGACCAGCATCCCCGGCCTCTACGCCGCCGGCGACCTGACCGGAAGGACGTGGGAACAGGGAACCGTCGCCGCCGTCACCGCCGGATCCGCTGCCGCCGACGCCATCCACTTCGCCCACCTGGCCTGACGGCCCCGACACTCCACCGGAGCCCTCCGTGCCCGAGCAGGACTTCACCGACTACATCGACCGCATCGGCGGCCACACCGGCGACCGCACCACCCTCTACCAGGCCGTCGCCGCCCACACCGGAGCCGGCCGCGTCCTCTACCCCGGCAGCTACCTCGACCTCGCCCCCTCCTACCACTGGCCCGACGTCACCTACCTCGACGCCGACGCCCGCGCCTGCAAGGCCTTCCGGGGCCCCGACGCCACCGCCCTCGCCACCCGGCACAAGCAGTACCGCGAACAACCCCGAATCGCCTTCGTCCCCGGCGACTACACCCGCACCCTGGCGGAACTCCCCGCGGCCGAATGGGATCTGGTGATCTCCCTGTACGCGGGCCCCGTATCCGAGCACGCCACCCGCTGCCTGCGCCCGGGAGGCTGGCTCCTGGCCAACAACAGCCACGCCGACGCCGGCCTCGCCCACCTCGACCCCCGCTGCCGGCTCGCCGCCGTCCTCCACCACCGCTCCGGCCGCTACCGCCTCACCACCGGCGACCTCGACCGCTACCTGCAGCCCAAACGCCCGCCCCACCCCACCCGCGAACAACTCCACGCCGCAGGCAGAGGCGCCTCCTACACCCACCCGGCCACCGCCTACCTCTTCCGCTTCCACCCCCACGTGCGGGAACGGTAGACGCGACCCGGAATCCCGCCGTAAGCCGGCAGGCCGGTACCACTGAACGAGCCCGTATGTGCCGGGAGCCCGGGCGGGTCGCTGCTCTCCCCGCCCGGGCTCCCGGCACGTTCACCTCACCCACTCATACGCACCGTCCTCCCCGCCGGTGTCGCGGTCACCGCCGTCGAGCAGGTCGTTGGCCTCGTCCTCGGTGAGCTCTGGATCGTCTGCCACCGCATCTCCGAGGAGGACTCCGCCTGCGCCCTGCCGGGCGGCCGGTGGGCGGGCGGCGTCCCGCCGGGCGGGTGCTTCATCCGTATGCGCTGCCGGGTCGCGCGGGCGGCGGGCCCGCGGCGGCGTTGACTGGCGGCATGCACGGAGGACTTCGAGGAGGCGGGACATGGTGAGGCGCCGACTGGCGGGGATGGTGTGGGCGGCGGCGGTTGCGGCGGCCGCCCTGGGCGCGGCGGGCTGTTCGAACGGCGGTTCCGCGTCCGACGCGGCTTCCCGGGCCGCGTCGGCGGTCCGGTCGGCCGGCGCCGAGGTCTCGGCGGCCGCGACGCACGCTGCGGACGCGGCGGCTTCGGCGGCCGCGGAGGCCCGGAAGAAGCTGGACGAAGTCAAGGACGGGGTGGACGCGAAGGGCGCCGTCACCCTCGGGAAGCCGTCCACCGCCGGCGACGGGCACACGGAAGTGCCGGTGACGGTGGAGAACACCGACGACGCGGCGAAGTCGTTCGCGGTGCAGGTCGACTTCCGGGACGGGGACGGCAACACGGTCGACACCGTGGTGGTGACCGTGCAGGACGTGGCGGCGAAAGGCCGGAAGGAGGCCACCGCGCGCAGCACGCACGAGCTGTCGGGCAGCGTCACCGCGCAGACGGCAAGGGCGCTGCGGTACTGAGCGCGGCCCCGCCGCACCGCCCCGGGCACCGGCCGCGCGCCGGGGGTCCGGGGCGGTCGGCGTGCGGCCGGTGCCCGGGCCGCCCGGGGTTACGGGCGGCGGCCCCACACGGTGAGCATGCCGGGCGCGAGTTCGGCGAGGTCCGGGGATTCCAGGTAGGCGAGGGCGTCGTCGAGGACGGCCTCGTCGAGGCGGCCGCCGGAGAGCAGGGCCGGGCGGAGCCGGCGGAGGGTGTCGGTCCAGAAGGCGGCGATCGGGGTGCCGGGCCGCAGCGGCGGGCACACCAGTTCCGCGGCGACGTCGTGCAGGCCGGCGGCGCGCAGGGCATGCGGGTGGGCGCGTACGGCGGCGAGGTCGGTGCCGATGGTCTCCCGGAGCGTGTGCCACATGGCGTCGAGGGTGCGGCGGTACGGGGAGGCGGTGTCGCCGGGGTCGGGGACGTCGGCGGCGTCGCTGAGGACGAGGTGTCCGCCGGGGTTGAGCAGGCCGACGAGCCGGTCGAGGACCTCCCTCCGCTCGGGGAGGTGCATGAGGACGAACCGGGCGTGGACGAGGTCGAAGGTGCCCAGCCCCGGCTCGTCGGCGAGCCGGGTCAGATCCGCAGCGCGGACGCGCAGCCGGTCGCCGGCGAGTCGGTCGAGGTGGCCGGTGTCGCGGTCGAGGGCGACGACCTCGTCGGCGCAGGCCTCCTCGGCGAGCCAGCGCGCGACGGTCCCGGTGCCCGCGCCGACGTCCAGGCAGCGCGTGCCGGGGCCGGCGCCGAGGGCGGCCAGGCGCTCGCGGGTGTACGGGTCGTAGACGAGGGCGGCGTGGTCGATGCGGTCGCCCTCGCCCGGGAGGCCCGGCGGGAACAGGTCCTCGCCGTACCGGCCCGCCGGGGTCTGCTCGTCGGGTGCTGCAGCCACCGCGTTCCTTCCGGCCGGGGGCCGTATCGGCCCGGGGGCCACCAGGGTCGCCCGGCAGGCGGTTCCCGGCGCGGGATTGGCCCGGCCGCGGGCGCGTCCCCACCCCTGCCTCCACAGTTTTTGCATTTGCCTAAATGCTTTAGGCAGATTCATACTCTCTTCAGGAACAGGCCGGTACGGCGGAGGGAGACGCGATGGCGGGGCGGGCCGGACTGACGGCGGAGCGGCTGGCGCAGGCGGGAGCGGAGCTGGCCGACGAGATCGGCTTCGACCGGGTGACCCTGTCGGAACTCGCCCGCCGCTTCGACGTCAAGGTGGCGAGCCTGTACGCGCATGTGCGGAACTCCCGGGACCTCAAGACCCGGATCGCCCTGCTGGGCCTGGAGGAGCTGGCCGACCTGGCCGCGGACGCCGTGGCCGGCCGGTCCGGCCGGGACGCGCTCGCCGCCTACGCCGAGGTCTTCCGCACGTACGCCCGCCGCCACCCCGGCCGCTACGCGGCGACCCGCTTCCCCCTGGACGCCGACACCGCCCTGGCCAGTGCCGGCGTACGCCACGCCCGGCTGACCCGGGCCGTGCTGCGCGGCTACGGCCTGGCCGAGCCGGAGCAGACGCACGCCGTCCGCATGCTCGGCAGCCTCTTCCACGGCTACGTCGACCTGGAGAACGCCGGCGGCTTCCCCCACAGCGCCCCCGACAGCCAGGAGAGCTGGGAGCGCATCGTCGACGCCCTCGACCACCTGCTGCGCACCTGGCCGCCGGCCCGCTGACCCCCCGGCCGGCGCGCCGCGCCCCACATGCCCCGCTGTACGCACCCCCTGGAGTCCGCCCGTGAGCCCCGCACACCGCCCCGCATCCGGAGGGGGCCCCGCCCCCGCCCGGACGGCGGCCACCCCGATCACCGCCGCCCTCGTGCGCGGCGCCGCCGCACTGGAGCGCACCCGGCACGGGCTGCTGCCGCACCGGCTGCCGGCGGCGGCCCGCGCCCAGTGCTCCGACGGGCAGCTCGCCATGGCCGAGTCCCAGCCCTCGGGCGTGCGCCTCGCCTTCCGCACCCGGGCCACGGCCGTGGAGCTCGACACCCTGCCGACGAAGCGGGTCCACGCCGGCGTGCCCCGCCCGGACGGCGTCTACGACCTGCTGGTCGACGGCCGGCTCACCGCGCAGGGCACCGCACGCGGCGGCAACACCCTCGTCGTCGACCCGGCCGACTGGAGCAGCGAGCTGCGGCCCGGACCGCCCGCGACCGTCCGCTTCACCGGCCTGCCGGGCGCCGCCAAGGACGTGGAGATATGGCTGCCGCACGACGAGACGACCGAGCTCGTCGCCCTGCGCACCGACGCCCCCGTCGAGCCGCTGCCGGACCGCGGCCGGCCGGTGTGGCTGCACCACGGCAGCTCGATCAGCCAGGGATCCACCGCCGCGAGCCCCACCGGCACGTGGCCCGCCGTCGCCGCCGCACTCGGCGGCGCCGACCTCGTCAACCTCGGCCTGGGCGGCAGTGCGCTCCTCGACCCGTTCACCGCGCGCGCCCTGCGGGACACCCCCGCGGACCTGATCAGCCTCAAGGTGGGCGTCAACGTCGTCAACCTGGACCTGATGCGCCGCCGGGCGTTCGGGCCCGCCGTGCACGGGTTCCTCGACACGGTCCGCGAGGGCCGGCCCGACGTGCCGCTGCTGGTCGTCTCGCCGATCCTGTGCCCCGTACACGAGGACACCCCCGGCCCGACCGCGCTCGACGCGGCCTCCCTCGCCGCGGGGCGGCCCGCGTTCCGGGCCGCCGGCGACCCGCGCGAGGTGCCCGCCGGGAAACTGACGCTGGCCGTCGTCCGGGAGGAGCTGGCGCGCATCGTCCGCGAGCGCTCCGCGGACGACCCGCACCTCCACCACCTGGACGGCCTCGCCCTGTACGGCCCGGCCGACGGGGCTGCGCTGCCGCTGCCTGACAACCTGCACCCGGACGCGGCGACCCACCGCCTCATCGGCGAGCGCTTCGCGCGGCACGCCTTCGGAGCCGGCGGCCCCTTCGCCGCCCCGCACCGGCCCGCGGGCTGACCTCATACTGCGCATGGGACGGGCGGCGCCCGCCGCGCCGCGGGCCGGTGCCGGGCACCGGGACCGCTGCGGGCGGGCGGCCGCGCGTCGGGGTGCGGCTACTTCTTCCTGTGCTTGCCGCGCATCTGCTCCCCCGCTTCGCGGGCGCGATCGTCGAGATCGGCGCGGGCTTCCTTGGCCTCGCCCCGGACCTGGTCCATCTTGCCCTCGGCCTGCATGCGCTTGTTGCCGGCGACCTTTCCGGCGGCTTCCTTCGCCTTGCCCTTGGCCTGCTCCATCTTGCCCTTGTCAGCCATAGCGAACTCCTTGGGTCGGGAACTCCCCCGGCCCTCAACCTAGGCGAAGCACCGCGGTCCTGCGCGGCGAGAACCGCGCACGGGGCGGGGCCGGCGGGCGGCGGCCGGGCAGACAGGGCCGGTCAGAAGGCGTTGCGGCGGCGCAGCCGGAGGGGGCGGCCGTCCGGGTCGACGAGCAGGTGGTGGGCGGGTGTCGCCATGATCCGGGCGGGAGACGACAACTCCGGTGGCACGTAAGGGCGGAGCCGCCCCGGTGGGCGCGGGCCGCGGCAGCCGCCCGCGTGCCAGGATTCGAGGGCGGCGGCCGAGGCGGCGAACGCGTCGAAGGCGGCCCCCGGGTCGCAGAGGGCGCCGCCGTCGGCGGGGTCCAGGTCGAGGTGCTCGCAGGAGAGCTCCAAGCGCAGCCGGCGGGCGAAGGACCGGGCTCCGTCGCCGAGGCCGCCCGGATCGGCGGGCGGGCGGCCGTCGTCCGACTCGTCCAGGACGGCGCAGCCGAGCTCCGAATCGTGCGTCCAGGAGCGGAGGTTGATGTTGTCGGAGCCGATGGACGCCCACACGTCGTCGATGACGCACACCTTGGCATGGACGTAGACGGGGGTGCCGGCGTGGTTCTCCAGCGCGTACACCGCGACTCGGTCCCCGCCGGCCCGGCGCAGCCCGTCGAGTGCGGTGATGCGGCCGATGAGGTGCATCGGCAGGGTCAGGCGGCCGTCCTGTTCGGGGACGGCGGGGATGACGGCCGTCAGCCGCGGCCCGGGGTGGGCCCGCAGGGACTGCGCGAAGCAGTCGACGACGCGCGGCGACCACAGGTACTGGTCCTCCAGGTAGATCAGGGAGCGGGCCCGCCTGACCGCCTTGAGGTAGCCGCGGGCGATGCTGCGCTCGCCGTCGCGGGCGAAGGGGTAGCCGCCGAACAGCCGGTCGGGGTAGGTGCGCAGCACCTGCACGGTGTGGGTGCCGCACGGTTCGGGGTCGGGGGCCTGCGGCGGCAGGCGGTCGGCGTGCGTGTCCTCGCCGTGCGCGCGGGCCCGCAGGCGGGTGAGGGGGCTGCGGCTGAGGGGGGCCGGATCCTCCCAGCGCTCGCGGAAGACGGCCTCCAGGTCGCCGACGACCGGCCCGCGCAGCGCGAGCTGTACGTCGTGCCACGGCGGGTTCGCCCCGTAGGCGTCGGCCATGCGCAGGGCCTGGGGGTCGCCGCCGTGGGCGGCGTCGTCGTTGCGGCTGCGGCACAGGTCGATGCCGCCGGCGTACGCGATGTCGAGTTGCGGGCGGCCGGGGTGGCGCAGCACGAGGAGCTTCTGGTGGTGACAGCCGCCCGGGCGGACCCGCATGTCCAGGAGGCATTCCCCTCCGGCTTCCTGGATCTCCTTGCCGAGGTGGCGGTTCTGCGTCTCGCTGAACCGGAAGCGGTCCAGGTACGAGCGCCACACCAGGCCCTTGACGACGACGCCGCGTTCGGCGGCCCGGCACAGCACGGCGCCGATCCCGCTGCCGGCGCGGTCGCCGTCGTGGGTGCGGCCGTCCGGGGTGCGGTGCGGTGCGAGCCGTTCGTCCGGGTCTCCGCGCCAGTCGGTGAAGAGCAGCAGGTCTCCGGCGCGCATGGCGCCGATCCGCTCCAGCAGCTCCGCGAAGTAGGCGGCTCCGTGGACCACGGGCCGCGCCTCGTTCCCCCGCGACCAGGCGACCCCGCCGGGGTGGCGCCGGTCGAGGCCGGTGTCCGGATTGCCGCGCTCGGCTGCGGTCAGAAGCCAGGTGCTCAGGTCGGCAGGGCCCATGGCGTGCGTCTCCTTCCCGCCGCCCCTACCCGGCGGGCCCGGCCGCACACCCCGGGGCGGTGGGAGCGGGCGGCGCCGGTCACCGTCGGTGATCGAAAAGATGCCGGTCGGCACCGCCCGTGTGAGGGTGGGCGCACGCCGTGCGCCGGCACGGCACGGTACGAGAGACGGGAGCCGTCGCCATGGACGGAACGAAGGACACGCGCCGCGGATCCGGCAGCGGGGGCGAGGAGCAGGACCGCCCCCGCAAGGGCCAGGACCGCTCGCGCCCGGCCTCGGGCAGGGCGGCGGGCAAGACCCCGGAGGAACTGGGCCGCCGCCCCGGCGAGGCGGTCCCGGAGGAAGACCACGACACACCCGACCGCCCCGACGACCGCTGACACCGCCACGCCCGGCATCGACCACGCCCATGCCGCGCCGGCCGTCATCCGCTGCGTGCCCGGTCGGCCTGCCTCGGTGGTCGTGTTCAACGGCGCCGGCCATCTCCCCGCCGCACTCCGCTGGACCGGTTTCCCGCGGGAGCTGCACGTCTGATGTCCCGGGCCGGCCGGCCGGCGGCTTCAGCCGTGGGTTCGGGCGCGGTGCGGGCGGCGTGGAGGAGGGCTGTGAGGTCGCGGGCCGTGGTGCGGTGGCGGCGCGGGGCCGAGGGGCTCTGCCGCACGACGCGTGCGGCCCGGGCCATGGCGCGCAGCGCCCGTACGGAGCCGACGGTCGCCACCGTGTCCGGCAGGGCGGCCAGGGCGCGGTCGGCCTCGCGCCAGTCGGCCGCCTCGGCGAGGACCCGCGCGAGTTCGGCGGCGAAGAGGACCCGGTAGGCGGGGCCGCCGCCGGCGCCGTGGACGGCGCGGTGGAGCAGTTCTGCGGCGCGGTCCCGGCGGCCCAGGGCGGCCGCGGCCAGGCCGCGGTGGCCGTCGAGTTCGCGGCCATCCATCCACCACGCCCAGGCGGGGTCGCGGCGGCCGGGCGGGTCGGCGAGCAGGTCGGACGCGGTGCGCAGCGACCGCGTGGCCTCCGGGCCCCGGCCGAGGCGGGCGAAGGCACGCCCGGCCCGGACGTGGAAGACGGCCGCGACGCGCCCGGGCAGGTCGGGGCGGGCCAGGACGGCGGAGGCGATCCGCAGCGAGCGGTCGGGCCGGCCGAGGTGCTCCTCCTGCATGCTGAGCACCGCGAGGATGAGCGGTTCGACCGGGAGGGGGCCGTCGGGCCCGCCGCCGGCGGCTTCCAGGGCGCGCAGGTGCAGGCGCTGCGACGTGTGGTGCCGTTCGGCGTCGAAGGTGATCCAGGCGGCGACCTGGAGCAGTTCGGCGTACGCGGCACGGCGCGCCCGGTCCCGTGACGGCGGGCGGGGGCCGAGGCCGCGCACGGCGTCCAGCGCCGGTCCGGCGGACCGAAGGGCCCCTTCGGCGACGTCGAGGTCGATCAGCCTGCGCGTGAGGGCCGCCGCCTCGGCCGCGGACCAGTCCGGCACGTCGCGGTCTGACACGTTCCCGCCTCCCCCGTCTCCCCCGTCCCGGTCCAGTATGCCGGGGGCCGATCAGCGGCTGTGGGATCCGTACACGTGCATGGCCAGCGGCATGAACACGGCGGTGATGGCAGCGGCCCAGGCCAGGGACCACAGGACGGGTCCGGCGGCCGGGGTGCCGAGCAGGAGGCCGCGGAAGGCGTCCGAGAGGTGGGTGACGGGGTTGACGTTCACCCAGGCCTGGAGCCAGCCCGGCATGGTGTCGACGCGGGCGAACGCACTGCTCGTGAAGGTGAGCGGGAAGATGAAGGTGAAGGCGTACACCTGCACCTTCTCGGCGTCCCCGGCGAGCATCCCGATCAGGACCGCCGTCCAGGAGACGGCCGCCGCGAAGACGAGGAGCAGCACGGTCGCGGCGAGGAGCCCGCCGAGGCCGCCGGTCATCCGGAAGCCGAGCAGGGTGCCCAGGCCGATCATCAGGAGCATCGCCCACAGCTGCTTGGCCAGGTCGGCGGTTATGCGCCCGAACAGCGGGGCGGAGCGGGCGATGGGCAGGCTGCGGAGCCGGTCGAAGACGCCCTTGGTCAGGTCGGTGTTCAGCGACATGGCGGTGTACATGCTCATGAAGAGCGTGTTCTGGACGATGATCCCGGCGAGGGCGTACTGGAGGTACTCCTGCGGGGAGCCCGCCATCTGCCCGCCGAAGACGTAGGTGAACAGGAACACGAACATGATCGGCGTGATGCTGTAGTCGACCAGTTCGAGCGGGTTGTGCTTGACGGAGACGAGGCTGCGCCACGCCATCGTGGCGGTCTGCTGGAGGGCGGCGAGCGGCCGCACCCGGGTGCCGGAGGGGCCGAGGGCGCCGGTGACGGCGGCGCTGGTCATGAGGGGCTCCCCGCGGGCGCGTACGCGTCGTGGTCGTGGTCGTCCGCGTCGGGCGGCGGGGCCTCCGGGCGGGCGCGGTGGCCGGTGAGGGCCAGGAACACCTCGTCGAGGGAGGAGCGGCGCAGGGTGAGCTCCGCGACGGCCATGCCGGCCTGGTCGAGGCGGCGCACGACGCGCGGCATCAGGGCCGGGTCGCCGACGGGGGCCGTGATGACCTCGTCCTCGATCTTGGTCTGGGGCCCGGCCTCCTCCGCGACGAGCGCGCACGCCGGCGCGAGGTCGTCGGCGCGGAGCGGGCGCAGGTGCAGCACCTGGCCGCCGACCTGGGACTTCAGCTGGTCGGGGGTGCCGTCGGCGATGACCTTGCCCTTGTCGACGACGACGATACTGTCGGCGAGCCGGTCGGCCTCGTCCAGGTACTGCGTCGTCAGCAGGACGGTCATGCCCTCGGCCACCAGCTCGCGGACCATGTCCCAGACCTCGCCGCGGCTGTGCGGGTCGAGCCCGGTGGTCGGCTCGTCGAGGAAGAGGATCTGCGGCCGGCCGACGAGGCTGGCCGCGAGGTCCAGGCGGCGGCGCATGCCGCCCGAGTACGTCTTCACGGCCCGCCCGGCCGCGTCGCCGAGGCGGAAGTCCTCCAGCAGCCCGGCCGCGCGGGTCCGCGCGGAGCGGCGCGGCAGGCCCAGGAGCCGGCCGATCATCACCAGGTTCTCCGTGCCGGTCATGTTCTCGTCGACGGCGGCGTACTGCCCGGTCAGGCCGATCAGCGAGCGGACCAGGCCCGCCTGCCGCACCACGTCGTGCCCGCCGACCTCGGCCCGGCCGGCGTCCGGGCGCAGCAGGGTGGCGAAGATCCGCACAGCGGTCGTCTTGCCCGCCCCGTTGGGCCCGAGCAGCCCCAGGACGGTGCCCTCCGGCACCGCCAGGTCGACCCCGTCGAGCGCGCGGGTCTCCTTGAACCGTTTGGCCAGGCCCTCGGCCTGGATCGCGTACCCCATGGGGTCCACCTCTTCCAGCGGATCGGCATCCTCTCCACTGTGACGCATGCCACTGACACCGGCCGTCCGGCGGCTGTCGGTGCCGCCTGCTACAACGGCTCCGCACCGGTATCGGCCGGGTGCACGGACCAGCGGGCGGGAGAAGGACCATGGGATATCCGGGGCGTCTGACGGAGTGGTACGGGCTTCCCGTACACGACTTCCCCGTCGGGCCGGAGGGGGACGCGGCGGCGCTGCCCGAGCCGGACGCCGTGGCGTGGCGGATCTCCGCCGACCCCCGGGAGGTGCGGGAGACCTGGCCGGAGGTCTTCGCCCGGTTCCGGGCGGCCGTGGACACGGCCCGGGTGCGGTCCCTCGTCGTCGGCTGCAGGCGGGACACGGTCGAGGTCGGCCCGGACGAGGTCAACGCCGCGATTGTGGAGGCCCGTGAGCAGTTCCCCGCCCTGCGGGCGGTGTTCCTGGGCGACATGGACAACCGTGAGCTGGAGATCTCCGCCATCCACCAGGGCGACGCCGGCAGGCTGTTGGAGGGGCTTCCGGCGCTGGAGGAGCTCGGCGTACGGGGCGGCAGCGGTCTGGAGTTCCGGGCGCTCACGCACCGCCGGCTGCGGTCCCTGGTCGTCCAGACCGGCGGAATGCCCGCGGCGGCCGTGCGCGGTATCGCCGGCAGCGGCCTGCCCGCCCTGGAGCACCTGGAGCTGTGGCTCGGGACGAGCTGGTTCGGCGGTGACTGCGAGATCGGGGACCTGTCGCCTGTCTTCGATGGGTCGCTGCTGCCGCGCCTGCGCCGCCTGGGGCTGCGCAACAGCGACATCCAGGACGAGATCGCCGCCGCGGCCGCGGCCGCGCCGGTGGTCGCGCGGCTGGAACACCTCGACCTGTCCCTGGGCGTCCTCACGGACGAGGGGGCGCGCGCCCTGCTGGCGGGCCGGCCGCCGGCCCGCCTCAAGAGCCTCGACCTGCACCACAACTACATCGGCGAGCCGCTGCGGCAGCGCCTGAAGGAGGTCTTCGAGGGCGCCGGGGTGGCCCTGGACATCCGCCCCGGGCATGCGGGCACGACGGAGTACGACGGCGAGGTGACCCGGTACGTCGCCGTCGGCGAATAGGGGGGCCGGCGGTGGTCCGGCTCGGACGGCGGCCGTGAGCGGGGCCGCCTATGCTCGGGAGGGGGGCGGCCCCGAGCCCTGGAGGCGGTCTTATGTCCGAGGCGACCGACGCGGTCGCGGCCGATCGCGCGCTGAAGGCCCGCCACCGGGCCATGTGGGCCATGGGCGACTACCCTTCCGTCGCCTCGCACGTGATTCCGGAGGCCGGCGCCCAACTCGTCAGGGAGTGCGGCGTACAGCGCGGGGACAGCGTCCTGGACATCGCGGCGGGCGCCGGCAACGCGGCGATCCCGGCCGCCCTCGCCGGCGCGGACGTGGTGGCCTGCGACCTGACGCCCGAACTCCTGGAGATCGGCAGGCAGGTGGCCGCCGTGCGCGGGGTGCGCCTGGACTGGCGGGAGGCGGACGCCGAGCACCTGCCCTTCGCCGACGGCGAGTTCGACGTCGCCATGTCCTGCTTCGGCATCATGTTCGCGCCGCACCACCAGGCGGCGGCCGACGAGATGGTCCGGGTGTGCCGCCCCGGCGGCACGATCGGCATGTCCAACTGGACGCCGCAGGGTTTCATCGGCCGCATGTTCGCGGTGATGAAGCCGTATGCGCCGCCTCCGCCGCCCGGGGCGTCGCCGCCTCCGCTGTGGGGCGACGAGGAGCACGTGTACGAGCTGCTCGGGGACCGCGTCACGGACGTGGAGGCCCAGCGCCTCGTGGTCCGCGTCGACGCCTTCCCCGAACCGGGCTCGTTCCGCACCTTCTTCAAGACCTGCTACGGCCCGACCATCGCCGTCTACCGGTCGCTGGGCGAGGACTCCGACCGTGCGGCGGCCCTGGACCGCGAACTGGACGCGCTTGCCGAGGAGCACACCCGCGACGGCGTGATGGAGTGGGAGTTCCTGCTGCTCACAGCGCACCGGACGGCCTGATTCCGGCGCCGGTCCTCACAGCGGGCCGTACAGCCAGTTCCCGGCGGCCTCGGGGTCGTCGCTGGTGAAGAACTCGATGACGGCGGCGTGGACGTCGACGGGGTCCAGGCCGCCGTCCCCGCTGCGGTCGAGCCGCCCGAAGGCGTCCTCCATGTCCTCGCGGGCGATCCCGCCGAGGGCCTCGCCCATGCGGAGGTACTCGTCGAGGACGATCCTGCCGTCGCCGTCGGCGTCGCAGAGGGCGAGCCAGGCGGCCGCCGCCTCGTGGACCGCGGTGAGGAAGGCGGCGGGGGCGGTGGCAACGGCCGTGCGGACGCCGCGCTCGTACGCGGCGCGGCCGAGCCGGCCCGTGCCGTCGCCGTCCATGTGGCGCAGGTGCGCCTCCCAGATCCGGCCCAGGGCGGCGCGCAGCCGTTCGGCCTTCTCCTGCCCGGCGGGCAGCACGGCGGCCATGCGGTCCGCGGCGGCGGGCAGGTCGGCGGCGGTGAGGTAGCCGTCCCGGTCCGTGTCCAGCAGGGCGAACATGTGCCGGAGCTTGTGCGTCAGTACCGGTGTCGCGGTGGGGGTCACGGTGGGTCCTCCTGGGTGGGCCGGGCGCGACGCGCCGATCGCCCGCGCGCACGCCGGGCGGACGGGGCGGGGCAGGGCGGGCGTCGGCCAGGCTAGTGCCGTGCGCGGGGTGCCCGGGTGGGCCGGCGTGCCCGCCGCAGGAGCGTACGAGAGCCCGCCGCACCGGCCGCGAGCTCGGGTTTTGCCGTCGGCCCCGGGCCGGGGCGCGGGGCGTGCCGAGGGGCGCGCGTTTCACCCGTCCAGCGGCGCGCACCCGCGCCGGGTGCGCCCCGTGCTCAGCGCGGGGCCGCGGCGGAGAGCGCGAAGCCGCGGTAGCCGTCCCGCGCGGAGGCCTCGCACGCCTCCCGGTAGCGGTCGGCGCCGCCCGCGTACGCGAGGAACACCCGCGGCTTGCCCGGTACGTTCGCGCCGGTGTACCAGGAGGCGGTGTCCGGGTAGAGGGTCGCGGCGGCCGTCTCGGCGACGTGCGCGCACCAGCGGTCCTCGGCCTCGGGGGTGGCGTCGATCTCGGTGAGGCCTGCGCCGCGCAGGTGGGCGATGCAGTCGGTGATCCACTCGACGTGCTGTTCGATGGAGAAGACCGCGTTGCTGAGGACGGAGGGGCTGAGGGGTCCGAGGACGGTGAAGAGGTTGGGGAAGCCGGCGGAGAGCAGCCCCAGGTGGTTGCGGGGGCCGCCGGCCCACTTCTCCCTGAGGGTGACGCCGTCCTTGCCGACGATGTCCACGGCGAGCTGGGAGCCGGTCAGTGCGTCGAAGCCGGTGGCGAAGACGATGGCGTCGGCGGGGTGCTCGCCCTCCGCGGTCCTGATCCCTCCGGGGGTGATCCGGGTGAGGGGTGTCCGGGCGAGGTCCACGAGTCGCACGTGGGGCCGGTTGTAGGCGGCGTAGTACCCGCTGTCGAGGCAGGGGCGCTTGGTGCCGAAGGGGTAGGTGCGCGGGGAGAGCGCCTCGGCGGTCGCCGGGTCGGCGACGATCGCGCGGATCTTGGCGCGGATGTGCTCGGCGGCGGTCTCGTTGGCCGCGCGGTCGGTGAGGATGTCCGTGTAGGTGCGCAGCAGGCCGCTGAGGAGGCCCGAGTTCCAGCCGGCCTCGTAGGCGGCCGTGCGCTCGGCCTCGTCGGCCTTGAGGGCGGATCCGGTGGGCGGTTCGACGAGGGTGCCGCCGCGGGAGCGGCGCTGGGCGGCCCGGTACGCGGGGTAGCGGGCCTTCAGCTCGGCGGTCTCGGCGGCGGTCAGGGGCCGGTTGTGGGCGGGCAGGGCGTAGACCGGGGTGCGCTGGAAGACGGTGAGGGCGGCGGCCTGTTCGGCCAGGACCGGGATGAGCTGCACGGCGGAGCAGCCGGTGCCGATGACGGCGACGCGGCGGCCGGCGAGGTCGGCGCCCTCGTGCGGCCAGTCGGCGGTGTGGAGGGTGCGGCCGGCGAAGGTGTCGGCGCCGGGGACGTCCGGCTCCTTGACGGCGGACATGCAGCCGGTGGCGAGGACGACGAACCGGGCGGTCACCGCCTCGCCGGTGTCGGTGGTGAGCCGCCAGGTGTGGCGGGCCTCGTCGTAGACGGCGCGGTCGACGCGGGTGCCGAGGGTGATGTCCCGGCGGAGGTCGAAGCGGTCGGCGACGTGGTGGAGGTAGCGGAGGATCTCCGGCTGGGCGGCGTACCGCTCGCTCCACTCCCACTCCTGGTCGAGTTCGGGCGAGAAGGAGTACGAGTAGGCCGCGCTCTCGATGTCGCAGCGGGCGCCGGGGTAGCGGTTGCGGTACCAGGTGCCGCCGATGTCGCCGCAGGCCTCGAAGACGCGGGTGCGCAGGCCGAGTCGGCGCAGCCGGTACAGCTGGTAGAGGCCGGCGAAGCCGGCTCCGACGACGGCCGCGTCGAGTTCCGGCTCCCCGGGGGCGGGCCGGGCGGGGTGCTGGGCGGCGGGCCGGGGGGCGGCCGTGTCCATGCGCTCTCCTGGGGGCGTCGTACGGCGGCCCGGAGCCGCTCGGCTGTGCCGGGAGCCCCAGTCTTCCCGTGCCGGCGGCCCCGCACAACGGGCGGATCCGGCCGAAGGGTGGCCGACGGGCTGCCCCGATCGGGTACCGCGGCGGGGTCGTTCAGCCGGTCCCGGCGCCGATCCCGGTCCCGGTCCCGGTGCCGGTCCCGGGCGCGGGCGTGAGCGCGGCGGCGGCCGCGAAGAGGCGGGCGCAGCGCTGTGTCATGGCCTCCGGCGACTGCTCGGGGTGCTTGGTCCACCAGCGGACGAGGGTGGCGACCATGTCCCGCCAGACGTAGGTGAGGGCGTCGGCGTCCAGGGGGTCGGCGGAGCCGGAGCGGCGCAGCAGGTCGGCGGTTCCGCCGGCGGCGAGCCGGTCGATCTCCGCCCGGTATTCGGCGGCGCGGGCGGCGGCCCCGCCCCCGGGCGGCAGGGTGGTGTCGTACAGCACGAACCACGCCTCGCGCTGCCCTTCCAGGGCGGTGAAGATGCCGTTCAGGACCCGCAGCGGGGTCTCCCCGGTGGTCCCGCCGGAGCCCATGGCGGTGGTGACGGCACCCAGGAGGCGCTCCCCGACCGGGGTCAGGCAGGCGGTGTACAGGGCCTCCTTCGTGCCGAAGTACTGGTGGAGCAGCGTCTTGGTGACGCCGACCTGCGCGGCGATCGCGGCGAGCGAGGCGGCGGCGTAGCCGCGGGTGCCGAACTCCCTGGTGGCGGCCGCCAGGATCTGCTGCTGGCGGTCCCGGCGGGGGACGCCCTTGGTGCCGGCCTTGGAGCGGGGGGTTGCCATGGGCAGATATTAACAGTTAGTAATTTACCTCTGGGTAAGTTCTCTGCGGGGTCGTTCCGGCGACCCGCTCCCGTCCCTTCCTGCACCAGTGGCACCGGTACGAGCACCAGCCGCCACATCCGCCCCCCGCCCCAACGCGGGCGGGATCCGACCTCGGAGCACACCATGGCCGGCACCACCGCGCAGCCGACGTCCCGCCCCCGCTCCTGGTGGGGCTGGGGATATGCGGACGCCCATCCGGACGACGCCGAGTGCGCCGCGATGGGCGCTCTGCTCCCCGGCACCCTGCCCCGCCCGCTCCCCGTGCCGCACGTCCGCGACCTGCGCATCGGCGGCCCCGCCGCCGAGCCGCCCGCGAGCCTCGCCCACCTGGTCACCGCGGACCCCGCGGTCCGGGCGGCCCACGCGATGGGGAAGGCGTACCGGGACGTCGTACGGGCGCTGCGCGGGCGCCCCGGCCGCATCCCCGACCTCGTCGCCCGCCCGGCGGGCGAACAGGACGTCGCCGACCTCCTCGACTGGGCGGGCAGCCGGGGGACCGCCGTCGTCCCGTACGGCGGCGGCTCGTCCGTCACCGGCGGCGTCGAGTACCGCGGGGGCGCCCACGACGCGGTGCTCTCCCTCGACCTCACCCGCATGGGCCGCGTCCTGGAGGTCGACGCCCACGGCCGGGCCGCCCGCATCGAGGCGGGCGCCCTCGGACCGGCCCTGGAGGCGCAGCTGCGGCCGCACGGCCTGACGCTGCGGCACTTCCCGCAGAGCTTCGAGTTCTCCACGCTCGGCGGGTGGATCGCCACCCGGGCGGGCGGCCACTACGCCACCGGCCGCACCCGCATCGACGACTCCGTCCAGTCGCTGCGCGTCGTCACCCCGGCGGGGGTGAACGCCTCCTGGCGGCTGCCCGCCTCCGGGGCGGGCCCCTCCCCCGACCGCCTGTTCATCGGCTCGGAGGGGGCCCTCGGCGTCATCACGGAGGCGTGGGTCCGCCTCGTGGCCCGCCCCCGGCACAAGGCGTCGGCGTCGCTCGCCTTCACCGGCTTCGGGGCCGCGCTCGACGCCGTGCGGGCCGTCGCCCAGTCCGACCTCCGGCCGGCCAACTGCCGTCTGCTGGACGCCGGGGAGGCAGCGCTGTCCGGTGTCCGCGCCGACGGCTCGGCCGTGCTCGTCCTCGGCTTCGAGTCCGCGGACGCGCCCGTCGCCGGCCTGCTGGACCGGGCCGTCGCGCTGGCCCGCGCGCACGGGGGCCGCCCCGGCGCCGGGGGCGGCGGCGACAGTACGGGCGGCGACGCCGCCGTGGCCGCGTGGCGCTCGGCGTTCCTGCGGATGCCGTACCTGCGCGACGGGCTGGCCCGCATGGGCGCCGTCGCGGAGACGTTCGAGACGGCCGCCACCTGGGACGGGATCCCCGCGCTGATCGACGCGGTGCGCAGCGAGGTCGGCGCGGCCGCCGCCAAGGCGACGGGCTACCCGGCGACGGTCAACTGCCGTCTCACGCATGTGTATCCGGACGGCGCCGCCCCCTACTTCACCGTCCTCGCCGCCGGCCGGCCGGGCGACGAGGCGGCCCTGTGGGACGACCTGAAGGCCGTCGCGAACGAGGTCCTGCACCGCCACCGGGCCACCATCACCCACCACCACGCCGTCGGCCGCGACCACCGCCCCGGCTACGACCTCCAGCGCCCCGAGCCCTTCGGCCTGGCCCTGCGCGCCGTGAAGTCCGCGCTCGACCCGCGGGGCATCCTCAACCCGGGCGTCCTGGTCGACTGAGGCGCCCGCGGGACAGGGGGTACGCGGCGCGTCGGCGGACCGGATCCCGGGCTCGCGGCGGTCGTGGCGCAGCTCGTGCTGCCCGACCGGTACGGGAAGGGCTCCGGACCCGGCCCGCGGGTGGCCGCCCGGCCCTCTCGGCCGGCGGGGATCGATGCGGCGGCAGCGGGTAGGGAGGGGGCGGGAGGTGGTGCGTGTGCCGGACACGGGCCTGGACCGGTTCACCGATCTGTTCGACGACACCGTCTGTATCGTCACCGCGCAGGCGGGAGGGGAGCGGGCCGGATGCCTGGTGGGGTTTGCCGGGCAGTGCTCCATCCGCCCGCCGCGCTTCGTCGTGTGGCTCTCCCGCCTCAACCACACCTTCCGTGTGGCGGGGGCGGCCGAGAGCCTTGCCGTCCACGTCGTGGACCGCGGCGGGCTGCCGCTCGCCGAGCTGTTCGGCGGCGAGACCGGCGACCGCGTCGACAAGTTCGCCCGGGTCGCGTGGCGGCCCGCCGCGGATGGGACGCCGCTGCTCGACGGGGCCTGCGCCTGGTTCGTCGGCCGCATCACCGCCCGCGTGGACGGCGGGGACCACGTCGGGTTCCTGCTGGATCCGGTGGAGCAGTCGCCCGACCCCGACCCGCTGCCGGACCTGCTGACGCTCCACGACGTGTGGCACGTGCGGGCGGGCCACCCCGCGTGAGGGCCCGCGGAGCCGTCAGGCGCCCGGGTCGCGGACCTCGGTGATCGTGAAGAGTGCGCCGGCCTTGTCCCGCAGCACCATCCGCCGGTCGGTCGGCGTCTGCTCGACGGGCGAGGCGGGACTGCCGCCCGCCCGGACCGCCCGCTCTGCCGCCTCGTCCAGGTCGGGCACGGCGAAGTGCACGCACCAGCGGGGGCGCAGCCGCGGGTCCGGGTCCCCGCCGACCGCGCCCCCGCTGATCCGGGCCACGGTCATGGTGCCGCGCCGTACGACGACGTGGTCGTGCTCGTACGCGACGTCCAGGGATCCCGGCCGGCCGGTCGCCCAGTCCAGGACCTCCCCGTAGAAGACGGCGGCCGCGAACGGGTCGCGCGAGCGCAGCTCCGCCCAGGCCGCCCCGTCCTCCGCAGACGTCCACTGGGAGACCACCTCGCCTTCCCAGTAGCCGAACGCCGCGCCCTCCCGGTCGGCGGCGAGCGCAGCCCGACCGGTGGCGAACGCCAGCGGCCCGACGGCCGTGGTGGCGCCGCGCTCGCGGATCCGGGCGGCGGTGACGTCGGCGTCCTCGACGGCGAAGTACGGCGTCCAGGCCATCGGGATGCCGAGGCGCGGCGCCACGGCCCCGATGCCGGCCACAGGGACCCCGCCCTGGAGTGCCACGCGGAACTCCTCGCCGAGGCGGGTGGGGCGGAAGGTCCAGCCGAGTGCCGCGCCGTAGAAGGCCTCGGCGGAGGCGAGGTCGCGGGTGGCCAGGCTCACCCAGCACGGCGCCCCGAAGATCTCCCCGCTGGTGGACATCCTCTGCAGCCCTCCGATCCCTCCGGCACCCCTTCCACTGTTCCATTCCCGCGGGGATCACGCCCTCGGGGAGCGGTCGGGCGGGGGCTCAGAGCGCGACCACGATTGCGTAGGCGAGGAAGAAGAGGGCGCAGAGCACGGCGACCGTCACGATGATCGTGAGCGGCCCGCCGGCCCAGCCGCGCTTGAGCGGCCGGTACGGCCCCGCGCCGCCGGCGGTGCTCGACTCGCCCGGCGGGGTCTCCCCCGGTTGCACACCGCCGCCCGCGGCCGGCCCGGGGGTGGCCGCCGGCTCGGGGTCGGGATTGCCTTGGCGTCCGTATTCGTTCATGCCCGGCCCCTTTCCAGCCCGGCGCCGCCCATGCGCGGCGGGGCCGGGAAATAGCGGGCGGGCGCGGTGCTTCGGAAGGGGGGCGGGCCGGGCGCCCGCAGCTTCCGCGGGCGCCCGGCGCGGAACCGCCGTTCAATGGAGTCATGCCGCGCAACCTCACACGCAGGGGAGTCGCAGTTGCCGCCGGGCTCGCCCTGGCGGCCGGGGCCGTCGCCGCCACACCTTCGCCGAGCCCCGGCGGCTTCGACGTCGCGAGGGCCCTGGACACGCTCGACGCACAGGTGCAGGAGGGCATGCGGCGCACCGGCGTGCCCGGCGTCTCGGTGGCCGTGGTCCACGACGACAAGGTCGTCTACCTCAAGGGGTTCGGTGTCCGCAGCACGGAGGCCCCGGGCGGGAGGGTCGGCCCGGACACCGTCTTCCAGCTCGCCTCGGTCTCCAAGCCGGTGGCCACCACCGTCCTGGCCCAGGCCCTCGGCGCCGACGGCTTCGACGCCCCGCTGAAGGGCGTCACCCTCAAGGACCCCTGGGTCAGCGCGCACGTCACCGCGGCCGACCTGCTCTCGCACCGCTCGGGCCTGCCGGACCACTCGGGCGACCTCCTGGAGGACCTGGGGTACAACCAGTCCTACATCCTGTCCCACCTGCGCTACGAGCCCCTCAGCCCGTTCCGCACCAGCTACGCGTACACCAACTTCGGCTTCACCGCGGCCGCCGAGGCCGCCGCCAAGGCCAAGGGCGTCCCGTGGGACCAGCTCTCCGAGGACCTGCTGTACGAACCCGCCGGGATGACCCGCACCAGTTCCCGCTTCAGCGACTACCAGAACGCGGCCGACCGCGCCCTGACCCACGTCAAGACCGAGGACGGCACCTGGAAGCCGCGTTACGTGCGCAACGCCGACGCGCAGACGGCCGCCGGCGGCGTCAGCTCCAACGCCCGGGACATGGCCCGCTGGCTCCGCCTCCAACTGAACGGCGGAAAGATCGACGGGCAGCAGGTCGTCAACGCCGACGGCCTGGCCGAGACCCACGTCCCGCACAGCATCAGCCAGCCGCCCCCCGAGCCCGGCGCCCAGCCCGGCTACTACGGCCTGGGCTGGAACGTGCGCTACGACGACCACGGCCGGCTGCGCCTGAGCCACTCCGGTGCCTTCGCGCTCGGCGCCAACACCAACGTCACGCTGGTCCCTGCCGAGAAGCTCGCCATCGCGGTACTCACCAACGGCGCCCCCACGGGCCTCCCCGACACCGTCGCCCTGAACTTCTTCGACACCGCCGAGTACGGCAAGCCCAGCCGCGACTGGCTGCCGGTGGTGGCCAAGTCCTACGAGGAGCAGCTCGGCGAGGGCAGCTCCGAGACGGACTACGCCGCACCGCCCGCCGACCCGGAGCCGGCCCGCGCCGACAGCGCGTACACCGGCACCTACACCAACCCCTACTACGGCCGCGCCACCGTGACCGCCACGTCCGGCGGCGGACTGGTCCTGCGCCTGGGGCCGAAGCCGCAGGACTACCCGCTCACCCACTACAGCGGCAGCACCTTCAGCTTCGAGACCGCCGGAGAGAACGCGGTCGGCCGCACCGACGTGACCTTCACCGACGGCCGCATGCGGGTGGAGTACCTGGACGCCAACGGGCTGGGCACCTTCGAGAAGGCCGGCCGGTAGGAGCTGCTCGGCCGAGGCCCGGCGGCGGTCTCCGGACGCTCCCGGGCCGCGTGGCCGCCGTCTCCGGCGTCACTGCGTCATCGGCGCGTGCCGCCGGGGCGTGTGGGCCGCGGGGACCGCCTCCTGCGGCGGGACGGGGCCGGGCGGGGTGCCGTCGCCGAAGGGGCGGCCGCCCAGGACCTCGCGTCCGTGCGGGGCGAGCCACGGGGAGAGGTCCGGGCCGGCCGGGACGATCCCGGTCGGGTTGATGTCCGTGTGCACGAGGTGGTAGTGCCGTCTGATGTGGTCGAAGTCGACGGTGTCGCCGAAACCGGGGGTCTGGAACAGGTCCCGGGCGTACGCCCACAGCACGGGCAGCTCGGTGAGCTTGTGCCGGTTGCACTTGAAGTGGCCGTGGTAGACGGAGTCGAACCGCACGAGGGTCGTGAAGAGCCGCACGTCCGCCTCGGTGACGGTGTCGCCGACCAGGTACCGGGAGCGGGTCAGGCGCTCGCCGAGCCGGTCGAGCCGGTCGAAGAGGCGGTCGTACGCCGCCTCGTACGCCTCCTGTGAGCCGGCGAAGCCGGCGCGGTACACGCCGTTGTTCACGTCCCGGTAGACCGGCTCGTTCACCGCGTCGATCTCCTCCCGCAGTACGGCCGGGTACAGGTCGGGCGCGCCGGGGCGGTGGTGGGCGGTCCACTCCAGGGACAGGTCGAGGGTGATCTGCGCGAAGTCGTTCGTGACGACCTTGCCGGTGGGCACGTCGACGACGGCGGGCACGGTGATGCCGCGGTCGTACGCCGGGTCCCGCGCGAGGTAGGCGTCGCGGAGCCGCTCGATGCCGAGGACCGGGTCCCGGCCGCCGGGGTCGAGGTCGAAGGTCCAGCTGCGCTCGTCGTGGACGGGTCCGGCGACCGCCATCGGCAGGACGTCCTCCAGACCGAGGAGCCGGCGTACGATCACGGCGCGGCTCGCCCACGGGCAGGCCCGGCTCACGACGAGGCGGTAACGGCCCGGCTCGACCGGGTACCCGTCGCGGCCGTCGGCGGTGATCCGCGTGGTGAGGTACCGGGTGTCGCGCTCGTAGTCCCGGCCCGCATGGACGTAGCTCATACCGCGCGCCTACCCCGCGCCCCGGGCGGCGAACACCCCGGCCCCGGTGATCCATCCCGGCCACAGCACTAGGGTGGCGCCCATGACGACGAGTGCGAGCGGTGCGGGCGGCGGCCCCGGGCGGGTGCTGTACGGGTGCATGGGCCTCGGCGGGAGCTGGGACACCGAGCCGTACGGCCCCGCCGACGTCGACGCGGCGGAGGCTGCCGTACGGGCCGCCCTGGACGCCGGGATCACGGCCTTCGACCACGCCGACATCTACCGGCACGGCAAGTCGGAGGCCGTCTTCGGCGAGGTCCTCGCCCGCGACCCCGGGCTGCGCGGCCGCATCACCCTCCAGACGAAGTGCGGCATCCGCCTCCCCGACGGCGGCCGGCCGGGTATGTACGACCTGCGCGGCAAGAGCATCCTGCACCGGGTGGAGGAGAGCCTGGCCCGGCTGCGCACCGACGTGATCGACATCCTTCTGCTCCACCGCCCCGACCCGCTGGCGGACCCCGACGACACGGCCGAGGCGCTGGAGTCGCTGCGCCGGCAGGGCCTCGTCCGCCGGTTCGGCGTGTCCAACACGGGCGCCGCGCAGATCGCCGCGCTCCAGGCCCGGCTGGAGATGCCGCTGGTCGCCAACCAACTGGAGATGAGCCTGCACAGCCGCGACTGGGTCGAGGCGGGCGTCCTCCTCAACACGCCGCAGGCCGCCGCCAACGGCTTCCCCTTCGGCACCCTGGAGTTCTGCCGCGAGCGCGGCATCGGCCTCCAGGCGTGGGGCGCCCTGGCGCAGGGCCGGTTCACGGGCCGTCAGGAGACGCCGGCCGAGCGGGCCACGGCGGCGCTCCTGTCCCGGCTGGCCGAGGAGAAGGGCACGACACCCGAGACGGTGCTGCTGTGGTGGCTGATGCGCCACCCGGCAGGCATCGCCCCGATCGTCGGCACGTCCGACCCGGCCCGCATCCGCGCCTGCCGCGACGCGGCCCGGCGCCCCGCCCCCGACCTCACCCACGAGGAGTGGTACACCCTCTGGACCACGGCCCGCGGCACGCCCCTGCCGTAGCCGAGCCCGGGCCGGAGCCCCTGTCCCCTGCCGGGGCGCCATTTTCCCACGGGCGGATCCGCCCGGCACGGCCGTTGCCCCCGGCGCGCGGTGGGGCGGGGGCGGGCGCATAGTGCCCTTATGAGCTACCGACGGGTTGCGTCGCTCTGCGTCGCCGCTCTGGCCGCCGCGGCCTTGCACGTTCCGGCCGCGGTCCCCGCCGGTGCGGTCCCCTCCGCCGCGGGCGGCTGCGTGGCCACTCCCGCCTCCGCCGGCGGGCCGGCGGCCCGCGAGATCCGCGGCATCGTCGAGCAGGCGAAGGCCGAACTCGATCTGAGGGCGGTGCAGTTCAGTGTGGCCGTGGACGGGCAGGAGGTCGTGACGGGCGCCGTGGGCGAGTCCCGCAGCGGCGAACCCGCCACACCCGCCATGCACTTCCGCGCCGGCTCGGTCGGCATCGTCTACCTCGGCATCGTCCTGCTGCAGCTCGCCGAGGAGGGGCGGGTCCGCCTCGACGACCCCGTCTCGCGCTGGCTGCCCGACCTGCCGGACGGCGACCGCATCACGCTGAAGATGCTCGGCACCTCCACCTCGGGCCTGCACGACTACGTGACCGACCCGGTGTTCGTCAAGGAGCTGAGCGCCGATCCGAACCGGCACTGGACGCCCGAGGAACTCGTCGGGATCTCCATCCGGCACCCCCTCTGGTACCCCCCGGGCACCGACTGGAGCTACTCCCACGCCAACTTCGTCCTGCTCGGAGCGGCACTGGAGAAGATCACCGGGACCCGGCTGGACAGGCTGCTGCAGGAGCGCGTCATGGGCCCGGCGGGGCTGCGGCAGACCCGGAACGGGTACACGCCGGCCATCCCGCAGCCTGTGCTGCACGCCTTCACCGAGGACGCGGAGGGCCTGTACGTCGACTCCACGTACTGGAACCCCTCCTGGACGACGGCCCCCGGGGCGGTCCTGACCATGGACGTGTGCGACCTGGCCCGGTCGGCGCGGGCCGTCGGCGCGGGCGAGCTGCTGTCCCCCGCCTCGTACCGGCTGCAACGCGACCCGGGTACGGCCGGGTTGGGGCATGCCACCGTGAACTGCCCGGCCTCGGTGTGCCTGCGGCAGACCCGCGAGGCGCACTTCGGGGTCGGGGTCATCGTCCTCGACGGGTGGGTGATGACGAACCCCTCGTTCTTCGGCTACGCAGCCGTGCAGGCGTACCTGCCGGAGGAGCGGCTCGCGATCGCGGTGTCGACGACCACCGGTCCGCGGGCCCCGCAGGGAAACACGGCGGAGACGGTCGCCCGGCGCATCTCCGCCGCCCTCGCCCCCGACCGCCCGCTGACCCCGTTCCCGCGCTGACCCCGGTGCCGCGCTGACGCCGTCCCGGGCGGTCAGCCCGCGGAGGCCGGCTCGGGCTGCGGCTGCGGGGCCGCGTCCAGCGCCGAGATCTCGGCGAGCGACAGCCCGAGGTTCTCGTGCAGGAACCGGACGATGGTCCAGTGCGGCAGCACGCCCTCGTCCAGCGGACCGAACTCGGCGCAGTACAGCGGGATCCAGCGCAGCGCCTCCTCCGCGGCGCGCTCCCGCCCCGGCTCGGCCTGGTAGTCCTGGTAGCCGATGCTGCGGTGGTGGATGAAGAAGCGGCCCGGCAGCCGCTCCTCGCACAGGGCGCGGTATTCGCGTGTCTGGAGGATCAGGTAGTGCCAGATCTCGTCGATGTCCTGCTCGACCGGCAGGAACAGGCCGCCGAGCCGGTCGGGTTGGGAGGAGACGAGGTGGAGGTAGCGCAGGCACTCCAGGACCTGCCGTTCGGCATGTGCCCGCCCCGCGCCGGTGCGGGCCTCGGCGTACCGGACGGCCTCCTCGTGCAGGACGGGGCCGAGGAGGGCGCGCAGCGCCTCGGGGCTGGTACGGGGGCTCATGCCGTGCCTCCTTGCGGCGGCTGCGCGGCGGGCGCGGCGGCCGGGTCGTCGTGGACGGCGAGCCAGGGGTACTTGCCCGACCTGCCGATGGGAAGGTGCGCCGCGTGGGCGGTGGTGCACGGGCTGCCGGTCAGGGCGGAGAGGCCGGAGGCGAGGGCGGAGGCCCGGTCGGCGTCCAGCGGGCGGCCGTCGAAGGTGGTGTAGTGCAGCCGGGCGGCTGCGGCGGGTCCGCCGGCGGCCACGTCGAGGCGGGCGAGGAAGACCTGAGGGGCGGTGGCGGTGACGACGTCGTCGACGTCGGCGTGGGCCACGGGGCCGTGCGGGGTGGCGAGCAGTTCCTTCTCGCGCCCGCAGAAGGCGGTGATCCTGTCCGGGTCGGGGCTGCCGTCGGCGGTGCGGACGCAGTCCCCGGAGCGGTAGCGGACCAGCGGCATGTACGGGTTGCGGATGCTGGTGACGATGAGGCTGTGGATGCCGCTGCCGGGGGCGACGGGCACGAGTTCGACGCCCATCCGGTCCAGGTAGGGGTGGTAGCGGCCGTGGCGGTCGCTGTGGAAGAGGTAGCCCAGCTCGGTGCTGCCGAACAGGTCGATGACGGGGACGTCGAACCGGTCGGCGAGATAGCGGCGGACGTTGGCCGGCGTGTACTCGTAGGCGGTCACGATGCTCGCCGGCCGGGGGAAGTCCTCCGGGTTCCACAGGCCGAAGGCCTGCGCGCGGTGCACGAGGTGGGCCAGGTGGTAGCCGGAGCAGTCCAGGTGGTAGTCGCCCTTGGGGTGTTCGGCACAGACGCGGCGGATCTCGGCGAGCATCCGCGCGATGTCGGCGCGGCTCCACTCGGCGGGGTCCAGGTGCAGGTTCAGGTAGAGGGTGCGGTCGTCGAGCCGGCGGTCCTCGAGGGAGGGCACGGCCGCGGGTTCGGTGCCGTGCTTGCGGGCGTTGACGCGGGCGACGTGCTCGGTGGCGAGGACGGTCGTCAGCGAGACGCGCCGGCAGCCGCTCTCCCAGGTGTGGGCGAGGTCGGGGTGCTCGCTCCACAGCCGGTAGTAGGAGCGGAGCAGGAAGTACGGGGGCCGGATGAGTTGCATCCGGGCGTGGTTGGTGCCCGTCGACAGGACGTACTCGGCTTCGCCGGACTCCAGGGCGGCGGCCAGGCCCGGGGTCATCCAGTTGTCGGGGAAGCCGCGGGCGATGTCGGGCTTCTCCAGGATCGGGAAGCGGCCGCGGGCGAGGGAGGGCTGGTAGAGGGGTATGTCCCGGATGCAGGCGAGGACTTCGGCGGACGGGAGCCCGTCCGCGTCCGGGATGCCGCTCGGGGCGGGTGTGGCGTCCATGACCACCTTCGGGTGTGCGGGGCGCGGAGTGGCGGCGCGGCGGGTGCTGTCTCGGCCGCCGGGCGGGGCCGTCGGGCCGTCGCAGCGGGCAGGGGGCGGCCCTGCCGGTGCGGCGCCGGCCTCGGGGCCCCGCCTCAGGCGGTGCCGGGTGGTCCGGCCGTCAGGAGATGCAGCCGGTCTTGCCGGCGGCGCTGATGCAGCCCGCCTTCGGGGAGGAGCTGATGCACCCGTCCTTCGCGCCCTGGGCGGAGTTCGCCGCGACCCAGCGGTTCCAGACGTCGTCCTGCGTCATCTTGCGGATGAGCTGCTCCATGGGAAACCTCCGATAGATGGGGAATTGCGGCGAGAGTGCTGCTTTGCACCCGCCGCTTCCAGACAGTAAAGGGGGACCCAAGAAGCGGACAAGGGGAAACCAAGGAATCGCCGTCGGTCGGCCAGAAGGACGGCCTGAATCCTGCGCGCTCCGGCGGGAGCCGGTCCTGCTTCGAGCCGTCTGCGAGCTGCTCGGGACCGCTCGGGCCTGTCCGGAGCCGGGCGCGGCCGGCGGCGGGGCGCCGGGCCGCCCTCCGCGGCTCCGGCGCCCCGCCGGGAGGTGTGTGCGTCAGCCTCCCGCCGCCGACGGCCCGGGGCCGGCCCCGCCGGCCTCCTGCGCGGCCGGCTCCCTGACCCGCACCGGCGCCGTGCCGGCCCCGCGGTGCCGCTCCGCCCAGCCCTCCAGGGCGGCCCGGCAGGCGTGGTCGAGGTGGCGCACCTCGGTGAGGTCGAGTTCGACAGGCCGGCCGTGCGGCAGCGCCTCCAGCGTTTCCAGGATGTGCGGCAGGCGCAGGAAGGTCGCGTTGCCGGTGAGCGCCACCACGGTGCGCCCGCCGACCAGTTCGCGTACGGTGACCTGCACCTTGGAGGTCTCCCACGCGCACTTGACGACGGCCAGCAGGAGCCCGAGGACCACGCCCTCGAACATGCTCGTCATCACGATGGCCGCGGCCGTCGCGCACAGGATGACGGCCTCGCCCCGGTGCTCGCGCCACAGCGGCACCAGCGCCTTGACGGGGATCAGCTTGCAGCCGGCGTGGACGAGCACGGCTGCGAGCGCGGCGAGCGGGATGACGCCGATGGCGGTCGGCCACAGGACCGTGAACAGCAGCAGCCACACTCCGTGCAGCACGCGGGAGAGCGATGTCGTCGCGCCGGCCTGCACGTTGGCGGAGCTGCGCACGATGACGGCGGTCATCGGGAGGGAGCCGAGGGCGCCGCAGACGGTGTTGCCGACTCCCTGCGCGACGAGTTCCTTGTCGTAGTGGGTGCGGGGGCCGTCGTGCATGCGGTCCACGGCGGCGGCGCTGAAGAGGGATTCGGCGGAGGCGATGAGGGTGAAAGCGAGGACGGTGCCGAGGACGGCCAGGGTGCCCAGTCCGCCGAGGTCGCTCAGGCTGGGCGGCTGGATCGCCGCGAGGAGCCCCTGCACCTCGACTTTCGGAACGTCCAGTCCCAGGGCAGCCGTTCCCGCGGTGGCGAGCGCGACCGCGGCGAGCGGCGCCGGCACGGCGCGCACCCGGGCGGGCGCCTTCTTCCAGGCGACGAGGACGGCGCCGGTGAACACGCCGACACCGGCCGCCGTCAGCGCGGGGGCGCTGGTCACGGTGTCGGCCAGGAGGCCGGGGATCCCGAGGATCTTGCGGAGGCCGGAGTGCGGCTGCTCCGCCCCGGCGACGGTGTACAACTGGCCGACGACCAGCACCAGTCCGATGCCCGCGAGCATGCCCTGGACCACCGAGACGGAGATCGCCCGGAACCAGCGGCCGCACCGCGCCCACCCGAGGACGACCTGGAGCAGTCCGGTGGCGAGCACGATGGGGCCGAGCATGCCGAGCCCGAATTCCCGTACGGCTTCGAAGACGAGGACGGTCAGGCCGGCGGCGGGCCCGCTGACCTGGAGTCTGCTGCCGGGCATGAGGCCGACGACGATGCCGCCGACGATGCCGGTGATGAGGCCGAGTTCGGCGGGGACACCGGAGGCGACGGCCACGCCGACGCACAGCGGCAGGGCGACCAGGAAGACGACGAGGGATGCCATCGCCTCCTTGCGGAGCAGGGCGGGGCGCCGGAATGCGGCGAACACGGAAGTGGTGTCGGTCATGGGCGGGGTTTCCCGTTCGTCGATCGGGGCGGCATGGGCGCGCCGTTTCGATGAGGGATTCACGAAGGCCTGCCTCCTGCGCCCGCAGGGGGGTTGTGCCGTGTGGGCGCGGTGTGGTCGGGTCGGGTCCGGATGCGCTGCTGGGGCGGGTGGTGCGGCACACGGGGACGGCCCCGGAAGAGCCGGGGTCGGGCGGAAAACCCGCGGCGCATTCCACACCACAGGAGCAGCGCCCAATTTACCAAGGCATTACCAATTCATGGCAGATGCATTTCTCGCCACAACGATTTCGCCATACAGGCACCTAAGGCCGGCGCTTTACGCGGGCGCACGAAATCGCTGCACGCGCCCCCCGCTCGTTCAATAGCCGGAATACCGGGCCCCGTGCACGCTGGGGAGAGTCCCGCTCGGGACTCGGACGATCCGGCCGTCGGCGGCTGCGGTGCGGTACGCGGACATCGCGCCCTCCCGTCCGGTGGCGAAGGCGGCCGTGCAGCCCGTGCGTCCCCCGAGACGGGTGCCGCGGCCTGCGGAAACGCCGGAGCCGCCCGGGGCGTCGCTACACGCGGCCGGGGAGCGGTCCGGCCGTTTCATGGTAGGCCGGGCGGGTGACATCCGCGCCCGGACGGCGCACGCCCCGGCCCGTGCCCCGGAATCCTCCGCCTGTTCTCCCGCCCGCAGGCGGAACGCCCCCCGTGCGGCAATGCGCCGGGCGAATCCCGGGTGGGGGATGCCGCCGCCGGGCGGGCGGCGTCTCCCGTGGGTGCCGCTATGCGGGGGCGGCCGCGGCGGCGAGGGGCGGGACGATGCGCATGCGCCGGCCGTCGAACTCCACCGTCTCACCGGGCAGGATCAGCAGGCCCGCCTCGTCCTCGAACGCGGTCTCGCCGACGGGGCGCACCTGGACCGCCGGGCCGAGGACGCCCGCCATGAACACCGTCGGGTCGACCTCCCACCCCCGGGCGTCCAGCCAGCGCTCCAGCGCCTCGCTGTCGGCGCTCTCCGCTCCGCGCGGCCAGTCGTACGTGTTCGCCATGCCTACCCCCTGTAGCCGTTCGAACCACGCGCCAGATGGTGCCATCCGGCTCCGACAACCGCCGGGAGGCCGGTGCGGGCTGACCCCCTGTCGGAAGGGTTCAGTCCGTCGGCTCGACGGCTGCGGCCACCGGCCCCCTGCGGATCGATGCACAAACCACCGCAGCCGCCTTGGAATCCGGCGACTCGGAGTGTGGGCGACGCCACTCCCCCGTCCCGAGCCGCGGCGCCCCCGCGCAGCTCAGCCGGCTGGCCGGCCCCGCATCCAGTGCCCGGTCGTCGTCCAGCCCTGGAAGCGGCGCGCCAGGCCGCCCAGAGCGGTGCCGTCCGCGTCGAACGCCCCGCCGGCCGCGACCAGGCGCAGTCCGGCGACCGCCGGGGCCAGGCGGGCCGCGGTGTGCCAGGGCTGCCGGGCGGCTTCGGCCGCGGCGTGCCCGGCGAACGCCGCCTGCCGGTCGGGCGGGCACAGCGACAGGTGGAACAGCATCTGCCGCCACGCGTACGCCGCGTCCTTCAGCGTCCCGAGGGGCCGGGGGTGGCCCTGGACGCGGGTGACGAGCCGGCACACCGTCGCCAGGCACTCCCCCGCCAGCGCCTCCCACCCGGCCGCGGGCGCCACGTCCGCGTACCGCACGAGGACGGCCAGGTTGTGCGTGGTGAGGATCTGCGCCTGCTCGATGACGGTGCCGTTCGCCGCGGGCGACCAGGAGCGACCCGTGTCCCCGCCCGCGCGCTGCGCGCACAGCCGGTCGAAGGCCTCGACCGTGCGGGGCCGCCGGGACGGGCTGCCGAGGCCTTCCGCGGCGTGGACGACGGCCATGCTGCGCACGGCGGCGCAGTCGATGCCGTAGTAGCGGGCGTACAGGCTGCCGTCGAGGAGGTCGGCGGCGGTGCGGGCGGCGGCGAGGAACTTCGGGGTGAAGCCCCCCATGAAGATGTCGGCTGCGAGTTCCTCGGTGAACGGCGCGGACAGCTCCGCCTGCTGAGCCAGGTGGGACATCTCCCGCACCAGCGGGTTGGGCAGCAGCGTGCCGGGGAACGCACCGACGGCCAGGTCGCCGACCCGGCGCAGCGCGGCATGCGCCGCGGCCCTCGCCCGGGCCCCGGCATCGGCGTCGACGCCGTGCGCGGCGACGGCCTGCACCCAGGGCAGCTCGTCGACGCGCACCTGGTGCGCGTACTGGACCAGCAGCAGCGAACGGCGGTTGCGGAACGCCCGGTAGGTGGCGGCGGCCAGGGTGCGCAGCGCAGGGTCGGCGTGGCGGGCGGCCGTGGCGTTGGCCACGAGCTGCGGCACGAGCGCGGCCAGCACCTCCGCCGACGGCACGAGGCCGCGTTCGACGAGGGTCTCCGGCGGGGCGCTGAGCGCGCCGAACACCGCCTGCTGCAGCCGGGGCGGGACCACCGTGCCGGCCGGCAGGCCGGTGGCCTCGGCCTCGGGTACGCCGATCGGGGCGACGGGGCCGTCCACGTCGGGCGTGCCCGCGCCCTGGTCCAGCTCCGCGAGCCGGTCGGCGACGGCCGCGGCGATGCGGTGGTGCGCCGGCCGGGCGGCCTGGCGGGCCTGCTCGGCGCGCAGCCGGGCGTGTTCGGGCGAGCCGGGCCGGCCGCGCTTGGCGACGGCCGACGTCACGGCGTGCCGCAGCAGTCCCGCGAGCCTGGGCTCCTGCGGGCGGCCCGCGGCGGCGTCCTCCAGGGCCCGCAGCATGATGCCGGTGTTGCTCTTGGGGTCGCGGTGCCTGCCGCACCGCGTGTGGGCCGCCGCGAGGGTGCGGTAGCGCTCCAGCAGGCGCGCGGCCTCGGCGCACGGGGCCGCCGTACGAAGGGCGCGGGCGCCGCCGTCCCGTACGCCGGTGCGCGCCGGTGCGGCGGTTTCGGCGTCGGTGCGGGGGAGCCAGTAGGCGAGGAGTTCGTCGTCGAAGGGCCGCCACACCGACAGCGCCTCCCGCTGGGTCTCGACGGCCTCCTTGGGCCGCCGGGCCCGCAGTGCGGCGGCGGCCTCGCCGACGGTGCGGCGGTGCACCGCGTTCGGGTCCGCGGCGGGGCGGTCGGCGGGGCGCGGCAGGAACCGCAGCCGGCCCGCGAACGGCCGCAGCCGGGCGACGAGTTCGGCGGCGGCCTCGAAGTCGTCGGCGCGCACCAGCCAGGCGACGGTGAGCAGGGCCGCCTCCTCGGGCAGCGCGACCTCGTACCGGCCGCTGTCGAGGAGCTGCCACAGGCCGGCGAGGCCGTCCTCCGTCAGGGCGTGCTCGAAGAGGGCGGCGCGGTCCGCGGGCACCCCGGCCCGCCGGGCGGCCTCCTCCTCGTACGGGGCGAGCGGGCCGCCGGCGGCGGGAGTGCCGGTGGCGAAGCCGCCCCGGACGACCTCGGGGGTGACCCAGGCGGGCAGTCCGGCGACGGGCGTGCGGGAGCCGACCGCGAGGGTGCCGTCCGCCATGCCCGCGAGCACCGCCCGCCACTTCTCCATCCGTCCGGCCGCGCGGGACCGTGTGGCCGGATCGGGGTGGGCCAGCGAGGTGCGCAGCGCCCGCCGCAACTGGTCGGCGGCGTATCCGGCCGAGACGGTCACGGCGGGGCGGGCGGCGGGCGTCGGGTGCTGCTGGTCAGCGTCGTCGTTCATAGCCGGCGTGGCAGGACCTGCCCCTGCGCCCTCCGGGTAGGAAGCCCGGTGCTCTGACTGGCTGAGCTACACGCCGTTCGGTGCGCTCGACCTTAGGCGTGCGCCGGAGCGTGCGGCAACGTTTTTTCCGCAGGTCCGAGGTCAGTTGGCGGGCACCGCGCGGAAGGGGGTCGCGCGGACGGTGCCGCCGCACAGGGCGAACTCGCCTCCGTCGTCCGGCGCGAGCTGGAGGCCTCCCCGGCTGTTGGGAAAGCCGACGACGAGCGAGGGCGCGACCGTCGGATCGGCACCGGAGGCGCAGTAGCCGTCGGCCTCGCCGAGGACCGGCGTGAACGTGACGACGGTCGCGGCGGTGCCGCCGACGGGCAGCAGCACGGGCTGCGGGCGGCCCTGCAGGGTGACGGTGAGCGGCCTGTTGCGGTCGGGCGAGCCCTGCCCGGCGAGGGCGAGCCGGGGGTGGCTGCCCAGGGTGCAGGGGCGGGGGCCGTCGTTGACGACGGTGATCCGCCAGCCGGTGGCGCCGACCCGCTCGGCGCTGTTCGCCACGAGCTGGTCGGTACGGCACGGCTGCGCCGGCGCCCGCAGCGCGGCGCCGTCCGCGGCCGCGGCGGGTGGCACCGCGACGGCCAGGACACCGCCGGCCAGGGCTGCCGCCAGGAGTGCCCGGCAGGCGCGGGAGGTACGGGGCTCTGCTCCAGGGGACATGACGCATCTCCGCGAGTGAGCGATGAAGCACCGGGCCGTCGGCCCGGGAGGCCGCGCCGCTCGCGGCGCTCCCTCCCAGCGTGGCACCGTCGGAGCCGGCCCGCCCGGCGGAGAGGCGTCCGGACCGGCGCCCGGGGCTGCGGCGGAAGGGCCCGGACGAACGATTCGGCCGGCTCGACCACGGCAGCACGCTCGACGCGGAGGACGGCGCCCTCCTGCGGAGCCGCATCGACGATCTGGCCCGAGCCGGTCGACGGCAGCCACGACGAGGACCCCGGCGCCGGGGGCCGGAGGCCGAGCCTTCGTCCAACTCGTCGGACAGACACAGCGGTTCGCGCCAAGCGCAGCGGCCGACGGGCAACGCGCCGGGGCGGAGGGACTTGGGGCCTGTATTGAGGTGCAGGTGTTCCGTGGCTGCCAAAGACAGCCCGGCAGACGTGCCGTGACCCTTCACACGCCGTGGCGGCCCCGCCCGCCGACCGGCGATCATGGGGGGATGCGAGCCCCTCAGCCCTCCCCCGCCGCCGACGAGTTCGCGCGGCTGTCCGCGTGTGCGACCGCCGAGGCCGTCAACGGCCGGCAGGTGTCGGCGCGGGAGGTGGTGGGCGCCGCGCTGGGGCGGGTGCGGGAGCACGACGGGCGGCTGCGGGCGTTCACCGCGGTGTGGGACGAGCTGGCCGCCGGGTACGCCGACGCCGTCGACCGCAGGGTCCGGGCCGGTGAGCGGCTGCCGCTGGCCGGGGTGCCGCTGGCCGTGAAGGGCACGGAGGGGCTGGCGTCCCTGCAGACGGTGCGGCTGGTCGCCGCGGGGTGCGTGCCCGTCGGCGCGACCTCCACGCCCGGCCGGGGCACCCGCTGGCAGACGTACGGCACCACCGCCCGCGGTGTCACCCTCAACCCGTTCGACCCGCGGTGGAGCCCGGGCGGTTCGAGCGCGGGGTCGGCCGTGGCGGTGGCCGCGGGCATGGTGCCGCTGGCCACCGGGAGCGACGGGGCGGGGTCGGTGCGCATCCCGGCGGCCTGGTGCGGCGTGATCGGGCTGAAGCCGACCAACGGCCTGGTGCCGGCGCGCGACCGGGCGGGGCTCAACGTCGCCGGCCCGCTCGCCCGCCGTCCTGAGGACGCCGCCGCCTACTTGGACGCGCTCACCGGCGCACCCCCGGCGGAGCGCGGCCCGACCCGCCCGCCGCGCACGGCCTGGTCGGCGACGCTCGGCTTCGCGGCGGCGGAGCCGGCCGTGGCGCGCACGGCCCGGGCGTACCTGGGGGCGCTCGCGCGCGCCGGCGCGGTCGATCCCGTCGGCGTGCCGGTGGTCCTGCCGGATCCGGCCGCGTGCTGGGAGGCCCTGCGCGGGCGCGGGGCGGACCCCGGCGCCGAGCGTGCCGCGCACCGCACCCGGGCCTCCCTCCGGCGGGCGCTCGACGCGGTGTTCGCGGAGGCGGAGTTGGTGGCGACGCCGACGACGCCGAACGCCCCGCACGGCCACGACGGCCCCGGAGACACCCTCAGCGTGGCGCTGACCTGGGCGTTCAACATCAGCGGCCATCCCGCCATCAGCCTGCCGGCCGGGTTCACGCCGGCGGGCGAGCCGGTCGGACTGCACCTCGTGGCCCGCCCGCACCGGGAGGCGGACCTCCTCGCCGTGGCGGACGCCGCCACCCGCACGGCCCCCGTCTGACGCGGACCGGGGCCCCTCCGGTGGGCCGATCGGCGGCAGTTCGGGCACGACTCGGTACCCGCGGTGGACCGGAACCCGACCGCGGGGACTATGATGATGATCGCAGGGCCCGGGTACCGTATCCCCCGTCGGTATCCGGGCCCTGCATGCTTGTACGGGCTCGCCCCGCCCCACCCCCGTGGGGGCAGAGCGAGCCCGGTCATGGGCGCCCGGTCACGCGGTGAACGCGGGCGGTAGGACCGGCGCGGGCAGTTGCCGCGCCAGGTGCCTTGCGACGTCGACGACGGTCCGGTCGGCGAGGTACGGGCCGATGATCTGGACGGACAGCGGCAGCCCGCCGGGCGTGCGCCCCGCCGGCATGACGACGGCCGGGAGCCGGACGTGTCCGGCCAGGTTCAGCCACGCCGTCTGGTCGAAGTACGGCCTCTTCTCGCCGTCGACGGTGATGTACCGGTCCGGAAGCGGTGTCGTCGTCTGGTCGTCGACGGCCGGGGCCGGGACGGCCGGCGTGATGAGGACGTCGTGGGTGGTGAAGTAGTCGGCCCAGCGGGCGCGCAGCTTCTCCCGGTCCTCGTTCGCCCGCAGCCAGTCGCGGTGCCGCATGGTGCGCGAGTGCAGGAAGAGGCCCCTGGGGTCGTCGGCGGGGATCTTCTCCGCGGCCTCGATGTCCGCGGCGAAGCCCTCGTCGGTGGCGGTGGCGCCGGCGGTGGCGAACATGAGGCGCTGGAACAGCCGGTCGCTGGCGGGGAGGTCGACGGGCCGGGCGGTGTCGTCGACGGCGGCGCCGGCGGCGCGCAGCAGGGCGGCGACGTCGTCGAGGCACCGGCGGACGGTGGCGTCGACGCGGCAGTACGGGTCGTCCCGCCAGATGCCGATCCGGTAGTCCGCGAGGCGGCCGCGGCGGGGCGCCGGGAGGTCGATGCGCCAGGCGGCGGCCTCCGCGGGCGCGGGGGCGGCCAGGACGTCGAGGAGGACGGCGAGGTCGTCGGCGTTCCGGGCGATCGGGCCGATGGTGAGCATGTCCGAGGTGGAGAGCCAGCCCGGCGGGCGCGGGATGTGGCCGCGGGTGGGGACGATGCCGCCGCTGGGCCGGAGCGCGTACACGCCGCAGTAGGCGGCGGGGAGGCGGAGCGATCCGGCGAGGTCGGAGCCGGTCTCCAGGCTGGTCATGCCGGAGGCGACGGCGGCCGCGGGGCCGCCGGAGGAGCCGCCGGCGGTCTTCGTGTCGTCGTGGGGGTTCCTGGTGGTGCCGAAGACCGGGTTGGAGGTCTGGAGGTCCTGGCACATGACGGGGACGTTGGTCTTGCCGACGATGACGGCGCCGGCGGCGCGCAGGCGGGCGACGGCGTCGGCGTCCCGGTCGGGGATGTGCCCGGCGAGGTCGGGTGAGCCGCTGGTGCTGCGCAGGCCCTTGGTTTCGAGGGCGTCCTTGACGGTGAGGGGCAGTCCGTGGAGGGCGCCGAGAGTCTTGCCGGTGCGGGCGAGGTGTCGGTCGGCGGCGTCGGCGGCGGCGCGGGCGCCTTCGGCGTCGAGGGTGACGACGGCGTTGAGGCCGGGGTTGGCGGCCTCGATGTGCCGGAGGTACTGCTCCAGCAGGGCACGGCTGGTGGTGTCACGCCGGCGCAGGGCGGTGAGCTGCTCGCGCGCCGGGGCCAGGTGGAGGTCCGGGCGCGGGGCCCCCGGACTGCCGGCGGGGCCGCGGGAGCGGGCGGAGGCGGACAGGGTGGCCATGGACGCGGCCGCGGCGACGGCGGTCGAGGCGAGGAGCAGGGTGCGGCGGAGGATCACGGGCGGGCTCCCGGGGTGGCGCTGCCGGCAGTGCCGGCGTCGGTGGTGTCGGCGGCGGCGCGGGCGGTGGTGCGGCCGCCGCGCGGCGCGGGCGGGGTGAAGTGGGCGGCGACGCGCTGGAGGTGGCGCAGCTCGTCCTCGGTGGTGGCGAGCGGCAGGTCGGCGTCGGCGTATTCGGCGGGGGCGGCGACGGGGTCGCCCGCCGCGTGCCGGTCGAGGGCGGCGCGGATCTGGTCGGCGGTGACGGCCGCGGCGAGTTCGGCGCCGGCGAGTCCGGCGGCGGAGCGGCGGGCCTCGGCTTCGGCGCGGACGGCGGGGTCGAGGTAGCGGCGCATCACCTTCTGGCCCTGGCGGATCTCGACGCGGCGGCGCAGCAGCGGGAAGTGGGCACTGCGGCCGCGCAGGACGTCGCGGCCCTGCCTGGACGGGCGGCGCAGGGTGATGCCGGGGTCGGCCTGGTCGAGGGCGGTCCACAGGGGGGCGAGGCGGCGGTGTCGCAGGTGGGCGGTGGCCCAGTCGCGGACGCCGGCGGCGCGCAGGGCGACGGTGGGGATCAGGTAGCCGATCTGGGTGAGGGTGGCGCCGATGTCGCCGCAGGCCCAGGCGAAGCCGTTGAGGTGGCTGACGCTGAAGCCGGCCTCCGCGCCGATGACCGCGGCGATGCGGATGCCGCTGTAGCCGAGGGTGATGACGGCGCCGACGGTGACGAGGCGCAGGCTGAAGGCGATGGACCGGTCGGCGGCGGTGCGGGCGTACGTCCAGCAGGAGACGGCCAGGTAGGTTTCGGCGGCGCTGTACACGCCGAAGTACAGCAGCACGTACGCCTGGAAGACGGGGTCGTGCGCGTAGTACAGGGAGAAGTCGGTGGGCCGGGTGGCGGCCGGGGTGAGCGAGGCGAAGAGGACCGCCATGGCGGTGATGACGCCGGCGGCGGCGGCGAGGAGGAGGCGGCTGCGGCGGCGGGCCTCGGCGGGCGGCTTCGACCAGTGGGCGAGCACGGTCGCCTGGAGGGCGAGGACGACGATGACGAAGCCCTGGGCGATGGGCACGACGATGTTCGGGACGCCGAAGAACCCGTCGACGCGGATCCACACGGGTGTGAGGGAGACGGCGTAGCTGAGGGCGGAGAAGCCGTAGGTGAAGGCGAGGGCGACGAGTGCGGGGTCGCGGCGGCGCTTGCCCAGGTCGCGCACCAGGATGAGGAATCCGGTGCCGGCGATGGCAAGGCACAGAGGGTGGAGGATGTCTTTCACGGGGCCCTGTTCGGTCAGCGCAGCAGCGTGCGGGCTATCGGGTCGGCTTCCCGGCTGCCCTGGGGGCGGGATGCGCTCACGTGCTCCTGGAGGAGGGAGCCGAGCATCTCGGCTTCGAACTCCTCCGGCTCGTTGTACCGGGTCCTCCCGAGGACGAGCTGGACCGTTGCAGGGTCGATGTCGGTGATGAGGCCGCCGAGGCTGCCGGCGTCGACGGCCGCGCCGCCGCGGTGGCGCCCCAGCATGTGGCCGAACTCGTGGCCGACGATGATCTCGGCGTGGGCGCGGCTGATGGCGGTGTCGTAGAAGACGTAGTCGGTGTCGCCGGTGGCCAGCCACAGGCCGCACGGTGCGGACGCGTCGAGGGCGTCGGGGTCGGAGGGGTCCGAGGCGAAGGGCATGAGGCGGATGGTGCGGCCCAGGCGGTCCTCCATGAACGGCACCAGGTCCAGGACGCTGTCCACCTCGGGCAGGCCGAGGCCTTCGACGAACTCCCGGCTGCGGTGCTCGACTTCGTCGGCCTCGCTGCGGGTTCCGCCCTTACGACGGCTGAGCCACATGGAGCTTCCCCTTCCCCCGGAGACACCGGTCGCCGGTCACGGCAGGTCCCTTGCGGGGTCGTCGGTCAGGCCTTCCTCTTTGCGTACGGCTTCGAGTGCCGCCAGCACCTTGCGCTGGCCGGCGGCGGAGACGCCCATGGCGCGCAGGGCGATCTGCTCTACGCCGTTCTC
Source organism: Streptomyces sp. 2P-4 (assembly GCF_030167965.1). Classification (NCBI taxonomy): domain Bacteria; kingdom Bacillati; phylum Actinomycetota; class Actinomycetes; order Kitasatosporales; family Streptomycetaceae; genus Streptomyces; species Streptomyces sp. 2P-4. Next base: position 285,867 of record NZ_CP095011.1, read on the forward strand.
CTTCAGCTTGCGGAGGATCTCGAACTGTGTGGCGACCTTCCGCGTGACCTCGTCCTCGACGAAGTAGGCGGCCTCCACGCCGAAGAAGCGGGCGAGGAGGGGCACCATCGTGATGGTGGGGGTGCGCTTGCCCGCGCGGAGCAGGCTGATGTGGGACCGGGTGTAGCTGTCCTCCCCGTACGAGGAGATGGTGCGGGCCACGTGCGCGTTGGTGTACTCCTCGGCGCCGGGCGGCCGTACGCGGTCGAAGAGGAAGTTCAGGCGGTCGCTGAAGGGGGAGCCGGGGCCCGGGACCGGGACGGGTCCTCGCATAGCCGGCTCCGGTGCTTCGGGTCCTTCTGCGGGATCCGCCACGGGGAACTGCCTCCTTCCGCGGGCGTAACTATAGTTGACGCCCGCCGTGCGTAACTATAGTTGACGGATTCGGAAGCGGAAGCCCCTTCCTGCGACAGCCCGTTCGCCCGGAGCGGAGGGCGACCGCGGCAGCGCGCAGGTGCGCCCCGCGCTACGGGCGCGGCGACAGGGGCGGATTCAGGGCTTCCGCGGGCCGCGCCTCGCTCCAGTAGATGTCGAGCATGGTGCGCAGCGGGACCTGCTCCTGCTCGGCGCCGACCGGCACGGTCAGCGCGTCCAGCATCCGCCAGAGCTCGTGGTCGATCGGCGCGGCGGCGGCGCCCTCCGTGGCGTGGGCCGCCTGGTGCCGGTGGACGGCGAGGGCGAGCCTGCGGAGCGTCTCGCGCTGCTCCTGCGCGACGCGGTGGTTGGCCGAGCGGTTCACCGAGCGCTGCACCTTGCCCAGTTCGGAGATGGCCCGCTGGATCATCTGGTGGAAGTTGGCGGCCCGCTTGCGCCAGCTCTCGTACTCGGCGCGGGTGGCGAACCACTCCCGCTTGCCCTCCTCGCCGCGGGCGAAGCACTGCGCCTGGAAGAGGTCGCGCTCCGCCTTGCGCTTGCGCAGCACGTTGCCGGTGCGCTGGTGGACGTTGGTGATGATGTCGTACGTGCGGCCCAGGTTGTCCGGGTGGGTGAGGGCCGCCCACACCTCGGGCCTGCGGGCCGGGGGGTGGGCGTTCGCCACGATCAGCTCCTCGTACTCCTTGTCCTCCAGATCGGCGATGTCTCGGGCGTCCATCAACGGGCCTCCAAGCCGGTGGCGGGCGGTGCACCCATGGTGACGGATTGTTCTGCTTCCGGTGGCGGAATGCCGGCAACAGCCCGGCCCCCGGGCTGCCGGGCCTGCGCGGACATGCAGAAGGCCCCGGTCTCCCTTGGGAGGCCGGGGCCTTGGCAGAGCGCTGGGCAGGCCTTGCACCTACATCTCCCCACAGGAAGTGGGGCGTCTTTCCTTGGACCACCAACGCAGATCCCGCCACCGCTGTCACGGCGCGGGCTCGACACCAACTCTACCGCACCGCAGGCGCTGTTCCGCACGTCCGGTGCGGGACTGCGGGGCGGCCTCCCTGGTGGCGGCGGTGTCGGCGCAGGCCCTCATACTGGGCGCATGGAACGGATCGGGGGGTACGGCGTCGAGCGCAGACTCGGCGAGGGCGGCATGGGGACGGTCTACCTGGCGCGTTCCCGCGGCGGCCGGCTGGTGGCGGTGAAGGTGGCCCGGCCGGAGCTCGCCGCGGACCCCGCCTTCCGGGAGCGCTTCCGGGCCGAGGTGGCCGCCGCCCGCCGGGTGGGCGGCTTCCACACCGCGCAGGTGGTCGACGCCGACGTCGACGGCGACCCGCCGTGGCTGGCGACCGCGTACGTGGCCGGGCCCACGCTGGCCGCCCGGCTCGCCGCCGGCGGGCCGATGGACGAGGCGGGGCTGCGCACCCTCGCGGCGGCGCTCGCCGAGGCGCTGGAGGCCATCCACGGCTGCGGCCTGGTCCACCGCGACCTCAAGCCGGGCAACATCGTGATGGCCGACGACGGGCCGCGCGTCCTCGACTTCGGGATCGCGCGCGCCCTGGAGTCCACCCGGATGACCGCGACGGGCACGGCCTTCGGCACACCGGGCTACCTGGCGCCCGAGCAGGCGCTGGGCCACGACGTCACCGGCGCGGCCGACGTGTTCGCGCTCGGGGCCGTGCTGGTCGCCTCGGCGGGCGGCAGCGCGTGGGGCGAGGGCACCCCGATGGGCCTGATGTACCGGTCGGTGCACGAGCCTCCGAACCTGGTCGCGGTGCCGGAGGGACTGCGTCCGGTGGTTGCCGCCTGCCTGGCGAAGGACCCGGCGGAACGGCCGGCGCCGTCGGCGCTGCTGGACCTGCTGACCGCCGACGGCGCGGTGGCACCCGCCGGCTCCCCCGCCCCCGGCTGGACTCCGACGGTGAGCGCGCCCGCGACGCCCCCGCCGGCGGCCGTACCGGCGGCCCTGGCGCCCCGGACGCCCCCGCCGCTGCCGGCGCAGGCTCCGGCCGCGCCGCACGCCCCGGCGGCGGGCGGCGCGCCGTCCACGCCGTACCCGCCGCAGCCGGTGCCGCCGCTCCCCCACGGCATGCCGCCGGTCCCGGCCGCAGCGCCGGCCGCCCCGGGGGCGGCGCCCCTCCTCGCGCCGGAGTTCGTGGTCGCCGACCGCAGGAACAGCGTGGTCTGCGACGGCTCGGGCGTGGTCTTCGAAGTGGAGGGCGTGGAGGCGGACTTCCTGTGGGACGAGCTCGCCGGGATCACCTACGGGCCGGGCCACCGCGGCAGCCACCTCGTCGTGACGGTCCGGCTGCACGACGGCACCTCGTACTCCTGCCAGGTCCACAACCGGCGCGCCGCCCGCATCCAGGAGTGGCTGGCGCAGCTGCACGCGGTCGTCTCGCACTACCTCGGGCCCCGGCTGGGCCCCGCGCCCGCACCGTACGGGACCGGCCCGGCCCCGTGGGGCAGCCCGGCGGCCGGCTCCGCCGGCTTCGGCAGCCCGCACTTCGGCTCCGGCTCCGCCGCCCCGGGCGGCTTCGGCCCGCCGCCGCGCTAGGAACGGCTGCTCAGGCCTGGGGGAGTTCGTTGACGGCGCCGAAGGGTACGTGGACGCTCGGGGTGCCGGCGGCCGTGCCGCTGAGGTGGGTGACCTGGTCGTCGAAGAAGATGTGCGGGCGGAGGGCGGCGATGACGCCCGACTTGTCGACCCCGCCGAGGAAGAACGCCTCGTTCACCCGCACCCCCCAGTCCTTCAGGCTGCGGACCGCCCGCTCGTGCGTGGGCGCGTTCCGCGCCGTGACCAGGGAGACGTGGACGCGCGGCCGGTAGCCGGCGTCGGTGCGCCGGACCTCCTCCTCGCGCTGCTGGATGCGGTTGACGCCGGCGAGGAAGTTGCGGAGCGGGCCGGGGTCGAGCGGGGTGGCGGCGTTGCTCACCTCGTGGGCGCGGAAGCCGTCGAGGCCGCCGGCGCGGAAGACGCGCTCGGAGCTGTCGTCGGCGAGGACCCCGTCGAAGTCGAACGCGATGCGCAGCTCGGGGTCGTCGGCCGCGTCTGCCCTGTCCCCGCCGGCCGAGGCGAGGACGTGTCCGGCGGGCAGGCCTGCGGCGACCGCGTCGCGGACGTCCTGCCCGTTGGCGGAGAGGAACAGCGACATGTTCAGGGCCGGCATGAAGGGGTGGGCGGGGCGGCCCTGCCGGAAGACGGCGCGGGTGATCGGCAGGCCGTGCGCCTGGACGGAGCGCATGACGCGCAGCCCGGTGTCCGGGTCGTTGCGGGAGAGGACGATGACCTCGACGAGGGGGTCCTCGGGGCTGTCCGCCAGGTCGTTGAGGGCGAGGAGGCGGCGGACGAAGGGGAAGGCGACGCCCTTGCCGAGGGTCCGGTCGAGGTGTTCCTCCTGGTGCCTGCGGTAGGCCTCCTCGCCGTCCTGCCGGAAGACCGCGTCGGACTCGGCCAGGTCGAACAGGGCGCTGGAGGCGATCCCGACCACCAGGCGCCGGGACAGGTCGTACTTCATGACGCCCCTTTCGCACGTGCGTGCCAGTCTCGCAGGTGCCGGCGGCGGGGCGAAAACCGCGGGCGGGTGTCCCGTGCGGGTCCGTAGGCTCGGCTGCGTGGACAACCGAACCGATCCTGCCCGGCCCCGCCCGGCCCTCGTCCTGCCGGCGCCCCGCACCTCGACCGGGGAACTCCTCGGCCGGGCCGCGGCGTGGCGCGGCTTCGATGTCCTCGCACGCCCTGAGCGGCCGCCCTCGGGGGGTCCGGCGCACTGGTACGGCGGCCCCCGCGCGGCCGACCGGGTCGCCGCGGGGCTGGGCCTCGCGCTGCTGGAGCCGGCGGACGGCTGGTTGGCCGGGCTGCCGTACGGGCTGCTGCGGCGGCGGGTCCGGCTGACGACGCTCGCGGAGGCCCGCGCGCTGCCCGGGCCGTGCTTCGTCAAGCCGCCGTCGGAGAAGACCGAGGCGCTGCCTGCGGCGGTGTACGGGCCCGGGGGCGGTGCCCGCCTGCCGGGGCCGGAGGTCCTGGACGGGGCGACGCCCGTGCTCGTCTGCTCGGTCGTGGAGTTCGCCGCCGAGTACCGGCTGTTCTTCCTCGACGGGGAGGTGGTCGCGGGCAGCCGGTACGCCGTGTACGGGCGCCTCGACCCGGCGGCGCTGGACGCGGGGGCCCGCGCGTTCGGCCGGGAGGTGCTGGCGGCCGCGGCGGACGGGCTGCCGAGCGCGGTGTGCGTGGACGTGGGCCGTCTCGCGGACGGCACGTGGGCGGTGGTGGAGGCCAACATGCCCTGGTTCGCGCACTGCTACGCGGCCGAGCCGGAGCGGGTGCTGGACGTGGTGCTGCGTGCGGCCGGACCGCTGGAGCGCGTACGCGGCCGGGACGTGCGGTTCCTGCGTGGCGCGGCGTGACTGCGCGGGCGTGCGGGACGGCTGGGGCGACACAGCGGTCGGCGCGGGCCCCCGCCCGGCCGAGCCGCGCGGTTTCTCGCCAACCCTCCCGGTTCCGGGGCCCGTTGCGGGGAGGCTGACCTATGTTCTGGGGCGTATGCCGGTCCGCCCCAGGAGGTCTGATTGCCATCCGGACGCACCCGTGCCCTCGACCGGTTGCGCGCGCTGCGCCGGTCCTCCCTGCTCATCGCCTTCGCCCTCGGCTCTCTGCTGGTGGGGCTGACGCCCCTGTTCGGCGTGGCCAGTCCGGCGCCCGGGGCGCCCGGGCCCCGGCCCGCGCCGGTGCCGTTCGAGCAGCAGAAGGCGATGCAGGCCCCGCACCACCCCGTGGTTCCGGCGAACGCCCTGGAGCCGTCGGCGCCCGTCCTCGACCGGAGCGGGTGGACGGCCGCGGCGAGCGACGAGGAGACCACCGGGGAGAACGGCCGCGCGGCCAACGTCCTCGACGGCAGCGCCGCGACGATCTGGCACAGCAAGTGGTCCGGCACCCCCGTCCCGCTGCCCCACAGCATCACCCTCGACATGCACCGCACGGCGGTGGTCTCCGCGGTCGTCTACCAGCCGCGCAGCGACGGGGGCAACGGGCGCGTCGGCGAATACGCCGTCAGCCTCAGCACGGACGGACGGAACTGGGACAGCCCGGTCGCCACCGGGACCCTCGCGGACGACGGCAGCACGAAGACGCTGGGCTTCGCCCCGCAGGGCACCCGCTTCGTCCGGCTGACGGCGCTCACCGAGGCGGGCGGCCGCGGCCCCTGGACGTCGGCGGCCGAGGTCAACCTGCTCGGCGACCCCGGCACCCCTGCCGCCACCGTCGACCTGCCGCGCACCGGGTGGACGGCCGCGGCGAGCGACGAGGAGACCACCGGGGAGAACGGCCGCGCGGCCAACGTCCTGGACGGGGAGGCCTCGACGATCTGGCACAGCAAGTGGTCCGGCACCCCCTCCCCGCTGCCCCACAGCATCACCCTCGACATGCACCGCACGGCGGAGGTCTCCGCGCTCGTCTACCAGCCGCGCCAGGACTACGGCAACGGCCGGGCCGGCGCCTACACCGTGACCACCAGCACCGACGGCAGCTCCTTCGGCGCGCCGGTGGCCTCCGGAACGTGGCGGGACGACGACACCGTCAAGACGGCCACCTTCACCCGCACCGCGAGCGCCCGCTTCGTGCGCCTGACCGTGACGAGCGAGGCCGGGGTGCGGGGGCCGTGGACATCCGCGGCGGAGATCCGCCTGAGCGGTCCCGCGAACCCGGCCGCGCACGGTTCCTGGGGCCGGATCACCGGCTTCCCGCTCGTCCCGGTGGCCACGGCCGCGCTGCCCGGCGACAAGCTGCTGGCCTGGTCGGCGTACGCGGTGGACCGCTTCGGCGGGAGCAACGGCTACACGCAGACGGCGATCCTGGACCTGAAGACGGGCAGGGTCACCCAGCGCCGCATCGACAACACCGGCCACGACATGTTCTGCCCGGGCATAGCGATGCTCGGAGACGGCCGGGTCCTGGTCACCGGCGGCAGCAACGCGGAGAAGGCGAGCATCTACGACCCGGCGACGGACGAGTGGTCGGCGACCACCGACATGAACATCGCCCGCGGCTACCAGGCCATGACCCTGCTGTCCACGGGTGAGGCGTTCGTGCTGGGCGGCTCCTGGAGCGGGGGCGGCGGCGACAGGGCGGGCGAGGTGTGGTCCCCCGACACCCGTACGTGGCGCAGGCTGCCGGGGGTGCCGGCGACGGCGGCGCTGACGGCGGACCCGGCGGGCCCGTACCGCGCGGACAACCACATGTGGCTGCACGCCACGTCCGGCGGGCGGGTGCTCCAGCTGGGTCCGAGCCGGCAGATGAACTGGATCTCGACCGCGGGGAGCGGGAGCCTGGCCCCGGCCGGCAGCCGGGCCGACAGCCCGGACGCGATGAACGGCAACGCCGTCGCCTACGACGTCGGCAAGCTGCTCACGCTGGGTGGGGCGACCGCATACGAGAACGTTCCGGCGACCCGGCGGGCGTACACGGTGGGCTTCGACGGCAGCGGCCGGGTGGAGGCGGCCCGCACCGGCGACATGGGCCACGCCCGCGCGTTCGGCAACAGTGTGGTCCTGCCGGACGGGAAGGTCGCGGTGTTCGGCGGGCAGGCCCGCCCGGTGCCGTTCAGCGACGCGACGTCCGTGCTGACGCCCGAGCTGTGGGATCCGGCGACCGGGACGTTCACGCCGCTGGCCTCGATGGCGGTCCCGCGCAACTACCACAGCGTGGCGAACCTGCTGCCCGACGGGCGGGTGTTCTCGGGCGGCGGCGGGCTGTGCGGCGAGTGCGCGACGAACCACGCCGACGGCGCGGTGTTCACGCCGCCGTACCTGCTGAACGCGGACGGGACGCCGAAGGCGCGCCCGGTGATCACCGGCGGGGTGCCCGCGCGGGTCCCGGCGGGGGCGTCGCTCACGGTGGCCACGGAGGGCTCGGTGGCGTCGTTCGTCCTGATGCGGGCGGCGGCCGCGACGCACTCCACGGACAACGACCAGCGGCGGGTGCCGCTGGTGTCGGCGCCCGCGGGGGCGGGCTCGCACACGGTGTCCGTGCCGGCCGACAAGGGTGTCGTCCTGCCGGGCACCTACCTGCTGTTCGCCCTCGACGCGCAGGGCGTCCCGAGCACGGCGAAGTTCGTGACGGTCCACTGAACCGCCGGCGGGTCACGGGCGGGGGGCGGTCCACAGGCGGGTGAGGAGGGTGCGCAGTGTTTCGGCGGTGCGCGAGGCGGGGAGCGACGGGCGCGCCAGCGCCCAGGCGTCGGCCGCGTCGAGAAGGGCGCGGGTCGCGGCCGTGAGGAGTTCACGGTCGGCCAGGGGGTCGATCAGGCCGATGCGCAGGCCGTTCTCCACGAGCCGGGCGGTCCAGCCGCCGTCGTCTCCGGCGCCGTCGTCTCCGGCGCTGCCGGCGGCGGCGAGTACGGCGCGGTCGTCGGGGTGGTCGCGCAGGTGGGCCGAGAGGCGGGCCGTGCCGTCGGTGAGCTGCTCCCAGAAGCGCCGTTCGGTTGCGGCGTCCTCCCAGGGGCCGAGGGCAGCCAGGGCGCGGGCGGCGGTGTCGGCGGCGACGGCGGCGAACAGGTCGTCCTTGCCGTCGAAGTAGTGGTAGGCCGAGGTCTTGGAGATGCCGGCCTCGGCGATGATCCGGTTGAAGGACGCCGCGTCCTTGCCGTCGCGGGCGAAGTGGCTGCGGGCGACGGCGAGGACGGCGGCCCGGGTCTCCGGGGGAAGCCGGTCGAAGCGGGGCAGGGGCACGGTTCACCTCACGGGGTGCGGGGTTGCAGGACGGCGGGGCGGCCGGCGGCGAGTCGGCGGTTGAGACGCGCGGTGACCGCCCAGTGCGCGGCCCACAGCAGCAGGGCCGCGGCGGCGCCGGCGCGGCCGGCGGCGCCGGGCAGGAGCGAGACGATCTGGAATCCGCACCAGGCGTACCCGAGGGCCTTCCAGCGCCGTACGGCCGCCGGCGCGGTGCGGCCGTCGGAGGCCAGGGACGCGGCGACGGCGCGGACGATGAAGAAGTCCTCGGTGAAGTTGTAGGGGATGGCGAACATCCACCACACGGACCGCGGCGCGGCCGTCCGGGCGTCCGGGGGGACCAGGTGCAGGGTGCGCTGCAGGGACCTGCAGTACAGGGCGACCAGTCCGAAGAACACCGCGACCGCGGCGACGGCTCCGGGCAGTCCCGGCGCCGCGACCTCGCCGAGGACGCCGCTGCCCCACTGGGGCGCCCACAGGGGGTACGTCAGCAGGACGGACACCAGGACCGTGCCGGAGGTCTTCACGGCTGCAGTGGCTCTCACACCAGGGAGTGTACTGGCAGTACACCCCACCGGTACACCCCCTGCGGGATCATTCCGCCGCCGTCAGGAGACGGCGTACCACTGGCTGCCCCAGCCCGTGTTGATGGTGCTGGTGGACTGCTGCGCCAGGTCCACCTTGGCCGGGAGCGAGGTCTGCCCCGTCAGGATCGTGCTGTAGCGCAGGTTCGGCGGGGTGAGTCCGGCGTTGACGGAGATGCCGGCGCCGGTGGCCTTGAGCGTGAGGGCGTTGGTGGCCCAGGTGCCGTTGAGGAGCAGGGCGATGAAGTAGGTGCCGGGGGCGGCGGTGAAGGGCTTCGCCAGCGGCAGCGGCTTGGCGATCGGGTCCGTCATCAGCTGCGGCGAGATGTCCGCGGTGGCCGCGCGCAGGGTGCCGGAGGCGTCGTACACGCCGAGGTAGCAGTCGGCCAGTCTGGCCTGCGGGTCGATCCCGGCGAGCCCCAGCCAGATGTTCGACCAGGTGATCTCCTCGTGGAGGACGAGCCGGACGAGGGTGACGCGGCCGCCGACGCCGCCCGTGGTCTGGGCCGTGACGTGGCCGGCGTCGTTCGGGTCGCCGGTCCAGGCGAGCAGGTTCTGGTCCTGCGGCAGCGGTTCCTGTACGGCGCGCGGCCCCGGGGAGGCGGGCGGCGCGGCGGTGGCCGCCGCCGAGGCGCCGGGCCGGTCGTCGCCGGGTTCGGCGGTGCACGCCGTGAGGACGAAGAGGGCGGTGAGCGCGGCGCAGAGGCCGGCGAGGCTACGGGTGTGCATGGTCTCCCCTGGGTTCGGACGACCGAGTGTACGAACCGGCCGGCGGACCCGAACCACCGTCCCCCCGCGCCTGCTTCGGGCAGGGCGCTCACCCCGTCCGGACGGGCCTGCGCAGCAGGTAGGCGGCGGCCGCCGCGACCAGGGCGCCCATGCAGGCGAGGAACACCAGGCCCGCGTTCTCCAGTCCGAGCGGCCCCGCCATGACGCCGACGCCGACGACCGGGACGGAGATGCCGGCGTACGCCACCACGAACAGCGAGGAGATGACCGCGGCGCGCCGGTCCGGCGGGGAGGCCCCGGCCACCGCCGACAGCGCCCCGCGGAACGACAGGCCCTGCCCGGCCCCGCCGACGAGCGCGCTCAGCACCACCAGGGCGAGGAGGTCCTGCCACAGGGCGGCGGCGAGCAGGGCCAGCCCGGCGAGGAGGGTGGCGCAGCCGAGCGGCAGCGAGCGCCGGACGCCGAGCCGGCCTGCGGCCAACTGCCCGGCGGTGGAGGCGAAGAACGCGAGGGCGACGACGAGGCCGCTGACGGCCCGGTCGTGGACGTCGAGGGACTGGGCCATGAAGGCGGGGCTGACGGACGTGAACACCCCGAACAGGGCGAAGCCCACGAACGCGGCGGTCGCGGCGGGCGCGAACACCGCACGGACCTGCGCGGGCACCCCGGGCCGCTGCGGCCGCACCGCCGACGGCGGCCTGCGCTCCCGTACGGTCTCCGGCAGGGCCCGCAGCACGCCCGCGGACGCGGCGAGCAGGACCAGGTGCACCGCGAACGGCAGGTGCAGCGGCCAGGGCGCGTACTCGGAGAGGAGGCCTGCGAGCAGCGGGCCGCAGCCGAGGCCTCCCATGTTGGCGGCCGTCGCGACGAAGGTGGCGCGGGAGGAGCCGCCCGGCGGGGCCAGTTCCAGGACGTAGGCGGTGGCGGCGCCGGTGAACAGGCCGGCGGACAGCCCGGACAGCAGGCGGCCCGCGTACAGCCAGGGCATGGCGGTGGCGCAGAGGAAGCAGACGGCGCTTGCGGCGGCAAGCGCGAGCCCGGTGAGCAGGACGGGCTTCCTGCCGACGGTGTCCGAGGCGTTGCCGGCGAGGAGGAGCACGCCGATGACGCCGACGGCGTACACGGCGAACACGACCGTGGTGATCAGCTCGTCGAAGCCGAACTCCTCCTGGTAGAGGCCGTAGAGAGGGGTGGGCAGAGTGGTGCCGGCCATGCAGACGGCGAACACCGCTCCGGCGAGCAGGCAGGGCCGCCACCCGCGGCCCCCGCCCGGGGCGGCGGCGCGGGCGGCGGGCTCGGGTCCGGGGGAGCCGGCCGGGCGGGCGGGCGTCACGGCTCGGTGCGGGGGCGGGGTCGGCAGGGGCGCATGGCGGCAACCATTCCCGCGGCGGGCCGGGCGTTCACGCAGGCGCACCGGGCCGGTCGCCCCCGGCCATCCTCCCGCCCGCCCACCGGCGGACGCGCCGGGCGGGCAGGGCGGGCAGGGCGGGCAACGGCGGCGGTGTCACACGAACGGGCGAAGACGTGACGAATCTCCGGTGTGGGGCGGGCGCCGCGCCGCACGGCCGGGTAGGACCGACCGCATGGTGAAGATCGAAGCGAACTGGCTGAGCCGGGCCTTCCTGTCGCTGCGGCGCGGGGCCTCGGCGGAGGCGCGGGAGGCCGCCCTGGAACTGCGCCCGTACACGGAGCGGCCCGGTCAGCGGGTGCCGGTCCCCGGCCCCACCCTGTTGCGGGCCGGGCTCGCACTGCAGGACGAGGCCCGCAGGGCCGCCGTCCCGCACCGGCGGGACAGCCTGCGGCAGGAGGCCGACGTGCTGATCGGCGCCCAGCAGCGCACGGAGCCGCCGCCCCGCGGGGCGGCCCCTGCGGGCTGACACCGGGCCCTGTGCCTGCGCGGGCCCCGGGGGTGGGCCCGGCCGTGGTCAGTGGAGCGTCCAGGTGTACTTGCCGCCGCCCACCCAGCGGACGGTGTCGGGGTCGTCCAGGTCGTGGATGGTCAGGCCGGCGGACGCGGCGGTCAGGAGGACGTCGGTCATGGAGGTGGCCGTGCCGACCACCTCGCCGTCGACCTCGACGATGCGGAACGGCGGATCGCCCGGCTGCACCCCGAGCACGACGATGCGCGGGGCGGAGATGTGGGGGCTGGTGCTCTCGGTCATACGGAACGGGTTCCACGCCGCCCCGCGGGCCAATCGGGGGATGCCGCTCCGTTCACCCGATCCCCCGCGCGGCCCGCGGACCGGCGCGGACCTGTCAGCGCGGGTAGGGGTCGTAGCAGTCGGGGACCGGGTCGTAGAGGACGGCCCAGGTCCTGGCGCCGATGACGCCGTCCCGCGGGAGGCCGTGGCAGCCCTGGATCCACTTGACCTTGTCGAGGGTCTTGGCGCCGAAGATCCCGTCGACGGCCAGCTTCGGCACCCCGCCCCAGATGTTGGAGAGGCACTGCGCCTGTTTCACGGACGCCCCCGTGCTGCCCTGCTTCAGGACCGGCCGGTGACTCGTCGAGGTGTACGTGCACCCGCCGGGCGCGGCGCTCGCGGAGGGTGCACCCGCGCCGAGCACTGCGGCGGCCAGGGCGGCGGCGGTGAGGAGGGAGGCGGTCCGGCGTTTCATGGCGGTTCCTCTCGGTAGACCCCCAGCCCGGCGGTGGCACTGGGTGACAGGACCGTGACTCTACGGAGCTGCGGTCCGCCTGTCGACACCGCGGGGGCGAACTCCGGCCACCGCGCCCGGGTCGAGGCCCACCGGAAGGTGCACCGTACCCATTGTCGGGGCCGGCCGCCCGCCCGCGACCGGAGGCCGGCGTCAGCCCTCCGCGGGGCCGTCGCCGCTGGGCTCCCAGCGCAGCAGGTCGCCGGGCTGGCAGTCGAGGGCCTCGCAGAGCGCGGCCAGCGTCGCGAACCGGACGGCCTTGGCGCGCCCGTTCTTCAGCACCGCCAGGTTGGCGGGGGTGATGCCCACGCGCTCGGCGAGCTCGCCGACGGACATCTTCCGCCTGGCCAGCATCACGTCGATGTCGACGGTGATGGGCATCAGATCACCTCGTCCAGTTCGGCCTGCATGCGCGCCGCCTCGACGTCCCGCGCCACGGCCTGGCGGAGCAGCGTCCGCAGGACGAGCACCGTCAGGGCGACGCCGAGGGCGGCGAGGGACACCCCGCAGATGAGCAGCACGATGCCCGGCGGCACGGCTTCTCCGGGTGCGAAGAGGACGGCGAGGGCGAAGACGAGGGCGGCGGCCGCGACGACCGCACCGATGATGACGTCCACGTACCGGAACGCCGCGTGGGAGAAGACCGTGCCGCGGCGGACCATCGTCAGCAGCCGCCACACGCAGACCAGCACGACCTCGACCGCAGCGACACCGAGGACGGTGATCACGATGCAGGGGACGCGCAGGTGGGAGAGGTCGCCCCCGCCGCCGTCCATGTCGGCCGCCAGCAGGGGCACCATCACGCCCTGTACGAACAGGCAGCCCGCCAGCAGCATCGCGAGCACGCAGCGCAGCGCGAGCACCATCAGCCTTCCCATCACCACTCCTTCGATCGACTCACGATGGGAATCTATCGATTTTCGATAGATGCAGCAAGAGGCTGCCCGTCACGACCCAGGGCGGGACGCCTCCCAGGCCCGGGCGAACAGCTCGTGCGGCGGCAGCGGCGCCAGCAGCCGCAGGTACGGGCTGTGGAGCCCCTTGCCGTACACGTGCGCCAGGTGCGGCCCGGTCTTCGCCGTCTCCAGCGGCAGATGGGGCGCCTTCAGGTCGGTCCACTCCCCCGGGGCGAAGACGGAGCGCCCGGCGCGCGCCCGGGAGCCGGCGACGACCGCGCCGGCGGCCACGAGTTCGGCCTGGGCCGCCTTGTGCCGGCCGGCCGTCCAGCCGTTCCAGCGCCGGATGTTGCGGTCGGTGGGCCGGGCCAGGGCCAGCAGCTGGAGGTACAGCGCGGCCGCGTCCGCTCCGGTGCCCAGGGTGCGGGCCGCATCCGCGACCAGGTCCGGCGCACTCCGCGCCGGGTCGTTCTCGCAGCCTCCGGCCGGAACCGGGGTGGCCGCGGCGCGGGCGGCGATGCGGGCCAGGCCGTCGAGCTCGTCCCGCAGCTCCAGCAGGCGTCCGCGCAGGTGGTCCAGGCGCAGGTCCGTGCAGAGCCGGGCCGCCCGCCCGACGCGCTCCGGGTCGGCGAGCACCGCCGTCCGCACGAACACCGCGCCGGCCCCCGTCTCGACGACGAACAGGCCGTCGTCGAGGACCCGCGGCGCCTCCACGCCCTCGTCCAGCGGCTGCGGGCAGGGCAGCAGCGGACCCTCGTACGGGGCGAAACCGGGCGCACCGGCGAGTGCCGGAGCCGGCGGGTAGAGGACGGGCACCAGCGTGCCGGGGTCGTCGAGGACCGCCCGGAGCCTGCCGTACAGGCGCAGGGCGCCCGCGGCCGCCGGGTCGCCGACGGGCCGCTCGGTGAGCGCCCACACGACGGCGGTGGCGGCGGCGGTGTGGGCGGCCGCGGTGCCCGACACCCAGTCGCCCGGGGTTCCGTCCTCCCGCAGCAGGTGGAGCCGGACCCGGCCCGAGGGCTGGACGGCGAGGGCGAAGCCGTGCTCCCCGAAGGCGCCGGCGGCCCGGCCGGCCGGGAGGGCGCGCGCCCAGCCGCCGCCGAGGCCGGCCTCCGTCTCCAGCGCCTCGGCCAGCTCCTCGTCGGCGTACTCCGCGGCACCGAGCAGCGCCGCCCACACCTCGGCCATCCGCAGGGCGGCCGCGGCCATGCCGCCGGGCTCCCACAGCTCCGCCGGGTCGTCCGGGAGGCCCGCGGCGAGGAGGGCTCGCCGGCCGTCCTCGCCGAGCCGGTGGACGAGGCCGTCGTACTCGTGGACCAGCGGCCCGGTCAGCCGGTACGGCGTCTTGCGGAGCAGGGCGCGGTGGTCGTCGTGCCGCTCGCGGGCGGGCAGCCCGGCCAGCGCGAGCAGGCCGATGCTCCGGCGGGCGCCGGTGCGCCGGCAGAACGCCTCGACGGCCTCCTCGGGCACGGCCAGCGGCCCCCGCTCGGCGAGGAGCGCGAGGAGCCGCGGCAGCCGCCGCGCGTCGTCCGCGGCCTCGACGGTGCGGCACTCCTCGGCGCCGGCCGGGGCGGGGTCGGCGGCGGGCTGGAGGAAGGGGACGAGTCCGCGGCGGGGCACACCGGAGGCGAGGGTTCCGCCCGCGGCCCGGCAGGCTTCGACTGCGTCCTCGCGGGCGCGGCCGGTGCGCCAGGCGGTGCCCGGCTCGGCGAAGGGCTGCCGGCTCCAGACCTCCAGGAGCGCGGCGAGCGCGGCGCGCTCCTCCGGGTCGGTGTGCGCGACGGCGGCCCGCCAGGCAGCGGCGCCGATGGCGCCGACGAGGACGGCCCATTCGGCGGGCTGTGCGGGCGGGGCCAGGCGCCGGGTCTCGTCGTCGATCTCGCCGCGCAGATGGCGGCCGTCGGCGGCGACCGCGGTCAGCAGCGCGGGATGCGCCGCCGGTACGGGCGCCCCGTACCCGCGGATCTCGGGCAGGAGGCCGCGCAGGGCCGGCTGGAGGACGGTGTCGGGGACCGGCGAGGGCAGGTCGGCGACGGGCCCGGACCGCATGAGGGCCACGCGGCGGGAGAGTTCCCGGCGGCGGCGCAGCACGTCGGCGGCGAGCCGGGCCGCGCGGGCGACGCCGTCGGCGATGCGCGGCTCGGCGATCCCGGGCAGGGCGGGGCGCGCGTCGCCGCGCAGGGCCGCGTCGAGGAGGGCGCGTACGGCGGCGGCGTCCGCGGTCCGCAGGGCCTTGGAGGCGGCCTCGTCGCGCGGGGCGAGGAAGTGCCAGAACGCGGGCGGCGGGACGGGGCCCGCCTCCTCGCCGAGGGTGGGGGCGGTCCTGGCGGCCCGGGAGTCGGAGCCGGGGGCGCCGGGGAAGCCGCGGACCTGCCACAGCAGGGAGTTGTCGGCGGCGGAGTGGCAGCGTACGGCGGTCTCGTCGACCAGGACGGCGTCCTCGCCGCCCGCGGGCAGGGCGAGGATGCCCCACGGGTGGCGGCCCCAGGTACGGGTGCGGTAGTCGGCCCGGCGGCCGTCGGCGGACTCCAGGCGGAACTCGCGGGGCGAGTGGCCGCTCCAGGGGACACGGTGCAGGACGCGGCAGCCGGCGAGCCGGCCGTCCTGTCCGAGCGGGGAGGCCGGCGCCCCCTCGGGGAGCGCGGCCAGGGTCCGGAGGTCCTCGGAGTCCTTCCAGCCGTCGGGGGCCTCGCCTGCGCCGCCGATGCCCGGGGAGGGGCCGTCGCCGCTGCGCCCGCCGGTGTGCGGGTCGACGGGGGCGCGGCGGCGGTCCGCGCGGAAGACGGGCGCGCTCCACAGCCGCTGCCCGTCGCCGAGCATCAGGTCGTGGCCTCCGATGCCCTCGCGGCCGCCGGGGCGCAGGACGCGCTCGCCGTCGTGGCGGCCGGTGCCGTCGGCGGTTTCGAAGTGGTAGCCGAGCCCGCCGTGGATGAAGCCGCCGTACGGGCTCAGCCGGGACCGGTGCTGCGGGGTGAAGACCTCCTCGGGGCGGGAGGCCCAGAAGGCGTGCCCGCCGCCGGCTGTGCGCTCGTCGGTGCTCCAGGCGACGAGGAAGTCGCCGCCGACGTGGTGCACGGAGTGGGAGAGGGCGCCTGCGGGGAGCCGGAACGTGCAGGAGGCGCGCTCGCCCGCGTGGTCGACGGCCACGGCGCGGGTGGCGCCGTACACGGTCAGTACGGGCCAGGTGCTGGTCACCTGGACGGTTTCGCCGGGCGGGAAGCCTGCCACGGCTGCGTCGAGGGCGGGCCAGCCGAGCTCCTCGGGCAGTCCGGCGTGCAGGGCGCGGGCCAGCGGGCCCGTCAGGTCGATGCCGGCGAGGGCTTCCTCGATGCCGTCGAGAGCGGTGGCGGTCGGGCGGTCGAGGAGCTCCCGCAGCTCGTTCACGGCCTCGTCGGCGGCGGCCAGGCCGCCGCCGCGCAGGGCGCCGAGGAGGCCCTCGATGCGGTGGTGCACCTCGGCGGCGATGCCCGGGTTCTCCGGGAGCCGGGTGATGGCCGTGCCGGCGCCGCGCAGCCCGGCGTGCACGGTGCCCTCCAGCCGGGGGCCGAAGACCGGGTCGGCGGCGAGCGAGGTGAGGTCCCGCCGCGAGCGGTCGCCCCAGAACTCCAGGCGGACGGCCGGGCCGGGGTCCTCGACGGGGATGCCCTCGGCGAGGCAGGCGTCGAGCAGGTCGGCGTCGATGCCCGGGTGGCGGTAGCGGTCCTCGTGCAGCCGCACCGGTGCGCCGGCGGCCTTCAGCCGGGGTGCGCACAGGGCGACGATCTCCAGCAGCTCGGCGGGCATCGGCTGGCGCATGACGCCGCCGCCGGCGACCTTGCGGTGGCCGTAGGTGCGGGCGTACCGGCGCAGCCAGTCGGCGAGCCCGCCGTCGGGCACGGCCCGGCCGGCTGCCGCGGCCGCGGCGGCGCCCGAGTCCAGCAGGAGGCGCAGCCAGGCGGCGGCGTCGGCGCGGGACTCGGGGAACAGGTCGAGGAGGGGAGCGTGCAGCCCGTCGGCCGGAGGGTGTGCGGCCAGGAGTTTCGCGAGGGCGAGGAGCAGCCGGTCGGGGACGGCCCGGCCGCGCGCGGCGGCGACGAGCGGGCCGAGGATCCGGGCGTCCTCGTCGGTGCCCGCCCCGGCGGCGCGCGCCGATGCGCGCACCCGCGCGGCCAGGTCGGCCGGCAGGTCCGCGGACGCCGCGGGCCAGGCGGCGAGGACCCGTACGAACTCCCCGTGCGCGGCGGCGGGCTCCAGGAGGCCGGCCAGCCACGGCTGGTGCCCGCTCAGGTCGGCGGCGGCCAGGGCGCCGTGGCGGGCGTGGAGCAGCACGTTGGCGCGGTGCCGGTCCGGGTCCGCGGGCAGCCGGTGCGCGTGCTCGGCCTTGCGGGCGAGGGTGTGGGCGCGGGCGGCGCTGCGGGGGTGGACGGGGATCAGCCGGTGCGCCACCGTCTCCCAGAACCAGGGCAGATGGGGCGGGGGCAGTCGGCGGGCCTGCCGCTGCATCGTGTCGAGGAAGGCTCCGGGCTTCGTGTGCGCCGCCCGGGCGCCGGCGCACAGGGTGTCGAACAGGGCGCGGGCGGCAGGCTCCGCGCCGGGGTCGTGCGCCTGCACCCAGTCCGGGTAGACCTGTGACGTGCTCGGATCGGACGGCAGCGGGATCGGGAGGCTCATGCGGCGATCCTGCCAGCCGGTACCGACAGGCCTCGCGGGGTGGTCGCCGTGCCCGGCGGTGCGCGGGGGTGCGCCGGGTGTGCGCCGTGGTGTGCGCTGGGGTGCGCAGGGGTGTGCCGGCCACGTTCGGGTGACGCAGCGTATCCACCGGCAACGCAGCGCGATCCCGGCGGTACGTTGATCTTGGCCCCGGCGCGCCGCCCGGCGCAGGCCCGGGCACCCCTGACCCCCTTTCTCCTTGGAGTACTTGATGCTGCGCCGTGCTGCCCTGTTCGCTGCGACCGCCCTCGTCGCGCTGCTGCCCTCCTCCCCCGCCGCGGCCGCCCCGGCCGGGTCCGCGGTGCCCGCCGCCGCACACGTGACCACCTTCGAAGGCTCGAACTGCCCCCGGGACAGCCTCTGCCTGTACCGCGACTACGAGTTCACGGGCGGCGGCATCGCGCTGCGCGCCGGGGACGCCGCCCCGTGGCTCGGCGACCTCCGGTTCAACGACCTGATGTCGTCCTGGTCGAACGACAGCGGGGTGGTGTGCCACTGGACGTCTGACGCGTACGGGGGCGGCGACGCGCACGTCATGCACGACGGCTACCGCGTCAACGTCCTGCCCTGGGAGAACGACACCGCCTCCGCCGTGTACTGCTGACGCCAAGTCCCGGGAGAATCCCGGGAATCCGCTTACGCCGGACCGCGCCTCTGGCAAGATCCGTGCATGCACACCGAAAGCGACCGGCCGGGCGCCTGGTCAGCGCAGAGCGCTGCCCGCAGGAGGCGTCGAGTGGTGTTACCGGATGGCCTGATCACATCCCTTTCGAGGCAGGGTGCGCGGCCGCGCACCGGGATCGGGGTGACCCCGTGAACAGGAGCCTCGACGCAGGGCGGATCGAGGAGATCGAGGCGGCCGGGCGGTCGCTGCGGGAGCGGTCGGCGGCCCTGGCCGACGCATTCGAGGCGGCGGCCGGGGCGGTACGGGCCGGCAGGCCCGGGCCGGCCCCGCTCGCCGGGGAGTACGCGGCCCGCGAGTCCGAGCGGTCCCGCCTGGCGGCACGGCTCGCGGCGGCGGGCCGCACCTGGGGCCCCGAAGCGGGCTTCGCCGAACTGGACGTCCTGTTGGTCGAGTTGACGGCCGAGGCGCATGCGGCCGCGCAGCGGGAACAGGAGTTGCAGAGCCTGAGGCAGACCCGCGCGGGCCTGCGGACCCTGCTGGACGGCACCGCCGCGGACGCCCCGCACCGGGAGCCCCTCGAACAGTCCCTGGCCATGCTGGACCAGCAGATCGCCGACCTGGAACGCCTGCTCCACCCCTCCAAGCCGACGGAACCGGCGCCTGGCGCCGGCGACCACGCCACCGGCCAGGACTCCGCCGCGCAGCCGCCCGCGGGACCGGCGCCCGCCGCCGGGCACGGCACCGCCCAGGCGGAGCCGGCGCCCGCGCAGCTCCCCGTCAGCGCAGGCACCCGATCCGGGCCTGCGGACCACACCCCGTCCGGCTCCCACCGCGCGGAGGGCCCGAGCGCCGTGCCCACCGCCGCCCGGGCCACCGTCCCGGCACAGCCGGTCGCCGCACACGACGCCGGCGGCGGAGTCACGGCCGGATCCCCGTCTGCCGGGACCGCCTCCCGCCCCGTGAGCGACGCGGACGCCCAACCCGCCGCCCCGGCGGCCCTCCCCGAACCCGCGCAGGCCGCCGCCGCAGCCGCGGCCGGGGCGGCGCCGACGGACCGCATCCCGACGGGCTCCCCGCGCACGGGTGCCGGACACACCGCTGAGGACGCCCCCGCCTCGGCCCACACGGCACCCCTGCCGGACACCGGCGCCGGAGCCGCCACCGGTGGCGCGCTGCCGAAGGGTGGCGGCGTACCGCGGCCCGCTCCCGGGCCCGACGCCGCCGGGCCCGGGAGCGGCCGGCCGCCGGGCGGCGCCGGCGACCGCGCCCCCGCAGCCGCCGAGGCCGCGCCGCGCCCCGGTTCCTGGGAGGCGCCCGACGGCAGCGAGTCGCCCGTCGCGCGGCTCGTCCGCGAGGGCCGCTTCGCGGAGGCCTACTGGCTGACCGTCGGCTCTGCGGAGCCCGCGCACCGCAGCGAGTGCCTCGCGTTCGCCGCAGCCGCGTTCTCCTGCGGCGACGAGGAGGAGGCGGTCGCCGTGATGACCGGCTTCGACCCGGACCTGGAGGCGCTGGACGCCGACCGGCCCGCCCTCGTCCTGGCGGCGGCCGCCTCACTGCGGGCCGGACTCCTCGCCGGCTGGCCCAACGACCTCCTCATCCAGACGGAGCTCACCTCCGCCCTGCCCGGCAACTGGGGCAAGCTGCTGGAGCGGACCGTCGACGCCGTCCGCCGCTACCAGCGCCTCGACCTCGGTGCGACCCGCCTGGCCGGCGACTCCGAGCCCGCGCTCAGCCGGGCCCGGCTCGCCGCCGAGGCGGCGGAACTCCTCGACGCGCTGCCCCGCCAGCGCATCGGCTACCCCCGCGCCACGCAGGTGCGGTCCCGGCTGATCGGCTCCGAGCAGCCCCTCGGCCGAGCCCTCGCCGCGATCAGCGTCTGGGCGGAGGGCACGTCCGGTCCGGCCGAACTCGACGCGATCTGGGAGCTGTTCCGCAAGCGCGGCTCCGCGGAGCGGATGATCGAGGAGGCGGACGCCGCGATCCGCACCCCCAAGCAGGCCAAGGAGCCGATCGAGGCGGCCGCGAAGCGGGCCCTGCTGCGCACCATCGAGCAGGTCTGCGACCTGCTCTCCCGGGCCAGGGCGCTCGCGGCCCCGGCGGTGGACGAGCGGTCGGACTCCGTCACCGCCCTGCGCCACGCCCTGGACCAGGTGCGGGAGGCGGACGCCCCGCCCGGCGTCGAGGGCGCCGCGGTACTGCGCCTGCGCAGCTGGCTGCTCGGCGACGACCGCTCCCCCTCGGGCGCCGTGCCCGTACGCGACCCCGACGGCGACCGGACGGCCGGGCCGCCCGGCGCGCAGGCGCTGCTGGCCGCGCCCGACCTGCCCCGCGCCGCCGACGGCACCCCGCTGCCCGCGGAAGCCGGGTTCCGCGAGGCCGTCCTGGCCCTGCTGGAGCCGGCGGACGCCCGTACCGTCCTCGCCCGGTACTGCGAGCGCGGCGACCTGCACCTCGCGGACGCGCTCGTCGCCGCCCTCGAACAGGACCTCGTACCGGCCATCCCCGCCGGGCTCGACGCCGTGCCCGGCGACTGGCGGCAGCGGCGCGACGCCGAGTGGTCGCGCTGGAGCGCCGCGCACCGCAGGGCGCACGGCGCGGCGGGCACCCTGCTCGCCGAGCTGCGCACGCAGCAGCTCAACCTCCAGGTCGAGCGGGAGCTCGTCGGACGCCTGGAGCGGCTGAAGGCGCCGACACCCGAGGGGGCGTTCGGCCATGCCGCGGCCGGCATCCGGATCCTGGAGTCCGAGATCCGCACGCAGGTCGACGAGTACGTGCGGCGGCTCCGCGAGGCGCTCGCGCTGCTCGACCCGTCCGCGCAGGACAGGCGCCGGGTCACCTCGCTCCTCGACAACCGGGACACGGTGACCGCGGAGGAGTGCCTGTCGCTGCTGCGCGAGGGCAAACCGCTCCCCGACTGGAGCGCCACCGACTCGGGCGCCGAGCTGGAGCGGTTCACCGCGGGCATCGAGCTGGCCGGCGTCCGCAAGGCGTCCGGCTCGCAGGGCTACTCGGCGCGCCCGTGGGCGGAGTTCTACCTGGCGGGGCAGCCGCTGACCGAAGGCGCGCGCAGCGGCCTGGAGTCCTGGGACGCGCTGTGCCGGCCCGCGACCCGCGGCTCGGAGTGGCAGCGGCACGTGCCGTCCGTGCTGCGGGTCATCGGCCTGGAATGCCAGGCGACCCCGGTCCGCGACCACCAGCACGAGGTGCGCGGCGTGCTCCGGCTCACCGCGCGGGCGCACGCCAGCGAGACCGTTCCGGGATATGTGGCCGCGCTCGGGTCGGCGGCGTCCTCGTACACGATCCTGGTCGTCTCCGACGAGCAGCGCGGCCGCAGCCCGCTCGAACTCCTCGACAGCTCCGACTCCGGCGCCTGCCTGATCATCTACCTGTACCCGCTGGGGCTCGCGGGGCGCCGCGAGATGGCGGCTCGGGCCCGGACGGCCGCCTCGCAGAGGGCGCTCGTCATCGACCCTGCCGTCTTCGGCTGGGTCGCGGCCCGCTCGCCGCGCTCGTTCCGGGCGGCGCAGCGGGTGACGCTGCCGTGGACCGCGTACAACCCGTACACGCCGTTCGTGGCCGGGCTCGTCCCGCCGGAGGTGTTCTACGGCCGGCAGGAGGAGATCGCGACGGTCACCGACCGGTTCGGCGCGCTCTTCCTGTACGGGGGGCGGCAGTTGGGCAAGTCGGCGCTGCTGCGCAAGGTTCAGGCGTCGTTCCCCGGGACGCCGGACCGCAAGGCGATCTACGTCGACCTCAAGGCCCGCGGTGTCGGCGAGGCGGAGCCGGCCGAGCGGATCTGGCCGGTGCTGGAGGAGGAGCTCAAGCGGGTCGGCGTGCTGCGCGCCGACCGGGCCGCCCACCTGGCGCCGGACGCGGTGCTGGCCCGGGTGGAGCGGTGGCTGGAGGAGAACGCGGACCGCCGGGTGCTGGTCCTCGCGGACGAGGCCGACGCGTTCCTTACGGCGGACTCGAAGGCGGTGCGCGGGCGGGGCGGGGAGGCGACGTTCGCGAACGTGCTGCGGCTGAAGGGGCTGATGGACCGCACCGACCGGCGGTTCAAGATCGTGTTCGCGGGTCTGCACCAGGTGCAGCGGTTCCGGCACCTGTCGAACGTGCCGCTGACGCACGGCGGCCCGGACGTGCTGATCAGCACGTTGAAGCCGACCGAGGCGCAGCGGCTGGTGGTGGAGCCGATGGCGGCGTTCGGGTACCGGTTCGAGCGGCCGGAGCTGGTGTGGCGGGTGCTCGCGGCGACGAACTACCAGGCGTGCCTGGTGCAGATCTTCTGCGAGCGGCTGGTCGCCGCCCTGCGCGGCAAGTCCCTCGCGTCGGCGCAGTGGCCCATCACGGTCACCGACGAGGACGTGCGCGCCGTGACGGGCTCGGCGCAGGTGCACCGGCACATCGCCGAGCGCCTGCGGATCACCATCAACCTGGAGGACCGCTACCGGGTGCTGGCGCTGGTCATCGCCCTGCGCAGCCAGGAGGACGGCTTCCAGGGCGGGTACGACGCCGACGATCTGCTGAGCGCGGCGAAGAGGCACTGGAAGGTGGGGTTCGGCTCGCTGACGGCGAGCGACGTGCGGATCTACCTGGACGAGATGGTGGGTCTCGGCCTGCTCATCCAGCTGGCCGACCCGCGCCTGTACGCGGTCCGCAGCCCGAACGTGGTGAACATGCTCGGCACCCGCGAGGACCTGGAACTGGAGCTTCGGCAGACGGAGTTCGACCTGCCGTACGACTACAACCCGCGGTTCTCCCGGCGGTTCGTCGGCCATGACCGGGAGGGCATCGCCCGCTACAGCCCGCTGACGGAGCACCAGCTGAGCCTGGTGACGGCGCCGGGCGTGGCGGCGGTCTGCCTGACCGAGGCGCACGGCCCGGCGCTCGTCGAGGCGGCCGTGGAGTCGTACGCGAACGCGCGCGAGCTGGCCGTCCGCAGGGCCGGCCCGGACACGCTGGCGGAGGCGATCGCGCAGGACGGCGGGGCCGGCAGCCCGAGCGTGTTCCTCGTCGACCTGCGCGGCCGGCCGGCCGCCGAGGCGGCCGTGTGCGCGGAGGCGCTGCACGCGCACACCACCCCGGGGAAGGGGCTGCCGCACCGGGCGGCGGTGCTGCTGGTGGACCCGGACGTCCCCGTCCGGCAGAACACGTTCGTCGCCGCGGTGGTGCACCCGGAGCGGTGGAACGCGGACAGTCTGCGGGCCTGGCCCGAATGCCCCTTCGACACCCCGGACAAGCGGCGCCGCGTCATCGAGCTCACCGGCGGCTGGCCGAACCTGCTGGAGCGGACGGTGCACCGCATCGCCCGGGAGGGCTCGACGCTGGAGGCGGCGCTGGAGGACGCCCGCGGCTTCACCGGGCAGGCCGGCTTCGCGCGCAGCCACCTGGCGCGCGTCGGCCTGGACGACGGGGTGGTGGCGGTGCTGGCCGAGTGGGCGGCGTACGTGGAGCCGGGCGAGGGCTGTACGTACGCCGACATCGCCTCGGTGACGGGCCTGACGCTCGGGCAGGTCGATGCGCTGGTGCGCCGGCTGTCGGACACCGGCGTCCTGGACGACGGGCCGGACGGCTGCTCGCTGGACCGGATCACCTTCCGCGCCCTGCAGGCCGCGGCGGACCCGTCGTGAGGCGTGGCTCCTCCGCGGTGTCCGCCGCCTCCCTGCCGGGGGTGCGGCTGTGGACGGGCCGGGTGCTGGAGGACCTGCGGGCGGGCCGCAGCTGCCTGTGCCTGCTGCCGCGGACTCCGGCGGGCGGCGCCGATGCGGCAGCGGTGCTGGACGAGCTCCTGCACGAGCTGGGCGACTTCGTCCTCCTGCCGGCCCCGGGCCCGGCGGACGCGGCCGCCCCGCGCGGGGCGGGGCTGCCCGGGCCTCCGGCCGCGGCGGCCCCGCCGCCGGGCGGCCCGTGGACGGACACCGCTCCCGTCCTGGACTACGACGACGGCCTGTCCGCCTTCGGCGTCGGCCCCCGGGGCGGCGGGCCGGTCCCTTCCGATGCCGCGTCGGCCGCGGGCCGGGATACACCGGCCGCACACGGCCCGGCGGGGGGCGGGGAGCCCGGACCCTCCGCGGCGGGGCGGGCCCCGGAGCGGGGGCGGCCGACGGCCCACGACCTGGCCGACCGGGTCCTGAAGGAGCTGGGCGCCGCCGCGCCCGGCGCCGACAGCGGCCCGGCGGCGGGCGTGGACGGGCTGCTGCACCGGCTGACGGACGGCTCCGGCGCCGCCTCGCGGGTGGTCGTGGTCCGGGGCTGGCACGAGCCCGTGCCGGCGGCAGCGGCGGAGCTGCTGCGGCGGCTGGCGGCGGCGGTGAAGGCGGCGGGCCTGCCGCCCGAGCGGCGGCCCCGCCTGCTCGTCCTGGCCGGGCCGTCGGGGCTCGCGGCGGAGCTGCCGGAGCAGGTCGCCCGCGACGACGTCGCCGTCCACTGGTGGTGGGGCGTCCACGGACGGCTGGACACGGCGACCGTCGTCGCGATGGCCCGGCCGCCCGCCGCGGGGCGGGCCGCCCGGCACCAGCTGCTGGAGGCGGTGGCGCAGGCCACGGTGGTGGAGGTGTGCGGCCCGTTCCTGGACCTCGCGGAGCGGCTGGCCGCGGAGTGGGACGGCAGCCCTGACACGCTGCCGCCGCAGCTGCGCCGCCTCCTGTGCGACGAAGGCCTCCTGCCCGGCGTCCCGGATCCGGACGACGGCCGGACGGTGCCCGCGCCGCGGGGGCCCGCACCGGGCGCGGCGCTCCCGGCACCGGCCGGCGCCCTGCGCGAGGACTGGGACCGGGGCCTGGCCGACCGCTGGGACGGCCGTCTGCGGCACTGGCCGGGCGCGGCGGCCCGCCGGGATCCGCGTACGCAGGAGACGGGAGCGCCGGTGTGGGACTGGGAGTGGGAGCACGGCGTGCGCACCCGGATATGGCTTGCGCAGAACACCGCGCTGCTGCCGCTGCTCGACGAGGCGCGGGAGGCCTTCACGGAGGTCATCCGCAGCCGCTCGCGCCTGCCGCTGCCGGATCTGGCCGCCCGGTACGGCCCCCGCCGCGACGGCGTGCCCGGCCCGCGCCCCGGCACGGCCGCCGCCCCCGGGTCGGCAGCGGCCCTGGCCGGGATGGAGCTGGGCGACATGTGGCGGGCCCACATCCAGGGGGACGCCCGCCTGAGCCAGCCCGAGGCGGACCGCCTGAGAACCCTGTGGCGCTCCCGCAACAGCCTCTCCCACCGCGAGGCCCTGGACAGCCCGCGCCTGGAAGGCCTGGCGGACCACCTCACCCGCTGACTCCCCCTGCCGCAGCCGGCGGGCGGGCCAGGTCACAGGGGGTGGGGCTTATGTTCCGGGTGCTCCCTATGTCACCCTTGCGGGCGAACCGGGCCACCCCACCCCGCACGGCCCGGCGGATCCCCCTCGGACGAGCCCATGACCTTGATCTTCGTGCCCCGCGCGGCAGCCGCCCTGGTGGCCGGTGCCGCCACCGCGGTGCTCGCCGCCTGCAGCCCGGATGCGGCGGCCCGCCCGGCCGTGTCCTCCGCCGGGGCCGGTGCCGCCACCGCAGCGGGGGCTTCCCTCCCGACCGCCTCCGGGGCGGTCGCGGCGACGCCGACGCCGTCGCCGTCCGTGTCGGCCGCCGTGCCGAAGCAGGCCTCCGTCCTGGGCATCCCGTCCGTCGGGATATCCGGGCTGCGGGTGGTCCCGTACGAGGGGACCACCGACGACGCCCCGGGCACCCGCATCCAGGACCGCGGCGTGGCCGCCAGCCCGTACGGGGAGCGCGGCGGTGTCGGGCCGGGGCAGGTGGGGAACTTCCTGGTGACCGCGCACCGGCTGTCCGCGGGCGGGCCGCTGCGCGACCTGCCCTCCGTGAAGCCGGGTGCCGAGGTGCACGTCACGCTGGACGGCGTCACGTACACGTACGAGATCACCGCGACGCGCAGCACGTCGTTCCGGTCCGAGCGCTCGCTCGCGGAGCAGCGCGCGGCGGTCCCGGGTGCGCCCGGCCGGGCTCCCGCCCAGGCCATGATCACGATCTCGACGTGCGCGACGCCCGAGGACGACGCGGCGGGCAACTTCTGGCGCGACCCCCTCGGCAACCCGGAGCACCGCATCGACAAGGTCGGCGTGCTCCGCCGCACCGCCCCGGCCGACGCGCCCGCCGGGTAGCCGGTCGGGACGGGCGCGTCGGGGAGCGGCTGCTAGGGAGCCATCTCGTACGTGCCGGACAGGGCCTCGACGCGCTCCCAGACCCTGGCCGAGCGCTCGGCGTCGGCGACCGGGCGGCGGACCGCGGCGAGCGCCCAGGCCTGCTGCGCACCGGTCGCCGAGTCCTTGCCGTGGAGCTCGACGGCGTGGCCGGAGAAGTCGCGGACGAGGACGGAGAAGAGCTCGTCGAGGACGGACTCGTCCAGCCCCGTGAGGCGCGCCTGCTCCAGGATCAGCTGGGCGTGCACGACGAGCGCGAACAGCTGGCCCACGGAGAGCAGGAAGTCGAGGTCTCGGCTCTGCTGCTCGTCGGGGGCGTTGGCGGCGACGAACTCGCAGAGGGCGTCGGCCTGTTCGCGGAAGCGGGCCACGTTCGGCAGCTCGGCGTACGCGTCGAAGGCGGGCCGCCAGTCGTGGAAGCGGACGGAGCCGAGGCCGCGGGCGGGGCCCTGCCGGAACAGGAAGTCGTCGTCGGCCGCGTCGAGGCGGGTCGGCACGGCCGGGTACTCGGCAGGCTCCAGCAGGTGGTTGCGCATGAACTTCAGGATCAGCGCGAGGTTGACGTGGACGGTGCCCTCCAGCTTCGGGAGGCTGCGGATCTCGACGGCCGCCTGCGCGAAGTAGTTGTCCTTCTCGAAGCCCTTGGCGGCGATGACGTCCCACATCAGGTCGATGACCTTCTCGCCCTCGGTGGTCACCTTCATCTTCGTCATCGGGTTGAAGAGCAGGTAGCGGCGGTCGTCGGGGCCGGCGGTGCGGAAGTAGTCGACGGCGCGGTCGCTGAACAGCTTCATCCCGACGAGGCGCACGTACGCGTCGGCCAGCTCGCGCCGCACGTGCGGGAACGCGGTGACGGGGCGGCCGTACAGGATGCGGTTGTGGGCGTGGGTGACGGCCTCGTACATCGCGTGCTCGCAGATGCCGATGGAGGCGGTGCAGAGGTTGAACTTGCCGACGTTGACGGTGTTGAGGGCGGCGTCGAAGGCGGCGCGGCCGGTGTGCAGGACGTCCTCGGCGGCCACCGGGTAGTCCTCCAGGCGGAACTCGCTGACGAACTTGGAGGAGTCGACGACGTTCTTGACCAGGTGGTAGGCGGGGTGGCGGCTGTCGGCGGCGAAGAAGACGTACGCGTCCGGGCCCTCCATGTCGGTGCGGCGGCCGAAGACGGAGACGAGTCCGGCGGCATTGCCGTTGCCGATGTAGTACTTGGAGCCGGTGGCGCGGAAGCCGCCGCTGCCGTCCGGCTCCAGCAGCATGTCGGTGGAGTAGATGTCGGCGCCATGGGTCCTCTCGGACAGGCCGAACGCGAACACCTCGCCCTGGGCGAGGAGTTCGGCGGCGCGGGCGCGGGCGGCGGCGTTTCCGCTCTGCCAGACCGGGCCGAGGCCGAGGATGGTGACCTGCCAGGCGTACCAGTAGTCGAGCCCGTAGAAGCCGAAGATCTCGTTCAGGGCGGCGATGCGGGCGGTGTCCCAGCGCTTGTCCGGCTCGTCCGCGCCGGCGGCCGAGGCCGGGGTGAGGAAGGTGGCGAAGAGGCCCTCCTTCGCGGCGAACGCGAGGAAGTCGGCCAGCCAGGCGCGGTCGCGGTAGTCCTCGATCAGCTTGCGCTTGCCGCGGGCCTCGAACCAGTCCACCGTGGCGCGCAGCAGCCTGCGGGTCTCGGGGTCGAAGTGCGCCGGGTCGTAGGTGTTCGGGTGGAACAGCAGCGGGTCGGCCATGGAGGGTCACCTTCCGAGGGGTCGTGGGTCGAAGGCCGGAGGCCTGGGGCGTTTCGGTGCGGGGGCCCGCGGTCGCGGCCCGCGCCGCGGGAGGAGCCGGCTCAGCCGGCGGGCGGGGCCCCGGCGAGCCGGTGGAGCGTGGCGAGGACGTCGTCGAGCCAGGCGATCGTCATCTGCTCGTACGCGATCCCGCCGCGCAGGACGACGTGCTGGAGCTCCTGCCCGGCGTCGAGCGGGGTCGGGGCGCCGGGCCCGGTGAAGTCGCGCAGCTCGCCGGCGAGGTAGTGCGCGAGCCGGTCGCCGTGCACGGCGCGGTGGCGTTCGACCTCGCGGACCAGGGCGGCCGGGTCGTCGAACGCGGCGCCGCGGATCTTGACGGCGAGGTCGTGGCGCAGGCTCTCCGGCTCGATGGGCTCGTGCAGCCAGGCGGAGAGAAGCGCCCGGCCCGGCGCGGCGACGGAGTACTCCTTCTTGTCCGGCCGGCCCTGCTGGGGCACCTCGCGCACGGCGAGCAGGCCGTCGGCCTCCATGCGCTTGAGGACGCGGTAGATCTGCTGGTGCGTGGCCGTCCAGAAGTACCCGATGGACCGCTCGAACCGGCGGGCCAGCTCGTAGCCGGAGCCGGGCTTCTCCAGGAGCGAGACGAGGATCGCGTGTTCGAGCGCCATGCCGCCGATCTTTCTATGCAACGAGTTGCATAGACAAGGTCCGCCCGGTGAGACACGCCTCACTCACCGGCGCGGACGGGGCGCGGGCGGCTGCGGTCCGGGCGCGGGAAAAGGCGTTGCCGAGCCGCAGGCCCCCTGCGGATGATCAACGCGATGACGAACGCATTCGACGACGTACGGCGCCTGACGGCCGCCGGCGACATACCCGCAGCGGTCCGCGCCCTCCGGCCCCTCGCCGCCACCGAACCCCTCCCCGCCCTTGCCGGGCAGGTCGGCGCCCTGGCCGCGGCCGTCGGCTACGACGACCTGGCCGGCGCAGCCGCGGAGGTCGCCCGCCGGCCCGTCGGCCCCCGGTCCCTCTACGACTTCGGCCGCCGGTGCACCGAGCGGGGGATCGCCTTCCTCGCCGTCCCGGCGCTCCGGGAGGCCCTGCGCCTGGCCCCCGACGTCCGCCCCGTGCTGTACACGCTGGCCACCGCGCTGGAGGCCGACGACCGGCACGCCGAGGCGGTGGAGGTCCTGCTGCGGCACGAGGGCATGCTGGAGCCCTGGCCGGGCCGCTACCTGCTGGCCTTCAACACGCTGCTCGCCGGCGATGCGGCCACCGCCCTCGACCGCATCGCGCGCCTGCCGGATCCCCCGGACAGCGGGTGGGGGTGGGCCCACGCCCGGCTGCGGCGGATGGCCGGCCGCGCCGAGGCCGTCGCCGGGTTCTCGCCGCTGGACGGCGGGGACCTGCGCGGCTGGCAGTTCGCCCTGACCGGCACGCTGCTGGGCACGCTCTCCCCGTACGGCTTCGGCGTCATGGCCGGCCGCTACGGCTACCTCGGCGACAGCCACGCCGGCTGCCGGCGCGGCCTCGACCGCCTCGCGGCCGCGCTCGGCGCCGCCGGCGTCCGGCCCGCCGCCGTGAGCGCACTGCCGGGCCGCTCCGACCGCATCCTCGCACTGGCCGCCGCGGAGGTCCTCGGCGTGCCGCTGGAGCCGTACGCTCCCGGCCGCACCGACACCGTCGTGGTGGCGTACGACCTCGCCGCCCACGGCGAAGAGGTGCTCGGCGGGCTGCGCGAGCGGGTTCCCGGCCAGGTGCTGTACGAGCACGCCGGCTCCTGGACCGAACCGGACGGGGTCCCCGCGGACTTCACCGCCCTGCAACGGCAGTTCGGGACGGAGCCGTGGGGTGCGCAGCTCGGCCCGGACGGCCGCGGGCCCGCCGACGACCGGCCCGAGGAGGACATCGCCCGGGACGTCGTCGCGGCCGACCCGTCCGACGACCCGTCGGCCTCGGACCGGGAGGACGGCGCCCCCGACGACGGCGACCCGGCCTTCGCCCGCTTCACGACGGGTGCGGCCGCCCTCTGGCTCACCGGCCCCCGCCTCCCCGCCGGCTTCACGGGCCCGGTGCGGAGCGCCCGCTTCTGACCCGGCCGCTCCCGCGGCGCGGGGCCCGGTCCGCGGGAGCGGTGGGGGCGCCGGCCCGCCGTGCCGGGTTCGCGGCCGGTACGGCTGCGGGTGCGGGAGGACGGGGGATGGGGGAAGCTGGCGGTGGTGTGGGATCGCCGTTCCGCCCGCGCCGACGCGCCCGCGGCGCGGCACCGTGCGGAGCGGCCGTAGGCAAGGAGGCGCCCGTGGCCACAGCCGGAGTCCGCCGACACGTTGCCATCACAGCGCGCGCCCGCAGGGTCGCGGTCGCCGGTGCGGCCGTGGCACTCGCCGCGGCCACCGCCTTCCCCGCCGCGGCGGCCGCACCCGCAGCCGCGCCGGCCCGCGCCCCGGTTCCGGCGCCGACACCGCCGCCCGTCGTGGTCGTCGACTGCTTCGGGGAGCCCCAGGTGCGGCCCGAGGAGTACCTCCTCGCCTGCGGCGACGGCAACAACCGCCTCGTCGGCCTGCGCTGGACCGAATGGGGTGCGAAGACCGCCGCCGCCACCGGGACCGACATGGTCAACGACTGCCGGCCCTACTGCGCCGCCGGCCGCTTCCGGCCGTACCCCGTGCGGGTCACGCTCAGCGCCCCCGAGCCCTGGCCGGACCGCCCCGGCACCACCCGCTTCACCCAGATCCGGCTGACGTTCCCCGAGGCCGCGCCGGCGCCGATCCCCCACGACGTCACCTACAAGCTGGTCTATTGAGGCCCGTCCGCTGCGCCGCCGCACTGGCGGCGCTCGCGCTGCTCGGGCCCGCCCCCGCCGGGGACGCGGCCGCGGGTCCCGTCGTCCGTACCGACACGGGCGCCGTGCGCGGTACCGCGAAGGGCGGGCTGCGGCTGTTCCGCGCGATCCCGTACGCCGCTCCCCCGGTCGGCGCGCACCGCTGGGCGGCGCCCCGCCCCGCCACCCCCTGGAAGGGCGTCCGCGACGCCACCCGGGCGGGGCCGCTGTGCCCGCAGGTGCCGAACCCGTACGCCCGGATCTCCAGCGTCCGGGAGGACTGCCTGGTCCTGAACGTCACCGCCCCGGCCCGCGGGGCGCGGCGGCCGGTGCTGGTGTGGATCCACGGCGACGGCACGGTCGGCGGCGGGCGGTTCTTCGACGGCCGCCGCCTCGCGGAGCGCGGCCTGGTCGTCGTCACCGTCAACTACCGGCTCGGCGTCTTCGGCGGCTTCGCCCATCCCGGCCTGCCCGGGTCGGGGACGTTCGGGCTGCAGGACCAGCAGGAGGCGCTGCGCTGGGTGAGGCGCAACGCCGCCGCGTTCGGCGGCGACGCGGAGCGGGTGACGGTCGCCGGGTCGTCGTTCGGCGCCGCCGCGATCACCGGCCACCTGACCGCGCCCGGGTCGCGCGGCCTGTTCCGGCACGCCGTCCTGTCCAGCGGCGAGGGCATGATGGACATGCCGGCCGCGGCCATGGGCGAGGGCGTGCCCGCGTACCCCTGGTACACGTGGCGGACGGTGCGGGAGATGGAGGAGGCCGGCCGGCGGACGGCGGCGGCCCTGGGCTGCGGGCTCCCCGACGCCGCGCGGGCGCTGGAGTGCCTGCGGGCGGTGCCGGTGGGGCGGGTGCTGGGGGTGCCGTACGTGATGAACGCCTTCCAGGCGTTCGCGTACGGCGGCGAGGTGCTGCCGGAGCTTCCGCCGCGGGCGCTCGCCGCGGGCCGGTTCGCGCGCGTACCCGTCCTGTCGGGGGCGACGCGCGACGAGCACCGGCTGTTCGCCGGGCTGATGTACGACGCGGCGGGGAAGCCGCTCACCGGGGAGCGGTACGCGGCGCTGCTGCGGACGGCGTTCGGGGCGTCGCGCGCGCCCGCCGTACGCGCCGAGTACCCCGACGGCGGCTCCGTGCCGCCCGCGCACGCGTGGGCGGCGGCGGTCACGGACCGGATGTGGGCACGGGGCACGTACGCCCAGCACCTGGCCCTGGCCCGGCATGTGCGCACGTACGCCTACGAGTTCGCGGACCGGGACGCCCCCTGGTACCTGCCGGCGGCCGGGCCGTTCGACTTCGGGGCCTACCACGCGGGCGACACGCCGTACCTGTTCGAGGAGGCGGAGGCGCGGCGGCGTTTCACGCCGGCCCAGGCGCGGCTCGCGGACGCGATGGCCGACTACTGGGCGGCGTTCGCGCGCGACGGCGTACCGGCGGCGGACGGGTTCCCCCGGTGGCCGGCCTTCGAGGCGGGGGCGGGCGTGCCGTACACGCAGTCGCTGGCGCCGGGGCGCATCGGGCCGGTCGACTACGCGCGGGAGCACCGGCTGGCGTTCTGGGAGCGGTTGGAGCGGCCGTAGGGCCTGTATTGAGGTCCGCGGGCGGCGTGCGCGCGCGGAGGCGGTCTTCCCGGCGGGCGGGCGGGCCCGGCAGGATGCCCGCTGCAGCGGGACGGCCCGCAGCGGCACTGCCGCGGGTGCGGCCCGATCCGATCCGACGCGAGCGACCAGATCCGGAGGCCCCCTGTGGCATGGCACGACCAGGCGACCCGGGACGAGCTGTACCGGGACCCCTATGAGCTGTACGCCCGCGCCCGCCGGGCCGAAGGCCTCACGTACGTGCCGGAGTTCGAGGCGTGGCTGGTCGCGCGCGACCAGGACATCCGGGAGGTGCTGCGGCGTGCCGACGACTTCTCCTCCGCCAACGCCCTGCTTCCCGACGTCACTCCGGCCGGGCCCGCGCTGGCCGTGCTCGCCGGCGGGTTCGAGCCGCGGCCGACCGTGGTCTCCTCGGACGGTGCGGCCCACCGCAGGCACAGGGCCCCGCTGAACCGGGGCCTGGCCGCCGGCCGGGTCGCGGCGCTGGCCCCGTACGCCCGGGAGTGCGCGCGGGGCCTTGTCGACGGGTTCGCCGCCGACAAGTCCGCCGAGCTGGTGGAGGCGTACGCCCGCCGGCTGCCGGGCATGGTGGCGGGGCGGCTGATCGGGCTGGACCCGGCGGATGTGCCCGCGGCCGTGCGCGGCGGCTACCGGGCGGAGGAGCTGCTGTTCCGGCCGCTGCCGCCGGACGCGCAGGCGGCCGCCGCGCGGGACGTCGTCGCCCTCCAGCACCTGCTGGACCGCTGCATCCGCGAGCACCGGGCCGAGCCGAGGGAGGACCTGTGCTCGGACATGGTCGCCGCGCTCGCGCCCGGCCGCGGCGAGCTCACCGCCGACCAGCGCCACGAGCTGGTGGCGAACCTGCAGAACCTGCTGATCGCCGGCTTCCTCACGACCTCCGCCCTCGTCTCGACGACCCTGCTCCACCTGCTCTCCCACCCGAAGCAGTGGCGGATGCTGTGCGCGGACCCGGGCCTGATCCCCGCCGCGGTGGAGGAGGGAGCCCGCTTCGACACCGCCCTGCAGGCGTTCCGGCGGCGTACGACCCGCCCTGTGGTCCTCGCCGGCACGCACCTGCCGGAGGGGGCCTGCGTCCTCGTGGCGTTCGGGTCGGGGAACCGCGACGAGCGGCGGTACGCGCGCCCCGGCGCGTTCGACATCCGGCGCGCCGAGAACCGGCCGCACCTCGCGTACGGGCACGGCCCGCACGCCTGCCCCGGCGCGCGGCTGGCCCGCCTGCAACTGCACATCACCCTGGAGGTGTTCACGCGGCTGCTGCCCGGGCTGCGGCTGGACGGGGACCGGCCGCCGCCGCGGATGCGGCCGACCCTGATCGACCGCTCGCCGGAGGCGCTGTACGCGGCGTGGTGAGCGGGGCGGGCCCGGGCCGCGGGAGGGCTCCGGAAACTCGGGGGCTGCGGGACGCATGGCTCGCCCCACGGGGGTATACGCAGAGCGTCCCCCCAGGCAGAGGGTGCAGGAGGTTGTCGTGATAGCGCTCGGAGTGATTCTGCTGATCCTCGGCTTCGTGTTCGGGATCTCGATCCTGTGGACGATCGGCCTGATCCTGTTGGTCGTGGGCCTGGTGCTGTGGCTTCTCGGTGCGGCCGGACACGCGGTGGGCGGTCGCAAGCACTATTGGTGAGGGTCGCGGCCCGGCTCCTGTCCAAGAGCGCGCCGGGCGGCGCGGCACGCCGGTTGCACGGCGTCCGCGCCGCCCGGCGCGTGTCCGGGCCGGATACGCGCGGCCCCGGCAGGCACGGCGCCCTCCCCGGGCGGGCGCCCGCCGCCCGCCCGGGGCCTGGGCCTGTCAGCGGCGATGGCCGGACACGCCGTGGGCGCCGCGGCCCACCCAGTCGCGGTGCACGCTGCCGCTGATCCCCCGCAGGGCGAGTCCGAGGCCGGCCCGGGGCCCCCAGCCGCTGCGCCGGGCGGCACAGAGCCTCTCCAGCCGGCCGGTGGTGCCGTCGGGGCTGCGCTCGTCCTCGGCCGCGGTGTCCAGGAAGAGGCCGCCCGTGGCACCGGCCCCCTGGAGGAGCTCCGGCCAGAAGTCGACCGTGTCTCCGCCGTCCGGGCCGGCGGGCGGGTCGGCGCGAGCAGGGTGCCGCGTACGGCGGGGTCGCGCCGGGCGAGGTGGGCCACGGCGGCGCGGTGGGCCCGCCACCAGGCGGCGGTGGCGGACAGCCGCGCCTTCACCCGCGGGGCGCCACACGGGCCGCATACCCACCAGGCAGGTCGAAGACGGGCCAGGCCCGGGCGTACTGCGGCGCCTGAGCGCCCCCGGCGGTGATCACGGCGACCGGCATCCGCCGCCCGAGCGATGCCAGCCCGTCGGCGGTGGTGCTGCCGTCGTGGCCGCCGACCTGGCGGGATGCGCAGCCCGTGTAGTAGGCGAGCGGGATGGCCCCGTCTCCGCTCAGCACGCAGGGCCGGCGCACGTCCAGCCGGTGCAGGGCCGCGGCCGCGGCGGCGAGTTCCCGGTGCCGGTCGCGGCTGCGTTCGCTCAGGCGGAGGAGCACCGCGGCCTGCACGGCGACGTGCAGCACGAGGACTCCGGCCAGCGCCCCGTACGCGGCCCTGCGCCGGCCGGCGGTGTGCGCACGGGCCCGTACCGCTCCGAAGGCGGCCGCCACGCACTCGGCGACCGGCACGGCCAGCAGGGCGTAGGCGGGGAGCAGGAAGCGCGGGGCGGCGTAGTCCACGGTGAACAGGTAGGGCAGGGCCAGGCACACCCCGACGGCGGCGGCCACGGCGGCCTGCCGGCCGCGGCCGGCCCGGCGGGCCGCGACCGTGCCGGCAGTGACGAGCAGCGGAAGTGCAAGCCACCAGGCGGCCGTCCAGGGATGGCTCCACGCTGCGTCGCAGGGCCGGCACAGGGTCACCCCGACGAGGCTGCGCGCATGGTCGTCGACGGCGAAGTGGGCGCCGATGCCGCCCTGGATCTCGCTGGCGCGGGCGAGGCGGGCGGCGAGTCCGCCGTACGAGGTATACGCCTCCACCACCCAGGGCACGGCCCCCGCCAGCACGCCGACGGGCGGCGCGGCCCACAGCAGGGGCCGCCGCAGACCGGCCGTCAGCAGGGCGGCGCCGGTGAGCGGGAGCGCCAGCCACACCCCGTCCACGGGCCGCATGACCGTCACGAAGGCGACGGCCGCACCCGCGCACGCCGCAGCCGCCCGACCGCCCCCTGCGGGCCGCTCCGCCCGGAGCAGCCAACCTGCCGCGGCGAGGGCGCCCAGCGCGCACCACAGGTTGGGCATGGCGCGCGGGCCGTAGTACAGGGTGACCCACAGCCCGGCGAAGAGCAGCCCGGCGCAGCCGAGCACGGGCGGCGGAAGCAGGCGCCGCCACACTCGCAGGACGAGGAACAGCGCGCCGGAGGAGAGCAGGGCGAGCCAGATGCGCAGCGCGGTGGTCGAGGTGGTGAGCGCGGCGACGGGCGCGGCGAGGTACGAGATACCGCGCGCCCGGGGCGCGGAGAAGAACGCGGCGGGTGTCCCGGGCTGCACCTGGCTCACGTAGACGATCTCGTCCCAGCCGAGGGAGGAGCCCGGTACGGCGACGGCCAGTTGGACGAGGGCGAACACGGCGGCGGACCCCGCCGTCCAGGCCAGTGCGGATGCCCCCGGGACGGGCGGGGCGGTCGGCGGGGCGAGGCGGAGTGCGCCCATGTCCGGTCCTTCCTGTGGCGGGGGGCGCCGACGGCGAAGCCGACGCGAACGACGAGCCGACGCACACGACGACCGGGCCGCTACCGGCGCCCGGCCCCGTATCGGCAGGCGAGCGACGACGCCCCGCTCAGTCGACCCGCTCCAGCGCCACCCGCAGCACCGTGCACCGGTGCTCGCGCATGAATCGCAGCGTCGCCCGCTGTTCCCGGATGAGGTCGTCCACGGCCTGGCGGCCGATCAGCCGTGCGCCCTGTTCGCGGTGGGCGATGCAGCGCTCCATCCAGCAGTGGAGGGTGCGGGCCCCGTCGTCGGGGTCGTCACGCAGCTCGGCGACGGTGAACAGACCGCGGGCGGCTTCGACGAGTTCGGAGCGGGTCGGCACGAAGCATTCGGGGAAGACCCGGCGGGAGGAGTGCAGGCCCTCGCGGACGTTGCGTACGGCGTCCCGGACGTCGCGCGGGCGGAGGCCCTGGCGGGGACCGCCGTCGGGTTCGAGCATGCGGGCCGGGAGGACCATGGCGGCCAGCCAGCCGCGCGCGTTCCACGCGTTCGACTGTACGGCGAGCCGTCCTCCGGGGCGCAGCCAGGCGTGGCAGCGTTCGAAGAACAGCCGGTAGCGGGCGATGCGCTGGGAGCGGCGGATCGTGCTGCCGGCGAAGTGCTCCATCGCCTCGATCGCGAACACGGCGTCGTACAGGGCGTCGGGCAGGTGGTCGATCCAGTTCTCCAGGCGCACCTCGCAGCCGGGCCATTCCCTGCTGCGCACGTACTCGACCTGTGAGGTGCTGACGTTGAGGCCGACGACGTGGCGGACGCCGTGGGCCTCGGTCAGGCGGCGCATCATGCTGCCCCAGCCGCAGCCGACGTCCAGAACGCGGGAGGCGCCCTCGGCGCGGGCGGCACGGGCGTGCAGGTCGAGTTTGCGGACCTGTGCCGCCTCCAGGGTGTCGCCGTCCTCCCAACGGGCGAGGGAGTAGACGAGGTCGGGGCCGAGGGCGAGCCGGTAGAAGTCCCCGAGGAAGTCGTAGTGGTGCCGGATCGCCTCGTCTGAGCTGCCCTTGTAGCCGGTTGCGGAGTGCTTCGCTCGGTTCAACGCTCACCGTCCGGAGAGGAGTGCGGGGACCGCATTCCTTCCGGGGCCCCGCTCCGTGTAAACGGGGGGTCGCCCACCCGAGGGTGCCCGCGGATCCGGCCCGTACCAAGCCAAGCCAAAATAAGGCCAGGCCAGGCCAGGCCAGGCCAGGCCGGCCAGGCCGGGGTCCGGCCGCTGTCAGGCGGCCGCCGCCTCCTGCAGGATCCGGTGCCCGTCGCGCAGCAGGCCGGGCACGAGCTTGTGGTGGAGCGGGGTCAGCCGGGTCCACACGCGGGCGCCG
The DNA here is from genome assembly GCF_030167965.1 of Streptomyces sp. 2P-4. Classification (NCBI taxonomy): domain Bacteria; kingdom Bacillati; phylum Actinomycetota; class Actinomycetes; order Kitasatosporales; family Streptomycetaceae; genus Streptomyces; species Streptomyces sp. 2P-4. Next base: position 323,526 of record NZ_CP095011.1, read on the forward strand.
GACGGCTTGCGGTAGCGGATGAACGTGGAGAGCGACGCCTGCCCCTCCTCCACGCGGAGCACGAGCTGGCCCGTGATCATCCGGGAGTGCGCCTCCAGGCGGATCCAGTCGTCGCCGCGGCCGTCGATCTCCCATCCTGCGACGCACCCGGGGGTCGGCCGCCCCTGCAGGCGCAGGCCGAGTATCCCGCGCCACACGAACTGGCCCTGCCAGCCCGCGGCGTCCTCGAGCACGGCGCACGCCCACTGCTCCGGCGACCGGGCGGCGGCGCCGGCGGCGGTGAGGGTGAAGAGGTCGGCGTAATCCGGTTCGGCGAGTGTGCTGAGGCGGCGTACCGCGTCGGGCAGGACGAGGTGCTGCCGCACCGGCGGTATGGCGCCGCCTGCTGCGTGACCTGCTTCCGAACCGACCGTCATGGCCTTCTCCCTTCGGGCGGTTTTCCGTTCCGGAATCCCGATCGGCAACGTAACATACGTACATGACTGTATGTAAGGCGGAGGGATCCGCCCCGTGAGCGCCGAGGCCGGCCGCGGCCCCCGCCAGGCCGAGGACCCCCGGACGGACCGCCGTCCCCAGCCGGAGCGCCGCACCCAGCCGGGCCGCCGCACCCAGGCCGACCGGCGCGCCCGTACCCGCAGCGCCCTGCTGGAGGCCGCCGCGCGCGGCCTGTCCCGGCACGGGTACGCGAACCTGGCGCTGGAGCGGGTGGCCGCCGAGGCCGGGTACACGCGGGGCGCGCTGTACCACCAGTTCGCGGGCAAGGAGGAGCTCGCGCTGGCGGTGGTGCGGTGGGTGGACGAGACGTGGGCGGCGGAGGTCGGCGACCCGGCGGCCGCCGAGGCCGATCCGGTGGCGGCGCTGATGCTGATGGCACGCGGCCACGCCGTCTACTGCCGGCGCGACGTGGCGGGGGTCATCCGGGTACTGGCGATCGAGTTCGCCGGGCGGGACCACCCGGTGGCCCGGGAGCTGGGCCGGATCCTGGGCAAGCTCACGGGCGACGTGGAACGGCGCATCGCGGAGGGGCGGCGCAGCGGCGCGATCCCGCCCGGCCCGCCCGCGGCGGACACCGCGCGGGCCTGCCTTGGCGCGATGGAGGGGCTCGTGAGCCATGACGGGATCGTCCCGCCGCACGACGTCGAGCTGGCCGAGCGCGCCGTACGCGGCGTCCTGGGCCTGCCGCCCGCCGAGCCGCACGGACCGGTCACGGCTCGATGAGGCCGGCCCGGATGGCGTAGCAGGTGAGGCTGACCTGCTACGCAGCCTGCTCCCCCGCGGGTTGTGCCATGGCTCGGCGCCCGTGTCCACCCGTACTGGCCCCCATGCTGCGGCCCCGCCGGAGATGGCACGATGGGCACCGCGCCGGCGCCCGGCACGGAACGACACGAGGGGGATGGGCCGTGCCTGCTCAGCGGACGAGTACGACGCGACTGCCCGGGATCGGGGTCCAGCACGACCTGACGACCGAGGAGCAGCAGCACGTGTCGGTGGTGGCCCACCGCGACGGCACCCGCACGCTGAGCCTGTACCGGGGCGACGACCCGGACGACTGTGCTGCCTCGCTGCACCTGACGGCGGCCGAGGCGGCCGTCGTCGTCGACGCGCTGATGCCCTGCCACCACAGCCCCAATCTGCTGCACACCAGCGACCTGGGCCTGGTTGCGGAACGCATCGAGCTGGCGGGCCACTCGCACTGGAACGGCCGCCTGCTCGGCGAAACCCGTATGCGGACGAGGACGGGCGTCTCGGTGGTGGCCGTCCTCCGCCGCGCCGCCGCCCGCCCGTCGCCGACCCCGGCGTTCCGCCTGGCAGGCGGCGACACTCTGATCGTGATCGGCACCCGGGAGGGCGTGGAGGCCGCAGCCGAACTCCTGGGCCGCAGGTAGCCGAGAGAAGCGACGTCTCATTCAATGGGGACGCAGCCGGGGCATCTGCCACGATCACCGGATGGGTGCATTGGCTGCAGTGGCAGTCAGGGTTGCCGGCGGAGCCACCGTGACGTTCCGGCCCAGCGGCTCCTCGATGGTTCCGCTGATAAACAGTCGGCAGCAGGTGGTCGTTGCCCCGGTCGACCCGTCGAAGTTGGAGGTGGGGGACATCGTCCTCGCCCGTGTCGCCGGGACGGTCTACCTGCATGTGGTGTCGTCGACGGACCGCACCGGGAGGCGGGTGCAGATCAGCAATGACCGTGGTCGCGTCCACGGTTGGACCAGCCGCGACCGTGTATTCGGCATTTGTGTGGCAGTCGACGGCGCGCCCCGAACCGGGGTCGCAGGCAAGTCCCTCGGGTGACTCCAACGACGTTGATCGAGAATGTGGTTGAGGCGGCTTCGTCGCCCGACAGTGCGAACGTTGCTGCTGCGGCACACACTTGTCGTCGAAGCCCGTCTACAAGGAGGTGGGGATGGAACAGACGGTCTCCGAATCCGTCAGGTACGCGGCCGTCTGTCAGGACTGCGGTGCCGAGCTGGAATGCCGGGGAGTCCAGGCCTTGGTGGGTGGCCGGTTGCGCTGGGACGTCGAGTCAACCTGTTCGACCTGCGGGTTCACGGTGGCTTTGTGCGGTGGCTCGATGCCGGCGGAACGGCGGGGCCAGATGCTCTCCGAGCACGGACCTGCGAGGCTGCAGGTGAGCAGTCAGCAGGGGCAGAGCGTTGCCATCATGCGTGTACTGCGGACCGAACTCGGCATTGACGTGACAGACGCCAGGGCTGCGCTGCGCCGCGTACTGGACGGTGTCCACTCAGGAACGCTTCCCGAGATGGAGCATCTGGCCCGCATGCTCCGGAAGTCCGGCATCGCTGCTGTGGCTGCTCGCCCTTGCTGATGGTTTCAGCGAGTCAGGGTGTCGTGCGGCTCCGGAGGCTCCGGTCCGGACGACGGTGGCTGCGTTCCCTGACCGGTCCTGGTGAAGCCCGGGACGTGACCCGGCATCGGTCACGACCTGGCTCGTCTTGATCACTGCGGGACAGTCTCCCGCTTGATCTGCGACGTCCGCGCCGTTGGTCAGCCGCTGTAGGGCGCGTATTGAAAGTCGATCTTGGTGACGGATTTTCGTTACTTCAGAGGTAGTGGTCTCGACCTGCTTGCGTTGGCAGGATTGGTGATCTCTCCGCGTCGACAGGACGCGGGCCAGGACGGAGGGGTCACCCATGTCTTCAGCCGCACCTACGAACACGCGCACCGTGGTCGAAGAGCTGCTGCGGAGGATCGGTGAGGGCGACCCCGAGCGCATTGCCGAGCTGTACGCCGAGCAGGGCGATTGGAAGCTGGACTGGCCGGAGGCCGAGCATGGTCGTGCTGCCACGCCGTGGATCCGTCACCGGTCGACCCGGGCCGATGCGGCCGCTCACTATCGCGAGCTTGCCGAGCACCATGTGCCGGAGCATGTGGCGACTGAGGTGGAGCGCATCCTCATCGACGGTAACGACGCGGTCGTGCTGGGAGAGATCCGCCAGACCGCCCGGCCCACCAGACGTGCGTATCGCGCGCGGTTCGCCCTGCACCTCACCGTTGAAGACGGCCTTGTCACCCGGCACCACGTTTACGAAGACAGCCTCGCCGTCGCCCGGGCATTCGAGGCGGAGGATCGCTGAAGGACCAGTCCCCCCGGAGGTCCCCGATGAGCCCGTGGTCGCCGACCGGCGGTTATCGACGCAGGCGAGTCCCTTCGCGGCTGCCGGCGGCCCGCCCCGCCCCCTCACGCCAAGGCCGCGGCCGGGGCCCGGCGCCGCAGCCGGTGTCACCGCCCGGACACGTTCGGCCGTGCGGGTGACGCCGGCCGCGGGCCCCGTTCAGAGCCGCGGCCAGGACGATGTGCTGCTCCTCGCGTACGGCCGCCGACTTGGCCGGCGGCGCCGAGTTCCCCTCGTGCGTGGAAGGCGGGACGGCCCTCTGCCGCCGAAGCAGGCGGCAGGCCGGAGGACGGGACCGGGCCCCATGGCGGCTCCGGCGGCCTGCGGCAGCCTGGAGGCCGAGCCGCGCGGCCGGTCGCCCCCTCCCCCGCCCACCACCGCTCACCCCGCTCATCACTCTCCTCACCGTTCTTCGTTCTGCCCGCAGGAAGTGCGGCCTCCGTGAACCGCCGTGCTCCCAGCCCCGCAAGCGGTCGGCGGCGGTCGCGGCCGCCGCCCTGGCCGCCGCTCTGTCCCCCCTCGTCGCGGCGCCGCCCGCCGCGGCCGTCACCTGTGATACGGCGGACGCCAACCGGGCCCCCACCGCGGCCGGCGCCGCGCAGGCGCGCAGCGTCGTCGTGTGCCTCGTCAACGCCCAGCGCACGCGGCGGGGACTGCCGGCTCTCACCGTCGACCAGGCCCTGACGGCCGCGGCGCAGCAGCACTCGGCCGCCGCGGTGCGACTGAAGTGGTGGGGGCCCGGCAGGGACCCGCACCGCAATCCGGCGACCGGCTCGACGCCGCAGACGCGCATCCAGGCCGCCGGCTACTGCCCGAACCCGCGCTCGTGGCAGTTCGGCGAGATCGCCTACACCGGCTGGGGCGGGTCCGGCACCCCGCAGGCCGCCGTCACCTGGTGGATGAGCAGCCCCGGGCACCGCGCCGTCATCCTCAACTCGGCGCTGCGGAACATCGGCCCGGGGGTCCAGCCCGGCGCCGCCGACCTCGCCGGGGCCACCGCGTCGAACGGCGGCACGTACGTCGTCACCTTCGGCCGCTGCCGGCGCTGACACCTCCGCGCGCCCCCGGTGTGCCCGGACTCTGTACAGGCGGGGCGCGCCGCCGGATGCTGGGGGTGGCACATGCCGGGGATGCCCTGCCGGGGGAGGTCGTCGCAGTGGAACCGCACGACGCGTACGGGGGCGGTTCCGCGGCCGGCCGGCCGTGGGAGGGCGTCCGGATGCCGCGGCCGGTGCGCCGGCTGCGGATGCTGCTGATGCTGCTGGGCGGTGTGCAGGCCGTCGTCGGGGTGTGGCTCGTGACGGACAGTATGGCCGTTGCCGCGGCGGTCTGGGGCGAGGAGGACGCCTCGGCGCCCTGCTGCCGCCCGGAGGTCGAGGAGCGCGCCGGCCAGGTCGTCTGCGGCGGGCTCGTCGTGCTGGCGGTGGCGGCGTGGGGTGTCGTCACCGCGCTGAAGTTCCCGCTGCGGCTGCGCCGGCTGCGGGTTGCGGCCTGCGCGTACGGGTGGGTGGCCGTGCCGTTCGCGCTGGTCGTGTACCGGGTGGAACCGCTCCTCGGCCTGGCCTGGCCGGTGCCGGCGGTGCTGGCGGTGGTGTGGGCCCGGCGGCCGGAGTGCGCGGCGTGGTTCGACCGGCGGACGGCTCCCGTGCCGTGACACCGGGCGTTCGATCGGTGGTAGCTTCCCGGCATGGAGCAGCGGATCAGCCTGATCACCCTCGGCGTGGCCGACCTCGGCCGGGCCCGTGCCTTCTACGAGGAGCTCGGCTGGCGCGGGCAGCAGGCCGAGGAGACGGTGTTCTTCCAGGCGGGCGGCCTCGCGCTGGTCCTGTGGGGGCGCGACCGGCTCGCGCAGGACAGCGGCGTCGAGGATGCCCCCGGGTGGGGCGGGATCGCCCTGGCGCACAACGTCCGGTCCCCGCAGGAGGTGGACGAACTCGTCGAGACGGCCCGGCGCGCCGGGGCGGCGGTGACACGGCCGCCCGCGCCGACGTTCTACGGCGGCTATGCGGGCGTGTTCATCGACCCCGACGGCCACGTGTGGGAGATCGCCCATAATCCGGGCTTCGCCCTCGCCGACGACGGCACCCTCACTCTCCCGGACTTCGGCACGTCCTGAAGGCAGGTCGCTGAAGGCAGGCCGTGCCGTCAGCCGCCCGCGGTGAGCCGGTCGCCGAGCCTGCTGCGCCGGTACAGGACCTGCCGGCCGTGGCGGGTCCGGGTGGCCAGCCCCGCGGCGTGCAGGACGCGGAGGTGCTGCGACACCGCGCTGGGGGTGACGCGCAGGCGGCGGGCGAGTTCGGCCGTCGCGGCGGGCTCCGCGAGCATGCGCAGCAGCCGGGCCCGGGGCGCGCCGAGCAGCAGGACGAGGGCGTCCCCGGCGGCCCGCCCGGCCGCGTCCGCCCCGTTCCGCAGGACCGGTTCGGGTTCGGCCTCCCACAGGGTGGCCGCGCCGCGGCTCGGGTAGAGCAGGGAGGGCGGCTCGTCGGGGCACACCGGCGGCGCGCACTTGTGGGCGAACACGGACGGCACGAGCAGCAGACCGCGGCCGCAGGCCTTGGCCTCGTACCCGCCGATGGTGCGGTGGACGCGCAGGAAGCCCCGGGATCCGGCGTCCTCCCAGCGCAGTTGGGGGTGCATGTCGGCGAAGAGCAGCCGGGCGCCGCCGCGGGCGAGCTGCCGCGCCCGGTACGTCATGTCGGCTTCGGCGACGAGGCGGATCTGCGGCCAGACCGGCCGGATGGCGATCTCCCAGTAGCGGTGCAGGAGTTCGCACACCGTGTCGCGCAGCGCGGTCACGGGCCCGTCGCCGGGGGCGGTCGCCGCGTGCAGGGGTGCGGGCAGCGGGTGCGGGGCGTGTGCGGCCAGCAGGTCGCGGCGCACCCGGTCGGGCGGGGTGCTGCGGACGACGGCCAGCTCGTCCTCGAAGTGCGGCTCGAACACGGCGGGGCGCGGCGTGAGGAAGTCGGGCAGGGTGAGGAGGTCCGCGACGAGGGACAGCAGAAGCCCGGTGTCGAGACCGCCGCCGAGGCCTGCGATCCGGGCGAGGACCGACCGGCGCCAGGGCAGGTGCAGGACGGAGACGCCCGGATCGCGCAGCACGCGCAGGCTCAGCACCGTCTCGCCGAGCGGCGAGAGCGCGAACCGGGTGTGGGCCAGGTCCTCGACCCCGAGCTCGAAGCTGATCATTAAGCGGCACGCTACATCAATTGGCAGGGCCGGTCCCGTGCCGTGGACTCTCCCCATGACCTCCTTCACCTCCCGCCTCCCCACGGGGGCGGCCGGATGAGCCGCAGGCTGCTGCTGCTCCTGGCCGTGACCGGCGCCGTGGCCGTCGGCAACCTGTACTTCCCGCAGGCCATCGCCCCGCTGATCGCGGACGGCCTGGGGGTGTCCCCCGACGCCGCGTCCCTCGTGGTGACCGCCACCCAGATCGGCTACACCGCGGGCATGGTGCTGCTGGTGCCGCTCGGGGACCGCTTCCCGCACCGCTCGCTGCTGGTGGTCCTGCTCGCCGTCACCGGTCTGGCCCTGCTGGCCGCCGGCTGCGCCCCGGCGCTGCCGGCGCTGGTCGCCGCGAGCGCCCTGATCGGCCTGGCCACGGTGGCCGCGCAGGTCATCAGCCCGCTCGCCGCCGGGCTGGTCGCGCCCGACCGGCGGGGTGCGGTTCTCGGCGCCCTGCTCAGCGGCTCCACCGGCGGCATGCTGCTGGCCCGCGCGTTCGGCGGCGTCCTCGGCGAATGGCTCGGCTGGCGGGCGCCCTACCTGGTGGCCGCGGCCGTCGCGCTGCTCCTGGCCGTGGTCATGGCGTACGCGGTCCCCGCCACCGCCCCCGCGGCCGCCGACGCCCGCAGGCCGTACCGGGAGTTCCTCGCCGAGCCGCTGCGGCTGCTGCGCGCGGAGCCGGAGCTGCGCCGCTCCTGCTTCTACCAGGCGGCCGCCTTCGGGGCGTTCTCGGCCGTCTGGACGAGCGTGGCGCTGCTCCTGACGGGTCCGGTGTACGGGTACGGGGCGCAGGCGGTCGGCGTGCTCGCCCTGGTCGGCGCGGTGACCATGCTGTGCACGCCGTACGCGGGCCGGCTCGTCGACCGGCACGGGCCTGGGCCGGTGAACCTGGCGGCCCTCGCCGGGGTCGCCGTGTCGGCCGCGGTGCTGGCGGCGGGCGGGCTGGGCGGTCTGCCGGGCCTGGCCGCGCTGGCGGCGGGCACGCTGCTGCTGGACGTCGCCATGCAGGGCGGGATGGTCGCCAACAAGGCGCGGGTGTACGCCCTGCGGGAGGGCTCGCTCAGCAGGCTCACCACGGCGTACATGATGTGCGCCTACCTGGGCGGTACGGGAGGGTCGTGGCTCGGCGTGCGCCTGTACGCGGCGTGCGGGTGGGGGGCGGTCTGCGCGCTGGTCGCCGCGCTCGCGGCCGCCGGCCTGCTGCGGCACCTGTGGCCCCGGGGCGGCGGGCGCACCGGGGTTGGCGGGCGGCGGCGCGTACGGCCGGCGGGCAGGGGCGCCGGCGGGCGGGCCGCGGGCCCGGCGGGCGTGCCGGGCGGCACTGGCTGAAAAGCCCTCTTGCGCGCGGGGCGCGCAGCGCCTTTCGTGGCCCGTCGGAGCCGGTGCAGGACGGACGGGAAGGCGGGCGCGGATGGCGGACACGACCACGACCGGGACGGGGGCGCGCGGCGGGGTGCCTCCCCGCAGGGCGGGCTGGCGGTCGATCGGCCCGGGGATCGTCGTCGCGGCGACCGGCGTCGGCGCCGGCGACCTCGTGGCGACCCTCATCGCGGGCGGCAGGTTCGGCTACACGCTGCTGTGGGCGGCGGTCATCGGCTGCCTGGTGAAGATCTCGCTGGCCGAGGCCGTCGGCCGCTGGCACCTGGCCACGGGCCGCACCCTGTTCGACGGCTGGCGCAGCCTCGGCTCGTGGACGACCGTGTACTTCGCCGGGTACGTCGTCGTCTGGGGGTTCGTGTACGGCGCGGCCGCGATGTCGTCGAGCGCGCTGCCGCTGGCGGCGCTCTTCCCGGGCACGCTGGACCTGAAGGCGTGGGCGGTGCTGTGCGGACTGGTGGGGCTGGTGTTCGTCTGGTTCAACCGGTACGCCGCGTTCGAGAAGGTCATGACAATCCTGGTCGGCGTCATGTTCGCGGTGACGGTGTACCTCGCGGTCCGGGTCACCCCGCACCTGGGGGCCGCGGTCGCCGGCCTGGTGCCCGTCCTGCCGGAGGGGTCGCTGGTCTACACGCTCGGCCTGATCGGCGGCGTCGGCGGGACCATCACGCTCGCCGCGTACGGCTACTGGGTCAACGCCAAGGGGTGGCGGGACACCGGCTGGATGAAGGTGATGCGGCTCGACAACCGGGTGGCCTACCTGACCACCGGCGTGTTCGTGGTGGCGATGCTGTTCGTCGGCGCCGAGCTGCTGCACTCCTCCGGCATCGCGCTCGCCAAGGGCGACCGGGGGCTGCTCGACCTCGGGACCGTCCTCGCGCAGACGTACGGGGACACCACCGCCAAGCTGTTCCTGATCGGGTTCTTCGCCACCTCGTTCACCTCGCTGATCGGCGTCTGGCACGGGGTGAGCCTGATGTTCGCGGACTTCGTGGGCAAACTGCGGCCGTCGCTGGTCCCGGAGGGGCGGAGCGCCGAGAAGTCGCTGCCGTTCCGGGCGTACCTGCTGTGGCTGACGTTCCCGCCGATCAGCCTGCTGTTCCTGGACCAGCCGTTCGGGCTTGTCGTCGTGTACGGGGTGATCGGCGCGCTGTTCATGCCGTTCCTGGCGCTGACGCTGGTGTGGCTGCTCAACTCGGCCCGCACGCCCGCCGAATGGCGCAGCGGGGCGGTCAGCAACGGCATGCTGGGCGCCGCCGGTCTGCTGTTCGTGCTGCTGTGCGTGCAGCAGCTGCGCGACCTGCCGTGGTAGCGGGGCCCGGAGGCCGCCGGGCCCCGGGTCAGGGGGCCGCGTCACCGCCCCGGGCCTCGCCGAGTTCGCCGGCGAGGTCGGCGAGGACCTCGCCGGTGACGCGGCGTGCGGCGGCCGCCATGGCGGGGTGCGGCGCCCCTCACCCGAGTGCGCGGGCCCGCTGGCAGTGCGGCGCCGGCGGCGGCTTGCTGGGGGCATGAGAGAAACCCTGCCGGATGCACCGTCGGAGACGCGGCTGGGCACGCCGGGGGCCGCGGGCCTCGCCGGAGTGGCCTTCGCCGTGCTGCTCGCCGCCGCCATCGTCCTCGTACGGGCCGCTCTGCCGTCGGGCGGCGGCGGGGCCTCCGTGGCCGTCGCGCCGGGCCGGGAGAGTGCGCTGCGGGCGGCGGTCGAGCTCGTCCCGTTCGCCGGGATCGCCTTCCTGTGGTTCATGGGGGCGCTGCGCGAGCACACCGGAGCGGCGGAGGACCGGTTCTTCGCGACGGTCTTCCTCGGCAGCGGGCTGGTCTTCGTCGCGTCCCTCTTCGCCGCCACGGCCGCGGCCGGAACCGTGCTCTCCGCCGGTGCGCCCGAGTCGTTCGGCCGTCACTTCGCCTACACGCTGATGACCACCTACGCCCTGCGGATGGCCGCCGTCTTCGTCTTCGCGACGTCGACGATCGGACGGCGCATGGGCGTCATGCCGCGCGGGCTGACCGCCGCGGGCTATGCCGCGGGGCTGGTCCTGCTGTTCGTCGGCTCCGCCGTGCCGTGGACCGAGCTGGTCTTCCCGGCATGGGCCCTGGCCGTCAGCGTGTACATCCTGCGTGCGGCCCGGCGCCGGCGTCGGACGGCCGCGTAGCCCTCACTCCAACGGCACCCCCCGGCGGGCCTTCCCGGGCCGCAGGCCGCACGCTGGCCCGAGGAAGCGCGGGGGCCAGTGAAAGGACCGCACCTTGCTCAGACTCGTCGTCGATCTGAACCGATGCCAGGGGTACGCCCAGTGCGCCTTCCTGGCCCCCGACGTCTTCGCCCTGCACGGCGACGAAGGGCTGCTGTACGACCCGCAGGCCGAGGCCGCCCAGCGGGAGCGGGTCGCCCAGGCGGCCGCGGCGTGCCCCGTGCAGGCCATCCTCGTCGAGGACGCGGAGGCCGCCGATGCCTGAGTCGGAGCTGGAGTCCCTCAAGAGGAGCGGGCGGATCGTCGTCGTGGGTGCCTCGCTGGCCGGCCTGCGGGCCGCGGAGACCCTGCGGGAGAAGGGCTTCAAGGGCACCCTGACGATGGTCGGGGACGAGCCGTACGAGCCGTACGACCGACCGCCCCTTTCCAAACAGGTACTGCTGGGCATGGCCCGAGCCGAGAACACGGCGCTGCCGCGCCGCCGCGCGATCGAGGCGGAGTGGCGCCTCGGCGTGCCCGCGAGCGGCCTCGACATGGCCGGGCGCCGGGTGAAGCTCGCCGACGGCGACGAGGTGCCCTACGACCGGCTGCTGATCGCCACCGGCGTGCGGGCCCGGCCGTGGCCGAACGAGGCGGAGGGCGAACTCGACGGCGTGTTCGTGCTCCGCACCCGCGCGGACGGCGCCGGCCTGGCGCGGCGGCTGGAGGCCGGGCCGCGCCGCGTCCTGGTCATCGGCGCCGGGTTCACCGGCTCCGAGATCGCCTCGGCCTGCCGGGAGCGCGGCCTGGAGGTCACGGTCGCGGAGCGGGCCGACGCCCCGCTGGTCGGCGCGCTCGGCGGGGTGATCGGGGCGGTGGCCGCCGGAATGCACCGCGAGCACGGGGTGGACCTGCGCACCGGGGTGATGGTCACCCGCCTCGAAGGCGATGCGGGCGGCCGGGTCCGGGCCGCGCACCTCTCCGACGGCGCGGTCGTCGAGTGCGACGTGGTCGTGGTGTGCCTGGGCGCGCAGCGCAACACCGAGTGGCTGGCAGGCTCCGGGCTCGGCGCGGGACCGCGCGGCATCGCCTGCGACGCCGGCTGCCGCGCGTTCGGCATCACGGGCATCGTCACCGACGACATCTACGTGGCGGGCGATGTCGCCCGCTCGCCGCACCCGCTGTTCGGCTACCAGTTCCTGTCGCTGGAGCACTGGGGGAACGCGGTCTCGCAGGCCGAGACGGCGGCCCACAACATGCTCAGCAACAGCGCCGGCCGGCGCCCGCACATCTGGGTTCCCGCTTTCTGGTCCTCCCAGTTCGGGGTGAACGTCAAGTCCGTCGGCGTCCCGACGATGGGCACCGAGATCATGATCACTCAGGGGTCCCTGGGCGAGCGCCGGTTCGCGGGGGTGTACGGCTACCAGGGCCGGATCATCGGGGCGGTCACCTTCGACAACGCGCGCTGGCTGGACTTCTACCAGCGGCAGATCGAGGCGACGGCGCCCTTCCCGCCCGAGTTCACGAACGTCGACCGGCGCCCCGAGGGCAGCCGGCCGGTGCCGGCGGAGTTCCCGGACCCGTCAATCCCCACGCACGGCCCGACGGTGACCCTCAGCGGGTACTCGCCGGCCGACCGCCGGATGACCTTCACCCCCGCCGGGAACTGACCGCCCGTACGTCCCCCGGAGGACCTGTCATGAAGCAAGGGATCCTGAGTCAGATCCTGGACTACTCGAACCGCGCGAACCCGTACCCGCTGTACGAGGAGCTGCGCAGGACGCCCGTCTTCCACGACGGGGAGGGGCCGTACGTGGTCAGCACGTACCACGAGATCCACGGCCTGCTGCACGACCCGCGCCTGAGCTCCGACACCCGCAACCGCGGCGCGGCGGCCGGCGACCCGCTGGCCGGGCAGGAGGAGGGCGAGCAGCAGCTGCCGCCGAGCTTCCTGAAGCTGGACCCGCCCGAGCACGACCGGCTGCGCCGGATGACGAACCGGCCGTTCGGGCCGCCCCATTCGCCGCGCCGCATCGACGGGATGCGGGGGGAGCTGGGGTCGATCGTGAAGGGCCTGATCGACGGGCTGGCGGACGGCAGGAGCAGATCCGGTGAGGGGGACGGGAACGGCATCGACCTGGTCGACCAGTTCTCGTACCCGTTCCCGGTGACGGTGATCTGCCGGCTGCTCGGTGTGCCGCGGGAGGACGAGGCCCGCTTCCACGTGTGGGCCGACACGCTCGCCGCGAGCCTGGACCCCGATCCGGACGCCGACGCGGAGCAGCGGGAGAAGGCGACGAGCAGCGCCCGGATGGAACTGGGCATGTACCTGGCCGGCCTGATCGAGGAGCGGCGCAAGAACCCCGGCGACGACATGCTGTCCCAACTGGCGGCCGGGCACGGCCAGGGCGAGACGATGTCGACGATGGAGCTGCTCAGCACGGCGGCGCTGCTGCTGATCGCCGGCCATGAGACGACCGTCAACCTGATCACGAACGGCATGCTGACGCTCCTGCGCCATCCGGACGTGCTGGAGCGTCTGCGGCGGGAGCCGCGGCTGGCGGTGCCGCTGGTGGAGGAGCTGCTGCGGTACGAGCCGCCGGTCCAGCTGCTGCCGCAGCGCACGCCCCTCTGCGACATCGAGGTGTGCGGGGTGACCATCCCCAAGGGGGCGCCGATGTGGCTGGTGCTGGCGGCGGGGAACCGGGACCCGAAGCGCTTCGAGAACCCCGACCGCTTCGACCCCGACCGCAGGGACATCCAGCACCTGGGACTGGGCAGCGGCATCCACAGCTGCTTCGGCGCGCCGCTGGCGCGGCTGGAGGCGCAGCTCGCGCTGAGCGAGCTGGCGCGCCGGCTGCACAACCCGCGGCTGCTGGAGGACCCGCCGCCCTACCGGCAGAACGCGGTGCTGCGCGGGCCGCGGCACCTGGTGGTCGCCTGCGACGACATCAGGCCCTGAGCCGCCGAGCCCCAGAGCCCCTGGGCCCTGAGGGGCCGCCGGCCGTCGGGCCCCCGGACCGGGCCGCCCGGCGCAACGGAGCGCCGGGCGGCCCTGTGGCATGTCCGGGCCGGGGCCGACGCCGCCGCCGCGGGTACGGCCCGGCGGGGCCGCGACGTCAGACGGCTTCGCGTGTTCCGGTGCCTTCGGCGGACGCGGCCCGGCGGCGGGTGCCGGCGGCGGGGTCCGCTTCGGCCGCGGGGGTGGTGAACACGATGCGGGTGCCGGAGCGCACGGGGGCCTGCCAGGCGGTCTCCACGTCGGCCAGCGGCACGGTGACGGGCTCGGTGGTGGGTTCCAGGGCGGGCAGCCGGTCGAGCAGTTCGCGCAGGCAGGCGGTGCGTCGGGCGCCTGAGATGGAGCCGAGGCCGCTGCCGCAGACGTGGACGTCGGCCTTGCGCAGCCAGGCGGCGGGGAGGGTCATGTCGGCGCCGGCGGCCGAGCCGACCTGCACCCAGCGCAGGGGCCGCGCGAGGTCGGCGCGGTGGCGGAGGATCCCGTCGAGGGCGAGTTCGGCGGGCCGGTCCCACAGGTAGTCCAGGACGAGGTCGGCCTCGGCCGCCGCGGCGCCGAACGCGGCGGCGACGTCCTCGTCCGGCCCGGTCAGGGACACGGTGCGGTCGGCTCCGAGCTCCTCGGTGCGCCGCAGCGCCTCCCGGTCCCGTCCGGCCGCGACGACGGTTCCCGCCCCCTGGTCGCGCGCGAGGCGGACCGCGGCCCGGCCGGCGTTCCCGGTGGCGCCGAGCACGAGGACGGTTTCCCCGGTGCGGAGCCGACCGCGTTCGCGCAGCGCGATCCACGCGGACGAGGCGGGGTTGACGGCAGCGGCGACGGCGACCGGGTCGAGCCCGTCGGGCAGCTGCATGAGGGCGGTGGCGGGCACGGCGATGCGCTCGGCCATGGTGCCGTGCGGGGGCTCCAGCCCGGGGACGTAGACGAGTTCGCCGCCGGCGGTGCGGGCGACCGCGTCGAAGCCGGGGACGAGCGGCAGCGCCGTGGCGCCGGTGTAGTGGCCGCCCGAGGCGAAGGAGCGCACGAGCGGGTACAGCGCCGCGGCCAGTACCTCCACGACGACCTCGCCGGCGGCGGGGGCCGGTTCGGGCACCGTTGCGTACCGGGGTGGTTCTCCCAGGGCGTGGACGACGGCTGCGTACATGGACAAGCCCCCAAATGGGTGACAAGACGGCATAAACGACAGTCTGATTGTGGCGGCTGTCTGCCGTGGGCCCCGGCTGCGCCACGCGGGTGCGCCGGGGCCGCGGGTGTCAGGGGGCTTCGGCGGCGGCGTGGCCGCGCAGGCCTGCCGAGGGGGCGAAGTCCGTCAGGGAGACGGTGTAGTCGCGTTCGGCGGGACGGTAGGCGGTGCAGTAGCGGGTGGGGTACCAGCCCGGGATCCGCCAGGCCGCCGGCTGGGGAACGGGCTCGCAGGTGCGGTGCCCGGCCGGCGTGCGGTGCCGCAGCAGGAAGTCCTTGGTGAGCATGGGCTCCATGAAGACGATCTCGCCGCCGTACGCCCCGTAGATGAACGTCTGGCCGCTGAGCGTGCCCGAGGTCGGCGGGCGGCTGTCGAGGTGGGCGCCCATGGCGCCCTCGGCGGTCTGCGGGCTGCTCGCCGGGTACCCGGCCGGCAGGAAGGCGGCCGGCACCGGCTCGGCCGCCTCGGCGAGCTGGCCGCAGTCGATGAGGAGGGCGCAGCTGCCGGTGCGGATGGCGGCGCGGACCTCGCGCGGGACGAGGTAGAAGTGCACGTCGAAGTGGGGGACGTCGTAGCGGCCGTGCGGGCTGTGGCCGTGCGGGTTCCAGTTGAACAGGGCCCACTGGTACGGCAGTCCGGGCGCGTCGGGCGGCGCTGCGGGCAGGGCCAGTTCGAGGCTGTGGCCGCCGACGCACTCGTGGCGGGTGTCGGTGCTGCCGTCGCCGTCGGCGTCGTGGCAGTGCCGGCCGTCGGTGGGGGCGGAGGGGAGGGCGGTGAGCGCTGCTGCACCGAGGGACACGCCGAGTTCCTTGGGGACGCCGCCGGCGTATGCGGTGTACGTGCGGACGGTGCCGCGGCCGAGTCGCGCGGCGGGCCCGTACCGGGTGCAGGTGCGCCCGCCGTCGGTGGCCGCCGCTCCCTCCCCGGTGCAGGCGGCCGCGTCGGCCGCCGTGGCCGCGGGGCGGGCCTCGGCGGTCGCGGTGGCGGCGGGTGGGGCGAGCGCGGGCAGCAGGACCGCGAGGAGGACGGCGGCTCCGGCGAGCCCGCCGGCGGCCGCCCCGGCGGCGCGGGGGCCGCCCGTACGGCCGGCGGAGGGGCGGCGCGTGCGGGGGCCGGGTGGGCGGTGGGCGGTCATGCGGTCACGCTCCAGGAGGACCGCTCGTTGAGCGCGGTGGCGTCGGTTCCGGTGACCTGGCGCGTGCAGGAGCGGATGTCGTCGAGCCGGTCGTCGGGCAGCACGTGCCGGATGTCGCGGAAGCCGTCGGGGGCGAGCGCCTCGACCTGCCGGAGCACCGGGTCGGGTTCCAGGCGGCGGTGCGCGCCGAGGACGCGGGTGGTCTGCGGGAGGCGGGTGGCCTCGTACCGGGCGAGGGCCTGCTCCACGCCGTGGCGGGCGAGCGCCCAGGCGAGGACGCGGGCGTCGACGATGGCCTGCGAGGCGCCGTTGGAGCCGGTCGGGTAGACGGGGTGGGCGGCGTCGCCGAGCAGGACGGCGCGGCCGTCGCGCCAGGTGGGCAGCGGGTCGCGGTCGATCATCGGGTAGCGCCCGATGAGGGGGGCCGCGGAGACGACGGCGTGCAGGTCGAGGAAGTCGCTGCGCCAGCCGTCGAGGTGGGCGAGGACCTCGTCGGCGGGGACGGAGCGGTCCCAGTCGGCTCCGCCGCGCGGGTCGTCCGCGGACGGCTCGTCGGCCGTGCGGGCCTCGACGACCCAGTTGAGCAGGCAGCGGCCGTCCGGGCCGGGCCTGGTGACGGGGTAGACGACGGCCTTGACGCGCGCGTTGCAGCCGATGATGACCATGGTGCGGGCGTCGAGGAAGGGCGGCGCCGCGGTGACGCCGCGCCACATGGAGATGCCGTTGCGCAGGGGCGGGCCCTGGTCGGGGTACATCGTGGCCCGCACGGCCGAGTTGATGCCGTCGGCGCCGATGAGCAGGTCGCAGGCGGTCGGCTCGGTCTCCCCGTCCAGGAAGGCGAGGACTGCGGCCGGGGCTGTCTTCCGGCCCCGGGCGGTCTCGCCTGCGTGCTCGTAGCGGAGGAGCCTGCGGCCGGTGGACAGGGCCTGCGGGCCCAGGCGTTCGCGCACGGCGGCGAGGAGCAGCTCCTGGAGGGCCGCGCGGTGCACCGAGTACTGCGGCCAGTGGTAGCCGGCGTCGCGGCCGCGGGGCTCGGACCAGATCAGGCCGCCGTAGCGGTGGTGGAACTCCAGGCGGCCGGTGGCCACGGCGCAGGCGTCGAGGGCCTGGCCGAGGCCGAGTTCGGTGAGTTCGCGGACGGCGGCGGGCTGGAGGTTGATTCCCGCCCCGACGGCCCGGAGATTCGGGCACGCCTCCACGATCCGCACGTCGCGCAGTCCCGCCGCATGAAGACTCAGCGCGGTCGTCAATCCGCCGATTCCGGCGCCGGCTATGAGGATGCGCGGAGGATTCCGCGTGCCGACCAGAGACATTCCCTTACCTCCCGAGAAAGACCCCTGCCCGCAAACTGCGGCGGTTGTCGGAAAGGCACCACCGCCGCGTTCGGGCGAAGTGAAGGTGTGCAGGTCAACAACTCACCCTCACCCGTTCAGAGTACGGCCGTGTGCCTCCTGACGGGTGACATGGCTTTAATCGAGGTGTCGGCAACAGAAAGGCTGCGACATGCATGACGTTACGTTCGAACCGTGCGACGTCCAGCGGCTCCAGCATGCTGTTGACTACGCCCTCCACGCCTCCCACAAATCACTGGACGCCCTCCTGCCGCCCTGGATACCCGGCGAACTCCGACGGGAAATCAAGAGCGGTTGCGTCGTTTCGCATTGCGCGACACTACTGTTCCCCGAAACAGTGGATTCCGCTCTCGCGTACTTCGCCGAGAACGGGTGGGCTGCCTCGGCCACCATACCTAGCGTGCTGGTCAAGCGCCGTCTGGTGGAGCGTCACTGGCTTCCGGAGGACACCGACATACGGGTGACGCGGCTGCGCGTCACGCCCGGCCCCGCGCCCGAGGTGGAGGTCTTCCTCTTCCCGCGGTGCAGCCCCGGCTACAAGGACGACGTGAGTTCCGAAGAGCGCGTCCACGGCTTCGAGAACCACGTCGGGCTGTTCATGGCCCGCGCCGAGGAGCCCGTCCTCACCCGGCTCGCCGACCGGCTGGAGACGGCCGGCCTCATGGTCTACGAGGGCTCGGCGCACAACCCGCACGAGAACACCACCATGCTGTACTTCGCGCCCAGCGCCCCCGTCGCCACGGCGCGGCGCCGGTTCCCCCGGTGGGAGCTCCAGTGCGCCGGCGACCTGTCGGCCTGCGCGGCCCGGCGCCCCGTCCGCGCCGAGGCGCTCCGCCTCGCGTACGAGGCCCTGAAGGCGAACCGCGCGGAAACGGCCCTCACCCGCCTGTCCCGCCCGCCGGTCCCCGTGGCCGCCGCGGAACGCTGACCGCGGGCCCCCTGCCCCCCGCCCCCCTCGCCTCCGCCCCTCCCGTGCCGCCGCGCTCCCCGCCCCTGCCGTGCGCCCCCCGCACGGCAAGGGGGCGGGGAGCCCCCTTGCGGTGCCGCCGGAGCCCGGCTGTGACTCCCCCCACCCTCTCTTGACGTACCAAGGAAGGCATACCTAAGTTCCTGGGTATGGCCCCCCACGACCAGACCTCCGCCCCCGAGCCCGGCCCCGGCGCCCCCGTCGGCTTCGACGTCGACCTGACCGCGCAGGAGATCCAGCGGCGCGCCCAGGTCCTCGCCGCCCTCGGGCCCGACTGGGACCCGGTCGAGGTACTGCGCGGCGAGGAGCAGGCGTACGACCTGCTGTACTCGGGCCTCGACGCCGACCAGCAGCGGACCTACGACGGCCTCGTCGCCGCCGGGGTGCTCCCCCGCCGCCCGGGCGGTGGCCGTGCTGCCGCTTGATCCGCAGGCCGACCCGGGCCGCCGCGCCTGGGTGCCCTGCCCGCGCTGCGACGACGCCCGCGCGTGCGGGCCGTGCGCGGATCGGCGGACGTGCCCGGACCACTGGCGCTACCTGCTGACCAACACCGGCAGCCTGCTCCACCTCCAGTGCCCGGGGTGCACCCACGTGTGGGTCCACGAAACGGGCTTCGGCGCGACCCGCTCCCGCTGGGACCGCCCCACCGGCACCCTCCGGAACCTCTGACGCGACGGGCCCGCCAGGGCGACGCACGTGCGACGGCCGGACACCCGTCCGCACACACACCCACCCCATCCGGCCAAGCCCGCCCATTTCACGCCAAGCGCGGCGAAGGGCACACGCGCTTCGGCTCCACCCGGCTACACAGAGGGCTGCTGGAGTCGGCGGCCGTCACGGCCGTGCTCGGGGAGGTCTGGACGGTTGCTGACGATCAACGTGGCCGTGCTGCTCGCGGTCGTCGTCTTCTTCCGCCTGCGCCGGCGTACCCAGGCCCGCAGCCGGGTGGAGGAGCGGACCACGGCCCTCATCATCCTGGCGCTGGGCGTCCTGCTCGCGCCCACCCCGATCGGCCGCGGAATCCTGGACGCCCTGGGGCAGCCGGCCGGCGGCGTCACCCGGGCCAGCCGATGAGCCCGCGCGCCCGCAGGCCGCGAGCGCCCGGGGGCAGGCGCCCGTCGGTGCGGCGGCGCACCCGCAGGACCGCCCGGCGGCAGCGCGCACAGGAGCGCACAGCCGGCCTCGTCGTGGTCGCGGCCTGGGCGTTCGCCCTCGTGGCGGCCGTCGTCGACTGGCTGCTGACCCACTGGTGGGTCCTGATCGCGCTCGGCGTCCTCGCGGTGGCGGCCGGCGCCGCCGGGCTGCACCGGGCGCAGCAGCGGGCGCGGTGGGAGGCGGTCCGCGCGCAGGGGCTGCGCTACGGGCTCCCCCAGCTGGACGCCCTGCACCACTCGCGCTTCGAGGACGCGGTACGGGACCTGATGCGCCGGGACGGCTGCGCGGACGCGGTCCGGG
Source organism: Streptomyces sp. 2P-4 (assembly GCF_030167965.1). NCBI lineage: Bacteria > Bacillati > Actinomycetota > Actinomycetes > Kitasatosporales > Streptomycetaceae > Streptomyces > Streptomyces sp. 2P-4. Next base: position 343,036 of record NZ_CP095011.1, read on the forward strand.
TCGGGGGCGGCGGGGATCTGGGCGCCGACGTGAAGGCCACCGACCCCTTCGGCCGGCGCTGGGTGATCCAGTGCAAGCACCGCGCCAAGGGGTTGGACGGCTCGGCGGTGGGCACGCCCGACCTGCAGGTCCTCAACGGCACCGCCCGCCAGGTGCACGGTGCCGACGTCGCGGTGATCGTGACGAACGGCCGGGTCACCAGGCCGGCGGTGGCCTTCGCCGCACAGCAGCGCCTGCACGTGGTCGACCGCCACGCCCTGGCCCTCTGGGCGTCCGGCTCACGCCCCCTGTGGGAAGTCCTGCGCGCCGTCCCCCCGCCGCGCCGCCCCACCTCCCGCTCTTAGGGCCTGTATGGAGTTGCCCCGCGGCGTCGCGACGCCCGGCACGCACCCTCGGCGAACGCCGCTCCTTGCTCCACGGGGCAACTCCATACAGGCCCTAGTAGAGCAGGGGACCCGCCGGTCTGCGGATCTCCGTGGATGCGGGCGTGCAGGTGCTCGTCGTGCCAGCCGTCGGCGTGGAGCAGGGCGCTGCGCATGGTGCCTTCCAGGGGGAAGCCCGCCTGGAGGGCGACGCGGCAGGAGGCCTCGTTCCTGACGGAGTGCGTGATCCTCAGCCGGTGCAGGCCCAGTTCGTCCAGGGCCCACCGGCTGACGCGGGCCACGGCCGCGGCCATGACGCCGTGCCCCCGGCCCTCGGGCAGCAGCCAGTACACGAACTCGGCGCTGCCGCCCGCCAGGTCGACGTCGCCCAGCCCGACCAGGCCCACCGGGCGCTCGCCGCGGGGCGGGGCGATCGCCCAGACCGCCGCTTCCTCGGTGCGCCAGCGCCGGCCCCACTGGACGATCTTCTCGCGGGCCGTGGCGGGTGTCAGGTCCTCGGGCCGGTTCCAGTGCCGGATGCCGGGGTCTCGGCAGGATTCCGCCAGGGCTTCCGCGTCGGCGCCGGTCTCGTGCCAGGGGCGCAGGAGGAAGCCGGCGCGGAGGGGGAACTCCGGCTGGCCGGCCGCTCCCATGGCGCCGGCGGGGAGCACGGGGGGTATCGGATGCATCCGATCATGATGTCAGCCTGCCCTGTTAGCGTCGCCGCACCGTTGTGCAGGGGAAGGGAATCGGGAGGGTGCGGGTGGACGTCTGGGGTGGCAGGGCAGTCGGGTGCCGCTCGGCGGAGGCGGTGGCGCGGGCGGTTGGGGAGCTGATCGGCGGGGACGGCGGCAGCGTGCCCGAGTACGAGGCGCTGCTCGACGCGGTCGTCCGCCTGGCCGGGCGGGACCGGGGCGCGCTCGCCGCGGCTCTGCAGCCGGTCGTGGAGCAGTGGCCCGGCCCGTACGAGCCCCAGACCGCCGCCGCGAGGCGGCTCCTCGCGGTGGTCCGCAGCGCGGCGGGGCCGGTCGAACCGGGCCCGGCGGTGGCACCGCGCTGGCTGGAGACCTGCCAGCACGAGGCGGTCGACCTGGTGCTCGCGGCCCGTGCCGGGGAGGTCTGCTCCCTGCTGCGCCGCGGGGTGGCCGTGCCGATGCTGCTGGCCACGTCCGACAGCGCGGACGGCACGCTGGATCCGCGCGAGCTGGTGATGCGGCTGACGGAGTACGAGCAGGCGGGCGTCCGGCCCGGGCCCGCCGACCTCGGGCAGGCGCTGCTGCGCTGCGGTGGCGGGCCTGCCGACGCGGACGTGGTGGCGGCCGCCGAGGAGCTGGAGCTGCCGGAGGGGCCGCGGGTCGCCGCGTGGCTGCGCGCCGGCGGGCTGCCGCAGCCCGCGCCCAGCGTGGAGCGGGAGCCGGGTGAGCCGGAGCCGCCGAGCCGGAGGCGGCGGGCCCGGGTGGGGCGCCGCATCCTCGTCGGGACCGCGGAGCTCCCCGGGCGCGGTGACTTCCCGCGGCCGTTCTGGTCGCTGTTCCGCCGCTTCGAGCCGTTGATCGGCTGCACCCACCTGCTGCTGCGGTCCCGCGAGCGGCACGCCGCCGCCGTGCTGCCCTGGCATCCGGAGATCGTGGCGTCGCGCCTGCTGGCGCAGGTCGCGGCGACCGCCGACCAGAACGGCAGCAGCGACGGCAGCCCGGACTTCCTGCCGGCGCTGGCCCGCAGCGCGGGCCCTGCCGGGCCCGCCGTGCACCTGGCCGTGGCGTACGGGCTCGGGGCCCGGCCCGCCGCCGGCCGCGCCGCGGCGGTGGAGGCGCTGGCCGAACTGGCGGCGCGCGGCCGCCTCGACGGGGCGCTGCTGGGCGCCGGCCTGGCCCGGCTGGTGCTGCTCGGCACGCTGAAGCTCCCGGTGGTCACGGCGTCCCTCCGGGACGCTGCGGAGGCCCCGGGCGGCGCGGCCGCCGTGTGGCCGGTGGTGGCCGCGGCACTCCCGGAGCTGTTGGCGGCGCCGGGTGCGGGCGGGCCCGTACGGCCGCACGTGCCGCTGCTGACCCTGGCCGCGGACTGTGCCGCAGCCTGCGGCGCGCGCGGCACCGTCCCCGGCGTCGACACCCTCGCGGCCCGCCCCGGCTCGGCCCCCTCCGCACGGGAGGCCCGCCGCCTCCTCAGGGCCCTGACGGCCTCCGTCTGAAGCGGGGCGGCCGGCGGGGCGGCCGGCGGGTGGACTGTCGGCGCCTACGGGATCCGCCACTGCTGGGACTTGTTGTTCGCGGTGCAGGGGGTGACCGTGAGTTGTCGGCCCTGGCCGTTCGATGTCAGGCAGCCGCCCTGGAAGGCGATGTCCTTGATGGTGTAGGCGTTCGAGGACGGGACGCGCTCCAGGTTCCACCAGAGTCCGCCGCCCGCGCCGCCCAGTTCCACGCGCACCGTTTCACCGAAGTGGGTGAGGGCGCGGGCGAGGGGCTGGCCGCTGGAGGAGCACACGCGGAAGCTCTCGTAGCTGCCGCGTTCGTACACCCAGCCGAAGGCCGTGGTGCCGCCCATGACCACCTTCGTCCCCGACGCCTGGCTGTTGGAGGCCAGGCCGACCTTGAGGCCGTCGCCGACGCTGGTGATGGCGCCCCAGACGCCTCCGCCGCAGCCCTGGGGCGGGGTCGAGCCCGAGCCGCCGCCCCCGCCGGACGGGCTGCCGCCCGACGGCGTGCCGCCGCCCGAGGGGCTGCCGCCGCTCGGGGAGCCGCCTGCGGCGTTCTGGTCGGGGGCGGGGGCGGGCGGTTGGGCCGCGCCCCCGCCGCCGGGGCCGCCGGGAGGCGTGCCGGTGCTGCCGCCGCCCTGGCCGGCCGCCGGGTCCTGGGTCGGCGGCGGTGCCGCCGACGCGGGCGGAGGGGACTGCGTACCGCCGGGGGCGGTCGTGCCGGGGGCTGCGCCGCCGGGCGTCGAGGCGGACGCCGACGCGGCGGGCTGCGCGCCCGCGCCCCGCGCCTCGGAGTCCCGCGCCCAGGGCGCCACCTGGAGGACGGTGACGGCCACCGTGGCGGTCACCGTGACCGACACGGCGACCGGCACGACGACGACCGCCGGAACCCGGAGCTTCTGCCACCACTTCTTCCGCTCGCCGCCTGCGGGCTCCCTGGCGGCCGCCTGTGCGGCGACGACCGGCCCGGCCGGGGCGTCGAGTTCGCCGAGGGGCCTGCCGGCCGCCGCCCGGCGGGCCGCAGCGGCCATCACGGAGGCGTCGGTGTACCGCTCCTCGGGCTTCTTCGCCAGTGCCCGGGCGACGAAGGCGCGTACGGGCCCGGGGAACTCGCCGGGGAGGTCGGGCGCGGGCTCGCGGACGTGCTTGAGCGCGATCTCGATCACCGAGTCGCCGGTGAACGGCGGTTCCCCGGTGAGCAGTTCGAAGCAGACGACGCCCATGGAGTAGAGGTCGGAGGCGGCGACGGCGCCGTGACCCTCGGCCTGCTCGGGCGCCATGTACAGGGCGGTGCCGAGGACGGCGTGGGAGTCGGTGATGCTGGAGGTGGCCGCGCTGGAGCGGGCGATGCCGAAGTCGGTGACGGTCACCCGCCCGTCCTCGGCCACCATCAGGTTCGACGGCTTGATGTCGCGGTGGGTCACCCCGCTCAGGTGGGCGGCGTGCAGCGCGTCCAGGGCCTGGGCGGCGATGTCGAGGGCCTGCTCGGGCGGGAGCGGGCCGGACCGGGAGCGGAGCTCGCCGAGGGTCCGGCCCTCGATGAGCCCCATGACGATGTACGCGACCCGCTCGCCCGTCTCCAGGGAGCTCTCGCCGTAGTCGTGGACGTCGACGATGCCGGGGTGGCTGAGCGAGGCGAGGACGGTGGCCTCGCGCCGGAAGCGGGCGGCGAAGCCGGGCGCGTCGAGCAGGGCGGGGAGCAGGACCTTCACCGCGACCTGCCGCCTGAGCACGCGGTCGTCGGCACGCCACACCTCGCCCATTCCGCCGCCGCCGATGCGCTCGGTCAGCGTGTACCGGTCCCCGAGGACCGTGCCCCGTCCCCACATGTGTGCTCCCCCGCGATGCCGGCTGCCCGGTGGTACCTACAAGTGCAGTGCGGGACAGGGTACTTGGGGGAGGTGGGGTTCTCCCGCACGGCCGCGGCGCCAGGGGGTGCTGCGAACGTCCTGTGCGGTGCCCGCGGTGTCCGGTGCGTGCTGTCGGTGTGCCGGGCGAAACCCCTCGTACGGGGCGTACCCGGGGCTTCGGCCGGTGCGGCGGGAGTGCGTGCCGGGCGCCGCGGGCGCCGTGCGGGACCTTCGCAACACCCCCTAACCGGTGGTCCCCCAGTGCCAGAGGAGGTCGCCGCCCTCGGGGACCGCCGACCAGCGGGCGGCGGCCGCGTCCAGGCGCGGGCCCGTGCGGGCCAGGGCGTCCGGGCCGATCGGGGGGCGGCCGACGCCGCGGCCCTCGGTGGGCAGGCCGCGCCACACCCGGTACGCCCAGTTCACGGACAGCTCGGCGGCCAGCACGGCGTCGCCGCCGCGGCGCAGGACCTTCATCCCGGAGCGGCGGTGCCTGCCCGGGGCGAGCAGTTCGAAGCCCTGGAAGGTGGCGCCGCGCGCCATCGCGCCCCAGAAGCCGTCGTCGATGCCGAGGGCGGTCTCGACGACGGCGTGGACCAGGTCGTGCGGCATGGCCGGGCCGACGGGCTGGGCGGGGAGCCTGACGTCCGGGCCCTTGCGGTGGCGGACGATGATCTCGTGCTGGTTGTCCGGCAGCTTCCGGAAGGACATCTCCATCGGGGCCGACGGTAGACGCGGCGCCCGCCGCCGCCAAGCCGTTTTCAGCCGGCAGCGGGCTTCGGGGGTGTGGCGGGCTTCGCCGGCCTGGCGGGCAGGCCCACCGTGCCCGCGCAGCCGAGCGTGTCGCCGGTGACCGGGGCGCCGTCGGCGACGTTCCGGTCGTAGGTGACGTGCCGGACGGTGACGGGGTCCTTCCCGACGGCCACGTCGAGGGCGGTGCCGTGTCCGGGGACGGCCTGGAGGCGGGCTCCGGGCAGGGCCGCCGCGACCGTGGCCGCGTCGTCCTCCCGGCCGGGCTCGTACCGGATGACCGGCGGCCCGGCCGGCCGGACGGCGGGCGCCGCCGCGGAGGTGTCGGTCACGGCGAACGCGTCGGCGCGCAGGGCCGCCGCGACCGCGGCGTCGTCGACGCGCACCCGGATTCCGGCCGGGTTGGTGCGGGCGGGCGCCGCGTAGGCCGGCTGGATGCGGGTGTCGCCGGTGATCGGCCGGTCCGCGGCCAGCGCCGCCCACAGCGCCCGGGAGCGGGCCTCGTGCCACAGCAGGGTGGACCCGACGCCGGGCACGCGGTGGTCGAACTCCCGGATGGGGACGGTCGCGAACTCGGTCTGCCCGGCTTTCAGGCGGCCCAGCGCCCAGGCGAGGTGGACGAGGTCGTCGAACCCGGTGCCCGCGTCGGTGCGGACGGACTTGAGGAGGGTGCGGACCGTGCGTGCGGCGCCGATCGGATCGGTGAGGGTGCCCTCGGCGGTCAGCCGGCTCAGCAGGTCGGAGACGGTGCGCTGCTGGCGGCGCACCCGGCCGAGGTCGCCGGGGCGGTTGATGTGGCGGGCGCGGACGTACTGGAGGGTGCCTCGCCCGTCGGTGCGGTGGAGGCCGGCGGGGATGTCGAGCCCCGAGTTCACGTCCTTGAGGGGCTTGTCGGTGCAGACGACCCCGCCGCCGATGCCGTCGACGGCCTGTTCGAAGCCGAGGAAGCCGGTTTCCAGGTAGTGGTCGATGTGCAGTCCGGTGGCCTTCTCCACGGTGCGGACGGCCATGTCGGCGCCGCCGAGCGCGTACGCGCCGTTGATCTTGCCGAGCCGGGCCGGTTCGGTGTCCTGCGCGTAGGCGACGTAGGAGTCGCGCGGGATGGAGACGACGCTGGCGCGGCGCTCGTCGGCGGAGAGGTGGACGAGCATCATCACGTCGGTGCAGTTGCAGCCCTTGCCCCCGACGTTCAGCCGGCGCTTGTCGGCGGCCGAGATGCCGGTGCGGCTGTCGATGCCGACGACGAGGATGTTCGTACCGCGGCCGGGGGCACCGGCCGGGCCGCCGGCGGCGGGGCGCGCCTCGGCGGTGAGGAAGGAGCCCGTGGCGAGCGTCGCCAGCAGGGTCAGGGCAATCGTGAACCGGCGCAACACAAACCCCCATAACAGTCTTTTTCGGACGTCGGAGACAGTAGTGGCCGGCGGGGGCGGGCAAGGGGCTACGCGCCGGGCGCCGGCCGCGTACCGCCCGGGTAGGGGGCAGCCACGCCGCCGGGGGCGGGAACGCGGGTCACCGGGGGCGGGAACGCGGGCCGGAAGTGCGTCGTTGGGAGACGTATGACCGTACCTGTGACACCGGACACCCCCGAGACGCTGGACCGGCGCGAGGGACCCTACGGGGAGGTGGTGCTGCGCCGGCGCGGCACCACGTACGAGATCATCGCGAACGGCTGCTTCCTCATGGACACCTCGGACGGGCGCTCCGAGCGGATGCTCGTCGATGCCGCGTACCTGGCGCTCGACCCGCCGCCCGGCTCGCGCCCCGCCCTGCTGATCGGGGGTCTGGGCGTCGGGTTCTCGCTGGCGCACGCCGCCGCCCGGCCCCACTGGGGCCGGATCGCCGTCGTGGAGCGGGAGGCAGCGGTCGTCGACTGGCACCGCAGCGGGCCGCTCGCCGAGGTGTCCGCCTCGGCGCTGGCCGACCCGCGCACCGAGGTCCTGCAGACCGACCTGGTCGCCTACCTGGCCGGCTCCGCCGACCGGTACGACGCCCTGTGCCTCGACATCGACAACGGCCCGGACTGGACGGTCGACGAGGACAACCGCGGCCTGTACGCGCCCGCGGGCCTGGCGGCATGCCGGGACCGGCTGCGGCCCGGCGGGGTGCTGGCGGTGTGGTCGGCGCAGCCGTCCGCCGCGTTCGAAGACGCCCTGCGGGCGGCCGGGTTCGGGGACGTGCGGACGCAGGAGGTCCCGGTGGCGCGCGGCGTGCCGGACGCGGTCCACCTGGCCCGCAGGCGGTGACCACCCGGGCTGTGCGGCCCAACGGCGGGTGAACCGGTGCAGGCGGAACCGAGGAGGCCCGGGTAGGTGCCGCCGGGGTGACGGCACGAGTCGCGGTCCAGGCGGGAGGTTCCCCGTCGCACCGGCTCGCCGGGTCCGGTCTGCCGGGGCGCCGCGGCCCGGGGTGAGCCCCCTGCTCCGCCGACTGGAGCAGGGGGCCCGCAGGGGGTTCGGCGATCGGGGGCCGGCCGGATGCAGCCGACGCGGATCGTCCACCTGCGGGAGTACGCGGCGGGCGGACACCTCAGCCCGCGGGCCGACGCGGGCCGGCCCCCGGCGCCCGTAGCGTCCCGGGCATGACCACCCTGCCTCGGGCGGCCGCGGCCGCCGTCCTCGCCTGCACGCTCGCCTTACCCGCCACGGCCGCCGCGGCGGCGACCGCGCCCGACACCGCCGCGGGGCGGCCCCCGGCCGCCTGGCCCGCCGCCTCCGACGCCGCCTCCGCCGGCCGTATGCGGCTGCCCGCGCCCACCGGCGCACACGGCGTCGGCAGCACCGTGCTCCACCTCGCCGACCGGTCCCGCAAGGACCCCTGGGTGCCCGCCGCCGACGGCCGCGAGCTGATGGTGACCCTGCACTACCCGGCCGCCCGCCGCACCCACGGGCGGCCGGCCCCTTACGCCACCGAGCCGGAGGCCCGGGAGCTGCTGAAGACGGCCGGTGTGCCGGACCGCCCCTCCGCCGTACGGGAGTTGGCCCGGATGCGGACGCACGGCGCGGTGGACGCGCGCCCCGCACCGGGACGGCATCCGCTGGTGGTCCTCTCCCCCGGGTTCGGGGCGCCGCGGTTCACCCTCACGAACCTCGCCGAGGACCTCGCGTCGCGCGGGTACGTCGTCGCGTCCGTCGACCACGCCTACGAGTCGTCCGGTACGTCCCTGCCGGACGGGCGGCTGCTGACCTGCACGGCATGCAAGGCCCTCGACGAGGACGGCGTGCCGGCGAGCGCCGTGACCGCCGCCCGCGCCGCCGACACCCGGTTCCTGCTGGACCGGCTGACCGGCCCGGCGCCGGCGTGGCGGCACGCGGCGTCGATCGACGCGTCCAGGATCGGCATGGCCGGGCACTCCATCGGCGGTGCGAGCGCCGCCACCGCCATGCTCGCCGATCCGCGCATCGACGCGGGCGTCAACATGGACGGGGCGTTCTGGGACGAGCTGCCGGCCGGCGGGCTGCAGGGGCGGCCGTTCATGCTGCTCGGCACGGACGACGACACGCACCGGCCGGGCGGCACGGACACCACCTGGGACACCGCCTGGCAGGCGCTCGGCGGCTGGAAGCGGTGGCTGACGGTGGCCGGGGCGGACCACTTCAGCTTCTCGGACGGTCCCGTCATCCAGCGGCGTTTCGGCCTGCCCGCGGGGGACATCCCCGCCGAACGCGCCCTCGCGGTGACCCGCGCCTACACGGCCGCGTTCTTCGACCAGCACCTGCGCGGGCAGCCGCAGCGGCTGCTGGACGGGCCGGACGCAGCCCATCCGGAGGTGCGGTTCCACCAGCCGTGAGCGGCGCCGCGGTCGCTCAGCGCCCGCCTGCCCGGGCGGCGTCCAGGCGGCGGGCGGCCGCGTCTGCCGTGCGCTGCGCCTTGTGGAGGGCTTGCTCTGCCCGCCGGTGCCGGGACCGGGCGGCTGCGGCGGCCGCCTCGGCGGCCTCCAGGCGGATTCCCAGCCGGGACAGCTCCTCGCGCAGCGCCTCCGCGGCCGCGGAGGTCCGGTCCAGCTCCTTCTGCGCCCCGTCGAGCGCGGCCCGGGCGCGCTCCCCCTCCTCCTCGGCTGCGGCGACCGCCCGCAGCGCGGTCTCGACACGGGCCTCCAGGCGGGCGGCCCGGCGCTCGGCCACGGCATCCCGCGCCGGCTCCGGAGGGCGAGTCGGCTCCGGTTCCGCGGTCTTCCCCGCCGCCTTCTTCACCGACCCCCGGGCCCGCTCGGGGGCCGGCTTGCCTGCCGGTTTCCCGGGCCGCTTCCGCGGTGGTTCCGCTTCCTTCCGTCCGCGGCCCGCAGGGGGCGCGGGCTCCACCGGCTCGGCCCCGCCCTGGTCCGCCCCCGGCTCCCGTTCCGCCGTGCCCGGCGTCGCGCGGGGCCGGGCGGCCGGGGCGGCCGGGCCCGGCTCCAGGCCCTCGAAGCCGAGTCGCGGTGCCGGGGCCTGCGCCAGGTGTCCCGCGGCCCAGTCCCGGCCGGACTCCTCATCGCCCGCCAGGCCGTGGAGGACGGCCTCGACGTCCCGGGCCGGCACCCCGCCGCCGCGTTCCCCCGCGCCCTCCGCCAGCGCGGCCGCATCGCGGGCCAGGCCGGCCGAGAGCCGGTTCCGCGCGGCCGACAGTTCCCGGATCCGCCGGCCGTCGAGGTCGCGGTGCGCCCTGCGCAGGGCATCGCCCGACTCCAGGAGTTCCGCCGCCCGTTCGGGCTCGGCTGCGGCCAGCAGGTTCGCCGCCCACACCGCGAGCGTGGGACGCCGCAGCGCGGCGAGTGCGCGGGCGGCCTCCGCGTCGCCCTCCCGCTTGGCCCGGGCCGCGTACGCGTTCCTGGCCGCGACGAACCCGGCCGGGTGGAGTGCGTACAGCTCCCGCATCACCGCGTCGACGTCCATGCCCCCACCATGGGGCGCCGCCCCGGCCTCCGCCGCCCGCGACCCGCCGGGCGGCCGGAGGCACGCCCGGACAGCGGCGGCGCGTCAGTCGGTGTCCTCACGGGCCAGGGCCAGGGCGAGGTCCTGGAGGATCTGCTCCGTCGACACCGGCGGGTCGGCCTCGTCGTGGGCGTCCGCGAGGGCGTCGAAGGCGGTGATGAAGCCGTTCACCAGCGCGCTCAGCGGCGCGGACATCTGCTCCAGGACGGCCATCCCGACCTCCTGGGCACTGGCGTCCGCCGGGACGACGAACTGGGTGGGCATGACCTCGGCCAGCACGTCGGAGACGAACCCGGCGTCGGCCCCGGAGCGGAGGGCGGTGAGCGCGGCGATGGCCTTCAGTTTGATCTCGTTCTCCGTCATCGGACGAGCTTAGAACGCCCCTCCGCCTCTGTGACCGGCCCCCACCGCCACCGAAAGAAACAGAAAAGTTGTTGAATATCGTCTGACTGGCCGGATATATTTGGCAGATTTGGCGACTGGCGCACTGATGTTCCATCATCATGACTGCACGTCAGCTTTCGGCGTGCGCCGAGGAGGCGGGGGCACGGGGGTTCCCCGGTCGCACCGGATGGTTCGCAGGCGGGCTCAAGGCCCCGCCGCGCACGGTGGCTCCCGCCCCGGTATCCCGTCATCTAGGCAAAGGCCCATGTCCGCCCAGCAGCTCTCGGACCTCATACGTTTCGCCCGTCGCAACTCGCCCTTCTACGAGGAGCTCTACGCGTCCCTCCCGTCCGGCGCCGACCGCCTCGCCGACCTCCCGGTCATCGACCAGAAGCGGTTCTGGGAGGCCAACACCTTCCCCGGCAGCCGCGTTCTGACCGGCCCGCTCAGCGAGGCCACCGTCTTCAAGACCGGCGGCACGACCGGTGCCCCCAAACTCTCCGCCTACACCCGCGACGAGTGGCGCACCTTCGTCACCTCGTTCGGCCAGGGCCTGGTGGACGCCGGCCTGCGGCCGGGCCACCGCGTCGCCGACCTGTTCTACGCGGGCGAGCTGTACGCCAGCTTCCTCTTCATCCTCGACTCCCTCGCCCACGCCCCCGTGGACAACGTCCGCCTGCCCGTCGGCGGCGGAGCCCCGCTCGACTCGGCGGTTCCGACGCTGCGCGACCTGTCCGCGCAGGTCGTCGCGGGCACGCCCACCACCCTGTGCCGGCTGGCCGAGCACCTTGCGGCGGGCGGCGACCGGCTGGAGTCGGTGGAACTGCTGCTCTTCGGCGGCGAGGCCCTCTTCGACGACCAGCGCCGCCTGCTGGCCACCGCGTTCCCCCGCGCCGAGGCCCGCTCCGTCGGCTACGCCAGCGTGGACGCCGGACTGCTCGGGCGGCCCGTGCCCGGCCCGGACGCCCGCGTGCACCGCGCGTTCACCCCGTACTCCGTCGTGGAGATCCTCGACGACACCACCGGCGAGCCGGTCACCGAGCCGGGGCGGCCCGGGCGGGTCGTCGTCACCAGCCTCTTCCGGCGCCTCATGCCGATCATCCGCTACCCCGCGGGCGACCGAGCCGAGTGGACCGGCACCGGCCCCGGGCACTTCCGCATCCTCGGCCGCGCCGAGGAGGGCGTACGCGTCGGGCCGGTCTCGCTCCACACCGACGACGCGCAGGACGCCGTCGCCGCCGCGGACACCGCGGGCCGGGTCGTCGGCATGCAGCTTGTCGTCCGCCGCTGGGACGGCCGCGACGGGCTCGTGCTCCGCCTCGCGACCGCACCCGGCGACGCCGGCGACGGCCTCGACACCCTCGCCAAGGCCGTCGTCGCGGAACTGGAGGCGGCACGGCCGCTGTACCCGCAGAGCACGGCCGCCGGGTTCGTGCACCCGCTGTCCGTGGAGTGGGCGCGCCACCGCGACCTCGCCGTCAACCCGCGCTCCGGGAAGCTCGTCCGGGTCCTCGACGAGAGGCCCACCGCATGACCGCCGCACCGCCGTCCGCGCCGACCGCGCCCTCGGCCGCGCCCGCGCCGGCCGGGCGGCCCGCGCGGCGCGCCCCGCTCGTGCTGCGCAACCGCGCCTTCGGCGCCGTGTGGCTGGGCCAGGTCCTGACCCAGGCCGCCGTGCGCATGTTCCAGGTCGGCGTCTCCTGGTGGCTCGTCGCCTACGCCGTACGGGACGCCGCGGGGCTCGCCTCCGGGCTGTTCATGGCCGTCTGCACGCTCCCCGCGGTCGCCCTCGCGCCCGTCGTGGCGAAGGCCGTCGGCCGGTACGCGCACCGCTCGGTGCTGCGGACCGCCGCCGGCCTGGCCGCGGCCGCCGCGGCCGTCCTCGCCGCCGGGGCGCAGGCGGGCGGGCCGCCGCTCGCAGGCGTGTACGCCGCCGCCCTCGCCCTGGCCGCCTGCCAGGCGTTCTTCGACCCGTGCCTGACGACCTCGATCCCCGAACTCGTCGACGACGAGGACATCGAGGCCGCCACCGGCTTCGAGCTGTCCACCCAGTCGCTGGCCGGGCTCGGCGGGGCGCTGCTCGGCGCGCTCGCCGTGGACGGGGCCGGTGTCGCGGGGCTGGCGGCCGGCTGCGCCGCCGCCTACCTCGGCGCCGCGGTCCTCGTCGCCACCGCACGCTTCCGCAACCCGGCGCCCGCCGCCGGGGACGGCGCGACGGCGGCCGGCGGGGCCGCGCCGGGCGGGCGCCCGCTGCGCCGCATCCTCGGCGAACTGCCCTACGTGCGCCGGATCCTGGTGTGCTTCACCGCGGCGAACCTGTTCACCGCCGCCGTGTTCGTCGTCGTCCCGCTCTACACCCGCTCCGTCCTCGACGGCGGGGGCGGCACCGTGGCCCTGCTGGAGGCCGCGCTGGGCACAGGCGCGCTCGTCGGCGCGTTCACGGGGACGCGGATCCCCGGCCGGCCCACCGTCGCCGGCGCGTACTGCCTGGCCCTGATGGCCGCCGCGCTGGCGCTCCCGGGCCTGGCCCCGCACCGCGCCGTGGCGGTGTGCGGCCTCGCCGTGTCCGGCTGGTGCGCCGGGGCGGTCAGCGTCCGGTTCGTCGCCCTCTTCCAGCGGCTCGTGCCGCCCGCCGACAAGCCCGGCTTCTTCGCCGTCATGCAGGCCGTGCTGGGAGCCTCCCTGCCGGTGGCGTCCCTCGCCTTCGGCGCCGCGGGCGACGTGCTGTCCCCGCAGACGCTGTGCCTGGTCCAGGGCGCCGGCCTGCTCCCGGCCGCCCTCGCCCTGGCCCTCCTCGGGGCGCGCACGCCCGACCCCGAGCCGGAGGCCGAGGCGGAGGCGGGCCCCGGCCCTGTGCCCGTGCCGGGCGCGGCCGCCGGCGCCGAGGGAGGCGGCCGGTGAAGCCCGCCATCACCCGGGCCTGCCCGGCGGACATCGCCGAACTGCGCCAGCTGTACTACGCCGTCTACGGACCCCACTACCCCGTGGCCCTGGGCACCGACCCCGCCGAGATGGCCCGGCTGATCGGGGACCCGCACTCCCTGTGGCTCGTCGGCCGCTGCCCCGACAGCGGCGCCCTGACCGGGTCGGCCGCCATCCACGGCGAGGCGGGCAGCCGCATCGGCCGCCTCGAAGGCATCGCCGTGCACCCCGGGCACCGCTCCGGGGGCCTGGCCGGCGCCCTCACCGCCGAGCTGTGCGCCGGCATGCTGGACACCGGGCGCCTGGACTCGGTGTACGCGACCGTGCGGACCGTCAGCGCCGGCCCCCAGCGGGTCGTCCTGCGCAACGGCTTCCGCCCGCTCGGCATCCTGCCCAACGCGGTCGACCTCCGCAGCCGCGAGAGCCTCGCCCTGTACGCCCGGCACTCCGCCGGAGTCCTGGACCGCCGCAAGCCCGTCACCGAGGTCCCCGCGGCCCTCATGCCGCTGCTGCGCACCGCCGAGGAGGCCCTCGGCATCGCCTACCCCGGCGTCCGGGCGGTGTCCGGGCCGGCGTCCGCGCCGGCCGCCCCGGCGGACGCCGAGCGCCTGGAGGTCATCGAGGCCCCGGCGTTCGTACGCCGCCGCTTCCGGGAGCGGTTCCCCGGCCGGGGGGACTGGTTCTACCCGCTGCACACCCCGAACGTCCTGCTCACCCCGGAGGACGGCCGGTTCGAGGTGTACGCCTACCTCAACCGCACCGGCGGCTACTGCTCCCTCCTCACCGCCCACCCCGAGCCGGCCGCGGCCGCCGCGTACCTGGAGCCCGTCACCCGCGCCCTGGCCCGGGCCGGCGCCGGCTACGTCGAGGCCCTGGTGCCGCTGGACCGCCCGGAAGCCCTCCAGGCCTTCCACGCCCAGGGGTTCGTCGCCGGGGCGCTGTACCCGGCGATGCGCGCCGACGGCGAAGGCTTCCGCGACTACGCCGTGCTGTCGCGCTCCTCGGAGCGCATCGACTTCCGCGGCGTCGCCGTCGAACCGCCGCTGCGGCCCTACCTGGACTGCTACGTGTCGGCCTGGGCGTCGACCCACCTGCCCACCCCATCCGAGGTTGCCCGATGAACCCCCATCTCGCGCCGGTGTCCGTACCCGACCCGGCCCTCCTGCCGCACGTCCAGCGACTGTGCGACCTGACCGACCCCTACGCCTGCGGGCCTGCCGAGGACGAGCTGTTCGCCGCGGCCATGGCCGAGTCGCACGCCTGGCACCGCGCGCGGTCGCCGTTCTTCCGCTCGCTGTACGAGGCGACGCCGCCGGCCGAGCCGTACCGGACGCCGCTGGTCCACGCGAACTTCTTCAAGCGCCACGAGGTGCTGTCGATCCCCCGCGAGGACGTCGAACTGCACCTGACGTCCTCGGGCACGACCGGGCAGAAGTCGCAGATGTTCTTCGACACCTGGACGATCCGCTCCGCGCAGCGCATGGTCGCCCGGATCTTCGAGCGCAACGGCTGGATCACCCCCGGGCAGGAGGTCAACTACCTGCTCTACAGCTACGAGCCGGCGCCTTCCCTCAATCTCGGCACGGCCTTCACCGACAACTACCTGTGCGACTTCGCGCCGGCCCGCAGCGTCGCGTACGCCCTGCGCAACACCGGCAGCGGCCACGAGTTCGACCCCTTCGGCTGCATCGCCGCCCTCCGGCGCTTCGCCGAGGACGGCGCGCCGGTCCGCATCCTCGGCTTCCCGGCCTTCCTCTTCTTCACCCTGGAGCGGATGCGCGCCATGGGCATGCCTCCGCTGCAGCTCCCGGAGGGCTCCCTCGTCGTCCTCGGCGGCGGGTGGAAGGGCCACGCCGACCGGCGCATCGGCAAGGAGGAGCTGTACGACCGGGTCACCGAACAGCTGGGCATTCCGGGCGAGCGGATCCGGGACACCTTCGGCTCCGTCGAGCATTGCATCCCGTACGTGGAGTGCGACCGCCACCGGCTGCACGCCCCCGTGTGGTCGCGGGTGGTGATCCGCTCCACACGCACCCTCGAACCGCTGCCGTACGGGGAGCCGGGCTACCTGCACCTGGTGTCGCCGTACATCACCTCCGTCCCGGCGCAGAGCGTCGTCATGGGCGACCTGGCCTCGCTGCAGCCGGGCGAGGCCTGCGGGTGCGACGTGCCGACCCCCTGGTTCACCGTCCACGGGCGTGCCGGGGTGAGCCGCAACCGGAGCTGCGCGGTGGCCGCCGCCGAACTGATGAAGGGCATGGCCTGACCATGATCGACACCACCACCGCCGCTGCGGCCGCTCCGACCGCCGCTGCGCCGCACTTCTGGCAGGGCGCCTTCATCGGCGACGAGGAGGCCGGGCGCCGCCTGGCCGACCTGCCCGCCGCGGTCGAGGCCGCGCTCGCCGGCGTCCTGGAGACCGAGACCGTCATCGCCGCCTGCGACGCCCTGTCCGCCGCCCTCCTCGACCCGGCGCACGCCGTCCGCGCCCGGCTCGCCGCCCACCTCCCCGAGGGGGAGGACCCGGCGCTCCTCGCCGAGCTCGGGCAGGCCCTCGGCCGCCGGGAACTCACCCGCAAGCTGCGCCGGGAGCTGGGCGGGGCCGCGCCGGGCCGCCTGGACCGGGCCGATCCGCGCGAGACGGTCTACGAGGCGTGGGCGCCCGTCGGCATGGTCGCGCACATCGCGCCGGGCAACGCCGCGACCGTCGCGCCGCTCAGCATCGTCGAGGGCCTCCTCGCCGGGAACGTCAACGTCCTCAAGACCAGCAGCGCGGACACCCTCCTCGCGCAGGCCCTGACGGCCGAGCTGGCGGCCCTCGACCCCACCGGGGCGCTGGCCGCACGGATCGTCGTCCTGCGCTTCCCGTCCTCGCGGCAGGAGTGGCTGCGCCTGATGTGCGCGCCCGCGGACGCCGTCGCCGTGTGGGGCGGGGAGGCCGCCGTCGAGGGGGTCGCCGCCCATGTGCCGGCCGGGTGCCGGCTGGTGGAGTGGGGGCACCGTATCTCCTTCGCCTACCTGACGGCGGACGCCTGGTCGGAGCCGTCCGTGCTGGAGGCCCTCGCGGACGACGTGTGCCTGTACGAGCAGCAGGCCTGCTCCAGCCCGCAGGTCGTCTACCTCGACACGCGGGACGAGGGGGAGGTCTTCGCGTTCGCGGAGCGCTTCGCCGCCGTCCTCGGCGCCCGCCCGCCGGCCGTCCCGGCGGGCCCGGCCGGTGCGCCCGACCCGGCCGGGGAGGCCGAGCTGACCACGACCGAGCTGGTGGCGCGGCTGGAGGAACACCTGGGCCTGACGCGGGTGTTCGCCGCCCCCGACGGCTCGTGGCGGGTCATGGCCGACACCCGCTCGCCGCTGACGGCGTCCCCCCTGCACCGCAGCGTGTGGGTCAAGCCGCTGCCCCGCAAGGAGCTGATCGCAACGCTGCGCCCGATGCGCCGCTACCTGCAGACCGCGGGCATCGCGGGCAGCCGCGCCGACATCGCCGAGCTGTCCCGCACCGTGCTGGCCGCCGGCGCGACCCGGGTCACCCCGGTCGGGGCGATGCCGCACAGCTACGCGGGCGAGCCGCACGACGGCGTGTACGCGCTGCAGCGCTACAGCCGGCGCGTCGCCGTCCAGGCGGACCCGGAGCTGTTCGCGACGACCGCCTGCCTGGACGACCTGGCGCGCCCGGTCGCCCTGCCCCGCCCGGAGGGGCCGCTGGTCGGCAAGGAGGAGGTGCAGGCCCGCAACGGGCAGGTCGCGCGGGCGGACGCGGAGCTGTACTTCCACAGCGGCGGCAGCACCGGCGCCCCGGCGCTGTCGCTGTTCAGCTACGACGACTACGACACGCAGATGCGGGCGGCGGCCCGCGGCCTGATCGCCGCCGGGTACGACCCGGTCGGCGACCGCACCGCCAACCTGTTCTACTGCGGCGGCATGTACGGCAGCTTCATCAGCTTCTTCTCCGTGCTGGAGCGGCTCGGCGGGGTGCAGCTGCCGCTGGCGGCAGGCCCCGACCACGCGGCGACGGCGCGGGCGATCGTCGAGCACCGGGCGGACACCCTCTTCGGGATGCCGTCCTACCTGTGGCAGCTGCTGCATGCGGAGGCGGACACGCTGCGCGCCTACGGGGGCCTGCGCAAGGTCTTCTACGGCGGCGAGCACTTCACGCCGGAGCAGCGGCGGGTGCTGGAGGAGGACTTCGGCATCGGGGTCGTGCGCTCGATCACCTACGGCAGCACCGACCTCGGCCCGCTCGGCTACCAGTGCACGGAGAGCTCGGGCGGCGTCCACCACCTGCACGCCGACCTGCACACCCTGGAGATCCTCGACGAGGCCGAGGACCGGCCCGCGGCTCCCGGGGAGGCGGGCCGGCTGGTCTTCGCCACGCACGCCAGGCGCGGCCAGCAGCTGGGCCGGTACGTCATCGGAGACCTCGGCAGGGCGATCCCGGGCCGCTGCCCGTGCGGCAGCCTCGCCCCGCGCTTCGAGCTGCTGGGGCGGACCGGCGACACGGTGCGGGTGGCCACGTACCTGCTGAACCACCGCCGCTTCACGGCCCTGGCCGGCGAGGGCGGGCAACGCGGGGAGCTGCAGCTCCGCATCGGCGCCGGCCCGGAGCGGGAGCGGCTGGCGGTGCGGGTGGAGCAGGCGGAGGGGACGGATCCGCAGCGGCTGCGCGCGGTGTTCCTGTCCGGGTATCCGGAGCTCCGCTCGGCCGTGGCCGAGGGGCTGCTGGAGCTGGTGGTCGAGGCGGTGGACGGCGCCGCGCTCGACCGCGTCCCGACGAGCGGCAAGCTCCGCTCCGTGGTGGACGACCGGCCGCGCGGCGTCTGACCCGCCGTCCCGCGCCCGCCGGATCCCCTCCGCGCGGGCGCGGCCCCGGCGCCGGGTGGCCGGCGCCGGGGCCCCGGCCGACGATGGGAGGACACGCGCTCGGGGATCTCCCCGGGGAGGGCCAGTGACGGACACCGATGTGCTGATCGTGGGCGCCGGACCGGTCGGACTGACCGCGGCGGCGGAACTGCGCCGGCAGCGCGTGGCCTGCCGCGTCATCGACCGGCTGCCGGGCCGGCTGCCGTACGCGAAGGCGGTCGGGATCCAGCCCCGCACCCTGGAGGTGTGGGACCGGATGGGCCTGGTCCGCGCCGCGCTGGAGGCCGCCGTCCCGATGTGCGGCCAGTTGCTGTACGTGGACGGGGCCGAGCAGGGCCGCATCGACCTGCGGCTGCCGCCGGAGGTGCCGTACGGCTTCGCGGCGCTCCCCCAGTACGAGACGGAGCGGATCCTGGAGGAGCACCTGGCCCGCTTCGGCACCCGCATCGAGCGCAGCACCGAGCTGGTGTCGTTCGCGCAGGACGCGGACGGCGTCCTCAGCCGGATCACCACGGCCGGCGGCGGCGAGGAGGTCCGCTCGCTGTTCCTGGTGGGCTGCGACGGCGCGCACAGCACCGTCCGCAAGGGGCTCGGCCTCTCCTTCGAGGGCGGGGCGTTCCCCGAGGAGTACATGCTCGGCGACGTGGAGGTGGACTGGAGCCTGCCCGCGGGGTACGGCGTCCGCTCGCTGCACCACGGTGCGGACGGCGCGGTGGACGACGTCCTGGTGTGCATTCCGCTGCCGGGCCGCCACCGGTACCGGATGTCGATGCTCGTGCCGCCCGAACTGTCCGCGGCGGGCTCCGGCGGCGGCGCCGGCGGGGCGGAGGGGGTGGCGCACGGGCTGGAGACCGGGCGGGGGCCGGGGCTGGAGGACATCCAGGCGGTGCTGGACCGGCTGGCGCCCGAGCCGGTCACCGCGTCGGCACTGCGCTGGTCGTCGGTGTTCCGGATCAGCCACCGGCTGGTGGACCGGTACGGGGACGGCCGGGTGTTCGTGGCGGGCGACGCGGCGCACATCCATCCGCCGACCGGCGCCCAGGGCATGAACACCGGCATCCAGGACGCCCACAACCTGGCCTGGAAGCTGGCGCTCGCCGTGGCGGGCCGGGCGCACCCCCGGCTGCTGGAGAGCTACCACGCCGAGCGGCACCCCGTCGGCGAGGAGGTGGTGGGCCGGACGGTCCGGCACGCCCGGCAGGGCGCCGCATCGGATGCGGAGGACGCGGGCACGGCCCGGCTCCGCGAGGCGCAGCTGCTGGTGGCGTACCCCGGCAGTCCCGTCGTCGGCCCGCGCGGCGGGAACGGCGCGGGCCCGGGGCCCGGGGAGCGGGCTCCGGACTGCGGCGGCCTGACGAGCGGGGTCGCGGCGGTGCCGCTGCGGCTGTTCGACCTGCTGAGGGACCGCGGGCACGTGCTGGTGATGTACGCCGAGTCGGCGGCGGACCTGGCCGCGTGCGGCGAGCTCGCCGCGCTGGCCCGCCGGTCGGCCGGCGCGGGCGGCGGCGCGGACGGGAGCGGGCCTCATGCATGCGTGGTCCTCGCGGCGCCGGACTCCTCCGGGGGCGGCGAAGGGCGTGACCGGCACGGGGCGGCGGTGGACGCCGCGTACGAGGGGTCGGCCTCGGACGCCGCGCCGCTGCCGGTGTTCGTGGACGGCCGGGGCGAGTTCGCCCGGGTGTACGGGGCGGGCGGCGCGACGGCGTTCGTGGTGCGGCCGGACGGCTACCTGGGGGTGCGGCTCGCGCCGGTCGGGGCGCCGGAGGCGGCGGCCGGGCTGGCGGCCCACCTGGCGCGGGTCTTCGCCGCCTGACGCCGCCCGGCGGGGCGGGGCCGGTCAGGGCGCCCCGGTGCCGCCGGGGGCGGGCTGCGGAGCTGCGTCGGCCCCGGGGGCGCCGGCGTCGCCGGCGATGCGGCGGCGGACCAGGTCCTCCTGGGCGAGCCGGCGCAGCAGCTCCAGGACGGGCGCGGAGAGGGCGAAGACGATGACGGCCTGCTCGGCCAGGGCCGCGGGGTCGTCGATGGCGGCGGCGCGCTCCAGGTCGAGGCGGGCGATGGAGCGGGCGAGGCCGGCGTAGGCGACGAGGCGGTCCGGCCGGTAGTGCGGGTCGAGGCGCCTCAGCTCCTTGAGGGCGGTGGCCAGTCCCCGGACGTGCGGGGAGGCGGACGGGACCTGCCAGTCCATGGCGGCGACGAGCTCCGCGACGTCCGCCTCGGCGGCCGCCGCGGCGCGGGCGTCGTCCTCGGAGTCGGTGGCGGGCGATTCCGCGACGGGGACGGGGAGCGCGTAGCTGATCGCGCCGAGGGTGCCGTCGGTGGTGTCGGCCCGGTCGAGGGCGGCGAGCACGTCGCGGGTGGCGGCGATGGACAGTCCGCCGAGCGCGGTCAGCGCCTTGATCAGCCGCAGCCGCTGGACGTGTTCGTCGCCGTACTCGGCGAGGGTGGCGGCGGTCGCACGGCCTGCGGGGAGCAGGCCCTCGCGGCGGAAGTACTTGATGCTGGCGACCGGCACGCCGGTTCTGCGGCTGAGCTCCGAGATCTTCATGCTTCCTCGCTCTGGTGCGGCCGGACTCCGCCGGGCCGATTGGACACCCCTCCAAGATAGTGCAACTATCTAGTGCTGGATACCTCAGATATCCAGCTTTCTGCCGGCACGCCCCCCGGGAGCCTCCATGACCTCCTCACCGCCCTCCGTGCTCCGCAGCCCGCGGCTGTGGATCGGCTCGGGACTCATCCTCGCCGTCGTCTCCACCCTGTTCGCCCTGCTCTACGTCGGCGGCAACGTCGACCCCAAGGGCAACCTGCGCGACCTCCCGGTCGCCCTGGTCAACGAAGACCGCGGAGCGGACGCGGGCGGCGGCAAGCGGACCAACCTCGGGGAGCAGGTCGTCTCCGGGATCCGCACGTCGGCGGGGAAGGACGGCAGCATCGACTGGCAGGTCCTGACCCGGCAGGAGGCCGACAGGCGGCTCGGCCAGGGCAAGCTGTACGGCGCGCTCGTCGTGCCGCCGGACTTCACCGCGGCCGTCTCCGGCCTCGCCGCCCCCGGGCAGCCGGCCGCGGCGCCGGGCGGGCAGGGGCAGACCGCCCAGAGCAAGGGCCAGGCACAGGGCCAGGCACAGGCCCAGGGCCAGACGCAGGCCCAGCCGCAGGGCCAGGGCCAGGCGCAGCCGCAGCCGGCCCGCCCGAAGCTGACGGTGCTGACGAACCAGGCAGCCGGCAGCTTCGGCTCCTCCATGGCCTCGCAGGCCACCCAGAAGGCCGCCCACACGGCGTCCGCCCAGCTCGGCAAGGACCTCCTCGCCAAGGCCGACGGCGGCCGGACGGCCGACCGGGCCCAGCTGCCGCCGGCCGCCAGGCTGATGCTGGCCGACCCGGTGGCCGTGGAGGTCGCCGACGGGCACCCCCTCGGCGAACGCAGCGCGATGGGCCTGAGCGCCTTCTACTACGCGCTCGTCCTGCTCGTGTGCGGCATGCTCGGCGCCAACGTCATCCACTCCCAGGTCGACAACGCCCTCGGCTACCTCCACACCGACTTCGGCCCCTTCCGCCGCCGGACCCCCGTCCGCCACACCAGCCGCGTCCGCACCCTCGGCATCTCCACCGCGCTCATGCTCGGCCTGTCCGTGGTCATGGGCTCGCTCGTGGAGGCGACGACGGTCGGCCTGCTCGACATGGACGCCTCCCACCTCGGCCTGCTGTGGCTGTACTCGGTCGGCACCATCGCCGTGGTCGGCGTCAGCGGACTGGCCCTCCTCGCCGCGTTCGGCACGCCCGGCATGCTGGTCTCGACGATCGTCTTCATCGCGATGGCCGTCCCCTCCTCCGGTGCGACCGTGCCGCTGGAGGCGCTGCCCGGCTTCTTCCGCACGCTGTCGGAGTTCGAGCCGCTGCGGCAGCTGACCGGCGGCCTGCGCTCCCTGCTGTACTTCGACGCCCAGGCCGACGCCGGCCTGGCCCGCGCCTGGGCCTCCATGGGCCTCGCCCTGGCCGGCGCCCTGGCCTTCGGCTTCGGCGCGACCCGCCTGTACGACCGGCGCGGCCTGCACCGCATCCCGCAGCCCGCGCAGGACGGCGCGGACGGCGACCGCGTCCCGGCCGCAGCCCCCGCGGGCCAGGACGCTGCCGACCCGGCGCCCGCCGGAGTCTGACCGGCCATCCGCCGCCGAACGGGGTCCGCCACGGGCCCCGTTCGGCACATCGGCTGGTTTCGGCCACCCCAACCACGCAACAAAGGACGGCATTTCCCCCGGAACCACCGGCAGCCGCCGGAAGTCAGGCGTTCCCGCCCGGCCCGGCCCGGCGGCTCCCGGTCCACCTGCCGACACTCGATTGCGTGAGCGATCCGATCCGTGATCTATTGGTATTGCAGGTCGCAGGAGCGTGCCGGCAGCCCGAACGCCCCCTGCACCCATCGCCTGGAGGGTCGTTGAGAGACGGGTACGGAAGGCTCGCCGAGACCATGGACACCGCCGCAGCCACCTGTCCGGAACCGGACCCTGCGCCCGCCCCGGCCTCCCCCGGACACCGTGGCGTCCGATGATGCGAGGCAGCGACTACTTCATACCGGCGACCGCCATGGCCCTGGCCCTCGCGGTGAAACTGCCCGCCCTGCTGCGCGGCTGGCGCTCCCCGATGGTCCGCTCCGTCTGCGCGCTGATCGCGACGGGCGCGAGCAGCTGGTTCTTCGCCGCGCCGCCCGTCGTCGAACGCGTCAACCGCTGGACCGGCGTGCCGAACGCCGGCGCGCCGCTCGTCTACTCGCTCGTCGTCTCGTTCTCCTGTGCCTCCCTGGTGCTGATCCTGCACTGGCGCGGCGGCCCGGCGCGGGCGCAGCGCCGGCAGGCGCTCGGCTGGATCGGCGGCACCGCCGCCGTCATCACCGTCCTCGCCGTCCTGTTCGCCCTCGGTGACGCACCGGTGGAGCGCCGGCAGGACTTCGACACCCACTATGCGCGCACGCCGTTCATCCGCGAGCTGATCGCCGTGTACCTGGCGGCCCACACCGGGGCCGCGCTGGTCGTCACCCGCACCTGCCTGCGCTGGGCGCGCGAACTCGACCGCGGCTGGGTCAGGAACGGCCTGCTGACCCTCGTCACCGCGTTCAGCTTCAACCTCGCCTTCGGCGTCCTGAAGGGGACCGCACTCGCCGCCCGCTGGCTCGGCGCCGACCTGGACGTCCTCAGCACGACCGCCGCCCCGCCCGCCGCCGGCATCGGCGCCGGCCTGGGCGCCTGCGGGTTCCTCATGCCGCTCGCCGGGCCCCGCCTGGAGGAGTCCTGGCGTGCCTGGCGCGCGCACCGCCGCATGTACCCGCTGTGGCGGGCCCTGCAGGACCATCCGGACGCCCGGTTCACGACGATGCGGCTGCCCCTGTGGTCCCCGATCGCGATGCGGGCGACGCAGCGGGCCACCCAGGTCGCGGACGGCATCCACGACCTCGCCCCGTACATGGACGAGGCGAGCCGCCCCCTGCTGGAGCGGCAGGCCGAGGCGGCCGGCCACTCCGCGGCGCAGGCCCGCACCGCCGCGGAGGCCGCCCTGGTGCGCGCCGCGCTCCGGGCCCGGGCCGCCGGCCGCACGGAGGAGGGTGCGCCCGCCCCGGCCGGCCCGGCCCCCCGGAGCCCGTACCCCGTCGCCGCCGGGTACGAGGAACTGGGCCTGCTCGGCGTGCACTTCGCCCGGCTCGGCACCGCGCCGCGCCCCCGGCGGCCGCTGCGGGCCCGCGTCCCCGAGAGCGGCTGAGCAGGATGCCCGCCTCCCCAAGCTCCGGCCGCCCGCGCCGGCCGGGCACCCCCGGACCGCAGACCGCGCTCGTGCTCGGCGGCGGGCTCGCCGGCATGCTCGCCGCGGCCGCGCTGGCCCCGTACGCGGACGAGGTCCTCGTCGTCGAACGCGACGGCCCACCGGCCCCGGGGACCGCGGGCGCGCCGCGCCGGGGCCTGCCGCAGGCACGGCACGCGCACATGCTGTGGTCGGGCGGCGCCGAGGCCATCGAGGAGCTGCTGCCGGGGACGTGCGCGCGGTGGCTCGCGGCCGGCGCGAACCGCGTGCCGGTCCCGGCGGCGATGGTCGCCCTGTCCCCCGCGGGCTGGTACCGGCTGTGGCCCGCGTCGCACTTCCTGATCGCCGCGAGCCGCCCCCTCATCGACGCGGCCGTGCGCTCCCGGCTCCTGGACCTCCCCCGGGTGCGCCTGCTGCACGGGGCGGAGGCGGTGTCGCTGCTCGGCAGCGCCGCCCGGGTGCGCGGGGCCCGGGTACGGCACGCCGACGGGACGCACACCGACATCGCCGCGGCGTTGACGGTAGACGCCACCGGCCGGGGCTCCCGTACGCCGCGCTGGCTGGCCGGGCTGGGGCTGCCGTCGCCCGCGCCCGAGGTCGTCGACCCCGGCGTCGCCTACGCCACCCGCCGGTACCGGGCGCCCCTGCCGACGCGGGGGTGGCCCGTCGTCACCATCCAGCCGGAGTCCGGGGCGGGCGGGCCGGCCCGGTACGCGGCGATCCTGCCCGTCGAGAACGACGAATGGCTCGTCAGCCTCTCCGGCAGCCGAGGCGCCAACCCGACCGGGGCGAACGAGGACTTCGAGCCGTTCGCCCGGCGGCTGCGCAGCCCGCTCGCCGCGGACCTCCTCGCGCGCGCCGAGCCCCTCTCCGACGTCATCGTCACGCGGGCCACCGCCAACCGGCGCCACCGCTACGAACACCGGCGGATGCCCGAGGGGTTCCTGGTGCTGGGCGACGCCGCCTGCGCCCTCAACCCCGTCTACGGGCACGGCATGTCGGTGGCCGCCCTCGGGGCGCTCGCCCTGCGGGACGCCGCGGCCCGGGCCGAAGGCGCCGGCGGGCCCGGGTTCACCCGGCGGGCGCAGCGCGCGCTCGCCGCGCCGGGCACCGCCGCCTGGCTGCTGGCAACCGGCGCTGACATCGGCCTGCCCGGCTGCCGGGGCAGGTCGGCCGGCGCGGTCGACCGGATCGCCAACCGGTACGTGGGCCGCCTCGTGCACACCGCGACCGGGGACCACACCGTCACCCGCGCCCTGACCCAGGTCATGACGCTTCGGTCCGGGGTCGGCACGCTGTTCGGCCCGCGCGTGCTGTGGGCGGCCGCCCGGGGGCCGGGCCGGCCCGCACTGGACGGCCCGCCGCTGCCCGCGGCCATGGCGGACCTCCTGGCCCGCGACCCCCTCCCCGGCGGCCCGGGCCCGCGCTGACGGGCCCGCGGGGCCGCCGCTCCGCGGTACGTGGGCGCGGGAGACGAGGGGGAACGCCATGGCGCACGACGGCGGTTACGAGGTCTTCGCGGTCCGGTACGACCGGGGCAGCACGGACAGCGTCCACAACACGCTGCTGGACCGGCCCGCCGTACAGGCCGCGTGCCCGCCGCTCGCCGGCCGCACGGTGCCGGAGGCCGGCTGCGCGGGCGGACGGCTGACCGCCACCAGCCGCTCGACGACTTCGCCATGTCCCCCAGCGGCGACTGTTTCCGCATGGAGGACCTGACGGACAAGTGGACGGGCTTCCGCCGCCCGCGCCCGTCGTCCGGTTCTTCCGCCGCCCACTCGGCGCGATGCCCGCCGACGTGCACCGCGCCGGACTGGGCCTGCGCGAGCTGTACGAGCCGCGGGCCGACCCGGCCCGGCGGGAGGAGTTCGGCGACAGGTACGGCAAGCTGTCGCGGACACCGTCGTTCCTCGTCCTGGTCCTCGGTCACCCGATCGTGCACAACCCTCCCCTGGCGCCAACCCGCGTGACATCATGAGGAGTTGTGGCTGAGGGGGGAGCTTTGGCGAACAACACCATCCGGGTACGCATGGTCCGGGGCGCGAACGACGCGGACGTCGCGGCCCTGAAGGCGTGGCTGGAGCGGGAGCACCGGCTCGAAGTGCTGAGGAACGGCGGGCGGTTGGAGATCCGCGAGCAGCCGTCGGTGCAGGATCCGGACAGCAGCCCCATGGGTGCCGCGATGGACATCGTGCTCGTGCTCGTCGGCGCGGCCGCGACGAAGCTGTTCGACGAGGTCTACGAGCAGGTGAAGAGCGGGGTCCGCGCATGGCGGGAGAACCGCCGCGCCGTCGAGCGCGGCGAGCCCCCGGAGGTCGAGGTCGCCCCGGAGAATGACGGGAGATAGCCCGGTGGCGCGCTTCGACCCGCGCGGGAAGGTGAATCGCGCGCTGCTCGTCGGCGTGCCCGAGTACGCCTTCAAGCAGCCGAAGCACCCGGCAGGGGTGTCCGGGGACCTCCCGGCGGTCGCGCACAACCTCACCGAACTGGAGCGGGTGCTCCGCGCGGGAGGGGTGTTCGGCCCGGACGGGGTCACCGTCTCCCGGCCCCGCAACGTCGACGAGTTCGACCGCGAGCTGTACACGGCTGCCGCCGAAGCCGAAGGGCTGCTGCTGCTCTACTTCTCGGGGCACGGGGCCGTCCCCAGCACGGGCGACGGGCTGTGGCTCCAGATGCGCCGGGCGACCGTCGTCCCCGGCGCCGAGAGCGTCTTCCTCGGCGCCGCGCCGTGGAAGGGGGTCCTGGCCGTGCTGTCCGCGGCGCGGGCGGAACACGTGGTGGTCGTCCTCGACTGCTGCTACGCGGGCAACGCGGCGGCGGCGTGGGACGCGCTCGGCACGCCGCAGCGGCGGCGCACCTCGCTGCTGATGAGCGTCCAGGCCAACAACCGCATCGACGCCGGCGACGACGACACGCCCACGCCGTTCACCGCCCGGCTGGTGGAGCTGCTGGAGCGCGGACTGCGGGGGCGGGGCGGAGAGGTCACCTTCGCCGGGCTCGCCGACCGGCTCCGGGCCCACATGTCGGCCCACCACACCACCCTGCGGGAACCGCCCGAGCCGTGGGAGCCGCAGAGCCGCCCGGCGACCTCGGGCGCCGACGTCCTCCTGGCCGTCGCCGCACGGCGTCCGCCGCGCTTACCCGTGCCCCCGCCCACGGGCACCGAGACGCACGGCGCCGGCAAACCGTCGGGCCCCGGAGCCGGCCCGGACAGCGACACCCCGCCCACGGGCGGCCCGACCGGACCGGACACGCCCGACTCCGCGCCCGCCTCCGGCGGCACGGCCGGTCCCGACGGCACCGGCGGAGCGCAGGTCGCCGGCGGCTCGGCCGGCACCGACGGCGCCGCAAGCCGCACCGGGCCCGGCGGGCCGAACTCCCCCGGTGCAGTCGGCGGAGGGAACACTGCCGGCACACTCGGCGCAGGCAGCGGTGCCGGCACGCCCGGCGGCGGACGCCACCACGGCACTGCAGACGAAGGGGCCGGCTCCGGCATGCCCGGCGAGGACAGCAGCACCGGCAGCGGAAGCGGCTCCGGGGCGACCGGCGGCGGAAGGGGTTCCGGCGGGCGGGCCGCGGGGTGGGCGTTCGATCCGCGGCGGCTCGCGACGCTCGTCGGGATCCCCGCCGCCGCGCTCTCCCTCGTCTTCGCCGGCCTCGCATACTTCGGCGGCGCCGACCGGCCGCCGTGCCGCCCCCCGCTGGAGCTGCGGCTGCTCACCGACCCCGACCTGGAGCCCACCGTCCGCAAGGCGGCCGAGGCCTATCTCGCCTCCGCCGGCAACAGGACCGCGGAAGGCTGCCGCCGCTCCGGCATCACCGTCTACAGTGCCGGATCCGCCGCCGTCATCACCGCGTTCGGCCGCCAGTCCGGCCCCTGGCTGCGGCCCGCCGGCGAGGAGAACAACCCTCAGCGCGACATCGGCCCCCAGCCCGACATCTGGATCCCCGCCTCGCCCGCCGACGTCGAGCGGGCCCGGCCCCCCGCGGACGAGTCCGCGTACGCCGAGCTGACGGCCGACCCGGCGCCCTTCGCGTACTCGCCCGTCGTCCTCGCCGTCCCGCAGAACCTCTCCGGCGAGGCCCTGCGCGACCGTACGGGCCGCCTCGCCGCACTCACGGCGGCCCTGCGGCAGCGGGACCCCGGGGCCGAGGTGCGCCGCACGGACCCCGAGCACACCGACGCGGGCCTCCTCGCCACGGTCGCCCTCCACGGCCCCGATCAGGACGACCCGGCCGCGGCCGAGCGGGCGGTGGCGCAGGCCGGGCCGCCCGCCCGGACCGGCGTGGACCTGCTGTGCACGCTGCCCGACGACGACGCGGTGGACGAACGGACCGCCGCCCTCGTCCCGGAGTTCCTGCTCAGGACCGGCGTGGGCTGCGACAGCACGACGCGGGCCCGGCGGATGGCCGCCTACCCCGCGGACGTGCCGGGGCTCGCCCCCACGTTCGTCCGGGTCCGCTGGGTGGGCGCAAGCCGGAAAGCCGACCAGCGCGACGACGCGGTGCGGCGGTTCCACGACTGGCTCACCGGCAACGGGCAGGGCGCCGGGAAAGGCGGGCTCGCCGTGTTCGGGCAGGACGGGTTCCGCAGCTCCGCCGCCAACCACCCCCCGCTCGGCGCGGACGGAGCCGGGAAGGGCGGCGACACGGACGACAAGGCCGCGTTCAGCGCGTTCGGCGCCCTGGAGGATCCGGGCACACTCGCCGGCCCCGCGTCCCCGGCCGCCATGGCCGCCGCGCTCAAGGGCTACCGGGAGGCCAACGGGCCCGGCCGGGTGCTGTTCCTGCTGGACTCCTCCGGCTCCATGGGCGAACTGTGGACCGGGGCGGGCGGCGCGCCCGGCATCATCTCCCAGTCCCTGGCGGGGCTCGGCGGGAACGACGACTACGGCGTGTGGGGGGTCGCCAGCGACCCCCGCACCGGCCGCCACCACACCGAGGTGCTCCCCTTCGGCAGGCACGCGCAGCGCGCGGACTCCCAGCGCGCCGTGGCCGCCGCTCCCGTCCTGGACCTGGAGGCGGACCCGTACCGGGCGCTGACGGCCGCCGTGGACGAGATGGCCCGGCGCGGCACCGACGACCACCGCCCGCAGCTGGTGGTGTTCCTCACCGACGGCGAGGACAACGGCCGCCTCGCCGAGTCCGGGCGCCTGGACGGCCTGCTCCAGTCGGCCCGGACGAAGGGCGTCCCCGTGGTCATGGCCCTCCTGGACGGCGTCTGCGACCCGGAGAAGCCGGCCGCGGCCCTCGCCGAGGCGAGCGGCGGACGCTGCCTGGACACCAGGGGGGACCTCGTCACCCGGCTGCGGGAAGAGGTCGCCAGGACCGGAACGGGGGACGAGGCATGAGGAACGGCCCGGGGACAGCCGCCCGCCCGGCGGGCGCACGCCGCACGCGCACGCCGCGCGGCGGGCGGCGCCGGCCCGGCGGCGTGCTCGCCGCACTGCTGGCACTGCTCCTGGCCCCCGCGTGCGACGCCGCCCCGGACAGCGGGTCCGGCGGCGCCGCCGCGGGCAGCGGGTCCGGAGCGTCCCACGCCGCGGACACGGGAGGCGACATCGTCCTCGCCAGCGGGGTCGACGTCACCGGCAGGGGCGGCATCCGCCGGCAGCTCGTGGAGGACTGGAACAAGAAGCAGGCGGCCGCCGGCACCCGCTGGCGGGCCCGCATCGTCGACCTGCCCGGCTCCGCCGACCAGCAGCGCAGCCAGCTTCTCGGCGCGCTCCAGTCCGGCAGCGCCGAGTACGACGTCGTCAACCTGGACGTGACATGGGTGCCCGAGTTCGCGGCCGCCGACCTCGTCCGGGAGCTGCCCGGCGACCTGGTCGACGACCAGGACGTCATCCCGTCCGTGGCCGCGACCGCAAAATGGGGCGACCAGGTGTACGCCGTCCCCTTCAACAGCGACGTCGGGCTGCTGTACTACCGCCGCGACTACCTCAAGAGCGCCGGCGTGACGGACCCCGAACTCGGCAAGGACACCCACTGGTCCGTGGTGCAGCAGCTCACCGAGGCCCTCGGCGCGGCGGACCGCAAGCCCGCGCAGGCGTACGAGAAGGGGTGGACGGCGCAGCTCGACGCCTCGTACGAGGGCCTCACCGTCAACGGGATCGAGGCGTTCGCCTCCGCGGTGGACGGCCTGCGCCTCACGGACGGCGCCGGCCGCTACAGCGGCACGCCCAAGATGCTGGAGGCGGGGGTGGACGAGCTGCGCAACAGGACCCAGGCCGCGTACACCCTCCCTGACTCCGCCCGGTCCGACGAGGCGGACTCCCTCAACGACTTCGCGCGCGGCCGCACCGCGTTCCTGCGCCACTGGCCCTACGCCTACGGCGCGCTCCACCAGTCGCTGACGCCGGAGCAGCTCGGTGTCGCCCCACTGCCCGGGCGGGCTGTGCTGGGCGGGCAGAACCTGGCAGTGACGACCGCTTCGAAGCGGGCCAACGCCGCGGTGGAACTCGTCCGCTATCTCACCGACGCGGGCAGCGAACGCTGCCTGCTGAACGCCGGATTCGCCGCGACCCGGCGCTCCGCCTACGACCACGACGGCCTCGAGTGCAAGCTTCTCAAGGGCTCCGGGGCGCCGCCCGCGCCGGCTTCGAAGGAAAGCACCGACCGGATGCCGCGCGACGGGCAGGGCCGGCCCGAGTACGCGCACGGCACACTGCTGCCTGCGCTCCAGAAGGCCGTGCAGCGGCCCCGCACCCCTCTCTACGGTGCGTTCACACAGACGTTCGCGGCGGAACTGGGCCGTCTGCAGTCCGCGAAGCCGCCGTCGAAGTCCGAGCTGGCCGCCGACCTCCACGCGAAACTCCGCCAGGCCCTCCCGTAGGCGTCCCCCGGCGGGGCCGGTCGGCGGGCGGGGGGAAGGGCGGCAGGCCGGGCGGCCTGCCGCCCGGGTCGGGCGGTGGCCCGGCTCAGCGGGCCGGGCACTCCTTCCAGGAGAAGTGGTAGACGGTGTTGAGGCTGCCGTCGGTGGAGTCCACGGTCATGTAGCTGACCTGGGTCTTGTCCGAGGTGCCGACCTCGGCGCGCAGTTCGGTGTTGATGTTGAAGTTGCGCTTCTCGCCGCAGGGGGCGAAGACGAGCGCCTCGATGCCGGTGGTGTCGGTGACCTGCCAGTTGTCGTCGAGGGCGCCGTGGAACTGGTGGCTGCGGGACATGGTCTGGCTCATGCCCTGGAAGTAGTAGCTGGCCTTCTGGGTGCCGATGGCGCCTTCCGCGAGGCTGCCGAAGCCGCGGTAGTCGACCTTCGACACCGCATAGGTGAAGCCCTGCGGGACGTTGACGACGAGGGAGAGGAGGCAGTTCTTGCGGCCCTCGGTGACGGGGACGTCGGCCCCGGCCTGGGCCAGGTAGTCGCTGTAGGTGACGGTGAAGGCGGAGTTGTCGGGGGCGACGGCGACGGTGGCGGTGCCGGGGCGGCAGCCCGAGCCGTTGACGGTGGCGACGTCGACCGTCACCTTGCCGGTGGGCGGCGCCGTGGCGGTCGCCCCCGCCGAGGGCGAGAAGGCGACCAGGCTTCCGGTCACGGCGGCGATGGTCAGTGCGGTGCGAAGTGGCTTGATCACGTCGCCATGGATAGCCGCCGGGCGGGGGCGGCCGTCACCACCGGGTACGGCACCCCACCCTTCCGGGTGACCCGGTTCACCGGTGGAACGTTTCTTCAGGGCGGCTGCCACCGCTGAACGGCCCCACTCGGCACCCCGTTCGGCCCGCAACGACGCGCCCCGGCCGAGCCGGGCGGGCAGTTCCTCCTATTCTGGGCGCTTTCGCTCCCGGGAGGAGGGCCCATGCCGGGTCGCGGTCGCTCCGCACGCCTGACCACCGCGCTCCGGGTCGCCGCGGCCCTGGCGGCCGCCCTCGCGCAGGCGCCCCTCGCCACGGCGGCCTCCGCCCTGCCGGCGGCCGCCGCGCACGCGGACGGCGCCGCCGGGCCCCGGGCGGATGCGGACCCGGCGGAGGCCGCCGTACTCGGCGAGGAGCACGCCCGGGCGCATGCCGGGCGCCGCTCGGCGGCAGCCGGCGCCAAGGGCTACCCCCAGGCGAAGCGGACCGCGAGCCTCGCCTCCCTCACGGCCTCGCAGCGCGGGACGAACGCCGCGTTCGCCGCGGCCCGCTTCGGCCGCTTCGCCGAGTTCTTCCCCTCCCCCGACTTCGGCGTGCACGCCGCCCTGCTGCCCACCGGGAAGGTGCTGCTGTTCTCCTTCGAGCGGGTGGAGGCCGATCCGACGAAGGAGACGGGCCCCACCGACCGGATCGGCAGGACGAATGCCGGCCGCGCCTACCTGTGGGACCCGGCGCGCGGGACGGGGGCGGGGGCGTTCCGGAAGGTGGAACCGCCGACCGTCCTGATGCCGGACGGCACCTTCGCCCCGCGCCCCGCGCCGTTCTTCTGCGCGGGCCACGCGTTCCTGCCGAACGGGATGGTCGGCGTCTTCGGCGGCAACGCCGGAGGGAAGGGCGGCAGCGGCGCCCGCCTGTCGTTCGTTTTCGACCCGTGGACCGAGACCTGGTTCCGCAACGCGGACATGGCGGTCGGCCGCTGGTACCCGTCGGTGGTGACCGTGCCGGACGGCCGGCAGATCATCGTGTCCGGCCAGTCCGAGCGGGGTACGGGCACCCCGACGCCGGTGGTGGAGCGCTTCCCCGCGCTGCGCCACCCGGTGCCCTGGATGCCGTACGAGATCCCCGTCGGCCTGGCTGCGGAGCGGCTGCGGGTGGACGCGCCGTTCCGCAACGACTACCCGCACCTGTTCTCGCTGCGCGACGGAATGGTCTACGGCCTCGGCCGGGACGCCGACCAGCAGTGGCTGTTCGACCCCGTGCGGGAGACCCGGGCCGACCTGCCGCGGCGGCCGGCCGACTTCCGCGGGTACGGCTCCGCCGTGCCGCTGCCGGCGGGGCTGCGCGGCCCCGACTCCGTCCTCGTCCTCGGCGGCGACCCGCGGGACCCGAACACCTACCGGCTCACCGGCCGCCGGTGGACCACAGAGGAGCCCCGCGCCTTCGGCCGCACCCAGGACGACACCCTGATCCTGCCCGACGGCACGCTCCTCACCGTCAACGGCGCCCTGAGCACCCGGGACTACGGCCACGGCCCGTTCAACCCGCAGGCGGACCTGAAGTACCGGCAGGTCGAGCTGCGGGACACCCGCGGCAGGTGGCGGCTCGGCCCGGCGCAGCGGCTGCCGCGCGGCTACCACTCCAACGCCCTGGTCCTGCCCGACGGGCGGGTGCTGGTCACCGGCGACGAGCTCCAGCAGATCGCCAACGACCCCGACATCACGGACGGCATGGACGGCAGCATCGAGCTGTACGAGCCCGCCTACCTCCACCAGGGCGGCGGCCGGCCCGCCCTCGACGGCGTGCCGGGGCGCGAACTGGGCTACGGGGAGAGGTTCGAGGCGGCGACGTCCACGGCGGCGGCCGTCCGGCGGGCCGTACTGCTCGCGCCGACCACGGTCACGCACGCGGTGAACACGAGCCAGCGCCACCTGGAGCCGGCGATCACGGCGGTGCGCTCCGGAGCGGTGGAGCTGCGGACGCCGCCGAGCGCGGCGGACGCCCCGCCCGGCTACTACATGCTCTTCCTCCTCGACGCGAAGGGCGTTCCGAGCACCGCGAAATGGGTCAAGCTCGGGCATCGCCCAGGGGCCCGGCGATGAGCGCCGCGCGGCGCGATGTGGCGGCGGTGTGCGGATCCTGAGGCGGAGCGAAGGATTCCTCACCGCTCGTGACAAGGGGAATTCAGTTCGTAGTAATTAGATGAATCCCTGACTGAATTGCCGTCAACAAGCCTCTGGTGCATATTTCGATTTGATAACGACGCGGCGCCAAAGGACTGGACCATTGGACCCCTACGCGCGTAACTTCCGCTGCGCGCAAGCAAGTTGACTGTTCATCAAATCAAACCCGAAGGTAACAGTCAGATATCTCGGGCCGCATTCCCGTTTGTCCGAATTCTCCACCGCGCCCGTCTGGCAGGCTTCCGCGCACCCACTCCTCCGACCAAGGATTTGAGGTGCGCATGACGAGGCATCGTCGAAGCAAGCCCGAACACCGGCGCAAGCCGCGCCGGTTGATACTCTTCACCGCCGCCCTGGCATCGGCGGCGGTGATGGCGGGGGGCATCGCGTACTCCGGCCTCGGCGACGACGCCCAGGCCGAAACCACCGTCCAGGCCGACGGCATCGCGGAAGCGATCACTCCGGCCGCGGCGCCCGCCCGCGACGCGGAGCCCGAGGCCCTCCCGAGCGAGCCGGCCAACGAACCGGCGCGCGGCATGGTCTACGACGGCCTGAAGGCGGCGCCCAAGGGCGACAAGTGCGTGGGCGTGTACCGCACGGACACCGGCCTGTGCAGCCACGGCCCCGACGCCCCGCCGAAGGACGTGGACATCAAGAAGGAGGTCCCGCCCGCGGTCAAGACCGAGGCCGTGGCGTCCGACCCGGCCAAGCCCGAGGCCGCGGCCCAGGGCAGCGGGCGTCCTCAGGACGCGCCCGCCGCCGACGCAAAGGCCGCCAAGGCGGCGCCCAAGGACGCTCCCGCCCCCGCTGCCGCGGGCGGCGGCCAGACCGTCGCCGCCGGCCCCGCCGGCCAGACGGTCCAGTGCGACGGCGACGGCAGCTCCGGCAACCGCGTCCAGGTCGTGTACGTGCACGGCCCCGACCGCGACCGGTACTCCCAGTACTTCGCCTCCTTCCGCAAGTGGGCGGCCGACGCCGACCTCATCTACTCGATGAGCGCACAGGAGACGGGCGGTGTCCGCCACATCCGCTACGTGACGGCGGCCGACTGCACGCCCACCGTGCTCAACATCGAGCTCCCGGCCTCCGCCCTGGCCGACTTCAGCGCCACCAACCGCGCGCTGGCCGCCAAGGGCCTGGACCGCCGCGACCGCAAGTACATGATCTTCGCCGACAGCCAGGTCTACTGCGGCATCGGCACCTTCGCGGGAGACGAGCGCCCCGGCCAGAACAACCTGAGCAACTTCGGCCCCTCCTACGGCCGTACGGACACCGGCTGCTGGGGCGGCCACACGGCGGCCCACGAGCTGGGCCACAACCTCGGCGCGGTCAACAACAGCGCGCCGAACACCAGCCGCGGCGCCCACTGCACCGACGAGTGGGACGTGATGTGCTACTCGGACACGCCGTACTACCCGAAGATGCGCAACGTCTGCACCAACAAGGCGTCCGAGAACATCCTGGACTGCAACCACGACGACTACTTCCACACCAACCCGAAGCCGGGCAGCTACCTGGCGACGCACTGGAACATCGCCGACAACCAGTTCCTGATGAAGGGCAAGGGCAACGGCGGCGGGACCACCGACCCCAACCCGAACCCCAAGCCGACGCCCACGCCGACTCCGACGAAGAAGCCGGGCGGCGGCCCGACCGTGACGGTCGGCCAGATCCAGTCGAACTCGGCCGTGGTCAGCTGGCCGAAGGTGGACGGCGCCTCCTGGTACCAGGTGCTGCTGGGCGGCAAGCACCTGACGTGGGTGCAGTCGCAGGCCGTGCGCATCTACAACCTGCAGCCGGGCACCGAGTACAAGGTCGCCGTCTCGGTCCGCGACAGCGCCGGCCGCGACAGCGGCGCCGGCAAGACCACCGTCTTCAAGACGACCGGCGCCGGCGGCGGCGGGACCGCCCCCAACACCCGCTACACCCTCGGCAACGGCAGCACCGGCATGAACGCCGAGCTGTGGGGCGGCCGCAGCGCCGACGGCACCGTCCTCGTCGGCGGCCGCGCCAACGGCTACGCCCAGCAGCAGTGGCTGTTCGAGGACGCGGGCGGCGGGATGTTCCGCATCAAGTCCTCCGTCTCCGGCAAGTGCCTCCAGACGGGCGGAGCCCCCGCGCAGGGCATGTGGATCGCGCAGCAGCCGTGCGGCAACGGCGCCACGCAGAAGTGGAAGCTGAACGCCCAGAGCGGCTCGACCACCATCACCGACCCGAGCGGCGCCTACGCCCTGACGGTCAGCAACCGTGCCTACTACGGCGCGTGGCTGCTCGACCTCCAGCGGGCCGACGGCCGCGCCACCCAGGTCTGGACGGTCCAGAAGGTCCGCTGATCCTCCCCCGGCCGGCCTTCCGCCGGCGGACGGCCGCACCCCTGCGGCCGTCCGCCGGCTCCTTCATCCCACCGCACCAGGGAGCACCACACACGATGCGCACACGACGCTCCTTCCCCGTCCGCAGCGGACTCGGGGCCCTGATCCTGTCCCTGTTCCTGGCCCAGGCCGTGGCCTCGCCGGCCCCGGCCCGCGCCCACGGCTCCACGCTGAAGGTGGTGGTCACCGGGGAGCGGCAGGGCCGCGTCGCCACCGAGATCACCTGGGAGAACGACGGGGACGCCGTCGACGGGGCGGTCGCGGGCACGGTCGACGCGACCAGCGCCGACGGCACCCGGACCCTGGGCCCCTGGAAGCTGGTCCGGGACCCCGGCCCGGACCGAAAGGTCTGGAACACGGCCGAGGCCCTGCCGCCCGGCACCTGGAAGGTGACCGTCCGCGTGGGGTACCCGGCGCTCGGGCAGGCCGACGCCGAGGTGTCCGTACCGGTCGTGGACCCGGCGCCCTCCGGCGGCCCGGGCGGGACCGGCGCGCCTGCCTCCCCCGACGCCTCGGCCGGCACCGGTGGCTCCGGCGGCTCGGCGGCGCCCACGGCGCCCGTCCCTTCCGTCGCCGCCCCCGGCGATTCCCCCGCGGCCGCGCCCTCCGCATCGCCGTCCGACGGCGGCGGCGCCGGGACCGCCGGCGACGACAGCAGCGTGTGGTGGTGGACCACGGCGGGTGTCGCCGTGATCGCCCTCGCGGGAGCCGCCGTCGGCCTCCTGCTGCGCCGCGCCCGCGCCCGCCGACTCTGAGGGGCCGCGCAGGCAGCCACCGCCCCCGCCCGGCCCCGCGCGGCCGGGCGGGGGCCTTTGCCTGTGCCGGCGCCCCCTCCGGGTGCTGTCAGGAGCGGGCGGCGGTGTCGCGGTAGAGGTCGCGCAGGAGGGCGATCTCGGCGCCGTGGTGGAGGAGTTCCTGGTTGACCCACCAGACGATGTCGGCGAACGGCTCCTCGGCGTCGCTGCCGTGCGGGTAGGTGCAGTAGCCGACGGTGTCGAGGGCGGCCTCGTCGACGCCGAGCAGGGCATCGCGCCAGGCGGCCGCGCCGGCCTCGAACGCGGCGACCGCATCGGCGGCGCCGCCGGCGACGGGGTGGCGGTCGCGGGTGAGGGAGCGGCTGCCGGCGGTGTGGTCGGCGCGCAGGGCCAGCATCTCCGCGAGGTGGCTCAGCCGCCAGGCCAGGGTGGTGAACGGCGGCGGCCAGGGGTGCGGATAGGCGGCGGCGTCCCGGCCCCAGGGGCCGCAGCCGGCCAGCGCGGTGGCCCGGGGCCCGGGGCCGTCGGTACGCCGCCGGACCGACCAGCAGCCGGGGACGGGCTCCCAGAGCCACTCCCCGTCGGTGAGCGGGCCGTCCACGGCGGTGGCCGCTCCGTCACCACTGTCCATGACGGGGCCGCTCAGGCGGGCGGTGAGGCGTTCGCGCGCGAAGTCGAACTGCGCGAGCAGCAGCGCGAGTCGGGGCGGCGTCGCGGTGGGCGGTGTCACGGAGGGCTCCCGGGTGCGGTGTGTCGGCGCCGGCGCCTCCGGCCCGCGCGGCAGACTGTCACAGCCCCCGCACGCCCGCCACCGAATTGCGCCGCCGCCCGGGGCGGCCCTGCCGGCCCCCGTCGCCGAGGCGGACGACGGCGGTGCGGCCGGGGCTGTCGAGGACCGCAATGAAGGGGCCCCGGGCGAGGGCCGCGTCGTACCGGCCGAGGGCGGTGGCCGCGCCGTCCGCGGCGAGTTCGGCCGTACCCTCCAAGGGGACGACGAGCAGGGTCTCGCCCGGGGCGCAGGAGACGGCGAGCGAGCCGCGCACCACCGCGGTGTCCGCGGGGGCCGTACCGCGCCGGTACATCACGTTGAAGTTGACGACAGGGCCGCCGAGGAGCCTGCAGTCGGTCGGGGCGTCCCCGGGGAAGCGCTGCGGGACGTACCGCTCGTCGACGAGGCGGGGCGCACCGGCGACGGTGAGGTCCATGCCGGCGCCTTCGGCGAGCGTGAGCGTGCGGTCCACGCCGGGGAACGCGGAGAACGGGCCGTCGGAGGCCACGTCGGCGAGGCTGACGCGCCAGGCGAAGCCTTCCATGCCGGCGCCGGGCGGCCACGCGGCGATCTCGCGGGTGACGCCGCCGCCGTTCTTCCAGGCGACGGCCGCGCGGTCGGCGGCGCGCAGCACGCGCGGTCCGCGGTGGGGGGCCTGCATGTCGGTCCTTTCGTGCGGGGTCGCCGTCCCGCGGCGGCGCCCGGCGGGGCGGGAGCCCGTTCAGACGAGGTCCAGGCCGCGCGGCGGGACGAAGAGGTGCGCCGCCCGGTGCTCGGCTCCGACGAGGAGCGCACCGGCCGCCAGGTCCGACGCGGCGGTGTTCTCGACCCTGCGCCGGTGTTCGTCGCACCGGGCGCACGCCGGCGCCCAGTCGGGGAGCAGGTCCGGGTGGGTGAGGGCCATGTGGCGGGCGAGGCGTATGCGGGAGCCGGGCCCCCTGTCGGCGGGGTCCCAGTCGACGCCCTGCCCGCCCGTGAGCCAGAGTTCCGCCGCGGCCTCCTGTATCTCCATCATCGAGCGGTAGAGGCGGGCGCACTTGGTGCAGCCGAACATCCAGGCCGGGGGAAGCGGCCACACGTCCTCGGGACTGAGGTCATCGGCACTCATGGCGGCCACGGTAGCGGCGGCGCGGCGCCCGGTGCAGGTGTTCCGGCGGACCGGCCGGCCCTCCTGCGGGCCGGGCCCGGCCGCGGCGTACGGGGGCGGCGTCGGGCGGTGCGGCGTACGGGTGCGCGCGGGCCCGGGGCCGCCGGCGGCGGGTCCCGGGCCCGGGACGGGAGTTACGCGCCGCTCGCGCGGAGCATGTCCTCACGCTCGACGATCTTGATGCGCTCTCGGCCCTCGGGCTCGCCCAGCGCCTTCTCGGCGGCGTCGAGCCGGTACCAGCCCTCCCATGTCGTGTAGCGCACCTCGCGCTCGGCGAGGAAGGCCTCGACGGCCTCGGGGGCGGGCTCGGCCGGCGCGTGCAGGCGGCCCGCGGCGTGGTCCTCGAGGAGGTTGGCCACGGTCTCGTTCGCGTCGCCCTTGGTGTGGCCGATGAGGCCGATGGGGCCGCGGCGGATCCAGCCCGTGACGTACGTCGACTGCAGGTGCGCGCCGTTCTCGATGACGCGGCCGCCCTTGTCCGGGACGGTGCCGGACTCGACGTCCCACGGCAGCTTCGGCAGCTCGTCGGAGAGGTAGCCGACGGCCCGGTAGACGCCCTGGACGTCCCAGTCGGTGAACTGGCCGGTGCCCTTGACGTTGCCGGTGCCGTCGAGCTCGGTGCGCTCGGTGCGCAGGCCGACGACCTTGCCGTCCTCGCCGAGGATCTCGACGGGCGACTCGAAGAAGTGCAGGAACAGCTTGTGCGGGCGCTCGCCGGTGTCGCGGATCGCCCAGTTCTCCAGGGTCTTCGCCACCATGTCGGCCTGCTTGTTGGCGCGCCGGGTGGCAATGGAGCCCTCGTCGTAGTCGATGTCCTCGGGGTTGACGATGACCTCGATGTTCGGCGAGTGGTCGAGCTCGCGCAGCTCCATGGGGCTGAACTTGGCCTGGGCGGGGCCGCGGCGGCCGAACACGTGGATCTCGACGGCCTTGTTGGCCTTCAGGCCGTCGTAGACGTTCGCCGGAATCTCCGTGGGGAGCAGCTCGTCGGCGGTCTTGGCGAGGATGCGGGCCACGTCGAGGGCGACGTTGCCGACGCCGAGGACGGCGACCTTCTCGGCGTGCAGCGGCCAGGTGCGCGGGACGTCCGGGTGGCCGTCGTACCAGGAGACGAAGTCGGCCGCGCCGTAGGAGCCGTCCAGGTCGACGCCCGGGATGGGCAGCGCGCGGTCGGCGGTGGCGCCGGTGGAGAAGACGACGGCGTCGTAGAAGGAGCGCAGCTCGTCGAGGGTGATGTCGCCCGGGTAGTCGACGTTGCCGAAGAGGCGGACCTGCGGCTTGTCGAGGACCTGGTGGAGGGCGGTGATGATGCCCTTGATCCGCGGGTGGTCGGGGGCGACGCCGTACCGGATCAGGCCGAAGGGGGCGGGCATCCGCTCGAAGATGTCGATGGACACACCCGGCTCGGCGGCGGCCTCGGACTTCAGCAGCGCATCGGCGGCGTAGATGCCGGCGGGGCCGGCTCCGACGATTGCTACCCGCAGGGGGCGAGGCATGACAGGTTCCCTTCGACCGAAAAAGTGTGGATCACTGGGAACCCTAAGCTAAGGACACCCTTACCCGACACCCGCCCCCCGTTTATGACCCCATAACCAGAACTTATGACCTCCCAAAGTGGTCCTTGGAGAACCCTACTGGTGGGTACAGGAGCAGGGCGCAGGGCCGCGAACCGGGTCAGACTGGGAGGAAACAGGGAGGTTTCCGATGGACCCGGTCGCGGCGCTGGATCGGATCGCGTTCCTGCTGGAGCGGGCACAGGCACCGACGTACCGGGTCCGCGCCTTCCGCAACGCTTCAGCGGCGCTGGCCGGCCTGGGTCCCGACGACGTGGCGCGGCGGGCGGCGGCCGGGACCCTGGAGCACGTCAAGGGCATCGGCCCGAAGACCGCCCAGGTCGTCCTCGAAGCCCTCGGCGGGGCCGTTCCCGGATACCTGCAGAAGCTGGAGGACGAGGCCGCGGCGCATCCCGCCGGGCCGCCCGCCTCCCCCGCCGCCCTCGCACTGCGCGCGGCCCTGCGCGGCGACTGCCACCTGCACTCGGAGTGGTCGGACGGCGGCAGCCCGATCGAGGCGATGGGCCGGGCCGCGGCCGCGCTGGGCCACGAGTGGGCCGTCCTCACCGACCACTCGCCGAGCCTGGCGGTCGCCCGGGGTCTGACGGCGGAGCGGCTGCGCGAGCAGCTCGACGCCGTGGCCGAGCTGAACGCCGGGTGGGCGCCGTTCCGGCTGCTGACCGGCATCGAGTGCGACATCCTCCTCGACGGCTCCCTCGACCAGGAGCCGGAGCTGCTGGACCGGCTGGACGTCGTCGTCGGGTCCGTCCACTCCAAGCTGCGGATGGACGGGCCCGCCATGACGCGCCGGCTGCTGACCGCCGTGGCGAACCCGCTGATGGACGTCCTGGGGCACTGCACCGGGCGGCTGGTGACCGGGCGGACCCGGCCGGAGTCCCGGTTCGACGCCGAGGCCGTCTTCGCGGCCTGCGCCGAGGCCGGGACCGCCGTCGAGATCAACAGCCGGCCCGAGCGGCTCGACCCGCCCCGCCGGCTGCTGCGGCTCGCCGTGGAGGCCGGAACCCTCTTCGCCGTCGACACGGACGCCCACGCCCCCGGCCAACTGGACTGGCAGCTCACCGGCTGCGAACGGGCCGCCGAATGCGGCGTCCCGGCGGACCGGGTGGTCAACACGTGGTCCGCGGAGGACCTCCTGGCCTGGACCCGCACCCGCCGGCCGCCGGGGCGGGGGCGAGCGGCGTAGGCTGTCCGCCGCCGCGGTGTGGGCGTGTAGCGCAGAGGTCGTCGCATCCTCTCGCAAAGAGGAATGACGCCGGTTCGAATCCGGCCCGCCCCACCGCGTGCGCCGGGCGTCGTCGCGAGGTGCCCTTGCGCGGCTCGGCCGCTCGGGCCCCCGGGGCATGGTCGCGGGGGCGGAGCCGGCGCGTGCGCAGCTCCGCCCCCGCGGGCTCACCCCCCAGCGTCAGCCGCGCGCCCCCGCCCGCGCCCTCGGCGCCCGGGCGGCCAACGCCAGCCCCGCCGACAGCGCGGCGACCGCCGCGCACAGCACCGCCGCGGCGCCCGCCCAGGGCAGCGGCGCGCTCACCGCGCCCAGCAGCGGGTCCAGGCCGCTGACCCCGCCGACCACGTGCAGGGCGACGACCCCGACCGCCGCGGCGGCACCGGCCCGCCAGGCAGCGTCGCCGCCCCGTACCGCCAGCAGCGCCCCGAAGCCCAGGCCGAGCAGGGCGGCGAGCAGCGGCAGCAGGGCCGCCGGCCCCGCGGCCGGCACCGCCGCCGGGTCACCGGGCAGGTGGAGGGCGCCGCAGAGCAGCAGCACTGCCGCCACGGGCCGCCGCAGCACGCGGCGCAGCCGCCGCGCCCGCACGTGCGCGGGCTGCGCGGACCCGTCCGCGGCCCGGCCGGCGGCGGGGTCCGAGTCCCGGTCCGCGGCGGGGTCGAGGGGGCGGCCCCGAGGGGCCCCCGCCGGGGCCGCGGCGGGGCGGCCGTACGGACGCGCGGGAGCGGCGGCAGCGCTGCCGCCGCCGTCCGTCCCGAGGATGCTGACGAGCAGGGCGACGTCCTCGACGGGCCGACCCACGGCGGCGGCGCGCAACGTGACGTCCTTCTCGGGCCCTTCTCCGGCGGCGTCGTCCAGCAGGGCGACCATCTCGCGCACTTCGTGCACGGGCCGCGCCACGGCCGCCGCGCGCAGCGCCTGGTGCCCGCGGTCCGGGTGCTGGCCCGTCTCCTTGAGGAGGCTGACCAGCTCGGCGACCTCCTCCAGCGGCCGGCAGGTGCCCGCCGTCTCCAGCAGCGTCCGTATCGGCTCGGCGGCCGCCGGGCCGGTGCCGTCGCCTGTCTCGTGGTCTGCCCATTCGTCGGTGGCGGCAGGCTCGCGGGGACCGGCGGGCTGCGCCGCCGCGAGCGTCATGGGGTCAGGGTCGTTCATCTGAAGCTCCGTTCGCCGACGCGCGGGTCTGCGTAGTGCGCGCCGGTCAGCGTGCGCCATATGGATGCGCACGCCCGTTCCCATTCACGAGGACACGGCCGAACGGCGCCATCCGCGGCGGGCAAACGGGGGAACCGGCCCCGGCGGCCCCTCACCCGTCGGCGGCGGTTCGAGATGCGGCCCCGCGGCGCGGCTGTTTCGCTGGGTCCGCCCTCCTTCCCCCACACACGAGGAGTGATCATGGGCGTTACAGGCGAATCCGGCGGCCGGGTCCGGCAGTTGCGCGAGAAGGCACAGGAGCTGCAGCAGGCGGCCGAACGCTCCGGCGACCCGGACGAGCGCCGCCGCCTCCAGGACAAGGCGCGGCGCCTGCGCGAGCAGAGCGAGCAGGAGAGCCGGATCGACGACCGGGGTATGGACCCCATGTAGCGCAGCGCCGTCCGGGCCACCGGCCGGCGTGCCCCGCGGGGCTCCCGGCCGGTGCGCCGTACGGCGGCACGGGCGCGGGCACGGTTCGAGAACACGTCTGGGGACGGTGGATGAAGGCGACGCAGGTACTGGCCGACGGGTACGGGCGGATCCGGGAGGTGGTGCACGAGGTGGTGGACGGGCTGTCGGCCGAGGAGCTGAACATGCGGACCGGCCCGGACGCGAACTCCATCGCCTGGCTGGTGTGGCACCTGAGCCGGGTACAGGACGACCACATCGCCGACGCCTCCGGGCAGGAGCAGGTCTGGACGGCGCAGGACTGGGCGGGCCGCTTCGCACTGCCGCTGCCCGCCGACTCCACCGGGTACGGCCACACCGCACGGGAGGCCGGCACGGTCCGGGTCGACTCCGGCGACCTGCTGCTCGGCTACCACGATGCCGTCCACGAGCAGAGCGCGGCCTTCCTCCGCGGGCTCGCCGCCGCCGACCTGGAGCGGATCGTCGACAAGCGGTGGGACCCGCCGGTCACCCTCGGCGTGCGGCTCGTGAGCATCCTGGCCGACGACCTCCAGCACGCCGGGCAGGCGGCGTTCGTACGGGGTCTGCTGGGCCGCTGACCCCCGGACCCGTCCGGCGGAACGGCCGGGTCCGCCGGACAGACCCTAGGCTTGCCGGCATGGCGAACGACGACGCAGCGGTCCTGGCCTCCGTCGGCCCGCGGCTGCGCGCCCTGCGCAAGAACCGCGGCATCACCCTGACCGCGCTGGCCGACACCACCGGCATCTCGGTCAGTACCCTGTCCCGGCTGGAATCCGGGGCCCGCCGCCCCAACCTGGAGCTGCTGCTGCCGCTGGCCCGCGCCTACCGGGTCCCGCTCGACGAGCTCGTCGGCGCGCCGCCGGTCGGCGATCCGCGGGTCCGCCTGAAGCCGATCCGCCGGCACGGGGCGACGATCGTCCCGCTGACCCAGAACCCGGGCGGGCTCCAGGCCTTCAAGATGGTCATCCCGCCCACCCGCAGGAACCCCGACCTCCGCACGCACGAGGGCTACGAGTGGCTGTACGTCCTCAGCGGCACGCTCCGCCTGGTCCTCGCCGAACGCGACCTGCTCCTCCGCCCGGGCGAGGCGGCGGAGTTCGACACCCGCCTCCCGCACTGGTTCGGCAGCACGGGCGACGCCACGGTCGAACTCCTCAGCCTCTTCGGCCCCCAGAGCGAACGCGTCCACGTCCGAGCCCGTCCGAGCGGCTCGTAGCGAACCGGGCGTTGCAGGGGGCCTGCACGTCCCGCGGCGGTTCGGTGATCATGGCGGGATGGATGCAACCGAGCCGATCGTGTTTCTTGATGTCGACGGGCCGCTGATTCCGTTCGGGGCTTCGGAACAGGAGCTGCCCGGGGGGTATCCCGCGTACGGCCCGGCCGACGAGGGGAATCCGCTG
Organism: Streptomyces sp. 2P-4; assembly: GCF_030167965.1. Classification (NCBI taxonomy): domain Bacteria; kingdom Bacillati; phylum Actinomycetota; class Actinomycetes; order Kitasatosporales; family Streptomycetaceae; genus Streptomyces; species Streptomyces sp. 2P-4. Next base: position 387,651 of record NZ_CP095011.1, read on the forward strand.
CTTGCGCGGCTTGATCCTGCGCTGGGGGCGCGGCTGTCGGCGCTGCCCGGGCGGCTGGTGTGGGCGACCACCTGGTCGGACGACGCCAACGCCGTCGTGGGGCCGCGGCTCGGACTGCCGGTGCTGCCCGTGGTGCGGTGGGAGCACGGCGGGGGGCGTTCCGGGCACTGGAAGCTGCCGTCGCTGCTCGCCTGGGCGGCGGGGCGGCCGTTCGTCTGGGTTGACGACGAGATCCGTGAGGCGGACCGGGCCTGGGTGGGCGAGTGCCACCCAGGCCCGGCCCTGTTGCACCGCGTCGACGCGCGGTTCGGGTTGCGGGACGCGGACTTCGCCCGCGTCGACGCCTGGTTGCGCGGCTGCCGCTGAGGTGCGGGCTCAGTCCCAGGAGGCGGCCACCAGGGCCCGTCGGGCCGCGGCCAGGTGGGTGGCCGCGGCCAGCCACGCCCAGGCGTAGGCGTCGGCCGACGGGTCGGTGAGGCGGCCGAACGCGTCGCGCGGCCGGCGGTCCGCCTCGGCGGCGAGGTCCGCGGCCAGTTCGGCCGCTGTGGTGAACCCGGCCCTGCGCAGCGGCCCGTACGCGGCGAGCGGCTCGGGCCCGCGCCCGGCCTCGGCGACGGCCCGGCGGCCTCCCGCGACGCCCGACTCCAGCAGCCGGTCGGCCCGCCAGAGCGGCGATTCGGCCAGCGGGTCGGGGCCCGGTTCGGCGGGCGGGGTCTGCGGGGCGGTGCTCCTGGGCGGGAAGTTGTCGCCCTGGAGGCGGTCGTAGCCGAGGTCGGCGCGGCCCAGCAGCCCGTCGGGCAGCCGCAGTGTGTACGCGGCGCCCGGGACGGGCCCGACGGCCAGGGGCCGCAGGGTGGCGGCCCGGTCGAGGTCGGGGCGGCCGAGGACGCGCAGCGCGAGGCCCGGATGGGAGGCGATCCGGCGGAGGTTCTCCAGGTGCGGCAGTTCGGGGTGCGGGTGGGCGGCGCGCAGCCGCAGCACCGGCCCGTCGGGGCGGTCCTCCCGTACCAGGAGGTCCTCGCCTGCCGGGCCGAGCACCGTGACGTCGCAGCCCAGCAGAGCCGGGCCGGCGCCGTCCGGGTCGGGGTCGGCGAGCTGCGCGGCGACCGCCTCGGCCGCCGGGCGGGCGAACAGCGCGGCGGCGGGCTCCCCGGTCCAGGGGATGCCGGGCATCGGGTGGGCCCGTACGCCGCGTCCGGCGCCGAGCCGGCCGTCGGGCGAGACGGTGGCGCCCGCGATGCGCAGGCCGCCGCGGGCGAGGCCCGCGTGGTCGAGGGCGGCGCCGCCGAGGACCACCGAGGCGGAGCCGGCGCCCTTGGCGCGGGCCAGGCCGCCCGGGCGGACGTCCGACAGGGAGTGGCGTCCGCCGTCCTGCGACAGCAGGTGGGTGACCACTCCCCCGTATCCGGTGGCGGACAGCACCGGTTCCCGGCACAGCCCGTACACCCGCAGGTGGCCGCCCTGCCGGTAGCTGCGCCGGGAGGTGCCCGTCCACGCGGGGTCCGCGGTGCCGGAAGCCAGCAGGGCGGCGGTCTGGAGGAGTTCCAGGAAGGACGCGGCGAGGTCGGCGAGGCGGTGGCTGCCGCTGCGCTCGCGCGCCGCGCGCAGGCCGCGTACGAGGCGCAGGGTGGCGGCCTCGGCGCGCGGCAGGCCGGCGACGCGGGCGCTGTGGGCGGCGCGCAGCAGTTCGGCCTGGACGACGGTCCCGGCGGCGGTGGCGCCGGCGGCGAGTGCCTCGGCGCCGGCCCGCCACAGGGCGACGGCTGCGGCGGCCTGCGCCGCGCTGAGGGCCGGCGGCGGCGCGTCCGGCCCGCCGGCCGGGCTCGCGGGGCCGCCGGCGGCTGCCGGGGAGGTTGCGGTTGCCGCCTGCCCGCCGGTGCCGTCGGCCGCGGCGGCTGCCGCGGTCGCGGCCGGCCGGGCGGGGTCTGCCGCCGTCTCCGGCTCCGGTGCGGCCGGTGTGTCCGCGAGCGGGGCCGCGCCGAGCGCGGCGGCCCGGTGCAGGCAGCGGGGCGCGAGCAGGCAGGTGCAGAGGGCCCGTTCGGGGGTGTCGACGGCGCCGCCGGGGCCGGGCCGCAGGGTGACGACGGCGTCCTCGCCGAACCGGATGGTGACGGTGCCGTCCGCAGCGCGCTCGGCCGGTGTCGCGCCCGTGGCGCAGCCCTCGACGGCGGCGTCGAGCTTCTTGCGCAGCCGCGCGGTGAGGTGCTCGACGGCTTCGGCGAGGACCTCGGGGGCGACGGGCGGCAGCAGGTCGGTACTCAACGGGTTTCTCCACGGAGGCGGTCGCCCACCCAGCGGGCGAGGGCGAGCGGGCTGAGGGCGGCCACCGGCATGCCGGCCGCGACGAGCTGCCGCGCGACGGACACCGAGTAGCGGGGGGTTCCGGTGTCGTCGAGGGCGGCGCAGCCCATCAGGTGGGCGCCGGACGCGGCGAGCGCCCGCACCTCGCCGAGGAGTCCGCCGATGGGGGCGCCCTCCTCGAAGTCGCTGACCACGACGACGAGGGTCCGGCTCGGCACCGTGATCAGGGAGCGCGCGTGGGCCAGGCCCGCGGCGATGTGGGTGCCCCCGCCGACGCGGACCTCCAGGAGCAGCGACAGCGGGTCCTCGACGCGGTCGGTGAGGTCCACGACCTGGGTGGAGAAGGCGAGGAAGTGCGTCGACAGGGTCGGTACGCCGCCCAGGACCGCGGCGGTGAGCGCCGACCAGATGACGGACGCCTCCATGGAGCCGGAGACGTCGACGACGAGGACGAGCCGCCAGTCGGCCTCGCGGCGGGCCCGCGTGTGGAAGACGGGCCGCTCGGGGACGACGACGAGGCGTCCGTCGTCGAGCCGCCGCGTGTGCGCCAGGTTGGCCCGCAGGGTGCGGTCCAGGTCGAGCCGTCCGCCGGGGCGGCGGCTGGGGCGCGGCGTGTTGAGGCCCGACAGGGCGGGGCGCAGCCGGGTGGCCAGCTCCTTGGCGAGTTCGTCGACCAGGCGCCGCACGAGGGGGCGCAGGCGGGCGAGCTGGGCCTCGGGCAGGCCGCCCGCGAGGGACAGCACGGAGCTGAGGAGTTCCACGGAGGGCCGTACGGACGCGGGGTCGAGCTGCGTCAGCACGTCGCTGCGGCCGGTGTCGGCGGCGGCGGCGAGGACTTCCTCGCGGACGTCCGCGCCGAAGAGCGCCTGCAGTTCCTCGGCCCATTCGCGGGCCGTGGGGAAGGAGGCGTCCTGGCCGCCGCCCGTGCCGGAGCCGGCGCCGGTGCCGCCGTCGAGGTCGGCGGAGCCCTCGCCGCGGCCGGTGCCGTACAGCTCGTCGAGGGCGCGGGCGTACCGGCGGGCGCCTGCGGGGAGCCGGTCGCGCTGCCGGCCGAGGAGCAGCCGCCAGCGGTCGGCGGGCCCGAGCCGTACGGCGTCCCCTGCGGCGCCGGTCCCCACGGGATCCGCGTCCGCGGGCGGTGCGGGCACCGCGGCCTGCGCTCCGTCGGCGGCGGCGCCAGCCGCCTCCCCGTCCGCTGCGGAGTACGCGGCGGTTGCCGGTGCGGCCGGCGGTCGTGCGCCGGCTTCGGCGGCGGCCGGGTCCGCGGCGGCGGGGTCTGCGGGGGCGGGGCGGTCCGGACGCGGGAGGGCCTTCAGGGCGGCGGCTCCGGCGGCGTCCGCGGCCGCCCACAGGGCGAGCAGCGCGGGCGGTGCGTCGAGGGTGAGGTCGATGCGGTCGCCGAGGCGTTCGGTGACGGTGGCCAGGAGCCGCTCGCGGGCGGCGGGGGCCAGCGTGTCGAAGCCGCCGCGGAGGGCCGGGAGCCGGTCCAGGAAGTCCGTGTCGGCGAGTGAGTCGACGCGGTCCAGCACGGGGAGGAGTGCGGCCGCGGAGGACTGCAGCAGCGGCCCGGCCGCGGTGAGCAGCCCGCCCAGACGGCGCGTCAGCGCGCGGCGCGCCTCGAGGGTGGAGGCGCCGTCGATCCAGCCGGCGGCGCGGGCTCCGAGCCCGTCGGCGGGGTCGAGGTCGAGCAGGACCCGTACGGCGAGGGCCGCGCCCTGCATCAGGGGGGAGCCGTCGGCCGCGAGCGCGGTGAGGGCGTCGTCCATCCGCAGGCCGAGGTGGCGGCCGGCGGCCCGGTCGGCGAGGGCGACGAGCGCCCGTGCGTCGGCGGGGTCCTCGCTGCCGGCCAGGCCGGGCAGGGCGCGTACGGCGGCCTCGACGAGTTCGCCGGTGAGGGCGCCGGCGGCCTCGCACAGGCCGTCCGAGTCCAGCGGGAAGTGCCCGCGGGCGAGCCCTTCCAGCAGGTCGAGCGCTTCGAGGAGTTCGGGCAGGGCCGCGGTCTGCGGCAGGACGGCGGCGGCCTCCTCCAGGCGTGCACCGACCAGTTCGGGCAGGTCGCAGCGGGCAGCGTCGGCCAGGCCGGCGAGGATCTGCTGCGGGGTCGGTCCGCCGTCGGCGGCGGCCCGGCGGGCGGTCTCGCCGAGCGTTCCGGCGGCGGCCTGGGCCGCGGTGACGCCGCGGGCCCCGGCGAGGTCCAGCCGGGCCGGGACGGACGGCGTCCACTTCAGCCGCCACTTGGTGCCGAGCGCGGTGCCGTCGCCGGTGCCGGCCACGTCGAGGGCCTCTCCGTATCCGGCGCCGAGGACGGCGAGGCGCTGTAGGAGCACCTCGCGCCGGCGGTCGAGCGGGGAGCGCAGGGGGTCGAGGCGGATCTCGCGGGAGGCGGGGTCCTGTGGGCCGGGCAGCCGCAGTTCGGTGAGCTCCGCTTCGACGCCGGGCCCGAGGCCGGAGCGCGGGGCGTGCGGGGTGATGCGGCCGCGGCCCGTGCCCACGAACACGGCTTCGAGGGCGCGGGCCAGGGCCCGGCCGCGGCCGAGGGGCTCGCCCTGGCCGAGGACGGTGGTGACGGCCTCCAGGAGTTCGCCGCGTCCGGGCGCGGGCAGGCCCCGCAGGGCGGCCAGGTCGCAGGCCAGGCGCAGGGCTTCGGCGGCCTCTCCGGTGCCGGCGGTGTGGCCGGCGCGGCGCAGCTCCCGGCACAGGCCGGTGAGCGCGTCGGATGCCGCGGTGCGGAGCCGCCCGGGGTCGCCGCCCGCCTCCAGGACGGCCTGCTGCCAGCGGGGGTCGCGAATGCCGGCGGGGTAGCCGGAGCGGGAGTCGAGCAGGTCGAAGGAGTACGGCACGAGCGAGGTGACGGCGGCCTCGGCGTCCCCGGCGGCGTCCCCGCTGCCCGTGCCCGCGCCGTCGGTGTCGAGGAGCGCGGCGTCGAGGAGCGCGGGCGCGTGGAACGCGCCGATGACGGCGGCGACGCGCCTGCCCCCGGCTGCCGCGCCGGCGATGACGCGGCGCATCCGCGCCTCGCGGGCCAGGTCCGCGGCGGGGACGTCGGCGTCCTGGCGCAGTGCCCAGCCGACGCCGAGGGCGGCCCGGCGGACGGCCTCGGGCGTGCAGCCCGGAGCGAGCACCTCGACGGCGCGGTCCCACATGTCGTCGCCGTCGCGGCCGGTGCCGGAGGCGCTGAGCGCGTCCGCGTACGTACGCCCGCGCACGGCCGGGCCGTCGCCGTCGGCGGCGCCCGGCGCCGCGTCCGAGGCCTGCCCGGGGGTCCAGCCGGGGTCGCCGAGCGGCAGGTCGCAGCACAGCACCTCGGCGCCGTGCCGGCGGGCCCACCGGATCGCCGCCAGCTCCGGGGAGAAGTCGGCGAACGGGTAGAACGCCAGGCCGCCGCCCCGCCCGGTGCCGGCGAGGGCGACGGGGGCGACGGTCTCGGGGTCGGCCAGGTGGTCCAGCCACGGCCGGAAGTCGGCGGGCAGCTCCACGCAGACGGCCTCGGCGCCGGAGGCGTCCAGCAGCGCCGGGACGACGGCGGCGAGGGCCGGGCTGTGGTGGCGTACGCCCAGCAGGTAGGGCTGCCGGGACGCGGCGAGGGCGTCCACGGCGGCCCGCGGGTCGGCGGCGCCCGGGCCGGGGCCGGCCGGAGGCGTCGGCGCGCCCGCGGTGAGGGTGGTCATCGCAGGCTCCCGCGCAGGTCCCACAGGCGGCGCCACATGGCCGAGCCGTCCTCGGCGCGGCGGCGGACCGGGCCGTCCCAGTAGCCGAGCAGGCGGCCGTGGTCGGCGGGGTCGTCCTTGCGTACCACGCCGAGGAGATGGCCGGGCAGCAGGTCGAGGACGTCGCCGCCCGGCAGGTACGCGGCCGCGACGCCCAGGGAGGCGGCCACCTGGACGGCTTCGGCGGTGGACATCACGGTGCCGGGGCGCTCCACGTCCCAGCCCTCGGCGGAGCGGCCGGAGCGCAGGTCGCGGAAGACGGTGACGAGGGCGTCGAGGACGGCGTCGTCGACGCCGAAGGAGGCGCCGGCGCGCTGCACGGCCGCGACGGCCTGGCGGCGGATCAGGGTGGCCTCGGCGTCCGCGTCGGCGATGGGGTCGACGGTCTCGAAGTTGAAGCGCCGCTTGAGGGCGGCGGACATCTCGGAGACGCCGCGGTCGCGGAGGTTGGCGGTGGCGATGACCGTGAAGCCGGGGGCGGCGCTGACCACGGCGTCCTCGGTGGCGGTCAGTTCGGGGACGCTGACGCGCCGGTCGGACAGGATCGACACCAGCGCGTCCTGTACCTCGGGCAGGCAGCGGGTGATCTCCTCGACACGGACGACGCGGCCGGTGCGCATGGCGGACACGACCGGGGAGTCGACGAGTGCCTGCGGGGTGGGGCCCTGGGCGAGGAGGAGGGCGTAGTTCCAGCCGTAGCGGAAGGCGTCCTCGGTGGTGCCGGCGGTGCCCTGCACGGTGAGGGAGCTGGTGCCGCTGACAGCGGCGGCGAGGAGCTCCGACAGCATCGACTTGGCGGTGCCGGGCTCGCCGGTCAGGAGCAGGCCGCGCTCGCCGGCGAGGGTGACGACGCAGCGTTCGACGAGGGCGCGCTCCCCGACGAACTTGGGGGCGATCTTCATCTTGGCGGGCAGTCCGGTCCGGCGCCCGCGCAGGGTGAGCTCCTCGCCGTCGCTGCCGCAGACGAAGGTCACGACGGCGCGCGGGGTGAGCGCCCAGCCGGGCGGGCGGGGGCCGGTGTCCTGCGCGGCGAGGAAGGCGAGTTCGTCGGCGTACCGCTCCTCGGCGGGCAGCGTCTGGCGGGCCGGGGCGGGCGGTTCTTGGGTGGCGGTGGTGGTCATGGCGGGTCCTCGGTACGTGGGAGACATCGGAAGAAGGAACGTCGGGGAGGGGAGCGGGAAGAAGGGGCGGGCCCGGGATGCGGGGCGGCCCGCCGGGCCGGCTGACGTCCTCGTGAAGGGACGGCAGCCGGCCCGGCGGCGGTTCTCGGCCCGCGGGGGCCTGCGGTCAGCGGCGGCGTGCGCGGGTGCGCTTGACCTTGAGCTGCTCGAAGCGGGGGGCGTCGCCGTCGGCGACCCGCTGCCAGGCCCGCCGGTACAGGTCGGCGACAGGTTCGGCCGGGACGAGGACGCCCAGGGCGGGGCGGGCGCCGGCGGCCAGGCCGTACAGCGGGAGCTTCCACTGCTCCAGCGGCAGGACCGGGGTGTGCATCTCGGCCCAGCCGCCGGGCAGGAACAGCGTGCGCCCCGCCCGGGTCCGGCCGGCCGTCACCACCAGGTCCGTCGCCCCCAGTTCCGCCCGCGCCGCCTTCATCCGGGCCGGCTTCCAGCCCGTCCAGCGCACCGTGTTCCGGTCCGTCGGGTCCGGCATCGCCAGCAGCATCAGGTACAGCACCGCCGCATCCGCACCCAGGCCGCACGCCTCCTGCACGGCGGCCACCACCTCCGGAACCGAACGCCCCGGATCCTGCGGCCACCACGTCCCCCCGGCATCGGCACCGCCCGCCGCCGGCGCCCCCGGATCGGCCAGCAGCGCCGCGAACCGCGGGTCCCGGACGCACCGCAGCGCCGCCTCGACCGAGGTCTCGGCCTGGTCGTCGCCGCGCAGGGCGGGCAGGTACGGGTCGGAGCCGGTGGAGTCGAGGAGGCTGGTGCGCAGTGCGGGGCGCGGGCGGTCGTCGTGGGTGGCCATGACGACGGCGCCGTACCGCTCGTAGCCCTCGCCCGTCTCGGTGGGGGTGCCGGCCGCCTTGCGGAAGCCGGGCAGGTCGGCGTAGTAGCCGAGGTCGAGGAGGAGTCCGGGGGCGGCGAGGCGGCCCCGGACGGCGGTCAGGGCGCTCGGCAGGGCGGCCCGCATGGGGTCGCCGGCGGGCAGCCGGTGGGCGAGCCATGCCGTCAGCCCGAGGGTGGTGGTCAGCACGGCCGAGGTGAAGGCCGGGCCGTTCGGGTCGCAGGGCTCGACGCGGTCGCGGTTGACCTTCCACGCGGTGTCGGTGCCCAGTACGGCGGACTCGCCGGGGTTGAGGACGTCGCCCAGCGCGTCGTGCACGGCGCCGGCGGTGCGCACGGCGCGGTTCGCCTCGGCGAGCAGCCACTCGGGGACGGGGGTGCGGCGGCCGACGCGGCGGTTCCAGACCTCCGCGGCGGCGGCCGCGTCCGGGCCGTCGGTCCACAGCCGCGCCGGGTCGGCGGGCAGCAGCGCCGCGACGACCTCGCGCCGCACCTCCAGCGGTACGGCCTTGAGCTGGTTGCGGGCGATCTTGGCGTCGGCGGCCTTGATGCCGAGGGCGGTGCGGAGTTCGGCGGGCAGGAAGTGGTGCTCGTAGCTGTCGATGTTGGGCAGGCCGGCGATCAGCAGCCGTGCGGCGGTCGCGGTGACGCCGGTGAGGCGGGCGAACTCGTCGGCGGCTTCCGGGTGCAGCGGTGCCGGCCCGCGGGCGGCGGCCTCGGTGAGGAAGGCGGCCAGCCAGGCGGGGGCGCGGTGGCGGTCGCCGAGGGGGGATTCGCCGCTCGGCGTGTACGGGCCGGGGACGGTGAACCGGCCGGACGGGTCGTACAGCAGGGCCCCGAACACGCGCCCGCCGGGCACGGCTTCGGTGTCCTCGGTGATGCCGAGGGCGGCTCCGCCGCCGAGCGGGAGCACGCTGCGGTGCGACACGTTGCGGTCCCGGCCGTCGGGGGTGGTGAGGTGGCGGTCGTCGAGGTGGACGCGGACGCGGCGCCAGCGGTCGGCGGACTCCTGGGCGGAGGCCAGTCCGAGGGCGTCGATCTGCGCGAGGACGGTGCACAGGGCCGCCCGCTGCGCGTCGTTCGCGGCGGGCCCGACGGCCCGGTAGGCGATTGCCGCGGGGTGGTCGAGCATCGCCGTGAACGGCAGGCCCGAGTGGTCCAGGGCGGGTGCGTCGAAGTGCAGCCGGCCCGGTACGGGGGCGGCGCCGGTGTCGGCGGCCGCGGCGGCGAGGCGGTGCAGGAAGCGGTGGGCGACGTCCCGGTCCGCGTTCCAGTGGTAGTAGCCGCTGCCGATGACGCCGCGCAGGGCGCCCGCGAGGAGCTGGTCCGTTGGGCCCGCCGGCTCGGCGGGCCGGGCGGGCTCGGCCTCGCCGGGGTTGAGGCGGGCGGCGATCGCGTCGAGCGCCCGCTGCTGCTTGAGGGCGAACCGCGCGACCTCGATGATGCCGGCGATCAGCTTGGTGTCGGTGACCTGCGGGAGGACCGCGCGCACCAGGTCGGGCAGGTCCTCGGTCCTCTCGGCGGTGGCGACCGCCTTCATCAGCGCGGCGGCGGTGTCGGCGCCGGCGGCGCGCAGGGCGGCGGAGCCCTCGGGGTCGCGGGGGCGCAGCGCGTACCAGAAGGGCAGCGGCGGCAGCTGGACGACTCCGGTGGAGAAGCCGTCGCTGCGGTGGTCGCCGCCGGTGACGGTGGTGACGACGCCGTCCGGGTCGGTGATGGACAGGGTGCGCCAGTTCTGCGTCAGCGCGCGCGGCCGGTCGTCGCCGGGGACGGCGAGGGCGGCGACGGGCATGCCGCGGTCCTCGGGGAGGCGGACGCTGCGGCCGGCGGTGTCGCGGCCGTACCAGCCCTGGCCGGGGATGCGGACGGCGTGCCAGCCGAGGAGCCCGTCCGCGGCGGGGCCGAGGGCGGAGCCGTCGACGGCGGGCGCGGGGCGCAGCCAGGCGGCGCCGGCGGAGAGGGTGCTGTCGGCGGGGTGGCCGCGCAGGGCGTCGGCGAGGAACGCGGGCTGCGAGAAGCGGCCGCGGGCCCCGTCGGCGGGGTCGTACTCGCACCAGCCGCCGCCGTTCTCCTGCTCGCGGCGCTGCCACACCCAGTACGAGGTGCCGTCGCACAGCACGGGCCGCTCGGGCGGGAGGGCGGTGTCGCCGGCGTGGAGGATGCCGCCGCCGGTGGTGCGGCCGCCGCCGGGCAGGGGCAGGCTCACGTCGGCGGAGCGCAGCGACCAGTGGTTGCGGTCGCCGCCGACGGTGAAGACGTTGGCGGGGTCGGTGTGCCAGTAGCCCTTGACCTCGCTGGTGTTCCAGGAGGACCAGAAGACGAGCAGGGCGCCGTCGACGTAGTGGAAGCCGTGGCGGTAGGCGTTGCCGGCGGGGGCGCGCAGGTCGTGCGTGAGGACGGTGGAGTCGGCGTCGATGACGCGGACCTGCCGCTCGTTGGCGACGATCAGGTACGGCCAGGCCTCGACGACGGTCAGGGAGTCGCCGTGCCGGGTGGTGCGGGCGGGCTGCAGCTCGGCGAGGGCGGTCTCCCAGGCCGGCCAGGAGAGCTCCTCGAAGAGGCCGCTGCGCAGGGTGCGGGCGGTGATCTCGCCGAGGTCGGCGGCGGCCGCGGCGGCCACGCCGTCGCGGGCCAGTTCGAGGGCCTCGGCGGGCAGCCAGGACAGGCGCTGGATGGCGTCGGGGAGGCGGGGCAGGCCGGGGGCGGTGGAGCGGGCGGCGACCTCCTGCATCCAGTCGGTGAGCATGGTGCGGCCGCCGGGTGCGGCGGCGAGCCGGCGCATGGCGTCCGCCCCGCTCTGCGCGTCGTTGAAGGCGTACGCGGCGCGCTGGAAGGCGGGCCGGAAGCGCGGGTCGGCGGCGAGCGCGACCAGGTCGCGGCGGGTGTCGCCGGCGGCCCAGTCGGCGAGGTTCATGTTCCTGTCCCGGTGGTGGCGGCGCTGCTTCGTGCCGTCCTCCTCGGGGTCGGCGACGGGGATGCCGAGGGACAGCAGCAGGTCGAGGAGGTCGACGTCCTGGGCGCCGATCCGCAGGCCGGCCTCGCGGTCCGGCGCCGAGGTTTCGGCGCGCAGCCGGTCGGCGGCCCGCTCCACCAGGTCGAGGAGGGCAGGCAGGGCGGGGCGGCGGCCCCAGCCGCTGTGGCGGGCGGCGTGGAAGCGCTCCAGCCAGCCGGAGGTGCCGTCGGTGCAGCGCTCTTCGGCGGGCAGCCCTGCGTCGATGAGGCCGGCGGTCGCCCCGGACTCCTCCAGGACCTCCAGCCACAGGTCGGTGAGGTCGCCGTCACCGCCCGGCGGCATCAGTTCGAGCAGGGTGCCGCGGACGGCGGGCTCGCGCCGGGCGAGCGCGACGAGCGCGGTGCGGTGGGCCTTCCACCAGCCGTACGCGGCGCGCAGGGTGGCGGGCAGCGGCAGCAGTTCGGCCAGGTAGTCCTGCTCGGCGCGGTTCCCGGTGATCCCGGCGGCGCGGGCGAGGCGGCGGAGCTCGGTCGCGGCCTGCGCGGACGGCGGCAGGCCGCCGGCGGTGCGGCGCACGCACAGGCGCACGAAGCGGGCGTGGGCCTCCTCGGGGCCGACGCGGGCGGAGAGCGCCTTGGCGTAGCCGGTGAGGACCTTCACGGGGAGGGCGCCGACGAGGGCGAACTCCAGGAAGACCGCGTCGAGGCGGTCCTCGTCGACGGCGAGGCCGTGCTGGGCCTCGGCGTCGCGGGCGCGGCCGAACAGCTGGGCGGCGTAGGTGGTGTTCTCGACGGCGAGGAAGAGGCGCGCGGCCTGCTCGTAGAAGACGGGCAGGAAGTGCGGGACGGCGGCGGCGAGCCGGCCGGCGAGTTCGTGGCAGGCGTCGAGGGCGGCCTTGGGCTTGTTCTTGGCCTGGCGGGCGACCCGGTCGAGTTCGGGGACGACCGCGAGGGCGTGGTGGCCGTCCTCGGGGTGGTGAACGAGGACCCATTCGGGGAAGCCGAGGGCCTGGCGCTGGCCGAGGCCGACGACGGGCGGCTCGGCCGCGTCGGGGACGAGCCCGAGGAAGCCGGCGGCCAGGTCCTCGGCCGGGCCCAGTTCGGCGGCGGCGAGGCGGACGACGACGCGGCCTTCGGGCAGGGCGGGGTGCCGGTAGGCGCGGGCGGTCAGGTCGACGGCGGACGGGCCGGCGTCGGGGGTGCCGACCGGGAGGACGGCGCCCGCCTTCAGGAGCTGTTCGGCCCGGAGGGCGGTGGTGGCGGTCGTCGCGGTCGTGGTGGTGGTGGTCGTGGTCGTCATCACGCGTCCTTGCCCTCTTCGATCTTGCGGCCGGCGTAGAGCGCCGCGGCCATGCGCATCCCCTCGGACCAGGCGACCGGGCCGACCTCGGCCAGGCGGACCGTCCGGCCGTCCGCGTCGTGCCAGGTCAGTGCACCCGTCGCGGTCTCGGCGTCGTAGTAGGGCTCCCCGATCCAGACGGCAGCCTCCACGCCGCGCCCCGAGTCGCGGACCGCGCAGGTGGCGTAGCCGCCGGAGACCCGGTAGCCGAGCGAGGTGGCGCGGGCCGCGAGGCCGAAGCGGTGGGGGAAGACGCCGCCCGCGTAGTCGCGGACCTCGGTGGCCTTGTCCTCCAGCCCCTCCGGCTTGTGCCAGGTGGCCCGGTGGATCTGCTCGACGCGCTGCACGATGCCGAGTTCGGCCGCGAAGTCGCGTACGTCGTCCAGGTCGGGCAGCAGCACCGGGTGCGGCAGGGTGACGGTGCGCGGCGAGAGCCGTACGGTCTCGCCGTCCAGGTTGACGACCTTCAGCTCGCCGGAGGAGGTCGCGTCGCGGAGGAAGCCGACCTCGTCCGGGTCGTCGCCGACGACGGCCGTGTCGCGCAGCGCGCCCTGCCAGGCCTCGTCCTGCCAGACGCTCGCGAGGAGCGCGGTCGGGACGGGCAGCGAGGACACCATCCACGCGTCGACCTGCGCGGTGCAGGCCGCCTCGTGCCGGTCGAGCCATTCGGCGAGCCGGCGCAGCCGGTCCACCTCGGGGTGCTCGCGCAGGGCCTTGGGCAGGGACTTCAACTGCCGCCCCGCAGCCCGCCCGGTGGTGGACCGAGCCGCCACCTTTCCGTCGATCAGGGCGATTTCGTACCCCTCGCCCGCTGCCAGCCATGCCATCAGTACGTGCCTCTCCGCCTGCCCGATCCGGTTTCGCGCAGCATTGGCCAGAGGCGAGAAATCACCCCTGAGCTGCGGTATGTCGGGGACACTAGCGAGGCCCTCTGACAACGCCCGGGCCAGGGTCCGCGACGGGGACGGCTGCAGCCCGTCTCGGGGGCGGGCGGCGGCCGTTGATTGTCCGGGTCTGGGTAGTCTTGACCGGACGGAGTGCGGTGCGGAACCGGTTCAGGGGGGGGATCGTGGGGGGATTCATGGGGCGTCAGATACCGCTGCGCCGTGTGCGGGTGGCGGCCTCGGCGCTGGTCGTGGCGGTGGTGGCGGGGTGCGCCGGGAGTCCGGTCGGCCACGGGGCCGGAGGCGGAAGCGGAGTGCCGGTTCCGGGCGGGGGCGGCGCCCTGCCGTCCCCGCCGGCGTCGTCCGCGCCGCCCGCGGGCGGCGCCGAGCCGGCCCGCGGGGACGTCCTGCCGGGGCTGGCGGACGCCGCGACGGCCCGGGCTCAGCTCGCCGCCCTGACCGTCGCACCCCCGGGGACGATGGCCGGATACAGCCGGTCCAGGTTCACGCACTGGGCCGAGCAGGGCGACAGGTGCGACACCCGCGAGACGGTCCTCCAGCGCGACGGGCAGGACGTGGTCCGCGACGCCGAATGCCGGGCCGTCACCGGGAAGTGGCGCAGCCTCTACGACGGGGCCGTCGTCACCGAGGCGTCGCGGATGGACATCGACCACGTCGTGCCGCTCGCCGAGGGGTGGCGGTCGGGCGCATCCGCGTGGGACGCCGCCAGGCGGAAGGCGTTCGCCAACGACCTCCGCCGCCCCCAGCTGCTCGCCGTGTCGGCAGCCTCCAACCGGTCGAAGGGCGACCAGGCGCCGGACCGCTGGCAGCCGCCGGACCGGTCGAGCTGGTGCCAGTACGCGCGCGCCTGGACGACCGTGAAGGCCGCCTACGGGCTCACGGCCACGGAGGACGAGAAGCGGATGCTGGGGACGATGCTGGACACCTGCTCCTGAGCCGTCAGGCCGCGTACTCGGTCAGGTCGATGGCATACACCTGGAGGGCGTGGCCCTGCTCGGGGTGGGTGATCTCCCGCTCCGCGGCCATGCCGAGCTTCTCGGCGATGTTCGCCGAGGTGTGGTCGCCGACTCGCACGACGGCGACGACCCGGTCGACGCCCCGGTCCTGGAGGGCGAACTCGAGCGCGGCCTGCGCCGCCTCGGAGGCGTAGCCCTGGCCCCAGAACTGGCGGCCCAGCCGCCAGCGGATCTCCACGTCGGAGGGGAGGCCCGGCAGGTCGTCGGCCACCACCGAGAGGCCGACCGCGCCGATCAGCTCGCCGGAGCCGAGCAGTTCCACCGCGAACTGCCCGAAGCCCTCGTCGTCCCACTCCTCCTCCCACCGCTCGACCTCCCCTGCGGTGGCGTCCGGGTCGAGGGGTGCGCCGTCGCCGGTCCAGCGCATCACCGCCGGATCGGCGTTGATTTCCGACAGGGGGACGACGTCGTCGTCGCCCCAGCGGCGCAGGAGGAGGCGGGGGGTGCGGATCTCGGTCATGGCACCATCCTGCCGAAGCGGCGCGGGCTGCGGAAATCGGGGGTGGGCGGGGGCGCCGGCCGCCTTCCCCCACACGGCGGACCCGGGGGCCGTACCCGCCGTCGCAACCGCGATCGCCGCGGCCGGAACCCTAGGATGCGGCAGGTGCACCCCCGACGGCGTACCTGCGAGAGGCGGTAGTGATGGGCGGTCTGCGCGAGCTGCTGGAGCCGTACGTCGAGCGCGGGGAGCTGCCGGGGGCGGTCGGCCTGGTGTCCCGGGACGGGCGGCTGGAGGCCGAGGCGGTCGGCTCCGCCGATGTCGAGGGCAGCGCGCCGATGGTCCGCGACTCCCTGTTCCGGATCGCCTCCCTGACCAAGCCCGTCACGGCGGCCGCCGTGCTGATGCTCGTCGAGGACGGCCGGCTGGCCCTGGACGACCTGGTCGCGCCGTGGCTGCCTGAGCTGGCCTCACCCGTCGTGGTGCGCACACCCGCCGGCCCGGTCGGCGAGGTCGCCCCCGCCGACCGGGAGATCACCGTCTTCGACCTGTTGACGTCCCGCGCCGGCATCGGCTTCTCCCCCGCCGGGACCGACCTGCCCGCCGTCCGGCCGCTCGTCACCGAGCTGGGGCAGGGGCCACCGCAGCCGCAGCAGGTGCCCGCACCGGACGCCTGGATGGCGGCGCTGTCCCGGATCCCGCTGCTCCACCAGCCGGGCGAGGCCTGGCTGTACAACACCGCGTACGACATCCTGGGCGTCCTCGTGGCGCGGGTCTCGGGAACTCCGCTGCCCGCGTTCCTCGAGGAACGCGTCTTCGAGCCCCTCGGCATGGCCGACACCGCGTTCTCGGTGCCCGCCTCCGATCTGGGCCGCTTCACCTCCCTCTACCGGCACGGCGCGGGCGGGCTGGAACGCGTCGACGCCCCGAACGGGCAGTGGAGCGCGGAACCGGCGTTCCCGTCCGGGGCGGGAGGGCTCGTGTCGACGGCGGACGACTGGCACGCCTTCGCCCGCATGCTGCTCGCCGGCGGCGCCCTCGACGGCGGGCGGGGCCGGCTGCTGCAGCCGGAGTCGGTGCAGCGGATGACGACGGACTGGCTGACGCCGGACCAGCGGGCGGACGCCGAACCGTTTCTGGAGGGGCAGGGGTGGGGGTTCGGCGGCTCGGTGGACGTCCGGCCCCGCGACCCGTGGAACGTCCCCGGCCGCTACGGCTGGGTCGGCGGAACCGGGACGGCCGCCCATGTGACGCCCTCCCGGGGCTCCGCGGCGATCCTCCTCACTCAGGTCCGCCTCACCGGCCCCGCCGCCCCGGAGGTGATGCGGGCGTTCTGGAGGTACGCGGCGGAGGCGGCTGCGGGCTAGGGTCCGTCCGTCCTAGAGGCGGACCTTCCACGTCAGGGTCGTGCGCAGGAACGCCGCCGTCTCCGGGTCCCGGACCGCCGGGGTGCGGTCCTCGACGGTGACCGACAGCCGGTGCGTGCGCAGGTCCGTGAGCCACAGTTCGGCGACTGCCACGTTCGTGCGCCCGGCGAACCGCTTGAGCTCGCGGCCGTCGAGGTGCCAGCGGACGTCGAGCTGCCGCCCGTCCGCCCCCGTCAGGCGGGGGACGGACACCTTGGCCCGCTGCGGCAGCCGCAGCACCCGGCCGGTGGGGGTGAGGGCGCTGACGGGCTTCGCGTGCTGGTAGAAGCCGGCGATCATCGCCTCTGTGCCGGGGAGGTTGAACGGCTTGCCGAGGACCCGCATCAGCGAGTTGTCGGTGGGCCGGAACAGGCCGGTCGTGTAGTAGCCGCCGCCCTCGTACGCGCCGACGGTGCCGCCGTCGGGGGACGGCTCGCCCAGCCAGCGGTGCCACTTGGTGCGGGCGGCGGCCATCCGGTCGGCGGTCAGGGTGGAGGTGTTGGAGTCGGCGGGCTCGGGGCCCTCGTACTTCTCGTAGCCGGGCGTGTCCGGGTAGAAGTACTCGTCGGCGAGCTTGCCGAGGGAGTGGCCGGTCTCGTGGATGGCCACCTGGCCGGACTTGGCGTTGCCGGCCGAGGCCGTGGAGATGCCCTCGTAGCCGAGGGTGGCGCTGCGTTCGTTGTAGCCGGCGCCGCCGTACTTGGCGCTGTTGGCGAGGACGATGACGAGATCGGCGTCGGGTGCCTTCTCGACGTACGAGTCCACCTTCTCCTCGTCGATGCAGAGCAGGCGCTCGATGTCCTCGCACCAGAAGTAGGAGCCGAGCGCGGTGTCGCGGACGGTGTCCCGGTCCGGGTCGCCGGTGACGCCGGAGTCGTGGGAGACCGCGTCGACGGTCCACACGTTGAAGAGGTTGCGGTAGGTGGCGTACGGCTCGACAGCCGTGATCTCGGCCCACTTGGCCTGCGTGTCGCTGTGGAAGCGGTCGAGTTCGGCGGCGGTGTAGCCGTCTCCGACGACGACGACGTCCAGGCGATCGGCGGAGGGGCCGTTGTCGACGGCCTTCGTGACCTTGCCGTCGGCGGCCCGGGCCGCGTCCGAGAGGCGGGCCCCGCTCGCGGCCCGGCCCGGCGAGGTCACGCGGACGTGGCCCGAGCCGGCGACCGTCCCGTCCTCCGGGCCGGGGACCTCCACGCGGGGGGCGCCGTCGGCGAGGCGGGGCACGGCCGTCGCGCCGACGGGCCCGGCGGCCAACAGCAGTGCGGTGGCGCCGGCTGCGGCGGCCGCGGCGCGCAGCGCCCTGCGGGCGGCTCTGTTCATGACGTCATCCCCCGGATGAGAAGGCAAGGCCGTTAAGCGGCGGAGTAAGCGAAGTGAACCGGCTGCTTAAATTAGGGGGTGCACAGGGCGTGCGCAACGGCCCGCCTCCCTTGAATACTGGGGGAGTTGGAACCATCAGGGGGTTGGCATGGACGAACCGGCCGAGATCGGCCGACGGGTGGCCCGGCTGCGCGCCGAACGCGGTCTCACACAGCGGGCGTTGGCCGAGCCTTCGTACACCCCGGCGTACATCTCGACGCTGGAGTCGGGGAAGGTGCGGCCCTCCGAGGCCGCGCTGCGGTTCCTCGCCGGGCGGCTCGGGACGACGTACGAGGAGCTGTCCACGGGGCGCCCCCCGCACCTGGCGACCGAGCTGCGGCTCCGCCTCACCGACGCGCAGCGCACCCTGGCCACGGGCGACGCGTCCGAAGCGGCCGAACTGTACCGGGAGGTGCTGGGCGACGCCGAACGGCTCGGCCTGGACCCGGAGCGGGCGGAGGCGCTCCTCGGGCTCGGCGAATGCGCGTTGGAGGCCGGGGACCTGGCCGCGGCGACGGCGCACTTCGAGGCGGCGGAGCAGTTCCTCGCCGACGAGCCGCCGCCGCGGAAGGCGCGGGCGGTCCGCGGGCGGGCCGTCGCCCACCTGCTCGCCGGGGAGCTGCGCTACGCGTGCTACCTGCTGGAGACGGCGATCGACGAACTCACCGCGGGCGGACTCGCCGACCCGGAGGCGCTCGTGCTGCTCTACACCGCGGTCATCAGCCCGTACACCGACATGGGCGCGCACGCGCGCGCCGTGCACGCCGCCGAGACGGCCCTGGCGCTCGCCCCGCAGGTCCGCGACCCGGCGCTGGTCGCGGGCATGCACCGGCAGGTGGCGCGGACCTTCCTGGCGTCCGGCCGGGTCGCCGAAGCGGACGCCTCACTGGCGAAGGCGCAGTCGGTGTACCGGCAGTTGCAGCTGCGGACCGACCTCGCGCACTGCCACTGGATGCGCGGGTACGTGCATGCGCAGAACGGGGACCTGGCCTCCGCGGAGGCGGAGCTGCGCACGGCGCGGGACATGCTGGCGGCCCGCCGGGCCGCGCTGTACACGGCGCAGGTGGAGGTGGAACTCGCGGACGTCCTGCGCCGGCTCGGCCGAGGACCGGAGGCGGCTGACCTGCTGTCGGGGCTGCTGGACCTGGGCGACAGCCACGGCGCCGTGCATGCGGCCGGGGCACACCGGCTCCTCGGCCTGATGGCCGAGGAGCGCGGCGACACCGAAGCCGCCGAACGGCACTACGTCCAGGCCCTCGCCCTGCTGGAGCGGAGCGGCGCCGGTGGCGACCTCGCCGACCTGTGCCGCCTCCTGGGCGACCTCTTCCGCCGCACGGGCCGCACGGAAGCCGCCCTGGACGCCTACCGCACGGGCCTCGGCCACCGCGCGGCCCCGGGCACGACCACGCTGGGCCCGGCACCGGCGGGGGTGCCGGGGGTGGCGCCGAGGGTGGTGGGCGGCGGCGGGTCTGGGCCGGGACTGCGGGTGGGCGGGTCACCGTCGTAAGCGTCGAGACCGTCGTGACAGCGGCCTTCACCCGGCTTCACCGGTGAGGCAGGCGTGGCAGAGGCATCGGTCCGGGTGAGGGGCGTACGGTGCCTGCTTAGCCCGGTATCGGGACGCGTACTGCTCCAGCGTCGCGGAGACATCCGCTGCGTAATCCGCTGAGATGAACCCACGTGCACGTCGGGCGTCCCGTAGCCGCTCCAGGACCCGCGGGGTGTGGACGCGCTTCGGGCGGAAGCTGTGCAAGTGGCGCGTCGCCGTGTCGATCACGATCCACCGCCCGGTATGCCGCTCACGGCCCACTGCCGTGATCCGATCACCCCCCGGACCCCAGTACGCGTCAGCGACGTAGACCTTCGCCCCGCCCTTGAAGCATTTCGTCCCGGGGCGCAGCTCCTGCCCCCCTGCCCCGCACCGACGCCATGCCACGACGTTCGCGGCCACCAGCCAGACCGGCTGCGGCTGCTCTGGGGGCTGCGGTCCGTTCGAGTGGCCCACGCGGCCCCTCCCTTCCACCCCTTCCAGCGGACGCCCAGCCGGGTCCGCAGCGGGCATCGTAAGCCGGGTGGCATATGGCAGCGCCCCATTTACGACGGCGGCGAGGCAGGTTGGCAGTTGGGGTGCCCGGCGGAGGGAGGCGGGGCGGCGTTGGGGAAGAGGGCGGCGGAGTAGCCGAGGGGACGGGGAGGCACGGGCGGGTGTCCCGCGCAGTCCGATCGTTTCCGGGGCGGGACTCCGGCCCAGCCATGGCAAGCCGTTCCCCGCAGCCGCCCCGCTACCCGCCTCAGCCCTCGGAAGCACCATGCCGAGGCGGAGTCGGCCCTGCCGCCACCGATCGCCACATGCGCACCCCACGACGGCGACTGCGGGCTGCCGCAAGCGAGCAGGGAGGGAGGCGGGAAGGCGGGAGGGCGGGAAGGCGGGAGGGCGGGAAGGCGGGAGGGCGGGAGGGCGGGAGGGCGGGAAACGATGCGTCGCACGTCATTTCGTGCGCACTGGACGACGGCGAGCGGTGGATGGCCGACCACCACACACGACACGCTCATATGGCGATCAACCGCACCCCGCACCTCGCACCCTGCACAACGGCCGGCCGCCGACCCCACCGAGGCACGTGGCGATCAGTGGCGCCCCGGTGCCCGGACGGCGGGCGGCCGCCACCCAGCCGGGACCACGTGGCGATCAGCGGCGCCCTGCGACAGGGATCGGGCTGCGTGACGCGGGCGGGTGGCGGAGGTCCCTCCAGGCCGCTCCCCCTCCTGGGGGCTTCCCGGCAGCTCTTTGTCTTTCCGGTGCAGGTCGGCTTGTCAAGGGTGGCCCGAAGGGCCATCGCGCAGCGACGCGACCAGCGGGAGCGCCCTTTACAGGCCGGCCCGCGCCGGAACGACAATGGGCAGCCGGGAAGCCCCCAGCACGCCACCGACCCCGGGTCCTCGGCTCCCGCCGCCCCGCTCCCCCGATCGCGTCCTCGACGCCGGGCCTGCCCGAACACGCCTCTACGTGTCCCCCGGCGTCGCCTCGTCGCCTGCCTTGCGGGCGCGGGCGCCCGAGCGGGTGCGGGAGGCCGTTTGGGCGCGTTGCGGGTGGCGGCGTACGTATTCGTGTTCCAGTTCGTTCATGCGCTGCGTGTGGGTGCCCAGCGCATCGTCCGATCCGTGCAACAGGGTTTCGTGGCGGGTGCGGTGGATCGCCTCCAGTTCCTTCAGGAGCCTGCCCTCCTCCAGGTCTCGCGCCGACGGGCCGCCGTCGTGTGCCGCCATGGCCGCACCACCTCCTGAATCGGCCGGTTCTTCCATCATCGCCCGAGGTGCGGCATTCGGCTGGGTGGCGCGCTACTGCCCGCGCGCGGCCCTCGCGCGGCACGTGCGGGCCACGTCGTCGGCGAAGAGGCGGGCCGGCGGGGAGAGGGCGGACCAGCGGCGGACTGCCCAGCCGACCGGCAGGGGCGGCAGGTCGGGGATGGGGACCAGGCGCAGCGGGCCGTCCGTTCCGGGGACCTGCCAGCCGGGCAGGGCGGGGACGACGGCGTGGCCGAGGCCGAGTTCGGCGAGAAGCAGGGCCGTGTCCCAGTCGGCGACGCTGGTGTCCGAGCGGATCGTGATGGCGGCCTGTGCCAGCGCGGTGTCGAGGTGGGCGCGGGAGGTCGAGTTATCCGGGAGCCGGATGTGGCGGATGCCCGCGAGGTCGGCGGGGGTGAGGTGCGGGCGGGCGGCGAGGGGGTCGTCGGCGCAGACGGCGAGCACCCACGGCAGCTCCATGACCGGCCGCAGCTCGACGCCCCGGACCGGCTCGCCGATCGTGATCCAGGCGAGGTCGAGGTCGTCGGCGGCGAGCGCGTCGAAGCAGCTGCGGCTGGAGTTGGCGGTCCGGAACTCCAGGCTGATGTGCGGGTGTCGGCGGCGGAAGCCGACGACGGCTTCCGACATGAAGTGCCGGACGGTCGTGGCGCCGGTGGTGATGCGCACCGAGCCGGCGTCCCCGCGGACAAGGTCCTCCAGGCGGCGCAGGGCGCCGTCGAGGCCGGCGATGCCGTCGGCGGCGGCCGCCAGGAGGATGCGGCCGGCCTCGGTGGGGGCGACTCCGCGGGCGTGGCGTTCCAGCAGGCTGGTGCCGGTCTCCCGTTCCAGGCGGCGGACGTGCTGGCTGACGGCGGACTGGGTGCGGTCGAGGTCGCGGGCGACGGCGCTGAGGCTGCCGGCCCGGCACACGGCGACGAAGACGCGGAGGTCGTCGAGGGTCATGCGTGGAGCGTAGCCGCTGCTCTTAGGTTCAGCTTGGGGGTGTGAAGGAATGTGGAGGATTGACTTGGGTCTGGGCGGGCGAGCAAGATCCTTCGTGGGGGGATTCAAGGGCGGCAACCCTGCCTCTGTATCCGCGATGCAGAGGCGGGTGCCGACCCGTGGGGGACGGGAGTCGGAGATGGGTGATCCGCGGGAAGAGCGGGCGGTGGCGCTGTTGCGCGGGCTCGGCGCGGAGCGGGTCACGCATCCCGGGGGGGCGCTGCCGGCGCACCTGGGGCGGGTCCGCGATCTGCTCGGCGCGTGGGGTGCGCGGCCCGAGCTGCGGCTCGCGGGCCTGTGCCATGCGGTGTACGGGACGGACGGCTTCCCGGCGGCGCTGCTGCCGCTCGGGCGGCGGGCCGAGGTGGCCGAGGCCGTCGGCGCGGAGGCGGAGCGCCTTGCGTACGTGTACGCGAGCTGCGACCGGGGCGTGTCGTATCCGGGGCTGGGCGCGCAGGGTGTCTTCCGGGACCGGTTCACCGGGGAGGAACGCCGGCCCGGAGGGCGGGGGGTGCGGGATTTCGCCGAGCTGACCGCGGCGAACGAGCTGGATCTGGCGCGGACCGACCCGGTGTTCCGGGAGGCGCGGGGTGGGGAGCCGGCTGCGCTGTTCCGGCGGTGGGAGGGGTTGTTGAGCGAGCCGGCCCGGCGGGAGTGCCGGGCCGTGCTCGGCGGTTGAGCCGCGTCAGCGGCCGGCGGGCGGGGCGGGGCGGCCGGTGAGGGTGAGTTCGGCGGCGCTCGTCCACGGTCCGCGGCCGCCGGCTTCGGTGAGGGCCTTCAGCCGTACGTAGCGCCCCGTCGTGGCGGGGACGGCCGCGGAGTGGGCTGCGGAGGTGTCGGGGAACGTGCCGGTCGCGACCGGCGGGCCCCAGTTGGCGGGGTCGTCGGAGACGTGGAGTTCGTAGCGGCCGATGCGGCCGTTGGCGCCGCCGTCCTGGCGGGGGAGGCAGCCCAGGCCGTCCACGGTGTGGCGGGCGCCGAGGTCGATGGCGATCTCGTGCGGGAGCACGGCGGGAGCGGAGCCGGACCAAGCGGTGTGCCACATCGTGGCCGGGTTACCGTCGAAGGCGTTGGCGGCGGCGCCGTCCTCGGCGGCGGTCTCCTGGCTGTCCGCGGACAGCAGGCGCCAGTCGGCCTGTGGGATCGGCGCGGAGGCAGCGGGGACCGGTTCGGCGTCCGGGACGGACGTGCCGCTCGCGGTGACGGTGAAAGCGCCCGGCTTCGGGCCCGCCTTCACCCACAGGATGCCGCCGCGGTCGGCGGGGTCGTGGAACCAGCCCGTCGCGGCGGCGTCGTAGGCGGCCTTGGAGGCGTGGCGGGCGAGCTGCGCGCCGTCGAGGTCGACCCGGGCGGGCGGGGAGGGCACGTGGAGGGTGAACTCGTACCCCCGGGAGGCCGGTTTGCCCGTGTAGCTGCCGGTCGGGGCGCCGACGGAGACGGTGACCGTCCCGGCGCCGGAGGCCGGGGCGGAGACGTCGACGCGCTGGCGGGCGTAGGCGCCGGACTCGTGGGCGCGGGTCAGGCCGTCGTCCTCGTACAGGCTGAACGACGAGGACCCGCGCGGGTGGATGTCGTAGGTGAGGACGGAGAGGGGCTTCTCGCCCGTGTGGTTCATCTGCGGCCACATCGGCACGATCGCGCCGCCCCTGACGAACAGCGGGAGGGTGTCGAGCGGCGCCCGGTGGCCGTTCAGCCGGCCGGGGCCGGCGTACGTCTTCCCCGTCCAGTAGTCCGTCCACGTCCCGGCGGGCAGGTAGATCCCGTCGCGGACGGCGGTGTCGGAGACGACGGGCGCGACGAGGAAGGAGTCGCCCGCCATGAACTGGCCGCTGGTGAGGTTGCCGCGGGCGACGGGGTCGTCGGGGTACTCCAGGACCATCGCGCGGGTGGCGGGGACGCCGGTCTCGTGGGCGGTGCGGCTCATCGTGTAGTGGTACGGCATCAGCCGCATCTTCAGCTGCAGGTAGCGGCGGTTGATCGACCTGTACGGCTCCTCGAACCGCCAGGGCTGCTTGTCCCGGTAGCCGGGCTCCGGGTGGGTGGCGCCCCAGCCCGACATGGTCATGAACGCGGGGGTGAAGGACTTCCACTGCAGGTCGCGCACGTACGTCTGCGGGCTGCCGCCGAAGATGCCGTCGATGTCGCCGGCGGCGTAGTTGAGGGCCGACAGGCCTGCGCCTGCGATGGCGGGGACGTGCCAGCGCATGTCGTCCCAGGTGCCGTGGGTGTCACCGGTCCAGACGACGGCGTTGCGCTGGGTGCCGGCCCAGCCGTCGACCGTCCAGACGAAGCGGCGGGCGTCGGAGTTCCGCTCGATGCCGTCGACGGCCTGCTGGACGCCCGCGAACGCGCTCTTGTAGCCGCCGCCGATCCAGGCGACGTCCGTCTTGACCGCGCGGGAGCCGGCGGCGACCTCCTCGGCGATGCGGGGCAGCCCCGTCGACGTCCACAGGCCGGTGCGGAAGCCCTTCGCGGCGAGCGCGTCGACCGTCGCCTTCAGGGGCTCGGTGTAGCCGCAGCCGTAGCCGTCGTTGGGGAGGAACCAGCCGGAGGGCATGTCGGCGGCGCGGGCGTCTGCGGCGTAGCCGCCCACGTCCGGGGTGGTCTGGTGGCGCGGGCGGTCGTGGTCGCCCTGGTAGTCGGGGTGGGAGGCGTTGAAGCAGTCGGCGTTGCCGAGTTCCAGGCCCCAGATCGGGGCGAGGAACGGTTTGCCGCTGACGTCCGTGTAGCCGCCGAGGACCGCCTTGAGGGAGTCCCCGGTGAAGTACCAGGCGTCGAACCGCTTCTCGTCGTGCGCGAGGGCCGCGGGCGCGTGGAAGCCGTACGAGCCGGGGGCCCAGGTGTTGCGCATGGCGCCGTAGCCGTTGGTGGACATGTAGAACGGGGCCGGGCTCGCGTTGTCGTTCTCCCGCCACCGGTTGTCGACGGCCACCGGGACGGTCCTGCCGCGCAGGGCCCACTCGCCGAGGCGGAGGCCGGTGCCGTAGAACTGCTCGTCGGTGCCGCGGGAGAGGTACTGGGTGGTGCGGTTGGCGGTCCAGGAGGTGGGCCGGCTCTCCTCCCAGACGAGGGTGCGGTTGTCGGCCCGGTAGACGGAGAACTTCAGCGGCGACTTGTTGACGCGGATGTTCAGGGCGGGCGTGGTGATGCGGTAGTGGCCGCCCGCGTCGGCGACGGCGGCCTGGACGGGGCCGAAGTCGGTGGTCCGGGCCAGGTCCGAGCCGGCCGGGTCGTCGGCGAAGCGGCCGTCGGGCGAGAGCCAGAGGCGGAAGATGTCGGCGCGGGCCACGACCACGCGGGCCTTCGCTCCGCTGGAGGAGGTCACGGTGAAGGTGTTGCCGGAGCGGGTGATGCCGGTGGCGTTGCCGGCCGTGGCGGGGGCAGGGGCGGCGGCTGCCGCGGCGGCCTGGCCGGCGACCGGTCCGGCGCCGGCGAGGCCCGCTGCGGCGAGGAGTCCGGCGAGCAGCGCGGCCCGGAGGCTGCGCCGTCGCCCGCGCGGAGTGGTGCGGACGCTGATCACTGTCATCGGGCAGCTCCTCGTGCGGTCCGTGTGGGCGGACACACCGATGTGGCATGCACCTGGCAACATAGCGGCCGGTGGAGATCGATTGAAGGAAGATGCGCGAAGTCGGCCGCCCGCGCGCAGCTTTGAGCATGACGCGGGGGGCGAAATCCCGCCGCCGGCGGCTCACGTGAACGCGTGGACGACCTCGATGCGCCCCACGATGTGGGCGTTGAACTCCTCCAGCTCCTCGGCCGGAATCCACAGCTCCAGGATGGTGCGTCCGCCGGCCTGGCGGACGGGGTACCGGCTGAGGAAGGCGGAGTCGACCTCGAAGCGGGTGACGAAGCCGGCGCCGGAGTGCGGGACGTTCCAGTCGCGGGCGATCCGCACCGCGTACTCCTCGTTCAGCACGGGGTAGAAGATCGGCTGCTCGGGCAGCCGGGGCGGCCAGGCGCGCCAGTCGAGCGCGCGGACCAGGTCCAGCTCCTCGGGGCCGGTGGGGCGCCAGAGGGTCGTCGTGGCCTGCTGCTCGGTCATGGAACTGCTCTCTCGGTACGGGGCGGCCGCCCCGGGGCGGCCTGCCGGGATCCCGACGCTACTGCCGTCGCACGCTCGCTGACCACGTGTTTTCCGGGGCCGGCGGGACGAGGGCCGCGGCGAGGACGGCGTACAGCGGGGCCGCGTGGGCGGGGGCCCCGCGGGACGCCCAGTCCTGCACGCGCGCGAGGAAGCCGTGCAGCCGGTGTGCGACGCCGTCGAGCAGGCGGTGCAGTTCGGGCAGCGGCAGCTCGATGACGGGGCTCGCCGCGGAGTCGGTGTCGGCGGTGAGGCGGACGGTGTCTCCGACGAGCCGGGCCTCCGGCGTCGGGGAGTGGCCGAACCAGCCGGAGCAGGAGGCGGAGCCGGCGGCGAACTCCCGCCAGGTGCCCCACTCCTGGAGGCCGTGGCAGCAGCCCGGGTCGACGACCGCGCCGGTGGCCGTGTCGGTGATCCGGACCCCTCCGGCGAGATGGAGGTCCCCGCCGACGGCGAGCAGGCCGCGCAGGAACGCTCCGGCCGGGTCCGGGTCCGGGTCCGGGTCCGGACCCGGGGCGGCTTCCGTGCCCGCGGCGGGGTCCGCGTGGGCGTCGGCCAGGCAGGCCACCACCGCGCCGACCTCCGCGGGCGAGAGGTCCGCGCCGAGCGGCAGGAGGACGTACGGCTCGTCGGGGAACGCGGCGGGCCAGAGGGAGAAGCCGTCGACGCGGTGGACCTCGAGGACGGGCTGCGCGGTGATCACCGCACCAGTCTGCGTCAGGCCGTCCGCCGCACCGCGGGCGCCCTGCGGTGTCAGGGGCGGCGCCGGACCGGAGGCCGGGGCGGGGTGACGGCCAGGACGGGCGCGGCGGGCGAGGTGTGCCGGTGGCCGCACGGGGCGAACGCGAGCACCACCGGCCGGCCGGGCTGCTGCCGCCAGGAGATACGTTCCGGCAGGCGGGCGCACACGGGGCAGCGCGGCAGCGGGCCAGGCTCGGTCCCGCTGCCCGGGGCGGGCTCCGGGGCGCGCTCCGGGACCGCCGCGAGCGGCGGCACGAGGTGCGGATCGGGCATGGCGGCTCCTGGTCCCGGCGGGGGTCGTGCTGGCACTGTGCCACGGACCGGCCCGCCGTGCACGGGCGGGTCCCCCGCCGGGCCGGTCGGCGCGCGGCCGCCCCCGCCCCAGGGCGGCGAAGGGCGGGGGCGCGGGCGCCCGCGGGGCCGGCGGGCGCGGCGGCGTCAGGCGGTCGCCGCCTCGGCGACCTCCGGGTGCTCGGCGAGCCAGGCGCGCACCGCCTCCTGCTCCTTGCCCTTGCCGCCCGCCTGGATCTTCGCCTCCAGGCCCGTCAGCTGCTTCTCGTCCAGCGTGAACGAGCGCAGCCAGGCCGCCACCTCGGGCTCGTCCCGGGCGAAGCCCTTCCGGGCGAGGGTGTGGATGCCGTCGCCCTGTCCCCAGGCCTTGCGGGGGTCCTCCAGCTTGTGCAGGTCGTACGAGGCGTACGCCCAGTGCGGGGACCACAGGGTGACGACGACGGGCTCCTGCTTGGCCTGGGCGCGCTGGAGTTCTGCGAGCATGCCGGGCGTCGAGCCGTCGACGACCTCGTACTCGCCCTCCAGGCCGTACTCCTTCAGGACCCGGTCCTTGAGGATGCCCATCGCGCCGGCGCTGGGCTCGATGCCGATGATGCGGCCCTTGAAGCGGTCGCCCTTGCCCTTGAGGTCGGCGAGGGAGCGGACGTCCTTCACATAGGACGGGACGGTCAGTTCGATGGAGGTCGGCCCGTACCAGGCGCCGAGGTCGTCGATCCGGTCGCCGTACTTCTCCCAGTACGAGGCCTGGGTGACGGGCAGCCAGGCGTCGGTCTGGAAGTCGACGCGGCCGCCGGCGAGCCCGGTGAAGAGCGCGCCGAGCTCCAGCTGGCGGGCCTCGACGCGGAAGCCGCGGCGCTCCAGCAGCTCCTTCCACAGGTAGGTGGAGGCGATGCCCTCGTCCCACGGGATGTAGCCGATGGTGAGGGTGCGGCCCTTGCCGGGGCCGGCGGCGGCCGCGGGGCCGTTCGCGGCTCCGCCGAAGGTGTGCAGTCCGCCGGCGAGGAGGGCGAGGACGGCCGCGGCGGTGACGGCGTACGCGGGCTGCGGGCGGTGCTGCCACAGGCGGGCGGCGCCGGTGGCCGCGGAGCGGGCCCGGGCGAGGGCGCGGCGGCCGGTCGGGGAGACCTGGCGGCCGAGGGCGGCGGTCATCCGGTCCAGGTACATGGCGAGGATGACGATGGACAGGCCGGCCTCGAAGCCGAGGCCGATGTCGACGTTGCCGATGGCCTTGTAGACGGCGCCGCCGAGGCCTCCGCCGCCGACCATGCCGGCGATGACCACCATGGACAGGCCGAGCATGATGACCTGGTTGACGCCGGCCATGACGGTGGGCAGGGCGAGCGGCAGCTGGACCCGCAGGAGCGTGTTCCGCGGGGTGGTGCCGAAGGCGTCGGCGGCTTCGACGAGTTCGGGGTCGACCTGGCGGATGCCCAGCTCGGTCATGCGGACGCCGGGCGGCAGCGCGAAGACGATGGTGGCGATGATGCCGGGGACCACGCCGACACCGAAGAAGACGACGCCGGGAATGAGGTAGACCATCGCGGGCATGGTCTGCATGAAGTCCAGGACTGGCCGCAGTGCGGCGCCGAGCCGCGGCGAGCGGGCCGCCTGGATGCCGATCGGGACGGCGATGGCGAGGGTGGCCAGGGTGGCGACGAGGACCAGGGACAGGGTGGCCATGGCGTCGGACCACAGGCCGACGGAGTCGACGAGGGCGAGGCCGGCGAAGGCGAGCACGGCGGCGAGGAGTCCGCGCAGCCACCAGGCGGCGACCGCGAGGAGGCCGGCGAGCAGCAGCGGGGCCGGGGCGGACAGCACGGCGTGGATGCCGTCGTAGAGGCCGGTGACGACGGCGCTGACGGCGTCGAACAGCCAGGACAGGTGCTGCTGGAGGAAGTCGACGGCGGAGTCGGCCCAGGCGCCGGGGTTCAGACGGGGCATCAGGCGGCCGCCTCCTCACAGCGTACGGGGGCCCGGTGCTCGTCGCCGATGAAGGCGACGAGCCGGTCCTGCGCGACGGTGCCGACGACGGCGCCGTCGGTGCCGGTCACGGCGACGGGGTGCGGGACGCGGGCGCTGACGGCGCACAGGTCGGCGAGCGGGGTGTCGGGGGTGACGGTCGGGCAGCCGCAGGAGCAGCCGGCACCGGGGCCGGTCATGACGGCGTCGGCGGTCAGCACGCGGGAGCGGTCGACGTCCTGGACGAACGAGGCGACGTAGTCGTCGGCGGGGCGGGTGAGGATGTCCTCGGCGGTGCCCTGCTGGACGATGCGGCCGTCGCGCATGACGGCGATGCCGTCGCCGAGGCGCATGGCCTCGTTGAGGTCGTGCGTGATGAAGACGATGGTCTTGCCGAGGGTCTTCTGCAGTTCGAGCAACTGGTCCTGCATGTCGCGGCGGATCAGCGGGTCGAGGGCGCTGAAGGACTCGTCCATCAGGAGCAGGTCGGCGTCGGTGGCGAGGGCGCGGGCGAGGCCGACGCGCTGCTGCATGCCGCCGGACAGCTCGTCGGGCCAGGAGTCCTGCCAGCCGGAGAGCCCGCAGAGTTCCAGGGCTTCGGCGGCGCGGCGCTCGCGGTCGGCGCGGTCGGCTCCCTGGACCTCCAGGCCGTAGGCGGCGTTCTCCAGGACGCTGCGGTGCGGGAAGAGCGCGAAGTGCTGGAAGACCATGCTGATTTTCGTGGAGCGGACGTGGCGCAGCTCGCGGCGGGAGAGGGCGGTGAGGTCGCGGCCGTCGAAGAGGATGCGCCCGTCGGTGGGTTCGAGCAGTCCGTTGAGCATGCGGAGCAGGGTGGACTTGCCCGATCCCGACAGGCCCATGATGACGAAGATCTCGCCGGGCTCGACGCGGAAGGAGGCGTCGATCACGGCGGCCGTCGCTCCGTCGGTGCGCAGTTCCTCGCGGCTCGCGCCGTCTCGGAGCGCGCGGACCGCCGCGCCGGGTCGTCTTCCGAACACCTTGTAGACGTGTTCGGCCTGGAGCGTGGACACATGCACCTCGCGGGTCGTACGGGTACGGCCCGTGCCGGCGCGGGGGGTGGGTGCGGGGCGGGCCGTGGAGCGGTGCGGGATCTGCCCGCCCCCCTGCCGCCGGCCGGGCCGCGGCCGACGGAGGGGTGCGCTCCGGTCACTCCGCTGCCCGGCTCGAACCGGGACAAACGCCCTGGTGACCCACCTCACGCGGGGGGCGGCGCGAGGTGTGGTGGAGATCACCGAGGCTCTGTGCGGCGCGTGATCCCGACCACATCGCGGGCGGCACCCCGAGGTGTCAGCGGCGGGCGGCGCCGTCCTCGGCGGGGTCGGCCAGCATGGAGGCCCGCAGGTGGGCCAGGACGCGCGTCAGCAGCCGCGACACCTGCATCTGGGAGATGCCGAGAGCGGCGCCGATCTGCGCCTGGGTGAGTTCGTCGCCGAAGCGGAGCTGGAGCATGCGGCGCTCGCGGGCGCTGAGCCGTTCCAGCAGGGGCGCGAGGGCCTGGAGGTCCTCGACGCGTTCCAGGGCGGGCTCCTCGGCGCCGATGACGTCGGCGAGCGTCTGGCCTTCGGCGGGGTCGCCGCCAGATTCGGTGAAGGCCGGCTGCGGGGCGTCGAGGGAGCCGCTGGTGTGGCCGTTGGCGGCGAAGAGCCCCTCGACGACCTCCTCCGCGGTGAGGTCGAGGTGCGCGGCGATGTCGGAGACGGTGGGCGAGCGGTCGAGGGCGCCGGTCAGCTCCTCCTTCGCCTTGGCGATGTCGATGCGCAGTTCCTGGAGGCGGCGCGGGACGCGGACGGCCCAGGTGGTGTCGCGGAAGTGCCGTTTGATCTCGCCGGTGATGTACGGCATGGCGAGGGTGGCGAACTCGGTCTCGCGGGAGGGGTCGTAGCGGTCGATCGCCTTGATGAGTCCGATCGTGCCGACCTGGACGAGGTCCTCGATGTCGTCCGCGTCGGCCCGGCCGCGGAAGCGGCGTACGGCGTACTGGACGAGGGAGGCGTTCATCTCGATGAGCGTGTTGCGGACGTACCGGCGCTCCGGAGTGCCCTCTTCGAGTTCGTGGAGCCGCCCGAAGAAGACCCGGGAGAGCTCGCGCGCGTCGGCCGGTGCCACCTCCCTGGGCTCCTCGATCCGCGGCAGGTCCGCGATCCCGGGCGCCGCGGAGGCGGGGCGGGGGCGGGGCACTGCGGCGGTTTCGGCGGCGGGCGTGTGGGCAGGGGCTCGCATGCGGGTTTCGCTCCTTGGGCTTGTCGGCTTGCGGCGCGTGACCTTGACTTTCGACCCGATGTTTGTCGCTCCACCTGGGGTACGTCAAGATTTGCCGGTTATGCGCGGCTGGGTTATGTGCGCGCGTACGGCTTCGGTCGCGGGGCCGGGAGCGGATGCAGGCCGACAGCGGAGGCGAGCCGGGAGCGGAGGCCGCGTGCCGGTGCGGCGGGCGGCGGGTACGTGTGCCGGCGGCGTGCCGACGGGTGCGTGCCGACGGGTGGGGCGCGTCGGCTCGCGGGGGTACGGGGCGCGGGAGCCGGGGATCCGGCAGGTGCCGGGGCGTCCCGCATGCTGCGGCGCCCTCCGGCGGCGGCGGCCGGCGGGCGGGTGTGTCAGCTGACCTGGAAGCCGCTGACCGCGCGGTCGCGGTGGAAGGTCAGCCGGTCCCAGGTGGGGAAGGAGAGGTCGGTCACGGCGAGGAGCCGGCCGGCGTCGTCGTGCAGGGTGCGGCGCACGGACAGGCCGCCGGCGGCGGCTGCGGACGCGGGGCGGCTGCTGAGGGTCATGGTGATGGTCTCGGCGACGCGGCCCTCGCGGGCGGCGCGGTCGAGCCAGCGGTCGAGGGGCCCGGGGTCCTCGTCCCGTACGGCCGCGGCGCGGCGGTAGCCGGCCAGCTCGGGTGCCTCGGCGAGGGCGCGGGGGCAGACGTAGGTGACGGCGTGCTGGAGGGTCTGCCCGGCGGGGCCGCGCTCGCGGCGGTGGTGGACCAGGGTGCGCTCGCCGCCCTGCATGCCGAGCTGCGCGGCGAGGGAGGGCGGCACGGTGACCCGGGCGAGCCAGCTCTGCACGAGTACGGCGCCGGGCGGCGCGCCGGGGGCGGCGGCTCCGGAGGCGGCCGGGGCCCCCGCGGGCAGGGCGGGGGCGGGCGCGGGGCCGGGTGCGGGCGCGGGGGCGGCCGAGCGGGTGCCGCGGCGCTCGGTGACGATCAGGCCGTCGTCGCGCAACTGCTGGAGCGCGGCGCGGACGGTCTGCCGGTTGACGCGGTACCGGGCCGCCAGGGTGCGCTCGGAGGGGAGTCTGCCTCCGGGGCCGTGGACGGCGTCCTGGAGCTCCTGCCGCAGCGCTGCGGCGATCCGCTGGTACTTGGGCACGGCGGCCGGGCCGCCGTCCCGCGGGGACGAGGACATGGCTTCTCCTCTGACGGTCGGTCAAGGATTGCGCGGTCTCCACCAACGTAGCATTGGTCTATACCTCTGAGTGAGGCGGGAGAGGGGCCCCGCGCCCACCTTGGCCGGATCCCGCCGCCCCGGGGGCGCCGTGCGGGACGCTCGCAACACCCCCTAAGCCTCCGCGTCCGCCAGCAGGGGGTTCGGCAGCGGGATGTAGCGGGCGTCCGCGCCGTCGGCGCGGGTCCACCGCAGCAGCAGGTTCGTCTTCGCCGGCAGGGACGGCGCCGTCAGCAGCTCCGCCGCCTCGGGCAGGCCCCGTTCGGCCGCATGCCGCCGGAACTCCCCGCGCACCGCCGGCCACACCGCCCCGGCGGCCCGGGGGTGCGCCTCGGCGAGCGCCGCCCCCACCCCGCCCAGGTGGTTGACGACCAGGCAGTAGACCAGCCGCTGCCAGGCGGCCGCGCGGTCCCCGTCCGCCGGCAGCTTCACGCCCTCCGCGTCGCGGAACAGCGCTTGGACGGGCATGCCGTGGGCGTCGAACGCGACCACGGTGTTCTGGGCGTGCGCCTCCAGCACCACGCCGTGCCGGGCGAACAGCTCCAGCGCCGGCGGCACGACATGGCGCAGATACGCCCGCCACCAGGCCTCCGGGTCGGCCGCGGCGGCCAGCGGGCTGCCCTCGTACCCCTCGGCGAGGGCCGCCGCGAGCACCGGCGCCGCGCCCGGCACGAGGTGCTGCCGCAGCCCGTCGCGGACCAGGACCGCCAGCTCCTCGAAGGCGAACGCGGCGGTGCGGTAGCCGCGGTCGGACAGCCAGGCCGCCGGCGAGCCGGCCCGGCGCAGCGCCTCGAAGCCGGCCCGGGCGGCCTCGTCCGTGCGGCGCAGCTTCACCAGGTCGTGCCGCCACAGCCGGCGGACGTCGTTGGTGATCCGCACGTCGAGGCTGAACTTCACGAACAGGTCGCCGTGCCCACCGCTGTGCCCGCCGCCTCCGGGCACGTACAGGGTGCGGACCGAGGCGGTCGGCCAGGCCGGCAGGCGGCTCTCGCCCAGCCGCAGCAGCCGCCCGTCGGCGAACGCCGCCCGTACCGCCGGCGACGCCGAGACCAGCTCCAGCTGCCACGGGTGGGCGGGCAGCAGCCGGTAGCCGGCGGGCGGGCGCGGCCCGTCCAGGAGGCCGGCCAGCGCGTCGACCGCGCCGGCCGCGGCGGCCCCGCCCTCGTCGGCGGCCTGGTCCTCGCGCAGTCCGAGGAAGACCAGCGGGAACCGGCCGTGCGCCTCCGGGGCGTACGGCAGCCAGCGCGCCGCGGGCGCCCCGCCGCGGGCCTTGGGGGCCGGGTGGTGGGGGTGGCCCATGACGAGGGCCTGCTCGGAGCGGACGTAGGCGTCCTGCGGCGGCGCGGCGGCCCGGCGGGCGGCCAGCAGCGCGGCCACGGCGGCGCGGCTGTCGGCGATCTCGACGGGCAGTTCGTCGTTCGGCACGCCCGTGTACCGGTACAGCTCGTCGGCGGTGAGCTTCACCAGCTCGCTGTGGGTGAGCGGCCGCCATCCGTCCGGGGTGCGCAGCTCGGGCCGCACGGGCCGGCGGCCGCCGCGGACCCGCAGCAGCCGCCCGGTGGCGCGCAGCCGGTGGACACCTCCGCCTTCGGGGTCGGCCGCCTCCCTGAGCAGGCAGTTGAGCAGGGGTGCGGCGGAGAGTTCGTCGGCTGCGGCGTTGAGGTCCACGGATTCCATTCGGGTCCATCCTGTGTGCCGGGCGTCCGCTGCGCGCGTCCCCGGCCGTGATCTTCAGTATCCGCGATGATGACGTGATCACCACAACGTCCCGTGAGAGGAACAGGGTGTCGCACCCCAGCATGAACCTCCCCGACTCCCCGGCCGAGGAGGCCGTCTCCGCCGAACTGGCCGAGGTGCGTCCTGCGCTGGTCGCCGCGTACGGGGCGGCGCTCGGCGGCGCCCGGGCCGCCGTGCTGACCCGGCTGTGGCGGGCGCTGGCCTCGGAGCCGCTGCCGTGGGTGGCGCGCCGCGAGCGGGGCCCCGGCGGCACGGCCGTGCTGCTCGCCGACGGACGGCGCCTGGAGGGCCCGCCGGCGGACCCGTACGCCACCGCGCCGCACGTCACCGGGCTCCGCCTCGGCGGGGCGGTGTTCTCGCAGGCGGGACGGCTGGTGAGGGCGCTGGGCGTGCCGCACGGCGAGGCGTTCGCCGCGGAGCTGGACGACAGTACGGCGTCGCTGGCGCTGTCCCTGGCCGGCCAGCCCGATGGGCCGGAGGAGGCGCCGGCGGCTGCCTGGGAGTGGGAGCAGCGGATCGTCGACGGCCACCCGTACCACCCCAGCTGCCGCTCCCGTCCCGGTTTCACGGTGGCCGAGCAGCTGGCGTACGCGCCGGAGCACCGGCCGGTGGTCGAGCTCGCCGCGGTGTCCGTGCCGGCCGCGGAATGCCTGGTCACCGGCGAGTGGCCGGACCGGTTGCGCCAGGGCGGGCGGATCCTGCTGCCCGTGCACCCGTGGCAGGCCGAGCACGTCCTGAAGCAGGCGGACCGTATCCCGCTGCCCGGCGCCGCGGCCCACCCGCTGATGGCGCTGCGGACCCTGAGCCCGGTCGGCGGCGGACCGCACGTCAAGACCGCGCTGAGCACCCGGCTGACCTCCTCCGTCCGGGACATCTCCCGGTACTCGGTGGAGACGGCCGCCGCGGTGTCGGCGTTCGCCCAGGGGCTCGCCGCCCGGCTGGACGGGCGGCTGCACTTCACCCGGACGCTCGCTGCGGCCACCGCCCACGGCCCGGACCTGGCCGCGGTGCTGCGCGAGCCCCCGGAGGCGTACGCGGACGCCGCGGCCGGCGAGCAGGTCGTGCCGGTCGCGGCACTGGCCCTCGCCCCGTTCGCCCGATCGGCGGACTGGCAGGCCCGTTTCGCGCGCCTCGCGCTGCCGGTGTGCCTGCGCGTGCTGGAGCTGGGGGTGGCCCTGGAGGCGCACGGGCAGAACCTGCTCGTCGTCCTCTCCCCCGGCGGGGACCCGCTGCGGCTGGTCTACCGGGACCTGGCCGACGTACGGATCAGCCCGGCCCGGCTCGCCCGGCACGGCCTCGCGGCGCCGCCGGTCGCGGGGCGGCTGGTCACCGACGACCCGGTGGTGCTGCGCCGGAAGCTGTTCGGCTCCCTCGTCGCGGGCGCCCTGGCGGCGACCGCAGGCTCGGCGGAGGCCCTCGGCCGGGCCCTGGCCGCGGCGGCACCGGAGCTGCCCGCCACGGACGACACGGCGGCGCTGCTGGCGGACCCGCTGCCGGCGAAGGCCCTGACCCTGATGCGGCTGAGCCCGGAGGTCCCGGGCGACCAGTGGACGGCCCTGGACAACCCCCTTATGGGGGGTGAGCGGGCAGTCCGGGCGGGCTAGTCTCCGGGAGCATGAGCGAGACCGCGTACCTGAGCTCCGTACGGGCGTCCTACGACGCCGTCGCCGTCGACTGCGCCCGGCTGCTCGGGACGGCCCTGGACGGCAGACCGCTCGACCGGGCCCTGCTCGCGGCGTTCGCCGAATCGGTTCGGGCCGGAGGGCCGCGGGGCGCGGCGGGCCCGGCGGTCGCGGACCTGGGCTGCGGGCCGGGCCGGATCACGGCGCACCTGAACCGGCTCGGCGTACGGGCGTTCGGCGTGGACCTCTCGCCCGCCATGGTGGCGGTGGCCCGGCGGAGCCACCCCGGGCTGCGGTTCGAGGTGGGCGCCATGGGCTCCCTGGACGTGGCGGACGGCGCCCTCGCCGGGGCCGTGGCCTGGCACTCCACCCTGCACACCCCGCCGGAGGAGCTTCCTTCCCTGTTCGGGGAGTTCGCCCGTGTCCTGGCTCCCGGCGGGCACCTGCTGCTCGCCTTCGGGGCGGGCGAGGGCCGGGTGCGCCTGGACCGCGCCTACGGGCATGCCGTCGACCTGACCGTCCACCGGATGCCCCCGGACCGGGTCGCCGAACTGCTGTCCGGTGCCGGGCTGGCGGAGTCGGCCCGGCTCGTCCGGCAGCCCGAGGCCGGCGAGGACTGCCCGCAGGGCTTCCTCCTGGCCCGCAAGGCCTCCCCCGCCGCTTAGCGCCTGTACGGAGTTGCCCCGCGGCGTGGGCCGTTCGGGCGGCTGTTCGGCGGGCCCGGGGCCGCCTGCGCCGGGATCGGCGCGGGCGATGGCAGGAAGGTGGAATGGCCCTCCACCGACGCCGGCTCCTCGGCAGCGCGCCCGCCGCGGTCCTCGCGGCCGCCGGCGCGCGCCGCCCGCCGGCGGCCGGCCTCTCCCGCGGCCTCGGCTGCGCGGCCCCCGCCTGCGGGCTCGGCGGGCGCGTGGTCCTCCCGGGCGGCCCGGACGGCCCGGAGGCCCAGCCCTTGCCGCCGCGCCACGAGGGCATCGCCCCGGCCGCGGTCGCCTGCCCGGCGCGCGCCGGCGCCGCCTGCCCGGACTCCGCCTGCCGCTCCCGCGTGCCCGTCGCCCCCCGCGGCGGCGTGCTCGGGCCGAACCTCGCCCGGCGGCAGGCGGTGCGGCGCACCCGCGGCCCGGCCGGCTGTTCCGCCTGCCCCAGGCCGTCCGAACGAGGAGCACCGAGGAGTCCTGCATGCGACGAACGCTGACGGTGGCGGCGCTGGTGGCCGCCCTGCTGCTGCCCGGCGGGCCGACGCCCGTGGCCGAGGCCGGCAGCGGCCGGCCCGCCGCGACCGGCCGCTGGTCCGCCGAGGAGGCGGAACGGTTCTGGACGGCCGACCGCATGGCGTCGGCGGCCCCCGTCAACCCGGCCGGGCCGGACGCGGCCGCCGCAGCGGCCGAACCGGGCACGGGCAAGGACTTCGACGGGATCCCGTCGGTCGGCCGCATGTTCGTCATGAAGGACGGCGGCGCCTACTTCTGCACGGCGAGCGTGGTCTCCTCCCCCGGCCGGAACCTGGTGCTGAGCGCCGCCCACTGCCTGCTCGGCACGGACGCCCGCCAGGTGGCCTTCGTCCCCCGGTACACGGCCGGGAACCCGCAGCCGTACGGCATGTTCCCGGTGCTCCGCGACGCGCGGGGCCGTTCGAAGGTATGGATCGACCCGCGCTACCGGAGCAGGGGCGCCGACCTGGCGGCGACGCTGGATGTGGCGTTCGCGCAGGTCGGGCCGGACGCGGACGGCTTCGCGGTGGAGGACGTCGTCGGCGGCAGCCGGCTGGTCACGGGCGGGCCTTTCGTACACCCGGCGGTGACGCTGATCGGCTATCCGGCCTCCGCGGCGCGCCCGCGGCTGTGCGTGAACCGCACGACGCGGTTCACCAGCTCCGATCCGGGCATCCCCGGATCGTTCCTGCGGATCGACTGCACCGGCTACCCGGGCGGGACGAGCGGCGGCCCGTTCCTGGCGCGCTTCGACAAGCGGACCGAGACCGGCGACGTGGTGGGCGTGATCGGCGGCTGGAAGACCGGCGGGGACACCGCCGACACCTCCTACAGCCCGTACTTCGGCGCGGAGGTCAGGACGTTGTACCGACAGGCGGTTGCCGGGGCAGCGTCGGGGTGACCACCCGCACCCACCTCGTCCGCCTCGGGTTGCCGACGGAGCGGGGCAGGGCCGGGGCCTGCCCCGCCGTCAGCGGGTCGGCAGGCGGCAGGGCGAGCTGCCGGCGCAGGTCGGCGAGGGCGGCGTGGACGGGCGCCAGGATGACCTCGGCGCGCGGGTGGGCGTGCGCCAGCGCGTGCGCGGTGGTCTCGATGGCCTCGGCGGCGTCCTCGGCCGCCGTGCGGCTCCACCCGCCGGCCCCGGAGCCGCTCCAGGGTGCGACGGCGTCGTAGAGGTGGCACGCGGCATCGGCCGCGGTATCGGCCCGCTCCCCGACACCCGGCGCCGCGGTGATCGGCAACTGCTCCATGCCGCCTCAACGAGCGTCCCCCGCCCCGGGGAACGACCAACGGCCCGCGGATCGCCCGGCGGCAGGGCGCAATGCCGCGGCCCGGGCTCTGGTGCCCCCGCGTCGGCCTCCGCGGCCATCCCGGGAGAGGACCGGTGCTCCGTGCTCAGCGGGTGCAGCGGAGTCTGCGCAGCAGCATCCGGCCCGCGATGTTCGCGCCCGCGGCGGCGGCCCCCGCGAGTGCGAGGCCCTGCAGCGCGTCCCGGGGCCGGGTGGGCCGGAGTACGCCGGCGCGGCGCAGCCGGCCGCGGGCCCACAGGCTGAACGGGACCACGACCAGCGGCGAGGTCACCACACCCGGCGTGTAGCCGCGGACGGCTGCGGCCTGACCCATGTGGACGAGGCCGTGCAGGCCGAAGCCGGTCAGCGAGGCCTGGTAGAAGCCGGACCGGCCGCCCGTGCGGTGGCCGTCGACCGCTGCCGCGCCGACGACGAGGGCCATCATGCCGACCGCCGCGGCGAACTCGCGGCCGTCCACGGAGCCGAGGCGGTCCCAGACGCGGTCGGGCAGCAGGCCCGGTCGGCGCTCGCGCAGTACCGGCACGTGCTCCCGGGACCAGCGGCCCATCGCCGCGACCTCTTCGATGTCGTGGAGGGCCCACGCGGCGAGCAGTCCGAGCGTGACAGAGGCCGTCACCTTGTTCGATTCCTTCATGGGGTTCAGTCTGCCGAGCCGCGGGCCGGGACGGGTGGTGTTGTCGGTCAACTGGCGTGTCCGCAGGGGCTGGTGTGACGGACGCGGGGCGCGGGCGGCGGCACATAGGCTGGTCGGATCATGAGTGATCGCGACGACGAGCCACGCAACAGCCCTCGCCCCTCCCGCCACCGCCTCCTCCGGCCCGCCGCCGCGGGGGGCTCCGGGCCGGGCTCCGGGCCGCCGCCGCGCGGGCCGGGGTGGTTCACGGCGGTGCTGCGAGCACCGGCCCGCCCCGGTGGGGATCGCCCGGTACGCGCGGCGGTTCGAGGAGCCCTGGACGCGGGTGCCGGCGGCGTGGCGGGCGGCCGCCGGGCTGCTGGCGGCGGGCTTCGGTGTGTTCGCGCTGGGGCTGGCCTGACGGGCCCCGTGCCCGGCGGCCGGGGCCGTACGTGCGAGAGCGCCGCTCCCCTGCCGGGGGGCGGCGCTCTGCCGGTGCGGTCCGTCGGGCCGTCAGGCGATGGAGGCGGCGACGATCGCCGCGACCGACAGGTTGCAGCAGGCCGTCACCCACACCGCCGGGTGCGGCTGCGGGTCGACCACTATGGCGCCGAGCTTTCCGGGGGTGACCCAGTCCAGGACGACGAAGGCGATCGCCATCAGGACCAGGCCGAGCAGGCCGAACGCGGCCGTGGACATCAGGCCCTTGCCGAAGTCGTCGTACGTCGTCCAGATCGAGGTGAAGACGATGCCGCCGATGCCGAGGAGCGCAGAGCTGAGCGTGATCGCCGCGTTGCGGTTGCGCTCCTCCCAGATCAGCTTCGGGAGCTTCCCGGGCGTCAGCACGTCAACCAGGACGATGCCGAGGATCAGGAGGACCATGCCGAGCGCGCCGTAGGCGCTGGTGCGGCCGAGTCCGTCGATGATGTCGCTCATTGGGAAGCCTGTCTTCGCGGGGGTCGGGGATCGTCGGTACCGGTGTCGGGTGCCGGAGCAGTGGCCGAATCTATCGCACGCGCCCGCCGCGGACCATGGGCAGGTCGGCAACGGTGGGGAGCGGGCGGGATCCGCCTCCGTACACCCCCGGCCTGGGAGCCCCGACGGGGCCCGGGCCAGGGCGGGTTGGCGTACGGCGTTGACCTCAAGCGGGATCGAGGTCCTAGCGTTTCGCACCATGGACATGGAAGTCACCGCCTGGACCTCGATGCACGGCATGGTCAACTCCCGGCAGGAGCGCCGCCGGATCTCCCGGGCGAGCCTGCGCCGCATCGCCGCCTTCGCCCGCCCGCACCGCCGCAGGCTCGCCCTGTTCCTCGCCCTCAGCAGCGTGACCGCCCTGCTGGCGGTGGCGTCCCCGGTCCTCGCCAGCAGGGTCGTCAGCGCCGTCGTCGACGGCCGGGAGGCTTCCACCGTGGTGCGGCTCGCCCTGCTCATCGCCGTCGTCGCCGTCGCGGAGGCCGGGCTCGGGCTGCTCGCCCGGAGGCTCTCGGCCTCGCTCGGCGAAGGCCTGATCCTCGACCTGCGCACCGCCGTCTTCGACCACGTGCAGCGGATGCCGGTCGCCTTCTTCACCCGGACCCGGACGGGCGCGCTCGTCAGCCGCCTCGGCAGCGACGTGATCGGCGCGCAGCGGGCGTTCAGCAACACCCTCTCAGGGGTGGTCGGCAACGTGGTCACCCTGCTGCTGGCCCTGGCCGTCATGCTGGGCATCTCCTGGCGGATCACCCTGCTGGCGCTGCTCCTGCTGCCGGTGTTCGTGGTACCCGCGCGCCGGATGGGGACGCGGATGGCGGCCATGCAGCGCGAGGCGGCCGCGCTCAACGCCGCGATGAACACGCAGATGACGGAGCGTTTCTCCGCTCCCGGAGCCACCCTCGTCAAGCTGTTCGGGCGGCCCGCCGACGAGTCCGCGGAGTTCGCGGCCCGCGCCCGCCGCGTCCGCGACATCGGCATCCGCACCGCGACGGCCCAGTCGGTGTTCGTCACCGCGCTCACGCTGGTCTCGGCGCTGGCCCTCGCCCTCGTGTACGGGCTCGGCGGCTACCACGCCCTGCGCGGCAGTCTCGACGCCGGCAGCGTCGTCGCCCTCGCGCTGCTCCTGACCCGGCTGTACGCCCCGCTGACCGCGCTGGCCGGGGCGCGCGTCGAGGTGATGAGCGCTCTCGTCAGCTTCGAGCGGGTCTTCGAGATCCTCGACCTCGAACCGCTCATCGCGCAGAAGCCCGGCGCCGTGGCGGTCCCGGACGGGCCGGTCTCCGTCGAGTTCGACCGGGTCTCCTTCGGCTACCCGTCCGCCGACAAGGTCTCCCTGGCCTCCCTGGAGGAGGTGGCGGCACTCGACAGCCGCGGCGGCACCCGGGTGCTGCACGAGGTGTCGTTCCGCGCCGAACCCGGCCGCATGGTCGCGCTCGTCGGCTCCTCCGGGGCCGGCAAGTCGACCATCGCCCAGCTCCTGCCGCGGCTGTACGACGCCGACGAGGGGTCCGTCCGCATCGGCGGCACCGACGTCCGGGACCTGACGGCCGAGTCGATCCGCGACACGGTCGGCATGGTGACGCAGGACGGCCACCTCTTCCACGAGTCCGTCCGGTCGAACCTGCTGCTGGCCCGGCCGGACGCGACCGAGGAGGAGGTGTGGGAGGCCCTGCGCCGCTCCCGGCTCGACGACCTGGTCGCGGCGCTCCCGGACGGCCTGGACACGATCGTCGGGGAGCGCGGGTACCGGCTGTCGGGCGGTGAGCGGCAGCGGCTGACGATCGCCCGCCTCCTGCTGGCCCGGCAGCGGGTGGTCATCCTCGACGAGGCCACCGCGCACCTGGACTCCACCTCGGAGGCCGCCGTGCAGGACGCCCTCGCCGAGGCGCTGTCCGGGCGGACCGCCGTCGTCATCGCGCACCGGCTCTCGACGGTGCAGGCGGCGGACCTGATCCTGGTCGTCGAGGACGGCCGGATCACGGAGCGCGGCACGCACACCGAACTGCTCGCCGAAGGCGGCCGCTACGCGGAGCTGTACCGGACCCAGTTCGCGGCGGGCGAGGACGCCCCGGCCGCGGTCTGACCGCCGGCACTGCTGCGAGACGCCCGGCCGGCGGGCCGCCGAGCGGCGGCGCACCGGCCGGGGGCGCATGATGCCGCAAGGACCCCGATCCCCACGCATGGAGCGAGCGATGGACATCAAGCTGGAACTGGTCGCCGTACCCGTCACCGACGTCGACCGGGCGAAGGCCTTCTACGAGCAGGTCGGCTTCCACGCCGACCACGACGTCACGGTCAGCGACGACATCCGGTTCGTGCAGCTGACCCCGCCCGGCTCTGCCTGCTCGATCGCGGTGGGGCGGGGCCTCACCCGAATGGCCCCGGGGTCGCTCGACAACCTGCAAGTGGTCGTCAAGGACATCGAGGAGGCCCACGCCGACCTCAGGGGACGGGGAGTGGAGACGACCGGGATCGAGGACCTGCCCTGGGGCTCGTTCGTCTACTTCACCGACCCGGACGGCAACCGCTGGTCCGTCCAGCAGACCACCCCGCGCACCGCCGCCGCCCGGCAGTGACCGCCTGACCCGCGGCGCCGCAGGTCGCGTCCGGGGCGCCGTAACGTACGGGGAAACGGGCTTGACCGCGCCGCGAGGGCGGCGGGGGCGGCCGGGCGGCGAGGACGGCGGGGGTGGACCGGTGGCGGCGGACGGCGCGAGGAGCCCGGCGGGCGGCGGGCGCGTGGTGGTCGTGATGGGCGTGGCCGGGACCGGGAAGTCGACCGTGGGGCGGCTCCTCGCGGAGGCGCTCGGCGTCCCGTTCGAGGAGGGCGACGACCACCACCCGCCGGCGAACGTCGCGAAGATGTCCGCCGGGATCCCCCTGGACGACGGCGACCGCCGTCCCTGGCTCGACGCCATCGCCGCCCGGCTGCGCGAGCGGCCCCCCGGCACCGGCGCCGTGGTGTCCTGCTCGGCGCTCAGGCGCGCCTACCGCGACCGGCTGCGCGCGGCCGAGCCCGGTGCCGTCTTCGTGCACCTCGCCGGCGACCGCCGGCTGATCGGGGGCCGGATGGCGGCGCGCAGCGGGCACTTCATGCCCGCCGCCCTGCTGGA
The DNA here is from genome assembly GCF_030167965.1 of Streptomyces sp. 2P-4. Classification (NCBI taxonomy): domain Bacteria; kingdom Bacillati; phylum Actinomycetota; class Actinomycetes; order Kitasatosporales; family Streptomycetaceae; genus Streptomyces; species Streptomyces sp. 2P-4. Next base: position 430,470 of record NZ_CP095011.1, read on the forward strand.
TTCGCAGTTCGCGGCGCTGGAGCCGCTCGGTCCGGACGAGCCCGGTGTCGTCGTCGACGTCTCCGGCACCCCGGAGGAGACCGCGACCCGTGCTCTGGCGGTGCTCGCGGGGATGGAGGAGGGCCCGCGCCGGTCCTGACGCCCGGCGGGGCCCCGGCCCTGCCGCACCGGCCGCGCCGTCAGCGCTCCCGGAGCCGGGCCGCGGCCAGTGCCAGCCCGTCCGCCGCGGTCGAGCAGCGCTCGGCGAGGGCCGCGACCTCGGCGCGGAACGGCGCCGCGGGAGGCCCCTGCTGTTCGAGCTCCCCGGCGGCGGCCCGCAGCCGGTCCGCGTGCAAGCGCAGCGCCTCGCAGTGGGCGCGCAGGCCGTCGGCGGGGTCCGGTGCGGCCGCCCGGAGCCGGGCCGCGGCCGTCACCGGGCCCGCCAGGGCTGGACGAGGAGAAGGCCGCCCGTGCCGATGAGGCCGAGGGTGTGCACGCACCCGCGGTGGTCCGGCCTCGGTGCCGCGGCGGCGGCCCCGGCCGGTGTGCGGCGGCGCCGCGCCCTCCCCCGCCGGCGGCCGTGCCCGCGCCCGCCGTCCCGGTCGAAGAAGGCGCGTACGGCCGCCCCGAGCCCCTGGAGCGGTTCGGCGGTCACCGCACGCCCGGTCGCGACCTGCCAGCCGGCGTGGTCGTTGAACGGGTTCGCGTCCGTCAGCGCGTGCCAGGCGAACAGGTCGGCGAACGAGGGCGTCAGCAGGGCGAATGCCCGTTCCGCGCCCTGCTCCCGCATGACGCGGCGGAATCCGCGCACGGCAGCCGCCTGCCGGTCCTCGTCCACGGCGCGCAGGATGGCCGCCCCGTCCGGGTCGGCGAGCAGCCCGGCGCGGTCCAGTCCGGCGGCCCGGATGCGGGCTTTCAGCCCGCAGACCGCGAGGCTCACGGCGAGGCTCTCCCGGCCGGTGAGGACGCCCGCGAGCCAGCCGGCCCGGGCGACGCCGCGGCCGCGCGGGGCCCAGCCCAGGCCGGCGGGGTCGGTGAGGGTGCGCAGCAGGGCGCGGCGGGCGCGCCTGCTCCGGCGGTGCCCGCCGGGCCTGCGGGGGCCGGCGCCGTCGGTGCGGGGCCGGCCGGGCCGGTGGGCGGGGAGGCGTGGCCGCAGGGCGAGTTCGGTGGCGAAGCGGGCGGCCTCGGCGACGGCGTCGGCGGCCTCGGCGAGTTCGCGGCACACGGCGCCCAGCAGCTCGGCGTCCGGTGCGGTGGACGCGGAGGAGTTCACGGCGTCGGACATGGGATCCTCGCGGGGAAGTCGGTGGCGGGAAGGGCGTCGCCGGCGGTGTGTCAGCGACCGATGAGGGTGAGCCGGATGCCGCGCGGGTCGAGGACTGCGGGCAGCGGCCCGTGCGGGTCGAGCACCGGCCGGATGCCGGTGATGCGGCTGCGGCGCAGTACCTCGGCGCACAGTGCGGTGGTGATCAGCAGGCCCAGGCGGTCGCCGGGGCAGCGGCCGGGTCCGTGGCCGAAGGGGGCCATCCGGAGGTCCTCCTCCGCCCCGGGCGTCTTCCACCTTCCGGGGACGAAGACGTGGGCGGCGGGGACCTGTACCGGGTCGCGCTGGTGGAAGTGGGCGGGGAGCAGGACGCGGGTCCCGGCCGGGTGGTGCACGCCCCGCCACACGGTCTCGGTGCGGGTGGTGCGGACGAGGTCGGGCACGGCCGGGTAGAGGCGAAGCGCCTCCCGTACGCAGGCCTGGAGCCGGGCCAGTGCTGGCGGGTCCGTGCGGGCGGCGGCCTCGGCGGCGGCCGCCTGCTCGGCGGGGTGGGCGCCGAGCAGGAGCAGGGTGCGCAGCACGGTCGCGGGGACGCTGTCGAGGACGGGCGCCCAGGGGTGCGCGGGGCATCCGGGGCCGGGATGCGGGTGGCGGTCCGGGCGGTCGCCGGCGGGGTCGGGCTCGTGCTGCCCTCGGCGGTGCAGCAGCCGGCCGAGCCGGGCGGCGGCTCCGGCCGGGCCCTCGGGCGGGGCGGCCCCGCCCGAGGGCCCGGCGGCGGGGGCGAGCCTCCGGGCGGCCCTGGCGACGGCCTGCCGGAGGCGGACGAGTTCGAGGGTGGTGGCGGAGGCCAGCGGGCGTGCTTCTTCGGCCAGTACGGTCCGCAGCCCCTCCGCGGGCGGCAGCGCGGGGGCCGCCCCGCCGGGCGCCCCGGCGCCGGGGAGGTCGTAGAACTGCTGCATCTCGCGGCGGTCCAGCAGGACGAGGACGGGCCCGGAGATGTCGTGGACCAGGACGGGCGCGCCGCCGTGGCGGTCGCGCAGCTCCCGCAGCACCTCCGCCGGGAAGGCGGGGCGGGTGCCGGGAACGCTGCGGACGAAGAAGGGGAGCGCGCGGGTGGCGGCGAACCGGACGGACTCGGCCCGCCCGGCCCGCGGCGACGGCCCGCGCTGCCCGCGGGCGACGGCCCCTCGGGTCGTTCCGGGACCGGTCACGGCCGCACCGCCTCCCCCGGGTCGGCCCGCCGGCCGCCGCGGCGGCGGCCCTGTCCCCTGCGGGCCCTGTGGCCCGCGCGGGGCGGGTTCGGGAACGGTGCGCAGGGGGTGCCTCCGCGCGGTGGGGAACCAGCGGTGGGTGACATGGGGCTCACCGTACGTCGATCTTGGAGGGGGCGCGCTCCGAGCGCACGCCCGTACGGCGGCCCCGGTCGCGGTGCAGGGCGGTGCGGGGCGGAAGCGGGGCCGTTCCCGGTACCGGTGCGGGCGGCAGCCGTCCGGGCGACACGCCGCCGTGGCGGGGGGCGGTGCGGGTCAGGGGGCGGGCGGCGGCGCGAACACCGCCGCGCGGAACGCGGCGCGCGGCCGGCCGTCCCCGTCGGCGGGCAGCAGCACGGCCCAGCGCCGGCGGCGCGGGCAGACCCAGACCGCGGAGGCGTCCCCGTACGACCAGGTGCCGTGCGGTGCCGGGTGCCACAGCAGGCCGCGGGCGGGGGTGAGTTCGCCTGTGCGGATGCGCAGGGAGCCGTCGGTCCAGGAGCGGGCGACGGGGGTGTCGGAGGAGGAGACGAGGTGGGTGAGGAAGCGGGCGAGGTCGGCGGGGGTGGTGGGCAGGGAGCCGTCGGCGAGGCTCGTGCGGGTCATGCCGAGGGGCTGCCAAACCAGGGTGGCGGCGAGCTCTCCGAGCGGGGCGCCGCCGAGGTGTTCGGCGAGGCGGGTGAGGGCGGCGTCGGCAGCGCCGTCGTGGGCGGGGTTCCGGCGGGTGAGGAGCTGGTGGGCGGTGGTGCCCGGGGGGAGTCCGGCCGCGGCGCGGTCCCCGTAGGCGCGGAGCGGGGTGTGCAGCCCCAGCGCCTCGCCGGCGACGAGGCTGCCGAGGACGGGCCAGAGGGCGAGGACGCCGGCCAGGCCGCCTGCGTCGTACGGGGCCTCCTCGGGCGGCGCGGCCGGCGGGGCGGCGGCGTCCGCGGGCCGGCGGGGCGGGGCGGAGCCGGCGAGGGCGCCGTGCGGGCCGCCGGCCGCCCAGGCGGCCCGCACGGCGCCGGCCCGGTGCAGTGCCTGCCGCACCCGTGCGGCCAGGACGTCCGCCTCGTGCGGGGGCGGGGCATCCGGTTCCGCGGGGGCCGGTGCCGGCCGCCCCGGCGGGTCCCCGGGCCGCTCGGCGGCGTCGCTCTGGAGCGTCATGGTGCCCCACGCTAACGACCGGCTGACCGGCCGCCCGGCCGCGCCGCTGCGCGGTGCCCGGCGGCCACCCGAATGCCCCTGCGGGATGCGGAGGGCGGGGCGCCGTGCGGCGCCCCGCCCCGGGGTGTGTCACCTCACCGGACACGGGGTTCCGGTCAGGCGGGTGCTTCCGGTGCGGCGGGTGTGCCGACCGTCACCGGGCCCGGCCGGCCTGCGGTGCCTGGTCGGGGCGGTCCGTCACCCTCAGCGTGTTCACCAGCGGCTTGCCGAAGCCGGAGTGGGTCACGAAGCGGACGTTCAGCACGCCGTCCGTGACGGTCACCGTGTAGCTCCGCGTCAGGGCGGTGTAGTTGCCCGCCTCCAGCGCGATGTCCAGGGAGGGCAGCACCTCCCTGCCCTCGACGAGGACGTCGAAGACGCGCCGGTCCGGCTTGGCGGAGGACAGCTCTGCGAAGCCGAGCTCCACCGTGTACGTGCCGTTGGGCACGTTGTCGAAGCGGTACTCGTACATTCCCTCGCGGGCGTTGCGGAACATCCGCTGGTCGTCCGTGCCGGCGATGGTGCGGCCGGTGCTGCGCACCGCCGAGCTGCCCTGGTAGCCGTACGAGCCGGCGGTGTACTTGCGGTCCGGGGACCAGCTGTCGCCGAGGGCGTCGGTGGAGGCGTAGCCGGAGCCCGTGTCCAGGGCGGTCTGGTAGCGCGGGACGACGACCTTGACGGGGACCGTCAGGACGGGGCTGCGCCCGCTCACCGAGGTGATCTTCAGGTCGGCGGTGAGGACGGTGCCGGCGGCCAGGCCGGCGCTGTCCACGGCCAGGGAGACCGTGGCCCGGCCGCCCGTGGGCAGGGTGCCGGCCGACGGGGTGGCCGTCAGCCAGGGCGCGTCCTCGGCCACCGTGAAGTCCGTCCCGAGGCCCGGGTTGGTGAGGTCGAGGGTGCGGGTCCGCTTCTGGTCGGCCGGGAGGACGACCTCCACCGCGGGCCTGGCGGCGGTGACGCGGCCGGTGCGCAGCGACTGCGTGACCGGGGTGACGCCGGCGGCCTTGACGTCGACCGTGGCGGCGGCCGCCTCGTAGGCGGGCGCGGTGATGGAGACGGCCCGGGTGCCGGACGGGCTCTGGACGACGTAGCCGCCGTCCGGGGCGGTCGTCGCCGAGACGGCGGCGTCGCCGGTGCCGACGGTGACGGTGGCGCCGGCGACGCCGTTGCCGTCGTTGGCGTCGAGGACGCGGCCGGTGACGACGCCGCTCTTGGTGGTGCGGAAGGAGATGGTCAGGCCGTCGCCGATGACGGGCGTGTTGAAGGAGTAGGCGAAGGCGTCGGTGCCCGTGGCGTTCTCCACCCCGACCGTGGCCGTGGAGCCGCCCTTGATGCCGGTGCCGCCGGTGCCGCGGTAGGAGTAGGTGACGGTTCCGTCCTCGCCGACGGTCGCGGAGAAGGAGAACCTGTCCGCCTGCGCCGACCAGTGGGAGACGTTGCGCCACTCGATGGTGAACTGCCGGTGCGGGGCGGTGCCCCTGACGGCGGTGAAGACGCCGGATCCGCTGCCGGCCGCGCCGACGACGAGGTCGTCCCAGAACGGGTAGAGGGCGGCGTTGGGGGTGGCGGTGCTCGGCAGGTCGCCGTTGATGTCGCCGGTGTGGGCGCCGCCGAAGCTGACGGTGCCGTTGGTGCCGATCCAGGCCTGGCCGTACGTCTTGCCGTACAGCGGCAGCGGGAAGGGCAGGTCGACGCGCTCGGTGGTGTTGTCGCCGGTCAGGGCGAGCTGCCGGTCCCCGGCGGGGTGGTCTGTGCCGGTGGAGGCGGCGCAGGCGTAGCCGTAGGCGTCGGTGCGCTCGGGCAGGGCGACCTCGACCGCGGTGTCGCCGGCGACGGTGGCGCGGGCGGTGCCGGGGCTCACACAGCGGGAGGAGTGGGTCGCCCGCAGGTCGTAGGTGCCGTGCGGCAGGGTGACCTCGAAGCGGCCCCGGTCGTCGGCGGTCGCGGTGACGGGCGTGTCCGCGATGGTGACGGTGGCGCCTGCGGCGGGCCCGGACGGCGCGGTGACGGTGCCGGTGAGCCTGCCGGAGGGGGCCTGGGTGAGGGTGAGGTCGCCGGTGGCGGTGGTGTTCTCGGTGACGGTCGCGGTCGCCGTCTCCTGGCCGTAGCCGAACTTGGCCGCGGTCAGGGTGTACGTGCCGACGGAGAGGGAGCGGAAGGCGTAGGTGCCGTCGGCGGCGGTGGTCGTCGTACGGCTGATCGGTCCGGCGGCGGTGACCTTGGCGCCGGCGACGGGGGCTCCGCCGGATGTCACGGTTCCGCCGAGGGCGCCGGTCGGGCCCCGGGGGGCGTTGGAGACGGCGGCGAGCGCGTCGAGCTTGCCCTCGCCGAAGACGTTGTTGTTGGCGGCGGTCCCGCCGCACTGGCCGTTGTCGGTGTCCTGGGCGGTGGTGCCGAGGAGCTGCTCCGTCTGGGCGATGTCGCCTTCGAGGGCGGGGGCGGCGGACCAGAGCAGGGCGACGGTGGCCGCGGTGTGCGGCGAGGCCATCGAGGTGCCGGAGAAGGCCTCGTAGGCGCCGCCGGGCACGGAGGAGCGGACGTTCACGCCAGGGGCGGCGATGTTGGGCTTGACGATGCCGCCGGGGCCCGCGCCGCGGGAGGAGAAGGAGGCGATGGTGCCGTTGACGTCGAAGGCGCCGGAGCTGTAGGAGGCGGCGTAGTCGCCGGGGGAGCCGCTGGTGGAGCAGCCGGGTCCGGCGTTGCCGTTGGAGAAGGCCGGGAAGATGCCGGCGGCCCGCCAGGTGTCGACGACCTGCCGGTACCAGTCGTCGTGGGCCGCGCTGCCCCAGGAGTTGTTGACGACGTGCGGGGCGAGATCGGGCCGCGGGTTCTGGCCGTTCAGGTCGGTCGGGGCGACGATCCACTGTCCGGCCGCGAGCAGCGAGGCCTCGGAGCAGGAGTTGGTCTCGCAGCCCTTGGCGGCGATCCACCTGGCGCCCGGGGCGACGCCGATCTTGTTGGCGCCGCCGTCGTCGCCGACCATCGTGCCCATGGTGTGGGTGCCGTGGTCGTTGTTGTCGCAGGGCGCGGCCGTGGGGCAGACGCCGGCGGGGTCGAACCAGTTGTACTGGTGGTCGAGGCTGCCGTCCGCGCTCCTGCCGCGGTACTGGCCGGCGACGGCCGGGTGGGTGTGGTCGACGCCGCTGTCGATGTTGGCGACTACGATGCCCTCGCCGCGCACGCCGAGCTGCTCCCACACCTGCGGGGCCTTGACGCGGTCGATGTTCCACTCGACGGCGTCGGCCGCGGCCTTCTCCCGCTTGCCCTCGGCGGGGCTGGGCAGGGTGATCCGGTCGTCGGCGTCGATCCGGGACACCTCGGGGCGCCGGGCGAGCGTGCCTGCGAGCTTCTCGGTGCCGACGACGCGGACCGCGTTGACGATCCAGAAGGAGGTGTACTCCGCCTTGGCGTTGTCCAGGGCCTTGCGGACCTCGGCCTGGGTGCGGGCGGCGTGGTCGCGCTTGGTGCGCAGAACCGTTTCCGCTTTGGCGGTCCGGGTGGTCTGGCGCGCGGCCGCCGTCAGGTCGGCCGCACTGTCCAGGTAGACCCAGAAGACCGCTTTGGCGGAGTCGCCGAGCTGGGCGCGGAGCTTGGGCTCGATCTTGCGCTCGGCCGCGCCCGGGGACGGCGCGGGTTCCGGTGCGGCTGCGGCGGCTCCGGCGCCCAGGGGCAGGAGCAGTGCTGCGGTGAGGGCGGCCAGTGCCGCGCGTAAGGATCGTCGTGTGTTGCGTTGGGCCACGTGTGGTCTCCTCGTACGCCGTGTGCAGGTTGTGCGGATAAGGCGTGCGTGACGTGCGCGGTCATGGTGAAGGAGAGTCATGGCCATTACAAGAGCGCCTAACGAGCCGTATGTGCGCCCGCCGGGTGGCCCTTGCCCGCCCGGCGCGCGAGCCTGGGGACGTGACCGGTTCCGCACCCTCCGGGCCCGCTTCGGCGGGTAAGCCCGCCGCGCCGTCCGCCGCCGGCGGGGCCGCGGGCGGCGTCCCCCTGGCGACCGCGCGGGGGCGGTGGATCGTGCTGGTCACGGTGCTGGGCTCGACGATGGCCCTGCTCGACTCGACCGTCGTCAACGTGGCCCTGCCGCGGATCGGGGAGGACCTCGGCGCCGACCTGGCCGTCCTGCAGTGGACCGTCAACGCGTACCTGCTCACACTGGCCGGCCTGATCCTCGTCGGCGGCGCCCTCGGCGACCGGTTCGGGCGGCGCCGGATCTTCGTGCTCGGCGTCGCGTGGTTCGCGGCCGGGTCCCTGCTGTGCGGGCTCGCCCCGAACGCGGGCGTGCTGGTCGCCGCCCGGGCCCTCCAGGGGGTGGGCGGGGCGCTGCTGACACCCGGTTCGCTGGCCCTGATCCAGGGTTCCATCGCCCCCGCCGACCGCGCCCGCGCCGTGGGCCTGTGGTCCGGGTTCGGCGGGGTGGGCGCGGCCGTCGGGCCGTTCCTGGGCGGCTGGCTGGTGGACGGGCCCGGCTGGCGCTGGGTGTTCCTGCTGAACGTGCCGCTGGCCGCGGTGTGCGTACCGGCCGCCCTGCGGCACGTGCCCGAATCCCGCGACCCGGCGGCGCACGGCCGGTTCGACGTGCTCGGCGCCTTCCTCGGCGCAACCGCCCTCGCCCTGCTGACGTACGCGCTGATCGAGGCCCGGTCCGGGGCCGCGCTGGTGACCGCCTCGGCCGTCGGCGCGGTGCTGCTCGGGGCCGCGTTCGTGTACGTCGAGCGGAGGCGGGCCCGCCCCATGGTGCCGCCGGACATCTTCGCGTCCCGGCTGTTCACCGCGGTCAACCTGGTCACCCTGTGCGTGTACGCCGCGTTCGGCGGCTTCTTCTTCCTGGTGGTGCTCCAGCTCCAGGTCGTCTGCGGGTACTCCGCCCTCGCCTCCGGGGCGGCGCTGCTCCCGCCGACCGTGCTGATGCTGCTGCTGTCGGCGCGGTCGGGCGCCCTCGGGGAGCGGATCGGGCCCCGGATCCCGCTCACCGTCGGCCCGCTGCTGTGCGCCGGGGGGATGCTGCTGATGCTGCGGGCCGGGCCGGGCGCCCCGTACGCGACGGACGTGCTTCCCGCCATGGTCGTCCTGGGCCTCGGCATGGTGACGCTGGTCGCTCCGCTGACGGAGGCCGTACTGGCCTCGGTGGACCCGGGCCGGGCGGGCCTGGCCAGCGGCATCAACAACGCGGTCGCCCGCGCGGCCGGGCTGCTGGCGGTGGCCGCGCTCCCCCTGCTGGCCGGAATGGGCCCGGAGGCGTACCGCTCGGCGGACCTCTTCGACGAGGCGTTCGGGCGCTCCATGGTGTGGTGCGCGGCGGTCCTGGTGGCGGGCTCCGCCCTGGCCTGGACGACCGTGCGCCGCCCGCGGCCCGCCGCCCCGTGCCACCCGCAGTGCCGCACCCACTGCTCGCTGGCCGCTCCCCCTCTGGAGCCGCCGGCCGGGGGCACGGGCTCAGCGCCCCCTCCCGCCGCCTGACCCGCGCGCCTCCCCGGCGGCCCGGAAGTTACCGGGACGCGTGTCGTGACTTCACTCGCAGCTGGCAGTAGAACTCGTTGCACCGCCAGAGAGTGAGGAACGTCACATGAGCCACCACCCCCCGCACGGAAACGGATCGCCGGGGATCTCCCGGCGCGGATTCATCGCTGGAACAGGTTCTCTTCTCGGTGCCGTGGCGCTGTCCGCCACCGCCACCGCCCCCGCCCGGGCCGCTGCACACCCCGCGACCGCGGCCGGCCCCCTCGTGTCCGGGGCGCACGTACCGGTTCTCGTGATCGGCACCGGCTACGGCGGCTCCGTGGCCGCGCTGCGGCTCGCCCGGGCCGGGGTCCCCGTCCACATGGTGGAGATGGGCATGGCGTGGGACACGCCCGGACCGGACGGCAAGATCTTCTGCCACACCACCAGCCCCGACCGCCGCTCGTACTGGCTGCGCACGCGCACCAGGCAGCCCCTCAGCAGCTTCCTCGGCTTCCCCCTCGACAAGGACATCCCCCGCTACACCGGGATCCTCGACGCCGAGGAGCTGGGCGGGATCACCGTCTACCAGGGCCGCGGGGTCGGCGGCGGCTCCCTCGTCAACGGCGGCATGGCCGTCACCCCCAGGCGCTCCCACTTCGCCGCCATCCTGCCCACGGTCGACGCCGGGGAGATGTACGCGACCTACTACCCGCGGGCCAACGCCGAGCTGGGCGTCGGCCTCGTCGACCCGGACTGGTTCGACTCCGCGGCCTGCTACCAGTACGCGCGTGTCGGCCGCAGGCACGCCCAGCGCGCCGGGTTCCCCTTCGTGTTCGTGCCCGACGTGTACGACTGGGACTACATGGAGCAGGAGGCGGCCGGGACCGTCCCGAAGTCGGCGGTCGCCGGGGAGATCCTCTACGGCAACAACCACGGCAAGAAGTCCCTCCAGCAGACCTACCTCGCCCGGGCCGCGGCCACCGGCCGGGTCACCGTCTCGGCCCTCCACCGGGTCACCTCCGTCGCGCCGGCGCCGGGCGGCGGCTACACCGTCGCCGTCGACCAGCTCGACACCGGCGGCGCGACCACCGCCGCCAAGACGGTGACCGCGGACCGCGTCTTCTTCGCCGCGGGCAGCGTCGGCACCAGCAAGCTCCTCGTCAGGCTCCGGGCCACGGGCGCCCTGCCCGGCCTGAACGGCGAGATCGGCCGGCACTGGGGCGAGAACGGCAACGTCATGTGCGGCCGCGCCAACCACCTGTGGGACCCCACGGGCCGGGTGCAGGCCGCCATCCCCTGCGGCGGCATCGACAACTGGGACGCCGGCGGCGCCTTCGCCGAGGTGGCACCCCTGCCGACCGGCATCGAGACGTACGCCTCGTTCTACCTGTCCATCACCCGCAACCCGCACCGCGGCCGCTTCACGTACAACGCGGCGACGGGCGCCGTCGAACTCGACTGGCAGCGGGCCTGGAAGCAGCCCTCCATCGACATGGCGAAGACGATCTTCGACCGGATCAACGCGAAGGAGGGCACCATCTACCGCTCCGACCTGTTCGGCGTCGGCAGGGTCTGGGGCGACCACCTCACCTACCACCCGCTCGGCGGCGCGGTCCTCGACAAGGCCACCGACAACCACGGCCGCCTCCACGGCCACCCGGGCCTCTACGTGATCGACGGCGCGCTGATCCCCGGGAACACCAGCGTCAACCCGTTCGTCACCATCACCGCGCTCGCCGAGCGCAACATCGAGCACATCATCGCCAACGACCTGTAGCGCGGCCCGCCCCCGCGGACGACGACCGGGGCCGCCCCACCGGCCGGCCCCGCACCGCCGCCGCCCCGTCAGTGCCCGGGCAGCACGCACACGCTGTCGAGGCCCAGCACCCGGTTGAGCCGGCCGAACGCGAGCCACGAGCCGATGCTCATGGTCAGCTCCACGACCTCCACCTGGCTGTAGTGCGCGCCCATCCGCTCCCAGAACCCGTCGTCCAGGCCGTGGTGGTCGAGGACGTACCGCTCCGCGTACTCGGCGGCCAGCCGGGTCCTCTCGTCGAAGCGGTCCGTGGTGCGCCACTCGGCGACCGCGTCCGCGAACTCCTCCTCGACCTTCCGCCCGTCGCGCTCGGTGCGCCAGTCGAGGCAGAACATGCAGCCGTTGATCTGCGCCACGCGCAGCCGCGCCGCCTCGAACTCCCGCAGCCCCAGCGTGGTGTGCGCGTACACCGCGAGGGAGAAGCCGGCGGCGGCCGGCCCGATCCCGGGGACCATGTCGCCCCACACGTACTCGATCGGGTGCCGCCCCTCGGGGACGTCGATCCTCATGTCCGTCATGCCCGTTCCCTTCCGAGTCTGCCGACGGCGGGGCGCAGCGGCACGTCGAGGGCGTCGTAGAGGCCGGGTTCGGCGTCCGCGAGCCAGTCGATCGCGCCGACCAGGCGGCCGACGGCGGTGGCGTTGCCTCCCGCGGACCGGTTCGCGCCGTCGTCCTCGGCCTCGACGGTGACCTCGATCCGCGGCCGGCCTTCGATGACGACGCGGTGCGCGCCGTCGCCGCCGCCCGGCGGCAGCGGCCAGTCCGGGGCGCAGGAGGGGTGGATGCGGGTGACGTGCTCGATGACGAGGCGTGGCTCGCCCGCGACGACGCCCTGCACCTCGAAGCGGACGGCGCCCTGCGTGCCGGCCTCGAAGACGCCCATGGAGCGGGTGGCTACGGTCTCCTCCAGGGGGCGGCGCTCCACCGTCTCCCGGATCGCGTCGAGTTCGACGCCGAGGGCGCGGGCCATCATGCGTATCTGCCCGCCCCACACCATGGTGGGGACGGACGGCAGGAGCATCATCGGCTGGTGGTCCATGGGGCGGCCCATGCCGACGAGGTCGCGGACGGAGTCGGGCTGGTCGTACGTCGAGTAGTCGAAGACCTCCTGGCAGCGGATGGCGTCGACGTCGGTGCCGAGGCCGCTGAGGAGCACGGGCAGCACGTCGTTGCCCCACCCCGGGTCGACCCCGGAGGCGAACAGGGAGCCGCCGCCCTCCGCGACGGCGGCGGCGACCGGCTCGCGGAACCCGGGCGGGGCGTTGCGGTGGTCGTAGAGGGGGTAGAGGGCCGGGGTGACGACGACGGCGCCGGCGCGGATCGCGCGGGTGACGTCGGCGAGGGCGGCGTCCGGGCGGGTGTCGCCGGTCGCCGCGTAGACCACGGCGCGCGGCCGTGCGGCCAGGACCGCCTCGATGTCGTCGGTGGCCGTGATGCCGGTGTCGCGGTCGAGCCCGCACAGCCGGCCGGCGTCGCGGCCGACCTTGTCGGGATGGTGGACGATGACGCCGGCCAGGCGCAGCGCCGGATGGGCTTCGACGGCGCGGATGGCCAGACGGCCGACGTTGCCGGTGCCCCAGACAACCGTGGGAATCATGCGCGGAGGGTAGCGGTGCGGCCCGGAGGTTCCCAGAGCCGTGCGCGGACGGCCGCGCGGGTTCCTACTGGTTCTGTCCGCCGAGCAGGAAGAGGAGGTAGACGAAGAAGGCGAAGAGGTGGCCGACGAAGAGGTAGGCGATCAGCCGGATCAGCAGGCCGCGCGGGAACTTGAACTGCTGGCGCATGGGTCGGGGCTCCTTGGCTTCGGCTTGGTCAGGGGTGGGTGGTCGCGCCACCGCCCAGGCACACCCCGGCGAGGGTGCTCTGGAGCAGGGTGTGCACGAAGAGCAGATCGGCGCCGGCCGCTGAGGCGGCAGCGATGCGGTGCGGGGTCAGCGAGTCGAAGTGGGCGCTGTCGCCCGGGTCCAGCAGGTACTCGGCCTCGCCCAGGTGCAGCCGCAGCCGGCCCCCGAGGACGTACAGCCACTCCTCGCCGGGGTGGACGCGGACCAGCTCGCCCTGGCTGCGGCCGTGCGGGACGTGCACGCGCAGCGCCTGCATGCCGCGGCCGGAGCCGCCGGCCCGCCAGTACGTCCAGCCGTCGGCCTCGCGGGCGCCCGGACCGCCCGCGCGTACGATGGGGTCGGGCACGGCCGGGGTCTCGCCGAGCAGCTCCGAGACCGTCGTGCCGTAGGTGCGGGCGAGGCCGAGCAGCAGCGGCAGCGAGGGCTGCCGGCGGCCGGTCTCCAGGCGGGAGAGGTGGGCGGGCGAGAGCCGCGCCCGCGCGGCGGCGGCCTCCAGGGTCAGCCCGGAGCGGCGGCGCAGCTCGCGCAGCTGCGGGGCGACCGCGGGCAGCTCGCCGGCTCCCGGGTCGGCGGGACCAGGTGTCATGTGCCGATTGAGCCAGAAACTTACCTCTGCGGCAATCTGCGTTGCCTCTGAGGTAAAAATGCCTGGTGGGGCGGGTTGTCAGGCGTCGTCGCCGGGGGTCCGGCCGCCGCCCGCGGGGCCGAGCACCGTCTCCACCGTGTCGGCCTCGTCGGCGCTCTTGTCCGGACGGTGCCGCAGGACCCGGGCGAAGCGGAGCGCGACCCCGGCCGGGTAGCGCGGGGAGCGCTGGAGACCGTCGTAGGCGATCTCGACGACCAGCTCGGGCCGCACGTGCACGGTGTGCCCGTCGTCCGCCACGGCCAGCTCGCGCAGCCGGCCGGTCTGCCAGCGCAGCATCTCGTCGGTGAGCCCCTTGAACGTCTTCCCGAGCATGGCGTACCCGCCGTCGGCGGCCCGCGCGCCGAGGTGCAGGTTCGACAGCAGGCCGGTGCGGCGGCCGTGCCCCCACTCCGCGGCGAGGACGACCAGGTCGAGGGTGTGGACGGGCTTGACCTTCAGCCAGTTGCGGCCGCGGCGCCCGGCCGCGTACGCCGAGCCCAGGGCCTTGGCCATCACCCCCTCGTGGCCGCGGCGCAGCGTCTCGGACCAGAACTCCTCGGCGGCGCCGGCCTGCGCCTGCGGATCCTCCACGGCGAGCCGGCGGACCCGGAACCGCTCGGGGACGAGCGCGGCGAGGACCGCGTACCGCTCGCGGACGGGCAGGTCGAGCAGGACGTCGCCGCCGGCGGCCAGCACGTCGAAGAAGCACGGGGTGACGGGCAGGGTCCGTCGGGCGGTCTCCACGTCCAGCCGCGACCCGACCCGGCCGGCGACCTCCTGGAAGGGCAGGGGACGGCCGTCCGGCCCCAGCCCGATCACCTCGCCGTCGAGGATGAAGCGGTCCCCCGCGAACCGGCGGGCCGCCTCGACCACCTCCGGCAGCCGGCCGGTGATCTCGTCGAGGGAGCGCGTGTACACCTGGACGGACTCGCCGTCCCGGTGCACCTGGACGCGGATGCCGTCCAGCTTCTCCTCCACCGCGCACGGCCCGAGGGCCGACAGGGCCTCCGCGACCGATCCCGCCGTCGCGGCGAGCATCGGCTGTACGGGCCTTCCGACCTGCAGCGCGACCTCGCGCAGCGCCGCAGCGCCCGCGGTCAGGACCGCCGCGCCCACGCGGGGCAGCGAGCCGTCGAGCATCACGGCCCGGCGCAGCTCGGCGGCCGGGACGCCGGCGGCCGCGGCCACCGCGTCGAGGGCGACCGCGTCCAGGGCGCCCTGGCGGACCTCCCCGGAGAGCAGGCTGCGCAGGAACCGCTGCTCCGGCTCGGTGGCGGCGGCGAGCAGGCGCGCCACGGCCTGCTGCCGTGCGTCGCGGGATCCGGGGCCCGACAGCAGGGCCAGCCCGGTGATCGCGGCGTCGACGTCGGCGACGCCGAGGGAGGGGCGGTCCGCCGGTTCGACGTGCCGGCCCAGGGTGCTCCACCCGAGGCCCGGCCGCCCCTGCGGGAGGCGTCCGGCGAGGTAGGTGATGACGAGGGCCGCCTCCTCCGGGGGCGTGGCGGCGAACAGCTCCGCGAGCAGGGCGGTCTTGCGGGACCGGGCGGAGGCCCCGGCGACCTCCCGGGAGACGCGGGCGACGTCGGCGAGCAGCATGCGGCCATCCTGCCGCCGCCGGGACCCCGCCGCAGCCCGGCCCGGGCCGGTCCCGGCTCCCTCCGGCGGGCGGTGCGCCGGGGCGGCCGCGGGCGTGCCGCGCCGGCGGCATACCGCGGGTGCGGTACGCCGCTACGGCCGGTGTAGTCCTCAAGGAGGCCGCCGGGTCCGACCCAGGGCGGCTCGGCGGGGTCCGCCGCTGCGTCTAGGGTTCCGGTATGACGCTCCGACTGCCGAAGCTCCCGCTGCCCCGGCGCCGCCGCAGCCGCCTGCTGGCGGGCGCGGCCGCACTGGCCGTCGTCGCGGGGGCGGGCACCTGGTCCGCCGCCGCGCCCCGCGGGGAGCGGGCCGTACACCGCGAGGACAAGGTGCTGGAGATGCCCGGCGCCGCGATCGACACGTCGTACTTCACGGCGGGCGGTGCGGGACGGCGCCCCGCCGTGCTGCTCGGGCACGGCTTCGGCGGCAGCAAGGACGACGTACGGGCGCAGGCCGAGCGGCTCGCCCGCGACGGGTACGCCGTACTCACCTGGTCGGCGCGCGGGTTCGGCCGCTCCGGCGGGCACATCGGGCTCAACGACCCCGAGTACGAGGTCAAGGACGTCTCCCGCCTGCTCGACTGGCTGGCGGCGCGCCCGGAGGTGCAGCTCGACGGCTCCGGCGACCCGCGCGTCGGCATCGCCGGGGCCTCGTACGGCGGGGCCGTCTCGCTGCTGGCCGCCGGCCACGACCGGCGCGTCGACGCGATCGCCCCGCAGATCACGTACTGGAACCTCGCGGACGCCCTCTTCCCCCAGGGCGTCTTCAAGAAGCTGTGGGCGGGCCTGTTCTTCACCACCGGCTCGGCCGGCGGCATCCGGCCGGCCGGACCGGCCGAGGCAGCCCCGGACGCGGGCGGCGCCGGCACGGCCCCCGGGGGCGCTGCCCCGGGCGGGCCCGCGGCGGACGGGCCGGACGCCGGTGCAGGGGCCGCGGCCCCGGCGCAGGGCGGCGCCGGGGCGTGCGGCCGGTTCCGGCCCGAGCTGTGCGCCATGTACGAGCGCGTCGCCGCGGCCGGGGCGCCCGACGCCGAGGCCCGCGCGCTGCTGGAGGCGCGCAGCCCGTCCGCGGTCGCGGACCGCATCCGGGTGCCGGCCCTCATCGTGCAGGGCCAGGCGGACTCCCTCTTCCCCCTCGACCAGGCCGACGCCATGGCGCGCGCGATCACCGCGAACGGTGCTCCCGTCGCCGTGGACTGGGCGGCCGGCGGCCACGACGGCGGCGCCCGCGAGACGCATCGCGTCGAGGACCGGGTCGCCGCCTGGTTCGACCGCCACCTCAAGGGCGACGGGTCGGCCGCGGCCGGCCCGGCCTTCCGGGTCTCCCGCTCCGGCGGCATGGACTCCACCGACGGCGCCGTCCGCCTGCGCGGCGCGAGCGGCGACGCCTACCCGGGCCTGACCGCGGGGCGCCGCGAGTTCGCGCTCGCCGGCCGGCCTGCGGAGCAGGTGTTCGCCAACCCGGCGGGCGGCACCCCGGCCGCGCTGTCGTCCGTGCCCGGCGTCGGCGGGCAGCTCGCCGCCTTCGGGACGGGCCTGGCGATGGACTTCCCCGGGCAGCACGCCCGGTTCGAGTCGGAGCCGCTGGCGCAGGACGTGCGGATCACCGGGACGCCGACCGTGTCGCTGCGCGTGCGGTCGACGGCCCCCGACGGGTCGGCCGTCCTGTTCGGCAAGGTGTACGACGTCGGCCCCGACGGCCGGCAGCAGGTGCTGCCGCAGCAGCTGGTCGCGCCACTGCGGGTGGCGGACGCGCAGCAGGGCCGGACCGTCGAGCTGCGGCTGCCCGCCGTCGACCACGCCGTGCGGGCCGGGCACCGGCTGCGCCTCGTCGTGTCGGCCACCGATCTCGGATACGCCTCCCCGGCGGCCCCCGCCTCGTACGCCGTCTCGGTGCAGGGGCCGCTGGCCGTGCCCGTCGCCGACGGGGTGCGCACGGCCGCGGCCGGGCTGCCCGCCTGGACGTGGGGGCTGCCGCTCGGTGCGGCGCTCCTGGCGGCCCTGCTGCTGGGTATCCGGCGCCGGCCCCGGAATGCGGGGAACCCGGGCCCCGCAGGGCCGGACCCGGCCCTGGCCGGCGTACCCCTCGCGATCACCGGCCTGACGAAGCGGTACGCCGGGTCCCGGGACCGGTACGCGGTGCGGGACCTGTCGTTCCGCGTGGAGCAGGGCCAGGTCCTCGGGCTGCTCGGGCCGAACGGCGCGGGCAAGACCACGACGCTGCGGATGCTGATGGGCCTCATCTCGCCCGACGCCGGGGAGATCCGCGTCTTCGGGCACCCGGTGCGGGCCGGGGCGCCGGTGCTGTCGCGCGTCGGCGCGTTCGTCGAGGGGGCGGGCTTCCTGCCGCACCTGTCCGGGCGGGCGAACCTCGAACTGTACTGGCAGGCCACCGGCCGCCCGGCCGCCGACGCGCACATGGCGGAGGCCCTGGAGATCGCCGGGCTCGGCGACGCGCTGGAACGCGCCGTCCGCACGTACTCGCAGGGCATGCGGCAGCGGCTCGCCATCGCCCAGGCGATGCTCGGGCTGCCGGACCTGCTGATCCTCGACGAGCCGACCAACGGGCTGGACCCGCCGCAGATCCGCGAGATGCGGGAGGTGATGGTCCGCTACGCGGCGGGCGGCCGGACGGTGATCGTCTCCAGCCACCTGCTGTCGGAGGTGGAGCAGTCCTGCACCCACCTGGTCGTCATGGACCGCGGCCGGCTGGTGCAGGCGGGCGAGGTGGGCGAGATCACCGGCGGCGGGGACACCCTGCTGGTCGGTGTCGACGGGCCGGTGGACGAGGTGACCGTCGCGAAGGTGGCGGCCCTGGAAGGCGTGGAGTCGGCGGCGCGCTGCGACGGCGGGCTGCTCGTCCGGCTCGGCGGCGGAACGGCCGCCGAGCTGGTCGCCGAACTGGTGCGGCTGGAGGTCCCCGTGAGTGCGGTGGGGCCGCACCGGCGGCTGGAGGACGCGTTCCTGACCCTGATCGGAGGTACGGCGTGAGCGCCATGGCGGAAGTCGCCGCGGGATACCGGCCTGGCCGGACGCTGCCGCTGCGCGTGGAGGCCCTGCGGCAGTGGCGCCGCCGGCGGACGCTGGTGATGGGCGCGGTGCTGGCCGCGCTGCCGTTCGTGATGATGATCGCGTTCGCGGTGGGCGGCGACCGGGACGGCGGCCGCGGCGACAACCGGATCACCCTGATCGACACGGCGACGGCGTCGGGCGCGAACTTCGCCGCCACCTGCCTGTTCGTGTCGGCCGGGTTCCTGCTGGTGGTGCCGGTGGCGCTGTTCTGCGGCGACACGGTCGCCTCGGAGGCGTCCTGGTCCTCGCTGCGCTACCTGCTGGCGGCGCCGGTGCCGCGGGCGCGCCTGCTGTGGAGCAAGCTCGTCGTGGCACTGGGCTTCAGCCTGGCGGCGATCGTGCTGCTGCCGGCGGTCGCGCTGGCGGCGGGCACGGCCGCGTACGGCTGGGGGCCGCTTCAGCTCCCGGCGGGCGGCGCCCTGCCGGCCGGTGACACGCTGCCCCGGCTGGCGCTGGCGGTGGCGTACGTGTTCGTCTCCCAGCTGGTCACCGCAGGCCTCGCCTTCTGGCTGTCCACCCGCACCGACGCCCCGCTGGGCGCCGTCGGCGGCGCGGTCGGGCTGACCATCGCGGGCAACGTGCTGGACGCCGTGACCGCGCTCGGCTCCTGGCGCGACTTCCTGCCCGCGCACTGGCAGTTCGCCTGGGCGGACGCCCTCCAGCCGCACCTGGAATGGGGCGGCATGGCGAAGGGAGCGGCGGTGTCCGTGGCGTACGCCCTCGTCCTCACGGCCCTGGCGTTCAGGGGCTTCGCCCGCAAGGACATCGTCTCCTGAGCCCGCGGGCAGGGCCGCCCCTTCCACGGCACTAGACTCCGCGGCAAGGGGCGGAGCCGTAGCGCAGAGGTCGTCGCGCGCGGTCTCCAAAACCGTGAGGACGCCGGTTCGAATCCGGCCGGCTCCGCCCCGCCCCGTCGCGTCGCGTCCCGTCCCGGGATCAGGCCGCGGTGCCCGGTGCCGGGGCCGCCGCGTCGACCTCCGCCAGGATCTCCGGGTCGAGCGGGGCCGCTCCGGCCGCGGCATTGGCCCGTACCTGCTCGGGCGAGGTGGCGCCCGCGATGACGGACGCGCAGCCCGGCTGCGCCGACAGCCAGCCGACGGCCAGTTCCAGCACGCTGCGCCCGTGCTTCTCCGCGACGGCGGCGAGCGCCTCGACCGTGTCCAGCCGCTGCTCGGTCAGGTACGCGTCGCGGCCTTCGAGCCGGGAGCCGGCCGGCACCGGCGCGCCCCGCCGGATCTTGCCGGTAAGCAGCCCGTTGGCCAGCGGGAAGTACGGGAGCACGCCGACGCCGTAGTGGAGCGCAGCGGGGACCAGCTCGGCCTCCGCGGAACGCTGGAGCAGCGACCACTCGTTCTGCGCCGACACGAACGGCACCGTGCCCGTCTCGCGCGCGGTGTGGGCGGCTTCGGCGAGCTGCCGGCCGCTCAGGTTGGAGTGGCCGATGTAGCGGATCTTGCCCTCGGTGACGAGTTCGGTGAGCGCGGCCAGCGTCTCGGCGATCGGGGTGGCCGGGTCGGGGCTGTGCAGCTGGTAGAGGTCGATGTGGTCGGTGTCCAGGCGGCGCAGTGACTCCTCGACGGCGCGCCGGATGTAGCCGCGGCCGCCGCGCGACCCGGCTGCGGGCCCGTACCCCATGTCGACGCCGTCGTAGCCGAACTTGGTGGCGAGGACGACCCGGTCGCGGCGGCCCTTCAAGGCCTGCCCGAGGTGGGTCTCGGAGCCGCCCCGGCCACCGTAGATGTCGGCGGTGTCGAGGAGCGTGATCCCCGCGTCGATGGCGGCGTCGACGACGGCCCGGGTCTCCTTGGCGTCGAGCCGCCCGCCGAAGTTGTTGCAGCCGAGCCCGACCGCCGACACCTGAAGACCTGAACTGCCCAAGGAGACATGGCGCATGGGGGTACCTCCACCCTGATCCGCATCAAGACCGCTCTACCGGCCGGCCGGTCCAGGCAGGCCGAAGGCCCAGCGGCTGGGCCTGCTGGGCCTTGGGGACGGACCGGGGGTCCGCGTGGAGCAGGGGCGACAGGATTCGAACCTGCGGCATTCGGTTTTGGAGACCGACGCTCTGGCCAGCTGAGCTACACCCCTTCGGCGAGACCAACCATGCCATGGCCGGGGCCGGAGATCCAATTCATTTCGCGGATTCCGTCGCGCCGGTCTGGCGGGGGCGGGCGGCCCGACGCGGCGCCGGCCCGGCGCCGGCCACCGGGTCCTGTCGTGAGCGACCTGCCGGACCGCCCGTTCGCACCCGCACGGCGGGGAACGCTTCGAGGACCCCGCGGATCCCGCGAGTTTTTTCGAAGAAGTCCTCCGGATAGGTGTTATCCGCGCTCCGGTCGACGGTCTCCCAGGTATCGGGCATCATCGACCGCCGGGACGGACAGGGAACCTCACATGACTTCAGAGCACACGGCAGAGCTGGTCGCGGCAGCCCGCGCGGGAGACCTCCGCGCGCAGGACGAGCTGGTCAGCGCGTACCTGCCGCTGGTCTACAACATCGTCGGGCGCGCCATGAACGGCTCCGTCGACGTGGACGACGTCGTGCAGGACACGATGCTGCGGGCCCTCGACGGCCTGGGCACCCTCCGATCGGACGAAAGCTTCCGCTCGTGGCTGGTGGCCATCGCGATGAACCGGGTGCGGGCGTACTGGCAGGCCCGGCGCACCGCGCCGGGTGAGAGCGGTCTGGAGGCGGCCTGGGAGCTCGCCGACCCGGGGGCGGACTTCGTCGACCTGACCGTCGTCCGGCTGGCCCTGGAGGGGCAGCGCCGCGAGACGGCGCGCGCCACGCGCTGGCTGGAGCCGGACGACCGGGCCCTGCTGTCGCTGTGGTGGCTGGAGTGCGCCGGGGAGCTGACCCGGGCAGAGGTGGCCGCGGCGCTGGAGCTGACGCCGCAGCACACGGCCGTGCGGGTGCAGCGGATGAAGGCACAGCTGGAGTCCGCGCGCGTGGTGGAGGGGGCGCTGGCGGCGCAGCCGCCGTGCGAGGCGCTGGCCGCGGTGACGGCCTCGTGGGACGGGCAGCCGTCGACGCTGTGGCGCAAGCGAATAGCCCGGCATGCCCGCGAGTGCCTGAGGTGCTCCGGGCTGTGGAACGGGCTGCTCCCGGCGGAGGGGCTGCTGGCGGGCCTGGCGCTGGTGCCTGTGTCGGCTGCGCTGCTGGCCGGGGTGCGGTCGGCCGCCGCGGGCGGGTTCGCCCCGGCGGGCGCGGCGTACGCGGCGGGCGGGTTCGCGGAGGGCCAGGCGGCGTCCGCCGGCTGGGCGCCCGCGTACGAGGCGCCGCTCGGCGGCACGGCCGGCGGCGGCCACGGCTTCGCCGCCGCTGCGGAGGCGGACGGCGGCGACGGCAGTGGCTTCGGTGCCGGTGACGGCGGTCGCGGGGACGGCGAGGCCGTGACCCGGCTTGCGCCGGCCGGCTCCGCGGAGGGTGGTGCCGGTGGCGCGGCGGGCGGTGGCCGGAGCGTGTTGCGCAAGCGGCGGCGCAGTCGGCGGCGGGCCATCGGCGGCGCCGTGCTCGCGGCGTGCGTCGCGGGCGGCGGCCTCGCCTACCTGGGCGGCTTCCCCGGCTCCGTCGGCGAGGACGGCGCCGCCGCGCCGGCAGCTCCGCTGAACGCGCTGTCCGCGGGCGAGTCCGCCGGCCCGTCGCCGAGCGGCCCGGCCCAGCCGTCCGCCTCCGCTTCGGCCTCGCCGTCCCCGTCGGCCACGGCGTCTCCCTCGGCCCCGGCGTCGGCGAGCCCTTCCGGCGCGGGCAAGGCCTCCGCTGCCGCGCCGACCCCGTCCCCGTCGGCCCCGGGGCCCGCCTCCCCGGCGCCGGTGCCCGCCCCGCAGGGGCCGGTGGGCCAGGTCGTCGCCCTCGTCAACGCCGAGCGCGCGAAGGCGGGCTGCGGCCCGCTGAAGGACGATGCGCAGCTGCGGAAGGCTGCGCAGCGGCACTCGGAGGACATGGCGAGCCGGAACTTCTTCTCGCACACGGCCCCGGACGGGTCCGACCCGGGCGAGCGGACGACGGCCGCGGGCTACCGGTGGGCGACGTACGGCGAGAACATCGCCCGCGGGCAGAGCACCGCCGAGTCGGTCATGAACTCGTGGATGAACAGCGACGGCCACCGTGCGAACATCCTGAACTGCTCCTTCAAGGACATAGGCGTCGGCCTCCGCCAGGGCCCCGGCGGCCCGTGGTGGACGCAGAACTTCGGCGCCCGCATGTGACGGGGGGGGGGAGGACGGACGCCGCGGCCCGGGCTTCCCAAGGCCTCGTCACGACGTGTCGGCCCGGCGTGGGCCGGCTCGGCGGTGGCGGCGATGAGCAGCCCGGCCGGCGGGCGGCGCAGGTCGGGCAGCCAGTGGTGGCTGAGGAAGTTCACGTGGAGGGCGCCCGCGGCCGGCGCGGTCGCGGCCGGGCGGCAGCCGCTGAGCTCCAGCCGCAGCAGCAGCCACACGGCGCAGACGCAGCTGCCGACGGCCGCGTAGAGGAAGCCGCCGCAGAGCGGGACGCCGCCGAACTTCAGCAGCGCGGGCTCGGGGTAGGACCAGGGGCCCAGGGCCGCCTTCACGTACTCGAACGCGAGCCCGAGGAGGTGGCAGCCGCCGATCACGGCGAGGTCCCGGCCGCGCTCCCAGCCGGTCAGCAGGCACACCGCGCTGAGCAGGACCCCGTATCCGGACAGCAGCCCGTAGCAGGGACGCACGCGGGGCGGCTGCGGTTCGGCGCGCACGCCGGCGGCCCCTCCCCGGCGCGGGCCGTCAGTGGTGGAAGCCGGAGCGGGGGGCCGTGGCGGGCTGGGTCGGGGGCGCCTCCCGGAGGTGGTCCAGTGCGCGGCGCATGTCCTCGGCGAGGAGGGCGATCTGGTCCAGGGTCACACCGTGGCGGATCAGGACGCGCTGGATGACGGTGTCGTCGCGGCGGGCGGGCAGCGGGTACGCGGGGACCTGCCAGCCGCGCATCCGCAGCCGGTCGGAGAGGTCGTAGAGGGTGAAGCCGGCGGCCGCGGGGTCGGTGAGCCGGTAGGAGACGGCGGGGAGGGCTCCCTGGCCGTCGTAGAGCAGGGTGAAGGGGCCCATCTCGGCGATCTCGCCGGCGAGGCGGCGGGCGGTGTCCGCGCAGGACTGGTGGATGCTGCGGTAACCGCTGCGGCCGAGCCGGAGGAAGAGGTAGTACTGGGCGATGACCTCGCCGCCGGGCCGGGAGAAGTTCAGGGCGAAGGTCGGCATGTCGCCGCCCAGGTAGTCGACGTCGAAGACGAGCTCGGCGGGCAGGAGGTCCGCCGTGCGCCAGACGACCCAGCCGACGCCGAGGGGCGCGAGCCCGTACTTGTGGCCGGAGGTGTTGATGGAGGCGACACGGGGGATCGCGAAGTCCCAGACGACGTCGGGGTGGAGGAAGGGGGCGACGAGCCCGCCGCTCGCGCCGTCGACGTGGATCGGGACGTCCCAGCCGTGCTCCTGCTGGATCGCGTCGAGGGCGGCCGCGATGTCGGCGACGGGCTCGTAGTCGCAGGTGTAGGTGACGCCGAGGATGGCGACGACGCCGATGGTGTTCTCGTCGACGTACTCCGCGAGCTGGTGGGGCCGCAGGCCCGTGGCGTCCTCCTCCAGCGGGACCTGGCGCAGTTCGACGTCGAAGTAGCGGGCGAACTTCTCCCAGCAGACCTGGACGGGCCCGCACACCAGGTTGGGCCGGTCGGCCGGCAGGCCCTGGGCGCGGCGGCGGGCCCGCCAGCGCCATTTGAGGGCGAGTCCGCCGAGCATGGCGGCCTCGCTGGAGCCGGTGGTGGAGCAGCCGGTGGCGGGGCCGTGCTCGGCCGGGGCGTGCCACAGGTCGGCGAGGATGTTGACGCAGCGGGCCTCGATCTCCGCGGTCTGCGGGTACTCGTCCTTGTCGACCATGTTCTTGTCGAGGCACTCGTTCATCAGGCGGTGGACGCCGTCGTCGGACCAGGTGGTGCAGAAGGTGGCCAGGTTCTGGGCGGCGTTGCCGTCGAGGAGGAGCTCGTTGTGGAGCAGGGCGTAGACCGCCTCCGAGGTCGAATGCTCGTCCGGCATGCGGTATTTGGGGAGGACGCGGCCGCTGAGGGCGGTGGTGAAGACGTCGGTCCCGGTGTCGCCGCCGCTGACGTCCTTCGTCTTGTGCAGAGCCATGTTCGGACTATAGGTGACAGACCGTTATTTATCCGGCTTCGAGTTCCGGTCGTCTCGGCGGTGTGAGCCCCTCCATAGACCACGGGGAGCAACCGCAGAAATTACTGTCCAGTAAGATGATTTCCACAGAATCTTTCGCATCGACGCAGATCCTCCCCCGTCCGGACGGGAAGATCGGCCAAATGGTTCTATAAGCAACTTATCCACTCATGTCCTGATAACAGCGAGTGGTCGTTCGGCCACTGGTACCTCTTCGGCCCATGAACAAGATCACTCGCCGGCAGGCCATGGGCACCACCGCCGGCGCTCTCGCCGCCCTCGGCATAGCCGGCGCCACCGCGCACGCGGCCGCCACCGACTCCCGCGCCGCCGCCACCCGCTCCGGCACGGTCGACGAGGTGTACCAGGGCCGCCGCATCCGCATCACCCCCGCCTCCGCCTCCGGCGGGCACCACGGCGGGCACCACGGGGGCGGCCACTCGGGCCTGCCCACCGTCCGCATAGACGGCCGCGAACTGCACGTCATGCGCAACGCCGACGGCACCTGGATCAGCGTGGTCAACCACTACGAGACCTTCGCCGACCCGCTGTCGCTCGCCCGCGCCGCCGTGCGCGAACTCCAGGGCGCCGTCCTCGCCCCGTTCTCGCCCATGGGAGGCACGGCATGACCGTCCGCAAGAACCAGGCCTCGCTGACCTCCGAGGAGAAGCGCGCGTTCACGAACGCGGTGCTGGAACTGAAGCGCACCGGCGTCTACGACCGGTTCGTCACCACGCACAACGGCTTCATCATGAGCGACACCGACTCCGGCGACCGCGTCGGCCACCGCTCCCCCTCCTTCCTGCCCTGGCACCGCCGGTTCCTGCTGGAGTTCGAGGCCGAGCTACAGAAGGCCGACGCCTCGGTGGCGCTCCCGTACTGGGACTGGACCGCCGACCGGACCTCCCGCTCCTCCCTCTGGGCCGCGGACTTCCTGGGCGGCACCGGCCGCGCCCGCGACGGCCAGGTCATGGACGGCCCGTTCGCGTACTCCGCCGGCAAGTTCCCGGTCAACGTGCGCGTCGACGGCCGCGCGTACCTGCGCCGCTCCCTCGGCGCGAGCGTCGCCGAGCTGCCCACCAAGGCCGAGGTCGACGCGGTCCTGGCCATGCCGGTGTACGACATGGCCCCGTGGAACAGCGCCTCGAACGGCTTCCGCAACCACCTGGAGGGCTGGCGCGGCGCCAACCTGCACAACAGGGTGCACGTCTGGGTCGGCGGGCAGATGGCCACCGGCGTCTCCCCCAACGACCCGGTGTTCTGGATGCACCACGCCTTCGTCGACAAGCTGTGGGCCGAATGGCAGGCCCGCCACCCGCAGTCGACGTACCTGCCCGCCGCCGGCACGTCCAACGTGGTGGACCTGAACGACACCATGCGGCCGTGGAACGACGTCACTCCGGCGGACATGCTGGACCACCGGAAGTTCTACACCTTCGACACCGAACCGGCCGCCGCGGCGAGCCAGCGGTAGTGCAGCTCGGGGCGGCCCACCTGGCCGTACCGAGGGGTGCGGTCGGCGCGGCCGGTGTCCACCAGGTGCTCCAGGTAGCGGCGGGCCGTGATCCGCGAGATCCCCGCCGCCCCCGCCGCCCCGGCCGCGGTCATGCCCTCGGGGGCCGCCCGCAGCAGCGCGGCGACCCGGTCCAGGGTCGGCGCGCTGAGCCCCTTGGGCAGCTCGGCGGGGAGCGGGGTGCGCAGGGCGGCGAGCGCCCGGTCCACGTCGTCCTGGCCGGCCGCCTCCCCCGCCGTCGAGCGGAACTCGGCGTACCGCAGCAGCCGTTCGCGCAGCGTCGGGAAGGCGAACGGCTTCAGCACGTACTGGACGACACCCAGCGAGACGCTCTCGCGGACCACCGCCAGGTCCCGCGCCGAGGTCACCGCGATCACGTCGACCGGATGCCCCGCGGCGCGCAGTCCGCGCGCGAAGCGCAGCCCGTGGCCGTCGGGCAGGCCCAGGTCGAGCAGCAGCAGGTCGACGCGGGTCCGCTCCAGGACCCGGGTGGCCTCGGCCAGGGAGTGGGCGGTGCCGACGGCGGTGAAGCCCGGCACCCTGCCGACGTACAGCGCATGCGCGTCGGCGGCGACGGGGTCGTCCTCGACCACCAGGACCCGCACCTCGGCCGGGCGCCCCGCAGCCGCCCCGGCGCGGGGGCCCTCGGCCGGTCCGCTCGCGGTCATGCCGGCTGCTCCTTCCGTATCGGCAGTCGTACGGTGAACCGGGCTCCGCCGCCCGGGGATCCGGCGGCCTCGGCGGTCCCGCCGTGCCGGTGGGCGACCTGCCGGACCAGGGCGAGCCCGAGGCCCCGCCCCTCCCCCTTGCCCGACCAGCCGTGCCGGAACACGTCGGCGGCGGCGCCCTCCGGGAGCCCGGGGCCGTTGTCGGCGACGCGGAGCAGGAGCGAGTCGCCGTCGGGGCGCACCGTGACCTCGATGCGGGCGCCGGGTACGCCGGTCACGGCGTCGACGGCGTTGTCGACGAGATTGCCGAGGACGGTGACGAGGTCGCGGGGCGGGACGCCGGGCGGCCCGCCGGCCGGGCGCCCGCCGCCGGGCGCTCCGGTTCCCGTCCCCCCGAAGGCGCGGCTGTCCGGGGTGACCACCAGCTCCACCCCCCGCTCGTGCGCCTGCGCCGCCTTGCCGAGCAGCAGCGCCACCAGGACCGGTTCGCCGACCGCGGTGACCACCTCGTCGGTGAGGGCCTGCGCCAGCTCCAGCTCGGCCGTGGCGAACTCCACGGCCTCGTCCGCGCGGCCGAGCTCGATCAGGGAGACGACGGTGTGCAGGCGGTTGGCCGCCTCGTGTGCCTGTCCGCGAAGGGCCTGCGTGAACCCGCGCTCCCGGTCCAACTCACCAGTCAGCGACTGGAGTTCGGTATGGTCGCGGAGGGTCACCACGGTGCCGCGGCGGCCGCCGCCGGCGACGGGCGAGCTGTTGACGACCAGCACCCGCTCCGCCGTCAGGTGCACCTCGTCCACGCGCGGCCGGTCCGCGAGCAGGGCCCCCGTCAGCGGCGGGGGCAGCCCCAGGTCGGCGACGGCGGTGCCGCGGACGTCTGCGGACAGGCCGAGCAGTTCCCGGGCGGCGTCGTTGATCAGGGTGATCCGGCGGCGCCCGTCGAGCATCAGCAGCCCTTCCCGGACGGCGTGCAGGGCCGCCTGGTGGTAGTCGTACACGCGGCTGAGCTCGGCGGCGTTCATGCCGTGCGTGTGCCGGCGCAGCCGGGCGTTGACGACGTACGTGCCGACCGCGCCGAGGCCGAGCGCGCCGGCGGCGACCCAGGCCAGGGCGGACAGCTGGGCGGCGAGCCGGTCGCTGACGGCGCGGACCGTGATGCCCGCGGCGACCAGGCCGACGATCCGGCCGTCGTCCGCAAGCGGGGTGACCACGCGGATCGAGGGGCCGAGCGTGCCGGTGTACGTCTCGCTGAAGGTCTCGCCGCGCAGGGCGGGCGCGGTGTTGCCCATGAACGGCTCGCCTATGCGCTGCGGGTTGCGGTGGGTCCAGCGGCGCCCGTCGGGGGCCATGATCGTCACGAAGTCGACGCCGGAGTCGGCGCGCACCCGCTCCGCGTACGGCTGGAGCGCGGCCGAGGGGTCGGTGCCGCGGCCGGCCCGGCGTACCGCCTCCAGGACGGACGGCGAGTCGGCGACGGCGCGGGCGACGGCCCCGGCCTGGCGCCGTGCGGCATCCTCTGCCTGGCCGTGTGCCGTGGCGTAGGCGAAGACCGCGCAGCCCGCGACCACCACGGCGACCAGCAGCACCTGCATGGCGAACAGCTGGCCGGCGAGGCTGCGCGGCGGGCGGGGGAACCGGAACATGGCGCTCAGTGTGCACCGGCCCGTGAACTCAATGAACGCAAGGGTGACCGGGGTCACAGGGGTGGGCGATGGTCTGGCGGGACGACTTTCACCACCAGGAGGCGAACGTGGCCGCCAGACGCGACAAGACCCACTACCTGTACATCGCCGTGATAGCGGCGGTGCTGCTCGGCATCGCCGTCGGCTTCGCCGCCCCGGGCGCGGCCGTCGAGCTGAAGCCGCTGGGCACCGGCTTCGTGAACCTCATCAAGATGATGATCTCACCGGTGATCTTCTGCACGATCGTGCTCGGTATCGGGTCGGTGCGCAAGGCGGCGAAGGTGGGGGCCGTGGGCGGCCTCGCCCTCGGCTACTTCACGGCCATGTCGACGGTCGCCCTGGCGATCGGGCTGGTCGTCGGGAACCTGCTGGAGCCCGGCAGCGGCCTGCAGCTGACGGAGGCGGTCCGGCACGCCGGCGAGGCGCAGGCGAAGGCGGGCGGGGCGGAGAGCACCCAGGAGTTCCTGCTCGGCATCGTGCCGACGACGCTGGTGTCCGCCTTCACCGGCGGGGAGGTGCTCCAGACGCTGCTGGTGGCCCTGTTGTGCGGGTTCGCGCTCCAGGCCATGGGCGCGGCGGGCGAGCCGGTGCTCCGCGGCATCGGCCATGTCCAGAAGCTGGTGTTCCGGATCCTGGCGATGATCATGTGGGTGGCGCCGGTGGGTGCGTTCGGCGCGATCGCCGCGGTGGTCGGGGCGACCGGCATCGACGCACTGAAGTCGCTGGCCGTCATCATGATCGGCTTCTACACGACCTGCCTGCTGTTCGTCTTCGTCGTGCTCGGCGGCCTGCTGCGGCTGTGCACCGGCATCAGCGTCTTCGGGCTGCTGCGCTACCTCGGCCGGGAGTTCCTGCTCATCCTGTCGACGTCCTCCTCGGAGTCGGCGCTGCCGCGGCTGATCGCGAAGATGGAGCACCTGGGCGTGTCGAAGCCGGTCGTCGGCATCACGGTGCCCACGGGCTACTCCTTCAACCTGGACGGGACCGCCATCTACCTGACGATGGCCTCCCTGTTCGTCGCGGAGGCGATGGGCGAGCCGCTCGCCCTCGGCGAGCAGGTCTCCCTGCTGCTGTTCATGATCGTGGCTTCCAAGGGCGCGGCCGGCGTGACCGGGGCCGGACTGGCGACGCTGGCGGGCGGACTGCAGTCGCACCGGCCGGAACTGGTCGACGGCGTCGGCCTGATCGTGGGCATCGACCGCTTCATGAGCGAGGCGCGGGCCCTGACCAACTTCGCGGGCAACGCGGTGGCGACCGTGCTGATCGGGACCTGGACGAAGGAGTTCGACCGCGAGCGGGCCCGCGAGGTCCTCTCCGGGCACCTGGCCTTCGACGAGACCACGCTGACCGACGACGGCCACGGCGCGGAAGCCCCCGCCGTGCCCGGCCCCTCGGTCGGCGACAAGACGGGCGTACCGGCATAACCGGTGCGCCGGCCGCGAGCCGGCCGGGCAGGGCTCGCCCCCACGGTGCCCAGCCCGGCCGGCTCGACCGGTTCCCCACCGATCAATTTCGGCCATCGGCCCGGCAAGTCGGCTGTGCTGAAACTTACTTCCGCCCGGGGGCACGCGTCTGACATCTTGCGTCCACCACTCGTTTCGTACGGCCCGGTAACTGCGTTCCGCACCACCGGGTCCTCGGAGGACGCATTGATACCCCACATATCCAGCCGACCCCGACGTGCCCTCGTTCTGGCGGCCACCCTCGGCGCGGCGCTCGCCCTCGGAGCTCCCTCGGCCCTCGCCGGCACCCTGCCGGTCGTGCCGGCCGCCCCGTTCGCCGCCGCCAAGGCCCCTGCCGCGGCCCCGGCTTCCCAGAGTGCGACCTGGGCTGCCGGCACCCGCGCCTACCTCGTGATCACCGCTCCCGGTGACAACCCGTCCGTCCGCGCGGCAGTCGCCGCGAACGGCGGCACCGTCTTCTCGGACTACGCCGCCATCGGCGTCATCGTCGCCCACTCGGCGTCGGCGAACTTCGCCGGCGCGATGCGCGGCGTCACCGGCGTCCAGCAGGTCGGCGCCACCCGCACCTCGGACGTCCCGGCCGACGCCTACAACCCGGCGCTGCCCGCCAACCCGTCGCAGTCGACGACCCCGACCGGCGAGCCGGTCCGCGCCGACATGAGCCAGATCAAGGCGGACCAGGCCTGGGCCGTCACCACCGGCTCGGCCTCGGTCAAGGTCGGCATCCTCGACACCGGCGTCGACGACCAGCACCAGGACCTGGCGCCGAACTTCAACGCCGCCGACTCGGTCTCCTGCGCGTACGGCAAGCCCGACACCCGCGCCGGCGCCTGGCGCGACGTCGGCAACCACGGCACGCACGTCGCCGGCACGGTCGCCGCCGCCAAGAACGGCAAGGGCGTCGTCGGCGTGGCCCCGGGCGTGAAGATCTCCTCCGTCCGCATCGCGGAGCCGGGCTCCTCGCTGTTCTTCCCCGAGAACACGATCTGCGGCTTCATGTGGTCCGGCGACCACGGCTTCAAGGTCACCAACAACAGCTATTACACGGACCCGTGGCAGTTCAACTGCCCGGACAACGCCGACCAGGCCGCCATCATCGAGGGCGTCCGGCGCGCCCAGGAGTACGCCGAGCGCAAGGGCTCGCTCCAGGTCGCCGCAGCGGGCAACGAGAACTACGACCTCGCCAACAAGACGGTCGACACCGCCAGCCCGAACGACTCCACCCCGGTGACCCGCACCATCACCAACGCCTGCCTCGACATCCCGACCGAGCTGCCGGGCGTCGTGACGGTCGCCGCCAACGGCGAGGGCACCACCAAGGCGTCCTTCTCCAACTTCGGCCGCGGCATCATCGACGTCTCCGCCCCGGGCAGCAACGTCTACTCCACGGTCCCCGGCGGCAAGTACGCCTCCATGAGCGGCACCTCGATGGCCTCGCCGCACGTGGCCGGCGTCGCCGCGCTGATCGCCAGCACCAACCCCGGCATCACCCCCGCGCAGATCCGCGAGAAGCTGGCCCTCCAGGCCAACGACATCGCCTGCCCGTCGGACAGCCGCTGCACCGGCACCACCGCCAACAACGGCTTCTTCGGCGAGGGCCAGGTCGACGCGCTGAAGGCGGTCGGCGCCACCCCGCCGCCCGGCAGGTTCTTCGAGAACCTCGGCGACTTCGCCATCGGCGACCACACCACCGTCGAGAGCCCGATCACCGTCACCGGTGTCACCGGCAACGCCCCCGCCACCCTCAAGGTGGGCGTGAAGATCGTCCACACCTACATCGGCGACCTGAAGGTCGACCTGATCGCACCGGACGGCAGCATCTACACGCTGCACAACCGCGCCGGCGGCAGCGCCGACAACATCGACACCGTGTACACCGTCAACGCCTCCTCCGAGGCGGCCGCCGGCACCTGGAAGCTGCGGGTGAACGACAACTACCGCGGCGACACCGGCCGGATCGACGCCTGGAACCTCACCTTCTGAGCCTTCCGGACGTACCGCCACGCCGCAGCGGGCCACCAGGGTGCGGGCAACCGCCCCCTGGCGGCCCGCACCCGTCTCCGGCGGCCGCCGCCCCTACCGGGTCCGCAGCACGCAGTCCCCGCACAGGCCGCCGCCCTGCGTCCGGTAGTACAGGCAGCAGCTGCGCCGCACGAAGGCCACCCCGAGCCCCTCCTCGTGGACGAAGGCGCCCGTCCCGCCGAGTGCGCCGCCGTCGGCCAGCAGCCCGGCCGCCAGCGCCGTGGCCGGACCGCCGTCCGGCACCCGGCCGAGCAGCACCCGCACCGCCCCGACCAGCCCGGACGCCGTGTTCCCGCGCAGCACCTGCGGCGAGATCCGGTACCGCTCCCGCAGCGCCGCATCCAGGACCTCCAGGTGCGCCAGAACGGCCGGCCCGAGGTCCGCGGCCGGCCGGGCCCCCTCGCCGGGCGCGGGCAGCCACAGCTCCAGCGATCCGCCCTCGGGGACCCGCCACCACAGCCGGTCCGGCCCCAGGTCCGGAACCCGGCCTCCCAGGACGGCGCACCCCAGGCCGAGGGACCACAGCCGCGAGGCGATCCCGAACTGGGCGGTCGACGCGGCCACGCGGCCGGGCCCGCTGCCGATGCGCCGGCCGACCTCGGCCACGTACGGGCCGAGCCGCTCCCCGTAGAGCCCGGCCAGCGGCCGGAACCCCTCCGCGGGCGGCCGCGCCCCGCCGGACACCGTGAAGAACGGCCCCACGGCCGCCAGCCGGCGCAGTACGTCGTCCATCTCCATGCCGCAGATGATCTCAGGGCGCGACCGGCGCACCCGCAGGGCCCGTCCCGCCCGCCGCCGGCGCACCGGTCGCAGGCGCCGCCCGCCCCGCGCCCGGACGGCTGCGCTCCGCCCACCGGACCACCGGGCCCATCGCGTACGAGGCCGCCAGGAGCAGCCCGCCCAGCAGGAACCAGCCGGGGACGCCCCAGAGCAGGACCAGGGAGGTCACGACCACGGGGCCCGCGGACCGGGCGAGGGGCACACCGGTCCCGAAGAACCCCTGGTACCGGCCGATCCGGTCCGCAGGCGCGAGGGAGAAGCCGATCTGCCAGGAGCCGGCGGACTGCCGCATCTCCGCGTCGGCCTGGAGCGCGGCGCCCGCCACGAGCAGCGCCGCGGCCGCCCACGCGGGCCCGGCCGACCCGGACAGGGCGAACACGGCGCAGGATGCGGCCGCGCCCAGGCCGGAGAGCCGCACGGCGCGGGCCGCGGCGGCCAGGTCGGACACCGGTTCGGCCCTGCGCACCTGGAACAGCATGACGGCGCCGGTGTTGAGCACGAACAGCACAGAAACCAGCCAGCCGGGGGCGCTGGTCCGCTCGACGGTCCACAGCGGGACCGCGAGGCTCAGCAGCGGCATCCGCAGGAGCAGGACGGCGTTCAGCAGGGCGGCCACCGCGTACGGCCGGTCCCGCAGCACCGCCGGCCGCGGCTCCCCCGCCCTGCGGCGCGGCGCCGCCGGTGCGGGCAGCCGCAGCAGCACCGCAGCGCACACGAGGAAGCCCAGCGCGTCCAGGGCGAACACCGCCAGGTAGGCCCGCTCCGTGCCGGCGGCGAGGGCGATCCCGCCGAGCGCGGCCCCGACCGCGAGCCCGGCATTGAGGACCGACTGGAGGTGTGCCATCACCCGCGTCCGCTCCCCTGCGGGGACGAGCCCGGCGAGCAGGGCCTGCCGGGCGGCCGCCAGCCCGCACTGCGCGGTGGCGTAGCAGACGGCGGCGACCAGGAAGGCGCCGTACGAGCGGACGAACAGGAAGGAGGCGACGCCCGCGGCGGTGGCCGCGGCCAGCAGCACGGAGGTGCCGCGCGGCCCCCGCCGGTCGGCGAGCGCCCCCAGCGGGACGCCGGCGACCGAGCCGACCGCCCAGGCGAGGGTCAGGCCCAGGCCGATCCGGGCGGGCGGCAGACCGACCACCACGGTGAAGAACAGAGCCGAGCAGACGTAGTAGGCGCCGTCACCGACCGAGTTGGCCAGCTGGGCGGCCGCAAGGCGGCGCGGAATGCCGGGCGGGGGCAGGATGCGTGGTGTCACCACCTCATTGCAGCAGCGGGATGGCCCGCCCGAGGAGGCCAATCGACCATGCTTTCGGCGGGCCAATCGGGGCCCCGGACCGCCGTTCCGCAGGCCGGCGAGGGCTCGTTGCGCGCCGGCTCGCGGGAGCCGGCGGGAGCCCGCGCGGGCGTGCGGCGGGACCGGCCGGGGAGCACGGCCCGGCCGACCGGGCGGGCGGCGCGGCACATCACACCGGACCGCCCTCGATCTTGGTACATCGCCGCAGGTCAGAGCCTTGCGGGCGCGCGGCGCGGACACGCCGGAAAACATGGCCGCGGCGTTGCCATTTTGGGGGTTCATGAGAGCTCTCCGAGGAGCTACATTGAGGCACTCGCGCTTCACCTGACAGCCCGTTGCCTTTCACCCGCGTTTTGCGCGGGGGGTGACTCCAGGCGCGCAGACTGTGCAACCACCCCACCGCCCAGAAGGACCGAAGGCTCCGTGCCCGTACCCGTACTCCTCGCCGGCCGCACCGTGCGGCTCGAGCCCCTCGCCCCGCACCACGCCGAGGCCTTGGCCCTGGCAGGGGCCGAGGATCGTACGACTTACGCCTTCACCCCCGTACCCCACGGTGTGCAGGCGTCCCACGAGTACATCGACCGCGCCCTCGCCGATCAGGCGGCCGGCCGATCGCTCCCGTTCGCGGTGGTCAGAGCCTCGGACGGCCTCGTCGTCGGCTCCACCCGGTTCCTCGACCTGGACTACTGGCAGGGGCCGCTGGTGTGGCCCGCGGTGCCGGGCGTCCCCTTCGGGGATCCGCTGACGGCGATCCCCGACGCCGCGGAGATCGGCAACACCTGGCTGTCCCCCGGCGCCCAGGGCACGGGCATCAACACCGAGGCGAAGCTGCTCATGCTGCGCCACGCCTTCGAGACCTGGGGCGTACGGCGGATCTCGCTGCGCGCGGACGCCCGCAACGTGCGCTCGCGGGCGGCGATGGAACGGCTCGGGTTCACGCCCGAGGGCGTCCGCCGGGCGCATTCGCGCGGCCTCGACGGGGCGGTGCGCAGCACCGCGTTCTACTCGGTCCTCGACGAGGAGTGGCCGGCCGTGCGGGCGGTCATCGAGCTGCGGCTCTCGGCGCGGGCCCCGCGGCGGCGCAGGCGCAGGGCGCTCGTTCCGGCGTAACGCTCCTGCAGGACGGCTCCCGCCCCCGGCCGCCCGTGCGGCCGGGGGCGGCTCGTTCGGCAAGGCTCAGCCCCAGGCCGGCCCAAGAACTGGAAAAAACCGGAACTGGCCGAGCCATACGATCATCCTTCGGTCAGAACGCGATGACCGACCCCCGACGGGGCAGCACAAGCCGGAGAGCCACCGCACATGTCGTACTCACCCGACGGCCAGTACCCGCGATACGCGGACCCCGAACCGGAACCGGAACCCGGCCGCCGGCCGCGCCGCGGCCGGCGGTGGCTCGCCGTCGGTGCCGCCGTCCTGGCCCTCGCCGGCATCGCCTCCGGCGCCATGTACCACTTCGAGATACCCCCCTTCACCGACAAGGGGAAGAGCGTCTCCTTCGGCGCCCCCGCCCGCGGCGGCGCAGGGCAGGCGGGCGGCGCGCAGAACGCCGGCTCGAAGGCCCTGATGCCGACCGGCCCGGCGGCCGATTTCAAGAATGCGATGACGCTGCCCGACGGCACGCACGTTGCCGTGACCACCCTGGACGGCAAGAAGTCGGGCTTCAAGGGCAAGGTCTGGGTGTGGGCGCCCAAGGAGTACGACGACCCCAAGTACGCCAGGAGCGGCTTCCCCGTGCTGATCGCCCTCCCGGGCGGCGCCGGCTACCCGAACAACTACTGGATGGGCACCGACCTGGGCCTCCAGACGAGCATCGCGAAGTGGTCCGCCGAGGGCAGGAGCAAGCCGTTCCTGCTGGCCATGCCGGTGCTCAACCCCTCCGGGGACGAGAAGGGCATCTACTGGGACGGCTCCGACATACCCGGCCAGCCCAGGATGGGGACATGGCTCACCGAGGACGTCCCGGACCTGATGAAGGCGAATTTCCGCACGGTCCGATCCCGTGACGGCTGGGCGTTCATGGGCTCCTCCACCGGCGGCTTCGCGAGCCTGAAGGCGGTCCTGAAGCACCCGGACAGGTTCAAGGCCGCGATCTGCTCCGGCCCGGACGTGGTGCCCGACTCCCCGCTGTGGAAGGGGCACGACCAGGAGAAGGCCGCGAACGACCCGGGCGTGCTGGCCAGGGGCCTGATCGACAGGAAGGGCCCGGACGTCTACCTGGCGTTCCAGGTGGGCGACAGCGAGAACAACAAGAAGACGCTGCCGGATGTGGAGAAGTGGATCGCGACCTACGGCAAGGGCCCCGTCCACACCAGCATGCGGGTGATCCCGAACGGGAAGCACAACGCGAAGACCTACGTCCCGAGCATGGGCGAAGGTCCGATCCAGTTCATCAGCAAGGTCATGGAAGGACCGGTGGAGTAGGCGCCGGGTCCCCCTCCCGCTCCCGCCCCGGCCCGCCGAACACCGTCGGCGGGCCGCCGCCGTCCCAGGCGGGCCAGCCGGGGTCGCCGGTGCGGGCGAAGCGGACCCAGGCGGCGTGCATCCGGTCGGCGAGCTCCTGGGGGGCGTCCGGCCCGGCCAGCCAGGACGCCTCCGGCACCGCGAGGGTGTCGAAGACGAAGCCCAGTTCGAGGGCGTGGCAGGCGCCGAGGCCGGGGATGCCGGACTGCCAGGCGAACTCGTACACGAAGGACGGCGCCGGGCGGGGCGCCCCGGCGAGCCGGCGCAGCGGGTCGCGCAGCCGGTGGTCGGTCAGCAGCTGGCCGGCGTACGCGGCGGGGCTCGCCCCGGGCAGGGCGGTGCGCAGCGTCCGCAGGGCGGCGCGGTCCTTGCCGCTGCGGGCCCGGGCCAGCGCGACGGCGAGCGGCCCCAGGCGGTCCAGCAGCCGCATGGCGCCGGTGGGCGCCAGCCACAGCCGGTACTCGTCGCTGGTCCAGCCGAGCAGGAGGGGGACGCCGGAGCGGGCCGCGGCCGGCAGGGGGTCCTCGGGCAGGGTGGCCGGGTCGGCGACGAGGCCGAGGGCGGGGCCGCCGGCGAGCGGGCCGGAGCGGCGGGAGGCGGCCTCCTGCGCGGCGAGCAGCCCGGGCAGGGGCACGGCAGCGAAGGCGGCGGCCGTCGCGGGCACCCTGAGCAGGGCGGCCATGCGCCGGACGAGGGCCCGTACCCGCTCGCGTGGGAGGACCTCGGGGGCGCCGCTCTGCAGGGCGGCCTGCGCGAACAGTCCGGCGGCCGGGGGCGCGGCGAGCAGGGCGCCGGTGCTGATGGCGCCGGCGGACTGGCCGAAGACGGTGACGCGGGCCGGGTCGCCGCCGAAGGCCTCGATGTTCTCCGCGACCCAGGCGAGGGCGGCGATCTGGTCGAGGAGGCCGCGGTTGGCCGGGGCGTCGGGGAACAGCCCGTAGCCGAGGACGCCCAGCCGGTAGTTCGCGGAGACGAGGACGACGCCGTCGCGGGCGAAGGCGGTGCCGTCGTAGACGGGGACGGCGGAGGAGCCGCGGGTCAGGGCCCCGCCGTGCAGCCACACCATGACGGGCAGCTTCGCCCCGGGGTCAGGGGAGGGCGTCCAGACGTTGAGGTTGAGGCAGTCGTCGCCGGGGACGACCGGGTCGGCGAGGAGCGCGGCGAAGGTCGGCGAGTAGGGGGCCTTCGGGGCGGTCGGGCCGTATGCGCCGGCGTCGCGGACGCCCCTCCAGGGCCGCGGCGGCCGGGGCGCGGCGAACCGCAGGATCCCGACGGGCGGCGCGGCATAGGGGATGCCGAGGAAGGCGGCGGTGCCGCCGGGCCCGTGGCGGCCTTCGACGGCGCCGCAGGCGGTGGCGGCCCGGGGGCGGGTGGTGGCGCCCGCAGTGCTCATGGCGTCCCTCTCGTCGAACCGGCGCGGGCGCCGTCCCGGGTCGGCCGGTCCGCGTCCGGGCGTCGGCCGTGCGCCCTCCGGGGCACGGTCGCACACCCGTACAGGGGGTGACAAGGCGTGACCCGGCCGGGGCCGGACCGGGTTGGACCGGCATGCCATCCATGCCCTTCCCGCGCGGGCCGATCACCGCCCGCCCCGCCCGCTCCCTCGTCCGGGCCTGCGCCCCGGCCCCCCTGCTGCTGCTCGCCGCCGGGGCTCCGGCGCTGGCCGCCGCCGGACAGCCGGACTTCCAGTACGTCGGCCGGGACGACCGGGTCCACGGCCTGACGGCTCCCGAGGGCTGTGTGGAGGCCCGGGGCGGCGGGGCCCGCGGCGTCACCAACAACACCTCGGGGACCGCGTACCTCTACCCCCGGCCGGGCTGCGCGGGCACGCCGGTCGAGGTCCTGCGGCCCGGTGCCGGCGGCCAGATCACGCCGTACTTCGACTCCGTCCGCTTCGATGTCACCGCGACGGCCCAGCGGCCGTGACCACGGGGCCCCGGCCGCGTTGTACGCCATGTCGAATGCCGCAGTCCCCTGCGGCGCCCACACCTCACGAGGAGATCTTGATGTCGCGTATCGCGAAGGCAGTCGCCGTCACCGCTGCCGCCGGTAGCGCCCTGGCCGCCGGTGCCGGGCTGGCCGTCGCCGATGCCGGAGCGCACGGTGCGGCGGTCGGCTCCCCCGGTGTCCTGTCCGGCAACCTCATCCAGGTTCCGGTTCACGTCCCGGTCAACGTGTGCGGGAACACGGTGAACGTCATCGCCCTGCTGAACCCGGCGTTCGGCAACACCTGCATCAACCAGTCCGGTGGCGAGCAGCACACCGAGGGCTACGGCCACTGACCGGCCGTCCGGCCGGTTGATCCGGCCGCTGGAGGCCCCCGCCGTTTCGGCGGGGGCCTCCTCGCGTCGGTGCGGTCATTCGTAGCGGTAGAGCTTCCGGTGGTCCAGCATCTCGCGCGGTGTCACGTTCCACGGGGGCATGGGCTCGTCCAGGGAGATCACGCGCCCCCGCTGGAGGTCGCCCGGCTGCAGCGGCGCGGCCGGCAGGTAGCCGGACCGCGGGTGCTGCCGCTGCCAGCGGTCCCAGAGCAGGTCGACGAAGGCGTGGTGCAGCCAGAACGCGGGGTCGTTGGGCGCGGTGCCGCCCGTCATGTGCCCGCCGATCCACTGGTGCACCTTGTTGTGGTTGCGCCAGCGCTCGGACCTGGGGGCGGCCCAGCCCTCCAGCTTGTTGCGGAACCCGCCCTCGCGGGCCGTGGAGTTCCAGGGCGCGGTGTCGTACACCGGGTCGTCCAGGGCCCACTGGAGTTCCGCCCGGGTGGGCAGGGTGATCGGGTTCTGCGGCCGGCCCAGGTTGCGGGTGAGGAAGCGGGCCTCGGTGAAGCCGACCTTGATCTCCCAGTTGCCCGACCGGTGGGCGTACGGGCCGGTCGTGACCTGGCGGTCGCCCTCGCGGCCGGTGCCGCCGAGGAAGTCCTCCGCCCACAGGGAGGAGGCGGGGCTGTTGTCCGTGGTCCAGTCCCAGTACGGGATGCTCACGCCCGGGTCGACGCCCCGCAGGAGCCGCTCGAACTCCAGCAGGTAGCGCCGGTGCCAGGGGAAGAAGGACGGGGACATGTGGCCGACGCGGAGCTTGCTGCCGCGGTCGGGCACGAAGTACCTGTCGTGCATGCGCACCAGCTCGTCGTACGCGCCGGTCCGCTTGAGCTCCAGCACGGCGGCGGTGAACCGCCGCTTCTGGCTGCTGGTCAGGTTCCGCTGGTTCTGCCGGGTGTACAACGCAGGGCTCCTCGCCTTCCGTGCGTCAGCCGTGGTGCGGGGCGGCGAGGGCAAGCTGCGTCGTGCCGAGCTCGTCGACGGCGGCGCGGGCGAGCTCCAGCGGGGTCCCGTACGACTGGAAGTGGTTGATCCCGCTCAGGTAGCTGCCGTCGGCGCGGCGCATCACGTGCAGGGGCCGGCCGTCGATGCGGACCCCGGCCGCGGTGACCTGGATGTGCCGGCCGCGGTAGGTCTCCTCCGCGAGCGGCGCGGGGCTGACGGTCTGCCGGGGGCGGCGGGCGCGCAGGACGGGCGCCAGGGCCGCGGCGGTCCCGGCGAGGACCGCCGCGGTGAAGGCCGCGCGCAGGACCGCGCGACGGGTCGGTGGTGCGCCGGCGGATGCGGCGTGCATGCGTTCTCTCCCTCGCTCGGTGGTGGGGCTACGGGGTCTAACGCCGCACGGCGGGGGAGGTCACCTGGGCCGGGGGGACGGGTGCTTGTAGTAGAGGGTGGTGGGGTGCAGGCGGCCGTCGGGGTCGGCGGCGTAGTCGGGGATGGTCCCGGCCTCGGTCCAGCCGGCGGCCCGGTAGAGGTGCTCGGCGCCGCTGCCGGCCTCGGTGTCGAGGAAGAGCAGCCTGACGCCGGCCCGGGCGGCGGCGTCCTCGGCTTCGGCGAGCAGGGCCCGGGCGGTGCCGCGGCCGCGGGCGGCGGGGTGGACCATCAGCTTGCGCAGTTCGGCGCGGTGGCGGCCGTTGGGTTTGGTCTCGCGGGCCCAGGCGACGGTGCCGTCGACCGGCGCCCCTTCCGCGGGGCGGGACACCCACAGGGCCAGGGTGCCGTCGCGGAGGGAGGGCAGCAGGGTCTCCCACCAGGCGGCTGCGGCGGCGTGGTCGAGGCCGGCGAGGAAGCCGAGGGAGGAGCCTTCGCGGACCACCGCGACGAGCAGGTCGGCCAGTTCGTCGCGGTGGGCCGCCAACTCGGCGGCGGTGACGGGTGAGACGAGTGAGGTCATGGCCCGAGGATAGGAACCGGGCCTCGCGGGGCCGGGGCCGGGCCGGGGGCGGGCAGGTCGGCCAGGTCGGCGACGGCGGTGTGGTGGTGGCCCGCTGTGCCGAGGGCCAGTGAGTCTGCCTTGGCGCGTTTGAGGTAGAGGTGCGCCGGGTGCTCCCACGTCATGCCGATGCCGCCGTGCAGTTGTACGCACTCCTCGGCGGCCCGCACCGCGACGCCGGAGCAGTACGCCTGCGCCACGGCGACGGTGAGCGGTGCGTCGGGGGCGTCCGCCGCCAGCGCGTCGGCCGCGGCCCGGGCGGCGGCGCGGGCCGCCGCGGTGTCGAGCCACAGCCGGGCCAGCCGGTGTTTGACTGCCTGGAAGGAGCCGACGGGCCGGTTGAACTGGTGCCGGGTCCGCAGGTACGCCACCGTCCGGTCGAGGCACCATTCGGCGATCCCGACCTGCTCGGAGGCGAGCAGGCCCGCCCCGCACAGCAGGGCCCTCTGCACGGCGGCGCGGCCGGTCTCGGGGCCGGCGAGCCGTGTGGCGGCGGCCTGCCGGAGGTCGGCGTCGGCGAGGGGGCGGGTCAGATCGAGCGGGGTGCGGGCGGTGAGCCGCACCCCGGAGGCCTCGACGGCGTACAGGCCGGTGTCCGCGAGGACCAGCAGCACGTCGGCGGCGACGGCGTCCGCAATCGAGGTGGCGCGCCCGGTGAGGGTCCCGCTCCCGGTGTCGCGGACCGGCGGCGGAAGCGGGGCCCCGGGCGCCTGCGTCAGCGGCAGGGCGGGGACGTACACGCGCCGGCCCGCGGCCAGTTCCGCCAGGTGCGGGGCCGCCGCGGCCGGGTCGCAGTGGAGGAGGACCACGGCGGAGAGCACGGCGTGCGCCAGGTAGGGGGCGGGGGCGGCGGCCCGTCCGAGTTCCTCCAGGACGACGGCGGCCTCGCGGGGGCCGGCGCCCTGGCCGCCGAGCTCCTCCGGGACGAGCAGGCCGGCCGTGCCGATGCCGGCGGCCAGGGTCTGCCACAGGGCGGGGTCGTGGGGGCGGCCCCCCTCGGCGCGGGCGAGGACGGAGGCGGGGGTGCAGCGGGCGGCGAGGAGCGCGCGCACGGCGGAGCGCAGCTCCTCCTCGGTGTCGGAGTACCGCAGGTCGGGGGCGGCGCCGGGAGCGGTCATCGGGCCAGGTCCTTCCAGGGGACGTCCTTGTCGTCGCGCGGTTCGGCGGGCAGGCCGAGGACGCGTTCGGCGACGATGTTCAGCAGGATCTCGCTGGTGCCGCCTTCGATGCTGTTGCCCTTGGCGCGCAGGTAGCGGTAGCCGGCGTCGCGGCCGGTGAAGTCGACGGTGTCGGGGCGGGTCATCTCCCAGTCGCCGTAGGAGAGGCCGTCCTCGCCGAGGAACTCCACCTCCAGGCCGCTGATCTCCTGGTTGAGGCGGGCGAAGGTCAGCTTCATCCCGGAGCCCTCCGGTCCGGGCTGTCCGGCGGCGAGCTGCTGCCGCAGCCGCTCGGCGGCCAGCCGGGCGACCTCCGCCTCCACCCACAGGCCGAGGAGGCGCTGGTGGTGGGCGTGGGTGCGCCGGTCGGGCCGCTCGCGCCAGGCCTCGGCGAGGCGGCCGATCATGCCGCCTTCGCGGGGGATGCGCATGCCGCCGATGGAGACGCGCTCGTTCATCAGCGTGGTCCGGGCGACCTCCCAGCCCTGCCCCGCGTCGCCGATCCGGTGGGCGTCGGGGATGCGGACGCCGGTGAGGAACACCTCGTTGAACTCGGCCTCGCCGGTGATCTGGCGCAGCGGCCGGACCTCGACGCCGGGGGCGTGCATGTCGCACACGAAGAAGCTGATGCCCCGGTGCTTGGGCAGTCCGGGGTCGGTGCGGGCGAGGAGGATGCCCCAGCGGGCGGTGTGGGCGCTGGACGTCCACACCTTCTGCCCGTCGACGATCCACTCGCCGGCGGCCTCGTCGAGGACGGCGCGGGTGCCGAGGGCAGCGAGGTCGGAGCCGGCGCCCGGTTCGCTGAACAGCTGGCACCAGACCTCCTCGCCGGTCCACAGGGGGCGCAGGAAGCGCTGTTTCTGCTCCGCGGTGCCGTGCGCGAGGATCGTCGGCGCGGCCATCCCGAGGCCGATGCCGATGCGGCGCGGGTCGTTGTCCGGGGCCCCGGCGGCGGCGAGTTCGGCGTCGACGGCGGCCTGGAGGGAACGGGGCGCGCCCAGCCCGCCGAGGCCTTCGGGGTAGTGGACCCAGGCGAGTCCGGCGTCGAAGCGTGCCTGCAGGAAGGCGGTGCGGCCGGTGGTGGCGGGCGGGTGTGCGGCAAGCAGGTCGCGGACCCGGGTGCGGAGGGCGTCGGCGGTGGTCACGGCCGGGTGCCCCCGTCCCGGGCGGGGAGGACGACGAGCCGGCCGGTGGTCGTGCCGTCGGCGACGCGCTGGACCGCGTCGGCGGCGGCCGCGAGCGGGAGGCGTTCGCTGACCAGCGGTCTGACGGCTCCGGTGGCGGCGAGGCGGGTGAGTTCGGCGTGGCAGGCGCGGACGGCCGCCGGGTCCCGGAGGGCGTAGAGGCCCCAGTGCAGGCCCAGGACGGAGTAGTTCTTGACGAGGACGTGGCCCAGGGCGGGGGCGGGGACGGTCCCCCCGGCGAAGCCGACGACGACGATCCGGCCCTCGAAGGCGATGCACTTCGTGGAGGCGGTGTAGGCGTCCCCGCCGACCGGGTCGTAGACGACGTCGGCGCCGCGGCCTGCGGTGAACTCCTTGACGCGGGCCGCGATGTCCTCGGCGGTGCGGTCGACCACCAGGTCGCAGCCGAGCTCCTCGGCGGTGCGCGCCTTGGCCTTGCCTCCGACGACGCCGATGACGGTGGCGCCGGCGGCCTTGCCTAGTTGGACGGCGGCGCTGCCGACGCCT
Organism: Streptomyces sp. 2P-4; assembly: GCF_030167965.1. NCBI lineage: Bacteria > Bacillati > Actinomycetota > Actinomycetes > Kitasatosporales > Streptomycetaceae > Streptomyces > Streptomyces sp. 2P-4. Next base: position 473,724 of record NZ_CP095011.1, read on the forward strand.
CCGGCGGCGGCGTGGACGAGCAGCGTCTCGCCCGCCTGGAGGCGGGCCCGGCGGTGGAGGCCGAACCAGCCGGTCTGGTAGCCGATGTGGAGGGCGGCGGCCTCGGCGTCGTCGAGGCCGTCCGGGGCGGGCAGCAGGGCTGCGGCGGGGGCGGTGGCGTACTCGGCGAGGCCGCCGTGCGGGAGGGCGGGGTTGGCGATGACGCGCCGGCCGTCCTCCGTTTCCGCGCAGACCTCGACGCCGGGGGTGAAGGGCAGCGGGGGGCGGATCTGGTACTGGCCCCGTACGAGCAGGGCGTCGGGGAAGTTGACGGCGGCCGCGAGGACGCGCAGCCTCACCTCGCCCTCGCCGGGCGCCGGTTCGGGGACCTCTTCGAGGCGCATGGCCACGCGGGGTTCGCCGGTGGTGTGGACTCGCCATGCCTGCATCCGGGGCCTCCAGCCGCCGTCGGGGGAACCGCATCCCGCGGCATACTAAGCGGTTGCTTGGCCATCTGGGAACCGCGCGTCCCGTCGGGGCGCCGCCCCCGGACCGGCGGGGCGGCGCCTCGGGCGGGGGACGGGTCAGCGGGAGAAGAGCTCGAAGGCGACGGCCGGGCGGCCTCCGAAGCGGGCCGCGGCCTGCTCGGCGAAGCCGGTGAGGAACCCGCGGCAGTACTCCTCCGGGTCCTGGTCGGTCAGGGCCTCGATGTACGCCTTGTGCTCCATCAGCGAGGCGATGGACCGCTCCATGCCTGCCGTGGCGTCGGCGGCGTGGGTCGCCTGCGGGGATCCGGCGACGGCGATCCAGCGCACGCCGTCCCAGGGCTCCAGGCCCTGCTCGGTGAGCTCGGGGAAGATCCACCGGTTGCCGGCGTCGGCGGCGGCGTCCAGGGTCGCCCGGCCGACCGCCTTGTGGTCGGGGGTGTTCCAGAAGCCCCCGCCGTCCCTGCCGCCCCAGGTGTCGCGGTGGTTGAGCGTGATCAGCAGTTCGGGTCGGTGCCGGCGGATGGCCGCGGCGATGTCCCGGCGCAGGTCCAGGCCGTACTCGATGACGCCGTCGCGGTAGTCGAGGAACTCGACGGTGGAGACGCCGACCACGGCCGCGCTCGCCCGCTGCTCCGCCTCCCGCAGCGGGGCGCACTCGTCGGGCGCGAGGGTGCTGATGCCCGCCTCGCCTCGCGAGGCCAGCAGGTAGGCGACCTCGCGGCCGCCGTCCGTCCAGTCGGCGATGGCCGCGGCGCCGCCGTACTCCAGGTCGTCCGGGTGGGCGACGACCGCGAGGGCGCGCGTCCAGTCGGTGGGCATGGGCTCCAGGGGTGCGGGCTGTCCGGTCTGCGTGTTCATGCTGCGCACCCTATGCGAACGCACCGGCAGGAAAGGGGAGTCGAAGCTGGCTGCCGTCAGGTGCGCCGCCGGGCGTCCGCGCCCTTCCAGCGCAGGACACCTCCACCACGCGGGGTCCGCCTGGCCGGCGGGGTCGGGGAGGGCGGGGGCCGCGGACCGTTGCCGGTCCTCGGCCCCCGCCCCGGCCGGCCGGCCGACCGGCGTCAGAACTCGACGACCGAGCGCAGGACTTCGCCGCGCTCCATGCGGGCGAAGGCGTCCTCGACCCCGTCGAGGGAGATGGTCTCCGAGACGAACGCGTCCAGGTCGAGCCGGCCCTGCAGGTACAGGTCGATCAGGACGGGGAAGTCCCGTTCGGGGAGGCAGTCCCCGTACCACGAGGACTTGAGGGCGCCGCCGCGGCCGAAGACGTCCAGCAGGGGCAGTTCCAGCGTCATCTCGGGGGTGGGGACGCCGACGAGGACCACGGTGCCGGCGAGGTCGCGGGCGTAGAAGGCCTGCCGATAGGTCTCGGGGCGGCCGACCGCGTCGATGACGACGTCCGCGCCGTGGCCGCCGGTGAGTTCCTGCACGGCCTTGACCACGTCCTCGGTGCGCCCGTTCACGGTGTGGGTGGCGCCCAGCCCGCGGGCCAGTTCGAGCTTGCGGTCGTCCAGGTCCACGGCGATGATCCGGGCCGCGCCCGCCAGCCGGGCCCCGGCAACGGCCGCGCTGCCCACTCCCCCGCAGCCGATGACGGCCACCGAGTCGCCCCGGCCGACGCCGCCGGTGTTCAGGGCCGCGCCGAGGCCGGCCATCACCCCGCAGCCCAGCAGCCCCGCCGCGGCCGGCGAGGCCGCCGGGTCGACCTTGGTGCACTGGCCCGCGGCGACCAGGGTCTTCTCGGCGAACGCGCCGATGCCGAGCGCCGGAGACAGCGGGGTGCCGTCCTCCAGCGTCATGGGCTGCGCGGCGTTGTGCGTGGCGAAGCAGTACCAGGGGCGGCCGCGCCGACAGGCCCGGCAGGTGCCGCACACGGCACGCCAGTTGAGGACGACGAAGTCCCCGGGGGCGACCGAGGTGACGTCGGGGCCGACCGCCTCGACGGTGCCCGCCGCCTCGTGGCCGAGGAGGAAGGGGAACTCGTCGTTGATGCCGCCCTCGCGGTAGTGCAGGTCGGTGTGGCAGACCCCGCACGCCTGGACCCGGACCAGCGCCTCGCCCGGCCCCGGGTCCGGTACGAGGATCGTCGCCGACTCCACCGGTGCGCCCTTGCTCCGCGCGATGATCCCTCGTACGCGATGCGTCACGTCCTACCCCGCTCTGCTCGGATCCGTCTGGATCACCGAACGTACACGGGGCGGGGCCCGGAGGGGAGTTGCATCACGGGCCGCCGTCCGCCGTGGCCGGTTCCGGCGGCAGCGCGGCGCGAAGCGCCTCCCCGAAGGCGGCCACGGCCGGATGGCCGGCGGACCCGCTGCGGAACGCCAGCTTCGTACGGCGCTCCATGCGCAGCCGGGTGAGGGCGACGGCGGGGTCCGCGTGCCCGTGCAGGCCCAGGCCGGGGACGACGGCGACCCCCTGCCCGGCGGCGACGAGCGCGAGGACGGTGGGGAACTCGTCGACCAGGTGCCGCACGCGCGGGGTGAACCCGGCCGCCTCGCAGGCCCGTACGGCCATGGTGTGGCAGAGAGTGCCGGGGGTGGCGGTGATCCAGGGGGCGTCGGCATGGGCCCGCAGTGCGGCGCTCTGGTCCGCCGGTCCGGGGCCGCCGGCCGGATCGGGCCCCTCGGGGCCGTGCGGCCGCGCGGCCGGGGGCGGCTGCGGGCCGGCGGCGGGCGCGGCCAGGTACATGGCCTCCCGGTAGAGGGGCTCGGTGGAGATCCCCGGCTCCCGGGGCGCGGGGACGAAGTCGTACTCGTGGACGAGGGCGACATCGAGGTCTCCGGCGCGCAGGGCGTGCGCGACTGCCGCCGGGTCCGTCTCGGTCACCATGGGCTCCAGCCGCGGGTGGTGCCGGGCCAGGGCGACGAGGGCGGCGGGGACGATGGCCCTGGTCGCCGTGGGGAAGGCGCCGATGCGCAGGGCTCCCGCAAGGCCGCTGCGCGCCTCCGCCAGGTCGGCGGCCGCCTCCTCCAGCCGTTCGAGGACGGCTTCGGCATGCCGGACGAGGTTCCGGCCGGCCGGGGTGAGGCGGACGGTGCGGCCGGTGCGTTCGAGCAGCGGCAGGCCGGCCTCGCGTTCGAGGACGCCCAGCTGCTGGGAGACCGCCGAAGGGCTGAAGGAGAGGGCCTCGGCGACGGCCGCGATGGTTCCGCGGCGGGCGAGTTCGCGCAGCAGGCGCAGGCGTCGTACGTCGAGCATCGGATCAGCTTACGGTTCCGGTAAGGAATGCGAACTGGATCTGCGGGCCGGTGCGGGCGAAGCTCGCCTGCATGGCACACCACGCACAGAACGCACGGGACTTGTCCGACCCACAGGCCGGCGCGCAGCTCGCGGACCTCTCCCTGGGCGGGATCCACGTCCCGCTCATCACCCCCTTCACGGCCGCCGGCGGCATCGCGGCCGACGCGCTGGAGGCGCTCGCCCACCGGGTCCTCGACGAGGGCGCCGACGGGATCGTCGCCCTGGGCACCACGGCGGAGGCGGCTGCCCTGGACGCGGCGGAGCGCGACCTCGTCGCCGGCGTCTGCGCCCGGGTGTGCCGGGAGCGGGGCGCGGTGCTGACCGTCGGCGCGGGGTCCGGCGGCACGCGCGCCGCGGAGGAGGAGCTGGGCCGGCTCGCGCGGTGGCCGGAGGCACGGGCGGCGCTGGTCGCGGTGCCGCCGTTCGTACGGCCCGGCGCGGCGGGCGTGCTCGCCCACTTCACCCGGCTCGCCGAGGCGAGCCCGGTCCCGCTGGTCGTCTACCACATCCCCTACCGCACCGGGCAGCAGCTGGACGCGGAGGCGCTGCGGGCGCTCGGCGGGCTGCCGGGGGTGGCCGGGGTGAAGTACGCGAACGGCGGGATCGACCAGGAGACGGTGGCACTGATGGCGGACCTGCCGGAGCGTTTCGCGGTGCTCGCCGGCGACGACGTGTTCGCCTCCCCGATGCTCGCGCTCGGCGCGGCCGGCGGGATCCTCGCGTCCGCACACCTGGCGACGGCGCGGTACGCCGAGCTTGCGGCCGCCTGGCGCGAGGGGGACGCGGTACGGGCCAGGGAGCTGGGCCACCGCCTGGCCGCACTGGCCGCGGCGCTCTTCCGGGAGCCGAATCCGGCGGTGGTGAAGGGGGTGCTGCACGCACAGGGCCGGATCCCCACTCCGGACGTGCGCCTTCCGCTGCTGCCGGCGAGCCGGCGGCCGGTCGCGGAGGCACTGGACCGGCTCGCCGCGCTCTGACGTCACGCGCGGGGCGCGGATTCACGGCGGGCGCGCCGGAATGCGCCCACCGTGGGCGGTTGGCAAAGAACGGGCTGGATGCCCTTATCGGGCCATCGAACTAACACTTTGTCCGTTTTGCTCCTACCGCCCTGCAAACCGTGATGTCAGTCACTCCGGACTCTGCAACATCATTTCCCGCGGAGGTGCGATTCCCTTTTCCCCGAAAGGAAATCCGGCATTCCCGGAGATCCCCTCCAAGGTCGTTTACCGCACCCAAAGCGGTCAATGGATCACGTGCGTGATGCGGAGCCTTGTTCCGCCCCGGCGGACTCGCCTACCTTCACGTCGTTCCCGGCGGGCAGCTACCGATTCCGGCATCCGCCAGGGCTCCCCCCGCACCCGCACGTGAGGAATTCCGCCATGCCCGGAACGGGTAAGCACCGCCGCCCGAAGCAGCGCCCCGCCGTCCGCAAGCTGGCCGCCGCCGGCACCGGCGGCGCGGCCCTCGCCCTCCCGCTGATCGGCGCGACCACCGCCGGCGCGGTCGTCGCCCAGCCGGCCGCGGTGCCCGCCGCGACCGCGGCGGCACTGCCCGCCGCCACGCCGGCGGTGGAAAAGGCAGCAGCCCCCGCAACGTATTCCGTGACCGCCGGCGACACCCTTACGAAGATCGCCGCACAGCATTCCGTGTCCGGCGGCTGGAAGGCCCTGTACGAGGCGAACCGGAGCGCCATCGGCAGTAATCCCGAGGTCATCCGACCCGGCCTGAAGCTCTCCCTCGGCACGCCCGCCAAGGCGGCCGCCGCGAAGGCCGCGGCGGCCAAGCCCGCCGCCTCGTACCCGGACAACCTCGACGGCTGGATCCGCGAATCGCTCGCCGTGATGGCCAAGCACGGTATCCCCGGCACCTACCACGGCATCCACCGCAACATCATGCGCGAGTCCTCGGGCAACCCGCGGGCCATCAACAACTGGGACATCAACGCCCGCAACGGCATTCCCTCCAAGGGCCTGCTCCAGGTCATCGACCCGACGTTCCGCGCCTACCACGTGCCCGGCACCTCGACCGACTCCTACGACCCGGTCGCGAACATCACCGCCGCCTGCAACTACGCGGCCGCCCGCTACGGCTCCATCGACAACGTCAACGGGCCGTACTAGCCCCCGATGCGGCCGGGGCCCCGCGGCGGGCCCCGGCCCGGGCCCGCAGCAGCGTCCGTACCGGGGCGGCCACCCCGTAGCCGACGTCGCGCCGCAGCGCCCCCGCCCCGGCCCGCTCCACCGCCGCCAGCTGGTGGCCCATCATCTCCGCCATGGCCGCGACGACCGGCCGCAGGCCCGGCTCCGCCAGGTCGGCGATGCCGTCCGCGGCCTCCAGGGCGGTCCGGGCCCGGCGCGCCTGCGCGGCCAGCAGGGCCCGCACGGCCGGGGTGTCGCGGGCCTGTTCGAGGTCCTCGCGGGTCACGGAGTGCTCGGCGAGAGCGGCCCGCGGCAGACAGAGGCGGCCCTCGGCCAGGTCCCCGGCGAGGTCGGCGAGGAAGTCGACGCGCTGGGCGGCGTCGACGAACCGGCGCCACCCGGCGGCCTGCTCCCCGTCCGGGCCGCCGAGGTACTGGAGCCCGGTGAAGGCCAGCAGCCCCGGCCAGGCGTAGGCGTCGAGGTAGGCCTGGAAGTCCTCCTCGGTGTCGAAGCCGTCGAAGCAGGCCTCGGCGCCGGCGGCGCCCTCCAGGAAGCGGGACAGCCAGCGCTCGGGCAGGCCGCGGACGGCGACGGCGTGCGCGTAGGCCCGCAGCAGCGGGTCCGGGCCGCCGCCGATCCGCAGCGCCTCCCCCACCCGCTCGGCGAGCGCGGCCAGGCCGTCCGCCCGCTGCCGGGGGGTGCCCGTCTCGGCGGTGTCGTCGACGAGGTTCATGAAGCCGACCCCGGCGGTCATCCACGGCACCAGTTCCGGCGCGGCGAGCAGGCGCAGCGTCAGGTAGGGGGCGGGCTCCCGGCGCATGACCCGGCGCGCGGCGTACGTGAAGTCGGCGCGCAGCCGGGGGTCGCGGATGCCGGCCGCCGTCAGGGTGGTGCGCCAGGTGGGCATGGTGGTCGGGTGCTCCTCTGAACCGTGCGTGCCGTACGCGCGTGCGGTGCACGTACGGGTACACGATGTCAGCTCTTGTAGACCTTCTTCACGTTGCCCTGGGTGTCGGCGTGCACGTAGCCGCCCTGCCCGTACTCGTCGCTGAGGTAGGGGCGCATCGAGGGGGTCCCGTCGAAGAGCCAGGGCTCGATGATGACGTAGCGGGAGGTCGGCTTGTCGACTCCCAGCTCCTGCTCGGCCTTGTCCAGCAGGCCGGGCAGGGCGTCCCAGTTGACGCCGGCCATGTCGATGGGCGGCTTGTCGGGCCTCAGGGTGCCGCCGGGTCCGCTCTTGCGGGCCTGGCCGTCGCGGTACTGCCAGCGGTCGTACGTCTTCGCGCCCGGGGCGGTGGGGATGGACGCGAGCACGTACTCCTCGTAGACGGTCATCTCCGCGAAGGTGGCGGTGCCCGTCTGCTGCTTGAACGCCTCGATCGCGGTGCGGACGTTGGCGGGGGTCAGCAGGCTGCCCCGGGGTGCGGCGGCCTCCTTGGCGGGCGCACTCGACCCGGCCGACTGCCTGGGCGCGGCACCGGTGCCGCCGGCCGTGGCGGCGGGGGCGGATGCCCCGCCCTTGCCCGTCTCGCCGCTGCCGGAGTCCGACCCGGACAGCGCGTTGACGAGGGCGGCGGCCCCACCGCCGGCCAGGACCACCGCGAGCAGCCCGCCGAGCAGGGCGGGGCGGCGGCGCGGGGAGCGGCCGCCCGTGGGCACGGCCGCGGTGGCGGCGTACGGAGACCCGCCCGCCGGGGTGAACGGCGGCGGGGCGTACGGGCCGGCGGGCACCCCGGCGGGCTGCTGCGGCAGGCCGGGCGGCGGCGCGGCAGGGTGCGGGGCGGCAGGGTGCGGGGCGGCGAGCTGGGTGCTCGGCGGCCCGTACTGCCCGGGGGTGGCGTGCGGGACGGCGGCCGGTACGGTCCCGCCGAGGGCGGACTGCGCCTCCCGCAGGAGCCGTTCGAGCTCGGCGGCGTCGGGCCGCGCGGCCAGGTCCCGTACGAGCAGCCGCTCCAGTACGGGGCCCAGCGGGCCGGAGCGCACCGGGGCCGGAATGGGGTCCTCCAGCACGGCCACGACGGTGGCGAGGCTGGTGGGGCGGCGCAGCGGGTGCGTGCCCTCCGAGGCCGTGTACAGCAGCATGCCGAGCGACCACAGGTCGGAGGCGGGCAGCCCCTCCTCGCCGCGGGCCCGCTCCGGGGCGATGTACTCGGGGGAGCCGATGAGCACGCCGGTGGAGGTCAGCGCGGTGGAGCCGTGCAGGGCGGCGATGCCGAAGTCGGTGAGCACCGCCGAGCCGTCGGCGCGCAGCAGCACGTTGGCCGGTTTCACGTCCCGGTGGAGGACGCCTTCGGCGTGGGCGGCGCGCAGTGCCGACAGGACGTCGAGGCCGATCCGGACGGCGTCCGCGACGGGCAGGGGACCGGACTCCAGCCGGTCGTGCAGGGAGCCGCCCTTGACCAGCTCCATCACGATCCACGGGTGCCCGTCCTCGCCGCCGGCGGGCTCGACGATGTGGTGGATCGTCACCACGTTGGGGTGCGCGAGGCGGGCCAGGGCCCGGGCCTCGCGCACCGCGCGCTCCCGCAGTTGGACGGTGAGGCCGGGCTGGGCCGCGGCCGTCGCCGGGTCCGGGGGGCGGACCTCCTTGAGGGCGACGTCGCGGTGCAGTGCGATGTCGCGGGCGCGCCACACCGTGCCCATGCCACCGGCGCCCAGCGGCGCCAACAGTTCGAATCGGCCGTCGACCAGCTGTCTGCCGGCCTCACTCATGTCCATGGCGGCTCATCGTAGGGGCAGCCTCCGTCAGCAGCGCCGCCGGTCCGCCGTCACCGTGCCCTGCGCGGTGGACACCGTCCGGTCGTAGCACCCGCCGGGTGCCTGCGCCCCGTACACGCGGTAGCGCTCGGTGGTGGTCCCGACGGCGCGGCGCTCCTCGCGGGGCACGTTGGCGGTGTAGGAGGCATCGCCGGTGTACCGGTGGTCGAGCCGGCTGCGGTCGACGGTCCGGCCGCCGCGCAGGACGGCGGTGTCGGCGCGGTCGGCGACGGTGAGGACGGTGCGCAGCCGGCCGCCCGCGCCGAGGGTGGTCTCTCCGTCCACGGTGTAGGTGCGGGCGGTGCGGGTGGTGGCGGCTCCGCGGGTGGTGCTCTCCTCGTCGGTCCAGACGGCGGTCAGGGCGTCCCGGTCCTCTCCGTCGGTCCAGCGGTGCAGGGAGGTGAGGCCGACGGCGCGGGTGACGGTGGTCGTGATGCGGCCGTGGGAGGTGTCCAGGCGGCCGGCGGTGGTGAGGCGGTGGCGGCCGCCGGTGTCGAGGCGGTGCGGTTCGCCGGCGGACGCGGGGGTCCAGCGGCTGGATCCGGAGGGCTGCTCCTCCTCGTGCCGGGTGAGGGACCCGGTGACGACGGCCCGGCCCTCGTCCTGCCAGACCAGCAGGTTGACCGGGGTGCTCCAGCCGGGCCGGCCGGCGGGGAGGCCCGCCACCGACACCTCGATGCGGTGCTCGCGGCCGTCGTTGAGGAGGGCGGCGAAGGGGGTGAGGTCGTGGACGACGGGCTTGACGTCGAAGGTGCGCGGGGCGGGTGACACGTACCAGAGGAAGGGGTTGGACCAGCCGCCGGTCCACACGTGCGGGAAGGGGGCGGCGATGCCGGCGAGGCGGCCGTCGACGGAGATGCGGACCTCGCGGTGGGGGCCGTCCGCGGCTTTGCAGGAGTAGGGCGCGGCGTCGGGGACCGTCAGGTACCAGTACTCCTCGCAGCCGCCGCCGGAACCGGTCGCGTACACCTCGGCGAGGAGGCGCTCGGTGTTGCGGGGCGTGGTGACGGCGGGGCTGGTCAGCGGGATGACGCGGTCGGGGGTGTCGGGGGCCGGGTGGTGCCGCTCGGCGGTGTGGAAGACGAGGGTGGCCTTGACGTCGATGACACCGGTGTACGTCTCGTTGACGACGTTCCCGATGAGCATCTCGACGGGCTGGGGCCGGCTGAGCGTGTCGCGGTAGCGGGTGACGTCCTTCTCGACGGTCCAGGTGATGCCGTCGGGCGAGGGCTCGGGGGTGGAGGTGCGGAGGATCTCGACGCCGCCGAGGGAGAGGTGGCCGAGGCGGTCGTACTGGCGGCCCTTGACCTTGCCTTCGAGGCGCAGGACGACCTTGGCCCAGGGGCCGGTGCCGCAGCCGGCGGGCGGGGTGTACCGGCCCCGATAGGGGGTGAAGTCCCGGAACCTGGCTTCCGCGACCGTCAGTTCGCAGGAGCGGGTCGGCGGGCGGAGGACCGGCGGGTCCGCGGTGAGGGGGTCGTGCCAGTCGGTGCCGAACTCGGGCGGGACGCCGCCGGCAGGCGGGGCAGCGGCGGCCGGGGCTGCGGCGGCGGGCGGGGCCGGTGCAGGGCCGGCCGCGGCCGCGGGGTGTGCGGCCGCCAGGGTGGCCGCCGCGAGGGCGAGCGCGCCGAGCAGGCCCGGCATCCTGTGTCGTGTCATGGGCCCGCAGTGAAACCCCGCGGGGAGGCCCGCGCCAGGGCGGCCGCGCCGTGCATGGCCGAATCCCGCCCGTGTACGAGGAGCGGCGGGGGGCGCGGTCAGCTGCGGGAGTGGCCGAAGAGGATGCGGTAGGCGACGAGCAGGACGAGGGAGCCGGCGATGGCGGCGCCCCAGGTGGCCGGGTCGTAGAACTCGCCCGCGATCGGCTTGTCGAGGAGGCGGGCGGAGAGCCAGCCGCCGGTGAACGCGCCGGCGATGCCGATGAGGGTCGTGCCGATCAGGCCTCCCGGGTCGCGGCCGGGCAGCAGCAGCTTGGCGATGCCTCCGGCAAGCAGTCCCAGGACGATCCAGCTGACGATCCCCATGCCCGTTCACTCCGCTCTGTCGTACGTGGTGCAGCGCGGCCGGTGGCGCCGCGCCCCTGCCTTCAGGGACGCGCCAGCGGCCTGAGCGGTTCTCCCCGGCGGGCCCCGGCCGCCACGGCGACCGCGGCGGCGCCGAGCAGGGCGAGGGCCGCGCCGGCGGCGAGGCTGCCGCGCGCCGGACGGGCGGGCGTCGGCGCGCGGCGGGGCCGGGGGCCGGCCGGCGGGCGGCGGGAGCGGTAGGAGAGCACCGACCGGCGGGAGCAGGCGCTCAGCAGGGAGCCGGTGCTCAGCCAGGAGGCGGCGGAGGCGGCCGACAGGGCGGATCCGGCGCAGAGCACACTGCCGGCGGAGCCGATCGACAGGACGCTGCCGACGGACCCGATGGAGAGCACGGAGCCCGCGGAGCCGATGGAGAGGACGGAGTTCCTGGACCAGAGCGAGAGGATCGAGCGGTCGGCCATGCCCGTCATGCTGCCACACCGGGGACCGCCGCACCGGCGGCAGGTTGTGAACCGCCTTCCCGGCCGGGCCCGTTGGCGCGTGCGCCACGCTGCGTCGCACCGGGCGCCGAGCGCGTCAGCAGCAGCACGCCGCGCGTGGCGGCGGCGGCGCCTGCGGCGGCGAGCAGCAGCCCCGCGGCCCCGCCCTGGAGGCGCTCCCCGAGCAGGACGGCGCCGATGGCCGCCGCGGCCAGCGGATTGGCCAGGTTGACGACGGCGAGCGGGGCGCCGAGGCCTCCGCGGTAGGCGCGCTGCGACAGCAGCATCCCGCCCACGGCGAACACCGCGACGAGGCCCGCGACGGCGGCGACCGCTCCGGCGGCCGGGGAGCCGCCGCTCCCTGCGGCGGCGACGGCCACGGTCTGCGTCAGCGCGGAGGCGGCGGCGGAGGCCAGCCCGGAGGCGGTGGCGTGCCGCAGCCCGGAGCCGACGGCGCGGCGGGCGGTCAGGGCGCCGATGGCGGCGGCGGTCGCGCCGGACAGGGCGAGTGCCTCCGCGAGGGTGAGGGTGTCGTGCGGTGCGGGCCCGGAGGCGGGCAGGAGCAGCAAGCCGAGGCCCGCGACGGTGGCGAGGGTGCCGCGCCACTCGGTTGCGGCGACCCGGCGCCCGGCGCGGCGCGCCCCCAGGGGGACGGCGGCGACGAGGGTGAGCGCGCCGAGCGGCTGGACGAGGGTCAGGGGTCCGTAGCGCAGTGCGGCGGCGTGCAGCAGCGCGGCGGCGGCGTTCAGCCCGGCGGAGGACCACCAGCGTCCGCTGCGCAGGAGGGCGCGGGTGCTGCGTGCCTCGCCCGCGCGGGCGAGGCGTTCCTGGGCGACGGCGGCGGCCGCGTAGGCGGCGGAGGAAGCCAGGCACAGGGCGACGGCGACGGCGGTGGCGTTCACCGGCCTGCCCCGGCGGGCTCGGCGGGCTCGGCGTGCCCGGCGTGCCCGGCGGGCCCGGCGTGCCCGGCGTGCCCGGCGGCGGGCCGCGGCCGCGGCAGGTCCCGTACGGGCGCGGGCGGGCGGGCGGCGGCGGGGGGCCGCGGGACGACGGCGAGGGCCGCGCCGAGCAGGGCGGCGGCGACGGCCGCGTCGAGCCAGTAGTGGTTGGCGGTGCCGACGATCACCAGGAGTGTGGCGAGGGGGTGCAGCAGCCAGAGCAGCCGCCACCGGGACCGGGTCGCGGCGGCCATGCCGACCGCCAGGGCGAGCGCCCAGCCGAAGTGGAGGGAGGGCATCGCGGCGAACTGGTTGGCGACGGTGTCGGCGGCGGGCGCGGCCCCGTAGACGGACGGGCCGTACGCCAGCCCCGTGTCGACGAGGTGTGCGGCGTCCAGCATCCGGGGCGGGGCCAGTGGGAAGGCCAGGTGGAGGGCGAGGGCGGCGCCGGTCAGGACGGTGAGGACGCGCCGGGCCCACCGGTAGTGGCCGGGTCTGCGCAGGTAGAGCCAGACCAGGAAGGCGACGGTGGCGGGGAAGTGCACGGCCGCGTAGTAGGTGTTCGCGGCGTGGACGGGCACGTCGCCGATGCCGGGTCCGGGAAGCAGCAGCCGCTGGACGAGCCCCTCCCCCGGCAGGTGCAGGGCCCGCTCCAGGTCCCATATGCGGTCGGCGTTGGCGAAGGCCTCGCCGGTGCGCCCCGTGGAGAGCATGCGGCCCGCCTTGTAGGCGGCGAACAGGCCTGCGACGAGGAGCAGCTCGCGCGCGAGCCGGGGCCGGCGCCCGGACTCCGGGCGGGTGTGCCGCCCGTCGGGTGTGTCGTGGGAGGTCATTCCCCCGGTCTCCCTTCCTGTGCTCGGGCGCCGACCGCGCGGGGTTGGTGCGGGGGTGGAGGACGGTCGGTACCGGCCACCCGTGCAGCGAGACGCCAGTGTATCGATACATGAGCGTATCGATACGCGGGTGTACCGATACGCGGGCGTTCGGCGTATGCTTGGGGCACGGAAACCCTCCCGCCGCGCAGTCCCCGAGGAGCCCCGCCCCATGACGCCGACGCAGGCCACCGCCGCGCGCCGCTCCAAGATCAGCCCCGAGCGGGCCCAGGAGCTGTACGCCGCCGTGCTGGACGAGCTGCGCGAGCACGGGTACGAGGCGCTGACGATGGAGGGGGTCGCGGCCCGGGCGTGCTGCGGCAAATCGACGCTCTACCGGCAGTGGAGGACCAAGCCGCAACTGGTCGCGGCGGCCCTGCGCGCGCACCGGCGGGGCACCCTTGCGGCGGTCGACACCGGCACGCTCGCCGGGGACCTGCGGGAGGCCGCCCGCATCGCGGCGGGCACCTCCGGCCGCGACACGCGCCTCACCCAGGCCCTGGGGCTCGCGGTGCTCAGCGACGAGGAGCTCCAGGCGGCCCTGCGCGAGGCGCTGGTCGAGCCCGAGCTGGCGGCGTTCGGCGCGATGGTGCAGCGGGCCGCGGACCGCGGGGAGATCGCGGCCGGGCATCCGGCGCTGGAGTTCCTCCCGGCGCAGCTGATGGGCGTCCTGCGGATCCGGCCCGTCCTGGAGGGGCGCTACGCGGACGCCGCCTACATGGAGCGGTTCGTCGACGCGTCCGTGCTGCCCGCGCTGGGCCTGGCCCCGGCCCCCTGAACCGGCGGGGCGCCGTCACCGATGACCGGACGGCGGCCCGCCCGCGCTGCCTCGTGGGGACGGCGGCAGCGCGCCACCCGGACCGGGCGGCGACCACCCGCCTGCGGGGTGGCCGCCGCCCGGACCGCGCGGATTCCGACCGGTCGAGACCGGGCGCCCGTCAGGGGCGGTCGGTGCCCATGGTGCGGACGAACTGCTCCGGCTCCGCGTCGGAGCCGCGGACTGCGGCATCCAGGACCCAGGCGTTCGCGCCGTCGCGGGTGAACCGGGCCACCGTCGCCGCGGTCGCGTCGGGCACCCCCGTGAAGTCGTCCTCGGCGAGGTCGAGGTGGCCCTCCCGGATGCGGACGCCGGTGCCGCCGATCGACGCGAACGTCGTACGCCGGCCGTCGCCCGACCCGGTGTCCTGGATCACCACGCCGACGACGACGCGGACGGATTCCGGCCGCATCCGGTCCAGTTCGATCGTCATCACCTCGTCGTAGCCGAAGCCCTGCCCGGTGCGGCTGTCGCGGGTCAGGGTGATCGTGCCGTCCGGGGAGCGGCTGCCGAAGTGGACGAGCTGCACGGGCTCGCCGTACGGGTCGGCGGCGCCGAACACGGCGGCCACGATGTCCAGGTCGTGTGCGGGCGACCCCGCCGGGCTCGGATCCCACCGGAGGGCGACCTCCACCCTCGCCAGGCCCTTGCGTACGCCGATCGACGAGCTGCTCACGAACTCCCCCTCTGCTCCACGGGTTTGCCCGGCCATGCTGTCATGCGGAGCCCCCCGGACCGACTGCCGGGCGTATGTTCTCGGCCAGCCCCGGAGCGGCCTGCGCCCCCGGGGCCGGCGGTCCGGCGGCGGGCGTCACGCGCCGGGCGGGACGCGTACGGTCTCCACCCAGCCCGGCGGATCCGGCGGGGTCTCCCCCACCAGTGCGGCGACCACGCGGCAGGACACCGGCTCAGGCGGCCAGGGCGTGTACCCGTCGGTCAGGACGACGACGATGTCCGGCCGGTCCGGCAGCCCGAGCGCGGCGCGGATCCCGACGGCCATGTCCGTGCCGCCGCCGCCCTCCAGGACCACCTGCTCCGCCCGGGTCACCCGGGTCACCGTGTGCACGTCCGCGTCGCACGCCAGGACCGCGACCCTGTTGCCGCGCACACCCACCTCGCGCAGCACGCCCGTCACCTCGGCGAGCGCGGCGGCCAGCTCGGCCTCCCCCATGGAGCCGGAGGTGTCGATGACGACCGCGACCCGCGGCAGCGGCCGGCGCAGGCTCGGCAGCACGACGCGGCCGCCGAGCGCGGGCGTGCGCCGCGAGGGCCGGCGGTAGGTGTAGTCGACGGCGCCGCCCGCCCAGGCGGCCGCCTCCCGCACCGCCCCGGACAGCGCCCTGCGCCAGTCGACGGCCGGCTCCAGCAGTTCGTCGGCCCAGCGCTGCCAGCCGGCCGGGAGGTGCCCGCGGCTGCGCCGGTGCGCGCGCATGGCCTGGGCGGTCTGCCGGCGCAGCGCCCCCGCCTCCATGCGGCCGACACCGCCGGGCCCGTCGGCGCCCAGCTCCCACGGCACGGGCACGCCGTGGGCCCCCGACCCGCAGTCCGGGTGGTGGCGCGGGGTGGGCGGGATGCCCGGCAGGTAGGCCTCGAACAGCCCGCCGGCGGGCAGGCCGAACAGCCGGGGCTCCATCCGCCCCTCGGGCAGCGGCAGCCCGTCGGCGAGGAGGTCGTCGTTGATCTCGCAGTCCTGCGCGATGTTGACGCGTACGTGGTCGCGCTGGTCGGCGGCCGACAGCCGGGCCGCCCGGCCGTGGTGGTCGCGCAGCAGGTGGGCCACCTCGTGGACCCACACCCCGGCGAGCTCCGCGACCGGAGTGTCGTCCACGAAGCGGGGGGAGACGTACGCGCGCCAGTGCCGGTCCACGCCCATCGTGGGCACGGCGCGGCTCGGTACGACGGCCAGCGCGTACAGCGCGGACGCCAGGTACGGCCGGGCCTCGGCCGCCCGGTATCGGGCGGCCAGCAGCTTCGCCCGGTCCAGGCGGGTCGGCTCCGGCCCGGGTCCGGCGGCGGGGCGCGGCGGCCCGGCGGGGCCGTCCACGGCGGTCAGCCGCCGCCCGGCAGCGCGCCGGACAGCTGCAGCAGTTCGACGAAGGCGTCGATGCCGGAGGGCACCGGCCAGTCCAGGTCGCGCATCGCGGCGAGGTCGGCGGCGGCCCGGGCCGCGACATCCGGCACGCCGGCGTCGACCGCCTTGGCGAGCACCGCCCAGCCGGCCTCCCAGCGCGGGCGGGTCGGCTCGGCCTGCACCGCGGCGACCACGGCGATGAGGAACGCCAGTTGGCGGTCGCCTCGGTCGGGCAGGGCGAAGGCGTCCGGGTCGGCCAGCACCCGGTCCGGGTCGGGCAGGTCGAGGTTCTCCAGGTAGGCGATCAGTTCCAGCCCGGCGCCTTCGCCGACGGCGCCGGCCAGGGCCGCGGCGAGGGCCTCCCCGCTGCTGCCGGCCGCGTAACCGGTGGCGAGGAGCCGCAGCGCCATCTCCCAGGTCCGCGGGGACGGCCAGGCGCGGCCGCGCGCCTCGGCCTCGTTCGGCATGTGGTGGACGAGTCCGGGCCGGGCCGTCAGGAAGCCGGAGACGGCGCCGCGGGCGCGGGCGACCGCGCCGGGGGTGCGGGCCGGGTCCACAGCGGGCAGGGCCGTCACCGGCCAGGTGCCGGCCATGCCGCGGGCGACGGTGCGCGGGTCGTGCGTCCAGTCGAGGTGGACGAACCGGTTGGCCAGCGGCGGGCTGAGGTGCCAGCCGTCGGCCGCGCCGGCGGGCGGGTTGGCGGCGGCGACGACCCGCACGCCCTCCGGGAGGACGAGGCTGCCGACGCGCCGCTCCAGCACGACGCGCAGCAGGGCCGCCTGCACGGCGGGCGGGGCGGAGGACAGCTCGTCGAGGAACAGCAGGCCGTGTCCGGTGCGGGCGAGGCGGACGGCCCAGTCCGGCGGGGCCATGGGGACGCCCGTGGTGGCCGGGTCGTCGCCGACGATCGGCAGCCCGGCGAAGTCGGACGGCTCGTGGACGCTGGCGATGACGGTCTCCAGACCGGTGCCGAGGGCGTCGGCGAGCTGCTGCATGCCGGCGGACTTGCCGATGCCGGGCTCGCCCCACAGCAGGACGGGCTGGTCGGCCGTCACGGCGAGGGCCAGCGCCTCCAGTTGCGGGTTGGCCGCCGGTTCGGTGCGGGTGGCGCGCAGCCGCGCGCCGAGGGCGTCGGCGGCCGCGAGGGCGCTCGGCCGGCCGTCGTTCATGCGCTGCCCCCCTCTTCCGCGCCGGCGTGGGGGCCGGCATCCGCGTCGTCGTCGGTTTCCGCGTACTCCTCCTGCTCCTCGATCCAGTCGTCGAACCAGTCGGAGCCGATGCCCGGGAACTCCTCCTCGACCCGGCTGCGCAGGAAGCCGAGGTCGGTGCGCCGGAAGCGGCGGATGATCTGGGCCAGGGACAGGTCGGCCTCGTCGGTGGCGTCGATCCGGCTGCCGGCCGCGACAAGTGCCCGCACCAGGCCCGGGGAGCCGCCGTTGGCGACGGCGGTCACCAGCGGGGTGCGGCCGAGCCCGTCCCGGACCTCCGGGGACAGGCCCGCGTCGAGGAGCCTCGGCAGCAGCGCGGTGTGGTCCAGCTGCGGCAGCAGGTGCAGCAGTGTGCAGCCGCGGCCGTCGCGGACGCGCGGGTCCGTGCCCGCGTCGAGCAGGGCCGTGACACCCGGGGTGTCCCCGTGCTGGACGCGCAGGAACAGCTCGCGCCGCTCCTCGCGCAGGGCACGCGGCAGCCGCACGCCGTCGGGCGCGGTCCAGGCGTGCTGGACGGCGAAGCAGCCGGTGACGGCGCCGCCAAAGGCCCTCACGGCGCTTTCGCGCTGCTGCTCCTCGGTGCTGTGGTGGAGGAGGTCGAGGGTGCCGCCGCGGGAGTGCACCTCGTGCCATGCGGTGCGGCAGCGTACGCGGACGGGCCGGGGCGCGGCGGGCCCCGGCGGGCCGTCGGCGGGGCCGGCCTCCGGGAACAGCGAGGCGGCGACCAGGGGGTGGAGCTCGCGCGGGGTGATCCGTCGCGTGCGGACGAGTTCGAGGTCGGGCAGCCGCTCGTACGCGAACGCGGGCAGGCGGGGTCCGCAGGCGGCGGAGGCGTTCCACTGCCGTCGCTCAGCCGACACGCGCAGGCCGCGGGCCCCGGCCGGCCGGAGGATGAGGAGGCCGTACCAGCCCGTCGGCACGGTGAAGCGGCTGCCCTCGCCTGCGCCGGCGAGCCGCCGCACCTCCTGTTCCAGACGGGTCAGGTCGACGCCGTCCGCGGCGAGCACGGCCTCCGGGTCGATACGGCCCCCCTGGGCGCCCGCCTCCGTCGGCGTGGGTTCGCGGTCGAGGCCGGCAGCTGCGTACGCCGCGGGGGCGTCGCCGCGGGCGTGCAGGAGCGCGATCCACTCGGCGCGCGCGGCGGGGTCGTCCGGGCCTGGGTCGGCGGCGGGGAGGGCGGCGGGGTCGAGCGGTGTGCCGTCGGGGTGGAAGAACGGCAGCCGGCCGGCGCCGCCGGTGAGACGGTCGCGCAGTCCGGCGGTCTGCCGGGCGTCCCAGAGGGGGCGGGCCGCGATCCAGTTCTCGTGCCGGTAGGAGGGCGCCGTGTGGTGCGGGCTGCGGTGGGCGTCCGCCGGGTGGAGGGGCGCGCAGTGCAGCCGCAGCCGCTGCGGGCCGTCGGCCATCGGGCCGGTGGTGGCGGAGAGGACCGGGGCGCCGGGCCCGGTGCCGTAGCGGGCGAGCAGGACGCGGACGTTGGGGGCGAGGGTGGTGCGTCCGCCGAGGAGGCGGGGCAGGTGCCAGCGCACGAGGTCGGGGGCGAGGTGGAGCAGGTCGTCCTCCGCCGCCTCCGCGACGGCGGCCCCGTGGCGGGCTGCGACCGCGGACAGGTCGAAGCGGACGTCGACGGCGGCGGCCGCGCACGCGGCGCGCCAGTCGCCGGCGAGCCGGCGGGCGGTGGCGTCCTCGATCATCCAGGCGGGGACGGCGTGGCGGCGGATGCGCTGCCAGGCCGGGCCGTCCTCGTGGCGGAAGCCGCCGGGGAGCCGGTGGTCGGGGCCGGGGCGCCGCGGGCCCGCGTTCACCGGTACACGCTCGTGATCGCGCCGAGGTCGGGGTGGGCGGGCCGCGCGGGCCGCAGCCGGGCGGTCAGGGACCGCTTCACCCGGCGGGGCAGGCCGGGGCCGAGGCCTACGTACTCCAGCGGGGAGCCGTCGTGGACCGCGGCGAGGAGGCCCTTCGCGCCGCGGCCGGTGAGGCCGGTGTGCCGCAGCTCCAGGCGGCGCAGCGGGCTGCCCGGGAGGGCGGAGGCGAGGGCGTACGCGCCTTCGTCGCCGGTGGCGTTGCCGGGTGCGCCGAGGCTGCGCTCGGAGCGGGCGCGCCCGAGGTCCAGGGCTTCGATGCCGCCGAGGGCGTCGGCGAGGGCCCTGGCTCCGGCCGGGCCGATGCCGTTGCCGCCGAGGCCGAGGCGGACGGGGCGGTCGGGGTCGGCGGCCGCGGCGAGGACGGCGGCGCCCGCGTCCCCGAGGTGGTTGGCGGGCAGGTACAGCTCGCGGACGCCGGCCTCCCGGATGAGGGCGGCGAGCAGCGGAGCGTCGCCGGCGGTGAGGCCGTTGCCGCCGAGGAAGAGGCGCTCCAGCGGGGTCTGGCGGGTGTGCAGGGCGTCGAGCAGGAGGCGTACGCCTTCGCTGCCGATGCCGGTGTTGACGAGGTCGAGGGTGCGCAGGGTGCGGTTGCGGCGCAGCAGGGCCGCGAGGGTCCGGGCGCCGTCCTCGTGGAGCGGGTTCCGCTTCAGCCAGAGGGCTTTGGCGGTGGTGTCGTCGGCGAGCGCGTCCGCGAGGGCGGCGGCGCCGTCGGGGCCGATGCGGTTGCAGCCGAGGTAGAGGGTGTGCAGTCCGTGTCCGGCGGCGAGGGCCGCGGCGAGGCTGCGGGCTCCTTCGTCGCCGAGGGAGTTGGTGCCGAGGAGAAGGTGGCGGGCGTGCGGTGAGCGCGCCGCGGCGGCGGCGACCCGGGCGCCGCCGGCGGGTCCGAGGCCCTGCTTGCAGAGGTCGACGCGGCCGTCGGCGCGCAGGGCGCCGAGGGTGAAGGCCTCGTCGGCCGTGACGGGTTCGGCGGCGGCGAGCCGTGCGAGCAGCGGGGCGAGGGCGGCCGGGTCGGCGAGCGGCAGGTCGGGGTGCTCGATCGCGGGGCACCGTACGGGTATGGACCGTGTCATCACCACTCCACCGGTTTCTCGCCGGTGCCCGGCGTCCGCCACAACAGGTAAAGCGCAAGACCGGTCGGATTCGAACCGACGTCCTCCAGCTCGATGCTTGGGCGCGACGACCTCTGCGCTACGGCCTTGCTGCGCAGATCATAGCGGCCGCCGGACCGATTCCCGATCATCAGTTTGAACGCCGTGATGCCCGAATTCTGTCGGGCTGAACCCATCAGCCGCTTAAGGGGGAATTGCTGCCGCCTGGCACCCGAATCCGAAACGGGCATATCCCCTTCATCCCGCCTGAAGGCGTATTCGCCGCACAAACTCCGGGCGAGCCGGATCGTTACCTCAAGTTTCGCTCAATTGCAGTGACACCACACCGAAGGCGTTCCTAGCTTCCTCGTACACGCGTCTTGAACGCCCAGTACGTCCCCGCGGTGCCCGCGCGGTCCGGTGATCCCGCTCCGCGCCCTCCGCGTCCCGAGGAAAGAGTGCACAACATGAGGGTTCCCAAGGCCGGTGCGGCCGCCGCAGTGATCGGCCTCGCCCTGACTGCCACCGGTTGCGGCGGTGACGACGGCCCCCAGGGGACCCTCTCGGTCGGCATCAAGTTCGACGCGCCGGGCGTGGGCTACCGCGAGCCGGGCGGCACGTTCTCCGGATTCGACGTGGACGTCGCCACCTACATCGCCAAGGAGCTGGGCTACAAGCCGGAGCAGATCTCGTTCAAGAAGGTCGACAGCTCCGACCGCGAGCTGCTGCTCCAGTACAACGAGGTCAAGTTCGTCGCCGCGTCGTACTCGATCAGCGACAAGCGCAAGGAGAAGGTCGACTTCGCGGGCCCGTACTTCACCGCCCACCAGGACCTGCTCGTGCGCGCCGGGGACAATTCGATCACCAAGGCCGAGGACCTGAACAACAAGGAACTCTGCTCGGTCACCGGCTCCACGTCGGCGCAGAACGTCAAGCAGACCCTGGCGCCCAAGGCGAGCCTGCTGGAGCTCCAGACCCACTCGGAGTGCATCGTCGCCCTCGAAGAGGGCCGCGTCGCCGCGATGACCACGGACAACTCCATCCTGGCCGGCTACGCGGCCAGGAAGGAGAACGCCGGCAAGTTCAAGCTGATCGGCCTCAGCCTCAGCAACGAGAGCTACGGCATCGGCATCAAGAAGGGCAACAAGGACCTCCAGGCCCAGGTCAACGCAGCCCTGAAGAAGATGGTGCAGGACGGCTCCTGGGACGCGGCCGTGAAGAAGAACTTCGGTTCGGCCAACTTCAAGCACGACCCCGCACCCCAGATCACGACGGGCAGCTGACACCCCGCCCGCCGGCCCGCCCGCAGCGGGCCGGCGGGGGTGACGGGCGGGCCTCGGCAGGTCTGCCCGGCCGGGGGCCGCGAAGGTTTCGGCAGAGCATGAAAGTCGCAGCTCCACACCCATGGCCATGAGTTGTCCGGCCCATGACAATATGACCTCGCCCTGCCACCTGACATCCCGCCAACCGCCTTGGCGGGAGCGGTGCACGTGAAGAGGTCCCCCCACCATGAAGATGTCCCGCCATTCCGCCTGGGCGGTCGGTCTCGCCGCCGCCACGCTGATCGGCGTACCGGCCGCGGCGTATGCCGGAACGATTCAGCAGACGGACACGGCCGCCTCCGTGAGTGCCTACGACCCCTACTACGCCCCCGCCGAGGGCAAGACCGGCGCCGCCCTGAAGGCCGCACTCCACGACATCGTGAAGAACCAGTCGAAGATCGGCTACAGCAGCGTGTGGAACGCGCTGAAGGCGACCGACCAGGATCCCGCCAACCCCGGCAACGTGATCCTCCTGTACTCCGGCCGCTCTCAGTCCAAGTCGGCCTACGGCGGCGACTCCGACGACTGGAACCGCGAGCACGTCTGGGCCAAGAGCCACGGCGGCTTCGGCACCGCCACCGGTCCGGGCACCGACCTGCACCACCTGCGCCCCGAGGACGTCACCGTCAACAGCATCCGCGGCAACAAGGACTTCGACGAGGGCGGCAGCCCGGTCCCCGAGGCCCCCGGCAGCCTCACCGACGCCGACTCCTTCGAGCCGCGCGACGCCGTCAAGGGCGACGTGGCCCGCATGCTGCTCTACATGGCCGTCCGCTACGACGGCGGCGACGGCTTCGCCGACCTGGAGGTCAACGACCGGGTGGGCAACGGCAGCTCCCCGGCCATGGGCCGGATCTCCGTGCTGAAGGAGTGGAACCGGATCGACCCGCCGGACGCCTTCGAACGCCGCCGCAACCAGGTGATCTTCGACGTCTACCAGCACAACCGGAACCCGTTCATCGACCACCCGGAGTGGGTCGACTCCATCTGGTGACCGGCGGGCCGGTCCCCGCGGCACGGCCGCCCGCCCGCCCCGGCGGGCGGCCCCCGCCGCGGGGATTGACCCGGGCACGGGCGGGTAGCCGCAGGCCAGCGGCTGCGATCCGCACACGGCGGCGGCAGTCCCCGGAGGTACGCGATGGACGAATCAGGACTCTCCGACCGCGAGCGGCGCGCACTCTCCTCGATCGAGGCGCACCTCAAGCGCGACCGGTCGCTGGACCGGATCATGCGGTTCGCGCGGCCGCGCCACCAGGCCATGGCCGCGGGGGCACTCGGAGTCGTGACGCTGGCCCTGCTGATCGCGGCCGCGGTGACGGTGTCGCCGCCGCTGATCTGGGCCTTCGCCGGAGCCTGGACCCTGACCGTCGTGACGGCGCTGCCGCTGCTCGCTCAGATGGCCCGCTACCGCTGGCAGCGCCGCGAGCGGGCCGGCAGCCGCACCGGCTGACCTCCGGAACTTCTCAGAGCCGGTCCACGAGGGTCTTGAACGCGGCCCAGTCCTGCTGCGGCGGACGCTCGTCCCACACCTTCTGCGCGAGCGCCGCCAGCGGGAGCCGGATCCCGGCGGCCACCTGCTCCTGGGTCTGCGCACCGGCGAGGTCGCACCAGATGGCGAAGCGCGCGCCCAGGATCTGCGGCGCGTACCGGGCCGGTACGGGGGTGCTGCCGCGCAGCACCAGCGGCGTCCACTCCTCGTAGATGCGCTGCCCCGTCGGATACGCGAAGTCGTTCGGCTCGCCGAGGACGTAGTACAGGTACTCGTCGTTGAGGTTGACGACCTTGCGGCCCTCCTCCAGGTAGGGCAGCGGCGGGCGCGCCCCGATTTCGCGGCCCGTCCAGTACTCGGCCTGGATGTCGGCGGCGGGCTGCACGACGCCCCCGGCGAAGAACCCGTCGTTCCAGGCCTTCGGCACCCGGCCCGCGGGGCGGACGACGGCCGCCCGGTCGTTGAGCCAGCCCGTCGCCAGGTCCTGGACCTTCGCGGACGGCCCGAACCGCTCCCGGGCGGCGCGGGCCAGCTGCGGGAAGGACGCCTGCGGGTCGCGGTAGACGAGCGCCTGGTACTCGTCGGCGCCCAGGTGCCAGAAGGTGCCGGGGAACAGCGGCAGGTACTCGCGCAGCAGCTCGTCGACGAGCCGGGCCGCGGCCGGGTTCGCTATGTCGACCGCCCCTTTGACCGCCTTGCCCTGCGCGTCGCGCAGCTGGAGGTCCGGGTGGGCGCGCAGCACGGCCCCCAGGTGCCCCGGCGAGTCGATCTCGGGGACGACGGCGATGTGCAGCCGGGCGGCAAGTGCCGTGATGCGCCGCACTTCCGCCTTGGTGAGGTGCGGCGTGGAGACGATCTCCGGGTGGGTGTCCGACTCGATCCGGAAGGCCTGGTCGTCGGAGAAGTGCAGGCCGAGCTGGTTGAGCTTGAGGTCGGCCATCTGCCGCAGCCGGTCCTCGATCCAAGCGGCGGTGAAGTTCTTGCGGGCGATGTCGAGGTTCAAGCCGCGCTGCGCATGGGCCGGGCCGTCGCGGACCGTGCCCTCGGGCGCCGAACCGGCCCGGGCCACCTCCTGTTTCAGGGTCCGGGTGCCGTAGAAGACGCCGGCCTCGTCGGGCCCGGTGATCCGGACCCGCCCGTCCCGGACGGTCATGGTGTACGACTCGGGCGCCCCGGAGCCCTGCGCTCCCAGCGCCAGTTCGACGTCGCCGCTGCGCGCCGCGGAGCTGTCGGTGAACTGCATGCGCAGTTCGCCGGCGAGCAGCCTGCCCTCGTCCGCGAGGGCTGCGCTGTCGGCCGCCGGTACGACGACCCGCGCGTCGGCGGCGGGCCGCCAGCCGGGCCCGCGCGCGGGGGCGTGCTCGCGGACGGCCGGCACGGTCCGCGGGGCGGAGGACAGCTCGTACGACGGCGTGGGGGCGGGGGCGGCCGCCGCCGACGGCTCCGAGGCCGCAGGCGCGGCTGCCGTACCGGGGGCACTGGCCGTCCCGGCGGGGGTGGGGGCGGGGGCTCGGGTGTTGTCGGGGGCGGCCGTGCAGCCGGGGAGGACAAGGGCGAGGAGCGCGGCGGCCGTGGCCGTCGCGGTGCTGTGGCGTCTCCTGGCGTGGTCGTACTGCCGCATGGTGTTTCCCGCTGTCCCCGTACCAACGTGGCACGGGGGATACGGGTGCGCGAATCGGGGGCGGGGCCCGGGAGCGGCTGCGCCGTCAGGCGGCCGGGCGCGGCAGCAGCCGGGGCGGCGAAGCCGCGGTCCCCCTCGGGGTCGGCCCCTCCGACGCCGACGGCGCCGACGAGGCGGCCGCCGGGGTGGACGGGCAGCGCGCCCGCCGTGACCTGCAGCGGCCGGCCGAGGGCGGTGGTCGCGGACATGCGGGGTCTCCTGGTCGTGGGCGGTGGTCCCGGTGGAGGAGCCGGCCCGGCCCGCGGCGGCGGTTCGGGTGGCGGGGCCGTACGCGGCCGCGGGATCAGCGGCCGGCAGCGGCGGGCACTTGGGCGGTGTTCGCGGTGGCCGGGGGGAGGGAGGCGGCGGTGACGCGTCCCGGGCGGGGGGCGGCGCGGCGCTCCAGGAGGCCCGAGACGACGGCGAGCACCAGGGCGGACGCTGCGAGCGTGGCGCCGACCCAGTTCGGGGCGGTCCAGCCGAGGCCGGCGGCTATGACGAGCCCGCCGAGCCAGGCGGCCAGGGCGTTGCCGAGGTTGAAGGCGCCGATGTTGACGGCGGAGGCCAGGGTGGGGGCGCCGGCGGCCTGGTCCAGGACCCGCTTCTGGAGCGGCGGCACGGTGGCGAAGCCGAGGGCGCCGATGAGGACGACGGTGGCGGCGGCGGCCGCCTTGTGGTGGGCGGTGACCGTGAACAGGGCCAGGACGAGGGCGAGCGCGGCGAGAGATCCGTACAGCATGGGCATCAGCGCCCGGTCGGCGAACCGGCCGCCCACGAGGTTGCCGGCGACCATGCCGAGGCCGAACAGGACGAGGATCCAGGTGACGGAGGAGTCGGCGAAGCCGGCCGTCTCGGTCATCATGGGCGTGATGTAGGTGATCGCCGCGAAGACGCCGCCGAATCCCAGGACGGTCATCGCCATCGCGAGCAGCACCTGCACGTTCTTGAAGGCGGCCAGCTCGTGCCGGACGCGGACGCCTTCGGCCCGGGGCAGCTCGGGGACCAGCCGGGCTATGCCGAGGAGGCCGGCGACGCCGAGGGCGGCGACGGTCAGGAACGTGGTGCGCCAGCCGAGGGTCTGTCCGACGAGGGTGCCCAGGGGGACGCCCACGACGTTGGCGACGGTCAGGCCGGTGAACATCATCGCGATGGCCCCGGCTTTCTTCTCGGGGGCGACGAGCTCGGCGGCCACGACCGCGCCGATGCCGAAGAAGGCTCCGTGTGCCAGGGAGGCGACGACGCGTCCGGTGAGCATGGCGCCGAAGCTCGGGGCGAGGGCGGACAGCAGGTTCCCGGCGATGAACAGCCCCATGAGCAGCATCAGCATCCGCTTGCGCGGTATGCGGGTGCCCAGGACCGTCATGACGGGGGCGCCGAGGACGACGCCGAGCGCGTATCCGGTGACGAGGAACCCGGCGGTCGGGATCGAGACGCCGTAGTCCGCCGCGACTTCGGGCAGCAGTCCCATGATCACGAATTCGGTGGTGCCGATCCCGAAGGCCCCGATGGCGAGGGCCAGGAGTGCGAGAGGCATGAGGGGGTGCCCTTCAGGGAGGAGACAGAGGTACCGCCGCGACCCTTGCAGCCGCCGCTTACTTGCGTCCACATTAATTGCAGACGCGGGATATTTGCAAGCGCGGGATATTGCATCGGTGCCCTATCCTGGAAGCGTGCGGGCACCCGGCCCGGAAGGAGGAGCCCCATGACGGCCACCGACGGCGCGGTCACCGCCCTCTCCCAGGGCTGGTGCGCCCTCTCCCTGCTGCACAGCCGCATAGAGGCGCACATCGAGCGCGCGCTGCAGGCGCACCACGACCTGAGCGTCCGCGAGTACTCCCTCCTCGACGTCCTCAGCCGGCAGCACGACGGCCCCGGCGGGCACCTGCGCATGAACCAGGTCGCCGACTCGGTGGTCCTGAGCCAGAGCGCCACGACCCGGCTGGTCAGCCGCCTGGAGGACCGCGGCCTGCTCAGCCGCTACATCTGCGACACCGACCGGCGCGGCATCTACACCGATGTGAGCCGGACGGGCCTGGAACTGCTCGCAGCCGCCCGACCGACCAACGACGCCGCGCTGCGGGAGGCGCTCGACGAGGCAGCCCGCAACCCGGAGCTCGCCCCCCTCGTCGACGCGGTGGAGAACATACGGCCCGGGGCGGCGCCGACCCGGGCCTGAGCGCGCACCCACCACCGCCCGGCGCGGGCAGTGCCCGCCGTACGGCATGATCGAGGGATGTCTGATCGGATCATTGCCGCCTGCGACGGAGCGGCGAAGGGCAACCCGGGACCGGCCGGCTGGGCGTGGGTCATCGCCGACGCGGCGGGCAGCCCGGAGCGCTGGGAGGCCGGCCCGCTCGGCCGGGCCACCAACAACGTGGGCGAACTCACCGCCCTTGCACGGCTGTTGGAGGCCCTCGAACCGGGAACGGCCGTCGAGGTGCGGATGGACTCCCAGTACGCCATGAAGGCCGTGACCCAGTGGCTGCCCGGGTGGAAGCGCAACGGCTGGAAGACCGCCGCCGGCAAGCCGGTCGCCAACCGCGAGCTCGTCGAGCGGATCGACGCACTCCTCACCGAGCGGGACGTGGAATTCCGCTACGTGCCCGCGCACCGCACCGACGGCGACCGCCTGAACGCCATCGCCGACCAGGCCGCCAGCGACGCCGCCACCACGCAGGAGGCCGCCGGGACCGCGCTCGGCACCGCCGGGATCCCCGTCCCCGACCCCTCGCGCAGCACCCCCGCCCGGCGCCCCTCCGCGGCCCCGGCCAAGCGGGCGTCCTCCCCCGGCGGCAAGGCCACCGGGCGCGGGGGGCGCGCCTCGGTCAAGGCGAAGTTCCCCGGCAGCTGCCCGTGCGGCAAGCCGTACGCCTCCGGGGAGACGATCGCGAAGGTCGGCGCCCGTTGGGGCCACCTGGCCTGCGCCGGAGCCGCCTCCCCGGACCCGGCCGCCCCGTAGCCGGCGCACGGCCCCGCGCCCGGGAGCAGGACGGCCGGCTTCGGCCGCGCGGCTTCCGGAGCCTCACCCGCCGCTGCGGCCCGGCACCGCCGACGGGGACGCCTGCGCACTCCCCTGCTGCGGAGCAGGGGAGGACGCCGGCGGAGCGGGCCGCGAAGCGGACGCCGAGGGCGAGGCGGGCGGCCGCTGTCCCTGCGGCGTCGGCGAGGGGCCCGGGGCCGGTGTGGCCCGGGTCGCGCCGGGCGAGGAGGGCTCCGGTGACGGCACCGCCGACGAGGCGTCCGGACCGGGCGCGGAGGGCACCGGCTCGGGCGTCGTGAACGCGGGCGGCACGGCGGGCGGCTCCGGCCGCACCGGCCCCGGGCCCTGCCCGGACAGCAGGTAGGCCGCCGCGGCGGCGGCCGCAGCCAGCCCGGCCGCCGCCGGCAGGGCGAACCGCCGCCGGTGCTGCGACAGCCGCGTCCACGCGCCGGCCCCGCGGCCCGCATGCGGGCCCGGCGGGTCGGCCGGGCGCAGCTCCCGTACGGTGACCGATGCCGCCCGGGCCCCGAGCGCCCGGCGCAGTCTGCGCTCGACCGGGCGCTCGACCGGATGCTCGACGGGGCGTTCGCCGTACGTCATGTCCGACCCTCCAGGATCCGTTCCAGCGCGTCCAGGGCGCGGCTCGCGTTCGACTTCACGGCGCCCCGGCTGATGCCGAGGGTCGCGGCGATCTCCGCTTCGCTCAGCTCCGCCCAGTAGCGCAGGACGAGGACCTGCCTGCGCCGGGGGGTGAGCCGGGCGAGCGCGGCGAGGACCTCCCGGTGGGCCTCGTCGAGGACGACGTGCTCCTCCGCGGACGGTACGTCCGCCGGGACCGGCGGCGTCCACGCACGGGCGGTGCGCCGGCGGCGCAGCACGGACCGGGAGGTGTTGACGACGGCGGTGCGCAGGTAGCCCAGGGGGTTGTCGACCTCGGCGATGTCCTCGCCGTGGCGGCGGTACAGGGCGGTGAAGGCGTCCTGGACGACGTCCTCGGCGGTGGCCAGGTCGTCGACGAGCAGGACGGCCAGGCGGACCATGCCCAGCCGGTGCGCGTGGTAGAGCGCGGACACCGTGGGCCGGGGCTCGGTGTCGCCCGGCCCCGGCCCCGGCTGCCCTTCCGGGCCGGCGGGCCCGTACCCCCGGCCCTGAACGGGCCCGTACGGGGCTGTGCCGAGCCCGGCAGAGACGTGCGGCGGGGACGGTTCGCGGAGCAGCAGTGCCCGCACGCCCCGCCATGCCCGGCGGAAGCCGGGCATGGCGGGGCGTGTGAGCGGTGCGGGCGGTGCGAGGTGGAGCACGGGCGTCCTCAGCCGCCGGCCCGGCGCCGCACGGCGTACAGGGTGCCGCCCCCGGCGGCGAGCAGGACGGCCGCGCCCGCCCCGACGGCGGCCGTGGCCGTCGAGGAGCCGGTCTCGGCGAGCTGGCTGCCGGCCGGCGCCGCGGCGGGCCCGCCGCCGGCCCTCTCGCCCCCGGCGGGCGCACTGGGCACGGCGCTGGGCTCGGCGGTCGGCGGGTGGCTGACCGAGGCGCTGGGCCGGGGGCCCGGGGTGGACGGCCGGCTCGGGGTGGCGCTGGGTGCCGGGCTCGGGGTGGCGCTCTCCGGCGCGGGGGTTGCCGTACTGGGCACGGGCGACGGCGTCGCGGACGCCGCGGGTTCGGCGGAGGCCGGCCCGGCGAGGGCGAGGGCCGCACCGGCGGCCGCGGCAGCGGCGACGGCGGCGGCAGCCGCCCGGCGGACGGGCGCGGGAAGGCGCTTGGCATGGCTCACGGTGGTTCTCCACGGTCGGTCGTCGAGGGCGCGGGAAGGCGCCCCTTCACCCCCGCACGACGCGCGACCCCGCCGGAGGTTGCCGCATCACCCGGAAAAGTTTTCGGAAGCAGCACGGGCCCGGCGGGCGGACGGACGGACAGGCGGACGGACGGACAGGCGGACAGGCGGACAGCAGGAGCTGCGTCCGCCCCGCACCGCCTCATCCCGTGGGCAGCGGAATCCGGCGGACCACCTCGAAGCTCAGGTTTCCGTACGCCGTGTAGAAGGGCGCGGCCGCGAGTTCGGTCGCCCCTCCCGGGTCCCGGGCCAGGACCTTGGCCCGGCGGGCCGTCCGGTCCAGGTCCGGGGCGTGCCGGCGGCCGAGCCGGACGGTGCGGGTGACCCCGGCGGCGCGGACGTTCAGGAAGCAGTCCCAGGTGCCCGGCGGGATCGGCTCGCCGTCGGCGATGCGGGCCAGGTCCACCTCGGCGAGGAACCCGGCGCCGTCGGGCTGCGGCGCCTCCTCCGCGGCCTCGGACACCGGGCGGGGCTCGGCGGGTACGGTGAACTCCCGACCGGTCTCCCGCTCCCGCAGGACGAGCTCGGTCTCCGCGCCGGCCGCGCCGACCGCACCGAGGGAGGGGATGCCGGCGTGGCCGGCGATCCGCAGGCGGCGCCCCTGCCAGGCCAGCGAGGACAGCTCGTGCTGCGCCTTCACCTGGTCGGTGACGTCGTAGAGCACGTCGGGCAGCCCGGCCGCCGGGTCGCGGAAGAGCGGGAGGCAGCGGTACACCCGGCCGTTCTCGACGAGGTGGCCGGGCGACGGCTCCTCGGCCGGGTCCCAGTCCATGAGCTGCTCGAAGACGGGCAGCGGGCTGCACACGAACGCGTACAACCGGATCCAGTCGATCCGCGGGAGTTCGCCCCCCATGTCCGGGGTCCAGTACGCCTCGACGAGCGCCCGCGCCCGTACGTAGACCTCCTGCGTGTACGCCGGGTCGTCGCCGCGGGCGGCGGAGGCCGGCCGCAGGGCGGTGCGCAGCAGGCTGCGGAAGTGGCGGCCGAGCATGCGCCGGCGCCCGACCGGGTCGGTGACCCGGTCGGCGACGAGCGCCATGACGCGCTCGATGTGCGCGACGGTCTCGTGGGCGGTGCGCGTCCGGGAGGTCAGGTTCTGCCCGTCGTCGCGGCGGCGCAGGTAGTAGCAGTCGTAGTCGCCGACGACGGATATGCGGGCGGCGGCCAGGAAGACGGAGGTGACGAAGATCTGGTCCTCGCCGTACCAGAGGTCCTCGGGGTAGCGCAGGCGCTCGTTCTCGATGACCTGGCGGCGCATCAGCTTGGCCGAGTGCAGGGAGCGGTAGACCTCGGAGGTGTACAGGTCCGCCTCGGCGGCGTGCCGGTGGGCCTTGTCGGAGACGGTCCGGCCCAGGCCCACCTGCCTGGCGAGGACGACGTCGCTGCCCTGGGCCTCGGCCATGCCGACGAGGCGCTGCAGGGCTTCCGGGCCGAGGTAGTCGTCGGCATCGGCGAAGAAGACGTACCGGCCGCGGGCGAGGTCGAGGGCCCGGTTGCGGGGGCCGCCGGGGCCGCCGGAGTTCGGCTGGTGCACGGCCCGGAACTGCGGGTACCGGGCGGCGTAGCGGTCGAGTTCGGCGCCGCTGCCGTCCGTGGAGCCGTCGTCGACGGCGATGACCTCCAGGCGTTCGGCTCCGATCGTCTGGCCCATGACGGATTCGAGGCATTCGCTCAGGTACGGCATCGCGTTGTACACGGCGATGATCACGGATACGTCGGGCACGGACTGGCGGTACATGCCCCGAGCATAGGTTCGCCGCCGGGCCGCCCGCGGGGCGGGTCCGGCGGCGGGCGGCCAGCAGGCGGGCTACGTGCCGGCGGGCACGAGCACCACGGCCGTGCCGTACGCGCAGACCTCGGTGCCGACGTCTGCGGCCTCGGTGACGTCGAAGCGCATCATCAGCACGGCGTTCCCGCCGCGGGCCTTGGCTCCCTCGATGAGGCGCTCCATGGCCTGGTTGCGGGTCTCGACGAGGGTCTTCGTCAGGCCCTTCAGCTCGCCACCGATCATGGACTTCAGGCCGGCTCCGATCTGGCTGCCGAGGTGGCGGGAGCGGACGGTGAGGCCGAACACCTCGCCGATCACGCGCTCGACGCGGTAGCCGGGGACGTCGTTCGTCGTGACGACGAGCACGCCGGTCTGGTCGGCGCCGGGGCCGCCGGTGTAGTCGTTGATGCCCATGCCCCCACTGTGGACGGCCCGCCCCTCCCCCGCATCCCCGGCGGCTCTCTCGTGGGAGCATTCCTTCCTCATTGGGCATTTCGGGCTAAACGCCGGTGAGCCACCGGGGCGGTGCGATCCGCCGTCGCCATAGTCGTCCCTGGCGACCGTCCGGTCGCCGCCCCCGGCCGGCGACGCGTTCGCGACCGGGTGGACGTCTTCGCATGAGGAGCCCGCACATGCAGAAGCCCACCAGGGCCGTCCTCGCCCTCGCCGCCGGAAGCCTGGTGCTCGGCTTCTCCGGCGCGGGCGCCGCCGTCGCCGCCGACGAGCCGGCCCGCCAGGTCGTCCTCCTGGAGCCGAAGAGCGACAAGTCCGGCAAGGAGCACGGCAAGCACTACGCCGTCGGCAAGGTCGTGGCCCGCGGCTCCCTGAAGGTCCGCAGCAAGCCCTCCACGCACTCGGACGTCGTCGGCCACGTCAAGGCCGACCACAAGGTCGCGATCCAGTGCAAGGCCCGCGGCGAGAAGGTCGACGGCAACGACCTCTGGTACCGCCTGCACCTCGAGGACGACGACGAGCACGGCAAGGGCCGCGAGGACAGGGACCGCGACGACTCCGACGACCGTGACGAGGACGAGGACGAGCAGGACCGCGAGGACCAGGACAACGAGGACTCGGACGAGGACACGGACGAGGACGCCGACGAGGACGAGGACGCGGACGAGGACGCCGACGACGAGGAGGCGGACAAGCGCTCCGGCCGGCCCGCCGACGACGGCAAGGCCGCCAAGGCGACGGGCGACCACAAGAGGGCCTGGGTTGCCGCCCGCTACGTCAAGAACCTCGACCACGTGGACTACTGCGGCAACTGACCGCCCGCTGAGCTCCCCGGGCGTACGGCACGCGGCCCCACGCACTGCGCCCCGTACGCCCGGACCCGGGCGCGCAGCTCCCGGTCCGACGTGACGACGACGCAGTCGCGCCCCTCGTACCCGGCGGCCAGCTCCACGATCCGGTCGTCGCCGCTCCCGGGCGCCGCGTCCACCCGTACCCCGGGCACCGACTCGACGCCCTTGGCCGCGCCCTCCACGACGAGGATGACCTCCTCGTCCGCGGAGGGCGCGCGGCGTGCCAGGAGGTCGCGCAGCCGCTCGGCCGCGCCCCTCCTGTCGCGCCACCAGCCGTCCGGCACGGATCCGACGACATTGGCCCCGTCCACGATCAGCACGCTCACGGTCCCAGTATGGGCTCGTGCACCGCCCCCGCGGCCGGCGGCCGGGGACGGCCTAGAAGTCGCCGTAGTTGACCTGCCAGGTCGGCAGGCCCATGCGCCGCCACAGCGCCACGACGCGGTCGCGGTCGTCCAGCGACACGCGCACCGCGTACCGGTGGCGGACGTGGGCGTCGAACAGCTCGGCCTTCACCACGTCGTCGCGCCGCGTGTCACCGGGCGGCCGCATCCACAGCTCGTCGTACGGCACCCCGTGCCGCGCGAGCCACGCCTCCGTCTGCGGGCGGTGCTCCTCCCCGCGGCCGGACAGCAGCACGATCGTGTCGCCCTCACCGCGCCGGAACGCCTCCAGCGCGTAGCGCACCGGCTCGTTGAGCAGGTCCACCTCGCAGCGCGTGAAGTCGTACGGGCTGCGGTCGCCGGTGAGGGCGAGCGTGCCGTCGATGTCGCACATCACGGCAGGCGGCAGCGCCGGGTCGGCCGTGTACGGCGTGACGGCCGGCTCGTCGTTCAGCCACTCCGCGGTCAGCCGCCAGCCGCCCTTGCGGGCGCCGGCCAGCTTCAGCGCGAGGCCGCGGATGACCTCCTCGCCGACGGGCCGCTCCCGGCCCGCGTCACGGCGCAGGCACTCCTCCACGGGCACGTGCGTGAAGTCGTGCACCGCGAACTCGGCGCGGCCTGCGACCGCCGCCTTGAGCCGCTTCGGTATCCGCGACGTCAGGTGGGTGTTGTCGACGACGACGTCGAAGCCGTCGTCGACGGCGGCGCGCACCGCCGCGTCCTGGACGGCCAGTACGGTCTGCTCGTGCCGGTACGAGCGCCCCCGCTCCGGGTCGGGCAGGTCGAGCATGGCACGCAGGTCGTCGAGGTTGACGCGGCGCATCCGCCCTGCGGCCTCGGCCTGGAGGGCGCGGGCCGCCGTCGTCTTCCCCGAGGCGGGAAGCCCCGTCATGACGTGGACCACGGGGCGGGCGGGCTCGTCGGGTCGTGCGGACACTGGTCAGTTCTCCTCGTCGTGCTTGAACGGGTCGGACGCCTGCGGCCGGATCTGCCGCCATGTGAGGAGTCCGGTCGGACGGTCGTCCAGACGCAGGAACAGGGCCGCGCGGATCCCGCCGTCCGGCAGAGCCTTCGCGGCGCGCGCGAACGCGCCCCGGTCGGCGGCGAGGTGGGCCAGCCCGCGGAATGCCTCGTCGACGGCCCGTTCGCGGCGCGCGGCCTCCTCTTCGAGGCGGTCGATGACGCCCCGCACCCATGCGTCGAACTCGTCCGGCACATGCTCCAGCAGCGCGTCGAGCGGCCTGCCGCCATGCGCCTCGAAGTCCGCCGCCGTGCACCCCAGTGTCTGCGCGAGCTGCTTGGCGGGCAGGCCGGCGAACCGCTGGACGCCGTGGGCACGCCAGATGTCCCGCTCGGTGACCCCGGTCAGGACCTTGTGCAGGCGTACGTACTCGGACAGCTTGGCCTTGGCGCGCACCCCCGACGCGAACCGCAGGACGAAGCCCTCCGCCTCGGTGCCGGCGGCGGTGTCGCCACCGGGCATCCGGCTCGCGCCGGTGAGCGCCACCAGTTCGTCGAGCGGCATGGCGGGCCACAGGCGGACCACGGATCCGACGCCCTCCCAGTGGCCGGCGGCCTCGGCGAGCGGGACCTCGGTGCCGTCCGCGCCGTACGCGGCGAGGAGGACGAGGTCGCGGCGGTCGCCGTAGTCGACGACGATGCGGTTCTGCGGGTACAGGATCTCCGCGAGGTACGTCACCCCGGGCACCAGCCCGGACGTGTCGCGGGTGTCGAGGCGGCGCTGCGCCCAGCGGGCCTGTTCGCTGATGAAGGACCCCTTGGAGGCGACCCGCCAGGCGCCTGCGTAGTGGAAGACGACCGCGAGGCTGCCGTCGACCTTCTCGTACACCTCGAACGGCTCGTCCGGCAGGGCCGGGGCGTACGGCCTGCCCGCCTCGTGCTCGCCGACGTTGAAGAACTTGGGCAGCGGCAGGGCCACGACGGCTCCGGTGGAGTCGTCGGCGACGAGTCCCCGGCAGCGCACGGTCACGTCGTTCCAGGCCTGCTCGTACTGGGCCGTCCGCGTGTAGGTGTAGAGGGACAGCGGCAGTTCGGGGTGCCGCTTGCGGCTGACGAGGCCGGTTTCGACGGCAGCCGCCAGGTCCTGCTGCGGCAGCAGGTCGTGCAGGGTCAGGTAGGCCTGCGTGTGGCCCATGGGTTCCTCCCGTTTCGAGATGCCTCATTCTCGGGTGCGGGAGGGACCGCCCGGTACCGAATTTGTGCTGGTGGAGAGGTCGCCGCCAGCGGCGGCGACCCCGTGCACGCTATTCGGTGACGCAGAGTTCGTTGCCCTGGGGGTCGGCGAGCGTGGTCCAGGTGAAGGGGCCCTGGCGGCCCTCGTGCAGGCGCACGGCCCCCTTGGCGATGAGCCGTTCGACGACGGTCCGGGGGTCGTCGGAGCCGGTGCGGATGTCGAGGTGCACGCGGTTCTTCACGGTCTTGGGCTCCGGGACGAGTTGGAACAGCACGCGGGGCGCCCGGTCCGCGCCCTCCGGGTGGCGGATCGCGGCGCCGGCCTTCCAGACCAGGGCGCCGCGGTGCGTGGTCGTGTCGTCCTCGCCCGCCTGACCGGTCTCCACCATGCGGCGGATGAACGCCTCGTCGGTCGGCTCGACCTCCCAGCCGAGGGCGTCGGCCCACCAGTCGGCGAGCACGTGCGGGTCGTTGCTGTCGATGGTCACCTGGAACGTGTAGGTCATGCAGGGACCCTACTGACGGGCACCGACAATCCGTCGTGCGCACCGCGCGGGCGGGAAGGGGTGGTGCATGGACGGGGACGGCCGGCCGACGGCGGCCGCGGTTCCGCCGCTGCTGCTGCTCGGGCTGACGTTCGTGAGCGGGCTGGTCGACGCGGCGGTCTTCCTGGGCCTGGAGCACGTGTTCGTCGCCAACATGACCGGCAACACGGCCTTTCTGGCCTTCGCCCTGGCCGGCGCGGACGGGTTGTCGGTGGGGGCGTCGCTGCTGGCGCTCGGCGGGTTCGCGGGCGGGGCCGTGGCCGGCGGGGCGCTCCGCCGGGGCCGGCCCGCCCGGCGGGTCTTCGGGCCGCTGGTGTCGGTGCAGGCGCTGCTGGCGGCCGCCGCCCTGGCGGTGTGGGCGGCGGGCGGCCCGCAGGCGGTGCCCGTGGTGCTGCTGGGGCTGGCGATGGGCGTGCAGAACGCCGTGGTGCACCGGGCGGCCGTGCCCGACCTGCCGACCACGGTCGTCACCAGGGCCCTGGCCGGGCTGGCTGCCGACCCGTGGGGACGCGGGTCGCTGCGGCGGCTGGGGTCGGTTGCGGTGCTGTTCGGCGGGGCACTGGCCGGGGCGGCGGCGACGCTGCGCTGGGGGCCGGGGCCGGCGCTGGCCGCGGCGGTCGCCGTTCTGGTGTGCGTCGCGGCGGCGGGCTTCCCCGCGGCCCGGCAGGCGGGGGCGGGACGCGCCCGCCCGTAAGGCCGGCGGGCTGGGTCAGTGCCGGGTCGGCCGGCCGGATCCCGGCCGTCCGGAGAGGGGGCGTCCCGCGGCAGGGCCGCCCGGCCGGCGGCGGAGGCCGGCGGCGGCAAGGGTGGCGCAGGTCAGCAGCCACGCCGCGACGGCGATCCACAGCAGCACCGCGCCGAGTTCCCGCAGTCCGGCCACTCCGGTCGCGCCGGCCGCCGAGATGCATGCGGCGGCGGTCATGCCGAGCGGGAACACGGTGGCCCAGCGCCGGATGTCGTACCGCGGCCGCCACGCGCGCAGCTCGGCGCCGAGGAGGAGCGCGTACCAGGCGAGCGACAGCGCGAGGAGGACGAGCGTGGTCCAGCGCAGGGCGGCGTGGGGGGCGCCGGTCCACACGGGGGACGCGGTCAGCCGCGAGCCCGCGAGGGCGGAGATGGCGAGCGCGCCGCCGGCGACCCAGTGGTCCCCGGCTCCCTTGAGCACCTCGCGCAGGTCGAACCGGGCGAGGGCCTGCGCGTAGAGGAGCAGTCCGAGGCAGAAGGCGGCCAGTGCGGCCCGCGCGAGCCAGTCGAGGCGCCAGGCGTCCGCGAGCATCGCGGAGAGCACGGCCAGACCCTGCGTGGCGACGCAGACGAGGAAGGCGCCGCCCGGCATGCGGCGCTTCAGGTGCCGTTCGACGGCGATGAGCAGGCCGGGCCACAGCAGCGCCGCCAGTGCGAGGAGTGCGGCCGCGGCGGCCTGCCGCCCCATGAGGGAGAGCCGGCAGCCGAGCACGGTGGTGGCGGCCACGGCCGTCAGCGCGGCGGGGGTGTAGGCCTCGGCGCGGAACCGGCCGCGGTCGCGGACGAGCCGGACGGCGAAGTCGTACGCGAGGACCAGGTACAGGGCGCAGGCGACGGCCAGGAAGGCGAGGGAGAGCTCCTCGTGGCCGAGGAGCTCCAGTCCGGCGGAGATGACGGCCGGGGCGAGCACGGCCGCGCCGGCGGCCGGGGGCAGGTCGGCCGGCCACGGCCGCCCCCGGCGGGAGCGCCCGCCCGCGGCGCGGATGTCAGCCCTCCGGGGCCCGCGCGGCGGTGAGGGTCAGCATCGCCCCTTCCGGGTCGCGGACGGTGACCCACCGCGCGTCGGGGCCGGAGACGATCGTGGACAGGGTGGTGCCGCCGGCGGCGCCGACGGAGTCGATGGCCTCGTCCAGGTCGCGGACGCGGAAGTAGACGTGCCAGCGGGGCCGGGACTCCGGGATGTGCGCGGTCGCGTCGGTGATGCCGCCGTTCAGGCGGGCGACGGGTTCGCCCGTCTGGCGCAGGACGACCTGGTCGTCCTCGTAGGCGACCTCGCAGCAGCCGGGGCGGCCCGTCGCCCATTCCAGGACCTCGCCGTAGAACATGGCCGCCTCGAAGGCGTCCCGGGTGCGCAGCTCCAGCCAGGCGGGGGCGGGTCCGCGGCCCACGCGCCAGTCGGCGCGGACCCCGCCCTGCCAGATGCCGAAGACGGCGCCCTCCCGGTCGGCGGCGAGCGCGCCGCGGCCGCCGTTGGCGAAGGACACGGGTCCGACCGCGATGGTGCCGCTGCGCTCGCGGATACGGTCCGTGGCCACGTCGGCGTCCTCGACGGCGAAGTAGGGCGTCCAGGCCGGGGCGACGACGACGTCGCCGCCCATCGCCCCGATCCCGGCGACCGGCACCCCGTCCGCCTCGGCGACGGCGAACGCGTCGCCCAGGCGGGCGGCCCGGAACTTCCAGCCGAGCACTCTGCCGTAGAACTCCTGCGCCTGCTGGAGGTCGCGGGCCATGAGGCTCACCCAGCACGGGGCGCCGAAGACCTCCCTCGTAGAAATCTCCACGGTTCACGCTCCGTCCTTGTCCCGCCCATCCTCGCTTCGGGGCCGGTGGCCCGCACCTCGGGCCCGGCTCGGACGGCCGTACGGGCCGTACGGCCGTCCGGGCCCCCGGCGGCCGCTCAGGCGGCGGGGCCGTGGGCGGTGATGAGGTCCAGCAGCGCCGGCATACCGCCTTCGGTGAGGGCCCGGCGCTGGCGGTCCGCCGGGGTGCCCTGCTGGAGCAGCCGGTGCAGCAGGCCGCTGACCTCGCGCAGGTCGCCGGCGTCCTCCAGGGCCGGGGTGATGTGCTGCAGCAGCATGCACAAGACGTCGCCCGCGCTGTGCCGCCGCCCGTCCGGGTCCATGAGGGCACCGCCGAGGCCGTGCCGGGCGGCGTGCCACATGGAGGCCTGGAGCAGCTCCTGGGCGCACCGGGGCTGCGGCGCGCCGGCCTTCTCCTCCGCGATCGCGGTGGTGACCAGCGCCCGGACGATGCCGGCGAGGAGCACCGCGTCGACCGCGTCGAGCTGCACGTCCAGGCACCTCACCTCCACGGTGGGGTAGCGCTCGGACAGCCGGGCGTGCCAGTACAGCTGTCCCCGGTCGGCGATGAGGCCGGCCTCCTGCAGCGCGTCGACGCGCTGCTCGTAGTCGGCGAGGGTGGGGAAGTAGGGCGGCGGTCCCGCCACCGGCCAGCGGCCGAAGACGAGGGTGCGCCAGCTGGCGAAGCCGGTGTCGCGGCCGTCCCACATGGGGGAGTTCGCGGACATGGCCAGCAGTGTGGGCAGCCAGCCCCGGAGCCGGTTGATGACGGCGAGCCCGGTCTCGCGGTCGGGGACGCCGACGTGGACGTGCATGCCGTTGATCAGCTGTTCGTCGACCAGGCGGCGGGCCTCCTCGCGCATCTTGAGGTAGCGCGTCTCCTGGGTGATCGCGGGCGGCACGCCGTCGCGCAGCGGCACGGTGGCGGAGGTGGCGAGCCGGCAGCCGAGCTCCTCGGCTGCCGAACCCACTGCGTGCCGCAGCCGCAGCAGGTGGCCGCCGACCTCTTCCAGGTCGCTGCACACGGGGGTGGCGACCTCGACCTGTGCCTGGAGCAGCTCGTGCTGCACCTCGCCCTCGTCGACCATCAGCGCGAGGCCCGCTCCGACGCGGACGTCCTCGGCGCGCGCCACGGGAAGGCGCGTGAGCGGATCGAGCAGGACGTACTCTTCCTCAACCCCGACGGTTGTCATGTCCCCCGAACTCCTCGACGAGCGCGGCACAGAAGGCGTCCAGGTCGCCCGGCTTGCGGCTGGTGACCAGGGTGGAGGGGGCCGCCCGGCAGACGTGGACCTCCTCGTCCACCCAGGCGCCGCCCGCATTGCGGATGTCGGTGGCCAGGCTCGGCCAGGAGGTCAGGATGCGGCCGCTCACGGCGCCCGCTTCCACGAGCGTCCAGGGGGCGTGGCAGATCGCGGCGACGGGCTTGCCGGCGTCGACGAAGTGGCGGACGAACTCGACCGCTCCCCCGTGCAGGCGGAGGGCGTCCGGGTTGGCGACGCCGCCGGGCAGGACGAGGGCGTCGAAGCCGGCGGCGAGGTCGGCCGGGCTGCCGCCGTCGCCGCCGTCGCCTCCGGCCTCGCCGACGACGTCGTCGACGGTGTGGCGGCCTGCCTTGTCGAGGTGCCGGTACGCGCGCACGTCCCCCGGCTCGGTCGAGACCAGCCGCGGGATCCACCCGGCCTCGAGCACCGCCTTCCAGGGCTGGGTGAGTTCGATCTCCTCGACCCCTTCGGGCGCGGTCAGAAACGCGATGCGCACCAGGCTCACTCCTTCGGTCCGTGCCCGGGAGGCCGGTGCCTCCTCGGCGGGCGCCGTGCGTCTGCCCTGGCGCACCTGTCTCAAGCATGGCAGGAACGGCCGCATACGGAATTCAGCGTTCCGGTACGTCGGGGCTTCGTTCGGGCGAATCCGGCCGCGGGCGCGTGCGGCGCGCCGTGCCGCGTGGGACCTCGCAGGGCAGGCGGCCCGGCAGCCGCGGGCAGAGGGGGTGCGCACAGGTGGTGAGGCGATCCGGGACGCGGGCGCGCGTCCGGGCGGGTGCGCGCCGGCCGGACGCACGGCGGACCGGCGGAAAGGATGTGCCGCCGCGCGTGTCGCCCGCGCTGCGCGCCGCGTCGGAGTACGCCTGGCGGCTCCTGGTGGCGGGCGCGGCGGTCTATGCCGCGTTCACGGTGCTGGGCCGGTTCCACGAGGTGGCCGTGGCCGTGTTCCTCGGGCTGGTCGGGACCGCCCTGCTGCGGCCCGCCGCCGACCGGCTGAACCGGTGGATGCCGCGCCCCGCGGCCGTGGCCTGCGCGCTCGTCGGGAGTGCCGTGGTCCTGCTGGGTGTGCTCGCGTTCGCGGGCGAGACCGTGGCCGCGGGGTGGCCCTCCCTGGTCGCCGAGTTCCGCGAGGGCGTGGACCGGCTGCTGCCGCTGCTGCAGCGGCCTCCGCTGGACCTGGACCCCGAGGCGCTGTCCGGTGTGCGCGACCGGATGGGCGCGTACCTCTCCGACCACCGCGAGGCGCTGCTCAGCACGGCGCTGAGCGGCGCCGGGCGGCTGGTGCAGGTGCCGGCGGTGGCGGCGCTCGGGCTGTTCTGCGCGATCTTCTTCATCGCTTCCGGCGACCGCCAGTGGCAGTGGCTGTGTGCGCAGCTCCCGCCGCGCGCCGCCGAGCGGGTGGCGGTCGCGGGCCGGGCGGCGTGGCACACGTTCACCGGGTACACGCACGGGATCGTGCTCCTCCCACGGCATGCTGACCGGTGGGTGGTTTGCGGAGGTTCGTTCCGCTTCGGGTCGGCGTGCTCGGGGTATATACCCCGGGACAGCTCACGAGACGGCCGACCCGCATCGCCCGTTGCGGCGCGACCGCCCGTCGGAGGAGCGAGCATGCACAGCACCGAGGTCACCGAAGGCATCCCGCAGGACACGCTGGGCGTCAGCACCGGCGAGGCCCGTACCCTGTCGGAGACCCTGTTCCGCAGGCTGCGGGCGCTCGACGAGGGCGGTGCCGCGTACTCGTACGTGCGCAACACGCTCGTGGAGCTCAATCTGAGCCTGGTCAAGTACGCCGCCCGCCGCTTCCGCGGACGCAGCGAGCCGATGGAGGACATCGTCCAGGTCGGCACGATCGGCCTGATCAAGGCGATCAACCGGTTCGACCCGGAACGCGGGGTGGAGTTCACGACGTTCGCCCTGCCCACGATCACCGGCGAGATGAAGCGGTTCTTCCGCGACACGAGCTGGGCCGTCCGGGTGCCCCGCCGGCTCCAGGAGCTGCGGATCGACACCGCGAAGGCGCACGACGCGCTGGAGCAGGAACTGGGACGCGAGCCCACGGACGCGGAGATCGCCGAGCACCTGCACGTCTCGGAGGAGGAGTTCGCGGAGGGCCTGAAGGCGTCGCACGCCTACTCGGCGCGCTCCCTCGACGTGCCGGAGCGCGACGAGGGCGAGCGCCGCGCCCACGTCGGCCATCGGGCCGTGATCGGCGCGGACGAGGGCGCGTACGACCGGATCGAGTGCCTGGAGTCGCTCAAGCCTATCCTGGAGACGCTGCCGCCGCGCGAGCGGACGCTGCTCTCGCTGCGCTTCGGGGACGAGCTGACGCAGTCGGAGATCGGCGAGCGGCTGGGCCTCTCGCAGATGCATGTGTCTCGGCTGCTGAGCCGCACCCTGGCCAAGCTGCGGGCCGGGCTCCTGGAAGACGACGCGTGACCGCCGCTGCGGCGGGCCGCCGGGCGGCCCCGCCGCAGCGCGGCTCCTCCTCACGGCGGGGGCGCGGGGGCCGCCACCTCGGCCCACACGGTCTTTCCGACCCGCCCGTCGGGGTAGGCCTCCCAGCCCCAGCTGCGCGCCAGGCGGTCGACGACCAGCAGGCCGTGGCCGCCCGGAAGGGCGGGATCGGTATTCGTCCGGCGGCGGGGGCGCTCGGGGCTCCCGTCGCCGACCTCCACACGCAGGAGGCCGTCCGAATGGCGCAGGACGAAGTCGTCGGGGCCGCCCGCGTGCAGACAGGCGTTCCCGACCAGCTCGGACACCATCAGCAGGACGTCCTCGACGGCCGCCGCCCAGACGTCCGGCGCCGACGGGGGGCGTACGCCGTTCAGATGGCGCCCTGCGGCGCCAGGAGCCGTCACGGGGGCGGCGGGCGGAATCGACCAGTGCCAGTCGGAGAGCGCCTGCCGGGTGAAGTCGCGGCACCGGGCGACGATCCCCGAGGTGCCTGCGCCGAGGGACAGCCTGCGGACGTCCTCGCTCATGGGCCCTCCCCTGCGGCGCCGGCGGATACCGCCTCCGTCGCGGTCGCATCGAACGAGAACCGCCGCACCATCGCGCTCCGTCTCCTGCCTGCCCTCGGGGCTGCCGATGCCCGCATACCCGGCCCGGGGAAGAAAATTCACCGGGCCGACGGCATGGGCTCACCGTGGGGACCCGCCCGGACGCCCCGCGCGGGCTGCCGCCGCGCCGGGCTGCGCGTCCCGACGCCATTGTGGCCCGCCGCGAGGGCTCCGCGCCGGAGCTCAGCCGGCCCGGACCGGTTCGCTCCCGCCCGGGAAGGCTGCGGCCCTGCCTCCTGCGGCCGATCGGTGGCGGAGGGCGGCCAGGCGCCGCAGGGCCGCACGCCGCTGTACGAGGGACAGGCCGGCGACGGCAGCCCCGAGTCCGAGCCACCCGGCGGGCCCCGCGGCCATGACCGCGCCGGTCAGCAGCAGCGGGCCGACGGCCTTCTGGACGGACGGGGAGATCCCCGCGACGCCCAGGTACGAGGCGCGCGCCTCCCGGGGCGCGAGGGAGACGGCGAGCTCCCACGAGGACACCGAGCGCACCAGCTCGGCGGCGGTGACGAGCACCGCCGCGGCCAGCAGGGCGGCGGAGGCGGCCCAGGCACCGCGGGCGGGCGTGAGAGCGAGCAGCACACAGGCGCCGAGCACGGCGAGCCCGTACCAGCCGGCGGCCCGCGCGGCCTGCTCCGGCTCGTGGACCCGGGCGGAGACAGCCAGCTGGAGCAGCACGGTGAGGACGGTGTTGACCGCGAGGACGGCCGGTACGAGCGCGTGGGGCGCGTCGGTGTGGTGGATCAGCCACAGCGGCAGCCCGACGTTGAGGAGGGAGTCGTCGAGGTTCATGGGAATGTCCAACACCACGAACCGGAGGTACCCCCTGTCCCGCCAGGGACTGCCGCCGCCCCGCTCCGCGGCCGCCCCGGCCGGAGGCGCTTCCTCCCCGGGCGGGGCGACGAGACGCCCGTGCCCGAGGGGTTCGCTCGTACGCCCGACAAGCAGCGCGGCGACGAGGAACGACAGGGCGTTGCCGAGGATGAGCAGTTCGTACGCACCGCGGGTGCCCACGGCCAGCCCGAGGGCGGCAATGCCCGCACCGACGGCGTACCCGGCGTTGGCGGCGCTGCGCGACAGCGCCTGGTAGGTGCCGCGCCGCTCGCCGGCGACGCGGGTGGCGAAGAGCATCTCCAGCGTCTTGGCCGCCCGGTCGCCGAGGTGGGTGAGTGCGACAAGCAGGAGCAGGGCCTCGTACCGGGTGGTGGAGAGGAGCGCACACAGCGCGACCATCCGTACCAGGTGACAGGCGATGAGCATGGGGCGGACGGCGAACCGGTCGGCGAGGTGTCCGGCGAGGGGCGACCCGGCGATGCCGGCCACGGCTGCTGCCCCGACCATGAGCCCCAGCTGCCCTGCGCCGAGCCCGATGACATAGGTGAAGTAGAGAACGGACGAGGCGGCCCACACACCCGTCCCGACCCGGTCGAGCAACTGCGCAAGCAGCATGATCCGCGCGTCCCGCCCGCCGGGCGGTCGGCATATCTGCGCCACCAGCCCCTCGGGGCGCCCCCACCACCGC
Source organism: Streptomyces sp. 2P-4 (assembly GCF_030167965.1). Classification (NCBI taxonomy): domain Bacteria; kingdom Bacillati; phylum Actinomycetota; class Actinomycetes; order Kitasatosporales; family Streptomycetaceae; genus Streptomyces; species Streptomyces sp. 2P-4. Next base: position 517,549 of record NZ_CP095011.1, read on the forward strand.
ATGCCAGGCCTCCGCTCCCCCGCGAAAAGTATCTCGATGTCGAGATACTTCGCGGTAGCCTGCCGCACATCAATCTCGACGTCAAGATATTTCGGGGAGGGCATCCAGGCCCGGCGGCGAGCGAGGCGCCCACCCGGCCCCGCCCGCGTGGGAGGCGCGGCAGTGCGGAGCAGGAGCCACCGCAACGGGCCCGGGCGGAGGCCGGTTTCAGGAGGGCGCGGGGCGGGGAGCAGCTCCGCGCCGCGGCTCCGGCGCCCGCCGATGACACGGCGCCGCCCGACGTGCCCGTCCGCCGCTCCCGGCCCTCACCCGGCGACAGTGCTACAAATGGTCTCGTGACCCAGCCTTGCAACCCGTGCCGGGGACATCGGTGCGGTCACTGAGCGGGAAGCGCCCGCGGAGCGTCGCCACACAGGTATTCGTCCTCCAGGTGGCGATCGTGGTGCTGCTCGCCGCCGGGGCCGTGCTGGCGCTGGTGCTGCAGTCCCGCAGCGATGTCGAGCGCGAGGCCCGGAACCGGTCGGTGTCCGTCGCCGAAACCTTTGCGCACTCCCTCGGGCTGCGCGAGGCCCTGGAGTCCCCGGACCCGTCCGCGATCCTGCAACCGCTCACGGAGGAGACCCGCAAGGCGGCGGGCGTCGACTTCATCGTCGTGATGGACACCCAGGGGATCCGCTACACCCACCCGCTCCCCGACCGCATCGGCAAGCGGTTCGTCGGCACGATCGAGCCGTCGCTCGCCGGGCAGGTGCACGTGGAGAGCGTCGACGGCCCTCTCGGCAAGGAGATCCAGGCGGTCGTGCCCGTCTTCGCCGAGGGCAGCAGCGGCCCCGTGGAGGCCCTGGTGTCGGCGGGCATGACCGTCGAGAACGTCAGCGGCCTCGTCGACCGCCAGCTCCCCGTGATCCTCGGCGCCAGCGCGGCCGGCCTGGCACTGGGCACCGCGGGCGCCGGCCTGATCAGCAACCGCCTGCGCCGGCAGACCCGCGGCCTCGGCCCGCTCGAGATGACCCGCATGTACGAACACCACGACGCGGTGCTGCACGCGGTGCGCGAAGGCGTCCTGATCACGGACCGCGACGGCCGCCTGCTCCTCGCGAACGACGAGGCGAAACGACTCCTCGGCCTGCCGCCCGACGCCGAGGGCCGGCACATCAGCGAGCTCGCCGAACTCGACGGGAACCTCGCCGGCCTGGTGCTTTCGGGCCGCGAGGCGACCGACGAGGTGCTGGAGGCCGGGGAGCGGCTGCTCGTCATCAACCAGCGCCCCACCCGCCCCCGCGGCCGCCCCGAGGGCATGGCCGTCACCATCCGGGACTCCACGGAGATGCGGGTGCTCAGTACGCGCGCCGAGGCGGCCCGCAGGCGGCTGCGGCTGCTGTACGACGCCGGTGTCGGCGTCGGCACCACCCTGGACGTCGAGCGCACTGCCCAGGAGCTCGCCGACGTGGCCGTGCCGCGGTTCGCCGACTTCGCGACCGTCGACCTGGCGGAACCGGTCCTGCGGGGCGACGAGCCCACCGCCGCACCGGGCGACCTGCGCCGCACCGGCGTCAGCGGCATCCGCGAGGACATCCCGCTCTACCCGCGCGGCCGGGTGATCGACTTTCTGCCGTCCACGCCGCAGGCACGGGGCCTGAGCAGCGGCAGGGCCGAGGTCATCGCCAACCTGAAGAAGGCACCCGGCTGGTACGCGCAGGACCCGCCGCGGGCCCAGGCCGTCATCGACTACGGCATCCACTCGCTGATCACGGCGCCCCTCAAGGCCCGCGGGGTGGTCCTCGGCGTGGTCAACTTCTGGCGCTCCGAGAAGCCGGAGCCGTTCGACGAGGAGGACCTGTCGCTGGCGGAGGAGCTGGTGGCCCGGGCCGGCGTCAGCATCGACAACGCCCGCCGCTACACCCGCGAGCACGCCGTGGCGATCACTCTCCAGCACAGCCTGCTGCCCCGGGACCTGCCGGAGCAGAGCGCCGTGGAAGTGGCCCATTACTACCTGCCCGCGCAGTCGGGGGTGGGCGGCGACTGGTTCGACGTGATCCCGCTGCCTGCCGGGCGGGTCGCGCTCGTCGTCGGCGACGTCGTCGGGCACGGCCTGCACGCCGCGGCCGCCATGGGCCGGCTCCGCACCGCCGTCCTGAACTTCTCCTCCTTGGACCTGCCGCCCGACGAGCTGCTCGCCCGCCTCGACGACCTCGTGCAGTACACCGACCAGAACGGCGAGGGCGGAGGCGCCGAAGGCGGCCTCCTCGGCGCCACCTGCCTGTACGCCGTCTACGACGCGGTGGCGCGGCGCTGCACGGTGGCGCGCGCGGGGCACGTCCCGCCTCTCGTGGTACACGCCGACGGCACGGTGGAGGCGCCGGAGCTGCCGGCCGGCGCGCCGCTGGGCCTGGGCGGGTTCCCGTTCGAGTCGGCCGAACTGGACCTGGCCGAGGGGAGCCGACTGGTCCTGTACACGGACGGGCTGATCGAGGACCGCACCCGGGACATCGACGAAGGGCTCGACCTGCTGCGCGCCGCCCTCTCGCGTGCCGGCCCGAGCCCGGAGGACACCGTGCGGGCGGTCCTCGCCGAGCTGCTGCCGGTGCGGGCCCGCGACGATGTCGCCCTGCTCGTCGCCCGTACGTCGGCCCTGTCGGCCGACCGGATCGCCGAATGGGACGTGCCGTTCGAGCCGAGCGCGGTGGGGCAGCTTCGCGCCGCCGCGACCGCGAAGCTGGAGGAGTGGGGCCTGGAGGAGCTGGTGTTCGGCACGGAGCTGGTGCTCAGCGAGCTGATCACGAACGCGATCCGGCACGGCGCCGAGCCGGTCCGCGTACGCCTCCTGCGGGATCGGGTGCTGACCTGCGAGGTCTTCGACGGCAGCAGCAGCTCCCCGCGCCTGCACTACGCGACGACGACGGACGAGGGAGGCCGCGGGCTGTTCCTCGTCGCCCAGCTGAGCCGGCGGTGGGGGGCCCGGTACACGCCCGAGGGGAAGGTCATCTGGTCGGAGCAGCAGATCCCGGACCTCGGGGAGGGCGACGGGGACCTTGCGGCGGCCGCGTCCGCCGTGGACACGGCGGGAGCGGCGGCCTCCGGCGACGCCGCCGACGTCCCCGGCCCTGCGGGGCACGCGGGTGCATAGGGCGGCGGGGGCTCCGTGAGGCGATGGCCGCGAACGCTCGAAAGCCCCGGACGGGTCACCCCGGGTGGTGCGCCTCCGGAAGGTGAGACCGCAGCCGTTCCTTCAGGGACGGAACGGATGCGGCGTCGCGCGACATGGTCACGACGAGTCTGCTGCGTTCTCCGCCTTGGGGCTGCCTGGAGGACCATCGCCGTCCCTCCCGCAACAGGGTGGTGAAGAGCAGCCGCTGCCCGCAGGCGTCGCCCGGCAGCACCTCGTCCGCGGCCTCGATGATCACCACGTGGTGGTCCGCGGACAGCCACTTCAGATCGCGATCCCGTACCGTGCGGCTGCGCCGTCGAGGATGAGGCCGAGCCCCTCCTCGAAGTGGGCGTCGTAGTCCTCGAACAGGTGGGGGCCGGCGGCAGCGGCCAGGGGGTGGGCGGCCAGTCGCGCACTGCGCTCGGCGACGTCGAAGCCCTCGCGGCGCTCCCCCGGCACCGGGTGGACGCCCTGCTCCTCGGTGACGAAGCCGAGCGTGTACAGGAAGGCGGTCGTCAGCGTGCGGACGGCCTGGGGCAGCTCGAAGCCCGCTTCGACCAGGACCCTGAGCTGGGCGTCGACGTGTTCGGCGTGGTCGGTCCCGGTGAAGCGCGATCCGCTGAAGACGCGGGCGCCGTCGCGGTAGGAGAGCAGCGCGCGGCGGAGCGCGCGGTTCGCGGCGAGGAGCCGCTCGCGCCAGGCGCAGCCGGGGCCGCCGCCACCCTCCGGGCCGGCCCGGTCTGCGGCGGGCTCCGGCTTGCGGCCGGCGTCGTCGGCCGTCATACGGCGGACCATCTCCGTCGCCATCTCGTCGATGAGTTCCTGCTTGTTCTTGAAGTGCCAGTAGAGCGCCGGGGCCTTGACGTCCAGCTCGGCGGCGATGGCGCGGAGGGTGAGCTTCTCCAGGCCCGTCTCGTTCAGCAGGCGCAGCGCCGCTTCGGCGACCGTCGCACGGCTCAGGGGCGGGACGCGCGGGGGTGTGCGGTCGGGCTTGGGGGTCATCGCTGCCTCTCTTCGGGCTGCTGCTTCCGGGGTTGACAGCTTAACAACGTTAAGGACACACTTGCGATGTGCGCTCCTTAACGGCGTTAAGGAAAAACGCTGCAGGGTGCGCGCGGATGCTCACGCCGGAACGAAGGGAAACGGGGGCAGGGAGATGGATGCGTACGGGGTGGCGGCCGCGGGCAGCGGTGCCGAGACCGGGACGGAGCAGCGCCGTGGGCGGCCGGGGAGGGAACCGGCAGGGAGCGGGGTGCTGGTCGTCGGGGCCGGGCCGACCGGACTCGCGCTGGCCTGCGACCTGGCGCGCCGCGGGGTGCGGCCGCTGGTCGTCGAGCGCTCGGCAGGCTTGTTCCCGGGCTCGCGGGGGAAGGGGATCCAGCCGCGCACGCTGGAGGTGTTCGAAGACCTCGGCGTCCTCGGGGCGGTCCTCGACCGGGGCGGGCCGGCGCCCGTCGGCATGGCGTGGAAGGAGGGGGTGCGGCTGGGCGAGCACCGCATGTTCGAGGAGGTCGCGGCCACCGAGCAGGAGCCGTACGCGGAGCCGTGGCTGGTTCCGCAGTGGGCGACCCAGGAAGTGCTGCTGGCCCGGTTGCACGAGCTGGGCGGCAAGGTGTCCTTCGGGACAGCGCTGACCGGCATGGCACAGGACGGTGAGGGGGTGACGGCGGAGCTGGCGGTGGCCGACGGGGCGACTCGGACCGTGCGCGCCCGGTACGCGGTCGGCGCCGACGGAGGCCGGTCCACGGTCCGCCGGCTCACGGGGATCGGGATGACCGGGGAGCGCGTCGACCCCGTCCCGCTGGTCGTCGCCGACGTCGCGATCGACTCGTTGGACCGCGACCACTGGCACCTGTTCGCGCCCGCCGAGGACGGCAGCAGGGGGTACGCGGCCCTGTGCCCCCTCCCCCGCACCGGGCTCTTCCAGTTCGTGGGCCAGTACCACGGGACCCGCGCCGAGCCCGCGGAGGACGAGGTCCGCGCCCTGATAGCCGGCCTCACGCACATAAGGGCCGAGGACGTCCGCGAGGTCCGCTGGGCCTCCGACTTCACGGTCAACGCCGCGCTGGCCGACCGCTTCCGCGAGGGCCGGGTCTTCCTCGCCGGGGACGCCGCCCACATCCACTCACCCGCAGGCGGGCAGGGGCTGAACACCAGCGTGCAGGACGCCTACAACCTGGGCTGGAAGCTGGCCGCGGTCCTGCACGACGGCGCCCCCGAGGCCCTGCTCGACACGTACGAGCAGGAGCGTCGGCCGCAGGCCGCCGAAATGCTCGGCCTGTCGACCCGGATCCACCGCGGCCAGGACCGCCGCGGGGCAGCCACACGGCAGCTCGGCATACACCTGCGGGAGTCGCCGCTCAGCCGGGAGACCCGGACCGGGCTGCCGGAGGGCGCCCTCGTCGCCGGCGACCGTGCACCCGACGGGCGGCGCGACGGCATCCGGCTCTTCGACCTCTTCCGGGGCCCGCACTTCACCCTGCTCGCCGTCGACACCGACCTGCCCGAGGAGGTGCCCTCGCTGCCGCACCTGCGGGCGGCCCGCATCAGCGCCTACGCGGCCTACGGCCGGGGACTGTTCCTCATACGCCCCGACGGCCACATCGCCTGGGCGGGCCGCTCCGCGGCGGACGCCGAGGAGCTCGCCGGCTGGGCGGCGTGGTTCGCGACACCCGTCGGCCGCACCGCCGCCCCGACACCGGCCCGGCTCTGACCGGGGTCCCAGGTGCCGCGCGGCTGTGCAGGCGCCCGCCGCGCCCCGTCGGATTTCCGCCGGTTTCCGCCGCGCGGAGCATGTCTGCCGGACCCCGGGCGAGGCAGGTCGGAGGGGGCTGCGTACGCTTCCCCCTTTGGACCAGGGGAGGAATGTTCGTGCAGCTCAGCAGACGTTCGGTGCTCGCCGGTGTGGGAGCGGCCGTCATCGTGCCTGCCGCCGCGGGGTGCCTGCCCGCGCGGTGGGGCAGCCGGGCGGACGAGGGGTACACCGGGCCGGTGGCCGCGGCGCTCGGCACGGAAGGGCACACGGTGGTCGTCGGGGACCCGGGGGCGCCGGTGACCGTCCGGGTCTACGAGGACCCGAGCTGCCCGGGATGCGCCGAGTTCCAGACGGAGGGGAGCGGGCCGCGGCTGCGCAGGATGGCTGCCGAGGGCGACGTCCAGGTGCACTACGTCCTGGGATCGTTCCTCGGGAACGGGTCCAAGCGGGCGGTCAACGCACTGCGGGCCTCCCTGGACAGGGGGAAGTTCGCCGAGCTGCACGAGGTGCTGCACCGTGGGCAGGCGGCGGCGAAGAGGCGCGGCGGATTCACCGGCGGCACACTGCTCTCGCTGGCCTCGTCCGTGGACGGGCTGCGCGACGCAGGCTTCGACGAGGCAGTGCGCACGGGCACGCACCGGGACTTCGTGGAGGCGGCGGACCGTGCCGTGAGCAGCTCGTGGATCAAGGCCACACCGGCCCTGGAGGTCGACGGGCGGCCCGTGGGCAAGGGCGACCAGGATGTCCTCGACGACCCGGACGCCCTGGACCGGTACCTGCGGCGGGCACGGCAGCGGTCGGCACGGGGGTGAAGCCGGAGGCCGGCAGCACGGCCGGCGGCTCCGCCTCTCAGGTGTGGCCGTCGTAGTAGCGCTCGATGACCTGGAGCAGGGCCACGTCGTCCTCGTACCGGCCGCTCTCGAACTCGGGTGAGTGCTTGACCTGGTCCCGGGAGGCCGACAGGTGGACCGTTTCGTTCTCCTCGTCGACGCGGGCGACGAGGGAGGCGGGCACCACCACGTGCCGGCCGAAGATCCACGGCCCGGTGTCCACCACGATGAACTGCCGGCCCACGTACTCGCTGTGCCTGTCGATCTTGCCGATGTGGCCGTCGGAGGCGTCGACCTTGAACCCGACGAACCGGGCCATGTCCGTACCGGCCATGAGGCATCCCCTTCCCTGCACGTCCTCGGGTGCCAGCGCCTACCCCGGGTCGGGCGCGGCATGCCACCGGGTCCGCCCGGCCCTGCCCGAGGGGTCGGGCGGGCGCAGGCCGGGCGGGCCCGGGTGGCGGTCAGGTGCGGAAGGGACCGGTGACCTCGTAGGTGATGCCGCCGGAGGAGCTGCCGCTCGTGCCGCGCTGGCTGGAGAAGTACAGGCGGTCGCCGGCCGGCGAGAAGGCGGGGCCGCAGATCTCGGACGAGGACTGGCCGGTGATCCGCAGGAACGGTGCGACCACGTCGTCGGGGGTGATCACGCAGATCTCCATGTTCCCGCCGTCCTCGGCGACGTACAGGTCGCCGAAGGAGGAGCCCGTGACGTTGTCCACGCCCGTCAGCGGGGCACCGCCGCCGACGACGAGGGAGTCGTCGTAGGCCAGCTCGTAGGTGTTGGAGGAGAGGTTGAGCTGCCAGACCCGGTTGTCGCCCTTGGTGGTGAACCAGACCGTGTTGTTGGCGTAGTGGCAGCCCTCGCCGCCGTTGAAGCGCTTGGCGCCCGACACCTGGTTGCGGGTCGCGGTCGGGGAGCCGTCCGGGTCCGGGACGTTCTGCCAGGTGAAGGAGCCGGAGGTGCCCGAGCCGGCCTTGAGGACCTGGAGGGTGCCGGAGGAGAGGTTGCCCCAGGTGGTGGGGAGGAAGCGGTAGAAGCAGCCGTCCGACTCGTCCTCCGTCAGGTACACCGCCTGGCGGACGGGGTCGGCTGCAGCCGCCTCGTGCTTGAACCGGCCCATCGCGGGGTGCCGGACGGCCGCGTTCACGCCCCACGGGTCGGTCTCGTACACGTAGCCGAGGCTGACCTCCTCACAGGAGAGCCAGGTGTTCCACGACGTCTTCCCGCCCGCGCAGTTCTGCCGGGTGCCGGAGAGGATCCGGTAGGCGGAGGTGATGGAGCCGGAGGAGTTGAAACGGACCGCGCTGGCCCCGCCCGAGGGGTTGATCTCGGAGTTGGAGACGTAGATCCAGCCGGTGCCGTCGGCGTAGCAGGCACCGCCGTCAGGGGCTTTGTGCCAGGTGTAGGAGGTGCCGGAGACGGTCTGGCCCGACCGGGCGATGACCCGGCTCGTGAAACCGGCGGGCAGCATGATGCCGTTGGCGTCTGCCGCGCCGAGCGCCCCGTAGGGGCCGGCGCCCGGCTGGGCCGGGGCCGCGTACGCGGCGCCGCGCATGAGCGTGCCGCCGAAGGCCGCGGCGGAGGTGCCGACGACGGCGCCGCGCAGGAAGGTACGACGTTCCACGGTCACTCCTCGGAGAGGGGGTCGCCCCGGGCCCGGTCGGGCCGGTGGCTGGGGAGCGGTGAGCGGGCTGGCGTCGAGGAAGTTAGGGGCCGTGTATGGCAGGCATCCCAACGCAGGGTGACGCAGGGGCGGCAGCTGCCGGACTCCCCGGCGTCGCACGGCGCCCGCTCCGCCGATCGACCTGTCGGACACGTGTCATCGCATGGGCCGTCTCGGCATCCCGGGCCGCGTCCCGACTCGGATAGGGTGCGGTGCGCATCGAACGTGCAGGACTTGGGAGCAACAAGGTGATGAACGGTCAGCATCCGCGCGGGGGCGGCGGCATGGAAGGCACCGGCAGGCCGGTGCACTTCGAGCCGCTGGGCCCGGATGACCCCGCCACCGTCGCGGGATACCGCATCGCCGCCCGGCTCGGCGCCGGCGGCATGGGCAAGGTGTACCTGTCGCACACGCCGGGCGGCCGCCCGGTCGCGGTCAAAGTGATCCGGCCCGAGTTCGCCGAAGACCCGGAGTTCAGGCGGCGTTTCGCACAGGAGATCCGCTCCGCGCAGCGCGTGCAGGGCCTGTTCACGGCTCCCGTCATCGACGCCGACACCGACGGCCCGCACCCCTGGCTGGCCACCGCCTACGTGCCCGGCCCCTCCCTGGCCGCCGCCGTGTCCGCGCACGGGGCGCTGCCCGTCGAGACCGTGCTGCTGCTGGTCGCCGGCATCGCGGAGGCGCTCCAGGTCATCCACGGCGCCGGCATCGTGCACCGGGACCTGAAGCCGTCGAACGTGCTGCTGGCCGCCGACGGCCCGCGCGTCATCGACTTCGGCATCGCCCACGCCGCCGACGCGACCTCCCTCACCGGCAGCGGCGTCGCCGTCGGCACGCCCGCCTTCATGGCGCCGGAGCAGGCGGCGGGCCGCGGGGTCGGCCCGGCGACCGACGTCTTCGCCCTCGGGCAGGTCGCCGCGTACGCCGCCGCCGGCGCGCCGGCGTTCGGCGAGGGTGCCTCCCACGGGGTGCTGTACCGGATCGTCCACGAGGAGCCGGACCTCTCCGGGGTGCCGGAACGGCTGTCCGAGCTCGTCACCCGCTGCCTCGCCAAGGATCCGGCCGACCGGCCGAGCGTGGCCGAGGTCATCGCCCTGTGCCAGTCCGCGAACGACGCCACGACGCTGCGCCGGGCCGAGGACTGGCTGCCCGCCGCGGTGACCGCGGAGATCACCGCGCGTTCCGCTGCCCCGGCCGCCGCACCCGCCCCGCCCGCCGCGGCGCCGGCGACCACTCCGGCTCCTCCGGCGCATCCGCCGACCGTCCCCGGCGGCGTGGCCCACCAGTCCACCGCTCCGGGCGGCGTGGCCCACCAGGCGACCTCCCCGGCGGGCGCCCCGTACACTCCGGCGGCCGCGCCGCAGCACGCCCCCGCAGTACCCCCCGCATACCCGCCGCAGCACGGGTACCAGCCGGCCGGCCCCTACACGGCACCGCAGTTCACCCCCGCGCACCCGTATCCCGGGCACACCGGCCAGTTCCAGGTCCCGCCGGCGCAGGTCGCCCAGCGCAAGCCGCGCGGCGCCGTCCTGGCGGCCCTGGCCATCGGCTTCGCCGTGGCCGTCAGCGCCGTCGGCTACAACGTGGTCAAGGGGAAGGACAGCGGCTCCCAGGCCGCCGGCAGCAGCGCCGGCGCCGACGGCAGCGGCAGCGGCAGCGGCAGCGGCAGCGCGGGATCGGCGGCCAAGCCGTCCGGCGCAGCGCCCCGGCCCGATCCGCAGCCCGCCGAGTACAAGGGCATCAACCTCGTGGCGGGCTACCACCTGACCCTGGGCGACGAGAGCCTCCGCCCGCAGAAGGGCGAGGACGGCGGCTACGAGCTCTCGTACGACACCGGCAGCTACCTCGACGCGGAGGCCCAGGGCGGATCGCTCGTCCTGCTCGACCCCGGCCAGGAGGGGTCGCTCGCCACGTGCCGGGCCGAGACCCGGTTCACGCAGAACGTGAAGATCAACCAGCTGGGCTCGGGCCGGCAGGTCTGCGTGACCACCGGCACCGGCCACCTCGGCCTGGTCACGGTGCGGGGCATCTCCCCGGAGGACTCGCCGAGCAAGTACCTCACCCTCGACGTCACCGTCTGGCGCAACGCGGCGGTGGGCTCCAACTCCCGCTGAGTGCAGCGCCGTACAGCACCGCACGGCGAGGTCGGGCAAGCGCCTAACCGCGTTGCCCCGGGAGCCGATGCGGATGCGCCCGGGTCGGCAGGCGGCCTGCCGGGCCTGCGACGCCGTCCGGCTGCGCGCGGACGTGCAGGCGTCCGGGGGCGGGCGCATCCGCGGCGGTGGCGTCGACGACCGCCCACCCCGTGTCCCCGTCGGCTGAGGGAAGTTCGACCAGCCGGTGGTCCGCCCGCCCGGTGATCATCACCGCCAGCAGGGCCACGTACTCGCGCCGCAGGTCGGGCGGGAGTCCGCCGCCGGGGACCTCCAGCACCGGCCGCGGGCCGTCGCCGAGGAGGGCGCAGGTGGCCTGGACGGCCCGGATGAGCGCCTCGAACCGCGCGCCGCCGAGGCGGTCCCGCAGGTCTTCGAGGTAGGAGCCGAGTACGTCGCCCTCCGGGCCGTCGGACGCCGGATGGTACGGATCGGACGGACGGTGCTCGGTCACTTCCCCACCCCTCCCGGGCGGTACCGCCCGGTCCCAAGTCTAGGCCGAACGCCTTTGCCCCCAGGCGCTCTTCGGCCACAATCCCGCGCCCACGACCGCTCGTGCGCCCCCGCGCGCGCCGTCCCGCCGGTCCCGTGGACCGTGCAACCGGCCGTGACTATGCCGCCCACATATTTGAGGTGAACACCCCGTGGTGTTTTTGGGATCAATTCACCATCTTCCCGTGGCCTACATTGACACTCCGCGCCCTTCTGGGTGTTAATTGCTTTACGGATGGCCGGAACCAGTCGCCGTGCGGCCGGTTCCTCCCCACTGACACCACCCTGACCCCGTGACGATTCTTCATGAGGGAGGAACGTTCCAGGTCGTGACGCCCGGGCAACCGACCGGGCGACCATCGGTGAATCAGACGTCTTTGGGGGGAGCCAAATGCCACCGCTGCAGAATTTCTCCGTGCCGGATTTCCACCTGCCATTCGGCAACGCGAAGCACCCGCTGGCCGCGCGGGCAAACGCGGAAGCCACCTCGTGGGTGGTCCGCCACGAACTCGTGACGAGTGCCGTGGACCAGTTCGCGGGCATCGGCTGCGGTCATCTCGCCGGCCGGGTCAGCGGGGACGCGCCCTATGAGCGGGTCCTGCTGCTCGCCCAGTGGATGGCCTGGTCGTTCGTCCTCGACGACCAGCACGACCACCTCATCAGGAAGGGCGAAGTCGCCGCCTGGCGGCCCGTGGTCGGCGCCATCACCGAGTACCTCGACACGGGCCGCATCACCAGCCCCGACCTCGCCCGCAACCCCCTGGTGAGCGGATTCGCCGAACTCTGCGACCGCATCCTGGCGGGACTGTCCCCGGACGCCGCGACCCGCTACCGCACGCACGTCCGGCTCGTCCTGGCCTCGCTGGACCAGGAGGCCGGCAACCGGGGCGGCAGCGGGCGGCCGACCGTCGAGGAGTACATCCTCCTGCGCCGGCACAGCTCCCAGATCCTGCCGATGATGGACATGGTGGAGGCCGGCCTCGGCCTCGACCTGCCGCAGTACGTCCACGAGATGCGCGAGCTCCGGCAGCTCGTCGCGAGCGTCCTCGACGTCATCTCGTGGGGCAACGACGTGTTCTCCCTGCCGAAGGAGCACTCCTGCGGCGACACCAACAACCTCGTCTCCCTCGTCGCCGCGTGGGAGGGCCGCTCCCTGCCCGACGCCGTCCGCGCCGTCGAGCAGCGCATCCAGGTCCGCATAGAGGAGTACCTGGCCGGCCGCCGCCGCCTCTTCGAGGTGCTCGACGCCGACCCCTCGACCGACCCCCCGCTCCGGGACGCCGTGGCCCGGTACGTGCACAGCTGCGAAGACTGGATGATCGGCGCCGATCTGTGGCAGCGTTACGAGTGCACGCGGTACCGCGACGAACGCTTCGCGGCCGGGCTGGAGTCTGCCTACACCCGTCCGGACCTGGTATCGGTGGCATGACAGGGGGTCGGGCCATGGCACACGCAGGACTGGAAGCCACCGGAGTCCAAGCCCCGGCCGCGCCGGGGCGGTTACCCCTTCTCGGCCACGCCGTCCCCCTGTGGCGGGAGCCCATCGCCTTCCTGGAGTCCCTCCGGGACCACGGCGAGGTGGTCCGCCTCGACATCGGCACCTGGCCCGTCCACCTCCTGACCAGCCCCGAGCTGGTCCACGAGGTGCTGGTCGGCAGAGCCGAGCAGTTCGGCCGCGGACGCATCTTCGACCGGCTGCGGCCCGTCTTCGGCAACGGCATCGTGACGACGGACGGAGCGTTCCACCGCAGCCAGCGGCGGATGATCCAGCCCGCCTTCCACCGCAACCACATCGCCCGGTACGCCGAGACGATGAGCCGGCAGGCGGTCGCCATGGCCGCCTCCTGGGCGCCCGGCCGAGAGGTGTGCATCCTCACCGAGACCCGCCGCTACGCGGTGTCCTCGGTCGCCGAGATGGTCTTCTCCGGCGAGCTGAGCCGCCCCGCCGTCGACGAGGTGCACCGCTCGCTGCCTGTCGTCCTGGAGGGCATGCTGCTGCGCGCGGTCATGCCCAAGGCGCTGGACCGGCTGCCCATCCCGCCGAACGTGCGCTTCGACACGGCCGCCGAGCGGCTGCGGGCCGTCATCGACGACGTCATCCGCCAGTACGGGGAGCCCCAGCCGGAGGAGCGCCACGACCTGCTCACCCTGCTGATGTCGAGCACCGACCCCGAGACGGGCGCCGCCATGCCGCCCGAGCAGGTCCGCGACGAGGTCGTCTCGCTCCTCCTCGCCGGCACGGAGACCTCCGCGACCACCCTCGCGTGGGCCCTGTACGAGATCAGCCGCCACCCGGCCGTCGAAGAGCGGCTGCAGGCCGAGGTCGACGCCGTCGTCGGCGACCGGCCGGTCCGGCCCTCCGACCTGCCCGCGCTCGGCTACACGCGGCACGTCTTCCAGGAGGCGCTGCGGCTGCACTCCCCCCTGCTGTTCACCCGCCGCGCCCTCGCCCCGCTCACGCTCGGCGGGATCGCGATCCCCGAGGGCGCCGAGCTGGCCTACAGCCCGTACGCCCTGCACCGCGATCCGGCGCTCTTCCGCAATCCCCGGGTGTTCGACCCAGACCGCTGGCAGCCCGGCGCCGAGAAACGGCCGAGGCCGCACCGGTACATCCCGTTCGGGGCGGGCCAGCACAAGTGCATCGGCGACACGTTCGGCGTCGCGGAGATCATGACCGCGATCGCGGCCGTCACGTCGCGGTGGAGGCTGACACCCGCCCCCGGCGTCACCGTGCGGGAAGTGCCGGCCGGAATTCCGCAGCCCAGCGCCCTGCCCCTGATCCCACTGCCGCGACGCTGACGAGGACAGATCGTTTGCGCCCGGCTGGGGCGGCTTCCCGCCAATTCCTGATCACCGGTGGGCGCCGTCGTGAGCGGAGGGTACAGCATTGCACTCGCACGAGTGGCGAGATGCGGGAATACAACTTGAATCGAGAACATCTCGCCCCCCAGGGCCATACACTCGGCCGCACGCGCAGGAGGGGGCAACAAGAATGTCGTATGCCGCTGAACCCAGAGGAGGGGCGTCCCGGCCCCTGCTCGAGCGGGAGTCCGAAATCCTGGCGATCCAGCGCGCCGTGGACGATCTGTGCGGAGGGTCCGACCTCGGTTCGGCCACCCGCCGCGGAGGCGTCCTGACCTTCGCGGGATCGGCAGGCATAGGCAAGACCACCCTGTTGGCCGAGGCCCGGCGGCACGCCGCCGAGCGGGGCTGCACCGTGCTCTTCGCACGCGGCGGCGAACAGGAGAAGCAGGTTCCGTTCCACGTCATGCGCCAGCTCATCCAGCCGGCGTACGCGGCCATGACGGAAGGGGAGCGGCGCGAATCGCTGGGCGCCTGGTACGACATCGTCGCGCCGGCGCTCGGCCTGACCGCCGCCGCCCAGGGCCCGACAGCACCCGACCCGCAGGGCGTCCGCGACGGCCTTGACTGGGTCGTCACCCAACTCTCCGTGCGGAGCGCGCCGGTGGTGCTCGTCCTCGACGACGCGCACTGGGCGGACGCGGAGTCCCTGGCCTGGCTCACGTCGTTCGCGGCGCGGGCCGAAGAACTCGCCATGCTGATCATCGTGGCGTGCAGGCCGGACGAGATCCCGGCCGACGCCGCGTTCCTGCGCGCGCTCATGGCGCGCCGCGGCACCCGCCCGCACGAGCTGGCGCCGCTGACGACCGGCGCTGTGGCGCGCATCGTGCGCGACGCCCTCGGCTCCGGCGCGGACGACATGTTCTGCCGCGAATGCTGGGCGATCACCGCGGGAAACCCCTTCGAGGTCGTCGAGTTGGCCATGAAGGGCCGCGACCAGGGGCTCAAGCCGAACCAGGACAACATCCCGGAGCTGCGCGACCTCGCGTCCGCCGTCAAGGGCAGCGGCCTCATCGACCGCCTGGAGCAGCTCGGCCCCTCCACGGTCCGGCTCGCCTGGGCCGCCGCGGTACTGGGCAACGCGGTGCCGACGGGCACCGTCGCAAGCGTCGCCGCCCTCGGCGAGGCGCAGGCCTCCGAGGCCATCTCGCAGCTGCGGGCCGCCCGCATCCTGACCGTCCTGACCGGACTGCGCACCAAGGAGGTCGTGGAGTTCTACCACCCGCTCATCGCGACGGCCGTCTACCGGTCGATCCCGCCCGGCGTGCGGGTCGGCATGCACGGCATGGCCGCCCAGGCCCTCATCGACGGCGGGCACGGCGCATCCGCCGCCGCGCGGCATTTACTGGAGATGCACCCCGAGGGGCGACCCGTGGGTCGTACAGCAGCTGCGCCAGGCCGCCAACGAGAGCTTCGCCGCCGGTGCGCCCGACGCGGCACGCCGCTACCTGGCGCGGGCGCTGCGCGAACCCCCGGAGCCGGAGGACCGGGCGCAGGTGCTGTTCGAGCTCGGCGCCGCGAACCTCCTGCACGACCCGATGACCACCATCAACCAGCTGCGGACGGCACTGGAGGAGCCGAAGACCGAGCCGGCGCTGCGCGAGGCGATCACGTACCGCCTTGCCCAGGCTCTGGCGCACACGGGCCGGCTGGCGGAGGCCGTCGGACTGCTGGACGACGAGGCGCGCAGGTCCACCAGTGCCCGGACCAGGCTGCGCATGCAGGCCGAGCAGTTCAAGTGGAACTCGGTCCGCGGCGACGAGGAGAACTCGCCCGCCCGGTCGCGGCTGCTCGCCCAGTTCGCCAAGCGGCTCGTCGGCCGCGGTCTGGCCGAGCGGCACATCCTGGGCCTGCGCGCCTGGGACGCCGCCATGCGCGGCGAACCCGTGGGCACCGCCGTCGACTTCGCGGAGCAGGCGCTCGACGGCGGCATGAGCTGGACCGACCAGGACTTCGGCTTCGAGGTGCCGGTCGTCGTCGCGATCACCCTCATGTACTGCGACCAGCCGGGCCGGGCGGAGGAGCTCTTCAACACCGGCATCCTGGAGTTCGAGGCCAAGGGCTGGCGCGGCACGCACCTGTCCTTCGTGTACACGCTGCTCGGCTACGTCCGCTACCGGCGCGGCCGGCTCGCCGAGGCGGAGGACTTCGTCCGCAACGGCCTGGAGATCGCCAACCGCATCGGGCAGGACAACCCGGCCCAGTGGTACGCGGTCGGCACGCTGGTCGAGACGCTCCTCGCCCGCGGCAACCTGGCCGAGGCGCAGAAGGTGGCGCGCGACTACCGGCTCGGCGAGGGCTTCCCGCAGGCCATCGTCTACCCGGACCCGCAGACCGTGTTCGGCAGGCTGCTGCTGGCGCAGGGGCGTGTGGACGAGGCCGAGCGGCAGCTCACGGAAGCGGGCCGGCGCCTGGACCTGCGCGGTACGCGGAACCCGTCGTGGAGTTCGTGGCAGCTCGACCTGGCGCTGGCTCAGGCCACGCACGACACCGGACTGGCGCGGGCCACCGCGGAAGAGGCCGTGGCCCGGGCGCGTGCCTTCGGGGCGGCGAGCATCATCGGGCAGGCGCTGCGCGTCCAGGCGGCCACCGTGGAGCCGGCGCAGGCGGCCGTACTGCTGGAGGAGGCGGTGGCCCATCTGGAGCAGTCGCCGGCGGCGTGCGAGTTCGCGCATGCGCTCGTCGACCACGGCACGGTGCTGCAGACGATGGGCGATCCGCACCGGGCCGCGCAGCAGCTGTACCGGGGCATGGAGGTTGCCACCGCATGCGGTGCGGACACCCTCACGGACCGGGCGCGCGGCCTGCTGGCCGCGGCCGGCCTGCGCCCGCGCCGTCTGCACACCTCCGAGCAGGACACGCTGACGGTGGCGGAGGCAGAGGCCGCGCGGCATGCGGCGCTGGGCCTCGACAACGCGGCGATCGGCAAGGAGATGCGCATGGACCCCGCGGTCGTCGGCGAGTTGCTGTCGGCGGTGTTCACCAAGCTGGGGACCAACCGGACGGGGTTGGGCCGGGCCCTCGGCATGTGACGGGCGGGCGCCCGCCTCGCGCGCCCCGCGCGGCCCCTGAGGGGGCGGCGCGGGGCGCGTCCGCGTCCGCGTCCGGCCGGTGCCGAGGACGCTACCGGGGGCGGCGCTCCATCACGCGCCGGGCCGCCTCGCTCTCGGCCGCCGCGGGAGACAGCTCGTCGAGGGTGTCGATGTCGGTGTCCGACTCCAGTTCCTCCTCCCAGGCGGCGGCGAGCCGTTCCTGCTCCTTGCGGGGCTCGCCGGCGACGGCGTCCCGGTGGGCCGGGTCGAGGGCGGCCAGGAAGCGTCCGACGGCGTCCAGGGGCATCCCGTACTCCTTGTGTGGCGTGGCGGTGGGGCGGGCGGGCCTGGGGCGGCCCCGCCCAGGATGGGGAGGGCGGGCAGGCTCGGTGCGCCGGACACGGCCCGCGCCCACCCGGATGGCGGCCGCGCGCCCACCCGGCGGCGGCGCGCGCGGTGTGTCTGCGCGCCCCGTACGCCCGGGGCCCCTTCAATGGGCAGCCTCCGATTGGAAACGGGCACGGTATGACCTCTTCCGCGCAGCAGCAGGCACCGGCGGCAGCCCCGTCGCACACCAGGCGGTCCGTGTTCACGGGCGCGCTGGCCCTGGCGGCGGGCGCCGCCCTCCCCTCCTTCGCCGCCGGACGGGCGTTCGCCGCCGACGCGGCCGCTCCGGTCATCGCGAGCTGCGCCACCTGGGGGGCGCGGCCTTCGTCGGAGCCGGTCGTGGTCCTCGCCAACCGCCCTCAGCGGATCATCGTCCACCACACGGCGACGGCGAACGTCACCGACTACTCGCAGCAGCGGGCCTTCGCCCTGGCGAGGGCGATCCAGACGTACCACATGGACGCGCAGGGCTGGATCGACACCGGGCAGCACTTCACCGTGAGCCGGGGCGCGTTCGTGATGGAGGGGCGGCACAGCAGCCTCGCCGAGCTGCGCGGAGGCACCCGCCAGGTCCGTGCGGCGCACTGCGTCGGCCAGAACACGGTGTCGATCGGCATCGAGAACGAGGGCACCTACACCTCGGAGGAGCCCCCGGCCGCGCAGTACGCGGCGCTGGCGGACCTGTGCGCGTACGTCTGCACCCAGTACAGGCTGCCCGCCACCGCCATCTACGGGCACCGGGACTTCAACGCGACGTCCTGCCCCGGCGACCGGCTGTACGCACTGCTGCCGGCGCTGCGCCGGGACGTGGCGGAACGGCTGGGGGCGTCCGCTTCCGGTGCCGGGACGGTGCCGGCCCCCGATCCCGTCCGCGATCCGATCCGGGACATCCTCGACCAGGCCGCCTCCGGCCCGCTGGCGGCCCTGCCGGAGTACCTCCCGGCACACCTGCTGCCGTAGCGGCGGGCCGTGTGCTGTGGCGTGGGGGCGAGCCTGCCGCGTGGCGCAGGCCCGCGGCAGGGCATTTCGCCGCGCTGTACGGCGCGTGCGGTCGTGCTCAGGCCAGGTGTACGGCCCACTGCGTCCACAGCGGGAGCAGGAGCAGGGCGACGACGGAGCTCTTGACGACGAGGGCGGCGGACAGGTCGACGCCGACGTCGTAGCGCTGGGCGAAGATGAAGAGGTTCTGCGGTGCGGGCATCGCTGCGATCAGGACGAGGTGGCCGAGCCACTCCCCCTCGACGCCGAACAGGTGGCGGCAGACGGCGTACGTGATCAGGGGCATGGCGGCGCACTTGAACGCGATGACCGCCATCTCCTCGCGGGTGGTGCCGCGGACCTTCAGGCCGCTGCCGCCCAGGTGCAGCCCGAGGGCGAACAGGGCGACGGGCGAGGCGCTGTCGCCGACGAACGCGAACGCGTCGAGGACCACGCCGGGCACGGTGACGGGCAGCAGGCCCAGCAGGATGCCCGCGTTGCAGGCGATGACCACGGGCGTCAGCAGCGAGGCGGAGACCGCCGATCCGAGCCGGCGGGCCGGGCTGCCGACGCGGCCCGGGCGGCCCCACTCCATGATCGAGATGATGACCAGGGAGAAGACGCACACCTGGAACAGCAGCACGGGGAAGATGGGTGCGGCGTTCCCGAACAGCATGATGAAGACGGGCACGGCGAAGTAGGCCGTGTTGACCTGGACGCCGGCCATGATGCGCAGCGCCGCGCCGCGCGGGTCGCGCACGCCGGCCGTCCAGGCGACGACGCCGACGAGGACGGCCCCGGTGCAGGCCGCGGCCGCGTAGCCGGTGACGGCACGCCAGTCGAACAGGGCGCCGAGGTCGCTGCGGTGGATGTTGCCGAAGAGGAAGCAGGGGACGGCGAAGAGGAAGGCGTAGTCCGCGAAGGCCTTCGAGCTCTCCGCCGGTACGACCTTCCGCCGCGCGAGGAGGACCCCGCAGCCGAAGGCCAGCACCACCGGTACCAGCTTCTCCAGTGCCTGTGCCGCTCCCATCCGCGCGCCCCCGCTCTCCTACTCCCCCGGACTGCCCGGTCAGGGCAGTTCGGCCAGGAGCGCGGCCGCGGCCCTGCTCCAGCTGAACCGGGCCGCCAGGTGCTCGCGCAGCTCCGCCGCCCGCGCGAAGGCGGCCGCCCGGTCCCGCAGGAGGAACTCGACGGCGTGGCTCCACCGCTCCGCGTCCTGGTCGTCGCCGCGGGTCTCCACCACATACTGCTCGGCCTCCGCCACGCCCAGCGTCTCGCGCAGCAGCAGGCCGAGCCCGCTCGCGTCGCTGACCAGGACGGGGGTGCCCGCGGCGATCGCCTCGACCGCGGAGAGCCCGAACCCCTCCCGCCGGGACGGCAGCAGGACCAGGCTGGCGTGGTGCAGGTCGGCCCGCAGGGTCTCGGGGTCGGTCCGGAAGGGCTTGGGGACGATGTTCAGGTCCCCGCTGCCCGCGTACGCCATCAGCCGCTCCCGGAGCGCGCCGCCGTCCTCGCCGTCGGGTACGCCGCGTACGGCCAGGTCGACGCCGCGGAAGCGGTGGGCGCGCCGGACGAGCCGCCCCATCGCCTCGGCGGCCGTGTCGAGGCCCTTGATCAGGACGTCCTCGGCCCGTCCGAAGACGAGGACTTCGGGGTCGCCCTCGGGGACGGCGCGCGGCTCGGCGGAGGACGGTTCGAAGCCGGGGTCGACGCGCAGCAGGCGGGTGCCGCCCGTGGGGACGGTGAAGTGCTTGGCGTACTTGCTGTAGAGGAGGGGGCCGAGGACGACGGGCCGGTGCGCGGTGGCGCCGAGGAGGCGCTCGGTGGTGCTGCGGTCGTCGGCGCGGCGGGCCGGGTCGTCGGCGCGGTCCTCCTTCAGCCATTCGATCTGGTCGGGGACCATGTGGATGACGTGGATCCGCCGGGCCTGCGGGTAGTGGTCCTCCGCCAGGAGCTGGGCTGCCGGGCCGGTGACGCGGCCGTGGCCGATGACCAGGTCCGGCGGGCCGGGCAGGGCGGGGCCCGGCTTGCGCAGCAGGGAGCGCTCGCCGGTCCACAGCGGGGGGCGTTCTGCCTCGACGAGGGTCACCCCGGCGGCCGAGGCAGCGGCGGCCTCCTCCTTGTCGAAGGCGGGTACCAGGCAGTACACGTCGGCGCCGGCTACGGACAGGGCCCGGCACATCCGCCGGTTGAAGGTGCTGAGGCCGCCGCGCGAGGACGACCACTCGGTCGCCACTGCGAGGACGCGCGGCCGGGGCCGGCTTCGGGCCCCTGCCGGGCCGGGCGGGGACTGCGCCGGACGGTGCCCGGTGGCCGGGTCCTCGGGCTGCTCCGGCCGGCCGGGCTGCACGTTCCGCCGTACTGCGGCCGGGTCCGTCCAGTCTCCGGCGGCGGGGAGCAGCAGCAGGTGCCCCGGCTCCGGCGGCAGCAGGTCTGCCAGGGATTCCGGGGGGCCGGCGTCGGCGAGGACGACGAGCCACCTGGGGCGGGTGGCGAGGTCGGCGAACAGGGCTTCGAGCAGCCGGTCGCGGTCGGGCCGGAGGGGGCTTCCGGGCGCGGCGGCGATGCCGAGGCGGCCGGCGAGGTCGGCGTACCCGGCGCGGACCGCCGCGCGGTCGGCGGCGCCGATCCACCACACGAGGTCGTACTGGCCCCTGAAGCGCTGCGCGTACTCCTGGGCGACCTCGTGCGCGCCGACCCCGTCGAGGCCGTGCAGCGCCGGGACGGCCGCCACGGAGGACGCGAGGAGTTGGAGGCGGATCTGCTGGATGAGGGCCTCGCGGCCCTGGACGCCGGGGTGGCGGCCGGGGATGTTCCACAGGGCGGGCCGGTCGGCGCTGCCGGGCAACCGGGGTGCGGCGGGGCCCGCTGCGGCGGAGGGCGCGGGCCGGCCGACCGGGCCGGCGCCGGGTTGCGGCGCGGAGGCGGGGGCGGGGGCGGTCCGGTCGTCCGTCCCGGCCGTCGCGCCGGCGTTGCGCACCGCGTCGGCGAGGCGGGCGATCACCTCGGACTCGCTGTGCAGGCCGTGCAGGACCAGCCGCGGGAGCGGGGCGAGGGCGGGCGGCACGGGCCCGGTCAGCGGTTTGATCTGCACCGGCAGCAGTCGGCCGGGGGAGAGCAGGCGGATCGCCGGGGCGCGCAGCGCGTGCTCCCATTCCCGGCCGGCGTAAGGGGAGTCGAGGTATTGGGGGGACAGCAGCATGACGACGAGGTCGTAGCCGGGGCGCTCGCCGAGGCCGGCGCCGACGCGCTCCTCGAAGCGCTCGCCCATCCGCCAGTCCCAGAGGTCGAGGTCGACCTCGTGGCCCTCCTGCTCCAGCACCCAGGCGATCCATTCCGCCCAGGGCAGGTCCGGTCCGGCATGGCTGACGAAGATCCGCTTCCGTGCGTACGGCAACCTGCCGCCCCCTCCCCCGGCGGGCCCGCGCCCGCCGGGGCCAGCCTAGTGCTGTGGCCGGGAAGGCGAGCGGCCCCCGGGGCGGATCTGCAGCGATTCGGCGGATTCTGAGTGGGCGTCAGGTGATCCACCGGGCGAGGAGGGGGCTGACGTCCGCCACCAGGGTCCGCCCGCCGGCCCCGCGGAGCAGGCGCAGGTGCCCGGCCTCCGCCAGGTCGGCCAGGAGCCGGTCCGCGACGAGGACCGGGGCATCGGCCGTCTCCGCCAGCTCGGCAGTGTCCCGGCCCGTCGACCGGTGCCCGGGCGGCCGGTTCAGCAGCGCGGCGATGACCCGGCGCTTGGCGTCCTCCAGATCGGGTACCGCGCCCGGGGCGCCGAGCCGGTAGCCGTGCGGGGTCAGCGTGCACCACGCCACGGTCCCTCCTCCGCGGGCGGCCGTGATCAGCCCCGCCGCTTCGAGCGACCGCAGCGCCCCGGCCAGTGCGTCGCCGGCCAGGCCGTCCCGTTCGGCCGCCTCCCGCACCCCCGCCCACGGGAGCGGGCCGGGCACGCCCCGGGCCAGGGCCTCGCGCAGGGCGTGGTGCAGCAGGGCGAGGTCGGGGGCGGCGACACCGGGGAAGGGGGGCCGGCGGCGGGGCGGCCCGCCCGTACGGGCCGGTGCCGGGGAGGGCCGGTCCGCCGCCGCAGCCGCGGCAGCGGTGCGCGCGCCGGTGGCCGCGTACCCGGGCGGGGGTGCGACGGGCGGCCGCGGGTCGGCGCCGTGGACGGTGTCGGCGATGGCGGCGGCGGCCGCGGCCGCCGCGGCGGCGGTGCGGTCGGCCCGCAGGGGCACGAGGTGCCGCAGGGCCGGCGGGGTCCGCATGCCGTCGAGGAGGACGGGGATGAGGCGGCGCCCGTCCTCGATGCGGCGGACGGTGGCCCCGTCGAGCTGGTCCGCGAGCCAGGGGTCCTTCGTCCAGCGGTCGGAGAGGACGAGGACGAAGCAGTCGGCGGTGTCCATGCCCCGGTCGAAGACGGTGTGCGCGAGGCGGTCTCCGAGGCGGACCTCCCAGAACTCCACCCACGCCTGGACGCCGAGCGCGGCGAGCGCGCGGGCCAGCGGTTCGACGAAGGCCTCCCGGTCGGCGGAGGCGTGGCCGACGAAGACGCGCGGCGGCTGCGGCGTCACAGCGGGAGCTCCCCGAGGACCTGCTCCAGGGTGGCGACGGCACCGCGGAGCCGGTCGTGCTCCGCGCGGAGCGGATCCACGAGGGCGTCCGCCGGGATGCGGGCGCGGATCGCCGTGCGCGTGGCGGCGACCAGGCGCAGCCAGTCCTCCTCGCAGCCGGCGGCGATGCGCTCGGTGAGGTCGTCGATGGCTGCCCGGCGCCGGGCGGCCCGCCGGGCGGCCTCGCGCGCGGTGTCGGCGGCCTGCTTCCGCGTGCGGTGTTCGAGGTGGTACCAGGCGGCGAAGACCAGTGCCTCCTCCACCAGTGCGACCACGGCCTCGGCGGCATGCCCCGGGTGTGCGCCGCCGCCTGCCGCGTCGGCCGCCGGGCCGCCGGGGTAGCCGTACGCGTCCGCGGCGTACGGGTCCGGGCCGTACGCGTCGGAGGCGTACGCGGCACCGTCCCCGCCGGGCTGGTCGGCTGCGGCCCCGTCGTCCGCCGCGGGGTCGGAGTCCGCCTGCCAGGCGCCGGGGTCCGGAGCGGTGCCGGCGGGCGGCGGGGCGGCCTGGCCGGGCGCGGGGGTGTCGGCGTCCCGGGCGGCGTCGGCGGTGAAGTCCGCGAGTGCCCGGCGCGTCTCCTCGGCGTGCCCGGCGTGGTGTTCGCGCAGGCGCCGGCGCGTCTCGTGCCGGACGGCCATGGCCAGCGGGCCGAGCCCCAGCCACACGGCCGCCGTCGGGGTGACGGCGGGGGCGGTCGGGTCCGGTGCCTCCGCCGCGCCGGACCGGAGCAGTTCGACGACCTCGTCGACGTACGTGGCGAAGGCCTCGCTGCCGGGTGCGGCGGCCGCGGCGGCGGTCTCGGCGCGTGCGGCGAAGGCCAGGCGGCGCACCTCCTCGGCCGCGGCGGCCCGCCAGGCCCCGGTTGCGGTGGCGAGCCGGGTCTCGGCCCGCCGCCGCAGAGCCTCGTCGCCCTCGGCGGGAGGGGCGGCGTCGACGAGCCGGGCGAGCTCCTCCCGGAGGAGGGCGCGCAGGCGGGCCGATGCGGCCGCGCAGGCGGCGTCGAGCCGGGCCTCGAAGAGGAGGGCCCGGTCGCGCCGGCGGCCGGCCCCGGCCAGGGCGGCCTCCGACTCGGCGAGCTCCGCGCGCCCGGCCTCCAGGGCCGCGGCGGCGTGCCGGGTCCAGAACCGGGTGCGGGTGTGGGCGCGCAGTTCGGCGGTCCGGCCGGCGAGGGCGTGCAGGGCGGCCCGCAGTGCGGCGATGCCGTCCCACTCGTCGCCGAGCAGGTAGTGCTCCGGGCGGAGTTCGCCGGCGGGGA
This sequence comes from Streptomyces sp. 2P-4, assembly GCF_030167965.1. Taxonomy (NCBI): domain Bacteria; kingdom Bacillati; phylum Actinomycetota; class Actinomycetes; order Kitasatosporales; family Streptomycetaceae; genus Streptomyces; species Streptomyces sp. 2P-4. The sequence continues at coordinate 541,709 of NZ_CP095011.1, forward strand.
CGCCGGCGGCCATCTGGTAGGGGTCGGCCGCCACGACGTGCGCGGCGGGCGCGCTCCGCTCCCCGGTGTGCGGAGCGAGCTGGGCGTGCAGGGCGCGCCGGGACTCCCGTACCAGCTCGTGGAACTCCTCGGTGCCCGGGTCGGCACCCCACCGGTCGGCCATGGTCACGACCGGCAGGAGGGCTCCGGCGGGGAACGGCCGGGGGCGGTCGGCGTGGAAGTGGGTGCCGGTCGCGACGGCCAGCAGGTGCGGCCGGTCCGCGGCGAGGCCCCGGCGGTTGAGCACCAGCAGGAGCGCGTCGGCCTCGGCCAGGGCGGCCTGCGCGCGCTCGGTGTGCTGGGGGTCGCCTGCCATGAGGCCCGGGGTGTCGACGAAGCGCAGGCCGCCGGACTCGACGGCGTCCGCCGCGAAGGTCTCCTTGCGGGCGCTGACAGCGGCCCAGGCGGGCACGGTGGTGCCGTCCTCGGTGAGGAGGCGGCGCAGCAGGCTGGTCTTCCCGGCGTTCTGCGGCCCGTAGAGGACCACGGTGGGGACCGGGCGCTGGGCGATCGCGGCCCAGGAGCCCGCGAGGGCGGCGGCCCCGGCCTGGCCGATGGCCTCCCGGACGGCCGATTCCGCGCGGGAGGCCCAGTCGTGCGGCTCCGGCGCTGCGTGGGCCGCGTGGGCCGCGTTCATCGGCGGCCTCGGGTGGTGCGGTGGGGCATGGGGACTCCCAGGCGTTCGGCCGCGCCGTGCAGGGCGGCGGTGTAGCGGCCCGCGCGGTCGCGGGCGGCCTTGAGCTCGGCGTGGACCTCGGCTTGTCGGGCCGTCAGGTCGGCCGCGGCCTCTTCCAGGCGGGTGCAGAGGGTTCCGACCGCGGCCGCCGAGTCGCGGACGCGGGCGGCCCAGCCCCTGGCGGAGGCGCGCATGATGTCCCGGAGTGCCTCCCGGGCCGCCTCGGTCTTCTGCTCGCGGGTGGCGAGGGAGTTCATGGCGCTGATCGTGCTGACGGCGTTCAGCACCTTGAGGAAGATCCCGGCGTCGGAGGTGAGGTGCAGTGCGGCCTCGATCTGGTCGGGTGCGAGGAGGACGTCGAAGTGCGCGGCGAAGCGCACCACGTCGTCGGGGGAGAGCCTGTCCACGGGGGCGAGGGCCGCGCTCGTCGCGGACAGCAGGTCGCGGGCCTGGGCCCGGAGGGCGTCGGCGGCCATGAAGCGGAGGTCGACGCCGGCGATGCCGTCGGGGAAGGCGAGGGCGAAGCGGGGCGAGCGGGTCCGGCGGTCCAGGGCGGAGGAGACGGTGGCCAGCCAGGTCTGGGCGGTGCGGTCCGCCTCCGCCCGGTAGAGGTCGTACATCGCGGTGAACTCGGCGTCGGCGCCCCAGTTTCCGAGGCGCTCACCGCGGGCCTTGCGGACGACCGGATCGAGGCCGGGCTCCATGGCCTCCATGACCAGGCGGGAGGTGAAGTCGTCGGCGAGCCGGGCGGCGCCGTGGGTCAGCGCCTTCACCATGGCGCGGCCGGTGGCGGCGCCGTGCGAGGCCTCTTGGGCGAGTCGGCCGAGTTCGTCGAGCCGCCGGGCCAGCAGGCGGGCTTCCGCTTCGGCCCCTGCGCGCAGTCCGGCGAGGCGGGCGGCTCCGCCGTGCAGGACGGTGACGTCCGCGGCGTCGGCCTCCAGCGTGAGGCGGAGTTCGCGGACGGCGGCGGCGAAGTCGCGGAAGCCGTCCCAGGATCGGAAGTCGTCGTACGCGCTTCCGTGGTCGGCCCGGATCTGGAAGGGGGCGGCGGCCATCGCGACGATCCGCTCCCGGTAGGGCTGCTGTCCGGGGGCCGGCGGGGCGATCCCCTCCAGCAGGGAGGCGAGGGCGGCTTCGGCCCGCTCGATGCGGGCGGCGAAGTCCGCGCCGAGGTCGGGCCCGCCGACCCGGTCGATCTTGTTGATGACGTAGAGGGCGCGGGCGCTTTTGGGGAAGCGGCCCTCCTCGGGCCGGCCCCGCAGCAGCAGGTCGAGGTCGGCGCGGTCGCCGGCGGCCGCATGGGGCGGGAACAGGTAGAAGACGGCGGCGGAGTCGGCGAGCGCCTCGCGGGCGGCCTGCGTGTGGGGTTCCAGGCCGCTCTGGAAGCCGGGGGTGTCGACGAGGAGCATGCCCTCCCAGGCGTACGCCTCGGCGCGGAAGGTCTCCGGTCCGGCGGAGCTTCGCAGGGATGCGGGCACGGGGCTTCCGGATTCGACGAGCAGGCGGCGGATGAAGGCGGACTTGCCGGTGCTCATGTCTCCGGCCACGGCTATTCGCGGCCGCGGGTCGGCAGCCAGTGCGTCGAGTTCGGCGAGGGCGGGCGCGGCGGAAGCGTCGCCCGCCAGTTCGCGGTGGAGCAATGACAGCCATTGCGCTCCGGATCCGGGCGCGGGCAGGCGGCGGCCGCGGCGCAGGGCCGCCCTGAGGCGGCGGAAGACGCCGGGCCCGAAGCGGGGGGCGGCGCCGGAGCGTCCGCCGGTGCGCGCCGGGGCCGGGGCGGCGAGGTTGTACGGGTCGGTGCACCAGGAGGCGCCGAGCCAGTGCAGGTCGGCGTCGGCCGGATGGGTGATGCCGGCGGCGGCTTCGGCCCGGCCCATCGCCTCCAGCAGGATGTCGGCCGGTTCGCGGGCCGCGGGGAGGGCTGCGGCCGCGTTCTGCACGAGGTCGGCGTCGCGGGCGGCCGCGGCGGCGATCCGGCGGAGCACCACTGCCTGTTCGATGCCGGGTGCGGCCTTGGCGAGGACGGCCGTGCGGATGATCAGCTCGCAGTGGGCGGTCACGTGGGCGCGCAGGGCCTCGATGTGGTCGGCCACGGCGCGCCGGGCGCGGGTGCGCTGGTCGACGCGGGCTGAGTCGCGCCGGATCTGCTCGCGGCGCAGGCCGAACCGGCTCAGCAGCCGTCCGGCGAAGCCGGTGCCGGAGGCGGTGAGGGCCAGGGCGCCGGCCCAGCCGATCGGGTTCCACCAGTTGAGGCCGACGCCGATGGCGAGGGCGGCGCCGAGCAGGCCCGCGGCGGCGCTCCCGTACCCGGCGGCCTTGCCCATCGTGCGCATGCCGGAGGCCGTGCTGCCGTGGACCGCGTCGAGGCGCAGGCCGATTTCGTGCAGGTCGGCGGCGGTGTCGGCGACGGCGAGGTCGATGCGGCGCCGTACGTAGGCGGTGAAGTCGGCGACGGCCGTCCCGACGGCCTCGGTGACCTCGTCGGAACGGACGACGGCGTCGGTGAACTCCTGCGCGGAGAGCTCCACGCGGTTGCGGAAGGCGCGTTCGGCGTGCTCCTCCGCGCGGGTCTCCATGGCGGTGCGCAGGGCGCCGAGGCGGGCGGTCAGCAGGTTGTCGAGGTGGGCGCGGGCCTCGCCGCCGGCGGGTGAGGGGAAGGGGCCGCGCAGGGTTTCGAGTTCGGCGAGCAGGGCGACGGCCCGGCGGTGGGCCGCGGCCTCCCCGTCCCCCGGCTCCGTGTCTTCCCCCGCCTCGTCCTCCCCTGCTTGCCCTTCCCCGGCCTCGTCGTCCTCGGCGGTGCCGCCGGCCCCGTACGGGCGGGCGGTTGCGGTGGCGGTCGGGGGTTCGGGGGTCGGGGCGCCGAGGACCGTGAGGACGGCGGCCAGGCCCGTCTCGACGGTCTCGGCGTAAGCCAGGGCCGGTTCCGCCAGCTGCGTGCGGAGTTCCGCGGCGACCCCGGCGAGGGCGCCGGACATCTGGCCCACCAGTCCCCCCAGCCGCAGCTGGGGGGCGTCCTCGACGCGCACCGCCTCGGCGACGAGCCCCTCCAGGACGGGCAGGTTCGACCAGCCCAGCAGGCGTGCCCGGCCGTCCCGGTCGCGCATGCGGCGGACGGCCCGCGCGTCCCACCCCTGGTAGTCGTCGGGCCCGCGGGCCGCCACCGCCCGCTGGGCGCTGAGGGCGACCAGCGGGACCGCGGGCAGCCCGCAGGCGGCGAGCCAGTCGCGGATGTGCGCGGCGTGCTCGGCGACGGTCGCCGAGAGGCGGGCCCGTACGACGCCCTGGCTGACCATGCCGGGGTCGCGCCAGGGCCGTTCCACGCAGTTGAGCACGACCACCGCGGGTTTGCGGTAGGCGAGCACCCAGGCGGCGACCTTCGCGAACTCCCCTTCGAGCTGGCTGCCGTCGTCGAAGCAGAGCAGCACGAGGTCGGCGGCGAGGACGGCCCGGCGGGCCTGCTCCTCCAGTGCGCTGTTGTCGCCGTCGTGGCCCCAGCCGTTGGTGCCGGGGGTGTCGAAGAGGCGCAGCCCCGCCCAGCGGACCTCCTCCACGCGGGTGGTGTGGTCGGTCCTGCCCGGGGAGATCCGGCGGCCGTCGCCGCCCGTGAGCGCCTCGACGAGGGAGCTCTTGCCCACCCCGGTCCGGCCGAAGAGGACGACGTTGAAGGTGTCCATGGCGGACAGGCGGGTTCCGGCCAGTTCACCGAGGAGTTCGGCGGCCCGGGTGCGCAGCCGCCGGTCCTCGGCGAGCAGGTGTGCGTACGGGCTGTCCGGCGCCGGGCCGGGTGCCGGCTGCGGGCCGGGCTCCGGTGCGGGCTCCGGGCCGGGCGCGACGGCGCGGGTCAACTCCTCCGCCATGAGGGCGAGCTGCCGGGCCAGCGGCGCGCTCGCCTCCACCGCCGCGGCCGCGGCCTCCGCCAGACGCGCCTCGTCCATGTCCGCCCCCCGGAATGCACGCGGGCGCACTCGCCGCCGAGGGGTTCCCGGCCGACGGCACGCACGCTGTCTTCGGTGCCCACCGGCGACGGTGCGCAATCCGGCCAAGGGGGCACGGAAGCGGAGGCCGTGCGCGTGGCCGAGGTCGGACGGGGTGTGGCCGACGCGCCGCACCCCACAGGGGGCTCACGGGGCTTCCGCGCGCGCCCCGGCGTGCGCGGGGGCGCGCCGGGTGGCCGCAGCGGACTCACCCGATGGTGTGAGAAAGCCGGTTCAATCCACTCCTGCGGGTGAGCGCACGCGGGCAGAACGCGCCCGGGGTGTCACGATCACCGCCGGTAACGCATCCGCTGCCGCCGCCGCGCCCGCGCCGCCGCCGGGCAGCGGACCGGGTCGGGACGACGGGCAGCCCGGGCCGTGCCGCCGCACGCCCGCAGCCCTCCGGCCGCGCAGCCACCGCGCCCGCCCCCCGGCGCCGCGGCACCGCACCCCGGGCCCCCGCCGGCCGGGCCCTGCGGCCGCGGCCGCCGCCGCACCGCCGCGACCCCCACCCGCTCCCGACCGTTCGAGGACCACGCTTGACTGCCATCGCATCCTCCGCCCCGGCCCGCATCCGCCTGGCCGCACACTGCCGGACCGCCGTGGACTCCCGCGCCTTCGGGATCGGCGTCCTCACGCTGATCCTGTGCAACGCGGTGCTGCTCGGGGCGGAGACCTACAGCGGGTTCGCCGCCGCCCACCGGCCGCTGCTGTCGGGCGCCGAGAACGCTTTCCTGGCGCTGTTCGCCCTGGAGCTCGCCGTACGCGCCGCGGCCTGCGCCGACCGGCCGAAGGCTTTCCTCCGCGACCCGTGGAACCTCTTCGACCTGGCACTGCTCCTGATCGCATGCCTGCCGTTCGTGCGGGAGAACACCAGCCTGCTGCGGCTGCTGCGGCTGACCCGGGTCCTGCGGACGGCCCGCTTCCTGCCGCAGCTGCGGGTCCTGTTCCTCGCGGTGGCCCGCGCCGTCCCCGGCACGCTCAGCTTCCTGTGCATGGGCGCACTGGTCGTGTACGTGTACGCGATGGTGGGCTGGCTGTGCTTCTCCGCCACGGATCCGGCGCGCTTCGGCTCCGTCGGCCGGGCCTGCCTCACCCTGTTCCTGCTGACGACCATGGACGGCTTCGGGGATGCGGTGCGGTCCGGTCTGGAGCTGTCGCGGCTCACGCTCGTGTACTACGCCTCCTACGTGCTGCTTGCATCGTTCGTACTGGTCAACGTGCTGATCGGGGTGGTGCTGGGATCGCTTGAGGAGGCCCGGGAAGAGGAGCGGCAGGCCCGCCTGGACCTCAAGCAGCGCAGCCGCCCCGAGGAGGACCCGGCCGCGCAGGCGGCCGAGCTGCGGGCCCGCCTGGCGGAGGCCCGGCGGGCCCTGGACGCGCTGGAGGGCGCCCTGTCCGGGGCCGCGGCGCCGCCGGCGGCGGCGCGGTCCGGCCCGCCGTCCCCGGCGGGCGCCCCTGCCCCGGCCCAGCTGACGGCGGCGGGCGGGCGGCCGCCCGCCTGAGCCCCCGTCGCCCCGCTCGCCCACCCGCCCGCGGGCACTGTCTCCCGGCTGGGCGGGCGGGCCTGGCTGGCGGCTGCCGGGTGCGGTGCGCCGGCGGCCGTTCGGCTCGTTCGCCCTGCGAGCCGGGGCCGGCCGTCGGTTCTCGGCCGAACGCGTCCGCGCGGGGGCCGTTCGCAGGGCGACGCGCTACCCTCCGCGCATGATTGACATGGACACGCCTTCCGGGCGGCCGAGTCGCCGCCGCAGAGCCGCCCTGACCGGCCTGCTGTGCCTCCTGCTGCCGGCGCTCCTCGCCGCCGCCCCGCCCGCGCCGGCCGCCCCCGGCCCCGCAGGGCCCCGTACCAGCGCCGACGCGGCGGCCGCCGCCGCGCGCTGGGGCGACCGCCGCCTCGACGAGGCCGCCTACCTGACCGCCCACAACGCCTTCACCAACTACGAGGACTCCCGCTGGAGTTCGGTGAACCAGTCCGAGTCGGTGCGCGCCCAGCTCGACAACGGCGTCCGCGGCCTGAGCCTGGACACCCACTGGTACGAGCGCAGCACCTGGCTGTGCGTCATCAGCTTCGGCAGCGACTGCTACCCCAGCGACGTCTACCTGTGCCACGGCGGCTGCAAGACCTTCGCCGGCGCCACCTACGCCCTGCCGCGGCAGTCCTTCCACGCAACGATGCAGACGGTGGTGGACTTCCTCGCCGCCCACCCGCAGGAGGTCGTCACCGTCTTCCTGGAGGACTACGTCAGCGCCGAGCAGCTGGGCAGCTCCCTCTCCCGGGTGCGCGGGCTGTCCGAGCTGCTGTTCCGGCCGGACGAGTGGGGCGTGCGGCAGCAGGGCTGGCCGAAGGTCGCCGACCTCGTCACGGCGGACAAGCGCCTGCTGGTGTTCTCCGACCGCTCCGACCGCGAGCACCTGGGCGTCATGTACGACCGGTCGTGGACGGTGAGCAACCACTGGAGCCTCGGCGACCTCGGCAGCGACCTCGCATGCGTCACGCGCTGGCCGGACGTACCCCTGGACCGCCGGGAGCCGGGCTTCCGGAGGCTGTTCACGATGAGCCACCACCGCAACGTGCCGACCGTCCTCACCGCGGCCCTGGACAACGGCGCCAAGCTGCGCAACCGCATCGCCGAGCAGTGCCGGCCGGCGGCGGGCGGCCGCGACCCGAACTACGTGTCGGTGGACTTCCACCGCCTGTCGGACGGCACGGGCCACACTCCGGCCTCGATCGTGGCCGAGCTGGACGCCGGCCCCTGAGGTCCGTACCGGGCCGGGGCTCCCCCGCTGCCCCAGGCACGGTGTACGCGCGTCAGCCGCCGGCCGCGGCGTGGCGGGGAGCCCGCTCCGGCGGGGCCGGCTCGGGCACCGCCGGAGCAGGCCCGGCCCCGTCGAGGGCGCCGTGGGAGCGGAGTGCCAGGAGGTAGCCGGCCTGGAAGCGGCTCTCCGCGCCGAGTTCGTCCATCAGCTCCGCGATGTGCCGGCGGCAGGTCCGCAGGGACATCCCGAGCCACCGGGCGATCTGCTCGTCCTTCGCGCCGTCGGCCAGCCGCGCGGCGATGGTGTCGTGCAGCTGGGCCGAGGTCACCGCCGTGTACGAGGCGCCGTACGGCTCCGCGAGGCTCCAGGCGTGGCCGAAGACCGAGCGGAGGAAGGCGACGGCGGACGGCTCGCGCAGCACCACCGCCGCGTCGGGGTCGTCCCACACCGGCAGGAAGGCGGTGGTGCGGTCGAAGACCAGCATCTTGCCGAACAGCTCCCCGAGGGTGCGGACTTCGGCGCCGGCCGCGGTCACCGCCTGCACGTACTCCTGGGTGCCCGCACTGTAGCGGGAGGTGTGCTGGTACAGGGTGTGCATGCGGACGCCGCGGCGCAGCATCTCCAAATCGCGGGGCAGGGCGCGCTCCAGGTAGCCGGGCGGCCGGCCGCCGCCCGGCTGCACGGTGAGCACCTCCTCGGTGCAGCGGGCCGCCGCATCGGAGATGAGCAGCATGACCCGGTCGCGGGATCCGACGACCTCGACGGCCCCGGTGTCGGCGCTGCGCCGGTACGCCTCCTCGTACAGCGGGATCAGCGAACTCAGCCGGGCCCGGGTGCGTTCGAGGACCTCCAGGCGGCGGCGCAGCGCGTTCTCCTCCGGGCCGACGAGTTCGGCCGTCGCGGTGTAGGGGCTGACGGCGCGCAGCGGCGCGGCCGGGGCGCCGGGATCACGGGCGGCCAGCCGGCTGCAGGTCAGTTCGGCGGCGGCCCGTTCCACCGCGGCCTCGTCCAGCCCGAGTTCGGCGGCCAGGGCCGCGGTCGGCGCCGGGCCGTGCTCCAGCAGCCGCGTGTAGAGCCGGAGTGCCGCGGGGCCGAGGTCGGCGGGTTCGTGCGGCGCCTCCTCCCGGCCGGGGCCGGGGGCCGGCCGTAAGCGGCCCCTCCCCCCGTCAGGCATCCCCTTTTGCTGGATTCTGTCCAAATTTGCCACCCCTCTCTTTCGTGCCACGCACCTTGCTGAGGGCCGCCCGCCCTGGACCCGGAGTTCTCCCCCGGGTGATTCTTGAGCCGTCGGAAAGGAAAAACGCCGACAGGATTCTCCGCTCGGAATTCACGTCCAGGTCCTCAGGAGTTCAGCATGAAGTTCACCCGGTCCCTCTGTGCGGCGGCGCTGGCCACGGTCATTGCAGGCGGCCTTGCGGCCGCAGCGGTACCCGCCGGCCACACCGGTGCCGATTCGGCGCAGCCGCCGGCCCCCTGCGACAGCCGGCCGGGGGACACCGAGTGGACGAACCCCGCGACCCACTGCCCCCCGGTCCTCTAGAGCCCTTCCGGCCCTACCGGGTTCCGATTCACGCGAAAGCCGTTGGAAAGACCCGATGCCGAACCCCTCTCCCGACCGCCGGGAACCGCGTTTCCCCTGGTGGCCGGCCTTCTCACTGATCTGCGCCGGATCCTGCGCGGTCCTGCTGCTCCGGCGGGCCGCAGGCCCCCCGCCGCCGGCGGGCCGCGCCGGCGGCGACCGCCGCCCCTTCCCGGACGACGCCGCCGCGCACCTCGCCACCTCGTGGTGACGAAAAGCACCCCTTCGCCACACCGGTCCCAAAGGTCCGTCGAGCAAATCAGCCGTGCGGCACTTCACAGGGCCCCGCCGAAGGAGATCGGCCGAAATCGGCCCGGTTTCCCTTCTTTTCCCGGCCGGGCTTCTCCGGCCGCACACGGCCCGGCACGCTGCGCCGCAAATCCTGCTCGCCTGCCGCGGTTTTCACCCGCAGCCCCTCACCTTCGTCCGCCCGGCGGCCCCGCAGCCTCCGTGCGCCCGAAAAATCATCGGAAAACCTGCCAGAAGGAGAAAAACCATGTTCCTCAGCCGCAAGCGCATCGCCCTCGCCTTCGTCAGCTCCGTCGCCGCCGCCGGCGTCCTGCTCCCCGCCACCGCCTCGTACGCCGCCGAGGCGCCCGCGCCCCAGCCCCGGCCGGCCGCGGTGCAGGGGGCCGTCCCGGGCGAGGCCGGGGCCCTCGCGGGGAAGGTCGATGTAGCCTCCGCGGTCCTCGACATCACCCAGAAGATCATGAACATCGTCACCGAGGCGATCGAGCGCAAGCAGAACCGCTCCGGCTACGTGAAGTCCCTGATGGAGGGCGCCTTCTACGAGAGCGGGCAGCGCTACAACGTCATGGTCATCAACGACGCCAACGGGCACACCGCCCACCTGAACGGCATCGTCTACGACGCCAGGGTCAGCGGCATCCACGGCAAGTACCGGGTCATCGTCTTCGAGTCGGGCCAGTTCACCAACCACGGCGACGGCGGCTGGATCAACTGGGCCTTCCGCGGCTGGTTCGACCGCGACGGCGGCCACGTCAACTTCCGCCGCTCCTGGTAGCAGCGGCAGCACACCCCCGACCCGCGCCTTCGCAACCGGCCCGCACAGACAAGGACTTCCTTCCATGCGCCGCAAGACCACCCTCGCCACGCTCGCCCTCGCCGCCGTCGCCCTGACCGGAGCGGCCTCGCTCCCGGCCCAGGCGGCCGAGCGCCCCGCCGTCACCGCCGCCGCGGCGCCCGACGCCTCCCCCGCCGCGGCGGCGGCCGACAAGAGCGTCAACGTCAACGTCTCCATGGACCAGCTCGGCCGCGGCAAGGCCATCGCCGACGCGCTGCGCAGCATCAAGACCGACGACCGGGGCTCCTTCGTCCAGCAGGCGGTGGACAAGGCCTTCGACGCGGCCGGCGGCCGCCACAACGTGATGCTGTTCAACCTGAGCCACAACTACGACGACCGCTTCAGCGGCACCCGGGTCTACGCCAACGTGCAGTGGGGGAACATCCACTACGGCCTGTGGATCTTCGAGTCGGGCCAGTTCACCAACCAGGGCGACGGCGGCTGGATCAACTGGGGCTTCCGCGGCTGGTTCGACCGCGACGGCGGCCACATCAACTTCCGCCGCTCCTGGTAGCAGCGGAGGCGGGCCCCGCCCGGGGCCCGCGCCGTCCGGCACGCCGCCCGGCGGCCCCCTCCGGCCCCTCACGGGGCCCGGGGAGGGGCCGCCGGGCGCCGGCGTTTCCACGGCACCCGGCGGCCCTGCCGCTCACTTCGGCCGCCCCGTGACCGGCACCGGGGCGCGGACGGTCGCCTGGTCGATGTCGCCCGTGCGGACCGTGACGGCGGCGTTCCACTCACCCGGCACGGGCAGCCGCAGGTCGTATGCGGCCCAGTACCCCTTCCGGTCGGTGAGCTTCGCGTCGATCGGTCCGATGTCCAGGTCGGTCTGGGTGAGGTTGAGGCGGATTTCGGGCACGGCCGCGAGGCCGCCGTCCTCGGTGAACACCACGGCCTCGACCGAGTTCTCCCCGACGCGTCCCGGTGACAGCGTGATCTGCACCGTGCCGCGGTGCCCGGCCGCCCCCGTGTCGAAGGGGACGGTGACCACCCGCACCTGCGGGCCGCGCGCGGCGGCCGCCTCGGCGCTCCGCACGGCGGCGCGCCCGGGCTGCGTCCCGGTGAGCACGGTGGTGGCGGTGAGGACCAGGACGCCGAGTGCGGCTTCGGCGGCCACGGTGCGGCGCAGGCGCCGCCGCTGCCCCTCTGCCCCGCCGGGCGCCGGCGGGCCGGCTTTCGCACCGGCGGACAGCGCTCCGGGCGCCGGCCCCGGGCCCGCGGCGGCCGTGCCCGCCACTGCCAGGGCGGGCTCCCGCATCCGCCCGGCTGCCGTGTCCGCACCCGTCGCACCGGCCGTGCCGGCCGTGCCGGCCGGGTCCAGGACACGGGCGGCCAGCCGCCGGGAGAAGGACGCCGCCCACAGCATCAGGACCACGGCGGCGGTCTTGACGAGGAGGATCCTGCCGAAGGAGGTGGTGGTCAGCGCCTCCCAAGAGCCGACCTGCCGCCACGACTGGTACAGGCCCGTGCCAACCAGGACGGCGACGGCCGCGAAGGCGAGCGCCGAGAAGCGGCCGACCGCGCGGGCGGGCACGGCGGGACCGCCTGCCCCCCGGCCCCCGAGGACGGCCGCCAGCGTGGCGAGGCCGCCCAACCAGACCCCCATGGCGAGCAGGTGGAGTACGGAGGCGGGGACGGCCAGCGGCACCTGGATCCCGGCGGCGGCGTGCTCGGCGGCGGCCCAGGTGAGCGCGAGGCCCGCCGCGAGGCCCGCCGCCGTCCAGCGGACCCGGCGGCCGGGACACCACTCCTCCGCCCGGCCGTCCGGGTCCCCGGCCCGGCGGGCCAGCCTCAGCAGCAGCACGGCCGTCGCGCCGAGCAGGAGGAAGCGTACGACGAGAGCTCCCCCGGCCCTCCCGGTGAGGGTCTGCCCCAGCAGGGCCGGGTCGAGCGCCGCCGTCAGCGGGCCGCCGGTCTCGTACGGGCCGCGCAGCAGCAGCAGCGCGGCGGTGGACACGGCGAGCGCGGCCCAGCCGGCGGCCAGCAGCCGGCGCACGGGGCGCAGCGCACCGGCGCCGGGCCAGCACAGGAGGACGAACGCGGCGGCGCCGGCGAGGAGGGCGAGCCCGCTGTAGGCGACGTGGCGGAAGACCCCGTGGAGGCGGCCGGCCGCCGTGTCGCCGGCGGCCGTGTCGGGCACCTCGGCGGCGGTCTCGGACGGTCTGCCGACGGAGAAGACGAACGCGCCGGAGATGGGGTGGCCGTCGGCGGAGACGACCCGCCAGGCCACCGTGTAGGTGCCCTGGGCGAGCCCGTCGGCGAGCTCCACGCGGCCGGTGTTGCCCCTGCCGTCGGCGTGGTGCGCCGGGCGGGGGTTGACTCGCTCGTTGTCGGGGGACAGCACCCGCACCGAGTCCGCGGAGAGGCCGACCGTCTCGGTGAAGGTGAGGGTGACGTGCGGGGGCGGCGAGGCGAGGACCGAGCCGTCCGCGGGGTCGGATCCCGTGAGTCCGGAGTGCGCGGAGGCCGGGCCGGCCCCGCCGAGGAGCAGAGCAGCCACGGCGGCGACCAGCGCCAGGACGGCGAGCGGTGCCCTGGCGTGCGGCGATCCGGTGTGCATGGGCGGGCGGCCTCCGGGGTGGTGGGCGTCGGTGGCGGCGGCGCCGCGCCGCGAGCCGCGGCCGGGCGGTGCGCATGCCGGGCTGTGGACGCTAGTGCCGCGCGAGCGCCCCGGGCCGGGCTTGAGCAACTTCCGCCAAAAAACGGTCCGGGCCCGGCCGATCCGCTTGCCCCGGCGGGCCGGCCGTGCGAGGCGCGGGGGCGTGTGCGCGAGGGGGCGGGCGGGTCGGGTGCCCGGTAGCGTGAGCCTGGAGGGACCGGGCCCGGGCAGACCGGGCCGCACCGCCGGCCTGACCGAAGGGCGGAACGCGCATGCCCTGCCCCGACCCCGGTGGCGCCGGTCGGCGCGAGGGCCGGGGGCCCCGTACCGGAACCGGACCGCCGCGGAGGCGCCGGCACGGAGCGCTCGGCACCTGGCCCGCGGTGGGGCTCACGCTGGCCGTGCTCGCCGCCGCCAACGTCGCCGCGCACCTGGGGCCCGCGGCAGCCGCGGTGCGTACGGCCGCGGCCCTCGCCGTCAGCGCGCTGCTGCTCGGGGTGCTGCGCTGGGCCGGCGGGACGCGGGCGGACGCGGGCCTGGCCCGCTGCACGATGGCGCGCGGCGCCCGGTGGGCGCTGGCCCTGGTCGGCATCGTCGCCGCCGTGTACCTGGTCGCGGCGCTGCTGCCGGCGGGCCGGGCGCTCTTCGAGGACCGGCGGTACGCGGGGATGGACGGCGGTGAGCTGGCGCTGCGGATTGGTGCCCGTCGGCACCGTCCTGGTGGAGGAGACGGCCTTCAGGGGGGTCCTCTACGGCCTGGTGCGGCGGGCCCGGGGGACGGTGTGGGCGACCGCCGTGTCGAGCCTCCTGTTCGGCCTGTGGCACGTGCTGCCCTCCCTGGGCCTGGCGTCCGCGAAACCGGCGCTGGGAGGCGTGCTCGGCGGCTCCGGGGCGGGCGCCGCACTCGCCGTGCTGTCGGCCGATCACCGCGGCGGCGGGCGTGCTGTTCTGCGAGCTGCGGCGGCGCAGCGGCAGCCTGCTGGCCCCGCTGGGCCTGCACTGGGCGGTAAACGCCCTCGGCTACCTGGTCGGCTTCCTGCTGCGCTGACCGGGCACTGCTACGAGCCGTCCGGCCGGACGATGTCGCGGAGGCGGTCGAGGTCCTGCGCCGTGATGCCCTCGGGCCGCATGACGGCGTTCCACCCGTCGACGTACGCGGTCTTGTAGGTGTGGCCGTGGCCGTCGGGGACGCCCGTGGAGAACGGCAGGTCGGCCGTGATGTGCCAGAACGTCACGAAGGGCAGCCAGACCATCTCCTCCAGCACGTCGTCGCCGGGGGCCTGGCGGATCCAGTCGGGTTCGGTGAGGGCCAGCGAGGGGCTCCACCAGACGATCGGGTCGGAGGGGTTCATCAGGTAGAGCACCCGCGTCCCGTCCCACGGCCGGTCCGCGGGGGGCATGCCGGCGGCCGGGTCGCCGGTGAACCGGACGGTCCGCCCGTCCTTGAAGACGGGCTCGATCTCCGGGCTGGCCGGGTCCCGCTGGTCGCTGAACTCGCGGAAGAGGGTGTTGAAGTTGGGCGGCCCGGCGAAGAGGGTGCCGGCGGTGCGGTTGCGCAGGTCGTACTCCCCGCTGAAGGCGGTCTCCCCGCCGAACGACCCCAGGCTCTCGCCGGCGGCGAACAGCCGCGGCCGCTGCTCGGGCGGCAGCTTCGACCAGACGTCGTAGACGGCGTCGAAGAGCTCCCGGCCGGCCTGGCGCGCCTTGGACTGGTCGACGAGGTAGGAGAGCCAGGACGGCAGGTAGGAGTACTGCATCGCCACGGTCGCCGCGTCGCCGCCGCCGAGGTACTCGAAGGTGTCCACGGCGGCGGGATCGACCCATCCGCTTCCCGTGGTGGTCATCACGAGCAGGTTCTCGCGCTCGAAGCCGCCCGCACGGCGCAGGTCGGCGACGGCCTGCTCCGCGCGGCTCTCGGCGTCGTCGGCGGTCGCCAGGCCGGCGTACGCGCGGACCGGCTCCATCGCCTCGCGGCCGGCGAACGCGCCGATCTGCTCGGCGGTCGGCCCGCTGCCGGTGAAGGCCCGCCCCTCCCGGCCGAGGGTCTCCCACGGCACGAGGGAGCCCGGTCCGCCGGAGCGCAGGACCGACGCGGGCCGGCTGACGCCCTCGGGTGTCTCGGTGTCGCGTACCGAGAAGGCCTCGTTCGCGGCGTTCACGAAGCCGCCCAGGAGCAGCCCGCTGAACACCGACCACGCCAGGGCGGCCACCGCCAGCCAGCCGACCACCCGCGCCGCACGCGGGCCGATCCACCGCCCGAGCAGCCGGGCTGCCGCGTGGTAGGGGCGGCGGAGCCCGCGGCCGACGACGAGCAGGACCAGGAAGACGGCGGCCGCGACGAACGGGCCGGCGACGGTGGCGGCCGCGCTGTACTCGGTGACTCCCATGAGCTGCCGGATCCGGTGCTGCCAGTACTGGCCGAGCCCGAAGGCGACGCCGAACAGGATCACCGCGCAGACCGCGAAGACGAGCCAGGACCGGCGCGAGGGGGTTCGCGGGTCCCGGTCGGCGAAGGCCCGCCACACGAAGGCGGCCAGCACGCCGAGCGCGTACCCGATGGCCGCGCTGATGCCGGCGACCACGCCTTGGAGCACGCCCCCGCGGGGAAGCAGTGACGGGGTGAAGGACAGGCAGGCCAGGACGAGCGCGCCCCAGCAGCCTGGCAGCGTGGCCCGGAACCGGCGGCGGCGCGGCCGCTCCTCCTCCGGCGGGCTCTGCGGCGGGGGCGGGGACGGGGCGGCGGACGACGAGGCCTGGGTCATGGCATTCCTTCCGGAGCCATGGTCCCGCGCGGCGGCCGGACCTGCCATCCGGCTGCGGCGGGCGCCCTCACGGGGCCGCAATCCCTCGGCAGGATGACAGGAACCTGTTCGAGCGAGTTTCAACGCGACGACGCCAGACACACCGGGCCCACCGGGCCGCATGGGAACATCCGTTCACGATCGGCCCCGGATGCGGCAGTGACGCACCCGATCGGGAGCCGTTCTTGGAGCACCAGTCCCAGCCGTGCACCCATGAGGAGGACCTCGTGACTCCACAGCCTCAGCACTCCGCAGACCCCTCCCCGTTCGAACGGGGAGGGCGTGTCCCGCGCCCCGGCCCGTCGTACCGGCGCCGTGTTGACGCCCGCCCCGCCCCGTCGGGCGCGCGCCGGGGCACCGGGAGGGCCGCATGACCACGGGTCAGAAGACCGGATCCGGCGCCTCCGGGGTGTCGGACTCCGAGCGGCTCCTCTTCGGCGGCGAACTCGCCTACGACATCGGCTGGGACCGGCACGAGGGCGCCTGGCTCCGTCTCGGCCTCTGGTCGATGGCCCGGCAGCTGCCCGGCCTGGTCGGCACCGGGCTGCGCCTCGCCCGCCGGGCCGACCCCCGGGCCCTGCGGGTCGTCCTGGCCTCCGAGGTCGGCCGCGGCATCGCGCAGGCTGTCGGCCTCGTCGCCGTCAACAGCGTGCTCGGGCACATCCTCGCGGACGGCAGTACCAACGAGCGCCTCACCCGGGCCGTGCCCGCGCTGGCGGCCGTCGCCGTCACGGCGTTCGTCGGGTCCCTCCTGCGCTCGGCCTCCACCGCGGCCACCGGAGCGCTGGAGCCGAAGGTGCAGCGGGTCGCGACCGAGCAGTACCTGGGCCTGGTGCACCGCACGGAGCTGGCGGCGATCGAGGACGACGAGTTCCACCGGCTCCTCGACGCGGCCCGCTACGGCGCCGACTCGGCCCGCCGCATGATCCGCTACTGCACCAACACCCTGAACGCCGCGGTGTCGCTGATCGCCGCGGCCGGCGTACTGGCCGTCCTGCACCCGGTGCTGCTGCCGCTCCTGGTGCTGATGACCCTGCCGAGCGCGTGGAGTTCACTGATGATCTCCCGCCAGGAGTACCTCTCCTTCCACGCCTTCGTGCAGCATGCGCGGGCCGGTCTCCTGCTCGGCCAGCTGCTGACGCAGAAGGAGGCCGCGGCGGAGGTCCGCGTCCACGGCATCGGGCCGTTCCTGCTGGGCCACTTCCGGAACATGGCCGAGACCAGCGAGCGCGAGCAGACCCGGCTGGCCCGCCGCGCCGCCCGGATCGGGCTCGCCGCGGACGGCGCCGGAGGCCTCGCCACCCTCCTCACGTACGGCGCCCTCGGCGCGCTGCTGTGGGGCGGGGCCATGGACCTGGCGGTCGCCGGAACGGCCGTCCTGGCCATCCGCACCGGCGGCGCGAGCCTGGACACCCTCGTCCTGCAGATCACCGAACTGCACCAGGAGTCCCTGTTCGTCGCCGACTTCGAACGGCTGTGCCGGGAGGCGAAGGCCCGGGCCATCCCTGCGGGCGGGCAGCCGCTGCCCGAGCGGCTGCGCGAAGTCCGCTTCGAGAACGTCACGTTCACCTACCCCGCCGGCGCGGCCGCCCGGCCGGAACCGACGCTGCACGACGTCAGCCTCTCCTTCCCCGCCGGGAAGATCATCGCGCTGGTGGGCGAGAACGGCTCCGGCAAGTCCACCCTCGTCAAACTCCTGGCCGGCCTGTACCTGCCGGACGAGGGCGGCGGCACGATCTGGTGGGACGGCGTCGACGCCCGCACCGCCGACCGCGACCAGCTCTTCGACCGCGTCGCGCTGATGTCCCAGGACTTCCAGCACTGGCCGTTCACCTTCCGCGTGAACGTCGGCATCGGCCGCCCGGAGCTGCCCATCGACGACGACGCGGTCAAGGACGCGGCCGCCTTCTCCGGGGCCGACCAGGTCCTGGACGGCCTCCCCCGCGGCCTCGGCACCCTCCTCGCCCGCGGCTACCGGGGCGGCCACCAGGTCTCGGGCGGCCAGTGGCAGCGCATCGGCATCGCCCGCGCCAAGTACCGGCGGGCGGAGATCCTGATCGTGGACGAGCCCACCAGCGCCCTGGACGCGGTCGCCGAACAGCGCGTCTTCGACCAGATCAGGTCCCTGGCCGCCACGACCGGCCAGACGATCGTCCTCATCACCCACCGCCTGCACTCGGTACGCCACGCCGACCTGATCCACGTCCTGAAGGACGGCCGCGTCGCCGAGTCGGGCACCTTCACGGACCTCATGGACGAGAAGACCGCCACCGGGGACTTCCGCAGCGCCTACCTCACCCAGGCCGCCGCCTTCGAAGCCACTCTCCCGTCCCAGTCCACCGGCCCCCACGACACGCTCAGGACCACTCCGTGACGGGCCGGTACACAGTGCCGGCGGACGTCCACCTCACCCTGCGCCGGACGCGCGCGGCGGGTCCTGGCTCCGCACCGGAAGCCGTGTGTGGCGGCTGACCGGGCCCGAGGGCGGGACGTGGTTCCTCAAGCGGCACCGCGGGCCGAAGTGACTGCGTCAGCGATGGGCTGGACCTTGCACGTGTGCCGCGTCGTTGCGGATCACCGAGCGGCGCAGATCGTCTCGACGAAGTGGCCCACCTGTTCGTCGGTGAGGTGCCGTGCGAGATCGGCCTCGCTGATCATTCCGACGAGCCGGTGGTCGGCGATGACGGGTACCCGCCGGATGCGGTGGTCCTGCATCGTGGCCAGGACCTGGTCCGCTCCCGCGTCGGCGTCCACCGTCACGGGCTTGCCCTGGGCGAGCTGGCCGGCCGTCATGTGGCCCGGGTCCTTTCCCTTCGCCAGGCACTTGATCACGATGTCGCGGTCGGTGATGATTCCGTGCAGGCGGTCGTCCGGACCGCAGATGGGGAGTGCCCCCACGTCCAGCTCGCCCATCCGGCGTGCCGCATCCATGAGCGTCTCCGTCTCCTGGACGCAGGCGGCACCGGTGTGCATGATCTCCCGCGCTGTCTTCATGGCTGCCTCCTCGTCGCGCCCCCCTGTCCAGTCTGGCTTCAGGCCCACCGGCCCGCGCGCCGGCCGCGGTGACCCGGAGTGCGGACGGCGGCCGCCGGCCCGATCATCGGCACGCGGGCACGTCCGCCCCCGGGTGGCGCAGGAGGCTGCCGCCGCCGGTCCGTCCGCGGAGAGGAGTCGGAGCCGATGGAGGCGCTCACCGCTGCGGCGGTCATCGGACTCGGCAACGGGTTCCGCAGGGACGACGGTGTCGGCCCGGTGGTGGTCGGCCTGCTGAGGGAGCGGTCCGCTCAGCGGCGGCTGCCCGCCGACACCGTCCTCGCGGAGTGCGACGGGGACCCCGGGCGTCTGATCGAGCTGTGGGACAACACCGCCCTGGCCATCGTCGTCGACGCCTGTTTTCCCCCTTCGGCGCAGCCGGGGCGGACGCACCGGTGGGATGCCGCCGCGGACGGCGGGCTGCGCCCGGCCGCCGCCGGAAGGCACAGCACGCACGGGCTCGGACTCGCCGATGCGCTGCGTCTCGGGGCGGTTCTCGGCCGCAGTCCCGGCCGCCTGATCGTCTACGCGGTCGAAGGGGCGGACCGTTCGATGGGGGTCGGCATCACCCCGGCAGTGGCTCGCGCGGTCCCGCGGCTGATCCGGCGGATCGCGGCGGACATCGGGCAGCACGGCGCGTCCCCGGGTGCCGCCCGCACCCGGACGGACCCGCGCGACACGACTCGCCGGACGGGATCCGCCACTCGCGACGGGTCGGCCTGACACCCTGTCCGTGACCACGTGCACGCCGTCCGGTTCGGCACCGGCGGACTGCTGGTGCCCCGCACGGCCCGCCTTCCGCGGGCCGCGGTTATTGGAGAGAGGGCAGGCCATGAGCGACCCCGAAGAAGTCGGCCGGGTTGCGGGCGGCCCCGCCGAGGCGGTGCTGGACCGGGCCGGCCTCGAAGCTCTCGTACAGGTCCTCAGGCGCCGCGGCCGCACGGTGATCGGCCCGACCGTACGGGACGCGGCGATCGTCCTCGACGAGCTGGAGTCCGCCGCCGAGCTGCCCTACGGGTGGGGGGTGGAGCTGGAGGCGGGGCGGTACCGGGTCCGCCGGCGTGAGGACGGGGCCGCTTTCGCGCACAGCGCGGGTCCCCAGTCGTGGAAGTCGTTCCTGCACCCCGAGCGGGTGCGCCAGTGGTCCGCGGACCGGGAGCCCGGCGGCGGGCTGACCGTGCGCGAGGAGGAGCAGGAAAGCGCCGCCTACGCGTTCCTCGGCGTGCGCCCCTGCGATCTGCGCGCCATCCGGATCCTGGACCGGGTGATGTCCGGCGGCCGGTACCGCGATCCCGCCTACCTGTCCCGGCGGACGGGCGCCTTCCTCATCGCCGTCGAGTGCACGGAGCCCGGGGCCACGTGCTTCTGCGTCTCGATGGGCACGGGACCGGCCGCGGACGCCGGCTACGACCTCGCTCTCACCGAGGTGGTGGACGGCGCCGGCCACCGCTTCCTGTGCCGGAGCGGGACCGGGGAGGGAGCCTCGGTCCTCGCGGAGATTCCCCGCAGCGCCGCCGACGACGCCACGCGTACCGCCGCGGCCGACGGCGTGCGCCGGGCCGCCGAGCACATGGGCCGCTCCATGCCGCCGGTGGACCTGCGCACGCTCATGCGGGACACGCTGGAGGCCGACCGCTGGGACGACGTCACGGCCCGCTGCCTGAGCTGCGGCAACTGCACCATGGTCTGCCCCACGTGCTTCTGCACCACCACCGAGGACGTGACCGACCTGACCGGCGACCACGCCGAGCGGTGGCGCCGCTGGGACTCCTGCTACGACCTCGACTTCTCGCTGCTGCACGGCGGCCCGGTCCGGGCGACCCCCCGCAGCCGCTACCGGCAGTGGCTCACCCACAAGCTGGGCACCTGGCACGACCAGTTCGACAGTTCCGGCTGTGTCGGCTGCGGCCGCTGCATCGTCTGGTGCCCCACGGGCATCGACCTCACCGAGGAGGCCCACGCCCTGCACCGGGAGGCCACAGGGCAGGAGGGCACGCCATGACCGCAGATCCGGACGCCGCCGGCGGGGACGGGCTGCTCGACGCTCTCCCGGCAGAGGAGCGCGCCCAGCTGATGGCCCTGGCCCGCGACACCGTCCTGCCGGCCGGCACCCGGGTCTTCGAAGAGGGCGGGGAAGCGGACCGCTTCTGGGTCCTCCGCTCGGGCACGGTCGCGCTGGACATCCAGGTGCCCGGCCGGGGACGCGCGGTCGTCGAGACCATCGGCCCGGGCGGCCTGCTCGGCTGGTCGTGGTTGTGCCCGCCCCGGCAGTGGCACCTCGGCGCCGAGACCCGGGAGCCGACCCGCGCCTGGACGTTCGACGCCGCGGCGGTACGCGACCTCTGCGCGGCACGGCCCGTGCTGGGGCTGGCGCTGGTCACCCTCGTCGCCGAGACCATCGGAGAACGGCTCAGGGCCACACGCACCCGGCTGCTCGACCTGTACCGGACCCCCGAGAGCGGGCGCACGCCATGACCCTGTCCCCGCTCCCCCACCGGGTGGCGGACCGCCGGGAGGAGACCCGCGACACGGTCACCCTCACCCTGGAGCCGGTCGGCGAGCCCCTGGCCCCCTTCGCACCGGGCCGGTTCGCGATGGTGTACGCGTTCGGCGTCGGAGAGATCCCCGTGTCCGTGTCCCGTATCCCCGGCGGCCGGCGGCTGGCGCACACCGTACGGGCCGTCGGTGCCGTCTCCCGCGCGCTGTGCGACCTGGGGCCCGGCGCACAGGTCGGGGTCCGCGGGCCGTTCGGCACCGCATGGGACACCGCGGCCGCCCGAGGCGGGGACGTGCTCGTCGTCGCCGGAGGCATCGGCCTCGCCCCGCTGCGCCCCCTCATCCATGCCGTGCTGGCAGAGCCGGACGCGTACGGCCGGCTGAGCGTCCTCGCCGGCGCCAGATCCCCCGGCGACCTGCTGTACGCGGACGAGTTCCCCGGGTGGCGCCGGCCGTTCGCGGCCGTCACCGTCGACCGCCCCTGCGACGACTGGACCGGCAGGGTCGGTGTGGTCACCGCGCTGCTCGCCGAGGCCCGGTTCACCGCGGCGGACACGACCGCCTTCGTGTGCGGCCCCGAGGTCATGATCCGCGCGACCGCGCGCGCCCTGCTCCACCGCGGAGTGCCTCCGGCCCGCATCCAGGTCTCCCTTGAGCGCAACATGCGCTGTGCCACGGGCCACTGCGGCCACTGCCAGCTCGGGCCGCTGCTGCTGTGCCGCGACGGCCCGGTCGTCGGCTACGACCGAGCCGCTCCCCTGCTGGCCATCCGGGAACTGTGAGGCATGACGACCCCCGACGCACACCCCCAGCCCGCCGCCCGGCCCCGCCTGGGCGTCTTCAAGTTCGCCTCCTGCGACGGCTGTCAGCTGACCCTCCTCGACTGCGAGGACGAACTGCTCGGCATCGCCGCCGAACTGGAGATCGCCCATTTCGCGGAGGCGTCCAGCGATGCCGCACCGGGGCCGTACGACCTCGTGCTCGTCGAAGGCTCCATCAGCACGCCCGAGCACCTGGACCGCATCCGGCGCGTCCGCGCCGACTCCCGCCACCTCGTCACGATCGGCGCCTGCGCCACGGCAGGGGGCGTCCAGGCACTGCGCAACCACGCCGACGTGGACGAGTACCTCGCGACCGTCTACGCCCGACCCGACTACATCGCGACCCTCGCCACCTCCACGCCCGTCTCCGCCCACGTGCCCGTCGACTTCGAGCTGCGCGGCTGCCCCATCGACCGCGGCCAGCTCCTGGAGGTGATCACCGCGTTCCTCGCAGGACGCAGACCCGGCATCCCGAACCACAGCGTCTGCTTCGCCTGCAAGCGCCGCGGCAACGTCTGCGTCACCGTCGCCCACGGCACACCCTGCCTCGGGCCCGTCACGCACGCCGGCTGCGGAGCGCTGTGCCCGACCTACGGGCGCGGCTGCTACGGCTGCTTCGGACCGGCCGGAACGACCAACCTTCCGGCGCTCGTCCCGCTCCTGCACCGTGACGGCATGAGCGAGGAGGACGTCGGGAGGTTCCTGCACACCTTCAACACGGCCGCGTTCGCCGCCGTGGAGGAGCAGGGGCCCGGTGTGACGGGTGCGGAAGGAGCCGAATGACGGAGTCCACGCCGCGGTCCCGGACCCTGCGCATCCCCGCCCTCACCCGCGTCGAGGGCGAAACGGCGCTCCACCTGCGGATCCATGACGGCACCGTCCTGGAAACACGCCTGGCGATCTACGAGCCGCCGCGGTTCTTCGAGGCGTTCCTCCGCGGCAGGGCCCACACGGAGCCCCCCGATCTCACGTCCCGCATCTGCGGGATCTGCCCCGTCGCCTACCAGATGAGTGCCTGCCGGGCCGTCGAGGACGCGTGCGGCGTCGCCGTCGGCGGGCAACTGGCCGCTCTCCGCCGCCTGCTGTACTGCGGGGAGTGGATCGAGAGCCAGACCCTGCACATCCACCTGCTGCACGCTCCGGACTTCCTCGGCCACGACGACGTGATCGGCCTGTCGCGCGCCCACCGCGGGCACGTCGAGCGCGGTCTGCGCCTGAAGCAGACGGGCAACGCGGTGGTCGAGCTGCTCGGAGGCCGGGCGATCCACCCCGTCAACGTCCGCCTCGGCGGCTTCCACCGCACCCCCACGGCCGCGGAGCTGCGGCCGCTCGCGGTCCGGTTGCGCGGAGCCCTCGACGACGCCTGGGACACGGTCCGCTGGGTCGGCGGGTTCGACTTCCCCGACGCCGAATGCGACGCCGACTTCCTCGCCCTCGCCGAGGCCGGCACCTACGCCATCGAGTCCGGCGTCCCCACCGTCATCCGGTACGACGAGCCGTTCGCGCGG
Source organism: Streptomyces sp. 2P-4 (assembly GCF_030167965.1). Classification (NCBI taxonomy): domain Bacteria; kingdom Bacillati; phylum Actinomycetota; class Actinomycetes; order Kitasatosporales; family Streptomycetaceae; genus Streptomyces; species Streptomyces sp. 2P-4. The sequence goes on from NZ_CP095011.1 coordinate 565,073, forward strand.
CGCACGTTCCCCCTGCGGGACTTCTGCGACCACGTCGCAGAAGCTCAGGTCCCGCACTCCACGGCCCTGCACTCCCGGCTGGACGGACGCAGGCACCTCACCGGCTCGCTCGCCCGCTGGGCCGTGAGCGGTCACCTCCTCTCCCCGACGGCCCTGGAGGCGGCCCGGGAGGCCGGGCTGGGCGACCCTCCGGCGCCGCCGGGAGCAGGAGGCACCGGGCGCGGCAGCGCCTGCCGGAACCCGTACCGCAGCATCCTCGTCCGTGCGGTGGAGGTCCTGTACGCCGTGGAGGAGGCGCTGCGCATCATCGGGGCGTACGAGCCGCCGCCCCACCCGTACGTGGAGGTCCCCGCCCGGGCCGGCACCGGACACGGGGCCACGGAAGCACCCCGCGGCCTGCTGTACCACCGCTATGCGCTCGACGACGGCGGCCGCGTCACCGACGCACGCCTCGTTCCGCCGACCGCGCAGAACCAGGGCGCCATCGAGGAGGACCTGCGCCGGATCGTCCAGGCCGGGGTCGACCGCGGAGAGGAATCCGAGGCCGGGCTCACCCGGCTGTGCGAGCGGGCCGTCCGCAACCACGACCCCTGCATCTCGTGCTCCGCCCACTTCCTGGAACTCGACATCGAGCGGACGCCGGGGAGCGGCGGGCCCGTGGAGGGGTGAGTGTGCGCGCCGGCAGGGCCCGAGCGGTCCCCACGCGGACCCGTTCGGCCCTCCCCCGGCGGGCCGCATCCGAAGGATGGTGGTGTCGCACCTCCACCAGGCCTCGTGGTGGGCGAGGAGCCGTCATGACCTACCCGATCATCACCAAGGAGCGCCACCCGGACGACACCTGGCGGCTCCCGGACTACGAGCAGGCCCGCGCCGCGTTCACCTGGGGCGAGGCCCGGACGTGGCTGAGCGGTCTGCCGGACGGCGGCGGCCTGAACATGGGTTTCGAGGCGGTCGACCGGCATGTCGAGGCCGGGCACGGCGCGTGGGAGGCGCTGCGGTGCGTCGCCGCCGACGACTCCGTCACCGGCGTGAGCTACGCGGACCTCGCCGCCGAGACGTCCCGTTTCGCCAACGTCCTCGCCGGCCTGGGAACGGCCCCGCAGGACCGCGTCTTCACTCTGCTGGGCCGGCGCCGGGAGCTGTACACCGCCGCTCTGGGCACGCTCCGTGCCGGACGGGTGCTGTGCCCGCTCTTCTCGGCGTTCGGCCCGGAGCCGGTGCGGCAGCGTATGGCGCTCGGCGACGCCCGGGTCCTGGTGACCACCGAGGCCCTGTACCGGCGCAAGGTCGAGGCGATCCGCCCGCTGCTTCCCGGCCTGGCCCACGTGCTGCTGGTCGGCGCCGTCACCGACCCGCCGGAGGGCACCCGTGTGCTCGAACACCTCATGGCGCAGGCGTCACCGGTGTTCACGGTGCCGCCCACCGACCCCGAGGACATGGCCCTGCTGCACTTCACGAGCGGGACGACCGGCACGCCCAAGGGTGCGGTGCACGTCCACGACGCGGTCGTGGCCCACCATGCCACGGCGGCCTTCGCCCTGGATGTCGGCCCGCGGGACGTGTACTGGTGTACGGCCGACCCGGGCTGGGTGACGGGCACCTCGTACGGGATCATCGCCCCGCTCACGCACGGTGCCACGCTGGTGGTGGACGAGGGCGAGTTCGACGTGCACCGCTGGTACCGGATCCTCGACACGCAGGACGTCGCGGTCTGGTACACGGCTCCCACGGCGATCCGGATGCTGATGCGGGCCACGCCGCGGGGCGGCGACCGCAGCCTTCCCGGCCCGTACGACCTCTCCGCACTGCGCTTCATCGCCAGCGTCGGCGAACCCCTCAACCCCGAAGCCGTGGTCTGGGGGCAGGAGGTGCTGGGCCTCCCCGTGCACGACAACTGGTGGCAGACCGAGACCGGCGCCATCATGATCGCCAACTACGCCTCCAGCGACATCCGCCCCGGCTCCATGGGGCGTCCCCTCCCCGGCGTGCACGCGGCCATCCTGGAACGGGGGCAGGACGGACGGGCGGCGGTCACCGACGGGCACGTGCGGCAGGTGAGCCGTCCGGGCGTGGAGGGCGAACTGGCACTCCGCCCGGGCTGGCCCTCGATGTTCCGGGGCTACCTGAACGACCGCGCGCGGTACGAGGCCTGCTTCGTCGACGGCTGGTACCTCACGGGTGATCTGGCGAAGCGGGACCGGGACGGGTGGTTCTGGTTCGTGGGGCGGGCCGACGATGTGATCAAGTCCGCCGGTCACCTCATCGGCCCCTTCGAGGTCGAAAGCGCGCTGATGGAGCATCCGGCCGTGGCCGAGGCCGGGGTGATCGGCCGCCCGGACCCGGTCGTGGGGGCCGTGGTCAAGGCCTTCGTCTCCCTGCGGCCCGGCTATGAGGCGGCGGACGCGCTGAAACGCGAACTGCTCGCGTTCGCCAGGCAGCGGCTCGGGCCCGCGGTGGCCCCGCGTGAGATCGATTTCGATCAGAACCTCCCGAAGACCCGCAGCGGCAAGGTGATGCGCCGCCTGCTGCGGGCCCGTGAACTCGGTCTGCCCGAGGGCGATCTGTCGACCCTGGAAAGTCCTGCGTGAGCTGCTCGTGAGGAAGGGCCCTGCCATGAACGCCACCGCGAGGAGTGCCCCCGGCCCGAAGCGTCCCGGCAGTCGCCGGCCGCGCCCGGCCGGGGACGGCGAGCACCGCCCGCAACGTGACGACCAGCTGGTGCTGCTGCGGCAGATGCTGCTGATCCGCCGCTTCGAGGAGCGCTGCGTCGAGCTCTACAGCGCGGCGAAGATCCGCGGGTTCGTGCACCTGTACATCGGTGAGGAGGCGGTCGCCGTCGGTGTCGGCCAGGCCCTGCGCGAGGAGGACGCCGTCGTGTCCACCTACCGCGAGCACGGCCACGCCCTCGCGCGGGGCGTACCGGCCGAGGCGGTGATGGCGGAGATGTTCGGCAAGGCCACCGGGTGCAGCCGCGGCCGCGGCGGGTCCATGCACCTGTTCGACGCGGGGAGGCGCTTCTACGGCGGCAACGCCATCGTCGCCGGCGGGCTGCCGCTGGCCGCGGGCCTGGCCCTCGCGGATCGGATGCGCGGTGCCGAACGCGTGACGTGCTGCTTCTTCGGCGACGGGGCCTACGCGGAGGGCGAGTTCCACGAGACGGCCAACCTCGCGGCCCTGTGGCAGCTGCCGCTCCTGCTGGTCTGCGAGAACAACCTGTACGCCATGGGGACCAGTCTGGCGCGGGAACACGCGCAGACGAACCTGGCGATGCGCGCCGCGTCGTACGGTATGCCCGCCTGGACCGTCGACGGCATGGACGTGCTGGCCGTCGAGGCCGCCGCACGGCGGGCGGCGGAGTCGGTGCGGGCAGGCGGAGGCCCGCACTTCCTCGAGGCACGGACGTACCGCTTCCGCGCCCACTCCATGTACGACCCGGACCGCTACCGCGACAAGGAGGAGGTGGCCCGGTGGAAGACGCGTGACCCGCTGGACGGCCTGGAGGGGGCGATGCGAACCGCCGGATCCCTGGACGACGGGGTGATGAAACAGCTGGAGGAGGACGTGGCCACCGAAATCGACGCCGCCGTACGCGCCGCGGAAGCCGCCCCCCGCGAACCGGTCTCGGATCTTCTGCGGTTCGTGACGAGCGTCCCCGGGAGGGTGTGATGAACGCGACCCGGGCTGCCGATACCGCCCGCACGACGTACCGGGAGGCCCTCCGTGCAGCGCTGCGCGAGGCGCTGCGCGGCGATGACCGGGTCTTTCTCATGGGCGAGGACGTCGGCCGGTACGGCGGCTGCTTCGGAGTGAGCCTGGGACTGCTGGAGGAGTTCGGACCCGACAGGATCCGGGACACCCCGCTGTCGGAGTCCGCTTTCGTGGGGGCCGGCATCGGTGCCGCGCTGGGCGGGATGCGTCCCGTCGTCGAGATCATGACCGTGAACTTCAGCCTGCTCGCCCTCGACCAGATCATGAACAACGCGGCCACCCTGCTGCACATGTCGGGCGGGCAGCTGAACGTTCCGATCGTGATCCGTATGACGACGGGGGCGGGCCGACAGCTCGCCGCCCAGCACTCCCACAGCCTGGAGAGCTGGTACGCCCACATCCCGGGCCTCCGGGTACTCACCCCCGCCACCGTGGACGACGCCCGGCACATGCTGGCCGCGGCGCTCGACGACCCCGACCCCGTCGTGCTCTTCGAGCACGGGAGCCTCTACAACGAGGAGGGCGTGCTGGACGCCGCGACCGACTCCGTCGGCCTCGACTCGGCGGCGGTGCGCCGGCCCGGCGCGGACGTCTCCGTGATCACGTACGGCGGGTCGCTGCCGAAGGCCCTGGCCGCGGCGGAGGAGCTCTCGGGGGACGGCGTCGACGTGGAGGTGGTGGACCTGCGGTCGCTGCGCCCCCTGGACGACGCGACCGTGCTGGAGTCCGTGGCGCGCACCCACCGGGCCGTCATCGTCGACGAGGGCTGGCGCAGCGGCAGCATCTCGGGGGAGATCGCGGCCCGCATCGCCGAGCAGGCCTTCTACGACCTCGACGCGCCCGTCCAGCGGGTGTGCAGCCAGGAGGTGCCGATGCCGTACGCGAAGCAGTTGGAGGAGGCCGCCCTGCCCCAGCCGGCTTCCATCGTGGCGGCCGTCCGCCGGGCGGTGGCCTGACATGGGCGAGTTCACGATGCCGTCCCTCGGAGCCGACATGGACGAGGGCACCCTCGTGGAGTGGCTGGTCGCCGAGGGGGCCGAGGTCGCACGGGGCGACGTCGTCGCCGTGGTGGAGACGGCCAAGTCGACGATCGAGGTCGAGTGCTTCGAGTCGGGCACCGTCACGGAGCTTCTGGCCGAGCCGGGCACGACCGTGCCGGTGGGAACGCCCCTGGCCGTGATCAGCCCCGCGGCCTCCGGTCCCCCGGCCGTGGCGCCCGGGCCGGGCCCCGCGGCAGCAGCAGCCCCCGCCACACCCCTCGTACGGCACCAGGCGGCCGAGGAGGGAGTGGACCTCCAGGCGGTGCACGGCAGCGGCAGGGGCGGCCGGATCACCCGCGCGGACGTGTCGCGGGCCGCACACCCGGCGCCCGCGCGGATCGCGGCGTCACCGCTGGCCCGGCGGCTCGCCGTGTCCCTGGGCGTCGATCTCGCCGCCGTCAGGGGCACCGGCAGCCGCGGCGCGGTCAAGGCCGACGACGTCCGCGCGGCCGCCGGAAGCACCGGAGCCGCCGGCGAGGAGTCCGCACCCGGAGCCGCCGGCGGGGAGTCCGCACCCGCCGCGCCGGCCGGACGGGCAGCGCCGGCCGGTGATCGTGACCGTCTCGCCATCGCCCGTCTGATGGCCCGTGCCAAGCGGGAGATCCCCCACTACTACCTCTCGACGGTCATCGACCTGTCCGCGGCCCTGGAATGGATGCGCACCGAGAACAGCCGACGGACGGTTGCCGACCGCCTCGTCCCTGCTGCACTGCTGCTCAAAGCCGTCGCGCTGGCCGCACGCGAGGTGCCCGAACTGAACGGGCACTGGATCGGCGGCCGGTTCGTGCCCGCGACCGGCGTGCGCCTCGGCACGGCCGTGTCGCTGCGCGGCGGCGGGCTGGTGGCGCCCTCCCTGGCGGATGCCGACCGGCTGCCCCTGCCGGACCTGATGGCCGCGCTGAAGGACCTCGTCGCCCGGGCGCGGCACGGCAGGCTCCGCGCCTCGGAGACGGCGGACCCCACACTCACCGTGACGAACCTGGGCGACCAGGGCGTCGAAACGGTCTTCGGCGTGATCTACCCGCCCCAGGTCGCGATGGTCGGCCTCGGGCGGGTGACCGACCGCCCCGTCGCGGTCGACGGCATGCTCGCCGTCCACCCGACCGTCACCGCCACACTGTCCGCCGACCACCGGGCCAGCGACGGCGCGACCGGCTCCCGCTTCCTCACCACGCTCGACCGCCTGCTCCAGCACCCGGAGGACCTGTGACCCGCGACGAAGCCCTCGAGACGATCAGAAGCGTGATCGAGGAGGTCGTGCCCGGCGCCGACCTCTCCTCGGTGCCCCCTCACGCGAACTTCCGCGAGTACCTGGAGATGGACTCGCTTGACTTCCTCAACTTCGTCGAACTGCTCAGCGGCCGCACGGGGCTCGCCCTCCCGGAACAGGACTACGCGTCCCTCACCACTCTCGACAGGTGCGCGGACTACGTGGCCGAACAGACCCGGGGAACGGGCGGGGACCCGTCGTGAACAGCGGTGGGTGGCGCCGCACCTGCTGATGTGGTGCTCGGGTCCGCGTCCGGGTCCGGGTCCGTTCCGCGGCTACTCACCCGTCTCCTGCGGGGGACGCTTGACCGGGATGCTGCGACGGCCTGCGGGTGGCTCGGCCTCCATCGGGACGCGGACGGTGAGGATGCCGTCCTCGTACGCGGCCTCGACTCCTTCGGTGGGGATCTGGCCGGGCAGCCGGACACTCCGGCGGAAGGATCCGTAACGGAACTCCGAGTGGTCCTTGTCCTCCGTGCTCTCGGTGTGCTCGGCGCTGACGGTGAGCATGTCGCCGTCCACGGTGATCTCCACGTCCTTCTCGGGGTCCAGCCCCGGCATTTCGGCGCGGAGCGTGTACGTGCCGTCGGTCCTGGTCACCTCGATCGGGATCAGGTGGGTGCCGAGGGCCGGCCGCCACCCGGGGAAGCCCGGGAAGCCGGCTCCGAACCAGTCCGTGAGGTCGGGGAAGAGGCTGCGCCTCCGCTCCATCTGCGTGCCTGACATGGGGTGCTCCTGGATTCTCCGGCGCCGTCCGGCGGCGTCTCGTGCGTTCCTGCCTCCACTGTCGGCCTGCCCGCCCGCGGTCCGCTTGGGCCTGTCGGGGCAGGTGCGGGACCGATCGGCCCCGGTGTCGGGCACCGGGCGGGCGGTTCCGGTGCTCGCGGCCCCTGCCGGCGCCGATTCGGCCGGAGCCCGGAGTCCCTCCTGGCGTGAGACCGTCGAAGGGGGAGCCCGGTCAGACGGGTCGGAGACGTCCCTGTCCACGGAGGTGAGCGCGATGGCGCTTCCGTCACAGCCCAGGATCTGCGGGTCCGCCGAGCAGCAGGCGCCGCGGCCGCAGGCGGCCGGCGCGACGGCCGGGACTCCGTGATGAGCACGGGTGCGGGGCCGGACGCCTCGGCCGCAGGTCCGGACGTGGTCACCCTGACGCTGAATCCGACGGTCGACCTGTGCTGGGAGGTCGACCGTCTGGAGTACACCGGCAAGAACCGCGCGCGGGTCAGGTCGGTGGCCGCCGGGGGCGGGGGGATCAACGTCGCCCGTCACATCGCGCGGTTCGGAGCCCGTGCCACCGCCGTCCACACCGCCGGGGGCGAGGTCGGGCTGCGCCTCACGCGGCTGCTGGACGAGGAGGGCATGCACCACGTCGCCGTCGGCATCGCCGAGGACACCCGCGAGGCACTCGTGCTGTTCGAGACCGTGTCGCGCCGCAGCTGCCACGTCGTTCCCCCCGGCCCGCAACTCCGCGAGGGCGAGGGAGAGCGGTGCCTGGAAGCCCTGGAGCGGTTCCTCGGCGGGCGCCCGTACGTCGTGGCCAGCGGCAGCCTGCCCGGCGGCCTGCCCGACGACTACTACGCAACCGTCGCCCGCCTCGTCAGGGAAGCCGGAGCCCGGCTGGTCCTGGACACCTCCGGACCGGCACTGCGGGCGGGGCTCGCGGAGGGCGTGTTCCTGTTCAGGTGCAACCGGACAGAGGCGGAGAGCCTGACCGGCCGACCCGTCGACAGCTTCGACGACGCGCGGGCACTCAACGGGCACCTGCTCGCCACGGGAGCCGCCGAGATCGCCGTCACGACGCTCGGCGCGCTGGGCGCGGTGTGCTCGACCGGGAACGGCCACACCGAACTCCACGCGCCGCCGCTGCCCGGCGAACCCCTGAGCGATGCGGGAGCAGGAGACAGCATGGTCGCTGCCCTCACCGCGGAGCTGGCCGGCGGCGCCGATCCCGTCGGTGCCTGCACGCTGGGGGTGGCCACAGCCGCCGCGGCGATGCTCACCCCGAGCACCGAATCGTTCGACGTACGCGTGGCACGATCCCTGCGCGGACAGGTGCGGGCCGTCAGTCGTGGCTGATTCTCCCCCACAGGGCGCCGGAGGCCGGCGGCATCGGCCGCCCGGCAGCGTCCGCCGGGAGAGGGGGCCGATCGGGCCCTGCCCTGGCCCACAGGACCCGTGCGCGTCCACAGCTCCGGTGCTCAGATTGGAGGAGGGCCAACCCGACCTGCACGCGCCCCGGGGCGGCGGCAGGGCCCGCGACCGCATCACGGCGAAGGAGCCGGTCATGCCCGCATCCCGCTACACCGTCAGTGACGTCATGACGCACACCGCGATCGCCATCGGCCGCGAGGCGTCATACAAGGAGATAGTCGAACTGATGCAGGAATGGAAGGTGAGCGCTCTCCCCGTCCTGGAGGGAGAAGGCCGCGTCGTCGGTGTCGTCTCCGAGGCCGACCTGCTGCCCAAGGAGGAGTTCCGTCGGCAGGAGCCCCGCCTCCCGGACCAGTTGGAGGAGGCCTCCAAGGCCAGTGGCGTGCTCGCCGAGGACCTGATGTCGAGCCCGGCGGTCACCGTCCACCCGAGCGCCGCCATCGCCGAGGCGGCACGCATCATGGCCCGCAGGCACGTCAAGCGCCTGCCTGTGGTGAACGACGTCGGCATGCTCGAGGGCATCGTCAGCCGCAGCGACCTGCTGAAGGTCTTCCTGCGTCCGGACGGGGAGCTGGAGGAGGAGATCCGCCAGGCCGTGCTCACCGAACTCGCCCCGGACGTTCCCCTGGACTTCTCCGTCCAGGACGGTGTGGTCACCCTCCGAGGCCCGCTGCGCGACCGCGCTCTGGTCCCCCTCCTGGCACGGGCCATCCGGGCGGTCGAGGGGGTCGTCGACGTGCGCATGGAACTCGACGGGGCGGTGTCGACCCCCGCGTAGGCCGGCTCGGCGTCCCCCGACCCGAGATGCGCATCACCGTCCTGCTGAGACAATTCGGGTGGAAACCTGACTGGCGCGATGCGGATCGGGTGGCGGACATGTCCGACGTAGCGGGTGCCTCCGTCGAGGCGCCCATCAAGGTGTTCCTCCTCGACGACCACGAGGTGGTCCGCCGGGGCCTGCACGACCTCCTCGACGCCGAGCCGGACATTGCCGTCGTGGGCGAGGCGGGCACCGCCGAGCAGGCGCTGGCCCGCGGGCCTGCGCTGCGCCCGGACGTCGCCGTGCTCGACGTACGGCTGCCCGACGGCGACGGCATCACCGTCTGCCGGGACCTCCGCTCGAAGATGCCGGACCTGGCCTGCCTGATGCTGACGTCGTTCGACGACGAGGAAGCGCTGCTGGACGCCATCATGGCGGGCGCCGCAGGGTACGTACTCAAGCAGATCAAGGGGTCGGACCTCGTCTCGGCGGTACGGATGGTGGCCACCGGGCAGTCCATGCTCGACCCGGCCACCACCGCCCGGCTGATGCACTCCCTGCGCGACCCGGAGGCCGCCAAGGAGCCCGAGGACGCCCGGCTCGGCATGCTGTCCGAGCGGGAACGGGCGGTCCTGGAGCTGATCGGCGAGGGGCTCACCAACCGCCAGATCGCCAAGCAGCTGTACCTGTCCGAGAAGACCGTCAAGAACCACATCTCCCGGCTGCTGGGCAAGCTGGGCGTCGAACGGCGCGTGCAGGCGGCGGTGATCGCAGCGCAGGTCCACGACCAGGGGCACCAGGGGCACCAGGGCGAAAGCTCGCCGAGGGCCTGATCGCCACGCGGAGAGCCGCCTGCCTCCCCGGCGCCGCCTGCCGGTGCCGGCCTGACAAGGAGGCCCGTTCCGGGCTGCACGGAAGGAGAAGACGGTGAGGCACAGGGAAGTGGGCGAGCTGATGACGCGCGAGGTCGTCACGGTCTCTCCCGACACCACGTTCAAGGAGATCGTGCGGACCCTCGGCGCGCACGGGGTGTCCGCGGTGGCGGTCGTCGACCAGGCCGGCCATCCCCTCGGCGTGATCTCCGAGGGCGATCTGCTGCCGAAATCCGCCGACCAGGGGGACTGGTTCCGGTCGGTGCCACGCCCCGAGCCCTGGGAGAGCGACAAGGCTGCCGCCACGCGTGCGGAGGAGCTGATGTCCGCGCCTGCGGTCTGCGCACGTCCGGAGTGGACAGCGGCGGAGGCTGCCCGGCTCATGGAGAGCCAGCACGTCAAGCGGCTGGTGGTCGTCGACGACGCCGACGTCCTGGTGGGCATCGTCACGCGCGGCGACCTGCTGCGGATCTTCCTCCGCGACGACGACGCCATTCGCCACGAGATCACCGCGGACGTCCTCGACCGGACTCTGCACCTGGACCCGGCATCCGTGTCCGTCGAGGTGCTGGACGGCCAGGTGACCCTGCACGGCGTGGTGCGCTTCCGGAGTCTGGTCCCCGTCGTCGAGCGGCTGTGCCGCACCGTCGACGGCGTCGTCCGGGTCACGGAGCACCTCGCGTGGGATACGGATGACACCGGCGCGGGCCGCTGAGCCGCCCGGGGCGCGCGGCGTGAACACATCGGAGCCAGTGGACCAGTGGAGAGGAGCGGGACGATGAAGGTGTCCGCGTCCATGTCGGCGCCGGCGGTGTCCGTCACCGCCGCGACGACCATCGGTGAAGCGGCCCGCCACATGGACGTCCACGGCGTCGGCTGCCTGGCCGTGACCGAGGGCGGAGTCCTGCGCGGCCTCGTCACCGACCGCGACATCGCGGTGCGGGCGGTGGCCGCAGGGCTCGACCGCGACGATCCCGTCGCGGACGTGATGACCACTCCGGTGGTGACCCTCGACGCCGCCGACGACATCCACGTCGCGTACCGGACGTTCCGCAGCAGAGGCGTCCGGCGCCTTCCCGTCCTCGACGGGCAGCGCGTCGTGGGGATGCTGACCGTGGACGACCTGCTGATGGACGTCTTCCGGAGGGTGGCGGACCTTCTCGGCCCGGTCGCCTGGAGCGTCCTCGAAGAGCCTCCCGGGCCCCGGGACGAGATCGGCCCGCGCGCACCGGTGGACGGAAAGAGCCCGCCCGCTTCTCGCGGATCCTGATCGTGCGGTGCACGGCCGTCAGCCGCTTCTCCGCATCCTCACAGGGCTCCTTCCGTCACCTTCATCCCACCACAGGCAGCTGCTGTCCTCCAGGGCCGAACGGTCCCCTCTTGCGCCCCCGGACAGCCCTCGCGCCCGGCGGGCGGCGTGCAGGCCGTTCAGGCGGCCGCGTCGAGTTCGGCGCTGATGTGGTGGGCCCAGGTCTGGATCCGCTCGGGGTTGCGGAAGTCGCCCCCCTTGCCGTGACGGACCAGCGCCTTGGCCATGAGGCCGGGGGTGCTCGCGGTGATGCTTCCTCCGAAGGTGACGTGCTCGCGTGCGCCGAGCCGTTCCATCTGCTTGGCCACCGCCGGTACCGGCCGGATCTCGTGCTGCTCCGCGGAGCTGTCGACCGGGCCGCTGCTGAACAGGAAGACCGGGCGGTGCCTGAGGTAGTGCTCGTTGCGTTCCGCGCAGTGCCGGGCCTTGGCGCTCCAGCGGCCCGCGTACAGCGCTCCTCCCAGCACGACGGCGTCGAAGCCGCGGACGTCGTCCACGTCGTCCGCGGGGAGGACCACGGCGTCCAGGCCGTCCTCGCGGAGGGTCCTGCCGATCTCCGCCGCGATCCCGGCGGTCGCACCGTGCCTGGTCCCGTAGGCGACCAGGACCCTCTTGGCGGTCTGCCTGCCTGACATGGGGTGCTCCTAGGTCTCCGGCGCCGCGGGCCGGCGCGTTCGTTCGGGTCTGTCTCCACTGTCGTCCCGCAGCCGCCCGGCCCGCATGGGTCTCTCGGGGCAGGGAGGGGGCCGTTCGGCCCCGGCCCGGGAGCCGCAGGAGGGGCCGGTGCGCAGGGGCCCGCGCCTGCCGGCCAGGGCGGACCGCGACGGAAGGGAGCACGCTGGAGGCATGTCCCAGGTGACCACCACAGACCTGTACGAGATCACGATGGCGATGTCGTACCTGAACGAGGGTATGGCCGAGGACGCCACCTTCAGTCTCTTCGTACGGGAACTGCCGCCGGGGCGGGGGTTCCTCGTCGCCGCCGGTCTGGAGCCCGCCCTCGACTACCTGCACGAATTCGAGGTGACGCCGGACGACGCCCGCGTGTTCGCCGAGGCGCTGCACCGCCCGCCGGCGGACCTGGCTCCGCTGGTCGGCCTGCGGTTCGAGGGCGAGGTGCGTGCCGTCCCGGAGGGGCGGCTCGTCTTCGCCGGCGAGCCGCTTTTGGAGGTGACCGCTCCCCTCCCCCAGGCCCAGCTCGCCGAGACGTACCTGCTCAGCCTGGTCTGCCACCAGACGGCCGTCGCATCCAAGGCGGCGCGCTGCGTCATGGCCGCCCGCGGACGACCGGTGGTCGACTTCTCGCTGCGCCGGACCCACGGGCCGCAGGCCGGCTTCCAGGCCGCCCGGCTCGGAGGGATGGCGGGCTTCGCAGGAACCAGCAATGTCGATGCCGCGGTACGGCTGGGCCTGGCCGCCTCCGGCACCATGGCGCACTCGTACATCGAGGCGTTCGACTCGGAAGAGGATGCGTTCCGGGCCTTCGCGCGCACCCATCCCGGCCCGGTCACCCTGCTCGTCGACACCTACGACACCGGCCGGGGCGTGGCGACGGCGGCCGAGGTACTGGCCGGTCTGGGGCGCGGTCCGGGCTGCGCGATCCGCCTCGACAGCGGTGACCTCGGGGAGCTCGCGCACCGGTCCCGCGCGCAGCTGGACGCCGCGGGCCTGCCGGACGTGCGGATCATCGCCAGCGGAGGGCTGGACGAGTACGCGATCGACGACCTCATCCGGTCCGGGGCGCCGATCGACGTCTTCGCCGTCGGCACCCGCGTGGGCACCGCCGCGGACGCGCCCTATCTGGACGCCGCGTACAAGCTGGTGGCATACGACGGCCGGCCGGTGATGAAGCTGTCCTCGGCGAAGGCCACCGCCCCGGCGCCCAAACAGGTGTACCGGCGGCCCGGCGCGGCCGACGTGATCGCCCTCCGCGACGAGGACCCTCCCCCGGGCGGGGACCCAATGTTGCGCACGGTCATGAGGGACGGCCGGAGAACCGGACCGCCCGACTCGCTCACCGCCGCGCGCTCCCGCCTCGACGCCGATCTCGGCGCGGTGCCGGCCGGGGCCAGGCGCATCCGCGACCCGCAGGCGCCGGTGCCTGCGGTTTCGGAGCGGCTGTCCCGGCTGACGGAAGAAGTACGCGGACGACTGCTCGCGGAACTCGACGGCACGGGGACGGACGGCGGCACCGGCGGACAGCACCGTCCCGCGCCCCGTCGGCCGTGATGCCGGTGCGGCCGGCACCGGCAGCCCGCGTCCGAGCGGCCGCCGCCCGGGAGGTCAGGGGCTCACCACGCGGCGGCCGGTGATCCGGACCGGAGTGATCTTCATCCAGAGGCTGCGCGCTCCGTCCGCCCAGGGCACGAAGTTGGCCGCCGCAGCGCTGCGCTCGAGGTCTCGCGATGCGGCGACGGCCCTCGTGAGCTCTCCGACGGCCAGCACGCTCCACCCCCTGGCTGCGACCTCGTCGATCTGCTCGGCCTCGAAGGCGGCCTCGGTTCCCGCCGCGCGGGCCAGTACGGTGTCGGCACCGGTGCGGAACGCGATGCCGTCACCGGCGACGAGGTAGTTCACCGGGTGGACGGCAGGGCCGTCGGAGGCGAAGACGGCCACCCGCCCGATGCCCCGCACACCCAGGAGCCGCCGGCACTCGCCCTCGTCGAGCGGGACCAGTCGCCCGTCGATCGGCCTGTTCCGGGGGCCCGCCTCCCCGTCGGATCCGCCGGCGACGAGGCTGTCGACCGTGGTGCCGAGCGCCTGGGCGAGACGGACGAGGGTCCCGATCGCCGGGACCACGACGTGGTCCTCCACGCAGGCGAGGTAGTGCGCATCGACGCCGCAGCGCTCGCCCAGCTCCTCGCGCGTGAGATGGGCCGCGGCCCGGAGGGCCGCCACCCTGCGGCCCAGGGCTGTCCGCCCGGCCACGGCTCGTCCCCGGGAGCCGGGAGGCAGACCGGGCGCGGTGTAGTTGATCGTACTCATGACGCCATCGCTCCTCCGGCGGCTCGCCGGCCACCTCGTGCTGTGGTCGCTGGTACCACCAGACTGATCCCGGCCCCGGCCGATACGCATGGGCCGATCGGCCCCACCGAGCGGCCCGTGCGACCCTCCCCGCACGGCACGCGCGAGGCGAGTCCGAGGTCCCGCCCCGCGGCTACTGCTTCTCGGGGCTGCTGCCTGGGGCGGGGTGTGCCGTCGCTTCGTGCAGGTGGCGGACGTGGGCGTCCGGGCCCGGGAAGAACACGGACGTACGGCCGGTGTCGGACCAGCGGACGTCGTACGGAGGGGTTCCGTCGGCATGGTGGAGGGCGATGACCTCCCCGTCCCGGCCGGGCGTGCCGACGGTGGGGCCGCCCACGACGATCTGGTCGCCGACCTCGGCGTGGATGCCGGGTCCGTGTTCTGGCTCGTGAGTGTTCATGGTCATGCCTTTCTGCGGAATGCGCCGCGCAGCAGCCGGGCGGCGAGGAACGCCGCGAGAGCCGCAGCGGACGCGAGCCAGACTCCGGTCCAGCCGACCGGTTCGGTCTCCAGCAGCGACTGCAGTACGGGGACGTGCAGGGCGGCCATCGCCAGTGCGGCGGACCCGGCGACGGAGGCGGGGAGGAAGAGGTTCGCCCTGGTCAGGAGGCGGGCCCTGAGGCCGAGGGCCACGCCCAGCTGGGATCCGAGCAGGGCCAGGAAGAGCACGCTCTGCCAGGGCAGGTCCATGGCGTGGGCGGCGGTGCCCGCGAGGAGGCTGACCGCCGTCACGGCGGAGGCCAGGACGAGGAGGCGCTGCCACACTCCCGCGGCGAGGATGTGCTGTCCGGCAGGGCGGGGCGGGCGGTGCATGGCCTGCGGCGAGACGGGCTCCGCCCCCATGGCCACGCCCGTGAGGCCGTGGGTCAGGAGGTTGATCCAGAGGATCTGCCCCGCGCGGAGCGGCAGGGGCAGCCCGAGCAGCGGGCCGATCAGCATCACGAGGATCTCGGCTGCCCCGCCGGCCATGGCGTACACGAGGAAGCGGCGGATGTTGTCGTACACCCGGCGGCCCTCCTCGACAGCCGCCACCACGGTGGAGAGCTCGTCGTCCGTGAGGACGAGGTCGGCCGCCTGCCGGGCCACTTCCGTGCCCCGTGCCCCCATGGCCACGCCGATGTCCGCCTGCCGCAGGGCGGGGCCGTCGTTGACGCCGTCCCCGGTCATGGCGGTGACGGCTCCGCCGGCCCGCCAGGCGCGGACGATGTCCAGCTTCTGCTGGGGGTCGGTGCGGGCGAAGACCCGGACGGCGGTCAGGTCGGCGTCCCGGGAGGCAGCCAGCTCGGGGCCCGTGAGGACCTGCTCCGCGGGGCCGTCCCCGACGAGTCCGGTGCGGACCGCGATGGCGTGGGCCGTCGCCGGGTGGTCACCGGTGATCAGCACAGGGGTGATGCCGGCCGCCCGGCAGGCCGCCAGCGTGGTGGCGGCCGCGGCCTTCGGCGGGTCGCTGATCGCGATCAGGCCGAGCAGGCGCAGTCCGTGCTCTGCGTCGGCGGCGGGCAGGGGCTGCCACAGCCGCTCGGCGCCTGCCACGGCCAGGACGCGGAACCCCCGTGCGGCCAGTGCGGCAGCCTGTCGGCGGGCCCGTTCCAGCGCTTCGGGCGGCTCGGCGAGGACGGTCGGGGTCAGCACCGCCTCCGGTGCCCCCTTGAGGCAGACCAGTACGTTCCCGTCAGGCAGGTGGTGCAGGGTGGTCATGCGCTTGCGCAGGCTGTCGAAGGGTGCCTCGGCGATCCGGGGGCAGGCCCGGTGCAGTTCGGCCGGGCCGGGGCAGTCGGCCTTGGCGGCGGCTGCCAGCAGTGCGGCCTCCATGGGGTCGCCCACGGCCGTCCAGGTGTCCGGCGGTCCGGCCGCGGGCGGCTTGAGGGACGCGTCGTTGCACAGGGCCGCTGTGGTGAGCAGTTCCCGCAGCGGGCGGAGCTCCCGGGGTGTCAGGGAGCGCCCCGCGCGGGTCAGCTCGCCGTGGGGCTCGTACCCGGTGCCGGAGACGTCGGCGGCGCCGGCGGGCGTCCACAGGTGCTGGACGACCATGCGGCCTTCGGTGAGGGTGCCGGTCTTGTCCGTGGCCAGCACGCTCACCGAGCCCAGGGTCTCGACGGCGGGCAGGCGTCGGACGAGCGCCCCCCGGGCTGCCATCCGGCGGGCTCCGAGGGCGAGGGCGAGGGTGACCACCGCCGGAAGCGACTCGGGGACCGCGGCGACGGCGAGGCTGATGGCGGTGACGGCCATCGTGCCCGGCGCGAGGCCGCGCAGCAGGCCCAGGGCGAAGAAGAGCACGCAGAGGGCGATGGTGGCGGCGGCCAGGACGCGACCGAGGGAGGCGAGGCGCTTCTGGAGGGGAGTCGGCTCGTGGCCGCCGTCGAGCAGAGAGGCGATGCGGCCGAGGGCGCTCGCCGCACCGGTGGCCGTGGCGGTGGCGGTGCCCCGGCCGCGTACGACGACCGTTCCGGCGCTCACCGTGCCGTCCGGTGCCTTGTCGACGGGCTCGGATTCGCCGGTGAGCATCGATTCGTCCATCAGGAGCGCGGAGGCCTCGGTGAGGTCCGCGTCGGCGGCGACGATATCGCCCTCGCCCAGCAGGAGGGTGTCGCCCGGGACCACGAGCGCCGCCGGAACCTCGTGGGCCGCTCCGTCGCGCAGCACCCGGGCGTGCGGGGCGGACAGGGCGGAGAGCGCGGCGACGGCCCGGTCCGCACGGACCTCCTGGGTGACCCCCACGGTGGTGTTGACGACGATCACCAATCCGATGACGACGGCGTCCGGGTAGTCCCCGATCAGGATCGTCAGCAGGGCGGCACCGAGCAGCACCATGATCAGCGGATCGCGCAGCTGCGCCAGCACGCGCCGGTACAGGGGCGTGGGCCGGGGAGGGGAGACTTCGTTGCGGCCGTAGCGGACCAGCCGGCGTTCGGCCTCGGTCTGCGTCAGTCCTGCCCCGGCCTGCGTCGGCCCCGGCGGGACCGGGGCACGGACGGCCGTTGCGTCGACAGCGCGGCTGGTCATGGGGGCGGCCTCATCCGGTCGGGACGGTGATCACCGGGCAGTGGGCGCGGTGCAGGAGGCCGTGGACGACGGATCCGAGCCGCATGCCCGTGTAGCCGCCGCGCCCGCGGCGGCCGACCACGACGGCCAGGGCGTGCTCGGCTGCACGGGCCAGTTCCTCCACCGGGTGGCCTGTCGCCACCTCGTGGGTGACGTGCACATCCGGGTACTTCTCCGACAGTCCGGCGGTCGCTTCGGACACCAGGGCGCGCTGGGCGGGCGGTACGGCTTCCCCGTCGTTGCCCGTGGCCTGCGGCGGCTGCCACACGTGGACGGCCCGCAGGTCCGCACCCCGCAGGTCGGCCTCGTCGAAGGCGAACGCGAGCGCAGCCCGGGACGAGGCGCTGCCGTCGACGCCGACGACGAGGTACGGCGGCTGCCGGGTGACGTCCTCCGCGTCGCCCACGACGACGACGGGGCAGGGGGCCTGCGCGGTCACCGGGACCACGAGCGATCCGGCGCTGAACACCTCCGCGACCCGGCCGAGGTGCCGGGAGCCGAGCACGACCATGCGGGCCTGCCGGGCCATCCCGGCGATGACGGGGGCGGGGAAGCCGCCGTGCAGCTCACCGGCCACGACCAGCTCCGGATGGCGTGCCCGGACCCAGTCCCCGGCCTCCGCCAGTCTTTCGGTGCCGGCCCGTCGCAGGGCTGCCTGCCCTGGGGTGTCGTCGGCGCGGCGGGTGTCGTGCCGGGGCGGCACGGCGAGCACCAGGCGCAGCGGGAGGCGGCGCCGCTGGGCTTCGTCGGCAGCCCAGGCAAGGCAGAGGTGCCACGCACGGACCGGGTCGATGCCCACGAGGATGTCACGGGCGCCTTCCCGGGGGCCGGTCATGACCGGCCCCCGGCGCCGGTACCTGCTCGGGGGATGAGGAGTACGGGGCAGTGGGCGTGGTGCAGGACGCTGTGCGTGGCCCTGCCCAGGTTGCGGCCGAGGCCGAGCCGGGTGGGTGCCCTGCGGCCGCCCATGACGAGCAGGTCGGCGTGGCGGGACGCCTCGACCAGCGCCCCGGCCACGGAGGCGCTCTTCTCCGCGTCGCCCTCGACGGCCAGGTCGGGGAACTCCTTGTGGATCGTGTCCGTGACGGCATGCAGGGCTCCTGCGTGCTGCCCGGCAATCTCGTCGATGTCGTCGAGCATGGTCACCATGTTGCCGACGGACTGGAGCATGTTCCACACGTGCAGCAGCCGGAGCGAGGCCTTGCGCAGCTCTGCCTCCCGGGCGGCGTACCGGGCGCACACGAGGTCGTGGCCGTCGCGGACGGCCGCGAGGACGGTGCCGCGCTCCTCTGCCTCGTCGATGCCGCGGACCACGATGACGGGGTTCTCGGCGACCGCCGCGATGCCCATCCCGACGGAGCCGAGCATGAGGGCGTTGAAGCCCCCGAGGCCGCGGTGGCCCACGACGATCGTGCCGTGCAGCCCGCCGGCCCGGTGGAGGCTGGTGACGGCGTCGGTGCGGCTGAACTCGGTCGTCACGTGCAGACCGGGGTACTCGGCGCGCACGGCCTTCGCCGTGTCGTCCAGGAGTTCCCGCCCGGCGGCGCGGGTCTTCTCGATGGT
Organism: Streptomyces sp. 2P-4; assembly: GCF_030167965.1. NCBI lineage: Bacteria > Bacillati > Actinomycetota > Actinomycetes > Kitasatosporales > Streptomycetaceae > Streptomyces > Streptomyces sp. 2P-4. Next base: position 583,811 of record NZ_CP095011.1, read on the forward strand.
CTCCGCCGACAGGTACAGGGCCTTGCCGTCGGTGTCCGCCCCGTGGACGAGGTGCAGGGGCCGGGCGCGGCGTGCGGCCTCGCCCGCGGCCCACAGGGCGGCGGCGCGCGCCTGCTCCGAGCCGTCCACGCCGACGATGACCGAGCTGGTGTCCGGGGTCCGGATGGTGCTTTCCACGGTTACTCCCAACCGAGAAGCGGATGGGGACACCCCTCAGGCTGACATCCGCGGTGCCGCGGGAAGAGGGCCGCCCGGGACCGGTGCCGGGGCCGAATGGTCCCCTCGTCCGGTCCCGTCCCGGTGCCGTATCCGGCCGTGGCCCCTCCGGCCCCGGGACGGGACCGTTCGGCCCTCGATCGCCGACGGGCTCCGGTGGATGGTGAGGGCAGACGCCGAGAGACGCCGGCCTCGCACGACCCGGCACACCAGGAGGGCCTCATGAAGCACATCAAGGTGGCGGACCTGATGACCGACGAGGTCGTGACCGTGACGCGGGACACCGCCTTCAAGGACGTCGCGAAGCTCCTGGCCCAGCACGACATCTCCGGAGTCCCGGTGCTGGACGACGAGGACCGGGTGGTGGGTGTCGTCTCGCAGACCGACCTGCTGGCCGGCCCGGCCCCGGACTCCCCTCTCGCTCCGCGGAACGGTACGCCGGCGCGGGCCCCCGTGGCCGGGGACGTCATGTCCGCGCCCGCGGTCACCGTCCGCGCCGAGGAGACAGCGGCCGACGCCGGCCGGCTGATGACCCGCCGCGGTGTCGAGCGTCTTCCCGTCGTGGACGTGGAGGACCGGCTGGTCGGCATCGTCACCCGTCGTGACCTGCTCCGCACGTTCCTGCGCCCGGACTCCGAGATACGCCGGCGCGTCACCGAGGAGGTGCTCTCGGACATCCTCGGTGTGCCGGCCGACGACGTCGACGTGCACGTGGTGGACGGGATCGTCACACTGGACGGGCATGTCGAACGCCGGAGCCAGCTGCACGCACTGCGCAGCCTCGTGGAGGGAATCGACGGGGTCGTCGCCGTGGCAGTACACGTCACCGCCCGCACCGACGACACGGACGCCGCGCACACCGGCCACTCACGCCACACGATGCAGTGGTGACGGCCCGGCGGACCGCACGAGGAGGTAGACCATGCCGAACCGCATCACCGTGGGTCTGGACGGGTCGGGCGCAGACCTCGCCTCGGCCGGCTGGGCGGCGAAGGAAGCCGAACTGCGCGGCGCCGACCTCGAGCTCCTCCACGTCGAGGACTGGCCGCAGAACGCGCCCTTCGCCATACCGCTCCCCGAATCCCGCCGGCAGTGGGGCGAGCAGCTCCTGGCCGACACCCGGGAGCGCCTGGCAGGGGAGCACCCTGCGCTGGCCATCAGCACCCGCCGGATCGACGGGGCTGCGGCGGCCGAAGCACTCGCGTCCGCCGCGGCGGACGCGGACCTCCTGGTGCTCGGATCGCGGCGGCTCGGCCCGATCGCCGGGTTCTTCGTGGGCTCCACCGGCTCGGACACCATCCCCAGGACCGAGACGCCCGTCGTCCTCGTACGCGCGGCGGAGGGCCGCGAGGCCCCGGCCGGCCGAGCGGGCGCGGAGGGGCCGGTGGTGCTCGGAGTGGACCTCCGCAGCAACTGCGACCGGCTGTTCGCCTTCGCCTGCGAGGAAGCCGAGCGGCGGTCCTGTCCGCTGGTCGTCATCCACGGCTGGTCACCGCCGCCGATGTTCGCCTACGCCCCCGCCCTCGACCCCGGCGTCGAGGGGGAGATCGCCGAGGGGCTGGAGGCCACGCTCAGGGGGATGCTCGGTCCTTGGCGGTTGAAGTACCCCCGTCTCGCGGTGGACTCACGCGCCGTCATCGGCCAGCCGGCCGTGCAGATCCTGGAGGCGGCATCCGGTGCGGCCCTGGTCGTCGTCGGCCGGCGCATCCGCCGCTTGGCACTCGGCACCCACATCGGCCCCATCACCCACGCGGTGATGCACCACGCCACCGCACCCGTCGCCGTCGTGGCGCACGACTGAGGACGGACGGCCCGGGCACGGGCCCCGCCCCGGCCGCACCGGCCGCGGCGTCAGGGTGCGAGATCCCGGCGCCGGAGCAGCAGGTGGGCCGCCAGGATGCCCAGCAGCCCTGTGCCCACCAGCACCCCCAGTTGGGGCCAGAGGACGCCGCCTTCGGCCAGGGCGTCTCCCGGCGCGTAGTAGTGGAACGGGCTGAGGAAACGCAGCGGTGCGGCCGGCTCCCAGGCCAGGGCGATGAAGTTGACGGCGAAGCCCACCGCTCCGATCGCGATGGTCGCGCCGATGACCTGCGCGCGCCGGCGCCCCGCCGCCGACACGGCCATGGCGGGGCCGGTCATGCACAGCGCGAAGCCGAAGCCCATGAGTCCTGCGGCCAGGACTCCGCTGAGGGGCACCATCCGGTGGATTTCCGGTGACAACGCCACCCCCGCCGCGACCGTGAGCGTTGCGGCGGCATTGAGGACCAGCACCGCGAACACCAGCGCGGCGGTCCGCTCCGCCAGCAGCCGGCTGCGGCTGACGGGACGCACCACCACCAGCTCCACCGTCCCCGACTCCACGTCCGCCGCCACGGCGGCCGCCGCGAGCGATCCGATGGCGGTCAGCTGCAGGGCGATCCAGAACGGGTGCGTCAGGCCGGCGCCCAGCAGCCCGGGGTAGCTGGCGATGGACACGGCCCCGCTGGAGCCGCTGAACGCCCGGTAGGCCGAGGGCGGCCCCTTCCCGCCGGCGGCGAAGAGGTCCGCCGGGGCGAGGGCGCCCGCGACCACCACGATGAGTGCCTCGAAGGCGACCATCCCGACCAGCAGGGCTGCCAGCATCCTGCGCCGCCGGTACAGGGCGATCCAGAACAGGGGCCACCGGCTTCTCACGGTCCCTCCTCCGGGCCTCCGCGGCGGTACAGGTCCAGGAACGCCTCGTCGAGGCCCGCTTCCTCCACCGTGACATCCAGGACCGCCGGCCCCAGCAACCCGCGCAGCGCGGAGACGGCTTCGCTCGGCGGCACGAGCAGCTCCACGCGGTTCCCCTGCCGGCGCGGGCCCCAGCGCTCCGCGCCGCCCAGGGTCCGGGGCACCTGCCCGTCGGCGAACGTCAGCCGGATCCGCCTGGCGCGTGCCTCGCGCAGGCCTGCCACGCTCTCCACCGTCACCAGCCGGCCGTCCCGTACGATCGCCACCCGCCCGCACGTGCGCTGCACCTCCGGCAGGACGTGGCTGGACAGCAGGACGGTCCGTCCGGCGGAGGCCATCTCCTGGAGCAGTGCGTAGAACGTCTCCTGCACCAGCGGATCGAGCCCCTCGGTGGGCTCGTCGAGCACCACCAGGCGCGGATCGTGCTGCAACGCCTGCACCAGTCCCAGCTTCTGTTTCATGCCGCGCGAGTAACCGCCGACAGGCCGGTCGAGCACCGACCGGGTGAGGCCCAGCCGATCGCACAGCTTCCCGCGGCGGGGCGACGGAGCTCCCTGCAGGTCGGAGAGGAGGTCGAGCGTCTGTGCCCCGGAGAGTTCCGGGTAGAACCGGAGTTCGCCGGGGAGGTATCCGAGGTGTGGCGCGACCCGGCCGTGATCGGTGATCGGATCCAGCCCCAGCACCCGTACGGTTCCCCCGGTGGGCCGGAGCAGCCCGACAAGGCACCGCAGCGTGGTCGTCTTCCCCGCTCCGTTGGGTCCGAGGAAGCCGAACACCTCGCCGGGCCGCACGGTCAGGGTCAATGTGTCGACCCCGACCACCGCCCCGTACCTCTTGGTCAGACCGGTCAGCTCGATGGCCGGCTCGTCACCCATGGGTCCAGTCTGACCCGGCAGCCGGGCGCCCGCCCGCTCGCGAGCCGGTGGAGCGCCGGCGGCGGGCCCAGCGGCGGAGTTCGTCGGTTCCCCAGACCAGCAGCGGGAAGGCCGCGATGAGGAGGACGACGTCCACGGGCAGGGCCGCGGTGCCGAAGAGGTGCTGGAGCGGGGGCGCGTAGACGAGCGCCGCGGTGAAGGCGAGTTCGAAGGCGATGCCGGCGAGGAGCAGGGGGTTGGTGAAGAACCCGATGTCGCGCAGGGCGGCGTGATCGGTGCGTGCGGCGATGGCCGTGCCGACCTGGCAGGTGACGATGCCGGCGAAGGTGGCGGTGGTTGCCGTCAGGTAGGCGTCGTGGAGCGGGGTGCCCGGGCCGGTCGGGTCACCGGGCTGCCATCCGGCGCGCCAGAGGACGTAGAAGTACGCGGCCATGACGAGCACGGCGGACACGCTGCCGAGCCAACCCCAGCTGCGGACGAGCATGTCCTTGTTGATCACTCCTTGGCTGCTGGGGCGGGGCGGCCGGCTCATGACGCCGGGTTCGGCGCGCTCGCGGCCGAGGGCGAGCGCGGGGAGGGTCTCGGTGCCGAGGTCGATGGCGAGGATCTGGAGCACGGTCAGCGGCAGCGGAACCGCCCCGCCGGAGAGGGCGAACACGAGGAAGGGGACGACCTCGGGGGTGAGGTGGGCGAAGATGTAGACGATGAACTTGCGGACGTTGTCGTAGACCCGGCGGCCGGATTCGATCGCCGTGACGATGGTGGCGAAGTTGTCGTCCGTCAGGACCATCGTGGACGCCTCGCGGGCCACGTCGGTGCCCGACCGTCCCATGGCCACGCCGATGTGGGCGCGGTGCAGGGCAGGCGCGTCGTTCACCCCGTCGCCGGTCATGGCGACGATCTGCCCGTGGCTGCGCAGGGCGTCGGCCACCTTCAGCTTGGTCTCGGGCGACGAACGCGCGAACACGATCTCGGTGTCGCCCTGTTGCAGGAGGTGGTCGAGCCGGCGGTCGTCGACCGCCTCGGACTGGGCGACCACCTGCAGCTTCGGCACGCCGATGCCGACCGAGCGGGCGATCGCGGCGGCCGTGGCACCGTTGTCGCCGGTGACGATGTGCACGGTGAGGCCCGCCTCGTGGCAGCGCCGGACCGCGGCCGCGACCTCCGGCCGCGGGGGATCGTAGAGTCCGACCAGCCCGAGCAGGTGCAGCCCCTGCTCGGCCTGCTGCCGCCGCGCCGGTACGGGGGCACCGGCCGGCAGGTCCCGTACGGCCACGGCGAGCACCCGCATGCCGTCCGCGGCCAGGGCGTCGGCGGCCTCCTTGGCCTTCCCGGCCGGCTCTCCGCCTGCCAGCAGCGACAGCACGGCCTCGGGGGCGCCCTTGACGATGACACGGAGGCGGCCGGTGCCGGAGTCCTGGACCACCGACATCAGGCGCAGGCGCGGGTCGAAGCGGAAGCAGGCGCGGCGGCCCGCGTCCCGCTCGGCCGGTTCGACGGGCACCGCGTGCCCGGCGGCCCCTTCCACGAGGGCGAGCTCGGTCGGGTCTCCGTGCAGTTGGCCGTCCGACTCCCGGGTGACGGTGGTGCACAGGGCGGCTGCCCGGATGAGTTCGGCGCTGCGGGGGCCGCTCTCCGTCAGGTGCTCGGGCGTCCACAGGCCGTGCAGCCGCATGTCGTTCCGGGTGAGCGTGCCGGTCTTGTCCGTGCAGATGACGTTGGTGGAGCCGAGGGTCTCCACCGCGCTCAGCCTCTTGATCACCGCACCCTGGCGGGCCAGGACCCGGACGCCGACGGCAAGGGCGAGGGTGATCGTGGGCAGCAGCCCTTCGGGGACGTTGGCGACGAGCAGCCCGATCGCGAACATCAGCGAGTCGGTCACCGGCAGGCCCACCGCCACACCGGTCACAAGGAACACCGCTCCCATGGCCACGGCGACCGCCGCGATGAGCCAGGCGACCTTCTTGACCTGCTTCTCCAGCGGGCTCGGCTCGCGGCGGGTGCGCTGGCTGAGCGCGGCGATCCGGCCGAGCTCCGTGTGGTCGCCGGTGGCGAAGACGATCGCCCGGGCCTGTCCCTCGGTGGCGCTGGTGCCGCTGAAGACGAGGTTGGGCTCCTGAAGCACCGGTATCGCCTGCAGACCGGGGCCGGCCAGGCGCTCGACGGGGGTGGACTCGCCGGTCAGCATGGACAGGTCGGCTTCGATGCCCCCTTCGGTCAGACGGGCGTCCGCAGGGATCCGGTCGCCTTCCTCCAGGACGACGAGGTCCCCGGGTACCAGATCGCGGGCGGGGACGTGCTGCGGCCGGCCGTCGCGGATCACCTGGGCCCGTGCGGGAAGGTACCGGGCCAGGGTCTCGACGGCCTTCTCGGCCTGCCGTTCCTGGACGAGGGCGAATCCGGCGTTGACGAGGACGACCGCGACGATCGCCCAGCCGAGCACGCCGATGGCGGCGACGAAGGCGAGTGCGGCCGCCGCCCACAGCAGCAGGGCCAGGGGGTGGACCAGCTGTCGCAGGAGTTCCCGGAGGACGCTCCGCTGCGCGGCACGGCGCACCTCGTTCGGCCCGTAGACCGCCAGCCGGCGGGCTGCCTCCCGGCTCGACAGGCCCAGCGGGCCCGTGTGCAGCTCGCGGCGGAGCAGGGGAAGGGGCTCAAGGGGATCCGGCGTGACGTCCGGGGCGAGGTCCGGCCCGGCAGCAGGGTCAGCCATCGTCCGCTCCCTGACCCGGGCGCAGGCGGCCGGACCAGACGGGCTCGACGCTCTCCCACTCGGATTCCCAGGCCCGGGAGGCCCGTACGTCGACGATCCGGAGGCCGACACGGACGAGGGCACCTGACACGAGCAGGATCCCGGTCAGCGCCAGCGTGCCGAGACCGAACGCCTCGAACACGACCTCGGGAGTCCCGGGCGGGGCGGCCGCGGGGTTGCCCCGGTCGTCGACCCACACGCGGACCGTGTCGCCCGTCCGGGTTTCCGCAGGGACGGACACGGTGTGCCGGTGGGTGCGGTCAGGCGGATAGTTCCAGGTGGCGGGGGCAACGGTGAGGGTCCTCCCACTCGGTCCGTCTTCGGCCCGGTAGCTGGTCCCGCCGACCGTGGTGGCTGTCACGGCGTGCCGGTGGCGCGCGACCGCCTCGGCGGCGCGGCTGCTGTCGGTCCAGGCGGTCCACCCGGCGGCCGCACCGCAGAACACGGCGATCAGGCAGGCAAGGACGAAGGCGGCGTGCAGGCGGAAGCGCGTGCGGTCGGCCCTTCGTCGCAGCGGGTTGGCCGCCCGTCCTGAGGTCCGGTGGTTCATGGCTCGCCTCCGGCTCTGCCGGGATCCCGGGCCGGGCCGCCACCGCTTCAGGCGGCGGTGAGCTCGGCGCTGATGTGGTGGGCCCAGTTGCGGATGCGTTCGGGGTTCCGGTAGTCGCCGCCCTTGCCCTGCCGGAGCATCGACCGGGCGAGGAGTCCGGGGGTACGGGCCGTGACGCTGCCTCCGAAGGTCATGTGCTCTCGTGCACCGATGAGCTGCATCTGCCGGGCGACGGCGGGAGCGGGAGGGATGTCCCGCTCCTCGGCGGAGCGGTCGAGCGGGCCGCTGCTGAACAGCCACACGGGGCGGTGCCGCAGGGACTCGGCGTTGCGTTCGGCGCAGCGCTTGGCCTTGTCGCTCCAGCGTCCGGCGTAGACCGCGCCGCCGAGGACGACGGCGTCGAAATCGCGGACGTCGCCGACGTCGCTCGCGGGAAGGACGACGGCCTCGAACCCGTCCTCGCGGAGGGTCCTGCCGATCTCCTCGGCGATGCCGGCGGTGGCACCGTGCTTGGTGCCGTACGCAACCAGAACTCTCTTGGTGGTCATGGCGGGCTTCCTTGTCTCCGCGAGGGCTGATGCCACTGTCACGCAGCCGGCGGCGGCTCCGCTTGGGTCGGACGGTTCCCGGCCGGGACCATTCGGCCCTCCCCGCAGCGCCCGCCGCGAGGTCCACGCCGGGACCGCTCGGACGCCTCGCCCCGGTTCGCGTCGGATGCGACGGTGGAGACCGGCATCCGTCCCGAAAGGAGGGCTGTTGCCATGTCCTGGTCAGCCCCGTCCGCTGCTGCCGCCGGTGCCTCCGTCCGCCCGGCTCTCCTGACCTTCCTCGGCGGTGTACGCACGGTCACCGGCAGCAAGTTCCTCGTCGAGAGCGACCACGCGCGGATCCTCGTCGACTGCGGGCTCTTCCAAGGCGTCGCCGACCTGCGCCGCCGCAACTGGGGCAAGCTGCCCTGCGCCGCCGCCGACATCCACGCCGTCGTCGTCACCCACGCCCACCTGGACCACTGCGGCTACCTCCCGCGCCTGGTCCGCCACGGCTTCCGCGGGCCCATCCTGGCCAGCGCCGCCACCGCCCGGCTCGCCGGGATCGTCCTCCGCGACAGCGCCCGCCTCCAGATGGAGGCCGCCGCGCACGCGAACAGGCACGGCTGGTCCAAGCACCGGCCGGCGAAGCCGCTCTACGACGATGACGACGTCGACCTCACGGTGAGGTTCTTCGACCCGGTGGCCGTGGGGAGCGAGGTCGAGATCATGGCCGGGACGAAGCTCGTGCTGCACCGCGGCGGCCACATCCTGGGCTCTGCCTGGGCCCACCTGACCCTGGAGGACGGCCACACCCTCGCCGTCAGCGGCGACCTCGGCCGTCCGGGCCACCCGCTCCTCCTGCCGCCCGAGCCGTTCTCCGGCGCCGACGTCCTGCTCATGGAGTCGACGTACGGCAACCGCCGGCACGACCCGGAGGGCGCCCGGCGCGAGTTCGCCGCCGTGATCACCCGCGCGCTGGGCCGAGGCGGCACCGTCGTCATCCCCGCCTTCGCGATCGACCGGACGGAAGTGGTCCTGCACGAGCTGGCGGCTCTCCGCAGCGACGGCACCCTGCCCCGCCGCGTGCCCGTCTACGTCGACAGCCCCATGGCCCTGGCCGCCCTGGACGTCTACCGGGACGCCGTACGGTCCCGCTCCCCCGAGCTGCGGCCCGAGATCGCCGCCCGGGGCGAGGCCGCGATCAGCCCGGAACCCTTCCTGGCCGCCCGTACCGTCCAGGAGTCGATCGACATCAACAACGCCCCCGGACCGGCGGTCATCGTCTCCTCCGCCGGCATGGCCACGGGCGGACGCGTCCTGCACCACCTCCGCCGGATCCTGCCCGACCCCCGCAACGCCGTGGTCGTCGTCGGCTTCGCCGCGGACGGGACACGCGCACGGGACCTGGTGGACGGCGCCCGCACCCTGAAGATGTTCGGCGAGTACGTCCCCGTGCGCGCCGAGGTCGCCGACGTCCCGCACTTCTCCGCGCACGCCGACGCCGCCCAGATCATCGACTGGCTGCGCGCAGCTCCCGCCCCGCACACCACGTACCTCGTACACGGCGAGGAGACCGCCGCCGAGGCGCTGCGGGACCGGATCGACGGCGAGCTGGGCTGGACGGCCGTCGTACCCAGGTCCGGTGAGGCCGTCCTGGTCCGCTGACCCGGGCCGTCCGGTCCGCGGTTCGCCGGCGTCTGCCGCCGGGGCGTCTGCCGCGGCGACGGCGCCGCGGCTCCATGAATTGCAGAAATCTGCAATTACATACATTCTTAGATTGCTGTGTCCGCAGGTAGCCGCGGGCACAGCCCCATTCCTTGCCTGCAACCGGGTGACGGAGCGAAGGAGAGATCGTGCCGGTTCCGCTGCGCCCCGTTCTGCCCGGTGCGGCCGCTCGCCTGCGCGCCCTGATGCCCGCCGGCGCCGATCTCCGGCTGATGGCCCGGAATCCCCGCCGGGACCTGCTCGCCGGGCTGACCGTCGCGATCGTCGCCCTGCCTCTCGCGCTGGGATTCGGGGTGTCGTCCGGCCTCGGCGCCGAGGCGGGGCTGGCCACAGCGGTGGTCGCGGGCGCGCTTGCCGCGGTGTTCGGGGGGTCCAACCTCCAGGTGTCGGGGCCCACGGGTGCGATGACCGTGGTCCTGGTGCCGATCGTGGCCCGGTACGGGCCCGGCGGCGTGCTGACCGTGGGGGTGATGGCGGGTGTGCTGCTGATCGCGCTGGCGCTGCTGCGGGCGGGGCAGTACATGCGGTACGTGCCGGCGCCGGTGGTGGAGGGTTTCACCCTCGGGATCGCGTGCGTGATCGCCCTGCAGCAGATTCCCGACGCCCTCGGGGTGGCCAAGCCCGCGGGGGAGAAGGTGCTCCTGGTGGCCTGGCGGGCGGTGGAGGCGTTCATCGCGGCGCCGGACGGGACCGCGGTCGGCCTGTCCCTCAGTGTGGCCGTGGCGATGCTGGCCGGGGCCCGGTGGCGGCCGGGAATCCCGTTCTCCATCGTCGCGGTCACCGCCGCTACCGTCGCCGCGCAGCTCTTCCACCTGGACGCGGCCCCCATCGGGGACCTCCCTTCCGGGCTCCCGGCCCCCTCCCTGGCCTTCCTCGACGTCACCGCGCTCGGTTCGCTGTTCGCTCCCGCGGTTGCCGTGGCGGCGCTGGCCGCGCTGGAGTCGCTGCTGTCGGCGACGGTGGCGGACGGGATGACGGTGGGGCAGCAGCACGACCCGGACAAGGAGTTGTTCGGCCAGGGCATCGCCAACCTCGCCGCTCCGCTCTTCGGCGGCGTCCCCGCGACGGCCGCGATAGCCCGGACCGCGGTCAACGTCCGCACCGGCGCCTCCTCCCGCCTCGCCGCCCTGACCCACGCCGCGGTCCTCGGCGTCATCGTGTTCGCCGCGGCCCCCCTGGTCTCGAAGATCCCCCTCGCCGCCCTCGCCGGCGTACTGCTGGCGACCGCGGTGCGGATGGTCGAGGTCGGCGCGTTGCGGGCGATGGCGAAGGCCACCCGCTCCGACGCCGCGGTCCTCGTCCTGACCGCCGCGGCCACCCTGGCACTCGATCTCGTCTACGCGGTGATCATCGGGCTCGTCGTCGCCGGGGCGCTCGCCCTGCGCGCGGTGGCGGCCCAAGCCCGCCTCGACCAGGTCGACTTCCGCCCGGACCTCCCCGGGGAGCACAGCGACGAGGAGCACGCGCTCCTGGCCGAGCACATCGTCGCCTACCGGATCGACGGGCCGCTGTTCTTCGCCGGCGCCCACCGCTTCCTGCTCGAACTCTCCGAGGTCTCCGATGTGCGGGTGGTCATCCTGCGCATGTCGCGCGTGACGACGATGGACGCCACCGGAGCCCTCGTGCTCAGGGACGCGGTCGAGAAGCTGAACCGGCGCGGCATCGCCGTGATGGCCTCCGGCATCCGCCCCGGCCAGCGCCGGGCCCTGGCGTCCGTCGGCGCCCTCGAACTCCTCCAGCGCGACGGCCGCGAGTACGCCACCACCCCCGAGGCGATCGCCGGGGCCCGCAAGCACCTCGAACAGGCCGGGCTCCTGCCCGTCCGCACCACCCCCACCCGCACCGCACCCGGAAGGCACCGCGATGACCGCCCCCGCCCCCGCCCCCGCCCCCGCCGCGGGTCGGGCCGATGACGGACGCGGCCGGACGCGGCAACGGCATCCGGACCACCCCGCCCCTGTGAAGCCGAGGAATACGACGATGACGATCGAGTGGCGCTACACGACCCACGACGGTTTGGGCGTACTGTCCCTGGCCGGATACCTCGGCGCGGACGCGACCGCCCGCTTCACCGGCGCCGTCGGCTGGGCCGAAGCACGCGGAAGCGGCCCGCTGATCCTGGACCTGACCCAACTGCTGGGCTGGTCGGTCGGCGGACAGCTCGCGGTCGCCCAGGCCGCCCGGCGCCTGGCCGCCGCCGGACGGACCCTCGAACTGGCCGCGATCCCCGCGGACGGCTCCCTCGTCCCCGACGCCGGTGAACCGGCCGTCCCCGTCCACTGCGACCTGTCGGCCGCCCTCGCCGCTCACCACGGCGCGGTGCCGACGCCGCCCGGCCAGGGCAAGGCGGCAGGCAGGAAGGGGCACACCGGCCGCCGGCCCGGCAGCCAGGCCCCCGCCGCGCCGACCCTCCCGTAAGGACGCGGTCCCGCCGGGTCCGAGGATTGCAGGAATCTGCAATTGTTGAGGTCACACACCGTGTGTGGGGACGGAAGGACTGTCCCCATGATGATGATGAGTGTTGGGTGGATCAGGTGCACAGGACACGCGCGACGGGCAAAGCAGGCGAGGCCGACCATACACAGGCGCCGCTCTACCAGCTCAAGGCGGAGTTCTTCAAGACGCTCGGCCACCCGGTCCGTATCCGCGTCCTGGAACTGCTGAGCGAGCGCGAGCACGCAGTCGCCGAGATGCTGGCCGAGGTCGGCATCGAAGCGGCCAGCCTCTCCCAGCAGCTGGCCGTCCTGCGCAAGGCCAACCTCGTCCTCACCCGCCGCGAGGGCTCCACCGTGTACTACCGGCTTACGAGCCCCGAAGTCGCCGAACTGCTGCGCGTCGCCCGCAGCATCCTCTCCGGCGTCCTGCAAGGCCAAGCCGAACTCCTGGCCAACCTGCGGGCCACCGGCCCGAAGTAGCGGGCTGCTCCCACGCCGCGGACCGCGAACGGGCGGCCGCTTCCCGTCGGTGCGGGTTCACCCGCGCTTCCGACACCGGGAGGCGGCCGCCCCCCGCCACCCCGCCGGGTGCTCACTTCTGGGCGTGCTGCCCCAGGTAGAACAGCAGCCACACGAACCCGGCGAACACATGGGTCCCGAAGATGTAGAAGAAGGCGCGCAGCGCGACCCCGTTCTCCAGCCACTTCGCGTGCTTGGCCGCGGCGTCGGCCTCGGACCTCCCGCTCACGGCCGGCCGCCTCTCCGGACAGTGGTCTCGTACATGGGGGGCCTCCTCCGGGGCGCTGCCGGTCACGGGGCGGGTTCGGGCAGGACGGGGCGGCCCAGGACCGTCTCGCCCAGCGCGCCGGCAGCAGGCCCGACCCGTACGCCGCTGCCGTGGGACCGAGCGATCCCAGCCACCGTCCACAGGCCCTCACCCGCGGAGCGACACGGGAGGGGCCTCGGCCGGGCGTCCGGGTCTGCGACGCCGGCCCCCAGGAGGCCGCCGGTCACCGCAATCCCGACCCGTGACCAAGCTTGGTAAATTGCATAACTCTGCAAGTCTAGCCGACAGCCTGCGCGAAAGGCCGTTCACGGGCCGGCGGTCGCGGGCCTCACCCCAGCCGGCGGCCGCGGCGGGGCGAACGGCGGCCCGCCGCGGCGCACCCGGACCCGGAGCGCACGGCCGCCGAAAGACCGACCACCGGCGACCGGGGGCGGGGCTTCGACGGCAGGGCGCGGTGGCGGACAGACCCGTACGTTCGCTCAGCAGAACCTCAGATCCGGATAACGATCGCATCACCAGACCTGGGCAAACGCCGAAAAAATCCAGCCACTGTGACGTCCGTCACCAAAGCCGACGTGAGGCGCGTGCTAGGAATACGCAACTCCGCTCCGGCCCACCCCTCGCCGGAGATAAGGAGCGGCGGCCGTCACCAGGCCGCGGCACCACCTGCAGTCTCAGCTCCACCTGCACGACCAAGGCGCTCCCACACCCGTCCGTGTCCGCGGACCGGTGGCGCCACGGGTCGCCGATCGGACAACGGCGTTCGCTCAAAGCCCGCCTTCTCACACCGGCCCTCCGCACGAGGCCGGTCTGCGCCATCGAGGTTTTGCCACATGTCTCTCGACTCCTTCACCGACTCCGTAGACGAGGCCGTCAGCGGATTCTTCGAGCCCATAGCCAAGTGGCTCGGTGATGTCGTCTTCTATTCGGTGCCGATCAACGGCACCGAGCTCCCGCTGATCGTCGCCTGGCTTGTCATCGCGGGTCTGGTCTTCTCCGCCTGGTTCGGCCTGATCCAGATACGCAAGTTCCCCCTCGCTCTGAAGGTGATCCGCGGCAAGTACGACGAGAAGGGGTCGACCGGCGAGGTCAACCACTTCCAAGCCCTGACCGCCGCCGTCTCCGGCACGGTCGGCCTCGGCAACATCGCCGGTGTCGCCGTCGCCGTCTCCATCGGCGGTCCCGGCGCGACCTTCTGGATGATCCTCTGCGGCCTGCTCGGCATGGCCACGAAGTTCGTCGAGGTCACCCTCGGCGTGAAGTACCGCGAGGTGCACGCGGACGGCACCGTCTCCGGCGGTCCGATGCACTACCTGCCCAAGGGCCTCGCCGAGCGCTTCGGCGCCCGCGGCAAGACCCTCGGCAAGGTCCTGGCCGTCCTGGCCTCCGCCTTCGTGCTGTTCTTCGGCCTCTTCGGCGGCAACCTCTTCCAGGTCAACCAGTCCTACGCCCAGCTGGTCTCCGTGACCGGCGGTGAAGACGGCGTCATCGGCGGCTCGGCCGGCGCCCTGTTCTTCGGCATCCTGATCGCCGCCCTCGTCGGCATCGTGCTCCTCGGCGGCATCCGCTCCATCGCCTCCGTCACGAGCAAGCTCGTCCCGGCCATGGCCGGCATCTACATCGCCGCCTGCCTCGTCGTCATCCTGGTCAACGTCACCGCCGTCCCGGCCGCGATCGGCACGATCATCGAGGGCGCCTTCAACCCGCAGGGCGTCGCCGGCGGTGTCCTCGGCGCACTGATCATCGGCTTCAAGCGGGCCGCGTTCTCCAACGAGGCGGGCCTCGGCTCCGCCCCGATCGCCCACTCCGCGGTCAAGACCAAGCACCCCGCCAGCGAGGGCCTGGTCGCCCTGCTGGAGCCGTTCATCGACACGGTCATCATCTGCACCATGACCGCGCTGACCATCGTCATCGCCAACCCGGCCAGCTACGTCGAGGTCCGCCAGGGCGGCGACTCCATCGGCGGTGTGACCATCACCTCCGACGCCTTCGCCACCGTCCTGCCCTGGTTCCCGTACATCCTGACCATCGCGGTCATGCTGTTCGCCATCTCCACGGTGCTGACCTGGGGCTACTACTGCATGAAGGCCTGGAGCCACCTCTTCGGCCGCAGCAAGGCCAGCGAGATCACCTTCAAGGTCATGTACACCCTCGTCGCCGTGGCCGGCTCCCTGCTGACCCTGCAGACCCTGATCGACATGGCCGACGCGGTCCTCTTCATGCTGGCCGTCATCAACATCATCGGCCTCTACCTGCTCGCCCCCGTCGTCAAGCGCGAGCTGAACAAGTTCCTCGACTTCGCCCGCCGCCGCGACGCCGGCGAGGACACCGAAGCCGACGACGACGAAGACCAGGAGCCGGCGAAGACCACCGTCTGACCGCATCCCCGCGGCACGGCTCCTCGAGAGGGCCCGTACCCACCCTCGCGCCTTGGGTGGGTACGGGCCCTCTCCCCCTGTCCCGAACATCATCACCGCACGTCAAAGCCCCCCTGGCGACATCCCGGACCTCCCGATAGGGTGTGAAGAACGCGTCAACGCGCTCGTCACACCGACGGGCGGACGCGGGGTGTGCCGGGAAGTCTGGTCGGCGTCCTTGGGGCCGTGTGCCCGCAATGCTGCCGACGCCCCGGAGGTTCACCCCGCCATGACCGCTGCCCCGCCGCCCCAGCGCTCCCCCTTCCTCGGCGTCCTGCCCTGGCCCGAGCGCCGCGCCATCGCGGCGGCCCTGCGCACCGAGACCATCGGCGGCCTGGTCCTCCTCGCCGCCGCCGTCATCGCACTCGTCTGGGCCAACAGTCCGCTCGGTGACGTCTACCAGCAGATACGCGACTTCCACTTCGGCATACCCGCCCTCGGCCTCGACCTCTCCGTCGGCCACTGGACCGCGGACGGGCTCCTCGCCGTCTTCTTCCTCGTCGCGGGCATCGAGCTCAAGCGGGAACTCGTGGTGGGCGAGCTGCGCACCCCGGCCACGGCCGCCCTGCCCGTCATCGCCGCGGTGTGCGGCATGGCCGTTCCCGCCGCCCTCTACGTGCTGACCGCCGGCCTCGGCGGCGGCAGCCTGGACGGCTGGGCCGTCCCCATGGCCACCGACATCGCCTTCGCCCTCGCCGTCCTCGCCGTCATCTCCACGCACCTCCCCGCCGCGCTGAGGGCCTTCCTCCTCACCCTGGCCGTGGTCGACGACCTCGGCGCCATCCTCATCATCGCGATCTTCTTCACCGGCGATCTGAACTTCCTCGCGCTCGGCGGCGCCTTCGCCGGCCTGGTGCTGTTCTACGCCCTCCAGCGCTTCCGCGTCCGCGGCTGGTGGTGGTACGTCCCGCTCGGCGTCACCATCTGGGCGCTGATGTACAACAGCGGCATCCACGCCACCGTCGCGGGCGTCGCCATGGGCCTGATCCTGCGCACCACCCTCGACAAGGGCGAGGAGTCCTCCCCCGGCGCCCGCGTCGCGCACCTCGTGCACCCCTTCTCCGCCGGCGTGGCCGTGCCCCTCTTCGCCCTCTTCGCGGCCGGTGTCACCGTCTCCGGCGGCGCCCTGGCCGACGTGTTCACCCGGCCGGAGCCCCTCGGCGTCGTCATCGGCCTCGTCCTCGGCAAGATCCTCGGCGTGTTCGGCGGCACCTACCTCGCCGCCCGGTTCACCCGCGCCCGGCTCAATCCGGACCTCGCCTGGGCCGACGTCTTCGGCCTCTCCGTCCTTGCCGGCATCGGGTTCACGGTGGCCCTGCTCATCGGCGAACTGGCCTTCCCCGGCCAGGCCGTCACCGAGCAGATCAAGGCCGCCGTCCTCATCGCCTCCCTCGCCTCCGCAGCCCTGGCCGCCCTCGTCCTGCTGCGCCGCAACAAGGTGTACAAGCGCCTGTACGAGGAAGAGAACATCGACGCCGACGAGGACGGAATCCCCGACATCTACCAGCGCGAAGCCACCCCAGCAGAACGCTGACCGGTGCGGTCTCCCGGAACGCGGACGGCGGAGCGGGGCGACCGGGCCGGAGGGCGACAGGCACCGGTCCCCCGTACGAGACTGGGCCGCATGAGCACGCCAGCACCCCCCGCCCGGATCCTCGTCGTGGACGACGACCCGACCGTCGCCGAGATCGTCACCGGCTACCTCCGCCGGGCCGGACACGCCGTCGACCACGCCGCCGACGGCCCCACCGCCCTCACCCGGGTCGGCCGGGACGCGCCCGACCTGGTCGTCCTCGACCTGATGCTTCCGGGCCTCGACGGGCTGGAGGTGTGCCGCCGGCTGCGCGCCGACCGGCCCGTACCCGTGATCATGCTGACCGCGCGAGGCGGTGAGGAGGACCGGATCGCCGGGCTCGAACTCGGCGCCGACGACTACGTCACCAAGCCGTTCAGCCCGCGCGAGCTGGTCCTGCGGGTCGAGTCGGTGCTGCGCCGCAGCCGGTCCGCCGCGCTGCCGCCAGGCGGGCAGGAGGAACAGCAGGCCCCGCTGCGGGCGGCGGGGATCGTGGTGGACCCGGGGACCCGGCGGGCGTTCAAGGGCAGCACGGAGCTGGGACTCACCCTGCGCGAGTTCGACCTCCTGGCCCACCTCATGGCCCGGCCCGGCCGGGCGCACACGCGGGAGGATCTGATGCGGGACGTCTGGGGCTGGGACTTCGGGGACCTGTCCACCGTCACGGTGCACGTCCGCCGGCTCCGCGCCAAGATCGAGGACGACCCGGCGGCACCCCGGCTCATCCAGACCGTCTGGGGTGTCGGGTACCGCTTCGAGGCCGGAGCGCCCTCGTGAGGGACTTCCTGCTCATCGCCCTCTTCGCGCTCGGCGGTGCGGCCTGTGCCGGAGCGGCCGGCGCGGTGGCCCTGCGGCTGCTGCGGCGCCGGTCGGTCGCGGTGTCGCTGACGGTCGTCGCCGCGGTGGCCGTCACCGCCATGCTCGCCGGCACCCTGGCGGTGGCGTGGGCCATGTTCCTCTCACCGCACGACCTCAAGGTCGTCACGCTGATCGCCGCGATGGCCGCCGTCGTCTCGCTGGCCACGGCGCTGCTGATGGGCCGCTGGGTGGTCGCCCGCAGCCGCGACCTGGCGCACGCCGCCCGGGACTTCGGGGAGGACGGCAGTTTCGCCGCCCCGCCCGCCCCGGCGACCGCGGAACTCGCCGAACTCGCCCGGGAACTCGCGTCCACCAGCGCGCGGCTGGCCGCCTCGCGGGAGCGGGAACGCTCCCTGGAGGCCTCACGCCGCGAGCTCGTCGCCTGGATCTCGCACGACCTGCGCACCCCGCTCGCCGGGCTACGGGCCATGGCCGAAGCCCTGGAGGACGGTGTCGCCACGGAGCCGGCGCGCTACCACCGGCAGATCCGCACCGAGGTGGAACGCCTCGACACCATGGTCGGCGACCTGTTCGAGCTGTCCCGCATCCATGCGGGCGCGATGGAACTGGCTCCCAGCCGGATCTCGCTGCGCGACCTCGCGGCCGACGCCCTGCTGGGCGTCGATCCCCTCGCCCGTGAGCGCGGCGTGCGACTGCTCGGCGAGGACATCACGCACGCGCCTGTGGACGTGGACGGCAAGGAGATGACCAGAGTGCTGGCCAACCTGCTGGTCAACGCCATCCGGCACACGCCGGCCGACGGCACCGTCGCCGTCGCGGTCGGCCGGCGTGCGGACGCCGCCGTGCTGTCCGTCACCGACGGCTGCGGCGGCATCCCGGACGAGGACCTGCCGCGGGTGTTCGACACGGGCTGGCGGGGCAGCCCCGCCCGTACGCCGCCGTCCGGCGCCGGGCTCGGGCTGGCGATCGTGCGCGGCATCGTCGAGGCCCACGCCGGGCGGGCCGAGGTGCACAACGTCCCGGGAGGCTGCCGCTTCGAGGTGACGCTGCCCCTCGCCTGACGGCCGCAGGACGGGGCGGTCGCCCGCTACGCCTTGGCGAGTTCCGCCGCCCCGAAGGACACGTCGAAACGGTCGCACCAGATCGCGACGCTGGAGTAGTCCGCCAGGTTCACGTCCGCCGGGATGGCGTAGTTCTGGTCGCCCTTGTTCCCCTTGAGCTTGCCCAGACTGACGTACTTGCCGTCGTCGAACACCCGCCAGCCCGCGACGCCCTCCTTCACCGGGGCGTCGGTGAGCCACACCCGCAGGTCCGGCCCGTTGCTCGTGTCCAGACCCTCCAGCCGCAGCACGTGGGAGCCGTCTGCCAGCCGGACGACCTTCGCCGTCCCCTTGGTGTCGTGCTCGTGGCTGATGAAGGAGCCCTGGGTCAGCGTCTGCGGCACGGCGGCCGGCGAGGGGCTCCCCGACGCCGGAGCCGACGGCACCGTGTCCGGTGATGCCGGTGCGGGTGCGGCTGCGGGCAGCGACTCCTGCACCGTCTCGTCCTGCCACAGCTTCCACGGCTGGAACAGGTACAAGCCCACCCCCAGCACGGCCGTCACCACGAGCGCGCCGATCCCCAGCAGCCCGCGCCGCCCACGCCCCAGCTTCATCCACGACTCCCTCTTCAGCGCCCGGTGGGGCGATGTGCGTTCTCACCGCATTCAACGCGATGCCGGCCCCGCACACCATTACGCCCGCATTACGGACAGCGGCACAGCGGTACCGGGCGGTTGGCGGCGGCCGGCATCCGCGGCCCCGTGGCGCGTACGGCGGGTCAGGCTGAGTCAAAGCGGTGGCGGGCCGATTCGATGGCACCCAGGTGGCGGTGGGTCCAGTCGCACATGGCGTCGACCGTGGCGCGCAGTGCCTGCCCCGGCTCCGTCAGCGTGTACTCGACGCGTGGCGGCACCGTGGGATGCACCGTGCGCTCGACCAGGCCGTTGCGCTCCAGCAGGCGCAGGTTCTGCGTGAGCATCTTGTGGCTGATGCCCTCGATCTCGCGCCGCAGTTCGGTGAAGCGCAGCGTGCGGTCGCCGACCGCTTCGATGATGAGCAGCGCCCACTTGTTGGCGATGTCCGAGAAGATCTCCCGCGCGAGCGAATCCGCCCGCGTCACATCCGCGTCGTCCTTGCCCGAGCCCTTGACCTGCTTGCTCACCATGAGGTTCCCCAGTCACCAAAAAGTGCGTTCTTCCACGTCAGCCTTCACTCTCTTACGGTTCCCGAGTAACCACAAGAGAGTGCAAGGAGCTGCGCAGCCATGACCATCACCCTGGTGGACCCGGACGGACTGCCCAAGATCGACGTCTACCGGCAGGTGGCGATCGCCACCGGCACGAGGACGGTCTTCGTCGCGGGACAGGTCGCCTGGGACTCCGACGGATCCACGGTCGGCGAGGGCGACCTGGCCGCCCAGGTCGAACAGTGCTACCTCAACGTCGGTACGGCGCTGGCCACGGCCGGAGGTTCCTTCGGCGACGTCGCGCGGCTCACCGTCTACGTCGTCGACTGGACACCCGAGAAGATGCCGCTGCTCCTGGACGGTATCTCCCGGGCGGCCGCGAAGCTGGGGGTCGCTCCTGCGCCGCCTGCCACGCTGATCGGCGTGGCAGCGCTGGACGTGCCCGAGCATCTGGTCGAGATCGAGGCCACCGCGGTCCTCGACTGATCGGTCGCGGTGCGGGACGCCCGGCACGACGCGGACCGGCCCGCCGCTTCGGGCAGGATTCTCCGCAGCCCTGCTCCGCGCTTCTTGTCCGGTGCAGAAAGGGGCGGGTACATTCACGAGCGGTGTGCCGGGAAGTCTGGTCGGCGGTCAGGGGCCGTGTGCCCGCCATACAGACTCAGGAGGCCGGCATGGTCTCGTACGCCTGCCGCACCCGTTCCCTCACCAAGCGGTACGGCCGCGTCCTGGCACTGGACGGGCTGGACTTGAGCGTTCCGGCCGGCGAGGTGTTCGGCTTCCTCGGCCCCAACGGTGCGGGCAAGTCCACCACCATCCGCCTGCTGCTGGGCCTTGCCCGCCCCACCGCAGGCCAGGCCTGGATCTTCGGCGCTGACGCGGGTGACGTTGCCGTGACCCACCGGCGCCTCGCGTACGTGCCGGCTGACGTGGCGTTGTGGCCTCGGCTCACCGGGGCCGAGATCCTGGAGCTGCTGGCGCGCACGGGGCCCGGCAGCGACCGGGCCTACCGGGACGAGCTGGTCGAGCGGTTCGCTCTCGACCTGTCGAAGCCGGGCCGCGCCTACTCGACGGGCAATCGGCAGAAGGTGGCGCTGGTCGCCGCGTTCGCCACCCGGGCACCTCTGCTGGTGCTGGACGAACCGACCAGCGGCCTGGATCCGCTGATGGAGCGCGAGTTCCGTCGGGCGGTCCGCGAGGCCCGGGACAACGGCCAGACGGTGTTCCTCAGTTCCCACCAGCTCGCCGAGGTCGAGGCCGTCTGCGACAAGGTGGCGATCCTGCGCGCCGGGCGGCTCGTCGACGTCGCCGCCGTGACGGAGCTGCGGCGGCTGCACCGCACGGAGGTGACGGTGTGCTTCGACGGGCCGTCCCCGGACCTGAGCCGGATTCCCGGGGTGGAAGCGGTCGAGGCCACCGGCGCTGCCTCGGTGCGGTTCACCCTCACCGGGCCGCCTCGGGCTGCCCTGCAGGCACTGGCCGCGGCGGACGTGCTCAGCCTCACGGTGCGGGAACCCTCGCTGGAGGAGATCTTCCTCGGCTACTACGGCGGGGAGGAGGCGTGAGGCCCGTCAACCCGCCTGCCGGGCCTGCCCCCAGCGGTGCTGCCGCGGGGCGGGCGGTGACGGCTCTTGCCCTGCGCCAGACCTGGCGCGGCGCGCTCGTGGTGACGGGCGTGGTGGCCGGGATGTCGGCAGTGGCGGTGGCTGCCTACGCGAGCACAGTCAAGGACCCGGCGGATGCCGCGGCGTTGGGAGCGCTGGCAGGGAACCCGGCGATCCGCACCCTGTTCGGGGAACCGGTCGCCCTGGACGAGGCGGGCGGGTTCGCCGTATGGCGCACGGGGACGGCACTCGCGGTGGTGCTGGCCGTGTGGGGGCTGCTCGCGGCGACGCGGATCACCCGGGGTGAGGAGGATGCCGGCCGGTGGGACGTCCTGCTGGCCGGGCGGCTTCCGGTCAGGACCGTGGTGGCACGGCATGTCGCCGTCCTGGTGGCGGCGTCGCTCGCCGCCGGCTCGGCCGCTTTCACAGGCCTGGTCGCGGCGGGGGCCGCTGTGGGCGGCGCTGCCGTGCACAGCGCCGGGCTGGCGTTGTGCGGGGTGTTCTTCAGCGCGGTGGGCGCACTGGCCGCCCAGGTGTTCTCGACACGGGCGTCGGCCAGCGGCGCGGCGGTGGCGCTGCTCGGGACCACCATGCTGCTGCGGATGGTCGGGGACGGCCTCGCCGCCCTGGGGTGGCTGCGCTGGCTGTCGCCGTTCGGACTGATGGCCCTGACCCGACCGTACGACGGGAACCGGGTCCTGCCCCTGCTGGTCCTGCTGGCCGCCTGCGTGGCATGTGCTGCCGGGGCCGTGGCCGTTGCCGGAGGGCGTGACATCCGCGGCGGATACCTGCGCTCCTCCTCCGGCCGAGCTCCGCGCACGGGGCTGCTCGGCTCGGTCCACGCGTTCGCGGTACGGCGCCTGGTGCGGCCTCTGGCCGCCTGGACGACCGGTGTCGGGGCGTACTACCTCCTCATCGGCCTGCTGGCCGTGTCCATGACGGACTTCCTGTCCGACAATCCGAGGTTCGCCGAACTCGCCTCGCAGGCAGGCTTCACCGGGCTTGCCACCATTGAGGGGTACACCGCGACGCTGTTCGCCCTGCTGGCCGTGCCGGCGGGCGTGTTCGCCGCGGTACGGATCGCCGCCCTCGCCGCCGACGAAGCCGGCGGACGGCTCACCCTCCTGTACGCCCAGCCCCTCGCCCGGGCGACCCTGCTCACCAGCGAGGCGGCCGCGACCCTGGGCGGCGCCCTCGTGCTCACCACCACCGCCGGCATCGCCGCCTGGGCCGGGACTGCCGCTGTAGGCGCTCCCCTCGGACTGCTCTCCGCACTGTCCGGAGCCTGGAACGTACTGCCGATCGCGCTCCTCTGCCTGGGCTGCGCTGTACTCGCCCTCGGCTGGGCGCCGCGCGTGGTCACCGCCGTCGGATCCCTCCCGGCCGTGGGAGGGTTCCTGCTGAAGGTCGTCGCCGAGGAGTCCGGGCTGCCGGACTGGGTCAGCCGGCTCTCCCCCTTCGCGCACCTTGCCGCCGTCCCCGCCACCGCGGTCAACTGGCCCGCGGCCGCCGTGATGACGGCCGCGGCCGCGCTGGCAGCAGCCGTCGGCGCCGTCGGCTACCGGCTGCGGGACCTCCGTACCTGACGCGGGGCGGCCCAGGGCACGGGGCCGTGTGCGGGCAGGGAACCATCGGCGCCAGGCGAACCGGCAACGACGACCGCCTTCGGCTCGGGCGCGGTTCCGACGCGTTGCCGGCGCCTCGCGTCCCCGGCCGTCAGCACTCCGTATGGACTCCGGCCTGCACCGTCAGGGTTCCGTCAGGGGCAGACCACAGGGACACGGGGCGGGGATAGCTTTCGAGTGGCCGCCCCGGACTGCCTCCCCGCACCCGGGGCACCGTCCTTCTCCGTTCTCCTTCTCCGTTCACGGCTCCCCCAGGAGGGCCCCATGTGCCTGTTCCCGTACGACGACGACCCCGAGCCCGAGGAACGCGTCCCGGCCGGACTCCTCTACGTGCCCGTCCGGCCGGGAACTGCCGGGGCGGTGGTCCGGCTGTTCCGCACCCCGCTGGGTGCGCGGACCGCGGTCGGGTTCACAGACCCCGGCCGGCTGACGGCCACGCTCGGTGCGGAGCACCCGTGGATCAGGATCTCCGAGCCGGCGCTCCGGGCGATGTCCCGGCCGCTCGGAGTCGACCTGCTGACCGTGGACCCGACGTTCACCGCACCCGCGGTCACCACGTCCCTCACCAGCGGTTCCCCCGCGCCCGCCCCGAAGCCATGGCGAGCCTCTTCGCCCTCGGCCGCGTGAGAAGGGAAACCGCGCGATGACTGCCGCTGTCATTCCGGCCTCGGCACCGGGTACGGACGGCCTCTCCGTCTGGCCGGCTTCCACGACCCGGCTCGCACACGGCGGCCTGGCCGTCGCCGGCGTCGACCTCGCGGAGGTGGCGGAGCGGTTCGCCACTCCCGTCTACGTCCTCGACGAGGGCGAGGTCCGCGAGCGCTGCCGTACGTACCGGGCCGCGTTCCCCGAGGCGGAAATCCTCTACGCGGCCAAGGCCTTCCTCTCCCGGGCGATGGCGCGCTGGGTGCAGGAGGAGGGCTTGGGCCTGGACGTGTGCTCGGCCGGGGAGCTCGAACTGGCCGTCGTGGCGGGGTTCCCGCCTGATCGGATCGTGCTGCACGGCAACGCCAAGTCGCCGCGCGACCTCGACGCGGCGCTGCGCCTGGGGGTCGGCCGGATCGTGATCGACAGCCCTTCGGAGATCGCCCGCATCGCCGCCGCCGTCGGCCCGGACGGGCGCCAGAAGGTGATGGTGCGGGTGGTGCCCGGCGTCACCGCAGGCGGCCATCACAAGATCCGCACGGGCACCGACGGGCAGAAGTTCGGGCTCTCCCTCAGCGACGGGTCCGCACTGCACGCCGTGACGCGGGTGCTGGCCCAGCGCCGGCTGGAGCTGACCGGACTGCACTGCCACATCGGCTCCCAGATCACCGAGGTCAAACCCTACGTCACCGCCCTGCGCCGCATGGTCGGGCTGATGGCCCGTATCCGCGACGCGCACGGCCGCGTGCTGCCCGAGCTCGACCTGGGCGGCGGCCACGGCATCGCCTACCGGCCGGGCGAAGCGGCCCTGGACATCACCGCGCTCGCCCGCAAGCTGCGCGGCGAGCTGGTCGAGGCCTGTGCGGCAGCCGGGTTGCCGGTCCCCCGGCTGGCCGTCGAGCCGGGCCGGGCCGTCGTGGGGCCGGCCGGGGTGGCCGTGTACCGGGTGCTGGCCGTCAAGCACACCGGGGACACGCTGTTCGCTGCCGTCGACGGCGGGATGAGCGACAACCCCCGGCCCGCCCTGTACGGGGTCCGCTACGCACCCCGGCTGATCGGCCGCGCCTCCACGGCCTCAGCCCGTACGGCCACGGTCGTCGGCCGGCACTGCGAGGCCGGGGACGTGCTCGCGGCCGGGGTGGAACTGCCGGGCGACGTCCGGCCCGGCGACCTGATCGCCGTGCCGGTGGCGGGTGCGTACCACCTCTCCATGGCGTCCGGCTACAACATGGTGGGCCGGCCGCCGGTGGTCGCGGTCGACCAGGGCACCGCCCGGCTCCTGGTCCGGCGCGAGACCCTGGAGGACCTCCGCCTGCGGGACCTCGGAGGGTGAGGCAGGCCCGCCGATCCTGCCGGGCTCCCTGCGGTGGACTGCCCGGCTACGGCTGGTAGACGAGTTCGATCACCATCGCGGCGATGACGCTCCAGACCCCGATCCCGAGCAGCCACAGGGCTTCGAAGACGGCTCCGGTGGCGATGACGGTCAGGCCGACCGTCCCGAGGGCGAGTACGGCCCGGCGGATGCCGAGGTCCGGGCGCGAGCGAGGGGTCACAAGAGCCAGAATCCCGCTGAACGGTCGCCGAGGCGACCGTCCGGCGGAATTCCTGACGGCTTTCATACGCCGCCCGTCGACCGGGGTGTACGTGCGGGCGGCGGCTGAGGTCCGGCTCGGCCACGCGGACGGCCTCTCTGGGTGAGGAGGATGCCGACGAGGCCGTTGGCCGGATCGGCGTACGCGGTGGTGCCCGCTCCGCCATCCCAGCCGAACTGGCCGATGGGCGCGTAGTCGCCGCGATACGTGCGCACCGCCATCCCGAAGCCTCAGCCGCCGTGCTGCCCCTGGCCGTGTGACAGGTGGACGAGGTCGCGGGCGCGCTGCTCCCGGTCCGCCGGCTGCGCGGCGGGGAGGCGGTCGGTCACGGTGAACTCGCCGGTCTGCGGATCGGGAGCGTAGAGGGGCGGCAGCCGGTCGATCTTGTCGGCGGGCACGTGGAAGCCGGTGTCCTTCATCCCCAGCGGCTCGAAGACGCGTACGCGCAGGAATTCCTCGAAGGACCGGCCGGTGACCCTGGCCGCCAGCACCCCGAGCACGTCGTCGCCCACGTTGTACCGCCACCGCTCTCCAGGCTGGTGCATCAGCGGGAGCGTGCCCAGGCGGCGCATCCGCTCGTCCGGCTCCGGCGCCGGCAGCAGCCAGCCGCCCTCCTGGCCGTACACGCCCCGCTCGCACGCTGACTACCGGTACTTGGCAAGACGGATTGGTGCCTGGCCGGCCTGTCCCACCAGGGTTGACGGGGCCCGTTCCGGCGCCTCCCGTCAAGGTGGCGTCAAGAGTTCTCACGCGCCCGTATGGACCCCGTCAAGGCGTCTTAACGCCGGGATGAAGACACGGTTATCTCGTCATCGGCCATATGGCCGATTCATTTCTTCCCTCTTCATCCAGGAGCTCACGGTGGCCGATCTGGCCTTCGTCGTCACCACGGTCGCGGTGTTCGCGCTGGTGGCACTCATCGCCCGGGGGGTGACCAAGCTGTGACCGTCGAAAACATCGTCGGCCTCGCCGTGGCCGTCTCCCTGCTCGGATACCTCGTCCTCGCCCTCGTCAAGCCGGAGAGGTTCTAGCCACCGATGAGTCCCGTTCTCGCTGGTGTGCTCCAGCTCCTCGCACTGATCGCCGCACTTGCGCTGGCCTACCGCCCCCTCGGCGACCACATGGCCAGGGTCTACTCCTCGGAGAAGCACTACCGCCCGGAGAAGTGGATCTACAAGGCGATCGGCGCCAACCCGAGCGCCGAGATGCGCTGGCCCGCCTACCTGCGCGGCGTCCTCGCCTTCTCCGCGGTCAGCGTGCTCTTCCTCTATGCCCTCCAGCGCGCCCAGGGCATCCTGCCCGGCTCGCTCGGCTTCTCCGCGATCGACCCCGACCAGGCCTTCAACACCGCCGCATCCTTCACGGCGAACACCAACTGGCAGTCGTACGCGGGCGAGCAGGCCATGGGCCACGTCGTGCAGACCGGCGGCCTGGCGGTGCAGAACTTCGTCTCGGCCGCCGTCGGCATGGCCGTCGCGGTCGCCTTGGTGCGGGGCTTCGCGCGCTCCCGTACCGGTGAGCTGGGCAACTTCTGGGCCGATCTGGTCCGCGGCACCGTCCGCATCCTGCTTCCCCTTGCCGTCGTCGGCGCGATCATCCTCGTCGCGTGCGGCGCGATCCAGAACTTCGCCGGCATCCACGAGGTCGGCCAGTTCACGGGCGGTACGCAGCAGTGGAACGGCGGCGCCGTCGCCTCGCAGGAGGTGATCAAGGAGCTGGGCACGAACGGCGGCGGGTACTTCAACGCCAACTCAGCCCACCCGTTCGAGAACCCCAGCCCGTTCTCCAACCTCTTCGAGATCTTCCTGATCCTCGTCATCCCCTTCTCGCTGACCCGCACCTTCGGCCGCATGGTCGGCTCGGTCAAGCAGGGCTACGCGATCCTGGCGACCATGGCCGTCATCTGGGTCGGCTTCGTCGCCCTGATGATGTGGACCGAGTTCGCCGGCAACGGCCCGGCCTTCGAGACCGCGGGCGGCGCGATGGAGGGCAAGGAGACCCGGTTCGGGATCGGCGCCTCGGCCATCTTCTCCGTGTCCACCACGCTGACCTCGACCGGCGCGGTCAACTCCTTCCACTCCTCCTTCACCGGCTTCGGCGGCGGTATCCAGCTGCTGGGCATGCAGCTGGGCGAGATCGCGCCCGGCGGTGTCGGCTCCGGCCTCTACGGCATGCTGATCATGGCGATCATCGCGGTGTTCATCGCCGGCCTGATGGTCGGCCGCACGCCCGAGTACCTGGGCAAGAAGATCGGCACCCGCGAGATCAAGTTCGCCGCCTGCTACATCCTCGTCACCCCCGCCCTGGTCCTCGGCTTCACCGCCGCCGCGATGGCACTGGACACCCCGGCCGGCTCGATGACGAACTCCGGCGCGCACGGCTTCTCCGAGATCCTCTACGCCTACACCTCCGGCGCCAACAACAACGGCTCCGCCTTCGCGGGCCTGAACGCCGACACGCAGTGGTTCAACTCGACCATCGGCATCGCGATGCTGCTGGGCCGCTTCCTGCCCATGGTGTTCGTCCTGGCCCTGGCCGGCTCGCTCGCCGAGCAGAAGCCCGTCCCCGAGACCGCGGGCACCCTGCGCACCGACAAGCCCCTCTACACGGGCCTGCTCGTCGGCACCATCCTCATCGTCACCGGACTGACCTACTTCCCCGCCCTCGCGCTGGGACCGCTCGCCGAAGGGCTCGCATCATGAGCACCGCCACCCCGACCCGTGCCCCGCACGAGGACCTGCCCACCGGCCACAAGCCGCCCGCCGGCCGTGTCGGCGGGGGCCTGTTCGACCCCCAGCAGCTGGTCAAGTCCTTCCCCGACGCGATCCGCAAGCTCGACCCCCGCGTCATGATCAAGTCCCCGGTGATGTTCGTCGTCCTGATCGGCTCGGTGGTCACCACCGTCCTGGCCCTCAAGGACCCGACGGACTGGTTCGGCTGGGCCATCACCGCCTGGCTGTGGCTGACCACGATCTTCGCGAACCTGGCCGAGGCGGTGGCCGAGGGCCGCGGCAAGGCCCAGGCCGACACCCTGCGCAAGGCCAAGACCGACTCCGTCGCCCGCCGCCTGACCACAGACGGCGGCGAGGAGTCCGTACCGGGCACCGAGCTGAAGATCGGTGACCTGGTGGTCTGCGAAGCCGGCGACACCATCCCCGGCGACGGCGACGTCGTCGAGGGTGTCGCCTCCGTGGACGAGTCGGCGATCACCGGCGAGTCCGCACCCGTCATCCGCGAGTCCGGCGGCGACCGCTCGGCCGTCACCGGCGGTACGAAGGTCCTCTCCGACCGCATCGTCATCAAGATCACGACCAAGCCGGGCGAGACGTTCATCGACCGCATGATCTCCCTCGTCGAGGGCGCGGCCCGGCAGAAGACACCGAACGAGATCGCGCTGAACATCCTTCTCGCGTCCCTCACGATCGTCTTCCTGCTCGCGGTCGTCACGCTCCAACCGTTCGCGATCTACGCGGGCGCCGAGCAGTCGATGATCGTGCTGACGGCCCTGCTGGTCTGCCTCATCCCGACCACCATCGGCGCGCTGCTGTCGGCCATCGGCATCGCCGGCATGGACCGCCTCGTCCAGCGCAACGTCCTGGCCATGTCCGGCCGCGCGGTGGAAGCCGCGGGCGACGTCTCGACGCTGCTGCTCGACAAGACCGGCACCATCACCCTCGGCAACCGGCAGGCTTCCGAGTTCGTGCCGGTCAAGGGCACCACCGCGGCCGAGCTCGCAGATGCCGCCCAGCTGTCCTCCCTGGCCGACGAGACCCCCGAGGGGCGTTCCATCGTCGTCCTGGCCAAGGAGAAGTACGGACTGCGCGAACGCCACCAGGGCGAACTCGCCCACGCCGAGTGGATCGCCTTCACCGCCCAGACCCGTATGTCGGGCGTGGACGTCGACGGCCGGAAGACCCGCAAGGGCGCGGCCGGCTCCGTCATCACCTGGGTCAAGGAGCAGGGCGGCCAGGTTTCCGACGACGCCGATCTCCTCGCCACCCGCATCTCCGAGGCCGGCGGCACCCCGCTGCTGGTCGCCGTCCGGGACGAGAAGGGCGCCCGCGTCCTGGGGGTGATCCACCTCAAGGACGTGGTCAAGGAGGGCATGCGCGAGCGGTTCGACGAGCTGCGCCGCATGGGCATCAAGACCGTCATGATCACGGGTGACAACCCGCTGACGGCCAAGGCCATCGCCGAAGAGGCCGGCGTCGACGACTTCCTCGCCGAGGCCACCCCCGAGGACAAGATGGCCCTCATCAAGCGGGAACAGGCCGGCGGCAAGCTCGTCGCCATGACCGGCGACGGCACCAACGACGCGCCCGCCCTCGCGCAGGCCGACGTCGGCGTGGCCATGAACACCGGCACCTCGGCCGCCAAGGAGGCCGGGAACATGGTCGACCTGGACTCCAACCCCACCAAGCTCATCGAGATCGTCGAGATCGGGAAGCAGCTGCTCATCACGCGCGGTGCGCTGACCACCTTCTCCATCGCCAACGACGTCGCCAAGTACTTCGCGATCATCCCGGCCATGTTCGCCGTGGTCTACCCCGGCCTCGACAAGCTCAACGTCATGGGCCTGGCCTCCCCCGAGTCCGCGATCCTGTCCGCGGTCATCTTCAACGCACTGGTCATCATCGCGCTGGTGCCGCTCGCCCTCAAGGGCGTGCAGTACAAGCCGACCAGCGCCGACAAGATGCTCCGCCGCAACCTCGGCCTCTACGGACTCGGCGGCCTGATCGCCCCGTTCATCGGCATCAAGCTCATCGACCTCCTCATCTCCCTCATCCCCGGAATCGGCTGATCTGCGATGAACAACTCTGTAGGCAACACGGCACGGTTGATCGGAGCCGGCCTGCGCGCCCTGCTCGTCCTGACCGTGATCTGCGGCGTCATCTACCCGCTCGCCGTCACCGGTATCGCCCAGGCTCTGTTCAACGACAAGGCCAACGGCTCCGAGATCAAGGACAAGAGCGGCCGGGTCGTCGGCTCCTCCCTCATCGGACAGACCTACAACCTGCCGAAGAAGGACCCGAACGACGCCGAAGAGGCCGCGAGGCCCGACCTGAAGTGGTTCCAGCCCCGCCCGTCCAACGGCTTGGGCACCAACAGCGCCAACACGCAGTACTCCCTGCTCCTGTCCGGTGCCACCAACCGTTCCGCCGACAACGGCGCCGTGAACGGCCGGTGCACCAGGGACTCCGAGGAGGGCACCCTCTGCGCACAGGTCATCGCCGCCGAGGACGCGGTCGTCGCCGACAACTCGACCTCCACCTACAAGGTCAGGCCCGAGGACGTGCCGGCAGACGCGGTCACCTCCTCAGGCTCGGGCCTGGACCCGCACATCTCGCCGGAGTACGCCAAGCTCCAGGTCCACCGGGTCGCCGAGCAGAACAACCTCGACGTCAAGCAGGTCGAGAAGCTCGTCGCCGACCACACCATCGGCCGGACCCTCGGCTTCATGGGCGAACCCCGCGTCAACGTCCTCGAACTCAACACCGCCCTCAAGGCACTGGTCGAGGGCTGAGGTTCCACGTCGCACGGACCGGGAGCCGGCAGGGCGCGGAATGTCCGCGCCCTGCCGGCTCCCACCACGTGCCGCGGTCCGTCCGCGCAGGCCGTGAGCGCAGTGGTCGATCGTGCCGGCGGGCCGGGCTGGGCGGCTGCCCCGTCAGGATCTGCCATGTCTCGGAGGGCGTTCCCTCGCGCGCCTGCGGAGGAGGAACACGAGGTTCAGGGCGGCGATCAGGCACAGGACGCCGCAGGCAATGGCCATCCCCGTCAGCTCCGTCTGACCGGGGCTCGCCTCGGGTGAGGCGCTGCCGGCCCACAGGCCGAGGGCGGCTGCAGCCAGGGCGAAGAGAGCCAAGGCCGCGGCCACCAGGATGATGCGGAGGCCCACGGCGCTCTGGGCGGTGGCCGGTTCCGTTCCGGTCCGTTCGAAGTGGCGCCCGATGATGCCGGACCGGGAGCGGGGTACGGGGCGTCCGGAGGGGTGGGATCGATTCATCATGCGCTCCTGTGGAGCCAGGCGGCTCGGCCTGTCTGCCGCCGGCCCGGCCGTCGTTTGCGGGGCCGGCTGCGTGACGGCTGCCTGCGGTGCCGGTCTGCGCCGCCCGGTACGGAGCCCGTGTCGACTCGGTCCGGAGTGGTGGCGGCCGTCCGGTGCGACCGCTTCCGTCGGCCCCCGCTCCGGCAGGGAGGACTTCCCTCGCCAACGCCTACCCGGGAAAGCCGGAAGGATACGTGCGCGGGCGGAGAGCCCGAAAACGGCGCCCCCCCGGCCCCCCGGCGACTGTTCACCGGTCGGTGAACCGGTGAATTCCGGTGCGCACCCGCCCGTCGGAGGCTCCACGCCCGGCGGCGGGCGGAAGGATCGCGATCGAGACGTATCGGAACCGTGCGCGGGATGGGCAGCGGATGACGCGACAGAGCTTGCCGGCCGACCGGCAGAAGAGCAGGGAGCCGGCGGGGCCGGTCGGGACACGTGTCCGGTCCGGCGTGCGGCTCCTCGGACTGCTCACGACGGCGGACCACAAGGTCATCGGCTACCTGTACATGATCACGGCCTCCGTACGTCCAGACGGGATTGATCTGAGCTGTTCCGCCGAGGAGTGCCAGGAGGCCGAAGACCAGCAGGAAGAAGCCCGCCGACTTGGCCGCGAATTGAGGAACATCGGTCGGCCCACCGCGTTGCGACCCGTTCTGCCGGGGCCGGCCCACTGCGTGTGCTTCAGGTACGTGACAAGCATCAGGTGCATCGTGATCAGGGCGGCCATCAGTCCGGGAACCAGCAGGATGTGCATCGCGTACAGGCGCGGCAGCAGCGATTCGCCCGGGTACTCCCCGCCGAGCGCTGCCATCTCCAGGTACGTGCCGGCGAACGGAACCGACCCCAGGATGGTCATGGCCGTCCGCAGACCGGTGCCGGACAGCAGGTCGTCCGGCAACGGGTAGCCGGCGAAGCCCTCCACAGCAGTGCCAGGAGGAACAGCGACACCCCGACCATCCAGTTCGCCTCCCGCGGCTTGCGGAAGGCGCCCGTGAAGAACACCCGCAGCAGGTGCACCGCAACGGCGGCGACGAAGACCAGCGCGGCCCAGTGGTGGATCTGCCGGATCAGCAGTCCGCCCCGCACGTCGAAACTCAGGGCCATGGTCGAGGCGTAGGCCCGGCTCACCAGCTGTCCCCGCAGCAGCGGGTAGCTGCCGGTGTACGGGGTCCTGCCCGTGGTCGGATCGAAGAACAGGGTGAGGTAGACCCCGGTCAGGACCAGCACCGCGAACGTGTACAGGGCGATCTCGCCGAGCAGGAACGACCAGTGGTCGGGGAACGCCTTGCACAGGAGCCGCCGTGCGACGCCGGCCAGGGGCAGGCGGGCATCCGCGGCCCCGAACCCGTGCACGGCCGCTTCGCTCACGCGGGCCCGCCACCGGGCCCGAAGCCTCCGAAGGAACACCCGTCCTCCTGACGTTCCCCGAGGCGGCCGCATGGGAGGGGAGATCGTGGACATCCGCCAGAGAGGGGGATGGAGGTGACTGCCGTGAAGCCGACGTTCTCCCTGGGCACGATCGCCGGCGTGCGGGTGGGCGTGCACTGGAGCGCCCTGGTCATCGTCGTGGTGATCGCACTGGTTCTCTCCGGCCGGCTTCCCGCTGCCCATCCGGACCGCCCGGGCTGGCAGTACGCGGTCACCACCCTGGTCGCCGCGGCGTTCCTGCTGCTGTCCCTGCTTGCCCACGAACTCAGCCACGCGGTCGTGGCCCGCCGCAACGGCGTCGCCGTCGGGGACATCACGCTGTGGCTCCTGGGAGGCATGGCCCGGCTCGGGGGTGAGCCCCCCACGCCCGGCGCGGAGGCGCGCATCGCGGGTGTCGGCCCACTGGTCAGCCTGCTGCTGGGTCTGCTGTTCGGCCTCCTGGCCGGCGCAGCCGCGGCCGTCCTCGGCGCGGGGCTCGCCGTCGAGGCCCTGGCCTGGCTGGGCGGCATCAACGTGCTCCTGGCCGTCTTCAACGCCCTGCCCGCCGCGCCGCTCGACGGCGGACGACTTCTCCGGGCAGTGGTCTGGCGCCGGACCGGGGACCGGCTGCGGGCCACCGCCGTGGCAACGGGCGCCAGCCGGCTGCTGGGCTGGGCACTGGTCGCCGTCGGGCTGCTCCTGGTCCTGCGCGGAGTGCCGCTCAGCGGAATATGGATCGTGCTCGTCGGCTGGTTCCTCGTCGCCGTGGCGACAGCGGAAGGCGGCCAGGCCAAGCTGGAGGAACTGCTGAGCGGGGTCACCGTCGGAGAGGCCATGGGGCGCGACCCGGTGACCGTGCCCGCCTCGCTCGCCGTCGGCCGGTTCCTCGCCGCGCCGCAGTACCGCTTCCGCCACTCCGCGTTCCCCGTGGTCGACGCCGACAGCCGTCCGGTCGGCCTGGTGAGCGTCAACGCCGCCGCCCGCGTACCGGAGGAAAGGCACGGCACGACGCGAGTGGCCGACGTGATGATCCCGATCGAGGAGGTCCCCACCCCGCACCCCGGTGATCCGCTGACCGGCGTCCTGCCCGTGCTGGAGAGCAGCCCGGCCCACCGTGCTGTCGTCCTGGCGGGCGGCGC
The DNA here is from genome assembly GCF_030167965.1 of Streptomyces sp. 2P-4. Lineage (NCBI taxonomy): Bacteria > Bacillati > Actinomycetota > Actinomycetes > Kitasatosporales > Streptomycetaceae > Streptomyces > Streptomyces sp. 2P-4. The sequence continues at coordinate 617,489 of NZ_CP095011.1, forward strand.
GGTCGTCGGCGTGGTCACCAGCTCCGACGTCAGCCGGGTGACGTCGTGGCTTGCCTCTTCCCGGTGGCGGAAGCGGGCCGTCTGAGGGCCGGCCGTGTGTGAGGCGCACGCGCGCGGGCAGGCGCTGTCAAGAAGGGCTCGGAGGCTCGATCGAGACAGGAGGGCCGGATCATGGAATGGTGGCTCTGGCTGATCGTGGTGGTCGTCGTCCTCGCGGTGATCGCCATTTCGGCCCTGGTGACGCAGGCGCGCCGGCGAAGGGGCGGGGCTGTGGTCGAGCATCCGCCCACGCATGGCAGGGGTGAACCGTGATGACGTTTCTCATTCGCATCGGCGATGTCGTCGGACTGCCGGTGGTCACGTTGGAGGGAGATGCGATCGCCCAGGTCAAGGACGTGGTTCTGGACGCGGGCGACGGCCGGGTGACGATGTTCACGCTCAGTGGCCGCGGTCTGCTCGCGGGCCCGCGCCACGAGGTGCTGCCCTGGGCGAACGTCCACGCCCTCGGCTCGGACGCCGTCATGGTCGCCGACCGGTCGGCCGTGGTCGGACCGGACGAGACGGAACAGGCCGAGGCACCGGGCGCCGGTGTGGGCGGCGCTGCCGTCCTCACCTCCGAGGGCGAGCACATGGGCAAGGTCACCGATGTGGTCCTCGACGTGGGTGACGATGTCGCCCGGTCGGTGGGGTACGAGGTGAAACTGGGCCACCGGGAAGCCGGCTGGACCACCGCCCTGCTGCCCGTGCCCCTTCCGCTCGCCGCCACCGACGAGAACGTCGTGGTGCCGGCGATGTCGCTCAGGTTCACGGCAGAGAACCTCGAAGACTTCCCCGAGGCCGCCCGCGGTCTGGAGCAGGCGTTGAAGGAGGCGTCATGAAGCGGTTCGGTGAGGTCCTGCGCATGCCCGTCGTGGTCTCTGACACCGCCGAGCAGTTGGGCCCGGTGACCGGTCTGGTGCTGGCCGCGTCTCCGGCCCGTGTGGAGTCCCTGCGGATGCGTTCCTCTCGCGGCGACGAATTCGTCCCGTGGGAGGCGGTGCGCTCCGTCGGTCCGGACGCAGTCATGGTCACCCGCACGACGGACTCCTTCGCGGAAGCGGACCCGGACGGCCGGTACCACGACCCCCGGGGAAAGGCCCTGTTCACCGACCGGGGGCAGCGTCTCGGAGAAGTCCGCGAGTGCACGTTCGACGAATCCGACGGCGGGTTGGCCGGCCTGACCACGGAGGCCGGGGAGGTCGAGGGCGGCCGTCTCCTCGCAGTGGGCGACTTCGCCGTGGTGGTCAAGGACGAGGAAGCACCGCCCGAATCCACTGACTGAGGCTCAGCCGTCAGGATCAGGCAGGGCGCACAGACCCCGACCCGAAGGAGTCGATGGCGATGAACTGCTACGAGTGCGCCGCCGGATCGGGCCCGCCCCGGGTTGCCGTCGCGGTCTGCCGGGAGTGCGGGGTGGGCCTGTGCACTGGGCACGCCCGCGTCGAGACGCACGAGCTGCTGCGCCCCGCGGGACTGGGCAAGACCACGACGGACCTGCCCGCCCGCCGGGTCGTCTGCCCCGTGTGCGCCGCGGCCGAGGCGAGCGTGCCCGGTCCCGTCTGATCGCCGGGGTCCGGAGCGACCTGGCGGCCGGAGTCGCGGGCCGGCTGAGGGGTTTCGGTCAGTTGCCGTTCCCCCTGCCGGATCCGCTCGCGTCCTCGTCGGCTGCTCCGCCGCCCTCTTCTTCCTGGGACATGCGCCGGTAGACGGCGTTGCGGCGTCGCAGTACCACGCCGGCGACTGCCGCGGAGGTGACTGAGGCGATCAGGACCGCGGCCTTGACGCGTTCTGCCGTCCCGGAACCGGGGAAGGCGAGCTCGCTGAAGAGCAGCGCGATGGTGAAGCCGATCCCGGCGAGCGCGGCGAGGCCGAAGACATCGGACCACTCGAGCTCCGGGTTGAGCCGCGCCCGGGTGAAACGGGCGGCGAGGTAGCCGCCGCCGAGCACCCCCACGGGTGCCCGACGGGAGAGTGAGAGAGGTGGCATTCATGACCGGGACCAAGGTCTCCGACCACGTTCTCCGGTGTTTGAGGGAGTGAGGCGTCGAGTACGTCTTCGCCTATCCGGGTGACGGCATCAACGGTCTGCTCGCGGCCTGGGGGCGGGCCGGGGACCGACCGCGGTTCATCCAGTCGCGCCACGAGGAGATGTCCGCCTTCCAGGCGGTGGGGTACGCCAAGTTCTCGGGCCGGGTCGGGGTCTGCGCGGCCACCTCGGGGCCGGGCGCGATCCATCTCCTCAACGGCCTGTACGACGCCAAGCTCGACCACGTCCCCGTCGTCGCCCTCGTGGGGCAGACCGACCGCAGCGCCATGGGCGGCTCGTACCAGCAGGAGGTGGACCTCGCCACCCTCTACAAGGACGTCGCCTCGGACTACTGCGTCACCGTGACCGTCCCCGAGCAGTTCCCCAACGCCATCGACCGGGCCGTGCGGACGGCGTACGCCCGGCGCACCGTGACGGCGGTGATCGTCCCGGCGGACGTGCAGGAACTCGACTACAGCCCGCCGGAGCGCGCCTTCAAGATGGTGCCCTCCAGCCTGGGCATCGCCGACTACGCCCCGGTGCCCTCCGACACCGACCTGGAGCGGGCCGCCGAGGTGCTCAACGCGGGCGAGAAGGTCGCCGTCCTCATCGGGCAGGGCGCACGAGGCGCGCGGCCCGAGGTCGAACGCCTCGCCGACGTCCTCGGCGCCGGTGTGGCCAAGGCCCTGCTGGGCAAGGACGCCCTGCCCGACGACCTGCCCTACGTGACCGGCTCGATCGGGCTGCTCGGCACCCGGCCGTCGTACGAGCTGATGCGGGACTGCGACACCCTGCTCGTGATCGGCTCCAGCTTCCCCTACACCCAGTTCATGCCCGAGTTCGACCAGGCCCGCGCCGTGCAGATCGACATCGACCCGCACATGATCGGTCTGCGGTACCCCTTCGAGGTGCAGCTGGTCGGCGACGCGGGCGACACCCTGCGCCGCCTGCTGCCCCGCCTGCACCGCAAGAGCAGCCGGGACTGGCGGGAGACCGTGGAGAAGAACACCGCCCGCTGGTGGGAGGTGATGGAGCGGCGGGCCTCGGTGGGCGCCGACCCGGTCAACCCCGAGTACGTCTTCCACGCCCTCGACCCCCTGCTTCCGGACAACGCCATGATCACCGCGGACTCGGGGTCGGCGGCCAACTGGTACGCCCGCCACCTGCGCATGCGCGGCACCATGCGCGGCTCCCTGTCCGGGACCCTCGCCACCATGGGCCCGGCGGTTCCGTACGCCATCGGCGCCAAGTTCGCCCACCCCGACCGTCCCGTCATCGCCCTGGTCGGCGACGGGGCCATGCAGATGAACGGCATGATGGAGCTGGTGACCGCGGCCAAGTACCGCTCCGAGTGGTCTGACCCCCGCTTCGTGGTGGCCGTGCTCAACAACCACGATCTCAACCAGGTCACCTGGGAGATGCGGGCCATGTCGGGCGCCCCCCAGTTCGAGGAGTCGCAGGCGATCCCCGACCTGCCGTACGCCGACATCGCCCGCTGCCTGGGCCTGGACGGGACGCGGGTGGAGAAGCCCAAGCAGGTCGAGGCCGCGTGGCGGAACGCGCTCGCCGCGGAGCTCCCCTTCCTCATCGACTTCCGCACGGACCCCACCGTGCCGCCGATTCCGCCGCACGCCACCCTCGACCAGATACAGGCGGCCGCCGCCTCCGTCCTCAAGGGGGACAGCGATCGGGCGGCCATGGTCCGGCAGGGCTTCCTGGCGAAGGTGCAGGAACTCATGCCCGTCGGCCACCACCGCGGCGGTGACGGACACGACGGCGGTTCCCGGAAACGGCAGTGACCCCGCGCGACCCTCGTCAGGTGCCGCCGCTCGGCGGGCCGGCAGTGGAGCGGGTGACCGCGTCGGCGTACACCGTCCCCACCGATCTTCCCGGCGGTGACGGCACCCGCGACTTCTGGTCGGACTGGATCGGGACGTGCGACTACGACGGTCGGTGGCCAGAAGCGGTACGCCGCGCCCTGATCACGCTGAAGGCGCTCACCTACGCCCCCACCGGCGGCGTCCTCGCGGCCGCGACGACGTCCCTGCCCGAATCCCCCGGGGGAACGCGCAACTGGGACTACCACTACTGCCGGCTCCGCGACTCCTTGTTCACCCTGCAGGCGCTGCTGGGCACCGGATACCTGGAGGAGGCAAGAGCCTGGCGGGAATGGCTCGTTCGGGCCGCGGCAGGCGATCCTGCGGACCTCCGCGTCGTCTACGGACTGGACGGCGGACGACGCATACCCGAACTCAACCTGGACTGGCTCGGCGGCTACCGGGGAGCGGCCCCGGTACGCGTCGGCAACGGCGCCGCCGGCCAGTTCCAGCTGGACGTTCTCGGCGAGGTCCTGGACTGCCTCCACTTCGCCAGGAACACCGGGCTCGCCGTCGATGAAAACGCCTGGGAGCTGCAGAAGGCGCTGCTCGACCACCTGGAGGGGCACTGGCGGGATCCCGATCGCGGCATCCGGGAGGTGCGAGGTCCGCGGCGGCACTTCGTCTACTCCAAGGTCATGGCATGGGCCGGCCTCGACCGAGCCGTGCACACCGTACCGACACGGCCTGCCCGGCCCGGTCGACCGCTGGGCTGCGGTACGCGACGAGATCCCCCGCGAGGTCTGCTCCCGCGGCTTCGACACCGGGCGCAACACCTTCACCCAGTACTACGGCTCCCGGGAGCTCGACGCGGCTCTCCTTCTGCTGCCCCGCGTCGGGTTCCTGCCCTGGAGCGACCCGCGCGTCCGCGGCACCGTCGACGCCGTACGACGCGAGCTGTCCGAGGACGGATCCCTGATGCGCTACCGCCAGGGGCCGGCCCCGGCCGGGGGCACGACGAGGGCATCGACCGGGTGGACGGGCTTGCCGGCCGCGAGGGGGTCTTCCTCGCCTGCACGTTCTGGCTGGTGGACGCCCTGCACTGCACGGGGAGCACGGGCGAGGCGGAGAAGCTGTTCGAAAGGCTCCTCGGCCTGCGCAACGACGTGGGTCTCCTGAGCGAGGAGTACGACCCGGCCGCGCGCCGCTTCCCCGGCAACGTCCCGCAGGCCTTCAGCATGGTGGGCCTGATCAACTCGGCCCGGCTGCTGAGCGGCGCGCACACGGAGACCTCCCAGGACCAGGACCGTCGGGGGGCTCCGCGATATGGGCGTAGCGGATCAGCATGGAGCCGGGGTCGAGCCCCGGGCGTTGGTGCTGTGCCCGGGCAGCATGGTGCACGTCGCCTACGCCGAAGCACGGGCGTGGCAGCTCGAGTTCGAGCGCGCACGGCAGGAGGCAGCGGCGCCGGCCGCGGTGGAAGAAGTGCTCTTCGAGGGATGAGGATCAGAGAGCCGCACCCGTGCACGCATCGCAGTCACAACGGGGGGCGCGAAAGCCACCAGCCCCGACGCCCCGCCGACACCGGAACGCCTTCTCGCACCGCGTCCGGCGGCCTCCGCTGCCGAGTCAAGAGCGGAGGGCCGGGAGCAACCGCCGCACCCGACCCTCGCCGCCCACAGACAAGCAGGTCAACGCACTCTTCCCCTGGGCTTCAGGTGCGTGGGGGGCAGTTCGGGGGCAGGGATCGGAGGGCCGTCGTAGCCCTTGACCTCGCCGAAGCGGGTGCCGGTCGTCCAGTCTTCGCGGGCCTGCGCGATGTCGTCGTGCGAGCGGCCGATCCAGTTCCAGAACATCACGATCTCCTCCTCGAACGGTTCGCCGCCCAGGAGCATCAGGCCGGCGTCCGACGTGGCGCGGAGCGGGAGTTCCGTGCGGCCGCAGCCGAGGTAGAGCATCGAGCCGGGCAGGACCGGGACGCCGTCGACGTGCGCCTCGCCCGACATCGACAGGACCGCGTACTCGAAGTCCGGCTCCAGCGGCAGCTTCGCCTCGGTGCCCTCCGCGAGGGCGATGTCGGCGCCGACGATCGGGCTGTACGCCGTTCCCGGCGAGGCCGCCGTGTCCAGGGTGCCCAGGATGACCGTGGCGTCCACGCCGGACGCGGTCACGCGCGGAAGGGCCGCGTGGTGCTGGAAGTGCGGCTCGACGTGGCGGTGGGCGTCGGGGAGCGCCACCCACAGCTGGGCTCCGTGCAGGAGGCGGCTGTGGTCTCGGGGGCTCTCCTCGGAGTGGCTGATGCCGCGGCCGGAGGTCATCAGGCCGAGTTCGCGCGGGCGGATCGTCTGCAGGCTGCCCGTGCTGTCGCGGTGCAGGACCTCGCCGTCGTGCAGCCAGCTCACCGTCTGGAGACCCGTGTGCGGGTGGGGCGCGACCTGCATGCCGGGCTCGCCCGCGATGTCGTCGGGCCCGTAGTGGTCGACGAAGCACCAGGCGCCCACCATGCGGCGGCCCAGGTTCGGCAGGAGGCGGCGGACCTCGGAGGACTCGCCCAGCTTGACCGTCCGGGGGCTGAGGAGCTCGCGGACCGGTTCGGCCACGACGAAGCCCCGTCCGCCGCAGGCGGAGAGGGCCGGCTGGCGCTCGAGATTGCTCATGTCCCCAACCTAGTGCCGGCGGCCCCGCCGCACCGCACGGAATGCGAGGGTCCGGCCCTGCGTTGGAGGGTGCGTCGGAAGCATCCGGACAGCGGAAGGGACGCGATGGACGCGCGCAGCACGTATTTCGAGCACGGCACGGCGGCCGAGCGCTGGGCGCGCGCCCGGCTCTTCTTCGACGCGAAGGAGTACGGGCCGGCCGTCGGGATCCTTGAGGGGCTGGCCAGCGAGGCGCCCGAGCAGCTCGCGCCGAGGCTGCTGCTGGCCCGCGCGTACTACCACTCCGCCCGGCTGGCGCGCGCCGAGGCGGAGCTGCGCGCCATCCTGGAGCGCTGGCCGGTGGAGGACTACGCCCGGCTGCTGCTCGGCCGCGCGCTGGAGCGGCAGGGCCGCTCCGCGGAGGCGGCGCCCCACCTGCGGCTCGCCGCGGCGATGGCCGGCGAGTTCCCCGAGTAGCCCGCGGGCGCCGCGGCGCCCGCCCGGCTCGCCGGTGCGGGGCGGGGCGGCGCACTCGGATAGCCTGGGGGCACGATGAACCGCCTGACCACGCCTTTCGGCTCCCACGAGCTCACCCGCTTCCCCGAGGACCCGCGCGACCGGCTCCGCGCCTGGGACGCCGCCGACGAGTACCTGCTGCGCCACCTGCACGGCGGCACCGGCGAGCGGGGCCCGGTGGACCTGTCCGCCGCCGCCGGGCGGATCACCGTCTTCGGGGACCGGTGGGGTGCGCTGGCGACGGCCCTGGCCGCGTACCGGCCGGTGCAGATCACCGACTCCTACCTGACCCGGGCGGCCACCGGGGCCAACCTGCGGCGGGCCGGCGTGCCCCAGGGCGCCGTGACGCTGCTGACCACGCAGGACGCTCCGCCGGAGCGGATCGACGTCCTGCTGGTGCGGGTGCCGAAGAGCCTGGCGCTGCTGGAGGACCAGCTGCTGCGGCTGGCGCCGCACGTCCACGCGGGCACGGTCGTCGTCGGCGCCGGCATGGTCAAGGAGATCCACACCTCCACCCTGGACCTCTTCGAGCGGATCCTCGGCCCGACGCGGACCTCCCTCGCGGAGAAGAAGGCCCGGCTGATCTTCTGTACGCCGGATCCCGCGGCCGGTGAGGGGACCCCCTCGGGTGGCGGCTCGCGGTGGCCGCTCGCGTACACGCTGGACGGGGACGCCGGCTCGGGCGCCGGTCTGACCGCCGTCAACCACGCGGGGATCTTCTGCGCGGACCGCCTCGACGTCGGCACCCGCTTCTTCCTGCAGAGCATCCCGAACAACACGGCCGGCGCCCGCGTCGTCGACCTCGGCTGCGGCAACGGCATCGTCGGCACGGCGGTCGCGGTCGCCGACCCGGAAGCGGAGGTCGTCTTCGCCGACGAGTCGTACCAGGCGGTCGCCTCGGCGCGGGCCACGTACGAGGCCAACGTGCCCGGCGGGTCCCGCCGGGGGCGGGCGGAGTTCTTCGTCGGCGACGGGCTGGCGATGCTGCCCGCCGCCTCCGTGGACCTCGTCCTCAGCAATCCGCCGTTCCACTCGCACCAGGCGACGACGGACGCGACCGCGCTGCGGATGTTCGCGCAGTCGCGGCGCGCACTGCGCCCGGGCGGCGAGCTGTGGATCGTCGCCAACCGGCATCTGGGCTACCACACGCACCTGCGCCGCCTGTTCGGCAACAGCGAAGTCGTCGCCGGCGAACCGCGGTTCGTGGTGCTGCGCGCGGTGAAGCGGGAGAAGCGTCCGCGCCCCATGTGACCTGCCAGTACGTCCTAGACTCGCCGCGTGAGCAGCCTGGTGCGGGACGAAGCGGACAAGGACGGCACAACCGGGGGCGGCGCGCCCGGCGGCGGTGCGGGCGGTGCAGGCGGTACGGGCAGTGCGGACGGTACGGGCGGCGCGGCGCGCCCGGAGGGCGGGGCCGCCTGCGGCCGCTACCGCCGGGAGGACCTGGCGCGGGCGGCCGGCGTGAAGGAGCGCAACCTGCGCTACTACCAGGAGCGCGGGCTGCTGCCGCCGCCGCGCCGCGAGGGCCGGATCGGCTGGTACTCGGAGGAGCACCTGGTGCGGCTGCGGCTGATCAGCGACCTGCTGGGCCGCGGCTACACCGTCAACGGCATCGGGGAGCTGCTGCGGGCCTGGGAGGGCGGCGGCGGGCTGCCCCAACTGCTGGGCCTGGAGCGGGCGATGGTCCGGGACTGGGTGCAGGAGGAGCCGGTCACCATGAGCACCGCCGAGCTGGTCGAGCTGTTCGGCCCGGCGGCGACGGCGGAGGACACCCGGCGGGCAGCCAGGCTGGGCTACGTGAGCATCGACGGCGATCTGGTCACCCACCGCAGCCGGCGGCTGCTGGAGGCGACGCTCGCGCTGGTGCGCCAGGGGGTTCCGCTGGCGGAGATCCTGGACGCGGCCGACCTCCTGCAGGCGCAGGCGGCCGCGCTCGCCGACCGGTTCGTCGGACTGTTCCGCCGGCACGTGATCGGCCCGGAGGGGCTGGAGCGCCTTTCGGCCAGTCAACTGGATCACATCGCCGGCGCGGCCGCGGATCTGCGACCCGTCGCGGGCGAGGTCGTGGCCGCGGAGTTCGCCCGGGCGATGGCCCTGCGGATGGAGGCCGAGGTCGCTGAACTCCTGGGGCGGGAGCGGTAGTCGGGACGGGACCGACGAGTAGGACTCGGCCAGAAAGGTACGCTCGGGCAACCTTGCCAACCCCCATTGGCACTCTTACATTCAACTCGTCGGTAACAACGGTGCACGACCGAAGACAAGGGACGATCTCATGACGGACTCCCCGCACTTACCGGACGCAGCCGAGCCGCCCGGCAGAGACGCCGCGGACCGGCCGGAACCGGGCACCGGCTCCGTCCGATGGCGCCGCTTCGCCGTCCTCACCATCCCCGCCGTCGCCGTCACCGCAGGCCTCGGCATCGCCCTCGCCCAGGGCGCGCTCGCCGCCTCCTTCGCCGTCTCGGGCCAGCAGTTCAAGGTCTCGGCCACCAGCCTGGAAGGCGAGGGCTTCGCCCAGTACGGCGGCATCGACACCAATGCCCGCCAGGAGCTGATCCCCGTCGCGGTCACCGCCATCAGGGAGGCCAGGCTCGACAACCTCTGCCAGTCGGTGGTCACCACACTGCCCATGGTGGGCGACATCTCGCTGAACCTCACCGCCGGCAAGAAGACGCCCGTCGAGGCCTCGAACCTCTTCGTCGACGCCACCCAGCTCTCCGGCAACGCCGTCTTCACCAACATCGAGATCGGACGCGACGCCTCCACCCTCGACAAGGGTCCCGCCGATGCCGTCGGCATGCAGGACCTGTTCGCCCAGCAGGCGGACACCGTCCGCATCACCGATCTCCAGCAGACCGCCTGGGCCACGAACGCCGGTACCTTCAAGCTCTCCGGCCTCAGCATGCACATCAGCAAGGGCAAGAAGGAATGCTTCTGAACCGCTGGCGGCGGTGGCGGCACAGCAGGCCGTTCTGGGGAGGGCTCCTGGCCGTCCTCGCGGGGGCCGAGATCTGCGCCCTGCCGCTGGCACCGCTGAAGGTCATGCTCCAGCAGGGCGTCGCGGGCATCCCGTCCGTCCTCATGGGCGCCGTCATGATCGCGCTCGGCCTCACCGCCTGGTTCGCGCCCGCGCAGCGCGGCCTGGCCGGAGTGCTGACCACGCTCGTGGCGACGGCCGCGCTGGTGCTGTCCAACCTCGGCGGGTTCCTGATCGGCACCCTGCTCGGCATCCTCGGCGGCGGTCTGATGTTCGCGTGGCAGCCACACGCCGCCCCGTCCGCTCCGCTGCGTCCCGCCCCCACGGACGCCACGGACGCCGCAGGCACCACGGACGCAACGCCTGCGCCATCGCACGGCACTACCCCCTCCCGCTCCACACGGCACCACGATCCCCAAGGAGCACAGCCATGAGCCGTACGCGCACCGCGGCCGCCCTCGGGCTGGCGGCCGCCGGCGCCCTGACGGTGGCCTCCGCCACCGCCACCGCCTCCACCGCAGCCGCCCCCTCGCCCCGGCCGGCCGCCGGGTCGACCACCGTCACCCCGGCCGGGCACGCCTTCACGGCCGCCCTCAGCGGCAAGGCCACCCTGAAGGCCGGGTCGGTGACCGTCACCTGCTCGGTCTCGGTCTCCACCGGCACCGTCCCCGCCGCCCCCGGCAATCACAACGCCGCCGGGCCGGTCTCCTCGCCGATCACCCCGCCGACGTACAGCTCGTGCACCGCGAGCATCCCCGGCGTCACCCCGACGGTCACGACCAGCGGCGCCTGGTCCGTCTCGATGCAGCACGGCTCGCCGATCACGGCCGTCATGACGGTGCCGGCGGGAGGCCTGGTCCTGAAGACGACGGGGCTCGCGAGCTGCACCGTCACCACCGCGCCCTCCGGACCGGCGAACGTCAGCGGCACCTGGACCAACGGCGCCCCGCCCAGCCTGACCTTCACCAACGCGACCGTCCCCGTGAAGGTCACCGGCGGGTTCGGCTGCCCGACGAGCGCGACCGCGTCCACTTTCAACGCCGTGTACAAGGTCACCGACACCACCGACCCGGCGCAGCAGATCACCGTCGGCCCCTGACGGACCGGCCGGGCCCGCACCGCAGCCCGGCGCACCGCAGCCCGCCGCGCCACGGACCGCACCGCGCGGTTCCGCGGCGCGGCGGGCACCGCTTCCGCTCAGTCACCGCTTCCGCTCAGTCGCCCTGGTCGCGGTACGCCTCCAGCAGCCGCAGCCACACCTCGCTGATCGTCGGGAAGGCGGGGACGGCGTGCCACAGCCGGGCGATCGGAACCGCCCCGGCGACCGCGATCGTCGCCGCATGCACCAGCTCGGCCGCGCCCGCCCCGACGAACGTCGCCCCGAGCAGCACCTCCCGGTCCAGATCGACCACCATGCGCGCCCGTCCGCGGTAGCCGTCCGCGTACAGGCCCGCGCCGGAGACCGCCCCCAGGTCGCAGTCGACGGCCCGGACCCGGTGTCCGGCCCGCTCGGCCTCCGCCAGGGTCAGGCCCACCGCTGCGGCCTCCGGGTCGGTGAAGACCGCCTGGGGCAGGGCCCGGGTGTCGGCGGTCGCCGCGTACGCACCCCAGGGCTCGGCGGCGGCCCCGTCCGGGCGGCCGGCCGTCCCCGCGGCGGCGCGGGCCGCGATCGCGGCGCCGGCGATCCTCGCCTGGTACTTGCCCTGGTGGGTGAGGAGCGCTCGGTGGTTGACGTCGCCGACCGCGTACAGCCAGTCGTGGCCCGGCACGCGCAGGCCGTCGTCCACGGCGATCCACTCCCCCGGCTCGAGGCCGACGGTTTCCAGGCCGATGTCCTCGGTCCGCGGCGCCCGCCCGGTCGCCATCAGCAGCTCGTCCCCCTCCAGGATCTCGCCGCCCTCCAGCACCACCCGTACGGGCCCGTCCGCCTCCTCCCGTACGACCGCTTCGGCGGAGACCCCGGTGCGGACCACCGCGCCGGCCTCCCGCAGCGCCTCGGCGACCAGCTCGCCGGCGAAGGGCTCCATGCGCGGCAGCAGCCGCTCGCCCCGCACCAGTACCGTGACCTGCGAGCCCAGTGCCTGCCACGCGGTGGCCATCTCGGCGGCGACGACGGAGCCGCCGACGACGAGCAGCCGGGGCGGCACCCGGTGCGCGGACGTCGCCTCGCGGCTGGTCCACGGCCGGGCGCCGGCGATACCCGGCAGCGGGGGGACGACGGCGCGCGAGCCGGTGGCGACGACCACCGCGTGCCGGGCGGCAAGGAGGACGTGCTCGCCCTCGGGCCCCTCGACGGCGACCCGGCGCTCCCCGGCGAGCCGGCCGTGGCCGCGGTGGAGGTGCGCTCCGATGGAGGCCAGCCAGTCGTGCTGGCCGCCGTCCTTCCAGCCGCCGGTCCAGTAGTCGCGGTGGTCGAAGACGGCCCGGGCGTCCAGCGGGCCGCCGACGGCGCCCGCGAGGCCCGGCACCCGCCGTGCGTCGGCCCGGGCCAGCGCCGGGCGCAGCAGCGCCTTGCTGGGGATGCAGGCCCAGTACGAGCATTCGCCGCCGACGAGTTCCGCTTCGACCAGGGCCGTGCTCAGCCCGGCGGCGCGGGTCCGGTCGACGACGTTCTCGCCGGCCGGGCCGCCGCCCAGGACCACGACGTCGTACTCCACCTCTTGCGTCACGCGCGCCTCCAGGGGATCCGGGGCGCGGCGGGAGCCGGGTCAGCCCGGGGCTCGGGCCCCCGCCGGGCCCTGCGTCCCGGCCACCTTAGCCACGCTCCTCCCCTGCGGCGGCGATCTTCGCGCGGACCTCGTCCATGTCGAGGGCGCGGGCCTGCGTGATGAGGTCCGTGAGGGCGGCCTCCGGCAGGGCGCCGGGCTGCGCGAACACCGCCACCTGGTCGCGGACGATCATCAGGGTGGGGATGGAGGTGATCCCGAAGGCCGCGGCGAGCTCCTGCTGCGCCTCGGTGTCGACCTTTCCGAAGACGAGGTCGGGGTTGGCCTCGGCGGCCTTCTCGTAGACCGGGGCGAACTGCAGGCACGGCCGGCACCAGCCGGCCCAGAAGTCGATGAGCACGAACGGGTTGTCGCTGACCGTACGGTCGAAGTTCTCCTTGGTGAGCTCTACGGTTGTCATCCTGTGGGCCTCCGACGTGCGTGGATGGCGGAGTCGCGGCTGCTTCCCGGAACGGCATGGGAACGCAGCGGGAACACCGTGTCGTCAAGGCGAGCCTAACCGCGCCAACGCACGGGGACGGCCCATCCATGCCCCGGAAGCGTCCCTGGCGCCATCGGCGCAGCTCAGGGCGGTGTGCGGTCCGGGCCTGGGCGAATCACCAGGCCGGCCGGGGCAGACCGCGGGGGTGGCTGCCTTGAACGGATTCCAGCCCGTCCGCTTCCCGGCGCACGCACACGAACACGGCCGTCGGTGTGCGGTCGGTGGCGTCGGTGGACGACATCGCCTTCCGCACCGAGGACCCGGTGGTCACCGCCTTGCGGGAGGCGTACGCGGGCGTCAAGCCGGAACGGCTGTAGGGCCGTCCGGCCCGTCCCTACGAGTTTCACTAGCCCGCCGTCCGTAGCCTCGAAACCCTGGTGACGGGGTGAGGGGTGGTGTCATGGTGTCGGTCGGGGAAACGGGCGGGCGCGGGCTGCTGGACTGGGTGTGCGATCTGCACTCGCTGAACTCCGTCCTGGCGTCGGCGGCCGCGGCGGGGCCCGTGCCGCAGCCCGCACCGGATCCCGAGCCGACGGCGGACAGCCTGCAGTGGGCGACCCATCTGGTCGCCGTGTGGTCCCGGCTGGCCGCTCCGATGGCCACCCGCCCGGAGACGGGCTCCGTGTGATCGAGCGCATCCTCCCGAGGTCCGTGGTGGGCGTGGACGTCTTCGGTGATCATCCCCATGCCTCCCTGCACCCCCTGGAAGCCCTGGTCGTCCGGCATGCAGTCGGATCCCGCCGGCGGGAGTTCGCCACCGGGCGGTGGTGCGCCAGGCAGGCGCTCGCCCGATTACACGTCCCGGAGGCGCCGTTGCTGTCCGGCCCGCACCACGCCCCGCTCTGGCCGGAGGGCGTGGTCGGGAGCATCACGCACTGCGCCGGTTACCGTGCGGCCGCCGTGGCGCGCAGCACGGACGTGTGCATGCTCAGCGTGGACGCCGAGCCCCATGCGCCCCTGCCCCCGGGAGTGTTGGAGAGCATCGCGCTGTCCGAGGAACTGGCAATGGCGCGCGAGCTGGGGATCGCCTCCCCCGGCATCCACTGGGACCGGCTGCTGTTCAGCCTGAAGGAGACCGTCTACAAGGCCTGGTACCCGGCCACGCGCCGTCGGCTGGAGTTCGAGGACGCGCGGATCACGATCGACCTGTCGGCGGGTTCGTTCTGGGCGCAGGTCCTGGTGCCCTCGCCGTTGCGGCGCTCCGGCCGACCGCTCGACCGGCTGAGCGGGCGGTGGCTGGTCAGCGGCGGCCTCCTGGTGTCGGCCCTCGTGGTTCCGGCCGAGGGCGCGGCGGCCGGGGCTTCCGGCCCGGTCCTTCCGGCCGCGCCCCGGCCCGCCCGGGTGCCGCTTACTTGACGAAGTCCTCGACGACCTTCGGCGGCCACACACCGACTTTGAGCACGCCCATCGAGTAGGCGCGCGAGACCAGCGCCGCCCGGTTGGGAACCCGTAGCTTCCGGAACAGACAGGTCACGTGGTACTCGACGCCCTGCCGGCTCAGGTAGAGCCTCGCGGCGAGCGGAACGGTCGAGATTCCGGAGGCTATGCCTTCGAGTATCCGGGCGTCGATCTCGCTCAGGATCTTCTTCCGGCTGGGCATGACCTCGCCGTCCACCGGCTCGTCGCCGGAGGCCATCATCACCCAGATCGCCGACACGTCGGGGGTGCTGCTGCGCACGGCGCAGGCCGAGAGGGAGGCCGTGAAGGCCCGTCCGTCGGGCCCGACGGCGAGCACCTCGCTGGTGAAGCGGTCCCGCTTGCCCTCGGTGAGCCCGGCGAACTTGCGCAGCAGCGGCTGCTTGACGCTGGGGTGGACCAGGTCGGCGAACGGTCGGCCGCAGGGCTGCGACGCGTCCCCGCCGAACCGGCCGAAGAACTCCTGGTTCGCCTGCTGCACGGTCAGGCTGCGGTCGAGGCAGGCCATGGTGATACCCGGCCGGCCGAACAGCGGATGCTGCTCGGCGGAGTTCATCGGATGGGCCGCCAGGTCCTGGGCCACGGTCTGCGTCAGGTCCGCCGACGCGGATACGGAAGTCGCCATGGAATTCTCTGTCCTTTCATGGCGTGAGGTGGTGCGAACGGCTGCTGCGAGCCCCCCGTGAGACCGGCCGGTGCCTGCGCGAAAACGCTTTATCCGGACTGGACTCCGCCATGAACACTAGGTAGTCGGCTTCGCGCCGGTCAACGCTCGAGCGGCGCTTGAGGCGAATACCGTGGTCATCGGATCCAAGGGTTCGGTCAGGCACTTCCGCTTCGGTGGTTCGGTACGGTGCGGTCGGTCTCCTTCACAGGTCAAGCTGATGGATGGGGCCTGACGGGGTTCTGAGGGGCGGGGCAAGACGGCCCACCGAAGCAATCCGCCGAGACACCGAACCATCGGCTCTCCACCGAAGTGGCAGGCGGCCGTTCAGGAGTCCGCCGCCCCCTTTCGCGCACCGCCCAAAAGCGCCGCGAGTTGCGGCCGACCCGATATTCCGAGTTTTCGGTAGGAGTTCGTCAGATGTTTTTCCACCACCCGCGATCCGACGCCGAGTTCCGTCGCGATCTCCTGGTTGGTGAGCCCGCTCCCGGCGAGGGCCGCGACGCGCGATTCGGTCGGGGTCAGGGCCGGTTCGGGCGGGGTCCCGGCCGGCCCGGGCGGGCGCGGCACGTCCTGCTCGGCCTTCCAGGGCACCCCGCAGGCCAGGGCGAGGGCCGCCGACTCACGCTGCAGCTCCCGCGCCTCGGCGCCCTCGCGTACCGCGCGGGCCAGCGCGCGCAGCGTTCGGGCCAGTTCGAGCCCGTTGGCCGAGCCGCGCAGGACGTTGACCGCGTCGCGCAGCAGGGCTGTGCCCTCGCTGCCCCCGCGGAGGCGACCGCGCAGCCGCTGCGCGCGCCCGATCGCGACCGGCGCGCCCCAGATCCTGGCCTGTGCGTACTCCTCCTCGGCGAGCGCCCGGGCCGACTCCAGGTCACCGCTGCGGTGCAGCAGGCGGATCGCCCAGGGCCGCCACGGGAAGAGGACCGGGTTGCGCCATCCGGACGCCTCCAGTTGGCGACCGCAGGCGAGCACGGTGTCCAGGGCCCGGTCCAGGTCGCCGCGCCGGGCCTCTGCTTGTGCCTCCGTCAGCCGCAGCATGGTGGTGCAGGCGAGGTTTCCGGCCGCCAGCTGCCCTCGGGTTCCGGCTCTCACGCGCTCGCCGAGCACCGGGTCGCAGGCCTCCAAGGCGATGGCGGCCAGCACGGTGGCGGCCATCGCCGCGCCGTCCGGATGGCCGTCTCCCTCGCGCTCGAAGGCCCGCTCGGCATGCTCGCGGGCGTGTGCGAGCCGGCCGCGGGCCAGGAGGACCATCGCCTCCTCGACCTGGACGAAAGGCTCCGGTCCGCCTCCGGCCCGGCCCCGGTGCCGCTCTCGGTCCGCCAGCCAGCCGGCGAGGGCATCCACGTCGTCGGCACTGGTGAACACCGGTGCCAGCAGCGGCAGGACGGTCGGCGGTCCCGGTTCGGCAGCCGGTACGCTCGCGAGGATCCGCCCGGCCTGCCGGGCCACCTCGTACGCGGGCAGCCGGCCGCTGAGTGCGGCCGCGTGCAGGAGTACGGCGAGCAGTTCACGTTCGGCGCCGGAGAAGACGGCCGGATCCTCGGGCCGCTCCCGCAGCCGGCGTACGGACCGGGCGAGTTCGGCGGGGTCCTGGCGGGCGCAGTGGCTCAGCCGGGCCTCCAGCCGCAGGGCCAGGTCGCGCGCCGATCCGGTCAGCCGTTCCGGGGATCCGAGGCCGGCGGCGGCCTGCCGGAGGATGTCCGCGGCGGCGGGGTTGAGGGGGGTGAGGAAGCCCGGCGAGATGCGCAGCGCTGCCGCGGCCCGGTCGTGCGGCGTGTCCAGCAGGGCGATGGCCTGGGCGGTGTGCCGTTCGCAGGCGGCGCTGTCGTAGGCGCTCTCCGCCGCCGCGAGGTCGATCAGCAGGCGCGCCCGCTCCTCGCCCTGTTCGGGGCTGCCGATCAGGGCGCGGCGCAGGAACCGGGCCGCCTCCTGGTGGGCGCCGCGGCGCAGGGCCGCGTCTGCGGCGGTGCGCAGGACGGCGGCGGACCAGCTGTTGCCAGGGGTGGCGGCCGCCATGAGCTGGGCCGCGACCTCTTCGCCGGAGTGCCCGGCCTCGTGCAGCAGGGTGGCAGCCCGTTCGTGCCAACTGCCCCGCTCGTCCATGGCCATGGAGGCCTCGGCCGCGTCCTGGACGACCGGATGGACGAACGCCCGAACGCCCTCGGCCCTGAGCAGTCCGAGCCGGTGCAGGGTGCGCAGGGCGTCGGACTCCCCGATGGTGTCCAGGCGGGCCAGGCGCGCGGCCAGCCCGGGGGTGTCCTGCTCCCCGAGGATCGCGATCGCGGCCGCCAGGTCGCGGACCGGTCGGGTCTGGGTGCTCAGGCATCCGGCGAGGCGTTCGCGCAGGGGCGCGGGCCGCAGCGTGCCGGCGGTCCCGGCGTGCGCGGCGGACGGCCGCAGCCCGGTGTCGGCCAGGGCCGCCAGGACATGGCTCAGGAACATCGGGTTGCCGCCGGATGCCCGGTGGCAGGCCAGGACGAACTCCTCATCGCCGCTCTCGCCGAACCGTTCCCGGATCAGCTGTCCGGTCGCGGCGGGCGAGAGCGGGGCGGGCCGCATCACTTGTGTGGCGGCATCGGTCACCTCGCACACCAGCGGGTGCCGGGCGCGCGGGTCGCCGTCGCGCAGGGTGCAGACGAGGACGGCGCGCAGACCCTGCGGGCGGCCCGCGAGGTAGGCCAGGCAGCGCAGCGACCAGGTGTCGGCCCACTGGAGGTCGTCGACGAGGATCAGCAGGGGGCGTTCGCGCCCGAGCCGGGCCAGCATCTCGCGCAGGTCCGACAGGACCGCGTCGAGGGGCGCCGCCGGGTCCTCGGCGGCGGCCGGCAGGAGGTCTTCGGAGAGGGTGTCCCCGAAGGGCGGGAAGCCGTCGGCCGCCGCGGCCGCCGCGAGGGTCAGGCTGTCGAAGAGCTGGCGTACGACGCCGTAGGCGAAGTCCTGTTCCATGACGGCCGCGTTGGCCCGCATGACGCACACGTCGTGGCCGGTGAAGCGTGCCGGGAGCTCCCGCAGCCAGGCGGATCTGCCGATGCCGAGGGGCCCGGTGAACAGCAGGAGCGAGGACCGCCCGTCGGCCGCCGCGTGCAGGGCGTCCTGCACCAACACCGTCTCGGATGTCCGTTCGAGCAGCATCGGCTCAGTTTCCTTCCATGTCGCGTACGAGCGCCCGGAGTTCTTCCCGGCTGCCGATCCGCAGCTTGCGGTAGACCCGGCTCAGCCGGAGCTCCACGGCACGCCGCGACAGCGACAGCATTCCGGAGATCTGGGTGTTGCTGTGCCCGTGCGCGGCGAGCGTCGCCGTACGGGCCTCCGGCGGGGTCAGCTCGGCCCAGGAAGGGGGCCGGTCGGGACCGGGGCTCCGGCCGGGCGCGAGTTCCGCCGCGAGCCGCCGGGCGCACCGGGCCATCGGGCCCGCCGGGTGGGTGGCGGTGAGCACCTTGAGTTCGGCGACGGCCGCGGCGGCGGCCTGCCGGTTGCCGGCCGTGGCGAGTTCCGCGGCGGCGAGGTCGGCGAGCGCCCGCTGGTAGCCGGGACCGGCCGGGCCCCGGCGGAGCAGGTCGGCCGCGTAGCGGGCCCGGGCCGGATCCTCGTGGGCGGCGGCCGGTCCGGCGTTCAGCTCGGCCCATCCGACCGGGCCGACCGCACCCCATTTGCGGGCCAGCCGCAGCTCCTCGGAGCCCAGCAGGTGCGCCTCGGCTTCCTGTCCTGCCGCGCGCAGGAGCCGGGCTGCGACCGAACGCCACGGCAGCAGTGCGGGGTTGAGGTGGGCCCGGTGCAGGAGCAGGCGGCCGCATTCGCGCAGCAGGTGCACGGCCTCGGCGGTGTCCCGGCCGGCGGCCGCCACCAGGGCCTGCGCGAAGAGCAGGTGCGGCCAGTACGGACTGGGGCGGGCCGCGTCCGGCACCGGTTCGGCGGCGAGCGTACCGGCCCGTACGGTGTCGCCGCGTTCGAGGTCGACGACGATCCGCACGGCTCGCAGCTGTGCCGTCGCGGCGGGGTGCCGGCTGGGGCGGGGCAGCGCCCGTTCGGCGGCGCCGATGTCGTGTTCGGCGGCGGCGAGCAGGCCGCGGCGCAGGTTGAGTTCTGCGCGCGCGGCGAGGACGTGGGGTGCGGCGACCTGCCTGCCGTCCGCCCGCATGCCGGTGAGCAGGGCGGTCAGTCCGGCGTCGGCCTCGTCGTGGTCCCCGGTCAGGCACAGCGCCTTGCAGGCGGCGAGCCGGGGAAGGACGGGGGCGTCTCGTGCGGGCCGGGCGAGGGCGGCGCGGGCGAGCTCGCGCGCTGCGGTCAGGCCGTCGCCGGCCAGGGCGAGCTGCCAGGCGCGGGGGCCGGCCTGGAGGGCGGACGTCGGGCGGGCGGGCAGTGCGGGCATCGCGGGGACGACACGCTCGGCGTGCTCCCGGTCGGCCGGGTCGGCCGACCAGTAGAGCGCGACGAGGGCTTCCTGCTCCTCGGCGGCGGCGGCCGGCCGGGCTTCGGCCGCGGCGCGGCGCATCCCGTCGGTGTCCCCGGCGGCGAGTCCGAGGTCCAGGGCACGGACGCGCAGGGCCGACCGGGCGGCGTCGCGGGTACGGGTGAGGCCGCCGAGCCGTCGGATGCCCGCCTCGGGAGCGGTGACGAGTTCGGCGGCGGCCAGATCGAGGGTGAGCCCGGCGTGGCTCTGCTCGTCGAGCGGTTCGCGCAGGGCGCGGGCCAGGAACGCCGCCGCCCGGGTGTGGTCGCCCGCCCGCTGGGCCGCCGCGCAGCCGCGGCGCAGGACCGGGACGGCCCAGGGGCTGCCGGCGGGGCGCGCGTGCAGCAGGAGGCCGGCGACCTCCTGGTCGGCGGCGCCGCCGTGGTGGGCGAGACGGGCGGCGGCCGCGTGCAGGTCGGCCCGGTCGGCCGGTTCCATCCCGGCCAGGATCCGCAGGCCGGCCTCGGCTCTGATGCGCATGCCGGCACCGGTGCCGGTGCCGGTGGTGTGGACGAAACCCGTGGCGTCGAGGACGGCGCGCAACCGGGCTTCCCGCAGGTGGCCGAGTCCCGCGAGGGCGCACACCGCGTGGAAGCCGAGGACCTCGCCGCCGACGGCTAAGGCGCGCAGCACGGCGACGGTCTCGTCCGGCAGGCCCCGCAGGACCCGGCCGATGTGGTCGTCCAGCGCCGCACGGCCGACGGCTTCGAGTTCGGGGATCCGCTCGGTGACCGGGAGGTGGCCGCGGCGGCTGAACTGCCGCAGGGCGGCGTGCAGTACGGCCGGGGTTGCCGCCGAGATCCGCCGGGCGGCGGCGGTGAACTCCGGTTCGCCCTCGGCTCCGCACACCGTGCGCACGGTGAGGGCGGTGTCGGCGTGGGAGGGAGGGCCCAGCAGCAGCTGGTGGGCGCGCTCCGGTTCCGGCGCCGAGGCGGCCAGGCACCGCCAGTCGGGGCCGAGCGCGCCGGCGTCGGTGCCACTGGCCAGGACGACCAGCGGGGCGGTGGCGGAGCGCCGTACCAGGGCGTGGAGCCAGTGCAGCGATTCGGGGTCGGCCCACTGGGCGTCTTCGAGGACCAGCAGGAGGGGGTGCTGCCGGGCGGCGCGGAGCACCGGGGCGAGCCGGCCGGGAGCGGCGCCGAGGGAGGTCAGCAGTTGCGCGGCCACGCCGTGGCGCAGCCCGGACTCGGAGGGGACGGCCCGGGCGCTGAGCACCCGCAGGCCGCGGTACCGGCCGATGCGGGCGGTGCGGCGGGCGAGGGCGTTCTGGCCGTAGCCGGGGCGTCCGGTGACGGTGACGACGGCGGACCGTCCGGCGGCGAGACCGTCGAGCAGGACGCCGAGCGTGTCCTGCTCTCGGCTGTGGTGCGTCAACGGGCCCGCAGCGCCGTGCGGTTCGGGGACCGGGGGGGCGTCCGGGCGGGTGGGGTCCGGCGGTGCCGAGGGCGACATGGATGTGATCGGATTCCGGGGTCGGCGGCGGGTGGACGGCGTGGTCGGTACGGGCACGGGGGCCGGCTCCGGGCTCAGCCGCTCCATGCCGGCGTGCGGGCCGGGACGGCGGCGGGTGCGCGCAGGGTGGTCGCGAGGGCCGCGCGGCGGCTGACGCCCAGCTTGCGGTAGACGCTGGTGAGGTGGGTCTCGACCGTGCGCAGGGTGACACACAGGGACCGGGCGATCTCCCGGTTGCTGGCCCCGTCCAGGACCAGGCCCACGACCTTGCGTTCGGCTGCGGTGAGGAGGTCCTCGCGCGCTCCGGTGAGCTCCGGCATGCGTCCGCCCGCGGCGATGAGCAGCCGGCGGGCGCTGCGGGCGCGGGACAGCGCTCCGCAGGAGTGGGCGAGGTCGGCGGCGGAGCGCAGGTACGGGCGGGCCTTGGCGTGGTCGCCCTGGGCCAGCAGGCGGCGGCCGAGTGCGAAGGCGGCCCGGGCCTGTTCGGTCCTGGCGGGCGAGGCCGCCAGGGTGTCGGCTGCCTCCGCCAGCAGTTCGGTGCCGGCTCGGCCCGGGGTGATGACACCGCGGGCCAGGGCGGCGGTGCCCAGGGCGTGCGCGGTGCCCCAGCGCTCGGCCAGTTCGGTGCCGTATTCGGCGTGGGCTGCGGCTTCCCGCGGGCGGCGCAGGGCGGCGAGGGCGTGGCACGCCTCCGCCCACCAGGGAGCGAACACCGGGTTGGCGAGGCCGGCTTCCCGCTGGGCCCGGCCGGCGGCGAGCAGCAGCCGCAGGGCCCCTTCGCGGTCGCCGAGCGCGTGGCGGACGCGTGCGCGGACCATCAGGTAGAGCTGCTGGTCGACGACGGGTCCGGCCGGGGACGGCGGGACGGTGATCCCGGCGATCAGGTCCTCGGCGCGGGCGGGTTCGCCCCGGTCGCCGAGGGCCGCGGCGAGGACCAGGCGGGGCAGGGCCGGGGGCTGTGCCGTGCGGCCTGCCGCTGCGAGGGCCGCGTGGGCGTCGTCCATCGCCTCGGCGAGCGCGCCGGTGCCGTACAGGACGAGGGCGCGGGCGGAGTGGGCGAGGGCACGGGTCCAGCCCGTGTCCGGTTCCTCGGTCTGCGCCTGGGCCACCGCGTCGTTCAGGGCGGCGAGCGCGTCGGTGGTCTCGTCGGCCAGGGCGAGCACGGTGCAGGAGGCGATCACGGGCCAGGAGGCGCGGGGGCCCGGAGCGTCCAGCACCCGGCGGGCGTGGGTGCGCGCCGCCTGGCGCGCGTTGTCGTAGAGCGCCGCGACCAGGGCGGTCACGGCGCCGGTGTGGGCGGGCACCGGCTCGGGAGTGCGTTCGGTGCGCTCGGTGCGCTCGGGCGGTGCCGCGGTGCCGGTGCGGTCGGCGGAGCCCATGAGGAGCAGAGCCGATTCCAGGGCCAGGGCCGAGTCCCGCAGACCCGTTGCGGTGCGCAGTTCGGCCAGGACCTCCGCGGGGCCGCGGTCACCGGGTACGGCCCGGCCGGCGGCCAGGCAGGTGGTGGTGTACTGCACGGCGGCCGCGGCGCGGGCGCGCAGGTCGGGGGCGCGGTGGAGGGCCTCCCTCAGCAGGGCGAGGGCGGCGTCCGGGTCGGTGTGGGCCACGAGGCCGGCCAGCCGGAGCCGCAGGGTGCCGTCCTCTGGCGCGGCGTCGAGCACGCGGCGCAGGTAGCGCGCGGCGGTGCCGGGGGCGCCGCGGTCCTCGGCCGCGACGGCGGCGTCGCGCAGCATCGAGGCCATCCAGGGCCGGGGGGCGCCGGGCATGGCCAGCAGGTGTCCGGCGACTTCTTCGGCCGGGCGGCCGGCGTCGCTGAGCAGCAGGGCGGCCCGGGCGCGCAGCCGGGCGAGGTGGCCGGCGGCGAGTGGTTCGAGGACCGCGGTGCGTATCTCGTCGCTCGCGAGGCCGGTGCGGCCGGGCGCCAGGACCTCGGCCTGCCGGAGCGCGGAGAGGGCGTCCTCGGCCTGGACGGCGGAGACGCCGGCCAGCGCGGCGATCAGGTCGGGCAGGTCGTCGCCGAGCACGGCCATCGCCGTGGCGACGGCCTCCACCCAGGCCGGTTTTCGGTCGAAGAGGTCGCGGATGGACCGTGCGGTCAGGCGGCCGCCGAGTTCGCGGGCCTGCCGGGCGCCTTCGCTGTCCGGCAGGGCTCCCGCGCGCCGCAGTTCCGCCAGGAGCCGGGAGGTTCGGCCCGGGTTGCCGCCGCAGACGTCGGCGACCCGGGCGGCGAACGCGGGCGCGACCGGGCGCGCGAAGGCGTGGCGTGCCATCTCGCCGACGGCGGCCGCGCTCAGGGGGCGCAGGGGCACGGTGGTGTACGAGGGGTGGGCGGCGAACCCGGACCACGGGGTGCCGTCGGCGGGCTCGGTCTCGGTGCTGCGGGCCAGGACCAGCAGCAGGGGCAGCCCGTCTGCGCGGCGCAGCAGGAAGTCGAGCCAGCGCAGGGTGTGTTCGTCGCACAGGTGGGCGTCGTCGAGCACGAGCGCGAGGGGCTGGTGGGCGAGCAGTCGGGAGACGATGCCGAACAGCCCTTGGAAGACCGGGTAGTCGGCGTCGAAGGCGAAGGGGCGGCGGTCCGCCCCGGGGATCAGTGCGGGCAGGGCGCGGCGTGCGGCTCCGCGCATCAGCGGGTGGCGCGCGGCGCCCTCGCCGGCCAGGCCGAGCGGGTGCAGCAGGGACCGGGCACCGCCGTAGGCGGCGGTCGTGGTGTCCGGTCGGCACACTCCGTGCAGGGACATCATGCCCCGTCCGCCGCCCGTCGCGCCGCGCTCCAGGTCACCGGAGCCGTCGAGGAACGCCCGGACGAGGCTGCTCTTTCCGATACCGGGCGGCCCGGTGAGGACCACGATCCCCGAACGGCCGGCGCAGGCCGCCGCGGCCCGCCCGAAGATGGTACGTATTTCGCCATCGCGGCCGAATATGACTCTTCTCGCGCACGACGGGCCCGACTGGCCAGACAAAGAATCCCCCTCGTTGAACGGAAAGGGCCGGGTCCCCCACCCGCACCTTTTCCCACCATTCCCTACGGTCGTCGAACGGTGGCAGCGTACCGGAGCCAGAGAGCGCTCTCTGTATGAAGTCCGTCACGGGGGCGAAAAGCTTACGCAGCCTTAACAACCAGCGGCCGTCGCATGGTGGGCATTCGGCCAGCCGGGGGCGCTCAGCACCTCGCGGGCGCCCGGGGCCCGCCGACTCTAAGGATTTCCCGGCACGGCCCGTGAGACCAAGGAGGGGTGCAGCCAACCCCACCGGGCCTTGCCTCCAGGAGTGCGATGAGTACCACGCAGCGGCCCGTCCTCTTTGTCAGCCTTCCCGAAAGCGGCCTGGTCAACCCGCTTCTCGTCCTCGCGGCCGAGCTCTCACGGCGGCGCGTGCCCGACCTCTGGTTCGCGACGGACGAGCCCCGGCGCGCCGATGTGGAACGCCTGGGGGAGGGCTCGGCGGTCGAGTTCGCCTCGCTGGGCGAGGTGTTCCCGGAGCTCTCGGCGGTCAGCTGGCCGGACGAGGTATACCGCGAGGTGACCCAGTCCTCCCGCTTCAAGGCGCACCGAGCCGTGATCCGGCAGTCCTATCGCCCCGAACTCCAGGCGGAGAAGTTCCGGCGCCTGAATTCCCTCGTCGAGAAAATCAACCCGGCCCTCATGGTGATCGACTGCGTCGCCTCCTTCGGAGTCGACGTGGCACTCGCCCGGAACGTTCCGTTCGCCCTCAGCGTGCCGTTCCTGCCGAGCAACGTGCTCACTTCCCTCAATCCCTTCGGACCGTCCGGGACAGCGCGGGACTTCCCGGTCCCGCATTCGGGCCTGCCCTATCCGATGAATTTCTCCCAGCGGGTCCGGAACGAGCTCTTCAAGTACCGCACCCTGGGGATGTTCTTCCACCCGGCGATGGGCAGGGTCCTGTCCGAGGACGCGCGCCTGCGCAAGGAGCTGGGCCTGCCCAAGCCCAATCCGATGACCAGGGTCGACCGGGCCGAGGTGGTCCTGTGCAACTCGGTCGCCGAACTGGACTACCCCTTCACCGTGCCGGACCGGATGAAGCTGGTCGGGGCCATGGTTCCGCCGCTGCCGGAGGCGCCGCACGGCGAGGACGACGGCGGCCTCGGCGACTGGCTCGACGCCCGGGACTCGGTGGTCTACATGGGCTTCGGGACCATCACCCGGCTGACGCGGGAGGAGGTCGCCTCCCTGGTCGAGGTGGCCCGCCGGATGCAGGACCGGCACCACTTCCTGTGGCGGCTGCCCCAGGAGCAGCAGCACCTGCTGCCGGCCGCCGGGACCCTGCCCGGCAACCTGCGGATCGAGAGCTGGCTCCCCTCCCAGCTCGACGTGCTCGCCCACCCGAACGTGCGGCTGTTCTTCACCCACGGCGGCGGCAACGGGTTCAACGAGGGCATGTACTTCGGCAAGCCGATGGTGGTCCGCCCCCTCTGGGTGGACTGCTACGACCAGGCGGTACGCGGCCAGGACTTCGGCCTGAGCCTGACCCTGGACCGCCCGCGGGACGTCGACCCCGACGACGTCGTCGACAAACTCACCCGGGTCCTGGACGACCCGCGGTTCCGCGAGCGCGCGGAGCGGATCGCGGGTCTCCACCGTGCGGCCGGCGGGCGGCGCGCCGCGGCCGACCTCCTCCTCGGGCTGCCCGCCCTCTCCTGACCGGCCCCGCAGGGCACCCTCTCCCCCGCCCCACTCCGAACGAGGATGACATGTCCCTCAAATACCCTGTTTCCCGGCCCAGTCTGAAGGGCCGGGAACTCGCCTACGTCACCGAGACGATCACCGACGGCTGGATTTCCTCCCAAGGGCCGTACGTCCGGCGCTTCGAGCAGGCATTCGCCGAGTACACCGGAATCGCGCACGGCGTCGCTTGTTCCTCTGGTACCACCGCACTCACCGTGGCGCTCCGCGCGCTGGGCATCGGCCCGGGCGACGAAGTGATCGTCCCGGAATTCACCATGGTGGCCTCCGCCTGGGCCGTCAGCTACACCGGCGCGACACCGGTGTTCGTCGACTGCGCCGACGACCTCAACATCGATCCGGGCAAGATCGAGGAAAAGATCACCTCCCGGACCAAGGCCATCATGCCCGTCCACGTCTACGGCCGCCGCTGCGCCATGGACGCGATCATGAATATCGCGTACGACTACAACCTGCGCGTGGTGGAGGACTCCTCCGAAGCGCACGGCATCCCCGTCGTGGGCGACATCGCCTGCTACTCCCTCTTCGCCAACAAGATCATCACAGCGGGTGAGGGCGGCATCTGCCTCACCGACGACCCGCGGCTGGCCGAGCAGATGGCCCACCTGCGCGCGATGGCCTTCACCAAGGACCACAGCTTCCTGCACAAGAAACTTGCCTACAACTTCCGGATGACCGCCATGCAGGGGGCCATGGCGCTCGCCCAGGTGGAGCAGCTCGACGACTTCCTCGCCCTGCGCCGCGAGATCGAACGCCGCTACGACCAGGGCCTCAAGGACATCCCCGGCATCACCCTGATGCCGCAGCGCGACGTGCTCTGGATGTACGACGTACGGGCCGAGCGCCGGGACGAGCTGCGCACCTTCCTGCGCGCCGAGGGCATCGAGACCCGCGTCTTCTTCAAGCCGATGAGCCGCCAGCCCGGCTACCACGACCCCGTCTGGCCGTACCTCAACGCCAGCCGCTTCAGCGAGGACGGGCTCTACCTGCCCACGTACACCGAACTGACCGCCGCAGACCAGGACTACGTGACCGGGAAGATCCGCGCCTTCTACGGCGTGGCCTGAGCCCGCACCGACCGACGGAGGACGAAGACCATGGCCGGCACCGCCGAACCGAAAGTTGTCCCCTTCCCGCTACGGGTCCCCGGCGAGCCCTTCCCGCCGCCCCGCTACGAGGAGTACCGCCGCAGCGAGGGACTGGTGCTGACCCATCTGCCGAACGGCAACCGGGTCTGGCTGGTGACCCGGCACGCGGAGGTGCGTGCCGTCCTCACCAGCAAGAAGATCAGCGCGAACCCCGACCGCGAGGGCTTCCCGCACATCAGCGACACCATGGGCGTCCCCCGGCAGGAGCAGATCCCGGGGTGGTTCGTCGGCCTCGACTCGCCCGAGCACGACCGGTTCCGCAAGGCCCTGATCCCGGAGTTCACCGTGCGCCGCGTACGCGAGATGCGCCCGGCGATCGAACGCACCGTGGACGGGCTGATCGACAGCATGCTGGCCGCCGGGAACACCGCCGACCTGGTGGCCGACTTCGCGCTGCCCGTGCCCTCTCTGGTGATCTCCTCGCTCCTCGGCGTACCTCCGGTGGACCGCGACTTCTTCGAGTCCCGCACCCGCACCCTGGTCGCCATCCGCACGTCCACCGAGCGGCAGCGCGACACGGCCGCCAAGGAGCTGCTGCGCTACATCAACCGGCTCGTCGGCATCAAGGCGACGTGGCCGGGCGACGACCTGATCAGCCGGCTGCTGGCCACGGGCTCGATCAGCACCCAGGAGATGACCGGGGTGCTGATGCTGCTGCTCATCGCGGGGCACGAGACCACGGCGAACAACATCGCGCTCGGCGTGGTGACCCTGCTCCTCAACCCGCAGTGGATCGGGGACCAGCGGGCGGTCGAGGAGACGCTGCGCTTCCACTCGGTCGCCGACCTGGTGGCCCTGCGCGTCGCCGTCGAGGACGTGGAGATCGGCGGCCGGCTGATCCGCGCCGGCGAGGGCGTCATCCCGCTGGCCGCGGCCGCCAACCACGACGAGGAGGCGTTCGCCTGCCCGCACCTCTTCGATCCGGCCCGCACCGAGCGCCACCACGTGGCCTTCGGCTACGGCGTGCACCAGTGCCTGGGGCAGAACCTCGTACGGGCCGAGATGGAGATCGTCTACCGGCGGCTGTTCGAGCGGATCCCGACCCTCGCCCTCGCGGTGCCGGCGGAGGAACTCCCGCTCAAGTACGACGGCGTGCTGTGCGGGCTGCACGAACTGCCCGTCCGCTGGTAACCCCCGGGGGTGTCCGGCGCCCCTTCCCCGCCGCCGGCTCCCGCTCCCTCCGCCCTTCCGCCCTCGCCGCCTTTCCGTCCTTCCCTCCTTCCGTCCCTCCCGAAAGAGAAGCCATGCGCATCACCGTGGACACCGATCGCTGCGTCGGCGCCGGACAGTGCGTGCTGTCCGCGCCCGGCGTGTTCGATCAGGACGCCGACGGGGTGGTCCTCGTCCTCGACCCCAGCCCGGCACCCGCGGACCACGAGGCCGTGTGGCAGGCGGGCGACCTGTGCCCCGCCCACACCATCACCGTCTACGGGGACTGATCCCGCGACCCGGCCCGCACCCGCCCCACCCCGTCCCCTCCTCGTTCCCCGGAAAGGAACCGCACCTTGAACAGCACGGACCACTCGTCGGCCCTGTGGCTGCGCCGCTTCCACCCCGCCCCCGAAAGCCCCGTCCGGCTGGTCTGCTTCCCGCACGCCGGCGGATCCGCCAGCTTCTTCCACCCGGTGTCAAGGCGGTTCTCCCCCGCGGCCGACATCGTCTCGCTGCAGTACCCGGGCCGTCAGGACCGCCGCAAGGAGCCCTGCGTCCAGGACATCGAGACCCTGGCCGACCTGATCGTCGACGAGCTGCTGGCCCTCGACGAGAAGCCCACCGTGTTCTTCGGGCACAGCATGGGTGCCGTGCTCGCCTTCGAGACCGCCTGGCGGCTGGAGCAGAAGGGCACCCACGAGCCGAAGTCCGTGATCGCCTCCGGCCGCCGCGGCCCGTCCACGGTGCGCACCGAAACCGTGCACCGCCGCGACGACGACGGCATCATCGCCGAACTCCGACTGCTGAACGGCACCAACCCGGACCTCCTCGGCGACGAGGAGATCCTTCGCATGGCCCTCCCGGCCATCCGCGGGGACTACGAGGCCATCGAGAAGTACGGCTGCCCGCCCGGCCGCACGCTCCGCTGCCCGATCACCGTGCTCACCGGCGACGCCGACCCGCGCACCTCGGAGGCCGAAGCCCGGGCCTGGCAGGAGCACACCGAAGACGTCTTCCGGATGAAGGTGTACCCCGGCGGCCACTTCTTCCTCACCGAGCACATCCAGGCCGTGGGCGACGAGATGGCGCGCGAACTCGGGATCCTGTGATGCGGACTCTCCTCGTCGACAACTACGACTCCTTCACCTACAACCTCTTCCACTACCTGGCCGAGGTGAACGGCGAGGAGCCCGAGGTGATCCGCAACGACGACCCGGCCTGGCGGGACGGACTCCTCGACGGGTTCGACAGCGTGGTGCTGTCGCCCGGCCCCGGCACGCCGCACCGCCCGGCCGACTTCGGCCTGTGCGCGCGGATCGCCGAGGAGGGCCGGCTCCCCGTTCTCGGCGTCTGCCTCGGCCACCAGGGCATGGCCCTCGCCCACGGCGCCGAGGTCGGCCCGGCCCCGGCCCCGCGCCACGGGCGGACCTCCCTGGTCCGGCACGGCGGCCACGGACTCTTCGAGGGCATCCCCGACCCCCTGGAGGTGGTGCGCTACCACTCGCTGGCGGTCGCCTCGCTGCCGCCCGCGCTGGAGGCGATCGCCCACAGCGCCGACGACGGCGTGGTCATGGCGCTGCGCCACCGCACCCTGCCGCTGTGGGGCGTGCAGTTCCACCCCGAGTCGATCGGCACGGGCAGCGGGCACCAGCTGCTGGCCAACTTCCGCGACCTGGCGTACGCGCACGGCCGGCGCAGACGGCGCCCGGCCCGCGCAACGGCGCCGGCGGCCGCCCCGGCCCCGGCTCCTCAAGAAGCACCGGTCCGGCGGCTGCGGGTGCTGGCCGAGCAGCTCTCCACCCGCTGGGAGGCCGAACCGGTCTTCGACCGGCTCTTCCGCACCGGCGCGTACCCCTTCTGGCTGGACAGCAGCCGCGCCGACGCCCGGCTCGGGCAGATCTCGGTCATGGGCAACGCCTCCGGGCCGCTGGCCCGCACCGCCACCGCGGACGTGTCCGGCGCCACCGTGACCGTCACCGGGAACGGCCGGGACCAGACCGTCCGCAGCCCGTTCCTCGACTGGCTGGAACGCGACCTCGCCGCGCTGCGGACCGAAGTCCCCGAGCTCCCCTTCGAGTTCGCGCTGGGCTGGGTGGGCTGCCTGGGCTACGAGCTGAAGGCCGAGTGCGGCGGGGAGGCGGCCCACCGCTCCCCCGACCCGGACGCCGTGATGGTCTTCGCGGACCGGGCCGTCGTCCTGGACCACCGGACGGACACCACGTACCTGCTGGCACTCGCCGAGGACGGTGACGAGGCCGCCGCCCGGGCCTGGCTGCGCAACACGGCGGCCGAGCTGGAAGGGCTCGCGGGCCAGGCGCCCGAACCCTGCCCCGCCCCGGCCGGGCTCACCGGGCCGGACCTGCGCGCACGCCACGACCGCGAGGCCTACCTCAAGCTCATCGACGTCTGCCACGAGGAGATACGCGCCGGCGAGACGTACGAGGTGTGCCTGACGAACATGATCGAGGCGGAGACCGCCCTCGACCCCTGGCAGGCCTACCGCCACCTGCGCCGGGCGAGTCCGGCCCCGTTCGCCGCGTTCCTCGGCTTCGGCTCCCTCTCGGTGCTGAGCACCTCGCCCGAGCGCTTCCTGCGCATCGACCGGCAGGGCACGATGGAGTCCAAGCCCATCAAGGGCACCCGGCCGAGGCACGCCGACCCGGTCGAGGACGCCCGGCTCGCCGCCGATCTCGCGGGCAGCGAGAAGGACCGTGCCGAGAACCTGATGATCGTCGACCTGGTCCGGCACGACCTCGGCCGGTGCGCCGAGGTGGGCACGGTCGTCGCCGACCCGGTCTTCCAGGTCGAGTCCTACGCCACCGTGCACCAGCTCGTCAGCACCGTACGGGCGCAGCTGCGCACCGGAACCAGCGCGGTGGCGGGCATCCGCGCGGCCTTCCCCGGCGGCTCCATGACCGGGGCGCCGAAGATCCGCACCATGGAGATCATCGACCGGCTCGAAGGCGGCCCGCGCGGCATCTACTCGGGTGCCATCGGCTACTTCTCGCTGACCGGCGCAGCCGATCTCAGCATCGTCATCCGCACGGTGGTGCTCAGCGGCGGCACCCTGCGCTACGGGGTCGGCGGCGCGGTCATCGCCCTGTCGGACCCCACGGCCGAGTACGAGGAGACACGGGTCAAGTCGGCGCCTCTGCGGGCGCTGCTCCACGTCTAGGGCTTTTCCCGGTGGCGCGGGCCCAGCATGGAGCGGCAACACGCCCAGCGGCCGGCCTTCTCGGGAGTAACTGGTGTCCGTCCATGTCGATGACTACGCGGTCGAACCGGCCGCCGGGCCGCACGCAGCGCTGCGCGGCCTGACCCTGCCGGCCGTCTTCCGGGCCGCCGCGCAGGCGGATCCGGAGGCGGTGGCCCTGAGCGACGGGGACCGGCACCGGACCTGGCGGCAGTGGGAGGCGGATGTCGACGCGCTCGCCCGCGGCCTCCAGGAGCTGGGCGTCGGGGTCGGCGACGTGGTCGCGATCCAGCTGCCCAACTGCTGGGAGTACGAGACCCTGCACCTCGCCGTCGCGGCGATCGGCGCTGTCATGATGCCCGTCCACCAGGGCCATGGCAGCGCCGACGTGCTGGCGCTGGTGGAACGGGTGGCGCCGGTGGCACTGGTGCTGCCCGCGGACTCCGCGCACGCGGCGGACGCACCGGCCCTGTCCGCACTGCGGGCGGCCGTGCCCTCGCTGCGGTCGGTCCTGGTGGCGGGATCCGGCTCCGCCACGGGGGGCCTCGTGGGCATCGACGGGCTGCTGGAGCGGTGGGCCGGGGCGGCCCCGCACCCGGCCGGGGTGCGGCCGGAGATGCCCTTCGTGCTGCTGCCCTCCTCCGGTACGACCTCCGCCCGGCCGAAGATCTGCCTGCACAGCCACGACGGGCTGATGTCGAACACGGCGGCCGTGACGGAGGAGGCGGCCGGCTCGTTCGACGGCCCGGTGCTCACCGCCTGTCCCCTCACCCACCTGTTCGGCCTCCAGTCCCTGCACTCGGCCCTGTTCGCCCGCTGCCGCCAGGTACTGCTGCGCGGCTGGGACCCGGACCGGTTCCTGGAACTGGCCCGCGCGGCGCGGCCCGCCGTGGTGTTCGCCGTGCCCGCCCAGCTCCACGACGTGGCCGCCCGGCTCGCGGACACCGGGGCGCGGGCCGGATTCCGGCCGCGCGAGGTGCGGACGGCCGGAGCGGCCATCCCCGCGGCACTGGTGGCGCAGGTGCGCGAGGTGCTCGGCAGTCCGCTCGTCGTCGTGTGGGGCATGTCCGAGCTCGGCACCGGCACCTGCACGACCGCCGCCGACCCCGCCGACGTGCCCGCCCGCAGCGTGGGCCGGCCGACGTCCGGCGCGAGCGTGCGCGTCCTGCGCGAGGACGGCGCCGAGTGCGCGCCCGGCGAGCCGGGCGAGCTGTACTACCGCAGCCCCGGCATGTTCCGCGGCTACCACGGCGATCCCGCGCTGACCGCGGCGGCGGTCACCGAGGACGGCTGGCTGCGCACCGGGGACCGGGCGAGCGTGGACGGCGACGGCCGGGTCCGCTTCCTGGGCCGCTCGGCCGAGCTGATCAACGTGGGCGGCCGGAAGTTCGACGCGACGGAGATCCAGGGGCTGCTGGCGGACATGCCGGGCCTCGGGCCTGCGGCGGTGGTCGCCCGCCCCGACCGGCGGCTCGGCGAGTACCCGTGCCTGGTGGTCACCGGGCGGGCCGAGCGGCAGGTCACGCTGGCCCGGGTGACCGAGTTCCTGCTGGGGCGCGGGGTCGCCGACTACAAGCTGCCGCTGGAACTGGTGGTGGTCGGGGAGCTGCCCCGCACCCCGGCCGGCAAGCTGCACCGGCGGGCCCTGGAGAGCCTGCTGGCCGAGCAGGGGCCGGCCACCGGGTCCGGCGGCGGCTCCGTGCCCGCGTCGTACGCGGCTGCCCTCGAACTGGTCCGCGCCTGCGTCACCGAGGCACTCGCGCCGGCCGCCGAAGCCGCCCCCATCGGGGCGCGCACCACGTTCCGCGGCCACGGCCTGGACTCCGTCCGCAGCATCCGGCTGCGCAACCTGCTGGCCGAGGCGACCGGTCTCCCGCTGCCCGCGTCCCTCGCCTTCGACTTCCCCACACCCGACGCCGTGGCCCGCCATCTGCGGGGCGAGACGGCCGAGGACGCCGTGCCCTCCCTCCCCGTGTCCCCTTCCGGCGCGGCGGACGACGATCCCGTGGCCGTCGTGGGCATGGCCTGCCGGCTGCCCGGCGGCGTACGCGGCCCCGAGGACCTGTGGGCCCTGCTGACGGAGGGCCGGGACGCGATCGCGGGCTTCCCCGAGGACCGCGGCTGGGACCTGGAGCACCTCTTCGACGACGACCCCGAGCACCCCGGCACCTCGTACGCCCGCGAGGGCGGATTCCTGTCCGGGGCGGGCGCGTTCGACGCGGGGTTCTTCGGCTTCTCCGACCGGGAGGCACTGGCCGCCGACCCGCAGCAGCGGCTGCTGCTGGAGACCGCCTGGGAGGCGCTGGAGCAGGCCGGGATCGACCCGGCCTCGCTGCACGGCTCGCAGACCGGGGTGTTCGCGGGCGCCATGTACCACGACTACGCGCCCTCGGCCTCCGGCGACGGCCGGCCGGAACTGGAAGGGCTGCTCGCCCTCGGCACCGCCGGCAGCGCCCTGGCGGGCCGGATCGCATACACCTTCGGGCTCCAGGGCCCCGCGCTGACCGTGGACACGGCCTGCTCGTCCTCGCTGGTCGCGCTCCATCTGGCGTGCCGCTCGCTGCGGTCCGGCGAATCGTCCCTGGCCCTGGCGGGCGGCGTCGCCGTGATGGCCACACCGGCCTCGTTCACGGAGTTCTCCCGGCTGCGCGGGCTGGCCCCCGACGGCCGCTGCAAGTCCTTCGCGGACACCGCCGACGGCGCGGCCTGGTCGGAGGGGGTAGGCCTGCTGGTGCTGGAGCGCCTCTCCGAAGCCCGGCGCAACGGCCATCCGGTCCTCGCCCTGGTGCGCGGCTCCGCCGTGAACCAGGACGGCGCCTCCAACGGGATCACCGCCCCGCACGGGCCCGCGCAGCGGCGGGTGATCCGGCAGGCACTGGCCGACGCCGGACTGTCCGCCGCCGACGTGGACGCGGTGGAGGCACACGGCACCGGGACCGCGCTCGGCGACCCGATCGAGGCGCAGGCGCTGCTCGGCACGTACGGTGCCGCGCGCGAGCCGGACCGCCCCCTGTGGCTCGGCTCGGTGAAGTCGAACATCGGGCACGCGCAGGCGGCCGCGGGCGTGGCGGGCGTGATCAAGTCCGTACTGGCGCTGCGGGGCGGCGTACTGCCCAAGACCCTGCACGCGGACACTCCGACGTCCCGAGTGGACTGGTCGGCGGGGACCGTGCGGCTGCTCACCGAGGCCCGGCCCTGGCCCCGGGAGGCCGGGCGGGCCCGCCGGGCGGGGGTGTCCTCGTTCGGGATCAGCGGGACCAACGCCCACGTGATCCTGGAGGAGGCTCCGGACGAGGCGGCGCGGGAGGCCGTCGCCGAACAACCGTCGGAAGGCAGCGCTCCGGTGGCCTGGGTGCTGTCCGCGCGCAGTGCGCCCGCCCTGCGCGACCAGGCCCGCCGGCTGGCGGAGCACGTGGACGCCCGGCCCGGGCTGTCGGTGCGGGACGTGGCCTGTTCGCTGGCCCTCAGCCGTACCGTGCACCCCGGGCACCAGGCGTTCGCCGTGGGCGCGGATCGGCGTGAGCTCCTCGCGTCGGTACGGGCCTTGGCCGAGCTGGACGCTCCGGCCGGCGGGCCGGGCGACGGCGAGCTGGCGTACGTCTTCGCCGGGCAGGGCAGCCAGCGGCCCGGCATGGGGCGCGAACTGGCCCGCACGTACCCGGTGTTCGCGGCCGCGCTGCGGGAGGCGTGCGACGCACTCGATCCGCTGCTGGACCGGCCGCTGGCCGAGGTGATGTGGGCGGCCGGCGGCCCGGACGCCGCACTGCTGGAGCGTACGGAGTACACGCAGCCGGCGCTCTTCGCCCACGGGGTCGCCCTGTACCGGTTGTTCGAGTCGTGGGGGGTGGTGCCCGCGCGGCTGGTGGGGCATTCGGTGGGCGAGATCACCGCCGCGCACGTCGCGGGGGTGCTCTCCCTCCCGGACGCGGCCCGGCTCGTCGCGGCCCGGGGACGGCTGATGCAACGCCTGCCGGAGGGCGGCGCCATGCTCGCCGTACGGCTCCCGGAGGCCGAGCTCGGTCCGTGGCTGGAGGGCCTGCGGGGTGGTCCGGTCGCGGTGGCCGCCGTCAACGGGCCGCTTTCGGTGGTGCTCTCCGGTGCCTCCGGGCCCCTGGAGGAACTCGCGGGGAAGCTGGCTGCGGCGGGTGTGCGGACCAAGCGGCTCGCCGTCAGCCACGCCTTCCACTCCCCGCTGATGGATCCGATGCTGGACGGGTTCCGCGAGGTCGTCACCGGGCTCGCCTTCGCCGCCCCGGCCGTACCGGTCACGTCCTGCCTGACCGGGGCCCCGCTCACGGCAGCCGAGGCGTGCGATCCCGGCTTCTGGGTGCGGCATGTCCGGGAGCCGGTCCGGTTCCGCGACGCGGTCGCCGGCATGCGGGCCGACGGGACCGGGGTGTTCCTGGAGCTGGGCCCCGAGCCGGCGCTGGCACCGATGCTGGAGGAGTGCCTGGCCGCGGGCCCCGCTCAAGGGTCCGCCGTCCCGGCCGGCGGCGCCGCCGAGGAGCGCGCGGTGCTCGGGGCTCTGGCCCGGCTGCACCTGCTGGGGGTGCCGGTGGCCTGGCGGTCGGTGCTGCCCGGTGCGGCGGTCGTCCCGCTGCCCACGTACCCGTTCCAGCACCGCACGTACTGGGCCGCGGGCGGGGCTCCCGTGGAGGTCGCCGCCCCGGCAACCCCGGTGCTTGCGGGCCGGCTCGCCGGACTGGCCGGGGCCGAACAGCAGGCGCTGCTGCTGCGGCTGGTCCTGGACGAGACGGGGGCCGTGCTCGGCGGCCGCACCCTGACCGCCGCCGACGCCGGGGCGTCGTTCTCCGACATGGGCCTCACCTCGGTCAGCGCGGTCGAGCTGCGCAACCGGCTGCGGGCGGCCACCGGGACGCGTCTTCCGGCCACGCTGGTGTTCGACCATCCGACCCCGGCGGCCGTGGTCGACCTGGTACGGCAGGACCTGGCGGAGCACCTCGCCGGTACGGCCGGCCCTACCGTGTCCGGCCTCGTGGCCGAGCTGGCCGCGCTGCTCTCCGCGGGCTCGGAGCTCGACCCGGACGACGCGGCCCGCCTGGGAGCCCTCATACGCGACCGCGGGCCGGCACGGACCGCCGGCCACTCGGCCGGCGTCCCCTTCGACGTCGACACCGCGTCCGACGAGGACCTCTTCCGACGCCTGGACGGCGTCGGCCACTGACGGACCGCCTCGGTCCCCCTCCACAGCCGACCGGCGCACCCGCCGGTCGGCTGTCTGCCTTTCCCACCCCCGACGAACCTGGAGAACTCCCATGAACGGGCTCCCCTTCGAGCCTCCCGACACCGTGATCGAGGCGCGGGACCTCACCAAGACCTTCGGCACGCTGCGCGCACTGGACTCGGTGGACCTCTGCGTCCCCCGGGGATCCGTCCTCGGCCTGCTGGGTCACAACGGCGCCGGCAAGACGACCCTGGTGGGCATCCTCACCGCGGCGCTGCCGCCCACCTCCGGCACGGCCTCCGTCGCCGGATACGACGTGACGCGCCGGCCGCGCGAGGTACGCCGGCGCATCGGGCTGACCGGGCAGTTCGCCTCGGTGGACGGCCAGTTGAGCGGCCGGGACAACCTGGTGCTGATCGCCCGGCTGCTGGGTGCCGGACGCCGGGCGGCCCGGGTGCGCGCCGATGAGCTGCTGGAGCTGTTCGCGCTCCAGGACGTGGCCGGGCGCCGCGCCCGCACGTACTCCGGCGGGCTGCGACGCCGGCTCGACCTCGCCGCGAGCCTGGTCGGCCGTCCCGAGGTGGTCTTCCTGGACGAGCCGACCACGGGCCTGGACCCGGAGGCCCGGCTGGTCCTGTGGGAGATCGTCGAGGGCCTGGTGGCCGAAGGCTCCACGGTGCTGCTCACGACCCAGTACCTGGAGGAGGCCGACCGTCTCGCGGATTCCATCACCGTGCTGTCCGGCGGCCGGGTCGTCGCGAGCGGTACGGCGGCGGAGCTGAAGGCGGCCGTGGGCCGCCGCACCGTGACCGTCACGCTGGATGCGTCGGCAGACCGGGAGAGCGCGGTCGGGGCCCTGCGCCGGGCCTCCCTGGAACCGGCGGTGGCCCCGCAGAGCGCCTGCCTCGTCATCCCCATCGACGCGTCGAAGGACGTGGCGACGGTGATCCGCGCCCTGGACCAGGCGGGGGCCGAGGCCATCGAGCTGTCCTTCGGCGAACCCACCCTGGACGACGTCTACCTCGCCCTCGCCGGGCGGAACCCCCTGCCGGCCGCCTCTCCCGTGCCCGCCCTGTCCGGAGGACCTTCCGCATGACCGCCACCGCAACCACCCCTGCCACCGCGGCCACCCGCGCCCTGGCGCCGCTGCGGCAGCCCTGGCCGGACAGCTCGGTGTTCCTCCAGATCCGTGTGCTCACCGCGCGTTCGCTGCGCCAGATGGCGACGGACCCGGGCGTGGTGCTGTTCGGGCTGCTCCAGCCGGTGATCATCCTGTTCGTGCTGACTCAGGTGTTCAGCAAGATGGGGGCGCCGCCGCACTTCCCCGCCGGAATCACCTACCTCGACTTCGTGCTGTCGGCCGTGCTGGTCGACAACGCCCTGCAGTCGGCGGTCCAGTCGGGCGTCGGGCTCGTCGACGACCTGAAGAACGGGGTGGTGGCCCGGCTGCGGTCCCTGCCCATCACGCCGTCCTCGCTGCTGATCGCGCGCAGCCTCGCCACTCTGGTCCGCAGCGCGGTGCAGGCCGCGATCATCCTGGTGCTGGCCTTCGGCGTGCTCGGCTACGCACCGCGCGGCGGGGCGGCCGATGTGGCCGCCTCGGTCGGGCTGACCCTGTTCATGAGCTGGTCCCTGGGCTGGGCGTTCATCGCGGCCGGGGCGTGGCTGCGCCGGGCCGAGCCGATGCAGAACCTCGCCGTGATCGCAATCCTGCCACTGATGTTCGCGTCCAGCGCCTACATTCCGGTCAAGGACCTGCCCGACTGGCTGGCCGCGGTCGCCGGGGTCAACCCGCTCACGTACGCGATCGACGCGACCCGGGCGCTCGCGCTGGGCATCCCGGGCTCGGACGCGATCGTCCCGGCCCTGGTCATCGGCGGTGTGATCGCCGCCGCGGGTGCCGCCCTCGCGGTGCTCGGCTTCCGCCGGCCGTTGCAGTAGTCGCGCACGCGGGACGACACAAGCCCCTGGGCCCGGACTTCCTCGGAAGTCGGGGCCCAGGGGCTTTCTCCTGCCCGGCGGCTACAGGCCGAGCTGCTTGTCCAGCAGGTCGAAAACCTCCTCGTCGGAGGCCGTCTCGAAGTCGAACCCGCGCTCGGTTTCGGCGCTCTCGGCCGAGCCCGTCCCGCGCAGCGCGCCCCACTTCTCCTTCAGGACGTCGAGCCGTCCCGCCACCTGGGCGAACACCTCGTCGCTGACCTCGGCCGCGGTGAAGGCCTGCTCCAGTCTGGACAGTTCGGCCAGGAGGGCGCCGGCGGCATCGTGCTGGGCCGGCGGCGCCACGTCGAGCAGCGCGTACAGGTGGTCCACCAGCTCCGCGGTCGTCGGGTAGTCGAAGACCAGCGTGGCCGGCAGCCGGGTGCCGGTCAGCGCGCTGAGCCGGTTCCGGAGCTCGATCGCGGTCAGGGAGTCGAGTCCGAGGTCCTGGAAGGAGCGCTGCGGGTCCACGTCCGCGGCTCCCGCGTGCCCGAGGACCGCCGCAGCCTGGCCGCGTACCTCGGAGAGCAGGGCGTCGTACCGCTCCGCCTGCGGAAGGGAGGCGAGCCTTTCGGCGAGCCCGCCGCCCGTCCCGTCCGCCGCGGAGGTGCGGCGTACGGGCGTCCGGATCAGGCCGCGCAGCAGTGCGGGCACCTCCCCGCGGGCGCGGAGCGCCGCGAGGTCGAGCCGGACGGGCAGTACGGCCGGTTCGGCGCCGCCCGCTGCGGTGTCGAACAGCTCCAGTCCCTGCTCAGGGGTGAGCGGCGGGAGTCCGGCGCGGGCCAGGCGTGCGGCCTCGGCCGCGGTCAGTTCTCCGGTCATGCCGCCGCCGGTGCCCGCCCAGGGGCCCCAGGCCAGGGAGGTGCCGGGCAGGCCGTGGGCGCGGCGGTGCCGGGCCAGGGCGTCGAGGTAGGCGTTGGCGGCGGCGTAGTTGGCCTGGCCGGCGTTGCCCAGTGTGCCCGCCGCGGAGGAGAACAGGACGAACGCCTCCAGGGGCAGGCCCCGGGTCGCCTCGTGCAGGTTCCAGGCCGCGTCCGCCTTGGGACGCAGCACCTCCGCGAGCCGGTCCGGGGTCAGGGATCCGAGGACCCCGTCTGCCAGCGCGCCCGCGGTGTGGACCACCGCGCGCAGCGGGTGGCGGGCGACCAGTGCCGCCACCGCCTCCGGATCCGCGACGTCGCAGGCCTCGACCACCGCACGGGCGCCGGACTCGGCGAGTTCGGCGGCGAGTGCGGCCGCTCCTTCGGCGTCGGGGCCCCGCCGGCTGACCAGCACCAGCTCACGCACGCCGTGTTCTGCGACCAGGTGGCGGGCCAGCAGCCGGCCCAGGCCGCCGGTGCCGCCGGTGATCAGGACCGCGCCCTCGCCCGCCCATACCGGGGCGGCCGGGGCCGGGTCGGAGATCCGGGCGATGCGGGCGGCCAGTACGGCACCGCCGCGCAGCAGGAGCTGCGGCTCCCCGCCGGCGAGGGCCTGCGGCAGCAGAGCCGCCGCGCCGGCGTCGTCGAGGTCCACGAGGCCGAAGCGGCCCGGGTTCTCCGAGATCGCCGAGCGCACCAGGCCCCGGACGGCCGCGGCCGCGAGGTCCGCGCCGGAGGTCGCGCCCCGGGTGACGAACACCAGGCGTGCGTCAGCGAAGCGGTCCTCGGCCAGCCAGGCCTGAGCGATGTCCAGGGCCTGGGCGGTGCGCGCGTGCACGGCCTCCGGCGTACCGGCGGCCGCTTCGCCGCCCGCCCCACCGTCCGCACTGCCGTCCGTCAGCGGTACGAGGACCACGTCCGGGACCGGCTGAGCCGTGTCGGCGGCGACCTCGGCGAGCAGCTCGGCGAGCCCGGCGTACACCGGGTGGTCGCCCAATGCCGCCGCGGCCGCGGCCGTGGTGCTCATCGTGGCGATCACCGCGGTCCGCGGGTTGGCGCCGGGATCGCCTTCGCCGTCGACGGGCGTCCAGTCCAGGTGGAACAGGGCGTCCCGCCCGGCCCGGTCCGCCGCGCCCAGCTGTTCCGCGCTGAGGGGCCGTACGACGAGGGACTCGACGGAGGCCACCGGTGCGCCCGTGGTGTCCGCGAGGGCGAGGGACACCGCGCCGCCGGTACCGGACCGGCTCAGCCGGGCCCGCACCGCCGAGGCGCCCGCGGCGTGCAGCGAGACACCGCTCCAGGAGAACGGGACCCCGCCGCTGCTCCGCTCCCCGGCGCCGCCGCCGGTGTCCGCGCCGAGCGCGAACGCGTGCAGCACGGCGTCGAACAGCGCCGGGTGCAGCGCGAACGCCGATCCTTCGACGCCCTCGGGCAGGGCGACGTCCGCATACACCTCCTCACCGAGCCGCCAGGCAGCGCGCAGGCCCTGGAACACCGGGCCGTACGCGAACCCCGCATCGGCGAACCGCTCGTACACGTCCGCCACATCGAGGGCTTCCGCTCCTGCCGGCGGCCAGGCCGCCGCTTCGAACGGCGTGCCGGAGCCGGCGGGCCGATCGGCCAGCACACCACTGGCGTGGAGCGTCCACGGTGCGTGGGCGCCCGCCGCGGCGGGCCGGGAGTGCACGGTGAGCGCGCGCCGCCCCGATGCGTCGGGAGCGGCCGTGGCCACCTGGAGTTGCAGGGCGGCGCCCTGTGCGGGCAGGACCAACGGCGCGGCGAGGGTCAGTTCCTCGACGGTGGGACAGCCGAGCTCGTCGCCCGCCCGGACGGCGAGTTCGAGCAGTGCCGTGCCGGGCACCACGACCGATCCCATGACGAGGTGGTCGCCCAGCCACGGGTGGGTGGCCGCCGAGAGCCGGCCGGTGAACAGGAACCCGTCGGATCCGGCCAGCTCCACCGCGCCCGAGAGCAGCGGGTGCTCGGCGGACCGGAGTCCGAGCGCCTCCGCACCGCCCCGGCCGGCGGGTGCGCCGGTGGGCCAGTAGCGGCGGTGCTGGAAGGCGTACGTCGGAAGGTCCACCGGCCGGGCTCCGGTGCCGGCGAAGACGGCGGTCCAGTCCACCCGCGCACCGCTCACGTGGAGCCGGGCGAGGGCTTGGAGAGCGGACTCCTCCTCGTCGCGGTTCCTGCGCAGGACGGGCACCACCGTGGTCTCGGCGTCCGTGACGGAGCCGGCGACCAGGGCGGACAGGACCGCGTCCGGGCCGAGTTCGAGGTACCGGGTGACGCCGTGACCGGTGAGGGCGCGGATGTCATCGGCGAAACGGACCGCCTCGCGAACGTGGCGCACCCAGAACTCCGGGTCACGGACGACGTCCGGGCCCGCGGTCATCGCGATCCTCGGAGTCGCGAACGACAGACCGGACACCACCGTACGGAAGTCGTCCAGCATGGGGTCCATCAGCGGCGAGTGGAAGGCGTGCGAGACCCGCAGACGGGTCGTCTTCCGGCCCAGCCCCTCGAAGTGGGCGCGGACGGACTCCACCGCGTCCTCGGCACCGGAGACAACCACGGACGAGGGGCCGTTGACCGCGGCGACCGACACCGACTCGCCCAGCAGCGGCAGGACTTCCTCCTCCGTCGCCTGGACGGCGAGCATCGCACCGCCCTCCGGCAGCGCCTGCATCAGCCGGCCGCGCGC
The DNA here is from genome assembly GCF_030167965.1 of Streptomyces sp. 2P-4. Classification (NCBI taxonomy): domain Bacteria; kingdom Bacillati; phylum Actinomycetota; class Actinomycetes; order Kitasatosporales; family Streptomycetaceae; genus Streptomyces; species Streptomyces sp. 2P-4. The sequence goes on from NZ_CP095011.1 coordinate 659,608, forward strand.
CGAGACCAGCGCACACGCATCCCGCAGCGAGAACACCCCCGCCACATGCGCCGCGGCCACCTCACCGATCGAATGACCCGCCACGAAATCGGGCGTGACACCCCAGGACTCGACCAGCCGGAACAACGCCACTTCCACGGCGAACAGAGCCGCCTGGGCGTACATGGTCTGGTTCAGCGCCTCCGCGTCTTCTCCCCAGACCACGTCCCGCACCGGGACGTCCAGCTCCGCGCACACCGCGTCGAAGGCCTGAGCGAACACGGGGAAGCGGGCATACAGCTCCCGGCCCATGCCGAGCCGCTGCGAGCCCTGCCCGGTGAACAGGAACGCCGTCTTGCCCGACCGCGCCTGCCCCTGGATCACCTCATCGCCGTTCAGCACCACCGCACGGTGAGCGAAGACCGAGCGGTCAAGGGTGGACAGACCCACGTCCACCGGACGCAGCCCCGACTCCTCCACGTACGCACGCAGCCGCGCCACCTGGGCCTCAAGCGCGTCCTCGGTCTTGCCGGACACCAGCCACGGCACCACACCCGGAACGAGCTGCGCGTCCGCCACCTCCGCCTCGGCCGGCTCGAACTGCTCCAGCACCACGTGCGCATTCGTCCCGCTGATACCGAACGAGGACACACCCGCACGCCGCACCCGGCCCGACTCAGGCCATGCGGTCCCGTCGGTCACCAGCTCCACCGCGCCCGCGCTCCAGTCCACATGCGACGACGGGGCATCCACGTGCAGCGTCTTCGGTACCAGGCCGTGCCGCATCGCCATGACCATCTTGATCACACCGGCCACGCCGGCGGCCGCCTGCGCGTGCCCGATGTTGGACTTCACCGAGCCGAGCAGCAGCGGGCGCTCGGCGTCGCGGTCCCGGCCATAGGTCGCGAGCAGCGCCTGGGCCTCGATGGGGTCGCCGAGTGTGGTACCCGTGCCGTGCGCCTCCACCACGTCCACGTCGGACGTCGACAGACCACCGCCGGCCAGCGCCTGGCGGATCACCCGCTGCTGCGAGGGGCCGTTCGGAGCCGTCAGACCGTTGCTCGCACCGTCCTGGTTGACCGCCGAGCCGCGCACGACGGCCAGCACGCGGTGACCGTTGCGCACCGCATCCGACAGCCGCTCCAGGACGACCATGCCCACGCCCTCGCCCCAGCCGACACCGTCGGCGGCCTCGGCGAACGCCTTGCACCGGCCGTCGGCCGCGAGGCCGCGCTGGCGGGAGAACTCCACGAAGGTGGTCGGCGTGGACATCACCGTCACACCGCCCGCCACCGCCAGGGAGCACTCCCCCGACCGCAGCGCCTGCGCCGCGAGGTGCATCGCCACCAGCGACGACGAACACGCCGTGTCCACCGTCACCGCCGGGCCTTCCAGACCCAGCGCGTACGAGACGCGACCCGAGGCGATGCTGCCCGCACTGCCGCTTCCCTGGTGGCCTTCGAACTCACGGCCACCGAGCAAGCCGGCGTAGTCGCTGTACATGACACCGGCGAAGACGCCGGTCTGCGAGCCGCGCAGCGACACCGGGTCGATGCCGGACCGTTCCACGGCCTCCCAGGTCGTCTCCAGCAGCAGCCGCTGCTGGGCGTCCGTGGCGAGGGCCTCGCGCGGACTCATCCCGAAGAAGTCGTGGTCGAAGTCGGCCGCGGCGGCCAGGAAGCCGCCGGAGCGGGTGTAGCTGGTGCCCGGGTGTTCCGGGTCCGGGTGGTAGAGCGAGTCCACGTCCCAGCCTCGGTCGGCCGGGAACGCGCCGACGGCGTCCACGCCGTCGGCGACCAGCCGCCACAGGTCCTCGGGGGAGGACACGCCGCCCGGGTACCGGCAGGCCATGCCCACGATCACCACCGGATCGTCTCCGGTCGCCGCCACCGCTGCCGGGCGTGTGGCGGGCAGGTGCCCGGCCTCGGCGGACTCGTCCCCGAACACCTCGTCGAGGAGGAAGCGCACCAGGGCGTCCGCGGTCGGGTGGTCGAAGACGAGGGTGGCGGGCAGGCGCAGCCCGGTGGCAGCGTCGAGCCGGTTGCGCAGTTCGACGGCCATCAGGGAGTCGAAGCCCAGGTCCTGGAAGGCCCGGGCGGGGTCGACCTCCGCCACTCCCGCGTGCCCGAGGACGAGCGCGATCTGCGTCCGTACGAGGTCGAGCACCGCCTCGTGGCGCGCCTGCGGGTCGAGCCCCGACAGCCGCCGGGTGAGTCCGGCGTCCGCCGCGGCCGCGGTCGCCGCGCGCCGGGCGGGCTTGCGGATCAGGCCTCGCAGCAGCGCCGGGACCTCACCTCGCGCCCGGATGGCGGGCAGGTCCAGGCGGACCGGCAGGACGACCGGGTGCTCGGTGGTGAGGGCTGTGTCGAACAGGGCCAGCCCCTGCTCCGGCGCCAGCGGGGGCATCCCCGCACGGGTCATGCGTTCCGTGTCGGCTGCGGTGAGGCCGCCGGTCATTCCTCCGCCCGCGCCGGCCCACGGCCCCCAGGCCAGGGAGGTGCCGGGCAGCCCCAGGCCGTCCCGGTGGCGCGCGAGGGCGTCCAGGAAGGAGTTGCCGGCGGCGTAGTTGGCCTGGCCGGCGTTGCCGAAGGTGCCCGCCACGGAGGAGAACAGGACGAAGGCCGCGAGGTCGTGCCCCTTGGTCGCTTCGTGCAGGTTCCAGGCCGCGTCCACCTTGGGACGGAGTACGGCGGCCAGCCGGTCCGGTGTGAGCGAGCCGAGCAGGGCGTCGTCGAGCACACCGGCGGTGTGGACGACGGCGTGGACGCGGTGGCGGGACAGCAGGCCGTCGACGGCGGTCCGGTCGGTGAGGTCGCACGCCTCGACGACCGCGTCCGCGCCCGCTTCGGCGAGCTGCGCGACGAACTCCGCGACGCCTTCCGCGCCGGGGCCGCGCCGGCTGACGAGCAGCAGGCTGCGTACGCCGTGCTCGGCCACCAGGTGGCGGGCCACGGCCCGGCCCAGGCCGCCTGTACCGCCCGTGATCAGGACCGGGCCGTCGCCGTCCCACGCGGGCGCGGTCGGGGCGGGGGGCTCTGCGACGCGTGCCAGCCGGGCTGCCAGCACCCTGCCGTCACGGACGAGGAGCTGGGGTTCTCCGAGGGTGGCGAGGGATTTCAGCACCTCGTCGCCGGGTTCCTCTCCGGTCACGTCCACGAGGACGAACCGGCCCGGGTGTTCCGACTGCACGGACCGCAGCAGGCCCCACACCGCCGCGGCGGCCAGGTCCTCGCCCGACACGGCGCCGCGGGTGGCGAGGACCAGCGGGGTGCCGGCGGCGGGCCGCTCCTCCTGGACGAGCTCCAGGGCCCGCGCGGTCAGCGCGTGCACCGATGCGACGATGTCGTCGGAGTCGGCCGCCGCACCGAGCCGGATCAGCTCCGCGTCCGGCGCCGCGGTGCCGGACGCCTCGACCGGCGTCCACTCCACCGCGAACAGCGCGTCACGCACCGCCGTCCCCGCTTCGCCCACCTGCCGTGCGGACACGGGCCGTACGGCGAGCGAGCGGACGGAGGCGACGGGCGCCCCCGCCCCGTCGGCAAGCGCCACGGACAGGGAACCGTCGTCGCTCGGGGTGAGCCGGGCCCGCAGGGCCGACGCACCGGACGCGTACAGGGACACGCCGGACCACGCGAACGGCACTCCGCCGCCCGCCGCCGCGCCGTCTCCTGCCGCGGCGGCGTGCAGGCTCGCGTCGAACAGGGCCGGGTGCAGGCCGAAGGCCCCGCCGTCCACGTCCTCGGGCAGCGCCGCCTCGGCGTACACCTCGTCGCCGCGCCGCCAGGCCGCGCGCAGGCCCTGGAACACCGGCCCGTACGCGAACCCGGCCTCCGCGAAGCGCTCGTACACCTCCGACACGTCCAGCGCCTCGGCGCCCGCGGGCGGCCAGGCCGCCGCGTCGAACACCGGCTCCGGGACCGAGGAGACGGCGAGGAAGCCGTCCGCGTGACGCGCCCATCCGGTGTCGGATCCGGTGTCCGGGCGGGAGTGGACACTGACCGGCCTGCGGCCGGAGCCGTCCGGCTCGCCCACCCAGACCTGCACCTGCACGCCGCCTTCGGCGGGCAGCACCAGCGGTGCGGACAGGGTCAGTTCGTCCACCGCCGCGCAGCCGACCTCGTCCGCCGCCCGTACGACCAGCTCGACCAGCGCGGTGCCGGGTACGAGTACGGCGCCCATGACCGCGTGGTCCGCGAGCCAGGGGTGCGACTGCACCGACAGCCGGCCGGTGAACAAGTGTCCTGCGGATCCGGCCAGTTCGACCGTGCCGGTCAGCAGGGGGTGTTCCGCCGGCTTGAGGCCCACGGATTCCGCGCTGCCCGCGTACGCCATGACCGCCGGCCAGAACCGCCGGTGCTGGAAGGGGTAGGTGGGCAGGTCGACGCGCCGGGCCGCCGTGTCCGCGTAGAAGGCGGTCCAGTCGACCTTCACGCCGTGCGCGTGGAGGCGGCATACGGCCTGCCGTACGGCGGACTCCTCCGCGGTGTTCCTGCGCAGCACGGGCACCAGGGCGGCGCCCTCGGCGGCCGGCTCCTGGGCCATGGCGGTGAGGACACCGTCGGGGCCGAGTTCCAGGAAGCGGGTCACGCCCAGGTCGGTCAGGGTGCGGATGCCGTCGGCGAAGCGGACCGCCTCGCGGACATGGCCCACCCAGTACTCCGGGGTGCCCAGCCGCTCGCTGTCGGCGAGGCGGCCGGTCAGGTTGGAGACGACGGGGATCGCGGGCTTGCCGAAGGAGAGCCCGGCCAGGGCCGTGCGGAAGCCGTCCAGCATGGGGTCCATCAGCGGCGAGTGGAAGGCGTGCGAGACCCGCAGACGGGTCGTCTTGCGGCCCAGCCCCTCGAAGTGGGCGCGGACGGCGTCGACCGCGTCCTCGGCACCCGAGACGACCACGGACGAGGGGCCGTTGACCGCGGCGACCGACACCGACTCGCCCAGCAGCGGAAGGACCTCGTCCTCCGCCGCCGCGACCGCCAGCATCGCACCGCCCTCCGGCAGCGCGTCCATCAGCCGGCCGCGCGCCGAGACCAGCGCACACGCATCCCGCAGCGAGAACACCCCCGCCACGTGCGCCGCGGCCACCTCACCGATCGAGTGACCGGCCACGAAGTCCGGCCGCACCCCCCACGACTCGACCAGCCGGAACAACGCCACCTCGACCGCGAACAGAGCCGCCTGCGCGTACATGGTCTGGTTCAGCGCATCCGCGTCCTCACCCCAGACCACCCCCCGCACCGGAACATCCAGCTCCGCACACACCGCGTCAAAAGCCTGAGCGAAGGCCGGGAAGCGCGCGTACAGCTCACGCCCCATCCCAAGCCGCTGCGAGCCCTGACCCGAGAACAGGAACGCGAGGGGTGCGGAGGTCGCGACGGCCGCGGCCGTCTCGCCGCGCGCCACGGCTGCGAGGCCGGACAGGAGCCGGTCCCGGTCTGCTGCCGCGAACGCGGCGCGGTGTTGGAGCGCCGCCCGTGTCGTGGCGAGCGAGTAACCGAGGTCGACGGGGCGGATCGCCTCGGTCTCGCCGACGAGCGCGAGCAGGCGTCCGGCCTGGGCGCGCAGGGCGTCGGGCGTCGCGGCGGACACCACGATCGAGGCGGGGGCCTCGGATCCGTCGCCCGGCCTGGACTCGGACCGGGGCCCGGCGACGTGGGCTGCCGGGTTCATCGGGGCCTCCTCGACGATCACGTGTGCGTTGGTGCCGCTGATACCGAAGGACGAGACTCCCGCGCGGCGCGTACGCCGGCCGTCCGCGGCCCACCCGCGGGCCTCGGTGAGCAGCCGTACGTCACCCGCGCTCCAGTCGACCTCGTGGCTCGGTTCGTCCACGTGCAGGGTGGCCGGGAGGGCCTCGTGGCGCATGGCCATGACCATCTTGATGACGCCGGCCACGCCGGCCGCGGCCTGCGAGTGGCCGATGTTGGACTTGACCGAGCCCAGCCACAGCGGCCGGTCCGCCGGCCGCCCCTGGCCGTACGTGGCCAGCAGTGCCTGCGCCTCGATCGGGTCGCCGAGCGTCGTGCCGGTGCCGTGCGCCTCGACGGCGTCGACCTGGTCGGCGGCGAGCCGCGCGTTGGCGAGGGCCTGGCGGATCACCCGGCGCTGGGAGGGGCCGTTGGGCGCGGTCAGGCCGTTGGAGGCACCGTCCTGGTTGACTGCGGAGCCGCGGATCACGGCGAGCACCTGGTGCCCGTTGCGGACCGCGTCCGAGAGCCGCTCGACGACGAGGAAGCCCGCCCCTTCGGCGAATCCGGTGCCGTCGGCCGCCGAGGCGAACGACTTGCAGCGGCCGTCGGAGGCGAGTCCGCCCTGACGGCCGAACTCGACGAACACCCCGGGCGTCGCCATCACCGTCACACCGCCGGTCAGCGCCAGCGAACAGTCCCCCTGCCGCAGCGCCTGGACCGCGAGGTGCAGCGCGACGAGCGAGGACGAGCAGGCGGTGTCGACGGCGACGGCGGGGCCTTCGAGGCCGAGCTTGTAGGAGACGCGGCCCGAGACCACGCTGCCGTTGCCGTCGCTGCCCGGGTAGTCGTGGTACATCACGCCGGCGAACACGCCGGTCCGGCTGCCCCGGAGCGAGGTCGGGTCGATGCCCGCGCGTTCCAGTGCCTCCCAGGCCAGTTCCAGGGTGATCCGCTGCTGCGGGTCCATGGCGAGGGCCTCGCGCGGCGAGATGCCGAAGAAGGCAGGATCGAAGTCGGCTGCTCCGTCGAGGAATCCGCCGGTGCGCGTGTAGTACGCGTCCGGGCCGCTGCCCTTCGGGTCACGCAGGGTGGACAGGTCCCAGCCGCGGTCGGTGGGGAACGCGGAGATCGCGTCGCCGCCGGAGGTGACGAGTCGCCAGAGGTCCTCGGGGCTGGTCACTCCGCCCGGGTAGCGGCAGGACATGCCGACGATCGCGATGGGCTCGTGCCGGTCGGCGGCGAGCCTGCGGTTGTCGGCGCGCAGGCGGGCGGTCTCGCGGCGGGCGGCCGCGAGGGCCGTGCCGTCCGCGTCCTCGGCGGTGTCCTGATCCTGTTCCTGTTCCGGCTCGTGGGCGAGGTCCGCGGAAGTGACCCGGACCTCCGCGAGTTCCAGGAGGCTGTCGATCAGGCCGGCGTCGCGCAGCCGGCTGGTCGGGATGGATCGGAGTGCCTCGCGGACCTCGTCCTCACCCGACATGTCGCCCGGTCCGCTGCTGCCGAGGAGGGTGAGGACGTGGTCGGTGACGGCTTCGGCGTTGGGGTGGTCGAAGGCGAGGGTGGCGGGCAGGCGCAGGCCGGTGGCCTGGTTCAGGTGGTTGCGGAGCTCGGTCGCGGCGAGCGAGTCGAAGCCCAGCTCCTGGAAGGCCCGGTCCGCGCCGACCGCCTCGGCCGAGGCGTGCCCGAGCACGGACGCGACCTGCGAGCGCACCAGGTGCAGCACCGTGCGTCGGCGCTCCCCCGCCGACAGGCCGGCCAGCCGGTCGTTCAGGGCCGGCTCGGCGGCGGTGCCGCTGCCGGCCGCCGCGGCCCGCCGTACGACGGGCGCGAGGCCGCGCAGGAGCGCGGGTACCTCGTCCTTGCGGCTGCGCAGGGCGGCCGTGTCGACCCGTACGGGGACGACGTTGGGGCGCTCGGACCGCAGGGCCGCGTCGAACAGGGCCAGGCCGGCCTCGTGGGTCAGCGGCGGTACGCCTTGGGCGGCCATCCGCTTGCGGTCCACGTCCCGCAGGTACGCCCCGAGCCCGCCGCCGACCTCCCAGAGGCCGAAGGCCATGGAGGTGGCGGGCAGTCCTTCGGCCGCCCGGTGTGCGGCGAGGGCGTCGAGGAAGACGTTCGCCGCCGCGTAGTTGCCCTGCCCGGCGGTCAGCACGAGACCACCCGCCGAGGAGAACATCACGAACGCGGCCAGGTCCATCCCGCGCGTCAGCTCGTGCAGATGCCAGGCGGCATCCGCCTTGGGGGCGTAGACCGTGTCCACCTGCTCGTGTGTGAGCGCGGCCATGACGGTGCTGTCTCCGATGCCGGCGGCGTGGAAGACGGCGGTCAGCGGACGCTCCGCCACCGTCTCGGCCAGCAGCTCCGCCAGCGCCTCCCGGTCCGACACATCACACGCGGCGACACGGACCCCGGCACCCAGCCCCGCCAGCTCCGCCGCCAACTCCTCAGCCCCGGGAGCCGCAAGACCCCTCCGACTGGTCAGCACCAGATGCCGCACCCCGTACTCCGCCACCAGACGACGGGCCACCACCGCACCCAGACCACCCGTACCACCGGTGACCAGCACCGAACCCCCGGCAGCGAACACGGGAACACGGTCACCCGACGCCTCCAGCCGGACCAGGCGAGGCACCCACACCTCACCCGCACGCACCGCAGACTCCGGCTCCGGCTCCCCGCACGCCAGCGCCCGCAACACCTCACCGACGGCCGCACCCGGCTCCACATCGACCAGCACGAACCGGCCCGGGTTCTCCGCCTGCGCCGCACGCACCAGACCCCACACCGGCGCCTGCACCACATCCAGCCCGGCACCCTCCGACACCGCGACCGCACCACGCGTCACCACCACCAGACGCGACGCCGCGAACCGCTCATCAGCCAGCCACGACCGCACCACATCCAACACCCGGTACGACACCGCACGCACACCGGACGGAACATCACCCGAGGCAACACCGGCAGCACAGTCCAACACCACCACACCCGGCACCGGACCCTCAGCAGGCACCTCCTCCCAACCAACCCACGACACATCCGCACCACCGGCAACCGCCGGAACCACCGACCACTCGACACCGAACAGGGGGCTCCCGGGGGCTCCCAGCTGCTCCGCCGAGACCAGACGGCTGACCATCGAGCCGACCGAGAGGACCGGCGTGCCGGTGACATCGGCGAGGGCGAGCGCCCAGCCGTCCTCGCCGACACGGGTCAGTCGCACCCGTGCCTCGGCGGCGCCGACCGCATGCAGGGCCACGTCGTTCCAGACGAACGGAATCGCGGTCTCGCCCGTGCTCGTCAGGATCGCCGCGTGCATCGCGGCGTCAAGGAGGGCGGGGTGCAGGCCGAACCGGCCCGCGGTGTCCCGCTCCTCCGCCGGCAGCGCGACCTCGGCGAACAGCTCCTCACCGCGCCGCCACACCGCCCGCAGGCCACGGAACACCGGCCCGTAGCCGAATCCGGCCCCGGCGAAGCCTTCGTAGGCACCGTCGAGGGACACCGGCTCGGCGCCGGCCGGCGGCCAGTCCGCCGCGTCGAACCCGGCGGCCGCGTCCGCGGCACTCGCCGTGCCGAGCACGCCGCCGGCGTGCCGGACCCATCCGCCGTCCTGTTCCCCGTCCGGCCGGGAGTGCACGGTGACCGGGCGGCGGCCGGACGCGTCCGGCTCACCGACCCACACCTGTACCTGTACGCCGCCCTCCAGGGGCAGCACCAGCGGCGCCGCGAGCGTCAGCTCCTCCACCCCGGCGCAGCCGACCTCGGCGCCTGCCCGCAGGGCGAGTTCGAGCAGACCGGTGCCGGGCACGAGAACCGCGCCCATCACCGTGTGGTCCGCCAGCCAGGGGTGTGTCCGGAGCGAGAGGCGGCCGGTGAAGAGGTAGCCGTCGGCCGTGACGAGTTCCATCGCCGTGCCCAGCAGCGGGTGATCCGCGGAGGCGACACCGACCGAGTCCAGGTCGGCCACCCCCTGGGTCGCGTCCAGCCAGTACCGCCGGCGCTGGAACGCGTACGTCGGCAGGTCGACGTGTGCCTGGCCGGCGCCCGCGCCGGCATCCGTGCCCGTACCGGCGAAGAACGCCCGCCAGTCCACGGCGATTCCGCCGCAGTGGAGGGCGGCGAGCGCCGACACCAGCGTGGTGGCCTCGTCCCGGCCCGCGCGCAGCACGGGCAGGGCGGGCGTACCGTCCGAGCAGTCCGCGGCCATGCCGGAGAGCACGGCGTCGGGGCCGAGTTCCAGGAAGCGGGTCACGCCCAGGTCGGTCAGGGTGCGGATGCCGTCGGCGAAGCGGACCGCCTCGCGGACATGGCCCACCCAGTACTCCGGGGTGCACAGCCGCTCGCTGTCGGCGATCGCGCCCGTCAGGTTGGAGACGACCGGCAGGGCCGGCACGGAGAAGGACAGTCCCGACACCACCGTGCGGAAGTCGTCCAGCATGGGGTCCATCAGCGGCGAGTGGAAGGCGTGCGAGACCCGCAGCGCGGTCGTCTTCCGGCCCTGCGCCTCGAAGTGGGCCCGTACCGCCTGCACGCCCTCCTGTGCGCCGGAGACGACCACGGCCGAGGGGCCGTTGACCGCGGCGACCGACACCGACGCGCCCAGCAGCGGCAGGACTTCCTCCTCCGTCGCCTGGACGGCGAGCATCGCCCCGCCCTCCGGCAGCGCGTCCATCAGCCGGCCGCGCGCCGAGACCAGCGCACACGCATCCCGCAGCGAGAACACCCCGGCCACGTGCGCCGCAGCCACCTCGCCGATCGAGTGACCGGCCACGAAGTCCGGCCGCACCCCCCACGACTCGACCAGCCGGAACAACGCCACCTCGACGGCGAACAGAGCCGCCTGCGCGTACATGGTCTGGTTCAGCGCCTCGGCGTCCTCACCCCAGACCACCTCCCGCACCGGAACATCCAGCTCCGCACACACCGCGTCGAAGGCCCGCGCGAAGACCGGGAAGCGCGCGTACAGCTCACGCCCCATCCCAAGCCGCTGCGAACCCTGCCCCGAGAACAGGAACGCACACGTTCCGGCCCCCCGGGCGGACGCGGTGACGACACCGGCCGGAAGCGGCACGTCGCCCGCGGCCAGACCGCGCAGTGCCTCGGTCAGTTCTTCGCGTCCGGCGGCGACGACTGCCGCCCGCTGCTCCAGCCCGGTCCGCGTGGTCGCCAGCGCGCCCGCGGTCAGCGCCAGGGACTGGCCCGGCCGGGACTCGACGTACGCGAGCAGGCGTGCGGCCTGCTCGCGCAGGGCTTCCGGAGTCGCCGCGGACACCAGCCACGGAAGTACGCCGGCCTCCGGTCCCGCCACGGCCCCGGCCCCGGCCTGCGGGACCGGCCCGTCCACGGCTCCCTGTTCCAGGATCACGTGCGCGTTGGTGCCGCTGATACCGAACGCCGAGACGCTCGCACGGCGGGGACGGCCGGTCTCGGGCCATTCCACCGCTTCCCGGAGCAGCTCCACCGCGCCCTCGGTCCAGTCCACGTGCGGCGAGGGCTCGTCCACGTGCAGCGTGCGCGGCAGGACACCCTCCCGCATGGCCATGACCATCTTGATCACGCCTGCGACGCCGGCCCCGGCCTGTGCGTGCCCGATGTTCGACTTGATGGAGCCGAGGAGGAACGGCCGGTCCTCCGGCCGGTCCTGTCCGTACGTGGCGATGAGCGCCTGTGCCTCGATCGGGTCGCCGAGCGTGGTGCCGGTGCCGTGCGCCTCGACCGCGTCCACCTCGGCGGCCGACAGGCCGGCGGAGGCAAGGGCCTGGCGGATGACGCGCTGCTGCGAGGGCCCGTTGGGGGCGGTGAAGCCGTTGCTGGCGCCGTCCTGGTTGACCGCGGATCCTCGGATCACGGCCAGGACCTGGTGCCCGTTGCGCTGCGCGTCGGACAGCCGCTCGACGAGCAGCACACCGACGCCCTCGGACCAGCCGACGCCGTCCGCTCCGGCTGCGAACGCCTTGCAGCGGCCGTCGACGGAGAGGCCGCGCTGACGGCTGAACTCGATGAACATGCCGGGCGTGGACATGACGGTCGCGCCGCCGGCCAGGGCCAGGGTGCACTCTCCCGCCCGAAGGGCCTGCACGGCGAGGTGCAGGGCCACCAGGGAGGACGAGCAGGCGGTGTCCACCGTGACCGCCGGGCCCTCCAGGCCCAGCGTGTAGGAGACCCGGCCGGACACGACGCTGCCTCCGCTGGTGCCGGAAGGGTGCGCGCCCAGTGCGTAGTCGTGGTACATCACGCCCGCGAAGACGCCGGTGCGGCTGCCCTTGAGCGTGGCGGGGTCGATGCCGGCCCGCTCCAGGGCCTCCCAGGAGGTTTCGAGCAGCAGCCGCTGCTGCGGGTCCATGTAGAGGGCCTCGCGGGGCGAGATGCCGAAGAAGGCAGGGTCGAAGTCCGCCGCCTCGTGGAGGAAGCTGCCGCGGCGCGTGTAGCTCTTGCCCTCCTTGCCGGGCTCCGGGTCGTACAGGTCCTCGATGTTCCAGCCGCGGTCGGCGGGAAGGTCGGAGACGGTGTCCCCGCCGTCCACGAGCAGTCGCCACAGTTCCTCGGGCGAGGTCACCCCGCCCGGGTAGCGGCAGGCCATGCCGACGATCGCGATCGGGTCGCCGTCCACGGGGCGCTGGTGGTCGGTTCCCCGTGCCGCCGCGTCGGATGCCTCGTCGGACGCGCCGAGGAGGGTGAGGACGTGGTCGGTGACGGCTTCGGCGTTGGGGTGGTCGAAGGCGAGGGTGGCGGGCAGGCGCAGGCCGGTGGCCTGGTTCAGGTGGTTGCGGAGCTCGGTCGCGGCGAGCGAGTCGAAGCCCAGCTCCTGGAAGGCCCGGTCCGCGCCGACCGCCTCGGCCGAGGCGTGCCCGAGCACGGACGCGACCTGCGAGCGCACCAGGTGCAGCACCGTACGCCGGCGCTCCCCCGCCGACAGGCCGGCCAGCCGCCGCGTCAGCGAGGCGGCTGCTGCGCTGCCGGATCCGGCGGCCGCCCGGCGGGTGCGCCGGGGGGCGAGCCCGCGCAGCAGGGCGGGTATCTCGTCGGTACGGGTGCGCAGGGCGGCGGTGTCGACCGTGGCGGGCACGACGACGGGTCGGGCGGAGCACAGCGCCGAGCGGAAGAGCTCCAGGCCGGTTTCGGCCGTCAGGACGGGCAGGCCCTGGGCCGCCATCCGCTTGCGGTCCACGTCGGCGAGGTCCGTACCCATGCCGACTCCCGCATCCCACAGGGCGAAGGCCATGGAGGTGGCGGGCAGTCCTTCGGCCGCCCGGTGTGCGGCGAGGGCGTCGAGGAAGACGTTCGCCGCCGCGTAGTTGCCCTGCCCGGCGGTCAGCACGAGACCACCCGCCGAGGAGAACATCACGAACGCGGCCAGGTCCATCCCGCGCGTCAGCTCGTGCAGATGCCAGGCGGCATCCGCCTTGGGGGCGAGGACGGCGTCGAAGCGGTCCTCGGTCAGAGCGCCGACGAGCGCGTTGCTGCTGATGCCGGCGGCGTGGAAGACGGCGGTCAGCGGACGCTCCGCGACCGTCTCGGCCAGCAGCTCCGCCAGCGCCTCCCGGTCCGACACATCACACGCGGCGACACGGACCCCGGCACCCAGCCCCGCCAGCTCCGCCGCCAACTCCTCAGCCCCGGGAGCCGCAAGACCCCTCCGACTGGTCAGCACCAGATGCCGCACCCCGTACTCCGCCACCAGACGACGGGCCACCACCGCACCCAGACCACCCGTACCACCGGTGACCAGCACCGAACCCCCGGCAGCAAACACGGGAACACGGTCACCCGACGCCTCCAGCCGGACCAGACGAGGCACCCACACCTCACCCGCACGCACCGCAGACTCCGGCTCCGGCTCCCCGCACGCCAGCGCCCGCAACACCTCACCGACGGCCGCACCCGGCTCCACATCGACCAGCACGAACCGGCCCGGGTTCTCCGCCTGCGCCGCACGCACCAGACCCCACACCGGCGCCTGCACCACATCCAGCCCGGCACCCTCCGACACCGCGACCGCACCACGCGTCACCACCACCAGACGCGACGCCGCAAACCGCTCGTCAGCCAGCCACGACCGCACCACATCCAACACCCGGTACGACACCGCACGCACACCGGACGGAACATCACCCGAGGCAACACCGGCAGCACAGTCCAACACCACCACACCCGGCACCGGACCCTCAGCAGGCACCTCCTCCCAACCAACCCACGACACATCCGCACCACCGGCAACCGCCGGAACCACCGACCACTCGACACCGAACAGCGGAGGACGGGAAGTCCCCAGCTGCTCCGCCGAGACCAGACGGCTGAGCATCGCGCCCACGGACAGCACGGGCTGTCCGGCCGTGTCCGCCATCTGCAGGGACAGGCCCTCGTCGCCGACACGGGTCAGACGCACCCGGACCTCGGACGCGCCCACCGCGTGCAACACCACGTCGTTCCAGGCGAAGGGAACGACCGTGTCGTCCGTGTCACCCTCCAGCAGCCCCGCATGCAGAGAGGCATCCAGCAGCGCGGGGTGCAGGCCGAACCGGCCCGCCGCCTCGCGCTCCTTCTCGGGGAGCGCGACCTCGGCGAACAGCTCCTCACCGCGCCGCCACACAGCCCGCAGCCCACGGAACACCGGCCCGTAGCCGAACCCGGCTTCCGCGAACCGCTCATAGGCGCCTTCGACCGGGACGACCTCCGCGTCCGCGGGCGGCCAGGCCACCGCGTCGAACACGGCCGCGTCCACGGCGTCCGGGCGCAGCACACCGTGGGCGTGCCGGACCCACATCCCGTCGCCGGTTCCTTCGGTGCACGAGTACACACCGACCGTGCGACGGCCGGTCTCCTCCGGCTCCGACACCCGCACCTGTAGCTGTACGCCGCCCTGCTCGGGCAGGGGGAGCGGTGCGGTGAGGTTCAGTTCCTCCAGGACCTCACAGCCGACCTCGGCGCCTGCCCGCAGGGCGAGTTCGAGCAGACCGGTGCCGGGCACCAGTACCGCGCCCTTCACGGTGTGGTCGGCCAGCCACGGGTGGGTCTGGCGGGAGAGGCGGCCGGTCAGTACCGTCCCGTCCTCGTCGGCCAGGCCCACGCACGCGCTCAGCATCGGGTGCTCGGCCGCGCCGAGCCCCGCGAACCTCACGTCACCCGCTCGCAGCACCGCCCCGGCGGGCCAGTAGCGCTGCCGTTGGAAGGCGTAGGTGGGCAGCTCGACCCGGCCGGCGCCGGTCCCTGCGAACAGGGCGCTCCAGTCCGTGCTCAGGCCGTCGACGTACAGCTCGGCCACGGCGCGGACGACGGTCGCCTCCTCGTCGCGGCCCCTGCGCAGGGCGGCGACGAACAGGGCATCGGGCCCGGCCGATTCCTGGCCCACGGCCGAGAGCACGCTGTCGGGGCCGAGTTCCAGGAAGCGGGTCACGCCCGCCTCGTCGAGGGCCCGCACACCGTCGGCGAATCGCACCGCGTCGCGGACATGCCGCACCCAGAACTCCGGGTCGCAGACCTGCTCGGCTCCCGCCACCATCGGGATCACCGGCGCGGAGAACGACAGACCGGACACCACCGTACGGAAGTCGTCCAGCATGGGGTCCATCAGCGGCGAGTGGAAGGCGTGCGAGACCTGCAGACGGGTCGCCTTGCGGCCCAGCCCCTCGAAGTGGGCGCGGACGGACTCGACCGCGTCCTCGGCACCGGAGACGACCACGGACGAGGGGCCGTTGACCGCGGCGACCGACACCGACTCGCCCAGCAGCGGCAGGACCTCGTCCTCCGCCGCCGCGACCGCCAGCATCGCACCGCCCTCCGGCAGCGCCTGCATCAGCCGGCCGCGCGCCGAGACCAGCGCACACGCGTCGGCGAGCGAGAACACCCCCGCCACATGCGCCGCGGCCACCTCGCCGATCGAATGACCCGCCACGAAATCGGGCGTGACACCCCAGGACTCGACCAGCCGGAACAACGCCACCTCGACCGCGAACAGCGCGGCTTGGGCATACATGGTCTGGTTCAGCGCCTCCGCGTCCTCACCCCAGACCACCTCCCGCACCGGAACATCCAGCTCCGCACACACCGCGTCGAAGGCCCGCGCGAACACGGGGAAGCGGGCATACAGCTCCCGGCCCATGCCGAGCCGCTGCGAGCCCTGCCCGGTGAACAGGAACGCCGTCTTGCCCGACCGCGCCTGCCCCTGGATCACCTCATCGCCGTTCAGCACCACCGCACGGTGAGCGAAGACCGAGCGGTCAAGGGTGGACAGACCCACGTCCACCGGACGCAGCCCCGACTCCTCCACGTAGGACCGCAGCCGCGCCACCTGGGCCTCAAGGGCTTCCTCGGTCTTGCCGGACACCAGCCACGGCACCACACCCGGAACGAGCTGCGCGTCCGCCACCTCCACCTCGGCCGGCTCGAACTGCTCCAGCACCACGTGCGCATTCGTCCCGCTGATACCGAACGAGGACACACCCGCACGCCGCACCCGGCCCGACTCCGGCCAGGCACGCTGCTCCGCCAGGAGCTCCACCTCACCCGCCGCCCAGTCCACATGCGAGGACGGAGCATCCACGTGCAGCGTGCGCGGCAGCACGCCGTGCCGCATCGCCATGACCATCTTGATGACACCCGCAACACCGGCGGCGGCCTGCGCGTGCCCGATGTTCGACTTCAGCGACCCCAGCCACAACGGCCGGCCCTCCGGACGGTCCTGGCCGTAGGTCGCGATCAGGGCCTGGGCCTCGATGGGGTCGCCCAGCGTCGTGCCCGTGCCGTGCGCCTCCACCACGTCCACGTCGGACGTCGACAGACCACCGCCGGCCAGCGCCTGGCGGATCACCCGCTGCTGCGAAGGACCGTTCGGAGCCGTCAGACCGTTGCTCGCACCGTCCTGGTTGACCGCCGAGCCGCGCACGACGGCCAGCACGCGGTGACCGTTGCGCACCGCATCCGACAGCCGCTCCAGAACGACCATGCCCACACCCTCGCCCCAGCCGACACCATCGGCCGAATCCGAGAACGACCGGCACCGGCCATCGGACGAAAGGCCGCCCTGACGGGCGAACTCCACGAACGTCGTCGGCGTGGACATCACCGTCACACCACCCGCCACCGCCAGGGAGCACTCCCCCGACCGCAGCGCCTGCGCCGCGAGGTGCATCGCCACCAGCGACGACGAACACGCCGTGTCCACCGTCACCGCCGGGCCCTCCAAACCCAGCGCGTACGAGACGCGACCCGAGGCGATGCTGCCCGCACTGCCGCTTCCCTGCTGGCCTTCGAACTCACGGCCACCGAGCAGGCCGGCGTAGTCGCTGTACATGACGCCCGCGAAGACGCCGGTCTGCGAGCCGCGCAACGACACCGGGTCGATACCCGCCCGCTCGATCGCCTCCCACGACGTCTCCAGCAGCAGCCGCTGCTGGGCATCCGTCGCGAGCGCCTCACGCGGACTCATCCCGAAGAACTCAGGATCGAACTCCGCCGCCTCACGGAGGAAACCGCCCGCCCGCGCGAACGACTCACCCTCCACATCCCAACCACGGTCCACCGGGAAGGAACCAACGGCATCCACACCATCGGCCACCAGCCGCCACAAGTCCTCCGGAGACGCCACCCCACCCGGATAACGGCACGCCATACCCACGATCACGACCGGGTCGTGAGCCGTCGCGGCCTGCCGCACGACCGCGGGAGCGGACTGGGCTTCTCCCCCGAGGATCTCGTCGCGGACGAATCCGGCGAGCGCGTCCGCCGTCGGGTAGTCGAAGACCACCGTCGCGGGCAGCCGCAGCCCCGTCACCGAACCCATGCGGTTGCGCAGCTCGACCGCCGTCAGGGAGTCGAAGCCCAGGTCCTGGAAGGCCCGCGCCGGATCGACATCGGCCACGCCTCCGTGCCCGAGCACCCGCGCGATCTCTGTGCGCACCAGGTCGAGCACGGCCTCGTGCCGCTCCGCGGCGGGGAGGGCGGACAGCCTCGTCCGCAGGCCGGCCGCGTCGGCCGACCCCGTACGTATGCTGCGGCGCGGCCGGGTCCGGATCAGTCCGCGGAGCAGTGCCGGGACCTCGCCCAGTGCCCGCATCGCGGCCAGGTCGAGGCGGACCGGCAGGATCGCGGGGCGCCCTGCCGAGAGCGCGGCGTCGAAGAGTCCCAGGCCGTCCTCCACGGACAACGGCGGCATGCCCAGCCGGGTGATGCGCTCCACCTCGGCGTCGGTGAGGGAACCCGTCATTCCACCGGTTCGCGCCCAGGGACCCCAGGCGAGTGAGGTGCCGGGCAGACCCGCGGCCCGCCGGTGCGCGGCCAAGGCGTCCAGGAAGGAGTTGCCGGCGGCGTAGTTCGCCTGCCCGGCGCTGCCGAATGCCGCGGCGACGGAGGAGAACACGACGAACGCCGCAAGCTCGCGCTCCTTCGTGGCCTCGTGCAGGTTCCAGGCCGCGTCCGCCTTCGGCCGCAGCACGGCCGAGAGCCGCTCGCCCGTCAGCGAGCCGATCACGCCGTCGTCGATCACGCCCGCGGTGTGGATCACAGCCCGTACGTCGTACCGGCCGAACAGGTCGTGTACGGCCGCGGGCTCGGCGACGTCGCAGGACTCGACCGCGACCCGTACGTCCTGCCGCTCCAGCTCGGCGACGAGGTCCGTCGCGCCGTCCGCCGCGAGGCCGCTGCGGCTGACGAGGAGCAGGCTGCGCACACCGTGCTCCGCCACCAGGTGGCGGGCCACGGCCCGACCCAGGCCACCCGTGCCACCGGTGATCAGGACGGCGCCCTCACCCGCCCATGCGGGATCGGTCCCCTGTACGGGCTCGACCCGGGCCAGCCGCGCGGCGAGGAACAGGCCGTCCCGTACCAGCAGCTGGGGTTCGTCGAGGGCCAGTGCGGACTCCAGCAGACCGGCCGGCTCCTCGCCCTCCACATCCACCAGCACGAACCGGCCCGGCTGTTCCGACTGCGCCGACCGCACCAGACCCCACACCGCGGCCGCGGCCAGGTCCGCACCCGCCACCGCACCGCGCGTCACCAACACCAGCCGCGACGCCTCCGGCAGCTCCTGCACCCACGCCAGCACCCGCGCCGACAGCGCATGCACCGACGCGACGACATCGTCTCCGGAGACACCGTCCAACCGGTGCACCACCACGTCCGGCGACACCGCCACCGACCCCGGCACCGGTACCGGCACCCACTCCACCCCGAACAGCCCATCGTGCGGCTGCTCGGCGGAGACCGGACGTACCGTGAGCGCCGCCACGGAAGCGACCGGCTCTCCCGCGGTGTCCGCCAGTGCCACCGAGATCGCCCCGTCGGGCGTGCGGGACAGCCGTACCCGCAGAGCCGACGCTCCTGAGGCATGCAGCGACACGCCGGACCACGAGAAGGGCACGCCTCGGTCCCCGTCACCGAGAAGCACGGCCGCGTGCAGGCCTGCATCGAACAGTGCAGGGTGCAGACCGAACCCGGTCAGCTCCGTGTCCTCCGGCAGCGATGCCTCGGCGTAGACCTCGTCTCCCTGCCTCCAGGCGGCGCGCAGGCCCCGGAACACCGGCCCGTACGCGAACCCGGCCTCGGCGAACCGCTCGTACACCTCCGACACGTCCAGCGCCTCCGCGCCGGCCGGCGGCCAGGCGGCCGCGTCGAAGGCCGGGTCCGCAGCGGTGGCGGGCGCGAGAACGCCGGTGGCGTGCTGCATCCAGAGGGACTCGTCCGCGCCGTCCGGGCGGGAGTGCACGGTCACCGTCCGGCGGCCGGACTCGTCGAGCGCGCCGACCGTCACCTGCACGCGTACGCCGCCCTCAGCGGGCAGGACGAGCGGCGCGGCGAGCGTCAGCTCCTCCACTGCCGGGCACCCGGCCTCGTCGCCCGCGCGGACGACCATGTCCACCAGGGCCGTGCCCGGGACCAGCACCGCACCCACGACCGTGTGATCCGCGATCCACGGGTGGGTGGCCGCCGACAGCCGTCCGGTGAAGAGGAAGGTGTCCGAGTCCGCCAGCTCCACTGCGGCTCCGAGCAACGGGTGCTCGGCCGATTCCAGACCGGCGAGCCGTATGTCACCACCGCGCGCGAGACCACTGCTGACAGGCCAGTAACGCCGGTGCTGGAAGGCGTAGGTGGGCAGCTCGACCACTCGGGCGCCGGTACCGGTGAACAGGGCCGGCCAATCCGTGGCGGCGCCGCTCACGTGGAGCTCGGCGAGGGCGCGGAGGGCGGAGCTCTCCTCGTCGCGGTTCCTCCGCAGAAGGGGCACGAGGAGGGCGTCTGCGTCCTCCGGCAGGCATGCGGCGGCCATGGCGGACAGGACACCGTCGGGGCCGAGTTCCAGGAAGCGGGTCACGCCCGCCTCGTCGAGGGCCCGCACACCGTCGGCGAATCGCACCGCGTCGCGGACATGCCGCACCCAGAACTCCGGGTCGCAGACCTGCTCGGCTCCCGCCACCATCGGGATCACCGGCGCGGAGAACGACAGACCGGACACCACCGTACGGAAGTCGTCCAGCATGGGGTCCATCAGCGGCGAGTGGAAGGCGTGCGAGACCCGCAGCGCGGTCGTCTTCCGGCCCAGCCCCTCGAAGTGGGCGCGGACGGACTCGACCGCCTCCTCGGCACCGGAGACGACCACGGACGAGGGGCCGTTGACCGCGGCGACCGACACCGACTCGCCCAGCAGCGGCAGGACTTCCTCCTCCGTCGCCTGGACGGCGAGCATCGCACCGCCCTCGGGCAGCGCCTGCATCAGCCGGCCGCGCGCCGAGACCAGCGCACACGCGTCGGCGAGCGAGAACACCCCCGCCACATGCGCCGCGGCCACCTCACCGATCGAATGACCCGCCACGAAATCGGGCGTGACACCCCACGACTCGACCAGCCGGAAGAGCGCCACTTCCACGGCGAACAGAGCCGCCTGGGCGTACATGGTCTGGTTCAGCGCATCCGCGTCTTCTCCCCAGACCACGTCCCGCACCGGGACGTCCAGCTCCGCGCACACCGCGTCGAAGGCCTGAGCGAACACGGGGAAGCGGGCATACAGCTCCCGGCCCATGCCGAGCCGCTGCGAGCCCTGCCCGGTGAACAGGAACGCCGTCTTGCCCGACCGCGCCTGCCCCTGGATCACCTCATCGCCGTTCAGCACCACCGCACGGTGAGCGAAAACGGAACGGTCAAGGGTGGACAGACCCACGTCCACCGGCCGCAGCCCCGACTCCTCCACGTACGCACGCAGCCGCGCCACCTGGGCCTCAAGCGCGTCCTCGGTCTTGCCGGACACCAGCCACGGCACCACACCCGGAACGACCTGCGCGTCCGCCACCTCCACCTCGGCCGGCTCGAACTGCTCCAGCACCACGTGCGCATTCGTCCCGCTGATACCGAACGAGGACACACCCGCACGCCGCACCCGGCCCGACTCCGGCCATGCGGTCCCGTCGGTCACCAACTCCACCGCGCCCGCGCTCCAGTCCACATGCGACGACGGGGCATCCACGTGCAGCGTCTTCGGTACCAGGCCGTGCCGCATCGCCATGACCATCTTGATCACACCGGCCACGCCGGCGGCCGCCTGCGCGTGCCCGATGTTGGACTTCACCGAGCCGAGCAGCAACGGGCGCTCGGCGTCGCGGTCCCGGCCATAGGTCGCGAGCAGCGCCTGAGCCTCGATGGGGTCGCCGAGTGTGGTACCCGTGCCGTGCGCCTCCACCACGTCCACGTCGGACGTCGACAGACCACCGCCGGCCAGCGCCTGGCGGATCACCCGCTGCTGCGAAGGACCGTTCGGAGCCGTCAGACCATTGCTCGCACCGTCCTG
Organism: Streptomyces sp. 2P-4; assembly: GCF_030167965.1. Lineage (NCBI taxonomy): Bacteria > Bacillati > Actinomycetota > Actinomycetes > Kitasatosporales > Streptomycetaceae > Streptomyces > Streptomyces sp. 2P-4. The sequence continues at coordinate 681,040 of NZ_CP095011.1, forward strand.
GTTGACCGCCGAGCCGCGTACCACCGCCAGCACGCGGTGACCGTTGCGCACCGCATCCGACAGCCGCTCCAGAACGACCATGCCCACACCCTCGCCCCAGCCGACACCATCGGCCGAATCCGAGAACGACCGGCACCGGCCATCGGAGGAAAGGCCGCCCTGACGGGCGAACTCCACGAACGTCGTCGGCGTGGACATCACCGTCACACCACCCGCCACCGCCAGGGAGCACTCCCCCGACCGCAGCGCCTGCGCCGCCCAGTGGAGTGCCACCAGGGAGGACGAGCAGGCCGTGTCCACGGTCACGGCGGGGCCTTCGAAGCCGAACGTGTACGACACGCGGCCGGAAGCGATGCTGGGTGCGCTGCCGTTGCCTCGGAACCCGTCGAACTGCTCGCCGTCCAGCAGGGTTCGGTAGTCCGTGTACATGACGCCCGCGAAGACGCCGGTCTGCGAGCCGCGCAGCGACACCGGGTCGATACCCGCCCGCTCGATCGCCTCCCACGACGTCTCCAGCAGCAGCCGCTGCTGGGCATCCGTGGCCAGGGCCTCACGCGGACTCATCCCGAAGAACTCAGGATCGAACTCCGCCGCCTCACGGAGGAAACCGCCCGCCCGCGCGAACGACTCACCCTCCACATCCCAACCACGGTCCACCGGGAAGGAACCAACGGCATCCACACCATCGGCCACCAGCCGCCACAAGTCCTCCGGAGACGCCACCCCACCCGGATAACGGCACGCCATACCCACGATCACGACCGGGTCGTCGTCCGCCGCGATCCGCGTCGGCAGCAGTGCCGCCGCATCGGCCGTGTCGCCGCCGAACAGCTCGTCCAGCAGGAAGCCGACCAGTGCGTCGGCCGTCGGGTGGTCGAAGACCAGAGTCGCCGGAAGCCGCAGCCCTGTTGCCTTGCCCAGCCGGTTGCGCAGCTCGACGGCCATCAGCGAGTCGAAGCCGAGGTCCTGGAAGGCCCTCGCCGGTTCGACGGCGGTGGCGTCGGTGTGCCCCAGGGCGAGGGCGACGTGTCCGCGTACGAGGTCGAGGAGCACCTCGCGCCGCTCGTCGGACGCCAGGCCGGAGAGGGTGCGCAGAATGCCCGCCGTGGCGGGCGCATCGGGTGCGCCGTCGGCCGCCGAACGCCGGCTCCGGGTGCGGGTCCGGACCAGCCCGCGGAGCAGGGAGGGGACATCGTCCTGCGCCCGCATGGCCGTGAAGTCGAAGCGTACGGGGGCGATCAGCGCCGCGTCCGACCGCAGGGCGGCATCGAAGAGTTCGGCGCCCTGTTCCGGGGTGAGTTCCGGCATGCCGGTGCGGGAGATGCGCTGGAGGTCGGCTTCGGACAGGGTGCCGGTCATGCCCCCGTCCTGGGTCCACGGACCCCAGGCCAGTGAGGTGCCGGGCAGTCCGGCGGCTCGCCGGTGCGCGGCCAGGGCGTCCAGGAAGACGTTCCCGGCGGCGTAGTTGGCCTGGCCGGGCCCGCCGAAGAGGCCGGAGACGGAGGAGAACAGGACGAACGCGGCGAGGTCCAGCTCGCGCGTGGCCTCGTGGAGGTTCCATGCGGCGTCCGCCTTGGGGCGCAGGACCGCCGACAGCCGCTCGGGCGTCAGCGCCTCGACCACGCCGTCGTCGATCACACCCGCCGTGTGGACCACGGCGCGTACCGCGTGACGGGAGAGCAGCCCGGTCACCGCTGTCGCGTCGGCGACGTCGCAGGCCTCGACGACGGCTTCGGCGCCCAGCCCGGCGAGTTCCGCGACCAGCTCGGCGGAGCCTTCGGCGGCGGGGCCGCTCCGGCTGACCAGGAGGAGGCTGCGTACCCCGTGCTCAACCACCAGGTGCCGGGCGATCACCCGGCCCAGGCCACCGGTACCGCCGGTGACCAGGACCGTTCCCGCGCCGGCCCACTCGGGAGCCGTGTCGCGAAGCGTGCCGGCCCGTGTCAGGCGGGCGGCCAGCACCTCACCGTCACGGATGAGCACCTGGGGCTCGTCCACGGCCAGCGCGGTCTCCAGGAGCCCGGTCTCGGGCTCCTGCCCGGCCAGGTCCACCAGCACGAACCGGCCCGGGTGCTCCGACTGCGCCGACCGCACCAGCCCCCACACCGCGGCAGCGGCCAGGTCCTCGCCGGACGTCGCGCCGCGGGTGACGAACACCAGCCGGGCATCGGTGGACCGCTCCTCCCCCAGCCACTCCTGCACCAGGGACAGCGCCCGCGCCGACAGCGCGTGCGTCGACCGGACCACGTCCGCGTCGTCCTCGCCGCCCGAGAACCGCGCCACGACCGTGTCCGGGGAGACCTCCGCCGGCTCCGCCGTCCGGACCGGCGTCCACTCCACGCCGTAGACGGGGTCGGGGTCCGCCGTGCGGGCGGAATCGACCGGACGCAGCACCAGCGATTCCACCGATGCCACCGGCTCGCCGGCCGTGTCGGCCACTGCCACGGTGAGCGCCTCCTCGCGGGTCCGGGTGACCCGCACCCGTACCGACGAAGCTGCGGAGGCGTGCAGCGACACGCCTTCCCAGGCGAACGGCACGACGCCCTGCGGTACTCCGTTGAACGCGGTGACGTGCAGCGCGGCGTCCAGCAGTGCGGGGTGCAGGCCGTAGGCGCCGCCGTCGACGCCCTCGGGGAGGGCGACTTCGGCGTACACGTCCTCGCCGTGCTGCCAGGCGGCCCGCAGGCCCTGGAAGACCGGGCCGTAGTCGAATCCGGCCTCGGACATGCGCTCGTAGAGGCCCGTCAGGTCGACGGGCTCGGCGCCGGCCGGGGGCCACGCGGCGCCCTGGGCGTCGAGGGCGACCGTCCGCTCGCCGGTCGTCAGGACGCCCGTCGCGTGCTGGAGCCACGCCTGGTCCTCGGCGCCCTCACGGCGGGAGCGGATGGTCACCGCACGGCGGCCGTTGCCGTCGGCGGCTGCCACCCGCAGGTGCAGTTGTACGCCGCCCTCCTCGGGGAGGGCGAGCGGTGCGGCGAGGGTCAGCTCCTCGACGGTGCCGCAGCCCACCTCGTCGCCCGCGCGGATGGCGAGCTCCAGGAAGGCGGTCCCGGGCAGGAGGGCCGAGCCGCGGACGACGTGGTCGGCGAGCCAGGGGTGGGACTGGAGGGAGAGGCGGGACGTGAACAGCATGCCTTCGGCGTCGGACAGTTCGACGGAGGCGCTGAGGAGGGGGTGTCCGGCCGCGTCGAAACCGGCGGCCTGGACGTCACCGGCCGGTGCCGCACCGGGCGTCGGCCAGTAGCGCTGGTGCTGGAAGGCATAGGTCGGGAGGTCGATGAGGCGGGCGCCCGTACCGCGGAGCACCGCGGTCCAGTCGACGGCCGCGCCGTCGACGAACATGCGGGCCGCGGCCGTCAGCGTGGCCGTCTCCTCGTCGACGCCCTTGCGCAGAAGGGGCACGAGGAGGGCGTCGCCGTCCTCCGGCAGGCATGCGGCGGCCATGGCGGACAGGACCCCGTCGGGGCCGAGCTCCAGGAACCGGGTCACACCCTGCTCGCGCAGGGCCGTCACACCGTCGGCGAATCGCACCGCGTCGCGGACATGCCGCACCCAGAACTCCGGATCGCAGACCACGTCCGTGCCTGCGGTCATCGCAAGGGCAGGAGGGGAGAACGACAGATCCGACACGACGGCGCGGAACTCGTCCAGCATGGGGTCCATCAGCGGCGAGTGGAAGGCGTGCGAGACCCGCAGAAGGGTCGTCTTGCGCCCCAGCCCCTCGAAGTGGGCGCGGACGGACTCCACCGCCTCCTCGGCACCCGAGACCACGACCGCCGAGGGGCCGTTGACCGCCGCAATCGACACCGACGCGCCCAGCAGCGGCAGGACCTCGTCCTCCGCCGCCGCGACCGCCAGCATCGCACCGCCCTCCGGCAGCGCCTGCATCAGCCGGCCGCGCGCCGAGACCAGCGCACACGCGTCGGCGAGCGAGAACACCCCCGCCACATGCGCCGCGGCCACCTCGCCGATCGAATGACCCGCCACGAAATCGGGCGTGACACCCCAGGACTCGACCAGCCGGAACAACGCCACCTCGACCGCGAACAGCGCGGCCTGGGCGTACATGGTCTGGTTCAGCGCCTCCGCGTCCTCACCCCAGACCACCTCCCGCACCGGAACATCCAGCTCCGCACACACCGCGTCAAAAGCCTGAGCGAACACCGGGAAACGGGCATACAGCTCCCGGCCCATGCCGAGCCGCTGCGAGCCCTGACCCGTGAACAGGAACGCCGTCTTGCCGCTCCGCGCCACGCCCTCCGCCACCGGCTGCGTGCCGCCCAGCAGCACCGCGCGGTGTCCGAGGGCGGACCGCCCGGCCGCCAGGGTCAGGGCGACGTCGACCGGGCGCGGCCCGTGCTGCTCCACGTACGCGTGCAGGCGCGCGGCCTGGTCCCGCAGCGCCTGTTCCGTGCGGCCGGTCAGGACCCACGGCAGCGCTCCCGGCGCCGCCGCGAGCCCGTCCGTCCCGGCCTCCGGCTCCGCCGGGGCCTGTTCGACCTGTTCGGCCTGTTCGGCCTGTTCCAGCACGACGTGGGCGTTGGTGCCGCTGATGCCGAAGGCGGAGACCGCCGAGCGGCGCGGGCGGCCGGTGGCGGGCCAGTCGGTCCGCTCGGTGAGGAGTTCGACGGCGCCCGCGCTCCAGTCCACGTGGGAGGTCGGCTGGTCCACGTGCAGGGTCTGGGGCAGGACGCCGTGCCGCATCGCCATGACCATCTTGATGACGCCGGCGACTCCGGCCGCGGCCTGTGCGTGCCCGATGTTCGACTTGATGCCGCCGAGCAGCAGCGGCCGGTCCGCCGGCCTGCCCCGGCCGTAGGTGGCAAGCAGGGCCTGCGCCTCGATCGGGTCGCCGAGCGTGGTGCCGGTGCCGTGGGCCTCGACGGCGTCGACCTGGTCGGCGGCCAGCTGTGCGTTGGCGAGGGCCGCCTGGATGACGCGCTGCTGGGAGGGGCCGTGCGGGGCGGTGAGGCGGCTGCTGGCGCCGTCCTGGTTGACCGCCGTGCCCCGGACGACGGCAAGTACCCGGTGGCCGTTGCGGCGGGCGTCCGACAGGCGTTCCACGAGGAGGACGCCGACGCCCTCCGCCCATCCGGTGCCGTCGGCGGCCTCGGCGAAGGGCTTGCAGCGGCCGTCGGCGGCGAGACCGCGCTGGCGGGAGAACTCGGTGAACAGGCGGGGGGTCGGCATGATCGCGACGCCGCCGGCCAGGGCCATGGTGCATTCGCCGGCCCGCAGGGCGCGTACGGCCAGGTGCAGGGCGACCAGGGAGGAGGAGCAGGCGGTGTCGACGGTGACGGCCGGGCCCTCCAGGCCGAACGTGTAGGAGATCCGGCCGGAGAGGACGCTGACCGCTCCGCCCGTCAGCAGGTGGCCCTCGGTTTCGGCGGTCTGCCTGGCGAGGGAGCCGTAGTCGGTGTCGGCGCCGCCGATGAAGACGCCGGTCTCGGTGCCTCGCAGGGCGGCGGGGCTGATCCGGGCGTGTTCGACGGCTTCCCAGGCGGTTTCCAGCAGCAGGCGCTGCTGCGGGTCCATCGCGAGGGCCTCGCGGGGGGCGATGCCGAAGAGGTCGGCGTCGAACTCGGCGGCGGTGTCGAGGAAGCCGCCGTGGCGTACGTAGCTCTTCCCCGGGGTTCCCGGGGTGGGGTCGTAGAGCGCTGCGGTGTCCCACCCGCGGTCTTCCGGCAGGTCGCCGACGGCGTCGGTGCCGTCGGCGACCATCCGCCACAGGTCCTCGGGGGAACGGACTCCGCCGGGGAACCGGCAGGCCATGCCGACGATGGCGATCGGCTCGTTGTCCCTGGCCTCGACGGACTCCAGCCTCTGCTTGGTGCGCCGCAGGTCTGCGGTGACCCTCTTGAGGTAGTCGCGGAGCTTGTCTTCCGAAGAGGGGCCGGCCTTGGGTGCCATGGGTGGGAAAACCTCGCAGTCGGGAAAGGGTGGTACGCGTGGTGCGGTGATCGGCCGGCCCGGTGCGGCCGGCCGGCCGGCTCGGTCAGGCGAGGCCGAGTTCCTTGTCGATCAGGTCGAAGATCTCGTCGTCCGTCGAGGCCGCTTCCAGGTCGGCGTCGGCACCGGTGCCGTCGGCGTCCCCGCCGGTGCCCTCGGCGGTGTGGTCGACGGTGTCGTCGAGCTTCCATTGCAGTGCCTTGAGGCGGGCGGTCAGGCGGGCGCGGCTGTCCGCGTCGAGTGCGGAGGCCGCGCCGGCCGTCAGGGCCCGCTCCAGCTCGTCGAGGCCCGGCAGGAGGGAGCCGTCCGGCTCCGTGCCGTCGGCGGATGCCAGTTGTGCGCGCAGGTGCCGGGCGAGGGCCAGCGGGGTCGGGTGGTCGAATACCGCTGTCGTCGGCAGCCGCAGGCCGGTCTCGGCGTTGAGGCGGTTGCGCAGTTCCACGGCCGTGAGGGAGCTCATGCCCAGGTCGAGGAAGCCGCGTTCGGCGTCGATCGAGGCGGGCGAGCCGTGGCCGAGGACGGTGGCGGCGTGCCCTGCGATCAGTTGCAGCAGCAGCTCTTCGCGCTTGGCCTCGCCGAGTCCGGCCAGCCGCTCCGTGAAGCCGCCGTCGTGCCGGGTCCCGTCCGCCGGGGCGGTGGCTCCGGGCGTGCTCGCGGACCTCCGTACGACGGCCGGTACGGGGGTGAGCGCGCGGAGCAGTGCCGGGGCACGGCCGGCGGCCGACCAGGCCCGCGGGTCGAGGCGTACGGGGACCAGGAGGGCGCGGTCGAGGGCCGCGGCGGCGTCGAGCAGGCCGAGTCCTTGGCCTGCCGAGAGCGGCAGCATTCCTGAGCGCGCGAAACGGGCGACATCCACGGGGTCCAGCCTGGACGTCATTTCACTGGAATCTCCCCAGTATCCCCACGCGAGGGAGACCGCGGTGAGCCCCTCGGCCCGGCGCCGGTGGGCGAGGGCGTCGAGGAAGGAGTTGGCGGCGGCGTAGTTGGCCTGGGCCGGGCCGCCGATGACTCCGGCGAAGGAGGAGAAGAAGACGAAGGCGGACAGTTTGGTGTCGCGGGTCAGCTCGTGCAGGTGCCAGGCGGCTTCCGCCTTCGGGCGCCATACGTGGTCCAGGTCCTCGGCCGTGAGGTTCTCCAGGAGCCCGTCCCGGAGGACGCCTGCCGCGTGGACCACCGCGGTGAGCGGGTGTTCGGCCGGGATCGCGGCGAGCACCCCGGCGAGGGCGTCGCGGTCGGCCGCGTCGCAGGCGGCGATGGTGACGGTCGCACCCAGGCGGGTGAGTTCGTCGCGGAGTTCCGCCGCGCCCGGTGCGTCGGGGCCGCGGCGGCCGGTGAGCAGCAGGTGCCGCACGCCGTGTCCGGTGACCAGGTGGCGTGCGACGTGCGCGCCGAGGGTTCCGGTGCCGCCGGTGATGAGGACGGTGCCGTCGCCGTGCGCGTCCCACTCCAGGGCGGGGAGGCCCGAGGGGTCCTGCGGGGGTGCGGCGTGCCGGAGCCTGGGTACGGTCACCGTGCCGGCGTGCAGGGCGAGGTGGGCTTCGTCGGCGGCCGCGGCGGCCGCGACGGCCGCCGGCAGTGCGCGCTCGGAAGCCGGATCGCCGTCGGTGTCGACCAGCAGGAACCGGCCGGGGTGTTCGGCCTGCGCGGACCGGATGAGGCCGTGGACGGCGGCGTCGGTGAGCGCGGCGCCGGCGCCCGCGGTGACGAGGACCAGCCGGGAGTCCGCGCAGCGCGGATCGGCCAACCAGGTCTGGGCGAGGTGCAGCATCTCCCGTACCGGTGTGCTGTCGGCGGGGTCCGCCGGGGCTGCGAGGTCGCCGGCCGCGGGCAGCCGCAGCAGCACCGTGTCGGCGAAGGCGTCCGCGTGTTCCGTGCCGAGGGCCTCCAGCAGGGCGGGCAGGCCGGTGAAGGAGGCGGTGCCGGTGGCCGGTTCGGCGAGGGCTTCGGCGGCCGGGGCCCAGTCCGGTTCCGTCCAGGCGGTTTCGAACAGGGCCTGGGGGTGCCGGGCCGCGGCCGCGGGTGCGCCGGTGGTGACGGCGCCCGCCGTGAGGACGGGAGCGCCCGTGGCGTCGGCCGCGGTCAGGGACAGGGCGCCGTCCCGGGTACGGGTGATCCGTACGCGCAGGTGGGCGGCACCGCTGGCCGTGAGGTTCACCGCGTGCCAGGTGGTCGGCAGCTCGGCTCGCCCGGACCGGCCCGCGGCCATGGCCAGCACGGTCTGGAGCAGGGCCGGATGGATCCGGAAGGCGGACGCGGCCTGGTGCTGCTCCTGGGGCAGGGCCACTTCGGCGAGGGTGCCGCCGTCGGGGGCCGTCCAGAGTGCGCGGACGGTGCGGTGGAGCGGTCCGGGGTCGTAGCCGCCCTCGGCGAGGACGGCGTACAGCTCCTCGGTGTCGGCCGGGCGGGCGCCGTGCGGCGGCCAGTCCGTCGTGTCGAACGGCTCGCCGGCCGGTAGGGCCGCCCGGGAGAGCGTGCCGGTGGCGTGGCGGGTCCAGTCCTCGTCGGCTCCGGTCCGGGCGTGGACGGCCAGCCGGCGGGTGCCCGCCTCGGCGGCTGCCACGGTCAGCTGGACTTCCGCCGTGCCGTCCTCGGGGACGGCCAGCGGGACCAGTTCGGTGAGGTCCTCGACCACCGCGCAGCCGGCCTCGTCGGCGGCCCGGACCGCCCAGTCGAGCAGGGCGGTCGCGGGGACGACGGCGGAGCCGTGCACGGTGTGGTCGGCCAGCCACGGGTGCGTGGCGGCTCCGATCCGGCCGGTGAGGACGAGGGATCCGTCCCCGTCGGCGAGGCGGACGACGCCGTCGAGGCCGGAGGGGTCCGCCGGGCCGGCGGCCGCGGCGGCCGGGGCCGCATCGAGCCAGTACCGGCTGCGCTGGAAGGCGTATGTGGGCAGGTCGGCCGCCCGGCGGCCGCCCAGGACGCCGCTCCAGTCGACGCGTACGCCGTGGACGTGCGCCTCGGCGAGCGAGGCCAGCATCCGCTCCGGTCCGCCGTCCTGGCGGCGCAGCGAGCCGAGGGTCCGCGCGTCCGCCCCGGCAGCGGCGACGGTGTCCTCGATGGCGGCGGTCAGCACCGGGTGCGGGCTGGACTCGACGAAGACGTCGTGGCCCTGGGCGAGGAGGGTGCGCAGGGCGTCCTCGAGGCGGACGGTGCGGCGCAGGTTCTCGTACCAGTACGAGGCGTCCAGCGCGGTGTCGGCTCCGATCCACTCTCCGGTGAGGGTGGAGAGGAAGGGGATGCGGGGTTCGCCGGTCTCGATGCCGGCGAGGTCGGCGAGGACGGTCTCGCGGATGCGTTCGACCTGCGCCGAGTGGGAGGCGTAGTCGACGGGGATCTTCCTGGCGCGTACGCCGTCCCGGGTGCAGGCGTCGACGAGCGCGTCGAGGGCGTCCGGCTCGCCGGAGACCACGACGGAGCCGGGCCCGTTGACCGCGGCGACGGAGATCCGCTCTCCCCAGGCCGTGAGGCGGGCGAGGACGTCCTCGTGGGACGCGGCGACGGAGACCATGCCGCCGTGGCCGGAGAGGTGGGCGGCGATGGCGCGGCTGCGCAGGGCGACCACGCGGGCGCCGTCCTCCAGGGAGAGGGCGCCGGCCACGCAGGCGGCGGCGATCTCGCCCTGGGAGTGGCCGACGACCGCGGCCGGGCGGACGCCGTGCGCCTGCCAGACCTCGGCGAGCGCGACCATGACCGCCCAGAGGGCGGGCTGGGCCACGTCGACGCGGTCCAGCGGCGGGGCGCCCGGCTCCTCGCGCAGTACGGCGGTCAGGGACCAGTCCGCGTACGGGGCGAGGGCCTGCTCGCAGGCGGCGATGCGCGTGGCGAACTCCGGCGAGGAGTCGAGGAGTCCGGCGCCCATGCCGGCCCACTGGGAGCCCTGGCCGGGGAAGACCAGGACGGTCCTGCGGTCGCGGCCGGAGGTGTGCCGGCCCTGGACGAGTCCGGCAGCGGGGGTGCCGTCGGCGAGCCCGGCCAGTGCGCTCCGCAGGGTTGCGGGGTCGGCCGCGGTGACGACCGCGCGGTGTTCGAGGACGGCCCGCCGGGTGGCGAGGGAGGCGGCAAGGTCGAGCGGTGTGCTGCGCCTTCCGGCGGGGGTGTCCAGGTGGGCGAGGAGGGCGGCGGCCTGCGCGCGCAGCGCGGGTGCGCTCCGCGCGGACAGCAGCCAGGGCAGGGGCCGGGCGGCGGCTTCGGCCGGGGCGGCCGGGCCGGCAGCGGCGGCCGCGGCGGGTTCCGGCGTGCCGGGCACCGCGGCCGGGGCGGCCTGGGGCTCGGCGCCGGCCGGCGCCGTCGTCCCGGGCTCACCGGCCCCGCCGGAGGCGGCGGCCGGGCTGCTTGCCGCGTCGGGGCCCTGTTCCAGGATCACGTGTGCGTTGGTGCCGCTGATGCCGAAGGAGGAGACTCCGGCCCGGCGCGGGCGGTCGTCCGAGGCCGGCCAGGCGGCCGCCTCGTCCAGGAGGCGTACGGCGCCGGCCGGCCAGTCCACGTGCGGGGTCGGCTCGTCGGCGTGCAGCGACTTCGGCAGCGTGCCGTGGCGCATGGCGAGCACCATCTTCATCACACCGGCGACACCGGCCGCGGCCTGGGTGTGCCCGAGGTTGGACTTGACGGAGCCCAGCCGCAGCGGCCGGTCCGCGTCCCGTTCCTGGCCGTAGGTGGCGAGCAGGGCCTGGGCCTCGATCGGGTCGCCGAGCCGGGTGCCGGTGCCGTGGGCCTCGACCGCGTCGACGTCGGCGCCGGTCAGGCCGGCGTTGGCCAGGGCCTGGCGGATGACCCGCTGCTGGGAGGGGCCGTTGGGGGCGGACAGGCCGTTGGAGGCGCCGTCCTGGTTGACGGCCGAGCCGCGGACGACGGCCAGCACCTGGCGGCCGGCCCGTACGGCGTCCGAAAGGCGTTCGAGGACGAGCAGGCCGGCGCCTTCGGAGAAGCCGGTGCCGTCGGCGCCGGCCGAGAAGGGCTTGCAGCGGCCGTTGGCGGCCAGCCCGCGCTGCCGCGAGAAGTCCACGATGACCGCCGGGGAGGACATGACGGTCACACCGCCCGCCAGGGCGAGCGAGCACTCACCGGCCCGCAGCGCCTGGGCGGCCATGTGCAGGGCCACCAGGGAGGAGGAGCAGGCGGTGTCGACGGTGACGGCCGGGCCCTCCAGGCCGAGGGCGTAGGAGACGCGGCCGGATACGACGCTGACGGCGTTGCCGGTGTTGACGTATCCGGCGAGCGCCTCGGGGACGTCGGCTCCGCGGGACATGTAGTCGCTGGAGGACAGACCGGCGAAGACGCCGGTGCGGCTGCCGCGCAGGGACCTGGGGTCGATGCCGGCCCGCTCCGCCGCCTCCCACGCGGTTTCCAGCAGCAGGCGCTGCTGCGGGTCCATGACGGTGGCCTCGTTGGGGCTGATGCCGAAGAAGTCGGCGTCGAACTCGGCGGCGTCGTGCAGGAACCCGCCTTCGAGGGTGCGGGAGGCGTCCGGGTGGTCGGGGACGGAGTCGTAGAGGTGCTCCAGGTCCCAGCCCCGGTCCGTGGGGAAGCCGCCGATGGCGTCGGTGCCGTCGGCCAGCAGGGTCCACAGGTCCTCGGGCGAGCGGACGCCGCCCGGGTAGCGGCAGGCCATGCCGACGATGACGACCGGGTCCTCGTCCGGGGCGGCGGTCAGCGGTGCGGTGGCCGCTTCGGCCGTGGGTGCGGTGTCCGCCAGCAGGCCGCCGAGGTGCTCTGCGAGCGCGACGGGCGTCGGGTGGTCGAAGACGAGGGTGGCGGGCAGCCGCAGCCCGGCCGCGGTGCCCAGCCGGTTGCGCAGCTCGACGGCGGTCAGCGAGTCGAAGCCGAGGTCGCGGAAGGCCTTCCCGGCGTGGATCAGGCCGGCGTCCGCGTGGCCGAGCACGGCGACCGCGTACGTGGTGACCAGCTCGACCAGTGCGGTCTGCCGTTCGGCGGCGGGCAGTGCGGCCAGCCGGTGCCGCAGGCCTCCGCCCGGGACGGCGGTGCCCGGTCCGGCCTCGGCGGCGCGCCGGGCGGCCGTGCCCCGGAACAGGGTCCGCAGGATCGGCGGCAGGGCCTCGGGGGCGCGGCGGCGCAGGACGGCGCTGTCCAGGCGCAGCGGTACGAGAAGCGGCCGGCGGGCGGCGAGCGCCGCGTCGAACAGGGTGAGCCCGTCGCGGGTGGCGAGCGGCAGCGCGCCGGTGGAGCGGGCGCGGCTGCGGTCGCCCTCGTCGAGGTGTCCGGTCATCCCGCTCGCCTGGGCCCACAGGCCCCAGGCGAGGGAGGTGGCGGGCAGGCCGGCGGTCTGGCGGTGGCGGGCGAGTCCGTCCAGGAAGGTGTTGGCGGCGGCGTAGTTGCCCTGTCCGGCGTTGCCGAAGGTTCCGGCCGCCGAGGAGAACAGCACGAAGCCGGCGAGGTCCAGGTGCCGGGTCAGTTCGTGGAGGTTCCAGGCCGCGTCCGCCTTGGGGCGCAGGACGGTCGCCAGCCGCTCGGGGGTGAGCGAGGTGACCACGCCGTCGTCGAGCACGCCGGCGGCGTGGACGACGGCGGTCAGCGGGTGGTCGGCGCCGACGGAGGCGAGCAGCGCGGCGAGCGCCGCCCGGTCGGCGGTGTCGCAGGCGGCGAGGGTGACCTCGGCGCCCAGCTCGGCCAGTTCGGAGCGGAGTTCGGCGGCGCCGGGGCTGTCGGGGCCGCGGCGGCCGGCGAGCAGCAGGTGCCGCATGCCGTGTGCGGTGACGAGGTGGCGGGCGAGTGCGCGGCCGAGTTCGCCGGTGCCGCCGGTGATGAGGACGGTGCCGTCGGGGTTCCACGGGCGGGGCACGGTGAGGACCACCTTGCCGGTGTGGCGGGCCTGGGAGACGTACCGGAAGGCGTCGGGGGCGTGGGCGAGGTCCCAGGCGGTGACCGGGAGCGGGCGCAGGGCGCCCTGTTCGAAGAGGGCGACGAGTTCGGTGAGCATCTCGCCGATCCGCTCGGGGCCTGCTTCGGCCAGGTCGAACGCGCGGTAGAAGGCGCCGTCGTGGTCGCGGGCGACGTCGGCGGCGTCGCGGATGTCGGTCTTGCCCATCTCGACGAGCCGGCCGCCGGGTGCCAGGAGGCGCAGTGAGGCGTCGACGTACTCGCCGGCGAGGGAGTTGAGGACCACGTCCACTCCGCGGCCGCCGCTCGCCGCGCGGAAGGCCTCCTCGAAGTCGAGGGTGCGGGAGGAGGCGAGGCGGTCGGCGGGCAGGCCGTCGGCCGCGGCCCGCAGCAGGCGCTGCTTGGGCTCGCTCGCGGTGCCGTAGACCTCGGCGCCCCACAGCCGGGCGAGCTGGGTGGCGGCCATGCCGACGCCGCCGGCGGCGGCGTGGACGAGGACGGTTTCGCCCTCGGTGAGGCCTGCGAGGTCGCGCAGCGCGTAGTACGCGGTGAGGAACACGACGGGCGCGGCGGCGGCCTGGGCGAAGGTCCAGCCGGCCGGCATCCGGGTGACGACGCGGCCGTCGGCGACGGCGAGGGGGCCGAAGCCGCCCACGACCATGCCGAAGACGCGGTCGCCGACGTTCAGGCCGGTGACGTCGGGGGCCGTCTCGACGACGACGCCGGCGGCCTCGGAGCCGAGGAACTCGGCGCCTCCGGGGTACATGCCGAGGGCGTTGAGGACGTCGCGGAAGTTGAGTCCGGCGGCCCGGACCTCGATCCGGACCTGCCCGGGTGCCAGCGGCGCGGACGCCTGCGGGGCGGGCAGCAGGGCCAGGTGGTCGAGGCTGCCCTTCTCGGGGATGTCCAGCCGCCAGGCGGCCGTGCCGTCGGGCGCGGTGAGTGCGCCCGAGGCGTGGGTGCGGGCCAGGCGGGGTGCGTAGGCGGCGCCCTGGCGCAGCGCCAGCTGCGGCTCGCCGGTGGCGGCGACCGCCTGGGGCAGGGCCCGCCAGGAGGCGGGGTCGTCGTCGAGGTCGGCGAGGACGATCCGGCCGGGGTTCTCGGTCTGGGCCGAACGCAGCAGGCCCCACAGGGCCGAGCCGGGCAGGTCGGTGACGTCACCGCCGGGGTCGGGGGTGACGGCGCCCCGGGTGGCGACGACCAGCCGGGTCGTGTCGAACCGTTCGTCGGCGAGCCAGTCCTGGAGGGTGGCGAGCACCGTTTCCAGGACGGCGGCGGCCCGTGCGGCGGGATCGGCCGCGTGGCCCGCGGCGGCTTCGGCGGTGAGCAGCAGCGCGTCCGGGATGCCCGTCGCGGGCAGCGCGGCCGCCAGGTCGGCCAGGCTGTCCCAGCGGGCCAGGGCCGCGCCGCCCTCGGTGAGGGCGGCGGCCTGCCCGGTCTCGGAGCCGAGGAGCGCCCAGCGGGCGGCCCCGGCCGGGCCGGTCTGCGCCGTGGAGGGCGCGGAGGCCGCCTGCAGCGGGGTCCAGTCCAGGTGGAACAGGGCGTCGCGGACCGTACGGGAGTCCGCGTCGGCGGCGCCGAGCGCGGCGGCCTCGATCGGCCGTACCGCCAGCGCTTCGATGGTGGCGACCGGGCGGCCCAGCGGGTCGGCCATCAGGACCGACACCGCGCCCGGCCCGGCGGGGCTCAGCCGGACCCGCAGGGCGGTCGCGCCGGTGGCGTGGAGGGTGACCCCGGTCCAGGAGAAGGGCAGGCCGGTGCTGCCCTCGGCGTTGCTGAGCGGGCCGAGTCCGGCCGCGTGGAGCGCGGCGTCCAGCAGGGCGGGGTGGATGCCGAAGCGGGCGGCGTCCGCCTGGGCCGCCTCGGGCAGGGCGGCTTCCGCGTACACGTCCGCGTCGAGCCGCCAGGCCGCCCGCAGGCCCTGGAACACCGGGCCGTACGCGTAGCCCTCGCTGCGCAGCGACGCGTAGAGGCCGTCGGTCTCCGGGGCGGGCTCGGCCCCGCGCGGGGGCCAGGCGGCGAACACCTCGCCGGCGGGTTCCGCGCCGGGCGCGCCGAGCGTGCCGTCGGCGTGGTGGGTCCACTCCGCTTCCGGCTCACCGTCGGGGCGGGTGTGGACGGTGACGGTCCGCAGCCCGGAGGGGTCGGCGGCGCCGACCGCGATCTGCACCTGGATGCCGCCGTGTTCGGGCAGCAGGACGGGCGCGTGCAGGGTCAGCTCCTCGATCCGGCCGCAGCCGAGCTCGTCACCGGCCCTGACGGCCACCTCGACGAGTGCGGCGCCGGGCACGATGACGGTGCCGCCGACCATGTGGTCGGCGAGCCACGGGTGGCTGAGCAGCGACCAGCGGGCGGTGGCGACGAGTTCGTCGCCGATGGCGAGCGGCAGCGCGGCTCCGAGGAGCGGGTGGTCGAAGGAGCCGAGTCCGGCCGAGGCGACGTCCCCGGCACCGCCGGTGGCCGGGCGCGGCCAGTAGCGGCGGTGCTGGAAGGCGTACGTGGGCAGGGGCGCCGGGGTACCGGGGCGCGGGGTCCCGGCGGTCTCGAAGAAGGCGTCCCAGTCGATGCGGGCGCCGTGGTTGCGGGCGTCGGCGAGGGACAGCACGAACCGGGCGGGGCCGCCCTCGTCGCGGCGCAGGGTGCCGGTGGCGGCCGCGGCGGAGTCGGCGGCCTCGATGGTCTCCTGGACTCCGGTCGTGACGACGGGGTGCGGGCTGACCTCGATGAACACGCGGTGGCCCGCGTCGAGCAGGGCACGGGTGGCCTGCTCGAACTCGACGGTTCCGCGCAGGTTCGCGTACCAGTAGGCGGCGTCGAGCAGGGTCGTGTCGACGGGGGCGCCCGTGACGGTGGAGTAGAGGGGGATGCGCGCAGCGCGGGGTGCGACGGGCGCGAGGACGGTGCGCAGCTCCGCCTCGATGCGGGCCACCTGCGCGGAGTGCGAGGCGTAGTCGACGGGGATCCGCTTGGCGCGGATGCCGTCCCGGTCGCAGGCGTCGAGGAGGGCGTCCAGGGCTTCGGGCTCGCCGGAGACCACGACGGAGGAGGGGCCGTTGACGGCGGCGAGGGAGAGCCGCTCGCCCCAGGGGGCCAGCAGCGCGCGGACCTCGTCGGCGGGCCGGGCCACGGAGACCATGCCGCCCTGCCCGGACAGGGCGGTCAGCGCCCGGCTGCGCAGGGCGACGACACGGGCGGCGTCGTCCAGGGTGAGGGCGCCGGCCACGCAGGCGGCGGCGATCTCGCCCTGGGAGTGGCCGACGACCGCGGCCGGGCGGACGCCGTGCGCCTGCCACAGCTCGGCGAGGGACACCATCACGGCGAACAGCACGGGCTGCACCACGTCGACGCGGTCGAGGCCGGGTGCGCCTTCGGCTCCGCGCAGCACGTCCATGAGGGACCAGTCGGTGTACGCGTCGAGGGCTGCGGCGCACTCCGCCATGCGGGCGGCGAACACCGGTGCGGTGTCGAGGAGTTCGAGCGCCATGTCGGGCCACTGGGAGCCCTGCCCGGGGAAGACGAAGACGGTGTCGCCGTCGCTGTCGGCGACGCCTTCGAGGACGGCGGGCGATGCCTGGCCGCGGCCCTCGGCGAGGGCGTCCAGGCCGGCGAGCAGGGCGGCGGCGTGGTCCGCGACGACGGTGGCGCGGTGTTCCATGGTGGTGCGGGTGGTCGCCAGCGCGTGCGCGACGGCGGCCGGCTCGGTGGCGGCCCCCGCGCCCCGCAGGTGCGCGGCCAGCCGTGCGGCCTGCGCGGCCAGCGCCTGCGGGGACTTGGCGGACAGTACGTAAGGCAGGGTGGGGGACGGCTGCGGACGGGCGGCCTCGCCGGAGATCGCGGCTTCGGCCGCGGCGTCGGCGGCGGCCGCTGTGGCGGTGCCCCCTCCCTCCGGCGCCGTGG
Source organism: Streptomyces sp. 2P-4 (assembly GCF_030167965.1). Taxonomy (NCBI): domain Bacteria; kingdom Bacillati; phylum Actinomycetota; class Actinomycetes; order Kitasatosporales; family Streptomycetaceae; genus Streptomyces; species Streptomyces sp. 2P-4. The sequence goes on from NZ_CP095011.1 coordinate 697,720, forward strand.
CGGCGGCGGGCGGCAGCGGGTCGGCGGCTTCCAGGATGACGTGGGCGTTGGTGCCGCTGATGCCGAAGGAGGAGACGCCCGCCCGGTGCGGGCGGCCCGCGGCGGGCCAGGCGGTGGGGGCGGCGAGGAGTTCGACCGCGCCCGCCGACCAGTCCACGTGCGGGGACGGCTCGTCGATGTGCAGGGACTGCGGCAGCAGGCCGTTGCGCAGGGCCAGGATCATCTTGATGACCCCGGCGACGCCGGCGGCGGCCTGGGTGTGGCCGATGTTGGACTTGACGGAGCCGAGGAGCAGCGGCCGGTCCGCCGGGCGCCCCTGCCCGTACGTGGCGAGCAGTGCCTGTGCCTCGATCGGGTCGCCGAGGCGGGTGCCGGTGCCGTGTGCCTCGACCGCGTCGACCTCGTCGGCGCCGAGTCCGGCGTCGGCGAGGGCCTGGCGGATGACGCGCTGCTGGGAGGGGCCGTTGGGGGCGGACAGCCCGTTGGAGGCACCGTCCTGGTTGACGGCGGAGCCGCGTAGCACGGCGAGGACGGTGTGGCCGTTGCGGCGGGCGTCGGAGAGGCGCTCCACCAGCAGCAGGCCCACTCCTTCGGCCCAGCCGGTGCCGTCGGCGGCTCCCGCGAAGGGCTTGCAGCGGCCGTCGGGGGCGAGGCCGCGCTGCCGGGAGAACTCGACGAACACCTGCGGGGTGGACATGACGGTGACGCCGCCGGCGAGGGCGAGGGTGCATTCGCCGCGGCGCAGTGCCTGCGCGGCCAGGTGGAGGGAGACCAGCGAGGAGGAGCAGGCGGTGTCGACGGTGACGGCCGGGCCCTCGAAGCCGAAGGCGTACGACACGCGGCCGGAGACCACGCTGGCCGCGTTGCCGGTCATCAGGTGCCCGGTGACGTCGTCCGGGGCGGTGCCGAGGACCTGCTGGTAGTCCTGGAAGTTGGAGCCGACGAACACACCGGTCGCGGTTCCGCGCAGGGTGTCGGGGGCGATGCCGGCCCGCTCGACGGTCTCCCACGCAGTCTCCAGCAGGAGCCGCTGCTGCGGGTCCATGGCGAGGGCCTCGCGGGGCGAGATCCCGAAGAAGTCGGCGTCGAAGCCGGCCAGGCCGGTGAGGAAGCCGCCTTCGCGGACGTAGCTGGTGCCGTGGTGTTCCGGGTCCGGGTCGTAGAGGCCTTCGGTGTCCCATCCCCGGTCGGTGGGCAGGTCCGAGATGCCGTCGCCGCCCCGGGCGAGCAGCTCCCAGAACTCCTCCGGTGAGCCGATGCCGCCGGGGAAGCGGCAGGCCATGCCCACGACGGCGATGGGTTCGTCGGCCTCCGCCCGCACGGCGACGGCGGCGTCGGCCGCGACGGCGGTGTGCCCGTCCAGCAGCTCGGCGCGCAGGTGCGCGGCCACGGCGGCCGTGGTCGGGTGGTCGAAGAGGAGCGTGGCGGGCAGGGGTACACCCGTGACCGCGGTGAGCCGGTTGCGCAGCTCCACGGCCGTCAGGGAGTCGAAGCCGAGTTCGCGGAACGCCCGGTTGGCGTCGACGGTGCCCGCGGAGGCGTGCCCGAGGACGCGGGCGATCTCCTCGCGGAGCAGGTCGGTCAGGGCGCGTTCCTGTTCGGCGGGCGTCGCCAGGCCGAGCAGGCGCTCACGCAGCGGCGAGGTCTTCCCGCCGTCCTTCTCCGCGATCCGCTCCGGCCCGCGGCGCACCTCCGGCAGGTCGCCGATGAGCGGGCTGGGCCGCGCGGCCGTCAGGGCCGGGGCGAGGGTGTCCCAGTCGATGTCGGCGACGGTCACGCAGGCCGCGCCGCGGGCCAGGGCCTGTCGGAGGGCGGCGAGGGCGAGTTCGGGATCCATCGGGACGATGCCGCTGCGGCGGATCCGGTCGGCGAGGGCGTCACTGCCGACGGCCATGCCGGCGTCGGCCCACGAGCCCCAGGCCACGGAGGTGGCGGGCAGCCCGGCGGCGCGGCGCTGTTCGGCGAGGGCGTCGAGGTAGGCGTTGGCGGCGGCGTAGTTGCCCTGTCCGGCGTTGCCGAGCACACCGGAGATGGAGGAGAACAGCACGAACATCGACAGCTGCGACCCGCCCTGCGGGTCACGGGTGAGTTCGTCCAGCAGCCGGGCGGATTCCGCCTTGGCGCGCAGTACGGTCTCGAAGCGCTCGCCGGTCAGCGCGTCCAGCACACCGTCGTCGAGGACACCGGCGGCGTGCACGACACCGCTCAGCGGGAGCTCGGCGGGGAGGTCCGCGAGGAGGGCGGTGAGCGCGTCGCGGTCGGCGGTGTCGCAGGCCGCGACGGTGACGCGGACGCCCGATGCCTCCAGCTCGGCGGCCAGTTCGGCCGCACCGTCGGCCGCCGGGCCCCGCCGGCTGGTCAGCAGCAGGTGCTCGGCGCCGGCTCCGGCCAGCCAGCGGGCGACGCGGCCGCCCAGGGCGCCCGTACCGCCGGTGACGAGGACGGTGCCGCGCGGGGCGGTCCACGACTCCGTGTCGTGGGCGGGCACGACGCGGGCGAGGCGCCGCACGTACGTGCCGGAGGGCCGTACGGCGATCTGGTCCTCGGCCGTGCCCGCGCCCAGCACGCCGGCGACCCGGGCCGCGAGGTCGTGGCCGCCGAGGGCCGCGGGGAGGTCGATCAGCCCGCCCCAGCGCTGCGGGTACTCCAGCGCCGCGACCCGGCCCAGCCCCCAGGTCTGGGCCTGGACGGGCGCGGCGGGCGGCTGCGCCGCGTCGACGGACACGGCGCCGCGGGTCAGGCACCACAGGCGCGCCCCCGCTCCGGACGCCTCCAGGGCACGCAGCAGGTCGACGGTGGCGGGGAGTCCCCGCGGGACCGCCGGGTGGGCGGGGTGCGGGCGCTCGTCGAACGGGAGGAACGACAGGACGCCGGACACCGGTCCGGTGGCGGTGGCGTCGGCCAGGGCCGTACGGACCGACTCCGCGAGGGAGTCGGCACCTGCGGCGGCGGGCACGACGAGGCGCTCGACGCGCGCGCCGAGACCGGTGAGGGCGGAGAGCAGCGCGGCGAGTGCCTCGTCGTCCGCCGAGTGGTCGGGGACGACGGCCAGCCAGCCGGAGCCGGAGCGCAGCGCGGTCGCGGAACCGTGGGGGGCCGCGGTCCAGGTGGTCCGATAGGCCCAGGCGTCGGTGGCGGCCCGGGTGCGACGGTGGGCGCGCCAGGTTCCGAGGACGGGGAGCAGGTCGTCGAGCGACGCCTGGACGGGAGCCCCCTCGATGCCGAGTACGGCAGAGGCGGCGTCGAGGTCACCGCGTTCGACGGCCTCCCAGAAGGCGGTCTCCACCGCGTCGGCGGGGGTCGCGGAACTGCCGCCGCGCAGCAGGTCCGTTGCGCTGTTCGGGAGCCAGTAGTGCTGGTGCTGGAAGGCGTAGGTGGGCAGCTCCACCGGACGGGCGTCGGTGCCGGCGTAGAACGCGGACCAGTCGACCTCGGCGCCGTGGACGTGGAGCCGGGCGAGCGCGCGGACGAGCGAGGTCTCCTCGTCCCTGCCCTTGCGCAGGGCGGGTACCAGGGCGGCGCCGCCACCGCCGGCGGTGTCGGAGGCCAGGGCGGACAGCACGCCGTCCGGGCCGAGTTCCAGGTAGGTGGTCACGCCCAGGTCGGCGAGGGTACGGATGCCGGCGCCGAAGCGGACCGCTTCGCGGACGTGGCGCACCCAGTAGTCCGGGGTGCACAGTTCGCGGGTGGAGGCGAGCTGTCCGGTGAGGTTGGAGACGAGCGGGATGGCGGGTATGCCGAAGGACAGGCCTGCGACCACCGTGCGGAACCCGTCCAGCATGGGGTCCATCAGCGGCGAGTGGAAGGCGTGCGAGACCCGCAGACGGGTCGTCTTGCGGCCCAGCCCCTCGAAGTGGGCTCGGACGGCGTCGACCGCGTCCTCGGCACCCGAGACGACCACGGCCGAGGGACCGTTGACCGCCGCAATCGACACCGACTCGCCCAGCAGCGGCAGGACCTCGTCCTCCGTCGCGGTGACCGCCAGCATCGCACCGCCTTCCGGCAGCGCCTGCATCAGCCGGCCCCGCGCCGACACCAGCGCACAGGCGTCAGCGAGCGAGAACACCCCCGCCACGTGCGCCGCGGCCACCTCGCCGATCGAGTGACCGGCCACGAAGTCGGGCGTGACACCCCACGACTCGACCAGCCGGAACAACGCCACCTCGACCGCGAACAGCGCGGCCTGGGCGTACATGGTCTGGTTCAGCGCCTCCGCGTCCTCACCCCAGACCACCTCCCGCACCGGAACATCCAGCTCCGCACACACCGCGTCAAAAGCCTGAGCGAACACGGGAAAGCGCGCATACAGCTCCCGGCCCATGCCGAGCCGCTGCGAGCCCTGACCGGTGAACAGCACGGACAGGGGCCCCTTGGCCGCGAGTGCGGTCGTGCCCTCGCCGTCGGCGAGTGCGTCGAGGCCGCTCAGCAGGTCTGCGCGGTCCCCGCCCACGACAGCGGCCCGGTGTTCCAGCGCGGCGCGGGTGGTGGCGAGCGAGAAGGCGATGTCGGCCGTGCTCGTCTCCGCGTGGCCGCGTACGTGTGCGGCAAGCCGTGCCGCCTGCGCGCGCAGCGCCTCGGCGGTCTTCGCCGAGAGCACCCACGGCAGCACGCCGGAGGCGTCGGTCCCGCCGCCCGTTGCGGCCGGCGGCGCGGTCGCCGGCTGTTCGAGGACCACGTGGGCGTTGGTGCCGCTGACGCCGAACGAGGAGACGGCCGCCCGTCGCGGCCGGTCCTCGTGCGCCGGCCAGGCGGCCTCCTCGGTGAGCAGCCGTACGCTGCCTGCCGTCCAGTCGACGTGCGGGGACGGCTCGTCCAGGTGCAGGGTCGCGGGGAGGGTGCCGTGCCGCATGGCGAGCACGGTCTTGATGACGCCGGCGACACCCGCCGCGGCCTGGGTGTGGCCGATGTTGGACTTCATCGAGCCGAGGAGCAGCGGCCGGTCCGCCGGGCGCCCCTGGCCGTACGTGGCGAGCAGGGCGGTGGCCTCGATGGGGTCGCCGAGCCGGGTTCCGGTGCCGTGCGCCTCGACCGTGTCCACGTCGGTGGCGGCGAGTCCGGCGTCGGCGAGCGCCCGCCGGATGACGCGCTGCTGGGAGGGGCCGTTGGGGGCGGTCAGGCCGTTGCTGGCGCCGTCCTGGTTGACGGCGGAGCCGCGTACGACGGCCAGGACCGGGTGCCCGGCCCGCAGCGCGTCGGACAGCCGCTCGACCAGGATGACGCCGGCGCCCTCGCTCCACGCGGTGCCGTCGGCGGCGGCCGAGAACGGCTTGCAGCGGCCGTCGGCGGCCAGGCCGCGCTGGCGGCCGAACTCCGCGAACATCTGCGGGGTGGACATGACGGTGACACCGCCGGCCAGGGCGAGGGCGCACTCGCCGCGCCGCAGCGACTGCACCGCCAGGTGCAGGGCGACCAGGGACGAGGAGCAGGCCGTGTCGACGGTGACGGCCGGGCCTTCCAAGCCCAGGACGTAGGAGATGCGCCCGGAGGCGACGCTCACGGTGTTGCCGGTCAGCACGTGGCCGGCGACCTCTTCGCGGATCCGTCCGGAACCGGCGGTGGCCGCGGTGTCGTAGCCGCCGTGTCCGGCGCCGATGAACACGCCGGTGTGGGTGCCGCGCAGGGCGTGGGGCGAGATGCCGGCCCGCTCGACGGCCTCCCAGGCCGTCTCGAGCATCAGCCGCTGCTGCGGGTCCATGGCGAGGGCCTCGCGCGGGGAGATGCCGAAGAAGCCGGCGTCGAAATCGCCCGCGCCGTGCAGGAAGCCGCTCTCGCGGGGGTACGCGGCGCCGTCCCCGCCCTCGGCTTCGGCGCCTCCGTAGAGGTCTTCGAGGTTCCAGCCGCGGTCGGCGGGGAAGGCGGAGACGGCGTCGACTCCGCCGCGGACCAGCTCCCAGAGCTGCTCGGGTGTGTCGGCGCCGCCGGGGTAGCGGCAGGCCATGCCGACGATGGCGATGGGCTCCCGGCTCTTCTCCTGCACCTCTCGCAGCTGCTCGCGCGTCTCGTCAAGGTCCGCGATGGCCCGCTTCAGATAGTCGCGAAGCTTCTGCTCGTTCGACATCAGGGTGTCAACCTCTCGAGGTGAGATGCCGGGGTTTCCCGCCCAGTCTCACCAGCACCGACTGCGGTTTTCCCTAGAGGCGTGCCGCGGCGGCGGGACACGGCGGCGCACCGGACGCCCCGGGGAGGGGTGTCCGGTGCGCCGGTCCGGGGAGGTCGGCCCGTGTCAGCCGCGGCCGGTGCGCGCGTGCGCGGTGAGCCACTCCTCCATGATCTGTGCGGTCTGCGCCGAGTCCTCCCGGATCACCGACAGGTGGTCGGCGTCCACGGGCCGCTCGTGCGCTCCCGCGACGAGGGGGGCGCGCTCGGCCGAAGGCTGCTGTTCGATCGGCCGGTCATCGGCTCCGAACAGCTGCTTGGCGCACTTCACCAGGAGCACGGGGGCGCTGGTGTGCTGCACCTGGAGCCGGCTGAGGAGGACCATCCAGCGGCCCATGGCCGACAGCCGGGCGCTGCTGAGCCGGACGACGGGGCCCTCGTCCGCACGGGCCTGCGGGCCGGTGGCGCCGAAGTTGAGCCGCATCATGCCCTGGTAGTCGATGCCTTCGTCGTCCTTGTGCTGGAAGCTGTACGTGTCCAGCAGCACCACGGCGGCGGGCCGGATGCCCCAGGTGTGTTCCAGCAGTCCGGCCGCCGCGTAGGCGAAGGAGCCGCCGGAGGAGTGGCCGACGAGGGCGAACGGCTTGCCCTCGGCCGCCCGCAGGGCGCTCTCGGCGATCACCCGGGTGGCGACCTCCGGGGTGGCGGGCAGCCGTTCCCCGGTCTCGAACCCGACCAGGGGCAGCGCCGCCACCTCCCGCTTGCCGCGGAAGTGAGCGGCGAGCCGGGCGTACTGGTGGACGCCCGCGTTGGCGGTGGGCGCGCTGATGCAGATGAGCTTGGGGGCGGCCGGGCCCTCGGCGAGGGTGGACGCGTAGGGCAGGTCCTCCAGTTCGGCCGATGCCTCGAAGCTGGGGCGGAGCGCGGCCACGGCGACGAGCATGCGCTGGGCCTCGGCCGCCTTGCCGTCGGCGAGGGCGCTGGTGAACAGGTTCTCCAGGGAGCCGGGGTCTGCCTCGCCGGAGGGCAGGGCCAGGGTGGCGCCGGTGCCGTCCTCGGCCCTGGCCTGCTGGGCGAGTTCGCCGCGCAGCCAGCCCGCCAGGTCCGCGGGCGTCTTGTTGTCGAAGACGACCGTCGCGGACAGCCGCATTCCCGTGCAGGCGGCGAGCTTGTTGCGCAGTTCGACGGCGGTCAGCGAGTCGAAGCCCAGCTCGTAGAAGTCCCGGTCGGCCTCGACGGCGTCGGCGGAGGCGTGGCCGAGCACGGTCGCGGCTTCGGTCCGCACCAGATCGGTGAGGTACCGCAGGCGGTCCTTCTCGCCGAGCGCGAGGAGCCGGCGGGCGAGGTCGGCGGCGGCGTCCTTGCCGCCCGCGCTGTTGGCTGCGGTGCGCCGGGTGGTGCGCACCAGGCCGCGGAACAGCGGGGGGACCTCGCCCTGCGGGCGCATGCCGGCACCGGTCAGCCCGATCGGGATGACGAGCGGTTCGGCGGAGCCGAGGGCGGCCTCGAACAGGGCGAGGCCCTGGTCGATGGAGAGCGGGGGCATGCCGCCGGACTGCATGCGCCGCATGTCGGTGTCGCTGAGCTCGCTGGTCATGCCGTCGTCCTGGACCCAGGGGCCCCAGGCCAGCGAGGTGCCGGGCAGTCCGAGCGCGGCACGGTGGTCGGCGAGGGTGTCGAGGAAGGAGTTCGCGGCCGCGTAGTTGCCCTGGCCGGGGCTGCCCATGACGCCGGCGATGGACGAGAACGTCACGAAGGCGGCCAGGTCGAGCCCTTGGGTCAGCTCGTGCAGGTGCCAGGCCGCGTCGACCTTGGGGCGCAGGACGTCCGACAGCCGTGCGGGCGTCAGCGAGGTGATGACGCCGTCGTCGAGCACACCGGCCGTGTGGATCACGGCGGTGAGCGGGTGCGCAGCCGGGACGGCCGCGATCAGGGCGGCGGCGGCCTCCCGGTCGGCGGTGTCGCAGGCGGCGACGGTGACGTCTACGCCGAGGCTCTCCAGTTCGGCGGCCAGTTCGGCGGCGCCGGGTGCGGCGGGGCCGCGCCGGCTGGTGAGGAGCAGGTGCCGGACGCCGCGGGCGGCGAGCCTGCGGGCGAGGTGCCGGCCGAGCGCGCCGGTGCCACCGGTGACCAGGACGGTTCCCTCGGGGTTCCACACGGGCGGCATGGTGAGCACCGTGCCGTCCAGGGGCCCGCCCTCCGGGGTGCGGGCGCGCAGGGCCGCCCGGGCGTGCCGGATGTCGTACGAGGCGGCGGGGGCGGCGGGGGCGGCGGCGGCCTGTTCCCACGTCCGGCCGTGGGGGACGGGGGCGAGCCCGCTCTCCTCCAGGACGGCGACGGGTCCGGCGGGCACCGCCCGCAGGCTCGTCACCCGGTCGCCTACCCGCAGACCGTGCACGCCGGGGCCGGTGGCGCTGACGGTGCCGGCGATCCGGGCGGCGGGGCCGTCGGCGGTTTCGCCGGTGAGTCCGGCGGCCGCGACGGCGACGCGTACCTCGTCGTCGGCGAGCTGCCGTGCCGCGTCGGGGCAGGGCTCCAGCCGCAGGTCGCCGGCCGCGCCGCCGTCGGCCGGGGCCAGCCGCCATGCCTGTCCGGCGGGCGGCAGCAGGCTCGGGGCGGTGGCCAGCCGGGCGAGCCTGCCGACGCGCAGCACCCCGTCGCGTACGGCGAACTGGGCCTCGCCCGCGGCGAGCGGGCCGGCGAGCAGGGGGAGGGCGTCGGTGACGTCGGTGTCCCGTTCGGTGTCGAGGAGGACGAACCGGTCGGGGTGCTCGGAGTTCGCCGAGCGCACCAGGCCCCAGGCGGCGCCTCCCGTGAGGTCGGTGACGGTGTCGCCGTCGGTGGCGCGGACGGCCCGGCGGGTGACGAAGACGAGCCGGGAGGCGGCGAACCGCTCCCCGTCCAGCCACTCCCGCACCAGGGCCAGGACCTGTCCGGTCAGGGCGTGTACGGCCGCGGGCACGTCGCCGCCGGTGCACTCGGGCAGGCGTACGACGGCCAGGTCCGGGACGTTGGCGCCGGGCGCGGCGAGTTCGGCGAGGGTGGCGGTGCGGGAGCCGAGGCCGTACGGGTCGTCGGCGCCGAGGGCGCGGGCGTCCGGTGCTGCGGTGTCCGCGCCGTCCGTGTCGGCCGGGATCCACTCGATGTGGAACAGCGGTTCGCGGTCGGTGGCGCGGGCGGTGCCGGTGCCGGCTTCGGCGGCCGCGGACAGGGTGACCGACTCGGCGGACAGGACGGGGGCGCCCTCGGCGTCGTAGGCGCCGACGGCGACCGTGTCCTCACCGGAGCGGGTCAGGCGGACGCGCAGCACGGAGGCGCCGCCTGCGTGCAGGGTGAGTCCCTGCCAGGCCCGGGGCTGCGGCAGCCGGTCCTCGTCGCCGAGGCCGAGCAGGGCGGCGCCGTGCAGGGCCGCCGCGGACAGGGCGGGGTGCAGGCCGAACCAGCGGGCGTCGTCGGCGGTCTCGCCGGCCAGCCGTACCTCGGCGAACACCTCCTCGCCGTGCAGCCAGGCGGCGTGCAGGCCCTGGAAGACGGGTCCGGGTGCGCCGTCGCCGTAGAAGCCGTCGAGGTCGACGGCCGCGGCGCCCGCGGGCGGCCAGACCAGCGGGGCCTGCGGCGGGGTGAAGGGCTGGGCGGTCAGGGTGCCGGCGGCGTGCCGGGTCCAGGGTTCTTCGGGGGCCGCGTCGCCGGGGCGCGCGTAGCAGGCGACGGAACGGTCCCCGCTGTCCTCGTCGGGCGCGCCGACCCAGACCTGGATGACCGGTTCGGTGCCGCCGTCGAGCGGCAGCGGTGCGGTGACGGTGAACTCCTTGAGGTGTCCGCAGCCGACCTGGTCGCCCGCCTGGACGGCGAGCTCGAGGAAGGCGGTGGCCGGGAAGCGGGCGGCGCCGCCGGTGCGGTGGTCGAGCAGCCACGGGTGGACGCGGAGGGAGAGCCTGCTGGTGAACAGCGCGCCGTCGGATCCGGCGAGCGGGACGGCGGCGCCGAGCAGCGGGTGTGCGGCGGGGACGAGGCCCGCCGAGGTGACGTCCCCGGACAGGGGTGCGGGGCGCGGCCAGTACCGGTCGTGCCGGAAGGCGTACGTGGGCAGGGCGGTGGTGTGGGCGCCGGTGCCGTCGAAGATCCGCGGCCAGTCGACTGCCACGCCGCTGACGTACAGCCGGGCCAGGGCGGTGGCCAGGGCGCTCTCCTCGGGCTGGTCCGCGCGCAGGCTGGACACGCAGACGCAGTGGCCGGTGTCCTCGCCGAGGCTCTGGGGGGCCAGGGCGGCGAGGGTGCCGTCGGGGCCGACCTCCAGGAAGGCGGAGGCTCCGGCGTCGCGCAGGGCGCGCACGGCGTCGGCGAAGCGGACCGTTTCGCGCACGTGCCGGACCCAGTAGGCGGGGTCGCGGAGCTGCTCGGCTCCGGCCTGGGCGCCGGTGAGGGTGGAGACGAGCGGGACGGCCGGCTCGGCGAAGGCCAGGCCGGTGACGACGGCCCGGAACTCGTCCAGCATCGGGTCCATCAGCGGGGAGTGGAAGGCGTGCGAGACCCGCAGCCGCTTGGTCCTGCGGCCCATGCGCTCGATGTGGTCCCGTACGGCCTCCACCGCGTCCGCGGCGCCGGAGACGACGACCGAGGACGGTGCGTTGACGGCGGCGACGGCCACCCGCGCGGTGAGCAGCGGGCGGACTTCGTCCTCGGTGGCCTGGAGGGCGGCCATCGCGCCGCCTTCGGGCAGGGCCTGCATCAGCCGGCCCCGGGCGGCGACCAGGGTGCACGCGTCGGCGAGGCTGAGCACCCCGGCCACGTGGGCGGCGGCGATCTCGCCGACGGAGTGGCCGGCGACGAAGTCGGGGCGTACGCCGAGGGAGGTGAGCAGCCGGAACAGGGCCACCTCCACGGCGAACAGCCCGGTCTGGGCGTATTCCGTCCGGTCGGCCGCTTCGGCGTCGTCTCCCCAGACGACCTCGCGGACCGGCCGTTCCAGGCGGGGGTCGAGCTCCTCGCACACGGCGTCGAAGGCGTCGGCGAACACCGGGAAGCGGTCGTACAGTTCGCGGCCCATGCCGAGGCGCTGCGCGCCCTGCCCGGAGAAGAGGAAGGCGGTGGTGTGGGCGGCGGCCTCGCCCCGCGCGGCCTCCGTGCCGTCGACGAGGACGGCACGGTGCGCGAAGGTGCTGCGGGTGGTGGCGAGGGAGTGGCCGATGTCGAGCGGGTCACGGCCCTCGGCGTGTGCCGTGAGGCGGGCGAGCTGCTCGTCCAGGGCGGCGGGGGTCGCGCCGGACACCGGCCACGGCACGGCGGAGGGCCGCACGAGCGGTGCCGCGGGCGGTGCGTCCGCCGGGGTCCCGGCGGGCGGGGTCGCGCCGGACGGGGCCTGCTCGATGATCGTGTGGGCGTTGGTGCCGCTGATGCCGAAGGAGGACACGCCGGCCCGCCGGGGGCGGTCCGTCCGGGGCCACGGCCGGGCCTCGGTGAGCAGGTCGATGGCGCCGGCGGTCCAGTCGACGTGGGTCGAGGGCTCGTCGATGTGGAGGGACTTGGGCAGGAGGCCGTGCCGCAGCGCGAGGACGGTCTTGATCACGCCGGCCACGCCGGCGGCGGCCTGGGTGTGCCCGATGTTGGATTTCAGCGAGCCGAGCAGCAGCGGCCGCTCGGGGTCGCGGCCCTGGCCGTAGGTGGCCAGGAGGGCCTGCGCCTCGATGGGGTCGCCGAGGGCGGTGCCGGTGCCGTGGCCCTCGACGGCGTCCACGTCGGCCGGGGTCAGTCCGGCCGCGGCGAGGGCCTGGCGGATGACGCGCTGCTGGGAGGGGCCGTTGGGGGCGGTGATGCCGTTGGAGGCGCCGTCCTGGTTGACGGCGGAGCCGCGTACGAGCGCCAGGACCTCGTGTCCGTTGGCCCGGGCGTCGGAGAGGCGTTCCAGGACGAGCATGCCGACGCCCTCGGACCAGTTGGTGCCGTCGGCGGCGTCCGAGTACGCCTTGCAGCGGCCGTCGGCGGCGATGCCGCCCTGGACGGTCATGCCCGTGAAGCCGACGGGGGTCGCCATGACGGTGACGCCGCCGGCGAGGGCCAGCGAGCATTCGCCGGCCCTCAGCGCCTGGCCGGCCGAGTGCAGGGCCACCAGGGAGGAGGAGCAGGCGGTGTCGACGGTGACGGCGGGGCCTTCGAGGCCGAGGACGTAGGAGACGCGCCCGGACAGCACGCTGGAGGCGAGGCCGGTGCCGGCGTGGGCGCCGATGTCCTCGCGGGAGTTCATCATCAGCGTCGCGTAGTCGAGGCCGCTGGTGCCGACGAACACGCCGGTGCGGCTGCCGTGCAGGGTGTCGGGTGCGATGCCGGCCCGCTCGACGGCCTCCCAGGAGGTTTCCAGCAGCAGGCGCTGCTGGGGGTCCATCGCCATCGCCTCACGGGGCGAGATCCCGAAGAAGCCGGCGTCGAAGTCGGCTACGCCGGGGACGAATCCGGCTTCCAGGGTGGCGCTGCGGCCCCGTCCGTCGCGGTCGCCGGAGCGGAGGGCCGCCAGGTCCCAGCCGCGGTCGGTGGGGAAGGGTTCGATGCCGTCTCCGCCGGTGGAGACCAGCTGCCACAGGTCCTCGGGGGTGCGGACCCCGCCGGGCAGGCGGCAGGCCATGCCGATGATGGCGATCGGGTCGTCGTCGGCGGCGGTGCGGGGCGCGGCGGCGTCCGTGCCGTCCGGTTTCTGCTCGTCGAGCAGTTCACCGAGGAGGTGCCGGGCGAGGGCGGTGGCGGTCGGGTAGTCGTAGACGGCCGTGGCGGACAGCTTGACGCCGGTGGCGAGGCCGAGGCGGGCGGAGAGGTCGACGGCGGTGAGCGAGTCGAACCCGAGGTCGCGGAACTTGCGGTCGGCGGCGACGGCCGCCTTGCCGGTGTGGCCGAGGACCGCCGCCACGTGGGTGCGGACCAGGTCGGTGACGAGGGTCGGGCGGTCGGCGGAGGGCAGGGCCCGCAGGCGCAGGGTGAGTTCGTGTGCCTGCGAGCTGATGTCCTCGCGGGCCGTCTCGGCGGCGGCGAGGGCCTGTCGGGCGGCCGGGAGTCCGGCCAGCAGCGGGTTGCCGCGCAGTCCCACGAGGGTGTCGAGGATCTGCGGCTGGCGCAGGTCGAGCATGATCAGGGTCGGGGCCGGCCGGGTGACGGCCTGCCGCAGGGCGGCGAGTGCCAGCTCGGGGTGCACGGCGGGAGCCGCCGTCCGGCGGGCACCCGGCGCGCCGGCCTCGGCGGAGGCCGGGCCGCGGTCGGCCGTGCCGGGCTCCACGGGTTCACCGGCGGCCGGTTCGCCGTCCATCCAGGCGCCCCAGGCCAGGGAGGTGGCGGGCAGGCCGCGCGCGTGGCGCTGCTGGGCGAGCGCGTCGAGGACGGCGTTCGCGGCGGCGGCGGCCGCCCGGCCGGGGGTGCCGACGGCACCGGCCACGGAGGAGAAGAGCACGAACGCCGACAGGTCGAGGCCCTGCGTCAGTTCGTCCAGGTGGAGTGCCGTCAGCGCCTTGGCGCGGTGTACGGCGGTCAGCCGCTGCGGGGTCAGGTCGTCCAGCACCCCGTCGTCGACGGTGCCGGCCGCGTGGACCACGGCCGTGAGCGGGTGCTCGGCGGGGACGGCCGCGAGTACGGCGGCCAGGGCGTCCCGGTCGGCGGTGTCACAGGCCACGACGGTGGCTTCGGCGCCCAGGGCGCGCAGTTCGGCGACGAGTTCGGCGCTGCCGGGAGCGGCGGGGCCGCGCCGGCCGACGAGCAGCAGGTGGCGTACGCCCGCGGCCGCGAGCCAGCGGGCGGTACGGCTGCCCCGGCCGCCGGTGCCGCCGGTGACCAGCACGGTGCCGTCGGCGTGTGCGGCGGCGGGCTGCCAGCCCGCGTCCGGCGAGCCGGCGGGCGCGGGCACCAGCCGTCGTACGTACACGGCGGAGTCGCGCACCGCGATCTGGTCCTCGCCGTCCAGGCCGGCCAGGACGGCGCTGAGCCGCCGGGCGGCCCGCGCGCCGAGCGTTTCGGGCAGGTCGATGAGCCCGCCCCAGCGCTGCGGGTGTTCCAGGGCGGCGACCCGGCCGAGTCCCCAGATGCCGGCCTGGGCCGGGGACGGCAGGTCCTCGGTCCGGGCGACGGCAACCGCGCCGCGGGTCGCGCACCACAGGGGAGCGGTGATCCCGGCGTCGGCCAGGGCCTGGAAGAGCACGGCCGTCGCCGCGGCGGCCTCGGCCGGAGCCGGGGCGGGCAGCGCGAGCACGCCCGCGAATCCCGCCGCGGGGTGAGTGAGTCGTCGCAGCGTGGCGGCCAGCGAGGTCCGGTCCGTTCCCGCTTCCACGGTGAGGTGCAGGGCGTCGGGGCCGGCCGCTTCCCGTACGGCGGCGGTCCAGCCGTCGTCCGCGCCCTCGGCGGGCGTGACCACGAGCCAGGTCCCGGCGGGCCTGCCCTCCGCCACGGCGCCCAGCGGCTGCCACGTCTCGTGGAACCGCAGGGCGTCGAGCAGCGCCTGGTCGCGGCGGTGCCTGCGCCAGTCCGACAGGGCGGGCAGCACGGCGCCGAGCGCGTCGCCGTCCACGCGGAGGTCGGTGGCCAGGGCGGCCAGGTCCCCGCTCTCGACGGCCGTCCAGAACTCCGCGTCGGCGGAATCGGCGCGGGTGGTGTCGGCGGTCGGGACGGCGGAGCCGGTCTGCGGCCAGTGGCGGGTGCGCTGGAAGGCGTAGGTGGGCAGGTCGACGGTCCGGGCGGCGGTGCCGTCGAAGAGCCGCGTCCAGTCGACGCGTACACCGTTGACGTGCAGCCGGGCGAGCGCCTCGACCAGCACCCGCTCCTCCGGCCTCCCGGCCCGCAGCGCGGGCACGGCGACGCAGACGTCGTCCTGGGCTCCGAGGGCGGTCCGGGTGGCTGCGGTGAGGATGCCGTCGGGGCCGAGTTCCAGGAACGCGGAGACTCCGGCCTCGCGCAGCGCGCCGATCCCGTCGGCGAACCGTACGGTCTCGCGGACGTGCCGCACCCAGTAGTCGGGGGTGGTGACGAGGCCCGGGCCGGCCACCGCACCCGTCAGGTTCGACACGAGTGCCAGCTGCGGCTCGGCGTAGGCGATCCGGGCCGCCACGGCCCGGAACCCGTCCAGCATGGGGTCCATCAGCGGGGAGTGGAAGGCGTGCGACACCCGCAGCCGGGTGGCCTTGCGGCCCGCGGCCTCGAAGTGCGCGCCGATCCGCGCGACCGCGTCGGCGGCGCCGGAGACGACCACCGAGGACGGCCCGTTGACGGCCGCGATCGACACCGTCTCCGGCAGCGTGTCCGTGTCGAGCAGCGCCCGCAGCTCCTCCTCGGTGGCCTGCACGGCCGTCATGGCTCCGCCCTCGGGGAGGGCCTGCATCAGCCGGCCGCGCGCCGCTACGAGCGCGCAGGCGTCGGCGAGGCCGAAGACCCCTGCGACGTGAGCGGCGGCGATCTCGCCGACCGAGTGGCCGGCGACGAACCCGGGTTCCACACCCAGCGATTCGACCAGCCGGTACAGCGCCACCTCGGTGGCGAACAAGCCCGCCTGCGCATACGCGGTGCCGTTCAGCGTGTCCTCGTCCTCACCCCACACGACCGTGCGGACGGGACGGTCGAGGTGCTCGTCGAGGGCCGCGCTCACGGCATCGAAGGCCTCGGCGAACACCGGGAAGCGGGCGTACAGCTCGCGGCCCATGCCGAGCCGCTGGGAGCCCTGTCCGGAGAAGAGCACGGCCGTGATCCGGCTCTCCGCGGCTGCCGCACGGGCGATCTCGGCTCCGTCCACGAGGACGGCCCGGTGCTCGAACACGCCGCGTCCCGCCGCCAGCGAGTACGCGACGTCCAGGGCGGGCAGGGCGCCGGCGTGGGCGGTCAGCCGGTCGATCTGCGCGTCGAGGGCGGTCTCGGACGTGCCGGACACCACCCAGGGCGCGACCGCGGGCAGAGCGGAGGGGTCCGCGTCGGGCGCGTCGGCCGGCGGCGCCTGCTCGATGATCGTGTGGGCGTTGGTGCCGCTGATGCCGAACGCCGACACGGCGGCGCGGCGCGGCCTGTCGACGGACGGCCACGGCGTGGTCTCCGAGAGCAGCCGCACGTCTCCGGCGGACCAGTCGACGTGGGTGGAGGGTGCGTCCACGTGCAGGGTCCGCGGGGCGGTCGAGTGGCGCATGGCCATGACCATCTTGATCACACCGGCCACACCGGCCGCGGCCTGGGTGTGCCCGATGTTCGACTTGAGCGAGCCGAGGAGGAGCGGCCGGCCGCCCTCGCCGCGCTCCCGGCCGTAGGTGGCCAGCAGCGCCTGCGCCTCGATGGGGTCGCCGAGGGTCGTACCGGTGCCGTGCCCCTCGACCACGTCGACGTCGGCGGGCGTCAGGCCCGCGTTGGCGAGGGCCTGCCGGATGACCCGCTGCTGGGCCGGCCCGTTGGGGGCGGTGAGGCCGTTCGAGGCGCCGTCCTGGTTGACGGCGGAGCCGCGTACCAGCGCCAGCACCTGGTGCCCGTTGCGGCGGGCGTCCGAGAGCCGTTCCAGGACGAGGACGCCCACGCCCTCGGACCAGCCGGTGCCGTCGGCGGCGTCCGCGTACGCCTTGCAGCGCCCGTCGGTGGCGAGGCCGCCCTGCCGGGTGAAGCCGGGGAATCCCAGCGAGGAGGACATCACGGTGACGCCGCCGGCGAGGGCGAGGGAGGACTCGCCGGTGCGCAGGGACTGGGCGGCCAGGTGGATGGCCACGAGGGAGGAGGAGCAGGCGGTGTCCACGGTGACGGCCGGGCCCTCGAGGCCGAGGGTGTAGGAGACGCGGCCGGAGACGACGCTGGCCGCGAGGCCGGTGCCGGCGTGGCCCTCGATGTCCTCGGTGGAGTTCATCACGAGGGTGAGGTAGTCCTGGCCGCCGGTGCCGACGAACACGCCGGTCGCGCTGCCGCGCAGGGTGTTCGGGTCGATGGCGGCGCGCTCGACGGCCTCCCAGGAGGTTTCCAGCAGGAGCCGCTGCTGGGGGTCCATGGCGAGGGCCTCGCGCGGCGAGATCCCGAAGAATCCGGCGTCGAACTCGGCGACCCCGTGGAGGAATCCGCCCTTGGCGGTGGCACTGCGGCCCCGGCCGTCCGGGCCGCTGCCGGCGCCGAGGAGGGTGTCCAGGTCCCAGCCGCGGTCGGTGGGGAAGTCGGCGATCCCTTCCCGGCCTTCGAGGACGAGGTCCCACAGGTCCTCGGGCGAGTCGATGCCGCCGGGCAGGCGGCAGGCCATGCCGACGATCGCGATCGGGTCGTCGGCCGCTCCGGTGGCCACGGCGGCCGGCAGGCGTACGTCGCCGTTCTCGTCGAGGAGTTCGGCGAGGAGGTGGGTGGCGAGCGCGGTGGGGGTGGGGTAGTCGAAGACGAGGGTGGCGGGCAGCCGCAGGCCGGTGGCCTCGGTGAGGCGGTTGCGGAGCTCCAGGGCGGTGAGGGAGTCGAGTCCCAGGTCGTGGAAGTCCCGGTCCGCGCCGATGGTCTGTGCGGAGGCGTGCCCGAGGACGGCTGCCGCTTCCGTGCGCACCATCTCGACGACGGTGCGGGTGCGTTCGGCCTCGCGCAGCTCCCACAGCCGGGCGGCGAGCGCGACGGCCGTCGCGGCTCCGCCCGCGGTGGTGGCGGCCATCCGCCGCCCGCCGCGGACCAGCCCCCGGAACATGGTGGGCACGTCGCCGCGCAGCCGTGCCCCGGTTCCGGTGGCGAGCCGGCCGAGGGGGACGAGGTAGGGCAGGTCGGTGGCCATCGCCGCATCCAGGAGCGCCAGCCCCTGCTCCACGGAGAGCGGCGGAACACCGGAAGCCGCGATCCGCTGCCGGTCCGCCTCGGACAGTGTCGCCGTCATACCACCCGACGGCGCCCACGCACCCCACGCCAGCGACTGCCCCGCCAGACCCAGACCACGGCGATACGCCGCCAACGCATCCAGGAAGACGTTCGCCGCCGCGTAATTGCCCTGACCCGCCGAACCCATCACACCCGAGACCGACGAGAACAACACAAACGCCGACAGGTCAAGGCCCTGCGTCAGCTCGTGCAGATGCCAGGCCGCATCCACCTTCGGACGCAACACCCCCGACAACCGCTCAGCCGTCAACGACGTCACCACACCGTCATCCAGCACACCGGCGGCGTGAACCACCGCCGACAACCCCACCCCGGCCAACACCTCCGCCAGCGCATCCCGGTCCGCCACATCACACGCCACCACCGACACATCCGCACCGGAAGCAACCAGCTCATCCCGCAACTCCACCGCACCCGGAGCATCCAGCCCCCGACGCGACACCAACAACAGACGCCGCACCCCGTGAACAGCCACCAGATGCCGGGCCACCTCACGACCCAGACCACCCGTACCACCCGTCACCAGCACAGTCCCGTCCCCCAACGGCGACCCCACCACACCGGCATCCCGGCCCAGTCGCGCGAGGCGGCCCACATGGGCCACACCGCCCCGGACGAGAACCTGCGACTCCCCCGCCGCAAGCACCTGCGCGAGGGACAGCTCGGAATCGTCGTCGACGTCCACGAGGAGGAAGCGGCCCGGGTTCTCGGACTCCGCCGCCCGCACCAGGCCCCACACCGCGGCGCCCGCCAGGTCGGCCCCCGACACCGCACCCCGCGTCACGAACGCCAGACGCGAACCGTCGGGCCCCGCCAGCAACTCCTGCACCGCGGCGAGGGCCCGGGCGCACGCCGCGTGGACCGCCTCGGGCGAGACACCGCTCTCGACGGAGAAGACCGTGAGCGCCGCGTCGTCGACAGCAGAGCCTCCCGAGAGGTCCGCCGGGGTCCACTCCAGGCGCAGCAGCCCGTCGCGCCCCGGCACCGTCTCCACGGGCATCGCGAGAGCTCCGAGACGGAGCTCCGCCACCGACAGCACCGGTGCGCCCTCGGCGTCCACCAGCACGAGCGAGACGCAGTCCTCAGCCGTACGCCCGATCCGCGCCCGCACGGCCGACGCGCCCGCCGCATGCAGCGACACACCACGCCAGGCCACCGGCACCAGCTCCCGGCCCTCCGCGGCCGCCCGCACCACCTCGGCCAGCAACGCCGGGTGCAGACCAAAACGGTCCGCCTCCCGCGCCACCTCGCCCGACAGCACGAACTCCGCCTCGGCTCCGTGGGCGTCCGTCACCACGGCGGGTGAACCGGTGACCAGCACGCCTGCGGCGTGCTCGGTCCACTCGGCATCGGAGTCCTGCTCGCGCCGTGAGTGCAGCGTGACGGGCCGGCCTCCGTTCTCGTCCGGTGCGCCCACCCACACCTGGACGGCAACGGCGCCGTCCATGGCGAGCACGAGCGGCTCGGTGTGCGTCAGCTCCTGGACGCGGCCACAGCCGACCTGGTCGGCGGCCCGGAGGGCAAGTTCCAGCAGGCCCGTCGCCGGGAAGACCACCTGGCCGTCCACCACGTGTTCCGCCAGCCAGGGCTGGGAGGCACAGGACAGGCGCCCCGTGAGCACCGTCCCGTCCGAGCCGGCCAGGAAGACGGCAGCGCCCAGCAGCGGGTGCTCGGCGGGTCGGAGTCCGGCGCCGGCGACATCGCCCACGGGCAGCGCGGGCCTCGGCCAGTAGCGCTCGTGCTGGAAGGCGTACGTCGGCAGGTCGACGCCACGCGCGCCCGTGCCGTCGTACAGACGTGCCCAGTCGACCGCCACGCCCGCGCAGTACAGCCGTGCCAGCCCGTCGACGAGCGCCCGCTCCTCACCCCGCCCCTTGCGCAGCACCGGGACGGCGACCTCGGCCTCCACACTCAACTGGGCCAGCGCACACAGGCTCCCGTCCGGACCCAGCTCAAGAAACGTGTCGACGCCCTGCTCCGCCAGCGAACGCACCGCGTCGGCAAACCGCACCGTCTCCCGCACATGCCGCACCCAGTACTCCGGATCACACACCAGGTCGGCATCCGTCGCCATCGCGATCTCCGGAGCGGAGAACGACAGCCCGGACACCACCGCACGGAACTCGTCCAGCATCGGATCCATCAACGGCGAGTGGAACGCATGCGACACCCGCAACCGGGTCGTCTTGCGGCCCAGGGCCTCGAAGTGGGTCCGAACGGCCTCAACCGCGACCTCGGCACCCGAAACCACCACAGCCGACGGGCCGTTGACGGCGGCAACCGACACAAACTCGCCCAGCAGCGGACCGACTTCCTCCTCCGTCGCCTGGACCGCCGCCATCGCACCGCCCCCGGGCAGCGCCTGCATCAGCCGACCACGCGCCGACACCAGCACACACGCATCCGCCAGCGACAACACCCCGGCCACATGCGCAGCCGCCACCTCACCCACCGAATGCCCGGCCACAAAACCCGGCCGCACACCCAACGACTCCACCAACCGGAACAACGCCACCTCGACCGCGAACAACGCCGCCTGCGCACACGCCGTCCCGTTCAGCGCCGCCTCGTCACCACCCCACACCACATCCCGAACCGGAACATCCAACTCCGCACACACCGCGTCAAACGCCGCCGCAAACACCGGAAAACGGGCATACAACTCCCGCCCCATCCCCAACCGCTGCGACCCCTGACCCGAGAACAGGAAAGCCACGGACCGGTCCCCGGCCACCCCCCGCGCAACCTCGACCCCGTCCACCAGCACCGCCCGGTGCGTCAGGCTCGCACGTCGCGCGGCCAGGGAGTAGCCGACGTCCGTCGCGGACTTTCCGGGCGCGGCGCCCAGGCGGACGAGCTGCGCGTCCAGCGCGGCCGGGGACTTGCCCGACACCACCCACGGAGCGACGGCCGGTGTCACGGCCGGCTCGGCGGGCTCCGTCGACCCCGTCGGCTCGCTTTCGGCTGTCGGACTCTGCTCGATGATCGTGTGGGCGTTGGTGCCGCTGATGCCGAAGGCCGACACGGCGGCCCGGCGCGGGCGGCCCGTGGCCGGCCAGTCCGTCTGTTCGGTCAGCAGGGAGACCTCACCGGCCGACCAGTCCACGTGCGTGGTCGGCTTGTCCACGTGCAGGGTGCGCGGCAGCACGCCCTCCCGCATCGCCATGACCATCTTGATCACACCCGCCACACCCGCCGCGGCCTGCGTATGACCGATGTTCGACTTGAGCGAGCCGAGCAGGAGCGGCCGGCCCCCGGCACGGTTCTCGCCGTAGGTGGCCAGGAGCGCCTGGGCCTCGATCGGGTCACCCAGCGGCGTACCCGTCCCGTGCCCCTCCACCACATCCACGTCCGCCGGCGACAGACCCGCCGACGCAAGCGCCTGACGGATCACCCGCTGCTGCGACGGCCCGTTCGGCGCGGTCAGGCCGTTCGACGCACCGTCCTGGTTCACGGCCGAGCCACGGACCACGGCCAGCACCTCGTGCCCGTTGCGCCGGGCGTCCGAGAGCCGCTCCAGAACCAGTACGCCCACCCCCTCGGACCAGCCGGTGCCGTCGGCGGCATCCGCGAACGCCTTGCACCGCCCGTCCCCCGCCAGCCCGCCCTGCCGGCTGAAGCCGGAGAAGCTCATCGGCGTGGACAGGACGGTCACACCGCCGGCCAGGGCCATGGTGCACTCCCCCGAGCGCAGGGCGTGCGCGGCGACGTGGAGTGCGACGAGCGAGGACGAGCAGGCGGTGTCGAGGGTCACCGCCGGGCCTTCCAGCCCGAAGGCGTACGAGATGCGGCCGGAGAGGACGCTGGCCGTCAGGCCGGTCGTCGCATGGCCCTCCACGTCCTCCAGGGAGTTCATGACCACGCCCACGTAGTCCACGCCCGCCGTGCCGACGAAGACGCCGGTGCGGCTGCCGCGCAGGGTCGCCGGGTCGATCCCGGCCCGTTCGAACGCCTCCCAGGAGGTCTCCAGCAGCAGTCGCTGCTGGGGGTCCATCGCCATCGCCTCACGCGGGGAGATCCCGAAGAAGTCCGCGTCGAAGGCCGCTGCGTCGACGAAGCCGCCCTCCACCGAGGCGCTGCTGCCGTTCCCGTCGCCGGACAGGGCCTCCAGGTTCCAGCCCCGGTCGGTGGGGAAGGGGGAGATGCCGTCGCGGCCCTCCGTCACGAGCCGCCACAGGTCCTCGGGCGAGCGCACACCGCCGGGGAGGCGGCACGACATACCGACGATCGCGATCGGCTCCTGCTTCTCCGACTCGACTTCCAGCAGTCGTTGGCGCGTCTGGTGCAGATCAGCGGTGACCCACTTGAGGTAGTCAACGAGCTTGCTGTCGTTCGACATGGGGGTGGAGCCTTCCTACAGCGATGGAGAAGAGGTGAAAGACGACAGACGGCCGGATCAGCGGTCGTTCAGACGGCCGAGCTCGTTGTCGATGAACGCGAGCACTTCGTCGGTGGTGGCGGATTCGATCCGCTCCGCGACATCGGCGGAGGCGGAGTCCTCGTCGCCGGCTCGCCACTTCTCCACGAGGTGGCGCAGCCGGAGGGAGACCGCCGCGCGGGTGTGTTCGTCGGGATCGGCCGCGGTCAAGGCGGCGTCCAGCCGGTCGAGTTCGGCGAGGAGGGCGTACTGCTCGTCGCGGTCGCCCCGGTGTTCGTGAAGCAGGGTGGCCAGCAGGTACTCGGCCAGGTCGTTCGGCGTCGGGTAGTCGAAGACGAGGGTGGCGGGCAGGCGCAGGCCGGTGACGGCCGTGAGCCCGTTGCGCAGCTCCAGCGCGGTGAGGGAGTCGACGCCGAGGTCTTTGAACTCCGTTCCTGCGTCGACGGCCTGGGCTGATGTGTGCCGGAGCACGGCCGCCGCCTCTGCCTGCACGAGTTCCCGTACGTGCCGCAGCCGCTCGCCTTCTCGCAGTTCCCGGAGCCGGGCGGCGAGCATGTCCTGGGTGCCGGCCGCGGGGCCGCCGGCGGCGGCCTGCCGCTTGGCGCTCTTGATGAGGCCGCGCAGCAGCGGCGGCACTTCGCCGCGCATCCGGGGTGCGCCCGTGCCGGACATCCGGCCGAGGGGGACGAGGTAGGGCAGATCGGTGGCCATCGCCGCATCCAGGAGCGCCAGCCCCTGCTCCACGGAGAGCGGCGGAACACCCGAGGCTGCGATCCGCTGCCGGTCCGCCTCGGACAGTGTCGCCGTCATACCACCCGACGGCGCCCACGCACCCCACGCCAGCGACTGCCCCGCCAGACCCAGACCACGGCGATACGCCGCCAACGCATCCAGGAAGACGTTCGCCGCCGCGTAATTGCCCTGACCCGCCGAACCCATCACACCCGAGACCGACGAGAACAACACAAACGCCGACAGATCCATCCCACGGGTCAGCTCGTGCAGATGCCAGGCCGCATCCACCTTCGGACGCAACACCCCCGACAACCGCTCAGCCGTCAACGACGTCACCACACCGTCATCCAGCACACCGGCGGCGTGAACCACCGCCGACAACCCGACCCCCGCCAACACCTCCGCCAGCGCATCCCGATCCGCCACATCACACGCCACCACCGACACATCCGCACCGGAAGCAGCCAACTCATCCCGCAACTCCACCGCACCCGGAGCACCCAGCCCCCGACGCGACACCAACAGCAAACTCCGCACCCCATGCACCGACACCAGATGCCGAGCCACCTCACGACCCAGACCACCCGTACCACCCGTCACCAGCACAGTCCCGTCCCCCAACGGCGACCCCACCACACCGAGCGACGACTCCACCCGACCCAGCCGCGGCACGTACACGACACCGCCCCGCACGAGAACCTGCGACTCCCCTGCCGCGAGCACCTGTGCAAGGGACAGCTCGGAGTCGTCGTCGACGTCCACGAGGAGGAAGCGGCCCGGGTTCTCCGACTCCGCGGCCCGCACCAGGCCCCACACCGCGGCGCCCGCCAGATCGGCCCCCGACACCGCACCCCGCGTCACGAACACCAGACGCGCGCCCTCAGGCCCCGCCAGCAACTCCTGTACCGCGGCCAACACACGAACACACGCCGCGTGCACGGCCTCCGGCGCATCACCACCGGACACGGGGAAGACCGTGAGCGCCGCGTCGTCGGCTGCGGAAGCTCCGGTCCCGTCCGCGGGAATCCAGTCCAGGCGCAGCAGCCCGTCGCGCCCCGGCACCGTCTCGGCCGGCCTCGCAGGGGCCCCGAGACGCAGCTCCGCCACGGACAGGACCGGCCCGCCCTCGGCGTCCGCCAGCTCGACGGCCAGAAGGTCCTCTCCCGTCGGCGCGATGCGGGCCCGTACCACCGACGCGCCCGCCGCGTGCAGCGACACCCCGCGCCAGGACACCGGCACCAGCTCCCGCTCGCCCGTCGCCGCCCGCACCACCTCGGCCAGCAACGCCGGGTGCAGACCGTAGAGCCCGGCGTCCTCGGCGCGACCCGGCAGGGCGGCGTCGACCAACGTCCCGTCACCGATCGGCTTGACCTCGGCCGGCTCGCGCGTCAGACGTCCGGTGGCGTGGCAGGTCCACGGGCCGTCGGCAGTCTCCTCGGGGCGTGTGTAGCAGCCGACCGTACGGGCCCCGGTCTCGTCGGGAGCTCCGACCGTCACCTGGACCGCCACGGCCCCCGTGCCGGGGAGGACGAGCGGCTGGTCCGTGAGGGCCAGTTCTGCGATGTGCTCACAGCCGGCCTGTTCCCCGGCTCGCAGCACCATCTCCAGCAGACCCTCGCTCGGGAGGACGGCCGCCCCGTCGGCGAGGTGGCCGTCGAGCCACGGCAGCGCCGCCGTGGTCAGCCGGCCGGTGAGCAGCACGCTGCCGCCGGAGTCGGCGGGCGTCACGGCGGCGCCCAGGAGGGCGTGCCCGGTCGCCGCGAGGCCGGCGCCGGCCACGTCGCCCGTACGGACGGCCGGAACGGGCCAGTATCGCTCGCGCTGGAAGGCGTACGTCGGCAGGTCCACCCGCCGGGCGCCGGTGTCCTCGTACAGGCGCGTCCAGTCCACCGCGACGCCCGCGCAGAAGAGCCGCGCCAGCCCTTCGAGGAGGGTGTCCTCCTCCTCCCGGCCCTTGCGCAGAACCGGGGTGAACACGATGCCCTGCGGGTCCTCGCTACTCAGGACCTCCTGGGCGAGGGCGGTCAGCACGCCGTCCGGGCCGAGCTCGGCGAAGGCGGTGGCGCCCGCCGTGTGCAGGGCCCGTACACCGTCGGCGAACCGTACGGTCTCGCGGACGTGCCGCACCCAGTACTCCGGATCGCGCACCAGGTCGGCATCCACGGCCATCGGGATCCGCGGCGCGGAGAACGACAGCCCGGACACCACCGCACGGAAATCGTCCAGCATCGGATCCATCAACGGCGAGTGGAACGCATGCGACACCCGCAGCCGGGTCGTCTTGCGGCCCATGCCGCGGAAGTGCACGCCAATCCTCTCGACGGCATCCTCGGCACCCGAAACGACCAGGGAGGACGGTCCGTTGACGGCGGCAACCGACACGGACTCACCCAGCAGCGGACCGACTTCCTCCTCCGTCGCCTGGACAGCGAGCATCGCACCGCCCCCGGGCAGCGCCTGCATCAGCCGACCACGCGCCGACACCAGCACACACGCATCCGCCAGCGACAACACCCCGGCCACATGCGCAGCCGCCACCTCACCCACCGAATGCCCGGCCACAAAACTCGGCCGCACACCCAACGACTCCACCAACCGGAACAACGCCACCTCGACCGCGAACAACGCCGCCTGCGCACACGCCGTCCCGTTCAGCGCCGCCTCGTCACCACCCCACACCACATCCCGAACCGGAACATCCAACTCCGCACACACCGCGTCAAACGCCGCCGCAAACACCGGAAAACGGGCATACAACTCCCGCCCCATCCCCAACCGCTGCGACCCCTGACCCGAGAACAGCACCGCCAGCGACCGCTCGCGTGCCACCCCCCGGGCGATCTCGACACCGTCCACCAGCACCGCCCGGTGCGCGAACCGCGCCCGCGAAGCGGCCAGCGAGAAGCCCACGTCCAGCCCGGATCCGGCGACGCCCGCCAGTCTCCCCAGCTGCGCGTCGAGCGCCTGCTCCGACCTGCCCGACACCACCCAGGGCGCCACGGTCTTCGCATCGGACGGTTCCGCGAGTGAAGGGACGGACTGCTCCAGGACGACGTGCGCGTTGGTGCCGCTGAGGCCGAAGGAGGAGACACCCGCCCGCCACGGCCGCGCCGCTTCGGGCCAGGCCGTGTTCTCGGTGAGGAGGTCGATGGCGCCCGCCGACCAGTCGACGTGACGGGACGGCGCATCCACGTGCAGGGTGCGCGGCAGCACACCCTCCCGCATCGCCATGACCATCTTGATCACACCCGCCACACCCGCCGCGGCCTGCGTATGACCGATGTTCGACTTCACCGACCCGAGCAGAAGCGGCCGACCCGCCTCCCCCCGCTCCCGGCCATACGTGGCCAACAGCGCCTGGGCCTCGATCGGGTCACCCAGCGGCGTACCCGTCCCGTGCCCCTCCACCACATCCACGTCCGCCGGCGACAGACCCGCCGACGCAAGCGCCTGACGGATCACCCGCTGCTGCGACGGCCCGTTCGGCGCGGTCAGGCCGTTCGACGCACCGTCCTGGTTCACGGCCGAGCCACGGACCACGGCCAGCACCTCGTGCCCGTTGCGCCGGGCGTCCGAAAGCCGCTCCAGAACCAGTACGCCCACCCCCTCGGACCAGCCGGTGCCGTCGGCGGCATCCGCGAACGCCTTGCACCGCCCGTCCCCCGCCAGCCCGCCCTGCCGGCTGAAGCCGAGGAAGCTCATCGGCGTGGACAGAACGGTGACACCGCCGGCGAGGGCGAGCGAGGACTCGCCGCTGCGCAGGGACTGGGCGGCCAGGTGCAGGGCCACGAGGGAGGAGGAGCAGGCGGTGTCCACGGTCACGGCGGGGCCTTCGAGTCCGAAGGCGTAGGACACCCGCCCCGAGATAACGCTGTTCGCCAGACCCGTGCTGGCGTGGCCCTCGACATCCTCGCGCGAGTTCATGACGAGCGACGCGTAGTCCTGGCCGGTGGTACCCACGAACACGCCGGTCCGGCTGCCGCGCAGCCGGGTGGCATCGATCCCGGCCCTCTCGAACGCCTCCCAGGAGGTCTCCAGCAGGAGCCGCTGCTGGGGGTCCATGGCAAGGGCCTCGCGGGGCGAGATCCCGAAGAATCCGGCGTCGAAGTCACCGAGTGTGGAGAGGAATCCGCCGCGCCGGGCCGCGCTGGCTCCCCGGTTGCCGGTGGTGCTGTCACCGAAGAGAGCGGCCAGGTCCCAGCCCCGGTCGGTGGGGAAGTCCGTCATCCCTTCCCGGCCTTCGAGGAGCATACGGAACAGGGCCTCCGGTGTGTCCACGCCGCCGGGCATCCGGCAGGCCATGCCGACGATCGCGATCGGTTCGTCGGCTGCGGGCACCTTCGGGCCGTCCGTGTCCACGGCCTGCTGCCGGCCGAGGAGTTCGGCGAGGAGGTGGGCGGCGAGGGCGGTGGGGGTGGGGTAGTCGAAGACGAGGGTGGCGGGCAGCCGCAGGCCGGTGACGTGGCCGAGCCGGTTGCGGAGTTCGAGTGCGGTGAGGGAGTCGACGCCGAGGTCCTTGAACTCCCGCTCCGCGTCGACCGTCGTGCCCGGCGTGTGGCCGAGCACTCCGGCCGCTTCGGTGCGTACGAGGTCCAGCACGTGCCGGAGCCGTTCCTCCTCGGCCAGGGCGTCGAGCCGAAGCCCGAGCGCACCGGCGGTCGCCGACACGGCCGTCCGGCGGGCGCCCTTGAACAGCCCGCGGAAGAGCGGCGGTATGTCGGTCCCCGGGCGTGGCCCGGTTCCGGTGGCGAGCCGGCCGAGGGGGACGAGGTAGGGCAGGTCGGTGGCCATCGCCGCATCCAGGAGCGCCAGCCCCTGCTCCACGGAGAGCGGCGGAACACCGGAGGCTGCGATCCGCTGCCGGTCCGCCTCGGACAGTGTCGCCGTCATACCACCCGACGGCGCCCACGCACCCCACGCCAGCGACTGCCCCGCCAGACCCAGACCACGGCGATACGCCGCCAACGCATCCAGGAAGACGTTCGCCGCCGCGTAATTGCCCTGACCCGCCGAACCCATCACACCCGAGATCGACGAGAACAACACGAACGCCGACAGATCCATCCCACGGGTCAGCTCGTGCAGATGCCAGGCCGCATCCACCTTCGGACGCAACACCCCCGACAACCGCTCAGCCGTCAACGACGTCACCACACCGTCATCCAGCACACCGGCGGCGTGAACCACCGCCGACAACCCGACCCCCGCCAACACCTCCGCCAGCGCATCCCGGTCCGCCACATCACACGCCACCACCGACACATCCACACTGGAAGCAACCAGCTCATCCCGCAACTCCACCGCACCCGGAGCCTCCAGCCCCCGACGCGACACCAACAACAGACGCCGCACCCCGTGAACAGCCACCAGATGCCGGGCCACCTCACGACCCAGACCACCCGTACCACCCGTCACCAGCACAGTCCCGTCCCCCAACGGCGACCCCACCACACCGAGCGACGACTCCACCCGACCCAGCCGCGGCACGTACACGACACCGCCCCGGACCCGCACGTGGGGCTCGGCTGCCGCGAGGACCCGGGCGACCGGCCACTCCCCGTCGTCCTCGACGTCGACGAGCAGGAAGCGACCCGGGTTCTCCGACTCCGCCGCCCGCACGAGACCCGAGACAGCGGCTCCGGCCAGGTCCCCCCGTACCACGACGGCCAGGCGGGCGTCCGTCGGCCGATCCCCCGCCAGCCATTCCTGCAGAGCAGCCAGTACACGAGCACAGACTTCGTGCACCGCTTCGGCCGTCTCGCCGCCCTCGACACGCAGAACCGTCGGCCCCGCGTCGTCGGCAGCGGCAGCCGCCGACACATCGGCGGGCACCCAGTCGAGGCGCAGCAGCCCTTCCCGCAGCAGTGCGGGCCCGGCCGGCGCCGCAGGAGCGCCGAGGGCCAACTCCTCAACCGTCAGCACCGGCACGCCCTCGGCGTCCACCAGCACAAGCGAGACGCAGTCCTCAGCCGTACGCCCGATCCGCGCCCGCACGACCGACGCGCCCACGGCGTGCAGCACGACCCCGCGCCAGGACACCGGCACGAGCTCCCGCTCGCGCGCCGCCGCCCGCACCACCTCGGCCAGCAACGCCGGGTGCAGACCGAAGCGGTCCGCCTCCCGCGCCGCCTCACCGGACAGCGTGAACTCCTCGTCAGCGCCTGCCAGGTCCGTCGTCGGCCGCTCGGGAGCGGGTACGAGCATGCCGGTCGCGTGCTCCGTCCACCCCCCGCCGTCGACCCGCGAGAAGAACGCGACCGTACGGGCGCCCGTCTCATCGGGCTCCCCCACCCGCACCTGGACCATGACACTGCCGTCCACGGGCAGGGAGAGGGGGGTGGTGTGCACGAGGCGTTCGACCCGGTCGCAGCCGACGTGGTCGCCGACGCGAAGTGCCAGTTCCAGCAGCCCGGTCGCCGGCGTCGTCTGCCCCGTCAGCCAGGGCTGCGCGTGGGTCGAGAGGCGGCTGGTGAAGACCACGCCTTCCGACTGGGCGAGCGGAAGGACCGCTCCGAGCATGGGGTGGGCGTCGGCGATCAGTCCGGCCGCGGTGACGTCACCGGCATCCGGCGTGAGTGCGGGCCAGTAGCGCTCGTGCTGGAAGGCGTACGTCGGCAGGTCGACGCCACGCGCGCCCGTGCCGTCGTACAGACGTGCCCAGTCGACCGCCACGCCCGCGCAGAAGAGTCGCGCCAGCCCGTCGACGAGCGCCCGCTCCTCACCCCGCCCCTTGCGCAGCACCGGGACGGCGACCTCGGCCTCCACACTCAACTGGGCCAGCGCACACAGACTCCCGTCCGGACCCAACTCAAGAAAAGCGTCGACGCCCTGCTCCGCCAGCGAACGCACCACGTCGGCAAACCGCACCGTCTCCCGCACATGCCGCACCCAGTACTCCGGATCACACACCAGGTCGGCATCCGTCGCCATCGCGATCTCCGGAGCGGAGAACGACAGCCCGGACACCACCGCACGGAACTCGTCCAGCATCGGATCCATCAACGGCGAGTGGAACGCATGCGACACCCGCAGCCGGGTCGTCTTGCGGCCCATGCCGCGGAAGTGCACGGCGATCTTCTCGACGGCGTCCTCGGCGCCGGAAACGACCAGGGAGGACGGTCCGTTGACGGCGGCAACCGACACGGTCTCACCCAGCAGCGGACCGACTTCCTCCTCCGTCGCCTGGACAGCGAGCATCGCACCGCCCCCGGGCAGCGCCTGCATCAGCCGACCACGCGCCGACACCAGCACACACGCATCCGCCAGCGACAACACCCCGGCCACATGCGCAGCCGCCACCTCACCCACCGAATGCCCGGCCACAAAACCCGGCCGCACACCCAACGACTCCACCAACCGGAACAACGCCACCTCGACCGCGAACAACGCCGCCTGCGCACACGCCGTCCCGTTCAGCGCCGCCTCGTCACCACCCCACACCACATCCCGAACCGGAACATCCAACTCCGCACACACCGCGTCAAACGCCGCCGCAAACACCGGAAAACGGGCATACAACTCCCGCCCCATCCCCAACCGCTGCGACCCCTGACCCGAGAACAGGAAAGCCAGCGACCGCTCGCGTGCGACCCCCCGGGCGATCTCGACACCGTCCACCAGCACCGCCCGGTGCGCGAACCGCGCCCGCGAAGCGGCCAGCGAGAAGCCCACGTCGAGCGGGGAACCCGTGATCCCGGTGAGCCGTTCCAGCTGGGCGTCCAGGGCGGACGCCGACTTGCCCGACACCAGCCACGGGGCGAGCACCCCGGTGTCCGAGGGGGTGGCGGCCGGTTCGGCGGGGGCTTCCTCCAGCACCACGTGCGCGTTCGTCCCGCTGATGCCGAACGAGGACACGCCCGCCCGGCGCAGGCGTTCACCGGACGGCCAGCGGACGGCCTCCGTCAGCAGCCGCACGCCGCCCGCCGACCAGTCGACGTGGCGGGACGGCACGTCCACGTGCAGGGTGCGCGGCAGCACGCCCTCCCGCATCGCCATGACCATCTTGATCACACCCGCCACACCCGCCGCGGCCTGCGTATGACCGATGTTCGACTTCACCGACCCGAGCAGAAGCGGCCGACCCGCCTCCCCCCGCTCCCGGCCATACGTGGCCAACAGCGCCTGGGCCTCGATCGGGTCACCCAGCGGCGTACCCGTCCCGTGCCCCTCCACCACATCCACGTCCGCCGGCGACAGACCCGCCGACGCAAGCGCCTGACGGATCACCCGCTGCTGCGACGGCCCGTTCGGCGCGGTGAAGCCGTTGCTGGCGCCGTCCTGGTTCACGGCGGAGCCACGGACGACGCCGAGCACGCGCCGCCCGTTGCGTACGGCGTCCGACAGGCGTTCCAGGACGAGTACGCCCACGCCCTCGGACCAGCCGGTGCCGTCGGCGGCGTCGGCGAACGCCTTGCACCGCCCGTCCCCCGCCAGCCCGCCCTGCCGGCTGAACTCCATGAGGGAGCCGGGCGTGGACATGATGTTCACTCCGCCGGCCAGGGCCAGTGAGCATTCGCCCGCCCGGAGGGCCTGGACGGCCCAGTGCAGGGCGACGAGGGACGACGAGCAGGCGGTGTCCACGGTCACCGCCGGGCCTTCCAGGCCCAGCTGGTAGGCGAGCCGGCCGGAGACGGCACTGGCGGCGATGCCGGTGCCGATGTCCCCGGTGGCGTCGTCGAGGGACCGGACGAGGAGGTAGGCGTAGTCCTGGCCGTTGGTGCCCATGAAGACGCCGGTCCGGCTGCCGCGCAGCCGGGACGGATCGATTGCGGCCCGTTCGAACGCCTCCCAGGAGGTCTCCAGCAGCAGCCGCTGCTGGGGGTCCATCGACACGGCCTCCCGCGGCGAGATGCCGAAGAAGTCCGCGTCGAAGCCGGCCACGTCGTCGAGGAACCCGCCGCCACGGCTCACGCCGTGGCCGCGGGAGTCGACTCCGGCGCCGCGCAGGGCGTCGAGGTCCCAGCCCCGGTCGGCCGGGAAGTCCGACATGGCGTCGGTTCCGGCGGCGACGAGGTCCCACAGGTCCTCGGGCGAGTGGACCCCGCCCGGGTAGCGGCAGCCCATGGCCACGACGGCGATGGGTTCGGTGGCTGCGGCGACCAGGTTCAGGTTCTGGCGCCGCAGCCGCTCGGTCTCCTTCATCGAGGACCGGAGCGCTTCGACGACCTTGTCGTGGGGCGTGGGCGTGGCCATGTTCTGCTCCGTCAGCTCCGTCGGCCCTGCGGTTCGTCGCGGTGGGCCGGTACGGATGAGAGGTCGGGTGTCTGGTGGGCGTTCGGGTCGGACGAGGGTGTGTTGAGGGCTGCGTTGACGAGCGCGTCCACGTCCATCGCGTCGATGGAGTCGGCGTACTCGGGCGTCTTGTCCGCCTCGTCTGCGGGCCCGTCGTTCCGGCCGTGCTCGGCGGCGAGCCGCAGCAGCGGTTCGAGGACGCCGATGCGGCGCAGCTGGTCCACGGACACGGAGGCCAGCAGGGCCTGGAGCCGTGCCTGGTCCACGTCCTGGGACTCGGCGGCGTCGTCGGACGCCGTCGGGTCGAGCCGCCGGGCGATGTGCTCGGCGAGCTCGGCCGGGGTGGGCTGGTCGAAGACGAGGGTGGCGGGCAGGTCCAGGCCGGTGGCGGCGGTGAGCTGGTTGCGCAGCTCCACGGCGCCGAGGGAGTCGAAGCCCAGGTCGCGGAAGGCCTTCTCCGCCCCGACGGCTTCGGGTCCGGTGAGGCCGAGGACCTCGGCGGCCCGGGTGCGTACGAGGTGGAGCACCGCGGCTCCGCGCCGGCCCGCGGGCAGGGCGGCCAGTGCGGCGCGCTGCTCCGGGACCGCCGGGGCTGCCGCCGGGCCGGCCGTGTCCGCGGCCTGCGGCACGGGCAGGCCGGCGAGCAGCTTGCTGGGCCGCACGGCCGTGAAGGCGTGGACGAACCGGCCGGGGTCGGCGTCGGAGATGACGGTGGTCGGCTCGGGCTCCATGACCGCGCGGCGCAGGGCCGTGACGGCGAGGTCCGGGTCCAGGGGCCGGATGCCGGCCCGGTGGGCGGCTCCGGCCGCCCGGTCGCCGGCTGCCAGGCCCGCTCCGCCCCAGGCGCCCCAGGCGAGTGAGGTGGCGGCGAGGCCGCGGGCGCGGCGCTGCTCGGCGAGGGCGTCGAGGACGGCGTTGGCCGCCGCGTAGTTGCCCTGTCCGGGGTTGCCGACGGCCGCCGAGGCGGAGGAGAACAGGGCGAACACCTTCAGGTCCAGGTCCCGGGTGAGCTCGTCGAGGAGCAGCGCGGAGGTGACCTTGGCGCGGAAGACGGCGGTGAAGCGGTCCGGGGTGAGGCTGTCGACGACCGCGTCGTCGAGTACGCCGGCGGTGTGGACGACGGCGGTCAGCGGCGCCCGGTCCGGGATGGCCGCGAGGACGGCGGACAGCGCCTCGCGGTCGGCGGCGTCGCAGGCGGTGAGGGTGGCGTCGGCGCCTGCTTCGGCCAGTTCGGCGCGCAGGGCGGCGGCGCCGGGGGCGTCCGGGCCGCTGCGGCTGAGCAGGACCAGGTGGCGGGCTCCGGCGGCGGCGAGGCGGCGGGCGACGTGTGCGCCCAGGGCCCCGGTGCCGCCGGTGATCAGGACGGTGCCTTCCGGATCCCAGGTGCGGGCGGGCGCGGTGGCAGGTGCGGGGCGGGCCGTGAGCGGGCTCAGCCGGCGGCCGTGGAGTGCTCCGGCTCGGACGGCGACCTGGTCCTCCCCGTCGGGTGAGGCGAGGAAGGCGGTGAGCCGGTCGAGGGCCGCGGGGTCGGTGGGGAGGTCGGCCGGGAGGTCGACCAGACCGCCCCAGCGCTGCGGGTGTTCGAGGGCGGCGACCCGTCCGAGGCCCCAGACGGCGGCCTGGGCGAGGCCCGGTACCGACTCGCCGGGGGTCACGGCGACCGCGCCCCGGGTCAGGCACCACAGGGGTGCGGTCAGTCCGGCGTCGCCGAGTGCCTGGAGGAGGGTGGCGGTCAGTGCCACGCCCCGCGGGACCTCGCCGGTCTCGTCGAGGGCGAGGAGGGAGACCACCCCGGTGAACTCTCCGCCCGCGACGGCGGCCAGCTCGCGCAGTCGCTTCGCCATGCGTTCCCGGTCCGCGTCGGTGTCCGGGGCGATCTCGAAGCGGACGGTGTCCGGGCCGAGCCGGCCGATGGCGGAGGCCGCCCAGGGGTCGGCGGCGTGCGCGGCGGGGAGGACGGCGAGCCAGGTCCCCGCGGGCGGTGCCGTGCGGCCGCGGGTGCCGGTGAGCGGCTGCCAGGTGATGTGCTGGCGCCAGCCGTCGATCGTGGCGTCCTCGGCGCGGCGGCGGCGCCAGTCGTCCAGGGCGGGCAGCACCTTGGACAGTGCGTCGCTGTCGACGTCGAGGGTCCCGGCGAGCGAGTCGAGGGTCTCGGAGCGTACGGCGGTCCAGAAGGCGTCGTCCGTTCCGGCGGCCGTGGCGGCCACCGCAGTGGCCGTGGCCGGGCTGCCGTGGGCCCAGTACCGCGCGCGCTGGAAGGCGTACGTCGGCAGCGGCACCCGGCGGGCGCCGGTCCCGGTGAAGACGGACGGCCAGTGGGGCGCGCAGCCTTCGACGTGCAGCCGGGCGACGGCGGTCAGGAGGGTGTCCTGCTCGGGTCGTCCCTTGCGCAGGGCCGGTACGGCGGTCACGGAGGTGGCGCTGTGCGCGCCGTCGGTGTCCTGGGCCAGGGCGGACAGGGTGGCGTCCGGGCCGAGTTCGAGGAAGCGGGTGACGCCGCGGGCGGCGAGGGCGCGCAGCCCGTCGCCGAACCGGACGGTCTCCCGGACGTGCCGCACCCAGTAGTCGGGGGTGCACACCAGCGCGGCGTCGACCGGTTCCCCGGTCAGGTTCGACACGAGGGGAAGGCTCGGGGCGGTGTAGGTGATGCCCCGGGCCACTCGTGCGAAGTCGTCGAGCATGGCGTCCATGTGCACGGAGTGAAATGCATGGCTGACCCGCAAACGCCTAGTCTTGCGGCCGGTGTCCGCGAAGCTCCTGGCGATCCGGTCCACGGCCGCCTCGTCGCCGGCGATGACGACGGCCCGGGGGCCGTTGACCGCGGCCACCGAGACGCCGTGGCCTCCGGCTCCGGCTTCGGTGAGGTGTGCGCGCACCTCGTCCTCGGTCGCCTGGAGGGCGGCCATCGCACCGCCGCCGGGCAGGGCGGCCATCAGCCGAGCGCGGGCGGCGACCAGGGTGCAGGCGTCGTCGAGGGAGAACACGCCCGCCACGTGGGCGGCGGCGATCTCGCCGACGGAGTGCCCGGCGACGAAGTCGGGGCGCAGCCCCCAGGATTCGACGAGCCGGTAGAGGGCCACCTCGATTGCGAACAGGGCGGGCTGGGTGTAGCCGGTGTGGTCGAGCAGGGCGGCCTCGGGGGTGCCCTCCTCGGCGAACAGCAGGTCGCGCAGCGGGCGGTCGAGCTCCAGGTCGAAGCGGGCGGTCACCTCGTCGAGGGCGCGTGCGAACACGGGCTGGAGGGCGTGCAGTTCGCGGCCGGCGCCGGGGCGCTGGGCGCCCTGGCCGGAGAAGAGGAAGGCGGTCTTGCGGCTGCGGGCGCCGGCTTCGCCGCGCAGGACGCGGGGTCCGGTGCGGCCGTCCGCGAGGGCGGCGAGGCCGGCGAGGAGTTCGTCCCGGTCGCCCGCGAGGACGGCGGCCCGGTGGTCGAAGGAGGAACGGGTGGTCGCCAGGGAGTAGGCGAGGTCGGTGACCGGGAGGGCGGGCCGTCCGGTGACGTGGGCGTGCAGGCGGGCGGCCTGGGCCCGGAGTGCGTCGGGGGTGGCGGCCGAGACGGGCA
Organism: Streptomyces sp. 2P-4; assembly: GCF_030167965.1. Lineage (NCBI taxonomy): Bacteria > Bacillati > Actinomycetota > Actinomycetes > Kitasatosporales > Streptomycetaceae > Streptomyces > Streptomyces sp. 2P-4. The sequence goes on from NZ_CP095011.1 coordinate 733,542, forward strand.
CGGGGATGCGCCCGGCGGCCGTGCCGGCGGTGACCGCCGGCTCCGGTTCCTGCCGTGCTTCGGTGAGGGGTGCGTCCTGCATGGGGTCGGTTGCCTGTTCCAGGATGACGTGGGCGTTGGTGCCGCTGGCGCCGAAGGCGGAGATGCCGGCGCGGCGCGGGCGGCCGGTGTGCGGCCAGGCGGTCTCCTCGGTGAGGAGTTCCACCGCGCCGGCGGTCCAGTCGACGTGCGAGGAGGGCGCGTCCAGGTGGAGGGTCTTCGGCAGGACGCCGTGCCGCATCGCCGTGATCATCTTGATGACTCCGGCGACGCCCGCCGCGGCCTGGGTGTGCCCGATGTTGGACTTGACGGCGCCGAGGAGGAGCGGCCGGCCGGCGTCCCGGTCCCTGCCGTAGGTGGCCAGCAGTGCCTGGGCCTCGATCGGGTCGCCCAGCTTGGTGCCGGTGCCGTGCGCCTCGACGGCGTCGACTTCGGCGGCGGTGAGCCGGGCGTTGGCCAGGGCGCGCCGGATGACGCGCCGCTGGGACGGGCCGTTGGGCGCGGTGAGGCCGTTGCTCGCACCGTCCTGGTTGACGGCGGAGCCGCGCAGCACGGCCAGCACCTCGTGGCCGCGGCGGCGGGCGTCGGAGAGGCGTTCGACGACGAGTACGCCCACGCCTTCCGACCATCCGGTGCCGTTCGCCGAGTCGGCGAAGGCCCGGCAGCGGCCGTCCGGGGACAGGGCGCCCATCTCGCCGAACTCGACGAACCCGACGGGGCTGGACATCACGGTCACACCGCCGGCGAGGGCCATGGAGCACTCCCCGGCCCGCAGGGCCTGCGCGGCCAGGTGCAGCGCGACCAGGGAGGACGAGCAGGCGGTGTCGACGGTCACCGAGGGCCCTTCCAGGCCGAGGGTGTACGACAGCCGGCCGGAGAGCAGGCTGGCGGACTGGGCGGTCTCGACGTGGCCGAGCTGGCCGATGGCGGGCCGGTAGTCGCCGCTGCCGCCGCCGATGAACACGCCGGTGTCGCCGCCGCGCAGGGTGTGCGGGTCGACGCCGGCCCGCTCCAGGGCCTCCCAGGCCGCCTCCAGCACGATCCGCTGCTGCGGGTCGACGACCACCGCTTCGCGCGGCGAGATGCCGAAGAAGGCGGCGTCGAAGTCGGCGACGTCGTAGAGGAAGCCGCCGTTCTGGGTGACGCTGCGGCCGCGGCCGTCGGCGTCGCCGTGGGCAAGCCGGTCCAGGTCCCAGCCGCGGTCGGCGGGGAAGGCGCCGATGGCGTCGACCTCGGCGCGCAGCAGCTCCCACAGGTCCTCGGGGGACTGTACGCCGCCGGGGTAGCGGCAGCTCATGCCCACGATGACGATCGGGTCCCCGGCCGTTTCGGCGGCCTCGCCGGCGGTTGTGGCGGCCGGCGCGTCGTCGTCCCCCTCCTCCAGCAGTTCGGCGCGCAGCTGCGCGGCGAGGGCCGCCGGAGTGGGGTGGTCGAAGGCGAGCGTGGCCGGGAGGGTCAGGCCGGTGGCCTTGGCGAGCTGGTTGCGCAGGTCCACGGCAGTGAGCGAGTCGAAGCCGAGGTCCTTGAAGGCCTGGCCGGCCGGGATGTCCTCCAGGTCCCGGTAGCCGAGTACGGCGGCCACTTCGCGGCGTACGAGGGCCAGCAGCACCTCGTCGCGTTCGGGTCCCCGGGGCCTGGCGAGCAGTTCGGCGCGCAGCGCGGCCAGGGCGCCCGTGCCGGTCTCCGTGTCCGTGCCTGCACCGGTCCGTCCTTCGGCGGGCGCCAGTGCGGCGCGGGCCTCGGGGAGCGCGGCGAAGAGCCTGCTCGGGCGGGACTGCCCGAAGGCCGGCGCGAAGCGTTCCCATGCCACGTCCGCGACGACCACGGCCGCCGCTTCGTCGCCGGTGGCCCGGCGCATGGCGGCCAGGGCCCGCTCGGGGTCCATGGCGGGCAGCCCGCTGAGCCGCAGGTGCCGGTCGAGGGAGTCGTCGGCGAGACCGGTCCAGGCTCCCCAGGCCACGGCGAGGGCGGCCCGGCCGGTGGCGCGGCGGCGTTCGGCGAAGGCGTCGAGCCAGGCGCTCGCCGCGGCTCCCGTGCCCTGGCCGCGTACGCCCCAGACGCCGGCGATCGAGGTGAACAGGACGAAGGCGTCCAGTTCCCGGTCTCCGAGGACGTCGTCGAGTGCCCCTTCGAGGGTCTCCACGCCTGCCCGGGCCAGGTCCGGTCCGGTCGGTCCGGGGCCGTACCCGGTGTGGACCACTGCGGTGAGCGGCCGGTCGGACGGGAGCGCGGACAGGGCGGCGGTCAGCGCTCCCCGGTCGTCCGGAGCCGCGGTGGCCACGGTGAGGGCCGCCCCGTGCCCGGCGAGCCGGGCGCCGAGTTCGTCGGCGAGGGCCGCGTCCGGTTCCCGTGTGCCGACGAGCAGCACGTGGTCCGCGCCCTGGCGGGCCAGCCAGCGGGCGGTGTGGCCGCCGAACTCGGCGGCGTCGCCGATGACGAGCACGGTTGCGGACGGGGTCCAGGTTGCGGACGCCCGGCCTGCGGCCGAGGACCGGACGAGACGGCGGGCGTAGGCGCCGGACGGGCGCAGTGCCAGCTGGTCCTCGCCGCCGGGGCCGGCGGCGAGCAGGGAGCGCAGCCGGGCGGCCGCGTGTGCGTCGGGCACCTCGGTCACGTCGAGCAGTCCGCCCCAGCGGGCGGGGTCTTCGAGGGCCGCGACCCGGACGAGGCCCCACAGGGCGGCCTGCGCCGGATCGGCGGGCCGGTCGGCACGGCCCACGGCCACCGCCCCCCGGGTGACGCACCACAGCGGTGCCTCGACACCGGCCGCGGTGAGGGCGGCCGTCACGCCGGGGATCACGGAGGCGGCGGGGAGCAGGGCCAGCACGCCGTCGAACCGCCGGTCGAGTCCGGCCAGCCGTGCCGCGAGGTCCTCGGTGTCGGCGGGGTCGGCCACGAGGCGTACCGCGTCCGGTCCGAGGGCGTCCGTGATCCCGGCCGCCCACGCGTCGTCCGCGTGGGTCTGCGGGACGAGCGCCAGCCAGCTGCCCGTGAGGGCGTCGGCCGGGGCCGCGTCGGCCGGCTTCCAGACCACCCGGTAGCGCCAGCCGTCCACCGCCGCGCTCTCGTCGCGGCCGCGACGCCACTCGGACAGCGCGGGCAGGAGCGCCGACAGGGCCGCCTCGTCCCCGGACAGGCCGAGGGTGGCGGAGAGTCCGGGCAGGTCCTGCCGTTCCACCGCCGCCCAGAAGGCGGCGTCGTCCGCGTTCTGCTCCTGCGCCGTCTGCCCGGTCGCGGGGAGGGCCGCGGGCTCGGGCCAGTACGGCTCGCGCTGGAACGGGTAGGTGGGCAGGTCGGTGCGCCGGGCGCCGGTGCCCTCGTACAGGCGGGTCCAGTCGACCCGTACGCCGGCGACGTGCAGCCGGGCCAGTGCGGTGACGAACGCGGACTCCTCGGGCCGGTCCGCGCGCAGGGCCGGGGTGACCACGGGGTCCCCGCCGGTCAGGCTCTGCGCGGCGAGGGCGGCGAGGACACCGTCCGGGCCCAGTTCCAGGAAGGCGGTGGCCCCCGCCTCGCCGAGGGCGCGGACGCCGTCGGCGAAGCGGACGGTCTCGCGGACGTGCCGGACCCAGTACTCCGGGTCGCACACGAGGTCCGCCGTCGCGAGCCCGCCCGTCACGTTCGAGACGAGCGGCAGCAGCGGCGCGGAGAACGACAGCGCGGAGACGGCCTTCCGGAAGGCGTCCAGCATCGGATCCATCAGCGGGGAGTGGAAGGCGTGCGAGACCCGCAGCCGGGTCGTCCTGCGGCCCCTGCCCGCGAACTCGGCGCGTACGGCCTCGACCGCGTCGGCCGCGCCGGAGACGACCACCGAGGCCGGTCCGTTCACGGCGGCGAGGGACACCTGCGCGCCGAGCAGCGGCCGGATTTCGTCCTCCGTCGCCTGGAGCGCGGCCATCGCGCCGCCCTCGGGCAGGGCCTCCATCAGCCGGCCGCGGGCCGCCACCAGGGTGCAGGCGTCGGCGAGCGTGAGGACGCCCGCGACGTGCGCGGCCGCCACCTCGCCGACCGAGTGGCCGGCGACGTACTCGGGCTGTACGCCGAGCGACTCCACCAGGCGGTACAGCGCGACCTCGACCGCGAACAGCCCGGCCTGCGCGTACTGGGTGCGGTCGGTGAGCGCCGCGTCCGTGCCCCAGACCACCTCGCGCAGCGGGCGGTCCAGTTCCCGGTCCAGTGCGGCGCACGCGGCGTCGAAGGCCTCGGCGAACACGGGGAAGCGTCCGTACAGTTCGCGCCCCATGTCCAGGCGCTGTGAGCCCTGGCCGGAGAAGAGGACCGCGAGGGACCGCTCCTCGGCCGTGCCGCGTGCGACCTCGGTTCCCGCCACGAGCACGGCCCGGTGCGGGAGGTGGGTGCGTCCGGCGGCGAGCGAGAAGCCGACGTCCAGCGCCGGCTCCCCGGTGCGTGCGGCCAGTTGCGCCAGCTGGGCGTCGAGCGCGGCCCGGGACCTGGCGGACACCACCCACGGTGCCGCGGCCGGCACCACGGCGGGTGCGTCCGCGTCGGGCGCGGGCGGCGCCTGTTCCACGATCACGTGGGCGTTGGTGCCGCTGACGCCGAAGGCGGAGACACCCGCCCGGCGCGGGCGCCCGGTCGCGGGCCAGGCCTGCTCCTCGCGGACCAGGGTGACGGCCTCGCCGTCCCACTCCACGTGGGTGGACGGGGTGTCCGCGTGCAGGGTGCGCGGCAGGACGCCCTCCCGCATCGCCATGACCATCTTGATGACGCCGGCCATGCCGGCGGCGGCCTGGGTGTGGCCCAGGTTGGACTTGACGGCGCCGAGGAGCAGCGGCCGTTCCCGGTCCTTCCCGTACGCGGCGATCAGCGCGCCGGCCTCGATCGGGTCGCCGAGCGGGGTGCCGGTGCCGTGCGCCTCGACGGCGTCGACCTCGGCGGGCGCGAGGTCCGCGTCGGCCAGGGCCTGGCGGATGACCCGCTGCTGGGCGCGCCCGTTGGGGGCGGTCAGCCCGTTGCTGGCGCCGTCCTGGTTGACGGCGGCGCCGCGCACCACGGCGAGGACGGGGTGGCCGTGGCGGCGGGCGTCGGAGAGCCGTTCCAGGACGAGGACGCCCGCGCCCTCCGACCAGGAGGTGCCGTCGGCCGCGTCGGAGAAGGCCTTGCAGCGGCCGTCGGGGGCCAGTCCGCCCTGTGCGGAGAACTCGACGAACGCGTCGGGGCTCGACATCACCGACACACCGCCGGCGAGGACGAGGGAGCACTCGCCGCCGCGCAGCGCGCGGACACCGAGGTGGAGGGCGACGAGCGAGGAGGAGCAGGCGGTGTCGACGGTGACGGCCGGGCCCTCCAGGCCCAGGGTGTAGGAGAGGCGGCCGGACATCACGCTGGCGGTGTTGCCGGTGGCGACGTGGCCCTGGACGTCGGCGGTGCCGCGGCGCAGGACGGAGGTGTAGTCCTGGCCGTTGGTGCCGATGAACACCCCGGTGGAGCTGGCGCGCAGCGAGTCCGGGGCGATGCCGGCCCGCTCCAGGGCCTCCCAGGAGGTTTCCAGCAGCAGGCGCTGCTGCGGGTCCATGGCGAGGGCCTCGCGCGGCGAGATGCCGAAGAAGCGGGCGTCGAAGTGGCCGACGCCGTCGAGGAAGCCGCCCTCCAGGGTGGCGGAGCCGCCCCGGGCGAGGCTGTCGAGGTCCCAGCCGCGGTCGGCGGGGAACGCCGAGATGGCGTCCTCGCCGGCCGCCAGCAGCCGCCACAGGTCCTCGGGCGAGGCGACCCCGCCCGGGAACCTGCAGCCCATGCCGACGATCACGACCGGGTCGTCGTCGTGGTCGGCGGCGGTGCCGGCCGGCGCCCCCGGTGCGGGTTCGCCGTCCGCACCGCCCAGCAGTTCGGCGAGCAGGTGCGCGGCGAGGTCGTGCGGGGTCGGGTGGTCGTACACGAGGGTCGCGGGCAGCCGCAGACCGGTGGTCGCGGCGAGGGTGTTGCGCAGTTCGACGATGGTGAGCGAGTCGAAGCCGAGGTCGGCGAACGCCTGGTCGGCGCCGATGGCGGCGGCGTCGGCGTGGCCGAGCACGGCGGCCACCTGGGCCCGCAGGAAGTCCAGGGTGAACTTGGCTCGGCCGGCCGCGGGCAGGGCGGTGAGCCGCTGCCGCAGGCCGTTCTCGTCTCCCGCGGCCGGCTGCGCGGGGGCGGCGGCGCCCCGGGTCTCGGCGAGGTCGGAGATCAGCGGATTGGGCCGGACCGCCGTCAGCACCCGGGCGAACCGGGCCCAGTCGATGTCGGCGACGGTCAGCGCGGCGGGGCCCCCGTGGTCCAGGGCCTGGGTCAGCGCGTCGAGCGCGAGCTCCGGGTCCATGGGGGCGTATCCGCCCCGGCGGACCCGGGCTTCGACACCGGTCCCGTCACCGGCCATGCCGGTGCCCGCCCAGGGGCCCCAGGCCAGCGAGGTCGCGGGCAGGCCCTGCCCGCGCCGGTGCTCGGCGAGGGCGTCGAGGCAGGCGTTGGCGGCGGCGTAGTTGGCCTGTCCGGCGGCACCGAGGCTCGCCGCGGTGGACGAGAACAGCACGAAGGCCGCCAGGTCCGTCTCGCGGGTCAGCTCGTGCAGGTGCCGTGCCGCCGTGGCCTTCGGGCCGAGTACGGCGGCGAACGCCTCCGGGGTGAGCGTGTCGAGGACGCCGTCCTCGACCACGCCCGCCGTGTGGAAGACCGCGGTCAGCGGCAGGTCCGCCGGGATCCCGGCCAGGACGCGGGCGAGCGCGTCGCGGTCGGAGACGTCACAGGCCGCCAGGGTGGCGCGGGCGCCCAGCGCGGCGAGTTCCTCACCGAGTTCCACGGCGCCGGGCGCCTCGGCACCGCGCCGGCTGACGAGCAGCAGGTGTGCGGCGCCGCGGGCGGCGAGCCGGCGGGCGAGGTGCGCGCCGATCCCGCCGGTGCCGCCGGTGATGAGGACGGTGCCGGTGGGAGCGTAGGGGCGTACGTCGGCGCGGTCGGCCAGCGGGAGGCGGGTCAGCCGGCGGGCGTACACGCCCGCGGCGCGCACGGCCACCTGGTCCTCGCCGCCGGAGCGGCCCGGACCGGTGCTCTGCGCGAGCAGTCCGGCGATCCGGCGTGCGGCCGGCTCGTCGAGGGTCTCGGGCAGGTCCAGCAGGCCGCCCCAGCGCTCGGGGTGTTCCAGGGCTGCGCTGCGGCCCAGGCCCCAGACGGCGCCCTGGCCGGGCTGCCCGAGCCGGTCGGAGCGGCCGACGCTGACGGCGCCGCGGGTCAGGCACCACAGGGGGGCCTCGATGCCGGCGTCTCCGAGGGCCTGGACGGCGGTGGCCGTCGGCAGGAGGCCCTCGTCCTGGAGCGCCAGCAGGGACAGTACGCCCGTGAACCGCTCTCCTGCCGCGGGCAGTTCGCGCAGCCGCTCGGCGAGGTCGGCGCGCGTCTCACCGTGCGGGACGGTGAGGGTGAACCGGTCGCCGCCGAGGCGTTCGAGCAGTTCCTCGCCGCCGTCCCCGCCGGCCGGCACCAGGCAGAGCCAGGTGCCGGCGAGCGTGGTGCCCGCGGCCGGGGCGGCGGGCAGCGGCTTCCAGGTGCTGCCGTAGCGCCAGCCGTCGACGGTGGACTCGGCGCGGCGCTTGCGGCGCCACGAGGTGAGGGCGGGCACGACGGCCGTCAGGGTGGCGTCGTCCAGGCCGAGGTCGGCGCCGAGCGCGGACAGGTCCGCCCGCTCGACGGCCGCCCAGAACGCGGCGTCCACCGGGTCGGCGGCAGGCCCCTCCGTACCGGCGGGGCCGGCCTCCGGCCAGTAGCGCCGGCGTTGGAAGGCGTAGGTCGGCAGCTCGTCGAGCGCGGCGGTGCAGGCGGCGCCGCTTGCGGGGAAGAACGCCTCCCAGTCGGCGTGTGCGCCCCCGAGGTGCAGGGCGGCCACGGCCCTGGCGACCGCCTCCGCCTCCGCGCGGTCCCGGCGCAGGACCGGGACGGCGGTGACCCGCTCGTCGGCCACGGACTCCCGGGCCGCGCCGCTCAGGACGGCGTCGGGGCCGAGTTCCAGGAGCACGGTGGCGCCCAGCTCGGCGAGGCGGCGGGCGGCGTCGGCGAACCTGACCGTGGCGCGCACCTGCTCGACCCAGTACTCCGGGGTGCACAGCCGCTCGGGGTCGGCCGGTCGGCCGGTCACGGTCGACACCAGGGGGGTCGTCGGAGCGTGGTACGAGATTCCGCGCGCGACCCTGGCGAAGGCGTCGAGCATCGGATCCATGTGCGGCGAGTGGAAGGCGTGGCCCACCCGCAGCCGCCGGGTCCGGCGGCCCTGCGCGGCGAAGCGCGCCGCGAGCTCCAGGACCGGCTCCTCGTCACCGGACAGCACCAGGGACCGGGGGCCGTTGACGGCGGCGAGGGACATACGGTCCTCGTGGCCGGCCAGCAGCGGCGCCACCTCGTCCTCGGCGGCCTCGACGGAGACCATCGCGCCCCCGGCGGGCAGGTCCGACATCAGCCGGCCCCGCGCGGCGACCAGGGTGCAGGCGTCCTCCAGCGAGAACACCCCTGCCACGTGCGCGGCGGCGAGCTCGCCGACCGAGTGCCCGGCCAGGTGGCCGGGGCGGACGCCCCAGGACTCGAGGAGCCGGTGGAGGGCCACCTCCAGGGCGAACAGGGCGGGCTGGGTGTAGGCCGTGTCGTCGAGCAGCGCGGCTTCGGCGCTGCCGGGCGCGGCGAACATCACCTCGCGCAGCGGCCGCTCCAGTTCGCGGTCGAAGAGGGCCAGTACGGCGTCCAGGGCGTCGGCGAACGCCGGGTGCCGCTCGTAGAGTTCGCGGCCCGCGCCGGGGCGCTGGCCGCCCTGTCCGGTGAAGAGGAACGCGGTCCGGCCGCGCGCGGCGGCCCGTGCGGTGAGCAGGGCGGAGTCCGGCAGACCGTCGCGCAGGGCGGTCAGGGCCCGCACGCACTCCTCGCGGGTGCCGGTGACGACGGCGGCCCTGTGCTCCAGGGCGGCGCGGCCGGTGGCCAGTGCGCGTCCCAGGGCGGGCAGCGCGAACGCCTCCGGCCTGCCGGTGACCGCGTCGAGCAGGCGCCCGGCCTGGGCGCGCAGCGCGGCCTCGGTCCGGCCGGACAGCAGGAGCGGGACCACGCCCGCCGGCCGGGCGGCCTCCTCCTGCGGCTCGGGCTCCGCGGCCGGGGCCTGCTCCAGGACGAGGTGGGCGTTCGTGCCGCTCAGGCCGAAGGAGGACACGGCCGCGCGGCGCGGACGGCCGGTCTGCGGCCACTCCCGTTCCCCGGTCAGCAGCTCGATCGCGCCCGCCGTCCAGTCCACGTGGCTGGAGGGCCGGTCGATGTGCAGGCTCGCGGGCAGGACGCCGTGGCGCATGGCCATGACCATCTTGATGACGCTCGCGACACCGGAGGCCATCTGGGTGTGGCCGATGTTGGACTTGACCGAGCCGAGCAGCAGCGGCCGCTCGGCGTCCCGCTCCCGGCCGTAGGTCGCGATCAGCGCCTGGGCCTCGATGGGGTCGCCGAGGCGGGTGCCGGTGCCGTGGCCTTCGACGGCGTCGACGTCGGCGGCGGCGACGCCCGCGTTGGCGAGGGCCTGGCGGATGACGCGCTGCTGGGAGGGCCCGTTGGGGGCGGTCAGGCCGTTGGACGCGCCGTCCTGGTTGACGGCGGAGCCGCGGATGACGGCGAGGACGCGGTGGCCGTTGGCCAGGGCGTCGGACAGCCGTTCGACGAGGACCAGGCCCACGCCCTCCGCGAGGCTCATGCCGTCGGCCGCCTCGGCGTACGCCTTGCAGCGCCCGTCCGCGGCCATGGCGCGCTGCCGGCTGAAGCCGACGAAGGCGTTGGGCGTGGCCATGATGCTGACGCCGCCCGCGAGGGCGAGCGCGGACTCGCCGCTGCGCAGCGACTGGCAGGCCAGGTGCAGGGCCACCAGCGAGGAGGAGCAGGCGGTGTCGAGGGTGACGGCGGGGCCCTCGAAGCCGAGGGTGTAGGAGATCCGCCCGGACAGCACGGACGGGATGGTGCCGGTGATCAGGTGGCCCTCGGCGCCGTCCTGGGCGGAGCCGCCGGAGGTGTAGTCCTGGTAGCTGGCGCCGATGAAGGTGCCGGTGCGGCTGCCGCGCAGGCTGTTCGGGTCGATCCCGGCGCGTTCCAAAGCCTCCCAGGAGGTCTCCAGCAGCAGGCGCTGCTGCGGGTCCATCGACAGGGCCTCGCGCGGCGAGATGCCGAAGAAACCCGCGTCGAACTCGGCGGCGCAGTCCAGGAATCCGCCGCGCGTCGAGTACGTCTTGCCGGGCCGGTCCGGGTCGGGGTCGTAGAGCCCGTCGGCGTCCCAGCCGCGGTCGAGGGGGAAGTCGCCGATGGCGTCGGCCCCGGCGGCGACCAGTCGCCACAGGTCCTCGGGGGAGGCGACCCCGCCCGGGTAGCGGCAGCTCATGCCGATCACGGCGATGGGTTCGTCGTCGGCGGGCGGCGCCGCGGCGGCGGCCGCGGCCGGAGTCCCGGTGGGTGCGCCGGCGACCTGGGTGCGCAGGAACCCCACCAGGGAGACGGGGTTGGGGTAGTCGAAGACCATGGTGCTGGGCAGGGACAGCCCGGTCACGGCCGACAGCCGGTTGCGCAGGTCCACGGCGGTCAGCGAGTCGAAGCCGACGTCGCGGAAGGCCCGCTGCTCGGACAGCGTGTCCGGGGAGGCGTGGCCGAGGACGGTGGCCGCCTCGGAGCGTACGAGGTCCAGGAGCGCGCGGTCCTGCTCGGCGGCGGGCAGGGCCCGCAGTCGGGCGGTGAACTCGCTGTCTCCGGTCGGCCGTTCGGTGGCCTGGTGCTCCAGCCTGCGCACCTCGGCGATGTCCTCGAACAGGGCGGTGGGCCGCCCGGAGGTGAACACCGGGTGGTAGCGGTCCCAGTCGATGTCGGCGACGGTGAGGACGTGCGCGTCCTCGGCCAGGGCCTGGCGCAGCCCGGTGAGGGCCTGCTGCGGGTCCATGAAGTTCAGGCCGCTGCGGCGGATCTGGCCGGGGTCGACCCGGCCGAGCTTGAGGTCGTCGGACCAGATGCCCCAGGAGAGGGAGGTGGCGTGGGCGCCGCGTGCCCGGCGGTGCTCGGCGAGGGCGTTGAGGTACGCGTTCGCGGCGACGTAGGCGGCGTGCCGGCCGCTGCCCCACATGCCGGCGGTGGAGGAGTACAGGACGAACGCGTCGAGCTGGTCGTCGTCGAGGAGCTCGTCCAGGTGGCGGGCTCCGGTCACCTTCGCGTCGATGACCCTGGCGAATGCCTCGGGGCCGGTCTCCTCCAGGGAGGCCAGTTCGATGACGGCGGCGGTGTGGACGACGGTCCGTACGGTGCGGCCGTCGGCGGTCAGGCCTTCCAGGAGGGCGGCGACGGCCGCGCGGTCCGTGAGGTCGCAGCTGCGGAACTCCGCCTCGCAGCCCAGCGCGTGGAGTTCGGCGAGCAGTTCGGCGGTGCCGGGCGCGTCGGCGCCGCGCCGGCTGGTGAGGACGAGGTGCTCGGCTCCCTCCCCGGCGAGCCGGCGGGCCAGGTGCGGGGCCAGGGTGCCGGTGCCGCCGGTGATCAGGGTGGTGCCGCGCGGACGCCAGGCGTCCTTGCCCGCGGCGGCCCGGCCCGCGGCGGCGCGGGCGATGCGCCGGGCCATGACGCCCGAGGGCCGCAGGGCGAGCTGGTCCTCGCCGGTCGTCCCGGTGAGGACGGCGGCGAGGCGTTCGCGGCCCCGGGCGTCCAGCGGGGTGTCGGGCAGGTCGATGACACCGCCCCAGCGGTCGGGGTGCTCCAGGGCCGCGGTCCAGCCGAGGCCGTGGATCTGGGCCTGCACGGGCCGGGTGAGCCGGTCGGCGCGGCCGGTGGAGACGGCGCCCCGGGTGACGCACCACAGGGGTGCGCCGATTCCGGTGTCGCCGAGGGCCTGGACCAGGGAGAGGGTCAGGGCGAGCCCGCCGGTGAGCGCGGGCACGGCCGGGCTCGGCGCCTCGTCCGCGGCGAGCAGCGACACGATGCCGGTGACGTCCGTGCCGGCTTCGGCCGGGCCGGCGCTGACGGCGGCGAGGCGGTCGGCCAGGACTGCCCGGTCGGCGCAGGTCTCGTCCAGCACCAGGTGCCGTACGTCGGCGCCGGCGGCCGTCAGCGTCTGGGTGATGTCGGCGTCGGCCGCGGCAGCGGCCGAGACGACGAGCCAGGTGCCGGTGAGCCGGGCGGCCGGGGGCAGCGCGCCGAGCGGCTTCCACGTGGCGCGGTAGCGCCAGGAGTCCACGGCCGCCCGTTCGCGGCTGCGGCGCCGCCAGCCGGCGAGCGCGGGCAGCAGCGGGGCGAGTGCGGACTGCTCCAGTCGGAGGCCCTCGGCCAGCGACTCGACGTCCTCCTCCTCCACGGCGGTCCAGAACTCGGCGTCGGCCGGGTCCCCTTCGCCCGCGGTGCCCGGCCTGCCGGGCAGGGCCCACAGGTGCTCGCGCTGGAAGGCGTACGTGGGCAGGGCGACGCGGTGCGCGCCGGTGCCCTCGACGGCCGGGGCCCAGTCCACGCGGGCACCGCGGACGAACGCCTCTGCGAGGGAGGTCAGGAAGCGGCCGGTGCCGCCCTTGTCGCGGCGCAGGGTGCCGATGGCGGCGACCTGGTGCCCGCCGTCCTCGGCCACGGCCTCGACGGCCATGGTCAGCACCGTGTGCGGGCTGGCCTCGACGAAGAACCGGTGGCCCTGGTCGAGCAGCGCGGCCACGGCCGGGCCGAAGCGGACGGTGCGGCGCAGGTTGCGGTACCAGTACGCGGCGTCCAGGGCGGCCGTGTCCAGCCAGTCGCCGGTCACGGTCGAGAAGAACGGGATCTCGGCGGTGCGCGGGCGTACGGGTGCCAGGGCGGCCAGCAGCTCCTCCTCCAGCTGCTCGACCTGGGCGGAGTGGGAGGCGTAGTCGACGGCGATGCGGCGGGCCCGGACGTCGGCGGCGGCGAGCTCCTCGACGAGCGCGTCGAGTTCCTCGGGGGTGCCGGCGACGACCACGGTGCGCGGGCCGTTGACGGCGGCGATGGAGATGCCTCCGCCGCGTGCGGCCAGGAGCGCCTCGGCCTCGTCGGCGGGCAGCGGTACGGAGACCATGCCGCCGGAGCCTGCCAGCCGGCGGGCGATGGCCTGGCTGCGCAGGGCCACCACGCGGGCGGCGTCGTCCAGGGTGAGGGCCCCGGCGACGGCGGCCGCCGCGATCTCGCCCTGCGAGTGGCCGAGGACCGCGTCGGGGGTGATGCCGTACGAGGCCCACAGGTGGGCCAGCGACACCATGACGGCGAAGCTCGCGGGCTGGACGACGTCGACCCGGTCGAGGGACGGCGCGCCGTCGGCCTGGCGCAGGACGTCGACGAGCGACCAGTCGGTGTAGGCCGACAGGGCTGCGGCGCACTCGTGCAGGCGTTCGGCGAAGGCCGGTGACTCGTCGAGGAGTTCGGCGGCCATGCCGGCCCACTGCGCGCCCTGGCCGGGGAAGACGAACACGGTCTTGCCGTCGAGGTCGGCGGCGGCCTGGACGACGGAGGTGGACGCGCCGCCGGTCGCGAGGGCCTCCAGGTGCCGGCGCAGGTCCCCGGCGCTGTCGCCGAGGACGACGGCACGGTGCTCGAAGAGCGCGCGGGTGGAGGCCAGCGAGTGGCTGATGTCGGCCGGCCGTGCGGCGGCGGAGTCCGGGCCGAGGCGGTCGAGGTGCTCGGCGAGCCGCGCGGCCTGGCCGCGCAGCGCCGCGGGCGTCCTGGCGGACAGCACCCACGGGATCACGGCGCCGCCCGGGTCGGACGCCTGCCCGGCGGTCCCGGCCGGGTCGGCCGGGGCCGGCGTGGCCGGGGCCGGGTCGGCGGCCGGGGCCTCCTCCAGGACCACGTGCGCGTTGGTGCCGCTGATGCCGAAGGAGGACACGGCGCAGCGGCGGACCCGCTCGCCGGCCGGCCAGGCGGCGGGGGCCTGCAGGAGGGCGACCGTGCCGCCGCTCCAGTCGATGTGCGAGGACGGCTCGTCGGCGTGCAGGGTCCGCGGGAGCAGTCCGCCCCGCAGTGCCATGACCATCTTGATGACGCCGGCGACGCCGGCAGCGGACTGCGTGTGGCCGATGTTGGACTTGACGGAGCCGAGCAGCAGCGGGTTCTCGGCGTCGTGGGCCTGGCCGTAGACGGCCTGGAGGGCCTGGGCCTCGATGGGGTCCCCGAGGGCCGTGCCGGTGCCGTGGGCCTCGACGGCGGTGATGTCGGCGGCCGTCACGCCCGCGTTGCTGAGGGCCTGGCGGATGACGCGCTGCTGGGAGGGGCCGTTGGGGGCGGTGAGCCCGTTGGAGGCGCCGTCCTGGTTGATGGCGGAGCCGCGGACCACGGCGAGGATGTCGTGCCCGTTGGCCCGGGCGTCGGAGAGCCGCTCCAGGACGAGGACGCCGACGCCTTCGGCGAGGGTCATGCCGTCGGCGGCCTCGGAGAACGGCTTGCAGCGGCCGTCGGCAGCCAGGGCCCGCTGCCGGCTGAAGGCGATGAACGCGTTCGGGTTGGTCATCACGGTGGCGCCGCCCGCCAGTGCGAGCGAGCTCTCCCCGTTGCGCAGGGACTGGCAGGCCAGGTGCAGGGCCACCAGCGAGGAGGAGCAGGCGGTGTCGACGGTGACGGCCGGGCCTTCGAGGCCGAAGAGGTAGGCGAGACGGCCGGAGAGCACGCTGGGGCTGGTCCCGGTGACGGCGTGGCCGGCGGACGCGTCGTCCATGCCGGTGCCGTACTCCTGGTAGGTGGAGCCGATGAAGGTGCCGGTGGCGCTGCCGTGTACGGCGGCCGGGTCGATGCCCGCCGATTCGAAGGCCTCCCAGGTGGTCTCCAGCAGGAGCCGCTGCTGCGGGTCCATGGAGAGTGCCTCGCGGGGGGAGATGCCGAAGAACCCGGCGTCGAACTCCCCCGCCTCGTGGAGGAATCCGCCGCGGGTGGAGTACGTCTTGCCGCCCGCGTCGGGGTCGGCGTCGAACAGGTCCTCGTCCCAGCCGCGGTTGGCGGGGAACTCGGAGACGGCGTCGACGCCGTCGGCGATCAGCTGCCAGAACTGCTGCGGGGAGCCGGCCCCGCCGGGGAAGCGGCAGCTCATGCCGACGATGGCGATGGGTTCGTCGTACCGGCCCGCGAGTGCGGCCCGCGGGGCGGCCTGGACCTCGGCGGCGCCGAGGATCTCGCCGCGCAGGAAGGCGGCGAGGGCGAGGGGCGTCGGGTGGTCGAAGGCCATGGTGCTGGGCAGCGCCAGGCCGGTCACGGCCGCCAGCCGCTTGCGCAGGTCGACGGCGGTCAGCGAGTCGAAACCGGCGTCGCGGAAGGCGCGGGTGGGGGCGACGGACTCGGCGGAGGAGTGCCCGAGGACGGTGGCGGCCTCGCGGCGCACCAGGTCCACGAGCGTCCGGTCCCGGTCGGCCTCGGGCAGCGCGCGGACCTTGCGTACGAACTCCGAGGCGGCGGCCTCGGTCTTCGGTGCCGCGGCGAGTGCGCGCACGTCGGGTAGTTCGTCGAAGAGCCGGCTGGGGCGGGCCGCGGTGAAGACGGGGACGTATGCGGCCCAGTCGACGTCGGCGACGGTGACGGCGGTGTCCTGCCGGAGGATCGCCCGGTCGAGTTCGGCCAGGGCGGTGGCGGGCGCGAGGAGGCGCAGGCCCTGTCGGGCGAGGCTGTCGGAGACGGCCTCGTGGGTGGCCATGCCGGCCTCGGCCCAGGGGCCCCAGGCCACGGAGGTGGCGGTCAGGCCGCGGGCGCGGCGGTGCTCGGCGAGGGCGTCGAGGTAGGCGTTGGCGGCGGCGTAGGCGCTCTGGCCGGCGCTGCCCCAGATGCCGGCGACGGAGGAGAACAGGACGAAGAAGTCCAGGTCCCGGCCGTCCAGCAGGGCGTCGAGGTGGGCCGCGCCGAGCATCTTGGCGTCGGTGTACGCGCGCACGTCGGCGAGCGGGGTGGCGGCGAGCGGCGAGGCCTGGCCGAGACCGGCCGCGTGGACCACACCGGTCAGCGGGTGCTCGGCGGGCACGGAGGCCAGCAGGGCGGCCAGCGCGTCCCGGTCGGCGACGTCGCAGGCGGCGACGGTGACGTCGGCGCCCAGCTGCCGGATCTCCTCCGCCAGCTCGGCGGCGCCGGGGGCCTCGGGGCCGCGCCGGCTGGTGAGGATCAGGTGGGCTGCTCCGCGTTCGGCGAGCCGGCGGGCCACCTCGGCGCCGAGCGCACCGGTGCCTCCGGTGACGAGCACCGTGCCGGTGACCTGGAAGGCCCCGTCCCTGGGGAGTTCGGCGGCGGGCCGGCGCACCAGGCGGCGGGCGTAGGCGGCGCTGCCGCGCAGGGCGAGCTGGTCCTCGGCGGCCTCGCCCGGGGTGGTGGCCAGCGCGCTGACGAGGCGCTGCACGGCGGGCGCGGAGAGGCTCTCGGGCAGGTCGACCAGGCCGTGGAAGGCCTGCGGGCGTTCCAGGGCGGCGACCCGTCCCAGGCCCCAGGCGGCGGCCTGGACGGGCCGGGTGACCGGGTCGGCGCCGCCGGTGGAGACGGCGCCCCGGGTGACCGTCCACAGCGGGGCGGTGCTGCCGGTGTCGTGCAGGGCGTGGGCGAGGGCCACCCCGAGCGCCAGGCCGGCGGGCAGACCGGTGCCCTGGAGACCGCCGCCGTCGGCGAGCGGCAGCAGGGACAGGAGGCCGTGGTGCTCCCCCGCCCCGGTGAGCCGGGCCGCGAGTTCGGCGCGGTCCAGGCAGGCGTCGTCCAGGACGAGGCGGGTGAACCGGGCGCCGTGGCCGCGCAGGGCGTCCAGCAGCTCGGCGTCCTCGATCCCGTCGGCGGTCAGGACGAGCCAGGTGCCGTCGAGGACGGGGGCGGCGCCCGCGCGGACCTGCTGCCACCGGATCCCGTAGCGGGCGGAGTCCAGCAGGGTCTGCTCGGCGTGGTGGCGCCGGTACGTCGACAGGGCGGGCAGCAGCGCGGCGAGGCCGGCGTGCTGTTCGTCGCGCAGGCCGAGGATGCCGGCCACGCCGTCGGTGTCGCCGCGCTCGACGGCGCCCCACAGGGCGGCGTCGGCGGGGCCCCCGGCCGCGGAGGCCGCCGCGGCGGTGGTCCGCTCGGGCCAGTAGCGCTCGTGCTGGAAGGCGTACGTGGGCAGTTCGACCCGGCGGGCGCCGGTCGGGGCGTGGTAGGCGGCCCATTCCACGGCGGTCCCGCGTACGTGGAGCCGGGCGAGGGCGGCGGTGACGCTCCGCTCCTCGGCGTGGCCGGCGCGCAGCAGCGGGACGCATTCGGTGTCGTCCCCGAGGACGTCCTGGGCGAGGGCGGACAGCACGCCGTCCGGGCCGAGTTCGAGGAAGGCAGTGGCCCCGGCGGCCCGGGCGGCAGCCGCTCCGTCGGCGAAGCGGACGGTGCCGCGGACGTGCTCCACCCAGTAGCCGGGGGTGCACAGCTCCTCGGCGGTGGCGATGGTGCCGGTCAGGTTGGACACCACGTCGAGGACGGGGGGACTGTACGCCAGCTGCTCGGCGACGGCGCGGAAGGCGTCGAGCACGGGTTCCATGCGGGCCGAGTGGAAGGCATGGCTGACCCGCAGCCGCTTGGTCCTGCGGCCCTGCGCGGTGAACTGCTCTGCCAGCGACAGGACGCCGGCCTCCTCCCCGGCGATGACGACCGCGCGGGGGCCGTTGACGGCGGCGACGGAGACCCCGTCGGTGAGCCGGGCGAGGACCTCGTCCTCGGCGGCCTCGAGGGAGACCATGGCACCGCCCTCGGGCAGCTCCTGCATCAGGCGGGCGCGGGCGGAGACCAGCGCGCACGCGTCGGCGAGGGTGAACACACCGGCGCAGTGCGCGGCGGCGATCTCGCCGACGGAGTGGCCGAGCAGCGGGCCGGGGCGCACGCCGAGCGAGGTGACCAGCCGGAAGAGGGCGACCTCGACGGCGAACAGGGCGGGCTGGGCGTAGCCGGTGCGGTCGAGGAGGGCCGCCTCACGGCTGCCCTCGGCGGCGAACAGCACCTCGCGCAGCGGGACGTCGTGCCCGTGGTCGCACTGGTCCAGGGCCGCCAGCACCTCGTCGAGGGCGGCGGCGAACACCGGGAAGCGGGCGTACAGCTCGCGGCCCATGCCGGCCCGCTGGGAGCCCTGCCCGGCGAAGAGGAAGCCGAGCCCGGCCGGGCCGGTCTCGCCTTCGCACAGGGCCGGGTCGGCCTCGCCGCGGGCCAGCGCGCGCAGGGCGCGCAGCAGTTCGGCGCGGCCGCCGACGGCGACGGCGCGCTGTTCGAAGGCGGACCGGGTGGTGGCGAGGGAGAGGCCGATGTCGGCCGGGTCGAGCTCGGGGTGGGCTTCTGCGTACGCGCGGAGCCGGACGGCCTGGTCGCGCAGCGCGGCCCGGGTGCGGCCGGACAGCGGCCAGGCGGTGACCTGGGTCTCCGCGCCCGCGGCGGGCGCGGGCAGGGCGGGCGCCTGCTCGATGACGACGTGGGCGTTGGTGCCGCTGATGCCGAATGAGGAGACACCGGCGCGGCGCGGCCGGCCGGTCTCGGGCCAGGCCGTCTCCTCGGCCAGCAGCTCGACGGCGCCGTCCTGCCACTCGACGTGCCGGGAGGGCTCGGCCGCGTACAGGCTGCGCGGGGCGATGCCGTGGCGCAGGGCCATGACCATCTTGATGACGCCGGCGACGCCGGCGGCGGCCTGGGTGTGGCCGATGTTGGACTTGACCGAGCCGAGCAGCAGCGGGCGCTCGGCGTCGCGGTCCCGGCCGTAGGTCGCGAGCAGCGCCTGGGCCTCGATGGGGTCGCCGAGGGTGGTGCCGGTGCCGTGTCCCTCGACGACGTCGACGTCCGCGGTGGTCAGGCCGGCGCCGGCCAGGGCCTGGCGGATGACGCGCTGCTGGGACGGCCCGTTGGGGGCGGTGAGCCCGTTGGAGGCGCCGTCCTGGTTGACGGCGGAGCCGCGGACCACGGCGAGGACGGTGTGTCCGTTGCGGCGGGCGTCGGAGAGCCGTTCCAGGACGAGGATGCCGACGCCCTCCGACCAGCCGACGCCGTCGGCGCCGTCCGAGTACGCCTTGCAGCGGCCGTCCGGGGAGAGGCCGCGCTGGCGGGAGAACTCGATGAGGGAGGTCGGGGTGGACATGACGGTGACGCCGCCCGCGAGGGCGAGCGAGCACTCGCCGGCGCGCAGGGCCTGCATGGCCCAGTGCATGGCGACGAGCGAGGAGGAGCAGGCGGTGTCCACGGTGACGGCCGGGCCTTCGAGGCCGAGGGTGTAGGACACGCGGCCGGAGGCGATGGACGGCGAGGTGCCGCTGCCCTGGTGGCCTTCGAAGCGGCTGTCGGCGAGGGTCGCGGCGTAGTCGTTGTACATGACACCGGCGAACACGCCGGTCTGTGAGCCGCGCAGCGAGAGCGGGTCGATGCCCGCACGTTCGATCGCCTCCCAGGAGGCCTCCAGCAGGAGCCGCTGCTGGGCGTCGGTGGCGAGCGCCTCGCGCGGGCTCATCCCGAAGAAGCCGGGGTCGAACTCGGCGGCCTCGTGCAGGAATCCGCCGGAGCGGGTGTAGGCGGTGCCGGGGTGGTCCGGGTCCGGGTGGTAGAGCGTGTCGAGGTCCCAGCCGCGGTCGGTGGGCAGGCCGGAGATGGCGTCGGTGCCCGCGCGGACCAGCTGCCACAGGTCGTCGGGCGAGGCGACGCCGCCCGGGTAGCGGCAGCTCATGCCGACGATGACGATCGGGTCCTCCGATGCCGCGGCGGTGCGCGGGGCGGCGGCCACGGCGGCGGCGCCCTGGTCTCCCGTGAGTTCGTCGAGGAGGTGGCCGGCGAGGGCGGTGACCGTCGGGTAGTCGAAGATCACGGTGGCGGAGGTGCGCAGTCCGGTGGTGGTGCGCAGCCGGTTGCGGAGTTCGACGGCGGTGAGCGAGTCGAAGCCGAGGTCCTGGAAGCGGCGCGCAGGGTCCACGTCCTCGGGTCCGCCGTGCCGCAGTACGGCGGCGACCTGGGCGCGGACGAGGTCGGTGACGGCCGCGGCGCGGTCCGCCCCGTCGAGGCGGGCGAGCCGCTGGACGAGTCCGGCGGCGGCCTCGGATCCGGCGACGGCGGAACGCCGGGCGGGGCCCCGGACCAGTCCGCGGAGCAGCGGCGGTACGTCGCCCAGCGCGCGCAGGACCGGCAGGTCGAGCCGGGCCGGCAGCAGGACGGGCGCGTCCACGGCGAGGGCGGCGTCGAAGAGGGCGAGTCCGTCCCGCTCGGTGAGGGCGGGGGTGCCCAGGCGGGCCAGGCGCTCCAGGTCGGCGGCGGTCATGCCGCCCGTCATGCCGGCGGTGGGGGCCCACGGGCCCCAGCCGAGCGAGAGGGCGGGCAGTCCGGCGGCGCGCCGCTGCTGCGCGAGGGCGTCGAGGAAGGCGTTCGCGGCGGCGTAGTTGCCCTGGCCGGGGGCTCCGGCGGAGCCGGAGAGGGAGGAGAACACCACGAAGGCGGCCAGGCCGGGGCAGAGTTCCGCGGTGGCCTGGTGCAGGTGCCAGACGGCGTCGGCCTTGGGCCGCAGGACGGCGCTGACGCGTTCGGGGGTGAGGGAGGTGAGCACGCCGTCGTCGAGGACCCCGGCCGTGTGCACCACGGCGGTGAGCGGGTGCGCGGCGGGGACGGCGGCGAGCAGCCGGGTGACGGCGGCCCGGTCGGTCAGGTCGCATGCCTCGACGGCGACCTGCGCGCCGAGGGCGCACAGTTCGTCGGCGAACGCGGCGGCGCCTTCGGCGGCGGGACCGCGCCGGCTCGCCAGCAGCAGGTGGCGTACGCCGCGCTCGGCGACCAGGTGGCGGGCCAGGGACCGGCCGAGGCCGCCGAGGCCGCCGGTGATCAGGACGGTGCCCTCGGGGTCGAGGACGGCCTCGGCCGGCTCCCGGCGGGCCCGGGCGAGCCGGGCGGTCAGCACGGAGCCGTCCCGGACGGCCAGCTGCGGCTCGTCACCGGCGAGGGCCTGCGGGGGTACGGGGGCGGGTGCGTCGGGGTCGAGGTCGAGCAGGCCGAACCGGCCGGGGTGCTCGGCCTGCGCGGAGCGTACGAGGCCCCAGACTGCGGCGGCCGCGAGGTCGGTGACGCCCTCGTCGTCGGACGCGGCGACGGCGCCGCACGTGACGAAGGTCAGCCGGGCGTCGGCCGTGGCGTCGTCGGCGAGCCAGTCCTGGATCTGCCGCAGGACGCGCGCGGTCAGGGCGTGCGCGGCGGCGGCCGGGTCCTCGGCGGGCGCGGCGGCGGCGGGGGCGAGGACCAGGGCGGGCGTCTCGGCGCCCGGGGCCCGCACGAGCGGGGTGCCGAGGCCGTACGGGTCCTCGCCGAGGACCGCGACGGAGGCCGGGGCCGGTGGGGCGGTGGTGCCGCGGAGCCGGGTCCAGCGCAGTTCGAACAGGGCTTCGCGGGCCAGTGCGGCGGCGGGGCTCAGGTCGGCCTCGGGCAGGGCGCGCAGGATGAGCGAGCCGACGGTGGCGACCGGCCGGCCCTCGGTGTCGGCGACGGCCAGGGTGACCGCGTCGTCACCGGCGGCGGAGAGCTTCACGCGGACGGCGGTGGCGCCGGTGGCGTGCAGGCTGACGTCCTGCCAGGCGAAGGGCAGTCCGCCGCGGCCGTGTTCGCCGAGGTCGAGGAAGGCGCAGGGATGCAGGGCGGCGTCGAGGAGGGCGGGGTGGATGCCGAACGCGTCGGCGGCGGTCCCGGTCTCGGGAAGCGCCACCTCGGCGTACACGTCGTCTCCGGCGCGCCAGGCGGCGCGCACTCCCTGGAACAGGGGCCCGTACGCGAAGCCGGTGTCGGCCATCCGCCCGTAGAACCCGTCGAGGTCCAGCGGGCGCGCGTCGGCCGGGGGCCAGGCCCCGGCCGCGAACCCGTCCCCGGCCGGGGCCTGCCGGTCCGTGGCGGCCAGCACGCCCTGGGCGTGCTGGGTCCAGGGCAGTTCGTCCGCGGCTGCCCCGTCCTGGCCGGCGTCGGGCCGGGAGTGGACGGTCAGGGTGCGGCGGCCGGTCTCGTCGGGGCTGCCGACCCACACCTGCACCTGTACGCCGCCCTCTTCGGGCAGGAGCAGGGGTGCGGCGAGGGTGAGTTCCTCGATGCGGTCGCAGCCGACCTCGTCGCCTGCCCGGACGGCCAGTTCCAGGAAGCCGGTGCCGGGCAGCAGGACGGTGCCGCGTACGGCGTGCTGGGCCAGCCAGGGGTGGGACCGGACGGAGAGCCGGCCGGTGAGCAGGAGTCCGTCGGAGTTCGCGAGGGACACGGCGGCGGCCAGCAGCGGGTGGCGGGCGGCGCCCAGGCCGGCGCCGCGCACGTCGCCGGCGTGCCGGCCGAGCGCCGTGCGGGGCCAGTAGGCGCGGTGTTCGAAGGCGTACGTGGGCAGGTCGACGGGGCGGGCCCCGGTGCCGGCGAACCAGCCGTCCCACTGGACGCGGATGCCGCGTACGTGCAGGGCGGCGAGGCCCTCGGTGAAGGTGTCGGCCTCGGGGCGGCCCGGGCGCAGCAGCGGGCTCGCGGCCAGGTCGGTGAGGCTGTCGGCACCGGGGTGGGCCTGGGCGAGGGCGGACAGCACTCCGTCGGGGCCGAGTTCGAGGAAGGCTCCGGCGCCGTGGCCGGTGAGCCAGTCGAGTGCGTCGGCGAAGCGGACGGCGTGGCGTGCGTGGTCGGCCCAGTATGCGGGGGAGGCGAGCTGCTCGGCGGTGGCGGGGACGCCGGTGAGGGTGGAGATCACCGGGATGGCGGGGGCTTGCGGGTCGAGTCCGGCGACGACGGCGCGGAACTCCTCCAGCATCGGCTCCATCAGGGACGAGTGGAAGGCGTGCGAGACGCGCAGCGGCCGCGTCTTGCGGCCCATCGCGTCGAAGTGCGCGGCGACGGCCGCGGTTTCGTCCGCGGCCCCGGCCACGACGACGGCGCGGGGTCCGTTGACGGCGGCGACGGAGACCGCGACCGCGTCGGTGAGGCGGCCGAGGACCTCCTCCTCGGTGGCCTGGACGGCGATCATGGCGCCGCCCTCCGGAAGGGCCTGCATCAGGCGGGCCCGGGCGGAGACCAGCGTGCACGCGTCGGCGAGGGTGAACACCCCGGCGACGTGGGCGGCGGCGATCTCGCCGATGGAGTGGCCGGTGAGGTAGTCCGGCGTGATTCCGAGGGACCGGACGAGCCGGAAGAGGGCGACCTCGACGGCGAACAGGGCGGGCTGGGCGTAGCCGGTGCGGTCGAGGAGGGCCGCCTCACGGCTGCCCTCGGCGGCGAACAGCACCTCGCGCAGCGGGACGTCGTGCCCGTGGTCGCACTGGTCCAGGGCCGCCAGCACCTCATCGAGGGCGGCGGCGAACACCGGGAAGCGGGCGTACAGCTCGCGGCCCATGCCGGCCCGCTGGGAGCCCTGCCCGGCGAAGAGGAAGCCGAGCCTGGTGCGCCCCTGGACGGCGCCCCGCACGGCGGTGCCGTCCTCACCGTCCGCGAGGGCGGTGAGCGCGGCCTGCACCCCGGCGCGGTCGGCGGCCGTGATCACGGCGCGGTGCTCCAGACCGGCGCGGGTGGTGGCGAGGGAGTATGCGAGGTCGGTGTCGGAGTGCTGCGGGTCCGCGGCCAGGAACTCCAGCAGCCGGGCGGCCTGGCCGCGCAGGGCCGCCGGGGTCCGGCCGGACACCAGCCACGGCAGCGTGCCCGGCGTGGCGGGCCGGGTGGTCTGCGGCTCGGCCGCGTCGGCGTCCGTGTCCTCGGGGGCCTGCTCGATGATGGCGTGCGCGTTCGTGCCGCTGAGGCCGAAGGAGGAGACGCCGGCCCGGCGCGGTTCCTCGCGCCGGGGCCAGGGGGTGGGCTCGGTGAGCAGGCGTACGGCGCCGGCCGACCAGTCCACGTGGGTGGACGGCTGGTCCACGTGCAGGGTCCGGGGCAGCAGCCCGTGCCGCAGGGCGAGCACCATCTTGATGACGCCGGCCACACCGGCCGCGGCCTGGGTGTGGCTGATGTTGGACTTCACGGAGCCGAGGAGCAGCGGCCGGTCCTGGGAGCGGTTCTGCCCGTAGGTGGCGAGGAGCGCCTGAGCCTCGACCGGGTCGCCGAGGGTGGTGCCGGTGCCGTGGGCCTCGACCACGTCCACCTGGTCGGCGGAGAGCCGGGCGCCGCGCAGCGCCTGTTCGATGACCCGCTGCTGGGAGGGGCCGTTGGGGGCGGTCAGGCCGTTGCTCGCGCCGTCCTGGTTGACGGCGGTGCCGCGGACGACGGCCAGCACGCGGTGCCCGTTGCGGCGGGCGTCCGAGAGCCGCTCCAGGACGAGTACGCCGACGCCCTCGGCCCAGCCGGTGCCGCTTGCGGAGTCGGCGAAGGAGCGGCAGAGGCCGTCCGCGGCCAGGCCGCCCTGCCGGGCGAACTCGACGAAGGTGGTGGGGCTGGACATGACGGTGACGCCCGCGGCGAGCGCGAGTTCGGACTCCCCGGAGCGCAGCGACTGCGCGGCCAGGTGCAGGGCGACGAGGGAGGAGGAGCAGGCGGTGTCGACCGTCACGGCGGGGCCGACCGTGCCGAGGACGTAGGCCAGGCGGCCGGAGATGATGCTGGTCGCGTTGCCGGTCAGGACGAAGCCCTGGACGTCGTCGTCGGGCCCGGTGCGGTACTCCTGCGGCATCGCGCCGACGAACATGCCGGTCCGGGTGGAGCGCAGCGCGAGCGGGTCGATGCCGGCCCGCTCGAAGGCCTCCCAGGACGCCTCCAGCAGCACCCGCTGCTGCGGGTCCATGGACAGGGCCTCGCGGGGCGAGATGCCGAAGAAGGCCGAGTCGAAGTCGGCGGCGCCGCGGAGGAATCCGCCGCGGATGTCGGTGGGCCCGTCGGCGGGGTCGAGTTCCCACCCGCGGTCGGAGGGCAGGCCGGTGATGCCGTCCCGCTCCTCCACGAGCATGGTCCACAGTTCTTCGGGGGAGGCCACCCCGCCGGGGTAGCGGCAGCTCATGCCGACGATGGCGATCGGCTCGGTGGCGGCCGCCTCCAGCTCGTGCACCCGCTGCCTCGAGCGCTGCAGGTCCGCGCCGGCCCGCTTGAGGTAGTCCCGGAGTTTCTGCTCGTTGCCCATATCCACTCAACCCATCTGAAAGACCGGCGGACGGCAGGGGATCGGCGCGTCAGATCGCGCATACCTGCAGACCAGCGGCAAGTCTCCGATCCGCCCCGCCAGGAAAACCCCTAGTCATGGACTAGGGGTTTGCGCAGCCGCCGGAGGGCAGGATCGGCGGCATGTCCGAAACCGTGGGGAACGGCTCCGCGCCCGCCCGACTCGCCGGACTCCGCGAGCTCGCGGAGGTGTACGAGCCCGGCGGGCCGTCCGAGCCGGACGAGCTCGACCGGCTCGACGAACAGCTCATCGCCTTGGTGCTGCTGCGGGTGCGGGAGGCCCGTGGGCGCCAGCTGGACCGGCGTGCGTCGGGCCTTCCCGTGTCACCGCTCGCCCGGGAGAACGCGATGCTGCGCCGGTACGGGCAGGCCCTGGGCCGCGAGGGCACCGCCATCGCCCTGGCCGTCCTCGCACTGTCGCGGCAGCAGCGGCCTCCCGGCCGGTGACGGCCCTCGCCCTGTGCCGGCAGGCGGGCTTCGGGCTGTGGTCGGAAATCGTGTCCGTCCGTCCCGGACGCGCTGGGACGGGGACATGAACAGCGGTCCGCTCCTCGGCGATCGGCCGCCGAATCAGGCGCAGCCGACGGCGCCCGCGCTACGTCCGGCTGTCTGGCACCGGCCGCGCGTCGCCCCCGTACGCGCGGTCGTACCCGCCGGGGCCGGCCCGCGCACGACGGACCGCCCCGGCGCCCGGGGGATTCCGCACGGCCGGCGCGAGGCCCTCCCTAGAACGGGTGTCCGGCGGGCGCGGACCGCAGGGTGGTCCAGCGCAGCTCGGTGAAGGCGTCCAGGTTGGCCTCGCCGCCGAAGCGGACGCCGGTGCCGGAGGCGCCGACCCCGCCGAACGGGGCCACCGCCTCGTCGTTGACGGTCTGGTCGTTGACGTGCGCGATGCCGGTCGGGATCCGCCCCGCGAGCTCCAGCCCGCGCGCCGCGTCCCGGGTGACGATGCCGAGGGACAGCCCGTACGGGCCCTGCGAGGCCAGCGCCACGGCCTCGTCCTCGGTGGTGAACGACCTCACCGGTGCCACCGGCCCGAACACCTCCTCCGCATACGCGGGGGTGTCGTCGTCGACCCCGGCCAGCACGGTGGGCCGGTAGAACAGTTCCCGGTGCGTGCCTCCGGCGACGAGCTTGGCGCCCTGCCCGGTGCTGGCCTCGACCAGCGCGTGGACGCGGTCGAGCTGGGTCCGGTCGATGAGCGGCCCGAGGTGGACCTGCTCCCGGTACGGGTCGCCCACCGCGAGCGCCTCGGCCTTCGCGGCGAGCCGCTCCACGTACTCGTCGTACAGGGAGGCGTGGACGAGGTGCCGGCCGGCGGTCATGCAGATCTGGCCCTGATGGAAGAACGAGCCCCAGGAGGCCTGCGCGACGGCGGCTTCGACGTCGGCGTCGCGCAGCACGACGAGCGCCGAGTTGCCGCCCAGCTCCAGGTGCATCCGCTTCAGGTGGCGGCCGCCCAGTTCGCCGACGGCCCGGCCGGAGGCGGTCGACCCCGTGAACGACACCACCCGCACCAGCGGGTCGGCGACGACGGCCGCCCCGGTGTCGGCTCCGCCGGGCAGCACCTGGAGCAGGCCGGCGGGCAGTCCCGCCGCCGCGAACACGGCGGCCAGGGCGAGCCCGCCGCATACGGCGGTGCGGCGGTCCGGCTTGAGCAGGACGGCGTTGCCCAGGGCGAGCGCCGGGGCCACCGAGCGGATCGACAGGATCAGCGGGGCGTTGAACGGGGCGACCACACCCACCACGCCGGCCGGGACCCGGCGGGTGAAGGACAGCCGGGGCGCCTCGCTCGGCAGGACCTGCCCGGCGGGACGCGACGCCAGCGCGGCGGCCTCGTGGCACTCCTGGGAGGCGACGTGCAGCTCGAAGTCGGCCTTGCCGGGTATGGAGCCGGACTCCCGCACCAGCCACTCGCGCAGTTCGTCGGCGTGGGCGGCGAACAGCTCCCCGGCCCGGCGCAGGACGGCGGCGCGCTCGACGTGCGTGGCCGTCGCCCACTCCTGCTGGGCGGCCCGGGCGCGTACGGCGGCCCCGGCCACGTCGGCGGGGGCGGCCAGGCGGAAGGAGGCCAGGGTGTGGCCGGTGGCGGGCTCGACGACCGGCGCGGTACCGCCGGTGAGGGTCGGTCCGTCCTGCCGGAGGGTCGGGTCGAGGAGCGGCATGGCGCGGGCCTCCGAAGGGGGTTCGGCGGAGCGGGGGGGGCGGCGGCACGCGCCATCGTGCCAGACGGGAAGGCCCAGTTCTGTCGGGTTCTCGGGCAGTTGACGTCCCTCCCTGACCGGAAACGATCGCCCCGGTCACCCCGGGTCGCCCCGGTTGCCCCGCCGCCCCGCCGCTCGGGTTCAGCGCTCCAGGACGAGCGCGATGCCCTGCCCGACTCCGATGCACAGCGACGCCACGCCCTTGCCCGACCCGGCGGCCGCGAGCCGGTGGGCGACCGCGCCCGCCAGCCGGGCCCCGGAGGCGCCGAGCGGGTGCCCGATCGCGATGGCCCCGCCGCGCGGGTTGACGACCGCCGGGTCCAGCTCGGGCCAGGACGCCAGGCAGCCGAGCGCCTGGGCCGCGAAGGCCTCGTTCAGCTCCATGACGGCCAGGTCGGCGAAGCCCGTACCGGCCTTCTCCAGGGCCCGCTGCACCGCCTCCACCGGGCCGAGCCCGAACAGCTGCGGCTCGATGCCGGTGACCGCGGACGCGCTGATCCGGGCCAGCGGCTCGCGCCCGGTGGCGCGCAGCCCCGCCTCGTCGGTCAGCAGCAGTGCGGCCGCGCCGTCGTTCAGCGGAGAGGCGTTCCCGGCGGTGACCGTCCCGGTCCCGTCCGTGCGGAAGACCGGCTTCAGCCTGGCCAGTGCCTCCATGGTGGAGCCCTCGCGGACGGACTCGTCGCGGTCCAGCTCCACGCCGGGGAACGGCACGACCTCGTCGGCGTACAGCCCGGCCTGCCAGGCGGCTGCCGCCTTGCGGTGGCTCTCCAGCGCGAACGCGTCCTGCTCCTCGCGCGTGATGCCGTGCTTCTCCGCGACGAGCTCCGCTCCCTCGCCGAGGGACACCGTCCACTCCTGCGGCATCCGCGGGTTCGTCATCCGCCAGCCGAGCGCCGTCGACCACATCTGCTGGTGCGTGGCCGGGTAGGCCCGCTCCGGCTTCTGCACCACCCAGGGGGCCCGCGTCATCGACTCGACGCCGCCCGCGATGGCGACGGAGGAGTCGCCGAGCGCGATGGAGCGCGCCGCCTGGACGACCGCTTCGAGTCCGGAGCCGCACAGCCTGTTCACCGTCACACCGGGCACCGTCACGGGCAGGCCCGCGAGGAGGACCGCCATGCGGGCCACGTCGCGGTTGTCCTCGCCGGCGCCGTTCGCGTCGCCGAAGACGACATCGTCGATCCGGGCCGGGTCGAGGCCGGGCGTCCGGTCCACCAGCGCGCGCACGACGTGCGCGGCGAGGTCGTCCGGCCGGACCCCCGCGAAGGCGCCGCCGAACTTGCCGACGGGGGTGCGGACGGCGTCGACGACGTACACGTCGCGGACGGTGCGGATGCTCATGGCGTCTCTCCTGGGCGGATCCGTACGGGCGGCGCCGCCAGGGTGCCGCCGTCGGCACCCGTACGACGCCGGGCGCGCCCGGTGGGGCGCGCCCGCAGTCTCCGTCCGCCGGTCACCGCCTGTCAACGGCCTCCCGGAGCGCACCGGACCGGGCCGCCGGTCACGTGGACTCCCGGCGGACGGCCTCGGCCGCCGCAGGACCGTACCGCTCCGCCGTCCGGGCCGGCTCGCGCACGGCCCGGTCCACCAGTTCGGCGAGCCGCTCCCCGGTCGGCATCCCGAACCGCACCGTGCTCAGCCGGGGCCGCAGGAGCCGGCCGAGGAGCAGGTCGTCCGCGCCGATCACGGCGACGTCCGCGGGGACGCGCAGCCCCGCGTCGTGGAGTGCGGCCATCAGCAGCAGCGCGTACTCGTCGTTGTACGCGAACACCGCGTCGAGCCCGCCGGACCGCCAGCCGGCGGCGAGCGCCGCCGCCGACTCCTCCGTACAGGCCATGGGCAGGGCCGCGACCCCGGCTCCGCCGGCGGCGCGCACGGCGCGGCGGACGCCTTCCAGGCGCGGCCCGGAGAACGGCTCCAGCCCGCCCTCCGCCGGGACGACCACCCCGATACGGCGCCGCCCCCGCTCCAGCAGGTGCGCCGCGGCCCGCGCACCGAGCTGGGCCTGGTCGAGGACGAGGGCGTGCGCCCCCGGCACCGGGGCAGGCCCGACGGTGACGACCGCCCGGGCCCCCGCCCGCTTCAGCGTCTCCACGTTGTGCTCCGAAAGGACGACCCCGCCGACGGAGATCACCGCGACGGGCCGCAGCTCGGCCCAGGCCCGGGCCGCCTCGTCGCCGCTGAGCCCGGGGCTCCCGTACTGGACGACGGTGTAGTCCATGCGGTGCAGGGCGGTCTGGAGCTCGCCGAGGAACGAGCCGTACGGCGGCCCGACGTGAACGTGCCACCCGGCGAGCAGCACGATCCGGGTGTGCCCGGCCCGCAGGCTGCGCGCGGCTGCGTGCGGAACGTAGCCGAGCTCCTCGGCCGCCTGCCGCACCTTGAGCCGGGTCGGCTCGCTGATCCGCACGGAGGCGGCGTTGTTCAGCACGTACGACACGGTGGCCCGCGACACCCCGGCGAGCCGGGCCACGTCGGCACTGGTGGGTATGGCCGGGGTGGGTGGCACGGGGGCGGGAGGCGCGGGCGTCCTCGGCGCGGGTAACGCGGGCGGCGCCGGCGCCGCGGGTGCCGTGGGTCCCGTGGATGGCGTGGGTGCCGTGGATGCCGTGCGCGGCTTCGATGACTGTGACATTGCCGTCGCATCCTTGCAGACCCGCAGGTGCCGTCGGGTGCCGCTTGGCCGGATTGAACCGGCAGTCGGGGCAGGCGCGACACCGGCACTCCGGAGAAGGCGCCCGGCCCTCGGGCAGGGCCGCCCGACTACCGGCCGTTACCGCCGAACGCCCGCTCGAACGCCTGCCGCGGCTCCGGGTTCCGATCCAGGATGCCGAACACCACCCGCTCGAACACCCCCGCGAACCGGCCCGCGAGCAGTGCGCGGAAGGCTTCCGCGACCTCCGCCGGGTCGTTGCGGAACACCCCGCACCCCCAGGCCCCCAGCACCAGCCGGGGGTAGCCGTGCAGGGCGGCCGCCTCCAGGACGCGTTCCGCGCGGCGGGCCAGGGCGGCCGGGATCTCCGCGGCGCGCTCGGGCTCCTGGCGGCGGATGGTGCCCGCGTTGGGGGCGGGCGAGGTGAGGAAGCCGACGCGGAAGGGGGTGTCGAGCAGTTCGCCGCGGTCGTCGCGGAAGACGGGCACGCCGGGCGAGTGGATCACCCGGTCGGTGTAGAAGGTGCTGCGCCCCGCGCGGTGCACCTCGTAGTACTCGGGGGCCATGAGCAGCGTCTCGTAGAGGGCGGAGGCACGGCAGAGGGCCTCCTCCTGCGCCTTCGCGCCGCGGAGGTAGCCGCCGCCGGGGTTGCGGGCCGAGGCGAAGTTCAGCACCGCCGCGGCGCGCGGCCCGTCCTCCACCGCCGCGAGCCTGCGGGCCGCCGCCGTGCTGCTTTCGGCCGTCACCTCGATGGCGGTGTCATGGGCCATGGCCGAAATCCGCTCGTCTGGAATGATGCGGTTTGGTCCATATAGTCTGGTTCCCGCCTTGGACTCCTCCAGGGCGGCGGCCAGGGAGACAAGCCGCCCCGACCGCGTCCGGTACCCGCCGGCCGCAAGGATGGTCGCGTTCTCACGCGCGATCTCGCGCAGTCTGCTGCTCACGCCGCCATCATCGAGGGCGGCGCAGCCCCCCGGCCAACGAATTGACGGCAACGCGGCGCGAATCTGCCCTTCGATCCCGTGAAGGACGGGTAGGCATGGTCAAGTCAACGGTCCAGGACAGGAGATCGGCCATGCACCAGGACTCGACCGACCCTTCTGCCGCCCGGCCACCGGGCGGCCCCGACCCCGCTCCCTCCCCCATCACGGAAGAAGGAGCCGAGGACCTCGTCCGCGGCATCTGCTTCAAGACCGGCCCGCCCCGCGTCCTCGGCGCCGAACTCGAATGGCTCGTCGTGGACGCCGAGCGCCCCGGCGAGCTCGTGCCCCCCGAACGGCTGAACGCCGCGCACGACGCGGCTCGCACCCTCCCCCTGCGGTCCGGCTTCAGCATCGAGCCCGGCGGCCAGATGGAGCTCAGCTCCGCCCCGGCCTCGTCGCTCACCGAGTGCCTCGACGGCCTGCGGGCCGACCTCGCCGCCGTCCGCTCGGCGCTGGGCTCCATGGGGCTGGGCCTGCAGGGCTCGGGCTGCGACCCGCGGGGCGCCGTGCCGCGCCTGGTGGCAAGCCCGCGCTACGACGCGATGGAGAGCTACCTCGACCGCTCCGGCCCCGGAGGGCGCGCCATGATGCGGGCGTCCGCTTCCGTACAGGTCTGCGTGGACGCCGGGTTCGAGGAGCCGGGCCCCTTCGGGCACGGCCGGCGCTGGCGGATGGCGCATCTGCTGGGCGCGGTGTTCGTGTCCGCGTTCGCCAACTCGCCCGGGTCCTCGGGCCGCTACGCGGGCTGGCGGTGTGCCCGGCAGGGCATCTGGGGCGATCTGGACGCCCGCCGCACGCTCGCCCCGCCCCTGGACGCCGAGCCGCGGGCGGCGTGGGCCGGCCACGCTCTGGACACCGAGGTGATGTGCGTACGGTCGCACGGCGGCGGGCGCAGTGCGTGGGCGGTGCCCCGCGGGGTGACGTTCCGCGACTGGCTGCGCGCCGCGGCCGCCCCGGACGGCCGGGGCAGCGGGGGCGCCGGCGACGGCGGTGGCCCCGCGGGGCCCGCCGCGACGCTGCGGCCGCCCACCGCGGAGGACCTGGAGTACCACCTGACCACGCTGTTCCCGCCGGTGCGCCCGCGCGGGCACCTGGAGCTGCGGATGATCGACGCGCAGCCCGGCGACGACGGCTGGCTGGTGCCGGTCGCGGTGGTGCACGCCCTGTTCGACGATCCGGAGGCCTCGGAGACGGCGTACCGGGTGGCGAAGGGGCTGGCCGACGGGTACGGGCCGGAGGCCGCGCCGCGCAACCGGCTGTGGCGGTCCGCGGCCCGGTTCGGGCCGGCCGATCCGGAGCTGCGGGCCGCGGCGGCGGTGTGCTTCCGGGCAGCGGTGGAGGCACTGCCGCGGCTCGGGGCGGCCACGTACGTGGTGGACGCGGTGGGCGGTTTCGCCGACCGGTACGTGCGGCGCGGGCGCTGTCCCGCGGACGACCGGCCGCCGGGCCCGGAGGCGGGCGCGGCCGCCGGGACGGGGGTGGCGCGGTGACGGCGGAGTCGTACGCTCCCGGCTCGTCGGAGGAGGTGCGGGCGCGGGCGGTGCGGGCCCTGGCGGCGGCGCGGGCGCGGACGGCCCTGCTGACGGACGCGGTGTCGGACCGGGACCTGACTGCCCAGCACTCGCCGCTGATGTCGCCCCTGGTGTGGGACCTGGCGCACATCGGGAACATGGAGGAGCTGTGGCTGCTGCGCAACGTGGGCGGCCGTGAGGCGATGCATCCGGAGATCGACCCGCTGTACGACGCGTTCGAGCATCCGCGGGCGGAGCGGCCGAAGCTGCCGCTGCTGGGGCCTGCGGAGGCCCGCCGGTACGCGGCGGAGGTCCGCGGGCGGGTCTTCGACCTGTTGGAGGGCGCCCCGTTGGAGGGGTCGGCGCTTCTCGACGGCGGCTACGTGTTCGGGATGATCGCGCAGCACGAGCAGCAGCACGACGAGACGATGCTGATCACGCACCAGCTGCGGCGCGGGGAGGCGGTGCTGGCGGCGCCGGACCCGGATCCGCCGGCGGGCCCGCCGCCCGCGGCGGCGGAGGTGCTGGTTCCGGGCGGGCCGTTCACGATGGGCACGTCGGCGGAGCCGTGGTCTCTGGACAACGAGCGGCCGGCGCACGTCCGGGAGACCGCGGCGTTCTGGATCGACACGGTGCCGGTGACGAACGCGGCGTACCGGGCGTTCATCGAGGACGGCGGCTATGGGGACGAGCGCTGGTGGGCTCCGGAGGGCTGGGAGCAGATCCGGCGGCACGCCATCGGCGCGCCGCTGTTCTGGCGCCGGGAGGCGGGCCAGTGGCTGCGGCGCCGGT
Organism: Streptomyces sp. 2P-4; assembly: GCF_030167965.1. NCBI lineage: Bacteria > Bacillati > Actinomycetota > Actinomycetes > Kitasatosporales > Streptomycetaceae > Streptomyces > Streptomyces sp. 2P-4. The sequence continues at coordinate 766,747 of NZ_CP095011.1, forward strand.
TCGGTGTGACGGAGCCGGTGCCGGACGCGGAGCCCGTGCTGCACGTCAGCTGGTACGAGGCGGACGCGTACGCCCGCTGGGCGGGGCGGCGGCTGCCGACGGAGGCGGAGTGGGAGAAGGCCGCCCGCCACGATCCGGCGACGGGCCGCTCCAGGCGCTACCCGTGGGGTGACGAGGACCCGACGGAGGTGCACGCCAACCTGGGCCAGCGGCACCTGCGGCCGGCTCCGGCGGGCAGCTACCCGGCGGGGGCGTCGCCGCTGGGGGTGCGGCAGCTGATCGGCGACGTGTGGGAGTGGACGTCGTCGGACTTCCTGCCGTACCCGGGGTTCCGGGCGTTCCCGTACCGGGAGTACTCGGAGGTGTTCTTCGGCCCGGAGCACAAGGTGCTGCGGGGCGGTTCCTTCGCGGTGGACCCGGTGGCCTGCCGGGGCACGTTCCGCAACTGGGACCTGCCGGTGCGCCGGCAGATCTTCTCCGGGTTCCGGACGGCGAGGGATGCCTGATGTGCCGCCATATCGCGTATCTGGGGCCGCGGACGGCCCTGGGCCGGGTGTTCAGCGACCCGGAGCATTCGCTCGTGGTGCAGTCGTGGCGGCCGCGAAGGCAGCGGCACGGGACGGTCAACGCCGACGGGTTCGGGGTGGGCTGGTACGCGGAGGGGGACCCGGCGCCGGCCCGGTACCGGCGGGCGGGCCCGATCTGGGGCGACCTGACCTTCGCCGACCTGGCCAGGGTCGTCCGGGCGGAGGCCGCGCTGGCCGCCGTACGGGACGCGACCCTGGCGGGGGCGGAGGGGGAGGCGGCGGCCGCGCCGTTCACGGCGGGCCCGTGGCTGTTCAGCCACAACGGGGCGGTGCGGGGCTGGCCGCTGTCGGTGGCTGGGCTCGCCGCCGAACTGCCGCCGTCCCGGCTGCTGTCGCTGCCCGCGGCGACCGACTCCGCGCTGGTGTGGGCGCTCGTGCTGCACCGGCTGCAGCGCGGAGACGACCTGGGGACGGCACTCGCGGAGCCGGTGCGGGAGGTGGCGGGGGCCGCGCCGGGCTCCCGCCTGAACCTGCTGCTGACCGACGGCACGTCGATCGCCGCGACCGCCTGGGGGGATTCGCTGTGGTATCTGGCCGATCCGCCCGCGGGCCGCGTGGTGGTGGCGTCGGAGCCGTACGACGACGACACCCGCTGGTGCGAGGTGCCCGACCGGACCCTGTTGACCGCCCACCGTACGGGGGTCGCGCTGACCCCGCTCAAGGAGACCGTCCAGTGAGCAGTAGTGACTTCCAGTTGACCCGGACCCTCGACGAGAACGCCGCGGAGGCGGCGCTCCGCGCGGACGTGCTGCACGGGCTCGCGCAGTCGCCGAAGGCGCTGCCGCCCAAGTGGTTCTACGATGCCCGCGGCAGCGCGCTGTTCGAGGAGATCACCCGCCTGCCCGAGTACTACCCGACGCGCGCCGAGGCGGAGATCCTGCGCGAGCGGGCGGCGGAGATCGCGGACGCGAGCGGGGCCCGGACCCTGGTGGAGCTGGGTTCGGGGTCCTCGGAGAAGACCCGGCACCTGATCGGGGCGATGCCCGCCCTGGAGGCGTACGTGCCGGTGGACGTGAGCGAGAGCGCCCTGGAGGGTGCGGCCCGGACGCTGTTGGACGAGCATCCGGGACTGCGGGTGCACGCGCTGGTGGCGGATTTCACGAAGCCGCTGCGGCTGCCGGAGTCGCCTGGTCCGCGGCTGGTGGCCTTCCTCGGGGGGACGATCGGCAACCTGTTGCCGGCGGAGCGGGCGCGGTTCCTGGCGTCGGTGCGGGCGGTGCTGGAGCCGGGGGACGCGCTGCTGATGGGGACGGACCTCGTGAAGGGCGAGGACGTGCTGGTGGCGGCGTACGACGACGCTCAGGGGGTGACGGCCGAGTTCAACCGGAACGTGCTGGCGGTGGTCAACCGGGAGTTGGACGCGGACTTCCCGCTCGGCGAGTTCGAGCACGTCGCGGTGTGGAACCGGGAGGAGGAGTGGGTCGAGATGCGGCTGCGGGCCCGGTCGGATCTGGTGGTGAAGGTCCGGTCGCTGGACATGCTGGTGCCGTTCGCGGCGGGTGAGGAGATCCTGACGGAGGTGTCGGCGAAGTTCCGCCGGGAGGGTGTGCGGCGGGAGCTGACGGCCGCCGGGCTGGAGCCGGCCCGCTGGTGGACGGACGCCGGGGGCCGGTTCGCGCTGTCGCTGTCGGTGGCGGTGGGAGCCGCGGGCGCCGCCGCGGCGGGGGGCCGTACGGCGTCCTGAGCTGCGGCGGCGAGGTCCCGCCGGTCGGTGTGCCGGTCCGGCGGGATCTCCGGCAGCAGCCGGATCTCGGCCGTGATGCCGTGTGCGCGGGCCGTCCGCCACAGTGAGGCGGTGAGCGGGTCGTCGCCGACGAAGGCGCAGGCCCCGGCGGTGCTGCCGTCGGGGAGCAGGTAGGCGAGGCGGACGGGCTGTACGGGGACGCCGGCGTCGAGGGCGGCCTGGAAGGCGGCCCTGCGGAAGGTGCCTCCGGCGCGCCCGCACCAGGTGCTTCCCTCGGGGAAGACGGTGACGCGGTCGCCGGCGCGGAGGGCGCGGGCGAGTGCGGCAACGGTGTCGGGGAGGGCGCGGATCCGGTCGCGTTCGATGAAGAGGGTTCCGGCGCCGGCGGCGATCCGGCCGAGTACGGGCCAGCCGCGGATGTCGCTCTTGGCGAGTGTGCGGCCGGGCAGGGCCGCGGCCACGAGGGGGATGTCGAGCCAGGAGACGTGGTTGGGGGTGATGAGGCACGCGCCGTCGGGGCCGGGTGTGCCGTGGACGCGTACACGCAGGCCGAAGGCCCGCAGGAAGGCGGTCGACCAGGCGCGGGCCAGGGCGTGGCGGGGCCTGCGGGGCAGCAGCCGGACAGGCGGTGCGGCGCCGACCGCGACGAGGAGCAGGGCGAGGGCGGCGGCGAGCCGCAGCAGGGCGCGCGGGATGCCTGCGGCGGGCCCGCCGTGGCGTGCGCAGGCCGGCGGTGTGCAGGGCGAGGCGGGCAGCCAGGCGTTCATGCCGAGGGGGCGAGCGAGAGGAAGTGCCGGAGGTAGCGGGGGTTGGTGCGCCGCAGGGAGAGCAGGACGTACAGGTCGGCGCAGCCGAACGCGGCGTCGAGGGCGGGTTCGCCGCAGACCCAGGCGCCCAGGCGCAGGTAGCCGCGCAGCAGCGGCGGCAGCGGCGTGCGGTCGGGGAACGCCGTGCCGGAGGGGTTCCAGGGGTGGCGGGGGGTGACGCGGTACTCGGCGGGGGCGAGGTTGCGGGGCAGGACGTTCTCGCGGGTGGCGGCGGCGAGTACGCCGCCGTCGGAGAGCGGTATGGAGCAGCAGCCGGCGATCCAGTTGTGGCCGCAGCGGTCCATGTAGCGGGCGAGCCCCGCCCAGATCAGGCCGATGGCGGCGCCGTTGCGGTGGTCGGGGTGGACGCAGGAGCGGCCGGCCTCGACGAGGTCGGGGCGGATGGGGGCGAGGGCCGAGAGGTCGAACTCGCTTTCGGAGTAGAGGCGTCCGGCGACGGCGGCGCGTTCGGGGGGCAGCAGCCGGTAGGTGGCGACGACCTGTCCGGTCTCCTCCTCCACGACGACGAGGTGGTCGCAGTAGGCGTCGAAGGCGTCGGAGTCGATGCCGGGCTCGGGTCCGTCGAGTCGGGCGCCGAGCTCTCCGGCGAAGACGTCGTGGCGCAGCCGCTGGGCCGCGCGCACCTCGTCCTCGTCGCGGGCGAGGCGTACCGCGTACCGGGGGGCGGGGGCGGCGGCCGGGGCGGTGCCGCGGACGGCGGCGGGCCTGCGGGAGGAGGCAGGGGCTGCGGGGGCGGCGCTCGGGGACAGGGGGGCGATGGTCATGGCGGCTCCAGGTCCGGGCACGGAGCGCGGGCCGCAGGCGTGGCGACCCGGCTCCTCTACTTCTTCCGTGGCCGGCTGGATTCGGCGTGACCGCTTCGCGGCCGCCGGGTGTGCGGACTCTGAACTCGGCGGCTCAGCGTTCGCTGTTCAGGACGGTGGTGATGGACTCGGAGGCGGTGCGGGCGGCCTTGCGGGGGTCCTGGCCGGTGAGGACGGCCGTCATGTACGGCTTGATCGGGTTCTCGGCCTCGACCTCGGCCCAGCGTGCGGACTTGGGGGTGGCCCGGCCGTGGGCGGCACCGACGGCCATGGTGGCGGCCCCCTCGTTGTCGGCGACGACGTGGGCGAGGGTGGTCTTGTTGGGCACGTAGCTCATGGTCCGGGCGAGTTCGGTCTGCCACTTCTCGCTGACCAGGGCGGTGATGACGTCGATGGCGCGGTCGCGCTGCCGGGCCTTCTCCGGGATGATCAGGACGGAGCCGCCGGTGAAGACGGCGCCGGGCTTGTCGGAGGTCTTGCCCGGGATGGGGAAGAAGCCGAGCTTGCCCTTGAGGGCGGGGTTGGCGGCCTCGATGGCGGCGGCCTGGCTGGGCGGGCCGATGATCTGGGCGACCTTGCCGCGGGCGAAGACCTCGGCCTGCGGGGGCGTTTCCTCGTCGGCGCCCTTGGGGCCGTCGCCGAGGGCCTGGAGCTGCTTGTAGAACTCCATGCCGGCCAGGGCCTTGTCGTCGTGGAGGGTGCCCTCCCAGGTGCCGTTGTTCTGGACGGCGAGGTCGCCGCCCTCGTCCCAGACGAAGCCGGAGAGGACGTACCAGTTCTGCCCGGCGAGGTAGATGCCCTGCTGGTCGCCCTTGTCGAGCTTCTGGGTGGCCTGGATCCACTCCTGGCGGTTGCGGGGCGGCGTCTTGATGCCGGCGTCCGCGAAGAGGTCCTTGTGGTAGATCACGACGCGGTTGGCGGCGTACCAGGGGACGCCGTACTGGGCCCCGCCGATGCTGCTCGGGTCGGCGAGGCCGTCGAGCCAGTCCTGGTTGCCCCACCTGCGCATGCCGTCGAGGGTGAGTTCGGAGAGGCCTCCGGTCTCGATGTAGCGGGCGACCTGGGTGTTGCCGACCTCGATGAGGTCGGCGCTCTCGCCTCCGCGGCCCGAGAGGACGCCGTCGACCTTCTCGCCGATCCCGGTCCACTCCTGGATGCGGACGTCCAGGTCGACGCCGGGGTGCTCCTGCTCGAAGGAGGCGGTGAAGCGGTCGACGAACTCGTCGGAGGCGCTGCCCTTCATGAGCCAGAGCGTCACCTTGTCCGGTCCCGCGGACGCGCCGCCCGCGCCGCTGCATCCGGTCAGGGCGGCCGCGGCAGCGACGGCGGTGCACACGGCGAGGAAGCGCATCTTCACGAGGGGTCACCTTCTGGGGGGAAATCCGAGATGGCTTGAAATTGGCATAGACCAATGGGCCGGTCAAGGGTATTCGCCGTGGAATTGATCCGACAGAGCTCGCGATACGGGACGTACTGGGGCACCGTAGAAGGCGACGAAGCCCCCACCGTCGGGAGACCTCCATGTCCAACCACACGTACCGGGTGACCGAAATCGTCGGCACGTCCACCGAGGGCATCGATCAGGCCATCCGCAACGGGATCGCCCGAGCGAACCAGACGCTGCGCAACCTCGACTGGTTCGAGGTGACGCAGATGCGCGGACACCTGGAGAACGGCGAGATCGCCCACTACCAGGTGGGACTCAAGGTGGGCTTCCGGCTCGACGAGGAGGAATGACGCACGCGCCGGGCTCCGGGGGGCGGCTCCCCCGGGGGCCCGGCGCGCCCGCCGCCCCGCCGCCGTCTCAGGTGCGGCCCTCGCCCTCCTGGGCGGACTTCAGCTCCGGCGCCTCCGCCGCCCAGTTCGCAGACACCACCGGGAACCCCTCGGCGCGCGCGGCCTGGCACACCAGTTCGTCGTCGTCCACGAGCACCCGCACCTCCCGGCTCCGCGCCAGGCGGCGCAGGATGTCCAGCTTGGTCAGCCGCGCCGGCCGCCGGTCCCGGTCACCGCGCATCCACACCCGCCCCTGCGGCAGCCCGTGCCGCTCCAGCCACGCCTCCGTGTCGGCGCGGCACCGCTCCGGGCGGCCCGTCAGGTACACGATCTCGCAGTCGGCTGCGCGCTCGACCGCCAGCGCCACCCCGCGCGCCAGCGGCGGATCGGCCGGCGCCGCACCGAAGAACCCGTCCCAGTCCCGCGGCCGGCGCTCCAGGAAGTGCTGGCGGTGGCCGGTGTCGGCCAGCGTGTTGTCGATGTCGAAGACGGCCAGCGGCCGGCGGTTCGCCCGGTCGCTCATACGGCCCGCCCACTGCCCGGACCTGCGACGGCACGCGTTCTGCTTGTCGTATGCATGGCAGTAGTCTCGGCCATCGCGGGCCTCCCGCGCGTCACGTGCGCGCCAGGCCGCGTGCGGCGCGATGATGCGCGCATGGACGTGAACGAGGTGCTTCTCCCCGGTGTGGGGCTGCGTTACGAGTTCACCAGCCAGGACGGCGACCGGATCGGCGTGGTGGCCCTCCGGTCGGGCGGTTTCGAACTGGTGGTGTACGCGGCCGACAACCTCGACCAGGCCAGGCCCGTGTTGCGGCTCACCGGAGAGGAGGCGGACACCCTCGCCGAGATCCTGGGCGCGCCGCGGATCGCCGAACGCTTCGCCGACCTCACCCGAGAGGTTCCCGGGCTCAGCGCAGGGCAGGTCGAGGTGCTGCCCGGCACCCCGTTCGACGGGCGTCCGCTGGGCGACACCAGGGCGCGCACCCGTACCGGTTCGTCGATCGTGGCGATCGTCCGGGGCGAGGAGGTGATCGCCTCACCGGGTCCCGGCGAGGTCCTGCGCGCCGGGGACGTCCTGGTGGTGATCGGCACCCATGACGGCATCGCCGGCGTGGAAGAGATCGTCCGGGGTTGATCCGGTGCACACCCCGGTCGCGCTGCTGCTGGAACTCGGATTGATTCTGGCGGCGTTGAGCCTGCTGTGCGCCCTGGCGCGGCGCTTCGCACTGTCCCCCGTACCCCTGTACCTCCTGGCCGGACTGGCTCTGGGCGAGGGGGGAATCGCCCCGGTCCCGGCCGCCGACGAGTTCGTCGGGACCGGGGCGTCCATCGGGCTGGTGCTGTTGCTGCTGGCCCTGGGCCTGGAGTTCACCGTCCCCGAGTTCACCGTCAGCCTGCGCCGCCACATGCCGTCCGCCGGCGTCGACCTCGTGCTGAACGCGGTGCCCGGAGCCGTCGCCGGATGGCTGCTCGGATGGGACGCCGCAGGCATCCTCGCCCTCGCGGGCGTCACCTACATCTCCTCGTCCGGCATCATCGCCCGGCTGCTGGACGACCTGAGGCGCCTGGGCAACCGGGAGACCCCGGCCGTCCTGTCCGTCCTGGTGCTGGAGGACTTCGCGATGGCCGCCTATCTGCCCGTGCTGGCCGTCGTGGTCTCCGGTGGCACCTGGCAGCAGGCGCTGGCGGGTGCGCTCGTCGCCGTGGGCGCGGTGGGCGCCGCCTTCGCCGCCTCCTACTGGTGGGGCCACCACCTGGGGCGGCTGGTGGTCAACCCGGACGCGGAGCAGGTGCTCCTGCGCGTCCTGGGCATCACGCTGATCGTGGCGGCGCTGGCCGAGACGGTGCACATCTCCGCCGCGGTCGGCGCCTTTCTCGTCGGGCTCGCGCTCACCGGCGAGGCCGCGGACCGGACCCGGGCGGTGGTCGGTCCGCTGCGTGACCTGTTCGCGGCGGTGTTCTTCCTGGCCATCGGGCTGTCGATCAGGCCCGGCACCCTGCTGTCCGTGCTGCCTCCCGCGCTCGCGCTGGCCGCGGTCACGGCAGCCACGAAGGTGGCCGCCGGCTGGTACGCCGCTTCGCGGGACGGGGCGGGAGCGCAGGGCCGGCTGCGGGCCGGGACGGCCCTCATCGCCCGCGGCGAGTTCTCCATCGTCATCATCGCCCTGGCAGGTGTACACGACGACAGGCTCGGCCCCCTGGTCGCCGCCTACGTCTTCCTCCTGGCCATCGCCGGGCCCTTGGTCACGCGCTTCACCGGCGGAGCCCCCGCGCCGCCGCAACCGCAGCCGCCAAGCGCGCCGGCCGCTGAACAACGACCCTGAGGCGCCCGTAAAGTGGGGCGAATGCACCAGTCCGACGAGAGCCCGGCGCCGGCCGCCGCCCTCGACCCGTTCGTACGCGTCCGCGGAGCCCGCGAGCACAACCTGCGCGGCGTCGACGTGGACATCCCCCGCGACGCCCTGACCGTCTTCACCGGCGTCTCCGGCTCAGGGAAGAGCTCCCTCGCCTTCGGCACGCTCTACGCCGAGGCACAGCGCCGCTACTTCGAGTCGGTCGCCCCGTACGCGCGGCGCCTCATCCACCAGGTCGGCGCGCCCGCAGTGGACTCGGTCACCGGCCTGCCGCCGGCGGTGTCGCTGGAGCAGCGGCGCTCCACGCCCGGCTCGCGCTCCTCCGTGGGCACGGTGACCCTGCTCTCCAACTCGCTGCGCATGCTGTTCTCCCGCGCCGGCACCTACCCGGAGGGCGCCGGGCGGCTCGACTCCGACGCCTTCTCCCCCAACACCGCGGCCGGGGCGTGCCCTTCGTGCCACGGACTGGGCAGCATCCACCGCACCACCGAGGAGCTGCTCGTCCCCGATCCGGGCCTGTCGGTCCGCGAGGGCGCGATCGCCGCCTGGCCCGGAGCCTGGCAGGGCAAGAACCTGCGGGACATCCTGGAGGCGCTCGGCCACGACGTGGACGCGCCGTGGCGGGAGCTGCCCGCGGAGGACCGCGAGTGGATCCTGTTCACCGAGGAGCAGCCGGTCGTCACCGTGCACCCGGTACGCGACCCGGAGCGGATCCAGCGCCCCTACCGGGGGACGTACACGAGCGCGCACCGGTGGGTGATGAAGACGTTCGCGGAGAGCCGCAGCGCCACCCTGCGGGCCCGCGCGGAGAGGTTCCTCACCGACGCGCCGTGTCCGGTGTGTGCGGGGCGGCGGCTGCGTCCCGAGGCGCTCGCCGTGACGTACGCGGGGCACACCATCGCGGAGGTGGCGGCGCTGCCGCTGACGGGCCTGGACGGGCTGCTGGCGCGGACGCCGCCGGACGGGGAGGCGGCGCGGGTGCTCGCCGCCGACCTGCGGGCCCGGATCGCGCCGGTCGTCGAGCTGGGGCTGGGCTATCTGAGCCTGGACCGGACGGCGTCGACGCTGTCGGCGGGCGAGTTGCAGCGGCTGCGGCTGGCGACGCAGCTGAGGTCGGGGCTGTTCGGGGTGGTGTACGTGCTGGACGAGCCGTCGGCCGGCCTGCACCCGGCCGACACGGAGGCGCTCCTGGGCGTGCTGGACCGGCTGAAGGCGGCCGGGAACACGGTGTTCGTGGTGGAGCACCACCTGGATGTGGTGCGGCATGCGGACTGGGTCGTGGACGTGGGCCCGCGGGCGGGCGAGCACGGCGGGCGGGTCCTGCACAGCGGCCCGCCCGCGGAGCTGGCCGGTGTGGCGCAGTCGGCGACGGCGCGGCACCTGTTCGCGGCGCCGGGGGCGGTGGCAGCGGCGGGGCGGCCGCGGCGGGCGGTGCGGGAGGCGGCCGGGGCGGTACGGGTGTCCGGGGCGCGGCGGCACAACCTGCGGGACGTCGACGCGGAGTTCCCGCTCGGGGTGTTCACGGCCGTGACGGGTGTGTCGGGGTCGGGGAAGTCCACGCTGGTGGGGCAGGTGCTGGCGCGGGAGGCGGGCGAGCGGCTCGCCGCGGACCCGGGGTTCCCGGTGCGGCGGCTGGTGGAGGTGGACCAGAAGCCGATCGGGCGCACGCCGCGGTCCAACCTGGCGACGTACACGGGGCTGTTCGACGTGGTGCGCCGGCTGTTCGCGGCGACCGGCGAGGCGCGGGCCCGCGTCTGGAAGGCGGGCCGGTTCTCGTTCAACGTGCCGGGCGGCCGGTGCGACACCTGCCAGGGCGAGGGCTTCGTCTCCGTGGAGCTGCTGTTCCTGCCCCGTACGTACGCGCCGTGCCCGGAGTGCGCGGGGGCGCGGTACAGCGCCGAGACGCTGCAGGTCCGCCACGGGGGGCTGAGCATCGCGGAGGTGCTCGGGCTGACGGTGGAGGCGGCAGCGGAGTTCTTCGCGGAGGTCCCGGCGGCGGCGCGGAGTCTGCGGGCGCTGGAGGAGATCGGGCTGGGCTACCTGCGGCTGGGTCAGCCGGCCACGGAGCTTTCGGGCGGCGAGGCGCAGCGGATCAAGCTGGCGGCGGAGCTCCAGCGGCTGCGGCGCGAGCACACGCTGTACGTGCTGGACGAGCCGACGACGGGGCTGCACCCGGCCGACGTGGAGGTGCTGGTACGGCAGTTGCACGGGCTGGTGGACGCCGGCCACACGGTGGTGGTGGTCGAGCACGACATGGACGTGGTGGCGGGCGCGGACTGGGTGGTCGACCTGGGGCCGGGCGGCGGCGCGGACGGCGGCCGGATCGTCGCCGCGGGCACGCCGGAGCAGGTTGCGCGGGGCGGGCTCGGGCGGACGGCGGGGCATCTGGCGAGGGCGCTGGGGCTGGACTGAGCCGGGGGGAGTCGGCGGGGCGCGGGCGTACCTGCGTCAGGCGGGGCTCGGGCGGTGGGACGGCAGGCGGCGGGCGGCGGGCGGCGGGCGGGTCAGGCGTCGCCGGGCAGCAGGTGCTGCGGCACCTCGCGGAACGTCCAGCGGCCGCTCCGGCGGGTGAACGCCCACACCACGTCGTAGCGGTCCGGCCAGGCGGCGGGCACGCCCGGCAGCCGGTCGGCGCCGAGGGCGCGGACGAGGCGGGGGACGCCGTGGTGCTCCCAGCAGACGAGGACGGGCTGCGGCGCGGCGAGGGCGGCGCGGGCGAGGGCCGCTTCGGCGCCGACGGCGAACCGGGTGCGCACGGGGATGTGCAGGGCCGCGGCCAGCGGTTCGACGGTCAGCCGGCAGCGGGCGGGGGCGCCCGCCCCGCCCGCGGCGAACACGGCGGCGGGGCGGGGCAGCAGGGACGAGCCGCGGGCGGGGGCGAACAGCCCGGGGAGCTCCTCGGCCCTGCGCAGGCCGCGTCCGGCGAGGAAGCCGGGGTCCTCGTTGCCGTCCGCGTCCTCGCCGGTGTCGCCGGGGTAGGGCTTCTCGGCATGCCGGATCAGCATGACCACGGCGTCGCGCGGGGCGCCCGCGGGGCCGTGCGCCGGGACCGGGGCGGGCTCCGCGGCGGAGCATCCGGCCGCGGCGAGCGGGGCGAGGGCGGCGGCCAGCACCGTGCGGCGTCGGGGGCCCGGTCCGGCTCCGGCGGGGGCTTGTGGCATGGGGTCCACTGTCGCCGACGCGGCCGTGTTCCGGCGGGCGCGGCACGTCTCGTACGCGGTACGAGCGCCCGGTCGGCCGATCGGATCGGCCGACCGGCGGAGCACACGGCGGGGGCGGCGGGGCGGCCGGGTGTCAGTCGCGGGCGGCGGCGCCCTTGCGGAGGGCGCGGAGCCATTCGCGGTTCATGGCGGCGATCGACGGCAGCGGGATGCCCTTCGGGCAGGCGGTGGCGCACTCGCCTGTCAGCGTGCAGCCTCCGAAGCCCTCGGCGTCCATCGCGGCGACCATGTCGAGCACCCGGGTCTCCCGTTCGGGCGAGCCCTGCGGGAGCGCGCCGAGGTGGTTGACCTTGGCGGAGGTGAAGAGCATGGCGGAGCCGTTGGGGCAGGCGGCGACGCAGGCGCCGCAGCCGATGCACTCGGCGTGCTCGAAGGCGCGGTCGGCGTCGGGCTTGGGCACGGCGGTGGCGTGCGCCTCGGGCGCGGAGCCGGTGGGCGCGGTGATGTAGCCGCCGGCCTGGATGATCCGGTCGAAGGCGCTGCGGTCCACGACGAGGTCCTTGACGACGGGGAACGCGGCCGCGCGCCAGGGTTCGACGTCGATGGTGTCGCCGTCGCGGAAGGAGCGCATGTGGAGCTGGCAGGCGGTGGTGCGTTCGGGGCCGTGGGCATCGCCGTTGATGACGAGGCTGCAGGCGCCGCAGATGCCCTCGCGGCAGTCGTGGTCGAAGGCGACGGGTTCCTCGCCGCGCAGGGTGAGGTCCTCGTTGAGGGTGTCGAGCATTTCGAGGAAGGACATGTCGCGCGAGATGCCGTCGACCTCGTAGGTGACCATGGCGCCGGGGGCGTCGGGGGTCTGCTGGCGCCAGACGCGCAGGTTGAGCTTCATGCGTAGCTCCGCTGGGTGGGGTGGACGTACTCGAAGACGAGGTCTTCCCTGTGCAGGACGGGTGGTCTGCCGGTGCCGCGGAACTGCCAGGCGGCGGCGTACCCGAACTCCTCGTCGCGGCGGGCCGCCTCGCCGTCGGGGGTCTGGGACTCCTCGCGGAAGTGGCCGCCGCAGGATTCGGTGCGGTGGAGGGCGTCGAGGCACATCAGCTCGGCGAGTTCCAGGTAGTCGACGATCCGGTTGGCCTTCTCCAGGGACTGGTTGAGCTGGGCGCCGCTGCCGGGGACCTTGACGCGCCGCCAGAACTCGTCGCGGATCTGCGGGATGCGGGCCAGCGCCGTGCGCAGGCCGGCGTCGTTGCGGGCCATTCCGCAGTGCTCCCACATGAGCTCGCCGATCTCGCGGTGGAAGGAGTCGGGGGTGCGGTCGCCGTCGGCGTTCAGGAGCCGGTCGAGGCGGTCGCGGGTCTCGCGGAGGGAGGCCGCGGCGTCGGGGTGGGTGTCGTCGACGGGCTCCTGGGCGGGGTGGCGGGCGAGGTAGTCGCTGATGGTGGCGGGGAGGACGAAGTAGCCGTCGGCGAGGCCCTGCATGAGGGCGGAGGCGCCGAGCCGGTTGGCGCCGTGGTCGGAAAAGTTGGCCTCGCCGATCGCGAAGAGCCCGGGGACGGTGGTCTGGAGGTCGTAGTCGACCCACAGTCCGCCCATCGTGTAGTGCACGGCGGGGTAGATCCGCATGGGGACCTCGTACGGGTTCTCGGCGGTGATCCGCTCGTACATCTCGAAGAGGTTGCCGTACCTCTCGGCGACGCGGTCGCGGCCCAGGCGGCGGATGGCGTCGGCGAAGTCGAGGTAGACGCCCTGGCCGCCGGGGCCGACGCCGCGGCCCTCGTCGCAGACGTTCTTGGCGGCGCGGGAGGCGATGTCGCGGGGGACGAGGTTGCCGAAGGAGGGGTAGATCCGCTCCAGGTAGTAGTCGCGCTCCGCTTCGGGGATCCGGGCGGGCGGGCGGGTGTCGCCCTTGGCCTTGGGGACCCAGATGCGGCCGTCGTTGCGGAGGGACTCGCTCATCAGAGTGAGCTTGGACTGGTGGTCGCCGGTGCGCGGGATGCAGGTGGGGTGGATCTGGGTGAAGCAGGGGTTCGCGAAGTAGGCGCCGCGCCGGTGCGCCCGCCAGACGGCGGTCGCGTTGGAGTTCATGGCATTGGTGGAGAGGTAGAAGACGTTGCCGTAGCCGCCGGTCGCGAGGACGACGGCGTCCGCGAAGTGGGTGGTGATCTCGCCGGTGACGAGGTCGCGGGCGACGATGCCGCGGGCCCGGCCGTCGGCGACGACGAGGTCGAGCATCTCGGTGCGGGCGTGCATCTCGACGCCGCCGGCGGCGATCTGCCGGGAGAGGGCCTGGTAGGCGCCGAGGAGGAGCTGCTGGCCGGTCTGGCCGCGGGCGTAGAAGGTGCGGGAGACCTGGACGCCGCCGAAGGAGCGGGTGTCGAGGAGTCCGCCGTACTCGCGGGCGAAGGGGACGCCCTGGGCGACGCACTGGTCGATGATCTCGACGGAGATCTGGGCGAGCCGGTGGACGTTCGACTCGCGGGCGCGGAAGTCGCCGCCCTTGACGGTGTCGTAGAAGAGGCGGTGGACGGAGTCGCCGTCGTTGCGGTAGTTCTTCGCGGCGTTGATGCCGCCCTGGGCGGCGATGGAGTGGGCGCGGCGCGGGGAGTCGGAGTAGCAGAACTGGACGACGCGGTAGCCCTGTTCGGCGAGGGTGGCGCCGGCGGCGCCGCCGGCGAGCCCGGTGCCGACGACGATGACGGTCTGCTTGCGGCGGTTGGCCGGGTTGACGAGGCGGGCCTCGAAGCGGCGGCGGTCCCACCGGTCGGCGATGGGGCCCGCGGGGGCCTTGGTGTCGGCGAGGGGCTCGCCGGTGGTGTAGTGCGCGTAGGTGTCGCTCATGGTGGCGGTTCCGTGGTCGGTGGGGTGCACGGTCACTTCACCACTCCGGTCATGACGCCGACCGGGACGGAGACGAAGCCGGCGAAGAGGAGGAGGGCGAGGGCGTTGGCGAGGACTTTCAGGGTGCGGTCGCGGCGGGCGCTGCCGGCGCCGAGGGTGTGGGCGGCGCTCCGGAAGCCGTGCCGGATGTGCAGGCCGAGGGCTGCCATGGCGGTGATGTAGAGGGTGTTGCCGTACCAGGTGGAGAAGGTGGCGAGGACGTTCTCGTAGGGGTGGCCGGCCCAGGCGCGTTCGTTGACGGTGAGGGTGGTGAGGTCGAGGATGTGCCAGACGATGAACAGGCCGAGGATGACGCCGCCCCAGCGCATGGTGCGGGTTGCGTAGCCGGCGCGGCGGCGCTTGTGGGCGTAGGCGACGGGGCGGGCCCTGATGTCGCGGCGGCTGAGCTGGTACGCCGACACGGCGTGCGCGGCGACGGCGGCGAGGAGGACGACGCGGACGGCCCAGAGGGCCCAGTGGCTGTGCAGGAACGGTTCACCGATGTGGCGCAGCCAGTGCCCGTACGCGTTGAACTCCTGAGGGCCGAAAAAGATCTTGAGGTTGCCCATCATGTGGACGACCAGGAAGCCGAGCATGATCAGCCCGGATACCGCCATCACGGCCTTCTTGCCGACGGCGGAGTCCCAGAGCGTGCGCGTGGTGGACGGCCGTCGGCCCGTCCGCGTTGCCAGAGCCATGCCCTCGACGGTAAGGAACCGACCCCTGAGAGGTCCAAGACATGATGTCGCTGATCTCGATAGGTACCTCCTATGAAGGAGTAGCCTGGGGTCATGCAGTTCCAGCAGCTTCTCTACTTCGTGGCGGTGGCCGAGACACGGCACTTCACCCGGGCCGCGGAGCGGGTGCACGTCGCGCAGCCGTCGCTGTCGCAGCAGATCAAGGCGCTGGAGCGGGAGCTCGGTGCGGAGCTGTTCAGCCGGGCGCGGGGCAACATCGCGCTGACGGACGCGGGTGAGGCGCTGCTTCCGCTGGCGCGGCGGATTCTCGCCGACGCGGAGACGGCGCGCCTGGAGGTGCAGGAGCTGGCGCAGCTGCGGCGGGGGCGGGTTCGGCTGGGCGCGACCCCGAGCGTGTGCACGGGCCTGCTGCCGGAGGTGCTGCGCGTCTTCCACGCCGCGCATCCGGGGATCGAGCTGCTGATCGAGGAGAGCGGCTCCCTGGACCTGGTCAGGGAGTTGGCGCGCGGCGCCCTGGACCTTGCACTGATCGCGCTGCCGCTGCCGCCGTCGGCGCCCGCGCTGGACACCGTGGAGCTGCTGACCGAGGACCTGGTGGTGGTGTCGTCGGAGCGGCTGCCGCCGCCCGGCGGGGGTGGGCCGCTGACGGTGTCGGCGCTGCGGCACGAGCCGATGGTGATGTTCCGCCACGGCTACGACCTGCGGGACCTCACGGTCGCGGCATGCCGGGCGGAGGGGTTCGAGCCGGTGTTCACCGTGGAGGGCGGTGAGATGGACGCGGTACTCGGCTTCGTGCGCGCGGGGCTCGGCGTGGCCGTCGTCCCGGCGATGGTCACCGGGAACGCTGCGCCGGGCCTGCGCAGCACGCCGCTGGAGGGCGCCCCGCTGCGCCGCACGATCGCCCTCGCGCACCGGACGGACGTCGCACCGCCCAGGGCGGCCCGCGAACTGAAGCGCATCCTGCTGCAGCGCTGAGGCGCCGGCTGCGGACCGCCTGCCGTGCGGACGCCCCGGCGGGCTGCCGGCGGGTCAGGAGCGGCGCACGGGCAGGGCGGCGTCCAGCCCGTCGGCGAGCATGGCGAATGCGGCCTCGGCATCGTCCACGGCGGCCGGCTGCGCCTCGGCCGCGCTCTGGCCGGCGGATATCCGCCGCCAGTTCTCACGGCCGAGTTCATGCCGGACGGTGACCAGGTGCGTCGCGGCCAGTCGCGCGGCCAGCGGCGCGACGGACTCCGCCTCCAGTGCGGCGGCCAGCAGCTCCACCTCCCGCGAGGTGTAGTGGCCCAGGCGCGCCTCCAGACTGGCCGTGCTGTAGAGCAGCCGCTGGTAGGCGACGACCTCCGGGTGGTCACACAGGCCGGTGATCGGGTCGCCTGCGGCGAGGGCGTCCAGGAAATGACCGCGCACCGCCGCAACGGGTGTCTGCCCGGCGGGTCTGTCGCGCACGATGCGCGCCGCCTCGCCCTGATGGTCGGCGAACCGGTCGAGGACCAGGTCCTCCTTGCTCGGGAAGTACCGGAACAGGGTCGGCTTGGACACCTCGGCCGCCGCCGCGACGTCGGCCACCGACACCTCGTCGAAGCCGCGCTCCAGGAAGAGCTCCAGCGCTGTGGCCGCCAGGTGGCGGCGGGTGCGCAGCTTCTTGTTCTCACGCAGACCGGTCGTGTTCGCCATGGGGCAACCCTAGCACGAATTGAGCAACCGGGTAATTTTTGTAACCGGGTTGCTTTTTCGCGCAGCGACCGCTTTCCTGGAGACCACGACGAAGGAAGGACGAGCCATGACGACAAGCACCCTGACGGCTGCGACCGATGTCCTGGTGGTCGGCTCCGGACCGACGGGGCTCGCCCTCGCCTGCGACCTGGCCCGGCGGGGCATCGCGGTGCGGGTTCTGGAGCGGCGCCCGGCACCCCACCGCGAATCGCGCGGCAAGGGGCTTCAGCCGGAGGCTCTGGAGGTCCTCGACGAACTCGGCGCGGGCGACCGCATCAGGGCTGTCGGGCGGACCGGGATCGTGCTGCGCAAGTACTTCGACGGCGAGCACATCGGCGACTCCCCCTCCGACGCCGGGATCCTCGTGGGGCAGTGGCAGGTGGAGGAGGCGCTGCGGGAGCGGCTCGCAGAGCTGGGCGTGCGCGTCGGGCACAGCGAGGCCCTCGTCGCCGTCGACCAGGGGACGGCGGGCATCCGCGCCGAACTGGCCGACGGCACGAGCGTGCACGCGGCCTACCTGGCCGGCTGCGACGGCGGCCGCAGCACCACGCGCCGGCTGCTCGGGGTCCCGCTCGAGGGGAGTACCTCCGAGGAGGAGGCGATGGTCCTCGGCGACGTGCAGGCTCCCGGCCTCAGCAGGGAGTTCTGGCACCAGTGGTTCACCGCGGAGGGCGGCGGCATCCTGCTGTGCCCCATGCCGGGGACGGAGTCCTTCCAACTCCAGGCGGCGCCCGAGAAGGACGAGGAAGGCCGGACCCTGCCGCCTTCCCTGGAGGGCTTCCAACGGCTCTTCGACCGGTACGCACAGGTCCCCGGGATACGCCTGGCCGACCCCACCTGGATGTCGTCGTGGCGGGCCAACTCGCGGGTGGCGGCGCGGATGCGCCGGGGCCGCGCGTTCCTCGCCGGGGACGCGGCGCACGTGCACCCGATAGCAGGCGGGCTCGGCATCACCACCGGCATCCGGGACGCCGCCGCCCTCGCCCGAACCCTCGCCGCAGCCCTGACGGGACCGGCCACGGCTGAGGTACTCGACGCCTACGAGTCGGAACGCCTCCCCGCGGCAGCAGCGGTCGTGGCCGACACGACGCAGCGCTACGAGCGCGTGGTCCATGCAGTCCGCACTCCAGGCCGCGGCACGGAGACCGGCATGGCCTGACGCCCCGCCCCCTCACCCCGGCCGACGGGCCGGACCCGGGGGTCCGGCTGCCCGACCGGGCTCACCGGCGGGGGCTGCGCGGCGACGAGCCCGGCAAAGCCCAGCACAGCACGGGGCGGGCCCAGCGGCCCGCTTCGCGTGCACTGCGCTTCAGACGACGGCACGCAGGGGCAGCAGCCGGCAGCCGGCCCGCGGAAGGAGTCCCAAAGAACTTATTCAGGACAGGAGTTGTCCTCTTCGCGTCATAGGGTCGTCGCATCACGAGGGGATGCACGAGAGGATGAGACCGATGGGGCACACAGCGCCCGAGGGCTACACGAGCGTTGCACCGTGGGTGGTCACCGACGACACCGGCGCACTGCTCGACTTCATCACCGCCGCGTTCGACGGCGAGGAACTCGCCCGGGTGCCGGTCGAGGACGGCACCATCGGCCACGGCGAGATCCGTGTCGGCGACACCGTGGTGCTGGCCTTCGACCGGCGGCCCGACTGGCCGGTGATGCCCTCGCTGCTCCGGGTCTACGTCCCGGATGCGGACGCCGCGATGGCTGCTGCTGTGGCGCACGGGGCACAGGTGGTCACCGAGGCCGCTGACAGCGCGTGGGGGGATCGCGGTGGCCGGGTGAGGGATCCGTTCGGCAACATCTGGTGGGTGGTGAGCCGGGTGGAGGAGGTCGCACCGGACCGGGCCTGGGAGCGCATGTTCGAGCCGAAGTACGCCGAGGCGATGCGCACGGCCCAGGAGACGCTGGATGCCGCCCTGAGCGGCCGGGAGTCGGGGGTGGCAAGTACCCCCGCGGCGCCCGACCGACTGAGCCTCTGCGGGGTCGCGGTGCTGACTGCGGGCCGGACATGGCCGCGCGGCAACGGGGCTGATGACGAGCGGATCGCCTCGACCACGGCCAGATTGCACCCTGGGGGGGGCGTGCTCCGGCCGACTTCCGGGGGGCGGGGCCTCGCTGTCGCGGGCAAGCCGGCCCGCGGCCGGGCCGGGCAGGCCGGGCAGCCAGGTGGGCCGGGCGGGCCCGCGGTGTGCCGCCGGGGCGGGACCGCGGACCACGGGCGCGGCACCCGCCCGTGGTCCAGGCCGGCGAGCCCGTGGCGGGAGGGGTGGAGCCGGCTTGGGGACGGGGGGGGTCAGCCCGGGGAGGGGATGGCGTCGGCGAGGGTCAGGGCGTGGATGCGGTCCGGGGCGCCGGGGCGGGCGTAGTACCAGCCCTGCGCGGTGTCACAGCCGAGTGCACGGAGTTGGGCCGCCTGGGCGCCGGTCTCCACGCCCTCGACGGTGACGGCGAGTTCGAGGCTGTGGGCCAGGGACACGATGCCCTCGACGATCTTGACGTCGACGGGGTTGGCGGGCTGCTGCTGCATCCCCTTGGTGAAGGAGCGGTCCAGCTTCAGCACGCTCACCGGGAGGCGGCGCAGGTTCGCGAGGTTCGAGTAGCCCGTGCCGAAGTCGTCGAGGGCGATGTCGACGCCGAGGTCGGCGAGGCGGCGCAGCGGTTCCAGGAGTTCGTCGTCCGCGCCGATGAGGGCCGACTCGGTGACCTCCAGGCACAGGGCGCCCGGGGTGAGGCCGGCGTTCTCCAGGACCGCGACCGTGTCGGCGACCAGGCCGGGGTGGTGGAGCTGGGTCGGCGAGAGGTTGACGTTGACCCGAAGCGGCGAGCCGCCGTGTTCGCGCTGCCAGGTGCGGGCCTGCCGGACGGACTCCTCCAGCACCCAGCGGCCCAGCGGCACGATCAGACCGGTCCGCTCGGCCAGCGGGATGAAGCGGTCCGGGCCGAGTACGCCGTACTGCGGGTGCTCCCAGCGGACCAGGGCCTCCGCACCGCGGACCGTGCCGTCGTGCATGTGGACGAGCGGCTGGTACTCGATGAAGAACTCGCCGCGTTCGAGGGCCGCGGGGAGGGCGTTCGTCAGGCCGTGGCGGGTGATCGCCCGGGCGTCGGCCTCCGCGTCGGCGAACTCGAAGCGGCTGCCGCCGGCCGCCTTGGCCCGGTACATGGTGATGTCCGCGCTGCGCAGCACCTCCGCCGGGGTGCGCTCCCCTGCCGGGCCCTCGACGATGCCGATGCTGCCGCGGACGGACAGCTCCCGGCCCTCGATGCGGATCGGGGCCGACAGGGCGGACAGGATGCGGACGGCGAGCTCCGTCACCTTCTCCTGGGTGTCCGGGCCGGTGGTCAGCGCCACGAACTCGTCGCCGCCGAGCCGGGCGACGACCTCGCCGGGGCCTGTCGCGCAGCTCTGGAGCCGGTCCGCGACCTCCACGAGCAGCCGGTCTCCCGCCGAGTGGCCGAGGCTGTCGTTGACCGCCTTGAAGCCGTCCAGGTCGAGGTAGCACAGGCCGAAGCGGGTGCCGCCGCCGCTGAGGGCCTTCTCCAGGCGTTCGAAGAACAGTGTCCGGTTGGGCAGGCCGGTCAGGGCGTCGTGCGTGGCCTCGTACCGCAGCCGCAGGTTCAGCAGGCGCCGTTCGGTGGTGTCCTCCATCAGCGCCAGCTGGTACTGGGGGCGGCCGTCGGCGTCGCGCAGGAGCGACACCGTCAGGTTGGTCCACAGCACGGTGCCGTCGTGCCGGTAGTACGGCTTCTCCACGCGGTAGCTCTCGCGCTCGCCGCGGACGAGTTCGCCGTACATGCGCCAGACCTGCGGGGCGTCGTCGGGGTGGCCCCACTCGCTGACGTTGCGGCCGCGGACGTGGCCGCCCATGCCGCCGAACATCTGGAGCAGGGCGTCGTTGACCTCCAGCACGTTGCCCTCGAGGTCGGCGATGCCGATGCCGACCGCGGCGCCCTCGAAGACCGCGCGGAAGCGCTCCTCGCTGGCGTGCAGGGCCTGCTGGGCGTCGATGCGCGCGGTGAGCGCGGAGCGGGCGATCGCCTCCTGCTCCCGCAGGGTGCGCTCGCGCAGGGCGCGGGCGAAGCCGGCGGCGATCTGGTGCTGGAGGCGGGCGCATCGGGACCGGTACTCCTCGGTGCCCTCCGCCCCGACGCCGTCGGGCCCGCAGTACAGGACGAGGTAGGACTCGACGACGCCGAGCGTGCCGGCGAGCGCCTCGGGGTCGGTGCAGTGCACGGCGACGAGCTCGGCCCCGACCTGCTGGGCGACGGCCGCGTCGAACGGCCTGGCGTGCAGGGCCTCGGCGAGCGTGCGGGTCAGCGGCACCAGGTGCTGCTCGAACTCCGGGCGCGTCAGGGAGGTCGCCGTGAACGGGAAGATGGCGCGCCCCCAGATCGTGGCGAAACGCGCGATCCGGTCGTCCAGGCCGCTGTGCGGGGCCGCCTGCGGGCACGGCTGCGGGACGCGTGAGGGGCCGGACTGCACGGGCTCCGCGTCTTTCGGGGTCGGTGTGCCGGGGGGCACCGCGGCCGTCGTTCTCACGCCTTGCGTCCCACTCCGCCGTAGCCGGAGAAGGCGTACGGGTCCTCCGGCATGTCTCCGTCCTGCGGGTCCGCGAGGCCGCCGGGCTGCCAGTTCGGCATCGACACGACGCCGGGGTCGACCAGTTCGAAGCCGTCGAAGAATCGGGCGACCTCGTCGCGCGTGCGCATGACCAGCGGGTTGCGGATCTCGCGGTAGACGCCGACCGTGCCGCTGGCGACCTCCTCGGACAGCGGCATGCCCTCGTACGAGGCGTGGGTGAGGACGAGCAGGCTGCCCGGGGGCAGGGCGTCGCGGAGTTCGGCGACGGCGCCGTACGGGTCGTCCGAGTCCTCCAGGAAGTGCAGGACGGCGACGAGGAGCAGGGCCACGGGGCGTTCGAAGTCCAGCAGCCGCCCGACCTCGGCGGCGCCGAGGATGTCCTGCGGCTTGCGCAGGTCGGCGGAGACGACGCCGGTCTGCGTGTCGCCCTCCAGGACGGCGCGGCTGTGCGCGACCGCGACGGGGTCGTGGTCGACGTAGACGACGCGTGCGTCGGGGCTGGCGGCCCGGGCGACCTCGTGGACGTTGCCGAAGGTGGGGATGCCGGAGCCGACGTCGAGGAACTGGGTCACGCCCTGGGCGGCGGCGTAGCGGACGGCGCGGCGCATGAACGCCCTGTTCGCCTGCATGATCTTCGGCAGGCCCGGCATGAATTCCATGGCCCGGCGGGCGGCCTGCCGGTCCACCTCGAAATTGTGGGAGCCGCCCAGGTAGTAATCGTAGATGCGGGACACGCTCGGCACCGATATGTCGATACCTGGCGGGGCCCAGGTGGGGCGCTCCATCTCGGTCTCCAAGCCGTAGTCCGTGGCGGTCGTCCGGGGGGTCGGACACCTGTCCGAGCCGAATGTACTGATCATCGCCCAAGGGGGCGAGCAAAAGCGGAAATTGGTGATCCGTTCTTCATCACACACCAAAGACCTCTGGGGCCCCCCGCGCCACCGATGACGGAAACCGACACGTCCCTTTTGGGAATCGCCCGAGAGGTGATCAGATCGGTTCGGTTCGTGGCTCAAACCTCTATGGTCTGAACAGCACCCGTTCAGGCGAACCAGGGCTGTGCCCCGCGTACGCGGGCGCGCGCGAGCCCATGCTGCCCGGGTGAACAGAGCCCGTACCCGGCGTTTGATCGTGCTCCCGGCCCTGCTGTGGGCGGCCCTGGCCGCCACGCCGGCCGTGGCCGATAGCTGCGCCTACGCGACGATCGGCGACGGCGGCGCCGGGGGCGGCATCAGGCTGACCGCCGTCGCCGGCAGCGGCGCCGCACGAGCCGCCGGAGGTGGCGCACATCACGGCGGCGGTCCGCCGGATGCCGAGGCCCGCGCAGCGGACCGGGGCGGCGGCCGCGGGCACGGCCACGGCCACGGCCACGGCAAGGGGCGGGGGAAGGGCCACCGCTGCCACGGGCACGGCCGCGGCCACCCCTGCCCGCCGCCTCCCCCGCCGTGCCCGCCGAAGCCGACGCCCGCCCCGACGCCGAAGCCCACTCCGCCGCCCAAGCCCACTCCGCCGCCGAAGCCGACCCCGCCGCCCGCTCCCCGGCCCACTCCCACTCCCCCGCCCCCGCCGCCGGCCCCGCCGAAGCCGGAGCCGCCCAGGCCCGCCGCCGTCCCGAAGGCGCCCGAACCGGCCCCGCCGAAGCCCGCGCCGGCCCCCTCACGGGCCCAGGCCGCGCCCGTCCCCGTGGTCCTCCCTCCGCCCCCTCCGGCGAAGAAGCCCGTACCGAGGCCCGCTTACCGCGCCGCGACCGCGAAACCGGTCGAACACCACATCTCGCCGGTGACCTTCACCCTCATGACCGCGGCGCCCGCGGTGCTCGCGATCGTCGCGCTGCGCCCGCGCTGACCCCCGCCGCCCCGTCCGCCACCGCGGTCCCGTCACCGCCGCCACGCCCGCGGCCCGCCCGCGCACGATTGGGAGTCCCCTTGTCGGAATGGCTCGTCCTGACCCTCGCGATGGCCGCGGCCTGCGCCGTCGTCCTCGCCATCGCCTTCTTCAACCACCGGAGGATCGGCGAGGACGACGATCCCAGCGAAACCCCCGACGTCATCGAGTACATGACGATGATGATCGGGGTGATCTACGCGATCGTGCTCGGCCTGGCGATCGCCGGCGTGTGGGAGGGCCGGGGAGCGGCCCAGGAGTACGTGCGCCAGGAGGCCCAGGCTCTGCACGAGATCAGCGTCCGCTCCCAGGTCTACCCGGCCGAGGTCCGCGACCGGATCCGGGCCGGTGTCGACGCGTACGTGACGTACGTGGTGGACACCGAGTGGCGGCAGATGGCCGAGCACGGCACGGTCACCGACCGCAGCGGGGAGCTGCTGGAGCGGATCCGCCGGGACGTCACCGACTACGAGCCGCAGACCGACCACGAGGGGCAGGCGTACCAGCCGCTGGTGGACCAGGTGGCGCTCGTCGACGACGCCCGCAGCGCCCGGGGGCTGAGCGCGGGGGCCACCATGCCCGGTGTGGTGTGGTTCGGGCTGATCACCGGGGCGCTGGTGACCGTGGGGATGATCTTCATGCTGCAGATCCGCCGCTCCTTCCGGGAGCTGCTGCTGGCGGGCCTGTTCAGTGCGCTGATCGCGTTCCTGCTGTTCCTGATCTGGGACTTCGACGCCCCGTTCGGGCGGGGCATCTCCGCGACCGCCGAGCCGTTCCTCGCGCAGTTCCCGCACCTGGACCTGGGCGGCTGAGCGCCACGCCAAACCGGGGAGGGGCCCGCTCTCCCCGGTTCGGCCCAGCAGTGTGCCCCATTCGCCCGCTCCTGATCGCGGGGAGGCGGGCCCGCGCCTAGCGTGGCGGGCATCGGGGATGCATCCCCCACCGCCGGCGGAAACCGTTCCGCGGCTGCTCCCCGGGATCCGGAGAACCATTCCATGGGTGCGATACGCAGCTCCGCCACTGCCCTGCTCGGCGCCGGCGCCGCGGGCGCCGTCCTTGCGCTCGGCGTCTTCGGTGCGCCCGCCGCGATCGCGGCCGAGGCGCAGCCCATCACTTCCTTCGGCTTCGCCATCACCCCGTCGACGGTCGCCCCGGGCGGCCAGACGGTGCTGTCCGTCACCGGCTGCGACGCCGCCTTCGCGACCGTCTCCTCCGGGGTCTTCGACACCGTGAGCATCGCCCGGGGCAGCACGGCGCGCGTGACCGTCGACCGCGACGCCCGCCGCGGAGCCGTCTACTCCGTGACGTTCACCTGCAACGGCGAGAACGGCTCCGCCGACCTCACCATCGCCGGCGGCACGGCCACGCCGACGACCAGCTCCACCTCTGCCGAGCGGCCGGCCGCGCCGCGCACCGGAACCGCCACGGCGCCCGCCGAGTCGGCGGCGGCGCGCGGCGTGCGGGGCGGGCTCGGCGGCAGCGTCGCCGGGATGGACGCCGCGGAACTCGGCGCGGGCGCGGCCCTGTTCCTGGCCGCCGCGGCAGGGACCGTCGTCGCGCTGAGGCGCCGCGGCTCGGCCCACCGCCACTGACGCGGCGCCTCTTGCGGCACCACGCCTGCACCACCGCGCCACCGCACCGCACCACGCAGGCACGGCATCGGCCGCGCCCGGGGCGGCCGCCGACAGCCGGTCGCCCCGGATCCCGTACGGGATGCGGGGCGGCCGGCGTGTGTTCCGGGCAGGGACCGGGGAGGTCGGCCGGTCGTCAGGCCCGGTTGCGGTGGGGGCGGCGGCGCCGCAGGACGTGGACGCCCGCGCCGAGGGCCGCGGCGCCGACGAGGCCCGCGCCGATGGCGGTCTCGGCGGCGGAGGGGCCGAAGGAGCCGCCGAGACCGCCCTGGGCGCCGCGGCCGTGGAGGATCTGGAAGCGGTGTGTGGCGATCAGGTTGCTGTCGTTGCACTTGACCGACAGCGTGTGCGTCCCGGGCGACGCGTGGTTGAAGATCCGTACCGTCGCGAACCCGACGGACCCGGCCGACAGGTTCGCCGGCGAGAAGTTGCCGGGCGACGCAACGGTTCCGCCGTGACCGCAGCCGGCGGCGCTGACCTGCATCGTGGCCCCCTGGTGCACCGAGTACGGGGTGACGGAGACGTTGCTGGGGCCGCGGCCGCCGTTGCCGCCCTGGCCCCCGCTCTCCGGCGGCCCCGCCGCCGGGTTCGCCGAGGCGACCGGAATACTGAGACCGACGGCGACGCACGCCGCCGCGGTCACGGTGAGAGCGCGCAGAACACGCATGGTGGAACCTCCAGCGGAAAGCGCCCCGGAGCGGTCGCCCGGGATGATCGACGAGAACGCCTCCCATCACGAACCCTCAGGTCGGACCGCAAGCGGCGCATGTCCGGCTTTGGTCCGCACGGTTGAGCGACACGCCGCGGGCCGGTCGCGGTACCTGACGGATCCGCAGGTCATGACCTGTCAGGAGTTTGTGTGATGAATACCCGGACGGGTGCAACCCGTCCGGCCCCGCCACCCGTTCGCCCGGCACCGATCGCCGTCTTGCGCGAGCGGGCTTAGCGTGCGTGGAGAAGGGCGTGAAGGGGCGGGATGGAACGCGGGCCGGGACCCCCGCGTCGGGAAGGGAGAGCCATGACCGAGGACGAGAGTGAGCAGCGGCCGAGGAGACGCTCCCCCTGGGGCGTGCTCGCGCTGGTCATGCTCAGCGGCCTCGCCATGATGCGCAACGGCGCCGAGTCCGGTGAAGGGCCGCCGCAGCCGGCGGCCGCCGCGGCGGTGTCGGCGTCTGCCGGGCAGTCGGACGGGCAGGCGCCGATGCCGCTGCCGCCGGGTGCGGCGCTGCCGGCGGGTGTCGCGGAGCTGGAGCACTCGTCGGTCCAGCGCATCCGGATTCCGCAGATCAGGGTGGACGCCCCGGTGATGACGGTGGGGCTGGACGCGCAGGGCTGGATCGAGGCCCCTCCGGCCCAGGATCCGAACCTGGCCGGCTGGTACCTGAACGGGATCGCGCCGGGCCAGCGCGGCTCGGCCGTCGTCGTGGGCCACGTCGACAACGAGCGGGGCCCGGCGGTGTTCTACGGGCTGGGCGCCCTGCGCAAGGGCGACCGCGTCGAGGTCGACCGCTACGACGGGCGCACGGCGGTGTTCGAGGTGTACGGCGTGGAGGTGTTCTCGAAGGAGACGTTCCCCGGAGCCCGGGTGTACGGGGACACCGGCCTGCCCGAGCTCCGGGTGATCACGTGCGGCGGCGGCTACTCGAAGGCGCGGGGCTACGACGGCAACGTCGTCGTGTTCGCCCGCATGGTCGAGGCCCGCTGAGCCGCGGGCGCCCCCGCCCCGCTGGGGATACGTTTCCTCAGCGGGACGGCAGCACGGGCAGGGTCATGCGGTAGCCGCGGTTCAGGAGCTGCGGCAGGTAGGTGGCGAGGGCGTGGACGCTCTGCGTGCGGTCGCCGCCGGCGTCGTGCGAGAGGACGATCACCCCGGGTGCGGCGCCCCTCAGGACGCGGGAGACGATCACGGAGGTGCCCGGTTCCGTCCAGTCGAGGCTGTCGACGGTCCAGGCGAGCGGCTCCATGCCCAGTTCGGCGCCGATCTCGAAGGCGGCCCGGTTCCATGCGCCGTACGGCGCCCGGAACCACAGGGGCGGGGCGCCGACGGTCTTCTCGACGACCTCGCTGGTCCGGCCGATCTCGGAGGCGAGGCCGGGCCTGCTCAGGCTGGGGATGAGGGGGTGGGACCAGGTGTGGTTGCCGATGAGGTGGCCCTCCGCGGCCATCCTGCGCACCAGGTCGCGGTTCTCGGCGGCCATCTCGCCGCACACGAAGAACATGGCGCGGACGCCGTACCGGGCGAGGGTGTCGAGGATGCCGGGGGTGTAGCGGGGGTCGGGGCCGTCGTCGAAGGTGAGGACCATCGAGCTGCGGGCGGCCGCGGCCGGGTCGAGCTCCAGGATGGGCCGGGTGCGGACAGCGGGCCTGGCGGCCGGAGGGCGCACCGGCGCCTCGGCGGTCATGGGGGCCAGCCGGTAGGAGGTGCGGCCGGGGGTCTGCGGCCGGACGGCGGGGACTCCTCCGGGCCCGGCCGCGCCCCCCGGGCCGGGTCCGGCGGCGCCCGCGGCTCCGGCGGCTCCCCCGCCCCGGGGGGTTCCGCCCGCGGCGCCGGTGCCGGGCGGGCCGGACTCGCCGGAGGCCAGGAGTCCGGAGGCCGTGGCGATCCCGAGGAAGACTGCGGTGCGCAGGAGTACGCGCCGCCCGACTGTCGGCTCGTCATTTTTCATTACTCCTACGTATCAACGAGACCGGCCGGGATGTCGAGAAGCGCGGAGGAGGCCGCGCGCCCTCACCCGATCAGCCGCGCCGCACGAGCGGGAACGGCAGCGTCTCGCGGATCGTCAGACCGGTGAGGAACATGACGAGGCGGTCCACTCCGATGCCGAGCCCGCCGGTGGGCGGCATCGCGTACTCCAGGGCGTCGAGGAAGTCCTCGTCGAGTTCCATCGCCTCCGGGTCGCCGCCCGCGGCGAGCAGCGACTGGGCGGTGAGCCGGCGCCGCTGCTCGAC
Organism: Streptomyces sp. 2P-4; assembly: GCF_030167965.1. Classification (NCBI taxonomy): domain Bacteria; kingdom Bacillati; phylum Actinomycetota; class Actinomycetes; order Kitasatosporales; family Streptomycetaceae; genus Streptomyces; species Streptomyces sp. 2P-4. Next base: position 794,276 of record NZ_CP095011.1, read on the forward strand.
GGGGTCGGTCAGCTCCGAGTAGGCCGTGCCCAGTTCGGTCCCGAAGGCGACGAGGTCCCAGCGCTCGGCCAGGCGCGGATCGCGCCGGTGCTGCCGGGTCAGCGGGGAGACGTCGGTGGGGAAGTCCTTGTAGAAGGTGGGCAGGGTGGTCTTCTCCTCGACGAGCCGCTCGTACATCTCCAGGACGATGTCTCCGCGGGTGTCGGCGGGGGTGTGGGGCACCCCGGCGCGGTCGCACAGCCGGCGCAGCACGGCTTCCGGGGTGTCGGCGTCGACGGCTTCGCCGAGGGCCTCGCTGACCGCTCCGTACAGGGTCTTGACGGGCCAGGTGCCGGAGATGTCGTGGACGGCCAGCCTGCCGTCGGGGCCGGTCTTGTGGGCGATCGGCGAGCCGAAGGCGGCGGTGGCGGCGCCCTGGATGAGCTCGCGGGTCAGGTCGAGCATCACGTCGTAGTCGGCGAAGGCCTGGTAGGCCTCCAGCATCGTGAACTCGGGGTTGTGCTTGTAGGAGACGCCTTCGTTGCGGAAGGTGCGGCCCATCTCGAAGACCTTCTCCATGCCGCCGACGCACAGCCGCTTGAGGTACAGCTCGGGTGCGATGCGCAGGTACAGGTCGAGGTCGTAGGCGTTGATGTGGGTCCGGAAGGGGCGGGCGTTGGCGCCGCCGTGGATCTGCTGGAGCATCGGGGTCTCGACCTCCAGGAAGCCGCGCTCCAGCAGGCCGTGCCGAAGGGCCTGTACGGCGGTCGAGCGGGCCCGCACGACGTCGCGGGCCTCGGGGCTGGCGACGAGGTCGAGGTAGCGGCGGCGGACGCGGGCCTCGGGGTCGGCGAGGCCCTTGCGCTTGTCGGGCAGGGGGCGCAGGCACTTGCCGGTGAGCTGCCAGGACTCCACGAGGAGGGAGGGCTCGCCGGACTTGCTCGCCCCCATGCGGCCGGTGGCGGTGACGTGGTCGCCGAAGTCGACCTGGGAGGTGAAGGAGTCGAGGACGGCGGGGCCGCTCTCGTCCCGGGTGAGCATCAGCTGGATGTCGCCGGACCAGTCGCGCAGGACGGCGAAGACGACGCCGCCGAGGTCGCGGACGACCATGATCCGCCCGGCGAGGGTGGCGGGGCCGTCGCTGCGGGCCCCGGGCGGCAGGCCGGGGTGGGCGGTCGGCAGCTCCGACGCCGTGTGGGTGCGGGCGGCGATGCCGACGGGGTAGGGGTCGACGCCGGCGGCGCGCAGCCGGTCGAGCTTGGCGTGGCGGACGCGGACCTGCTCGGGCAGCCGCTCGGCCGGGAGGGCCGGGCCGCCCTGCCCGTCGGCCGTGTCGAGGCCGAGGGTGTCGAGCGGGGGCAGCCCGGCGGTGTTCGCGGGGGCGGTGACGCCCTTGGGGTGGCCGTTGCCCCACAGCTTGCGCAGGCTGGGCACGGAGACGAAGCCCTCGGCGATACCGGAGGCCAGGCTGACCCGGGCGAGCGAGCCGGCGTCCTGGTAGCAGAGGAACCGCGGGTACCACTCGGGGCCGTACTTGACGTTCGAGCGGTAGAGGGCCTCCAGCTGCCACCAGCGGGAGAAGAACAGCAGCAGCCGGCGCCAGAGTCTCAGGACGGGGCCGGCGCCGATCCGGCCGCCCTCCTCGAAGGCGGAGCGGAAGACGGCGAAGTTCAGCGAGATCCGGCGCACGCCCAGGCCGGGGGCGGCGGCGCACAGCTGGGCGACCATGAACTCCATGACGCCGTTGGGGGCGTTGCGGTCGCGGCGCATCAGGTCGAGGGAGATGCCGTCCTTGCCCCAGGGGACGAAGGACAGCAGGGCGATGAGCTCGCCGTCGGCGTCGAAGGCCTCGACGAGCAGGCAGTCGCCGTCGGCGGGGTCGCCGAGCCGGTCGAGTGCCATGGAGAAGCCCCGCTCCGTCTCGGTGTCGCGCCAGGTGTCGGCGCGGTCGATGATGCGCTGCATCTCCTCGTCGGACAGAGCGGAGTGGCGGCGGATGGAGGTGGTGGCCCCGGCGCGGCGGACGCGGCTCACGGCCTGGCGGGTGACGCGCATGTCGCGGCCGTCGAGGTCGAAGTGGGCGACGTGCAGGATGGCCTCGTCGCCGAGTTGGAGGGCGCTGAGCCCGGACCGGGCGTAGGCGGTGGCGCCGTCCTCGGAGGCGCCCATGACGGCGGGCTGCCAGCCGTGGCGGCGGGCGACGGCGAGCCAGGCGTCGATGGCCGGGGTCCAGGCGGCCGGGTCGCCCACCGGGTCGCCGCTGGCGAGGCAGACGCCCGCCTCGACGCGGTAGGTGACGCAGGCCCTGCCGTTGGGGGCGAAGACGACGGCCTTGTCGCGCCGGGTGGCGAAGTAGCCGAGGGAGTCGGAGCGGCCGTACGCGCCGAGCAGCGCGCGGATGCGGGGCTCTTCGTCGCCGTGGAGGGCTGCGGTCATGCGCTGGGAGCGGAAGAGGGTGGCTGCGGCGCCCAGCAGGGCGAGCGCGCCGAACAGGCCGAGCAGGAAGGACAGGGGCCGAGGCGGCCGGCCGCCGAACTCGCGGGCCGAGAACAGGCCGCCGAAGACCTGCTTGGCGGCCCAGTCCAGCCACTGGCCGCGGGGCAGGGTGCCGGGGAACAGGGCGACGAGCGCCCAGCCGAGAAGGACGGCGGCGAGCAGGCCGAGCCCGAGGACGAGCAGGGCCCGCCAGAACGCTCCGGGGCGGGAGGCGGCGTAGAACTCGCTGCGGGCGGCGGTCAGCAGAGCCAGGGCGGCGACGGCGATGACGAGGGAGGGGCCGCCGATCCAGTACCAGCCGTCCGCGAGGAGCAGGACGTCGACGGCGACCAGCAGGACCAGGTAGGCGACGACGATCCACCAGGCGACCTTCTTGCGGGTGCCGAGCGCGGCGGCGAGGAGGAAGAGGAAGACCGCGTAGGCGAGGTTCTCGCTGACGGGGACCACGTAGTCGTCGAGGAAGCGGACGACGTGCCGCAGCAGGTACCGCAGCGCCGGCGAGAGCGCCAGGACGGCGCAGAACAGGCCGAGGGCGCCGAAGAACGCGGCGAACCCGTCGGGAACCCGGTTCAGGAAGCGGTTCCGGGTCCCCCGGGTCTGCTCCGTCGTGGCACTCATGGTTCGCACTCTAGGGAGCCGGGCCGCGGTCCGCGCGGCGAGCAGCCGGTCCCCCGGGAGGGTGCGGGGCGGGGAGCGTGCCCGTCCCGGCCGGGGGCGGCCCGGTCAGCGTCCCATGGTGAGGCCGTGTGCGGCGGCGCCGCGGCCCAGGACCGCCTCGCTGACGGTGTCGCGGGCGCGGCGGTAGGCGGTGTCGTCGGGGTCCTCGGCGAGGGCGGCCGGCAGGTTGACGACCTTCCCGGCGGACAGGTCCATCATCTGGGGGACGAACTCGGCCTTGGCGACCTGCCAGCGCCCGCCTGCCGCGGCCGGCGGGGCGAAGGTGAAGCGGGCGAGGGAGCCGTAGTTGCCGCGCAGGTCCCGGTCGCCGGAGTGGTTGAACATCTCGCCGGCGACCTGGTCGCCCATGCCGTAGACGATCCAGGTGCCGTTGACCTTCTCGTAGGCCTGCGGGACGTGGGCGTGCGTGCCGAGGATCAGGTCGATGTCGGGGCGGCCGCCGGTCCGGGAGGCGGTCAGCTCCCTGCCGAGGGAGAGCTGCCGCTCGTCCGGCGCGGTCTGCCACTCGGTGCCCCAGTGCAGGCTGACCAGGACGACGTCGGCGCCGGCCGTGCGGGCCGCCCGGGCGTCCGCGACGATCTTGTCCTTGTCCATGAGGTTGACGGCCCACGGCCTGCCCTCGGGCATCGGGTACCCGTTGGTGTCGTACGTGTAGGCGAGGTGGGCGACCGTGGCCGAGCCCGCGGTGTAGAGGGTGGGTGCGGCCGCCTCGGCTGCCGTGCGGGCCGATCCTGCGTGGCGCAGGCCGACCCGGTCGAAGCGGTCGAGGGTGCGCGCCACGCCTTCGGCTCCGGCGTCGAGGGTGTGGTTCGAGGCGGTCGAGCAGCCGTCGTAGCCGGCGTCCTTGAGGCCGTCGGCGACTTCGGGCGGGGACTGGAAGGCGGGGTAGCCGGTGAAGGGGCCGCCGTCGGGGCCGTAGACGGTCTCCATGTGGCACAGGGCGAGGTCGGCGGCGGAGACGAGCGGCTTGACGTGGGAGAACATCGGCCGGAAGTCGTGGCCGGCCCCGTCGGCGTCGGCCGCGGCCTGCTTGATGACCGAGTCGTGTGGCAGGACGTCGCCGCTCGCGACGAGTGTGAATCCGCGTGCGGGGGTCGCGGTCGGGCCGGCGGCGCGGGAGGGCGGGGGGTGTGCGTCGCCGAGGCGGGCGGGCGGGGTGCGTCCGGCCGAGCAGGCGGCCGCGGTGGCAGCCGACAGCAGGGCGGCGGACAGGAGCGCGAGGGCCTTGCGGGTGCGCGGGGTCATGGGCGCCACTCTCTCTCCAATTAATACGACTATCTGATCACCTTTTAATTCATGGAGGGAGGTGCTGCGCGTCGGAAGGAGCCGGCCGGCCGCATCCACGGCCGCATCCCGACCGCACCGCCGGCCACACCGACAGGGGGCCGTTCACCGCACCGTTCGACCGTTCGGCGACCGCTCACCGGCCCGGGCGGCCGCCCACCGGGCGTCCCGGGCGCTTGGGCGCAAGACCGCTGCCTGACGGTTCACGGGGCGCCCGGCGCAGGTGAGGGTGGGTGCGTCGGACCCGGACGGCCCCAGGAAGGAGGCCCTCGTGCCCCTCTCCCCCACCCTTGCGCGCACGGCCCCCGAGGCGCTGGCCGAACTCCAGCGCGAACACGGGCGGGCCCTGTTCGGCCTGCTGCTCGGGCTCACCTCCGGGGACGCCCAGCGCGCCGAGGACCTCGTCCAGGAGACGCTCGTACGGGCCTGGCAGCACCCGGAGGCGCTGGCGAGCGGCCATGCGTCCATGCGGCCCTGGCTCTTCACCGTCGCGCGGCGCCTCGCGATCGACGCCCGCCGGGCCCGCCTCTCGCGGCCGCAGGAGGTCGACGCGGACGCCCTGGAGCAGGCGCCCGCCCCCGAGGACGGGGTGGCGGGGTCCGTGACGGCCATCGACGTCCGGCGCGCCGTCGGCTCGCTGGGGCCGGAGCACCGGGAGGTGCTGCTGGAGGTGTACTTCCGCGACCGCTCGGTCGCCGAGGCCGCCGCCGAGCTGGGGATCCCCGCCGGAACGGTCAAGTCCCGCACGCACTACGCGCTGCGGGCCCTCCGCCAGGGCCTCCAGGGGTACGGGTACGGGCTCGGCGCCTGAGCGCGCCGCGGCCCGGCCGCCGCACGGGGAAACGATCCGAATGCACGCGGATCGGACACGAAGTGCGCGGAAACAGGCCGCAGACCGTTCAAGTTGAGTAAACATCCCCCACGGCGCAAGCCGGGAGAGGAAGGCTCGGTACCCACGGACGGGAAGCTCGACACGCGGGAGAAGGTGGAACGGTGCAGCCCGAGGGTACGAACGGCACCAGTGACGGCGGGCTTGCGGTGCCCATGGCGTGGCTGTACGCCGAGTACATCGCCGACGAACTGCTGCGCACGGGCCGGCTGATCCCGGCCGGCACCCTGGAGTTCCGCGCCGGCCGGGACACGCTCGCCCTGACCATCTACCTCTCCGACGCCGCCGGCGAGCTGTCCGGGATCCGCGTGGTCTCCCAGCTCGACGAGTGGATGTCGCTGACGGCGTACGGGCACCCCTGGCGCGACTGGGTCCACACCCGGTTCCTCGCGCTGGGCGAGGAGGCCCGGGAGAGCGGCCGCGGCGAGGACCCCGACCTCGAACTCGCCCGCGCCGCCTGGCGCTGGCTGGACCGGACGGAGCTCTTCGCCACCAACATCGACGCGGCCCGGCCGGGCGGGCCCGAGCCGTACCAGGGCCTCGACGAGAACGCCCGCGTGTGGACGCCCGCCTGGCAACTCGGCCTCCCCCTGGGCCACTTGGCCATGCACCTCTTCTGACCGGACCGCGGCCCCGCCGCCCGCTACGGGCGCCGCCGCGCAGGCGGGGGGTCGGCCGGGTCCAGCACCAGGCCTGCGAAATCGGCCTCGTTGCGCTCCGCCCTCCCGACGTACCACCGGGCGATCAGCCACAGCACGGGATAGGCGGCCACCCCGAGGACCGCCCACACCAGCGGGCCGGGCACCGCCCCGGGCAGCGCGAACAGCAGCGGAAGCACCCCCACCGCCAGTGCCAGCGCGGCCACCGCCCCGAGCCCGGCGCGCAGCTGGCTGCGCATGAGGGCGCGTACGTACGTCGTGCCGAGGCTGGTCTGCTCGCAGATCTCCGAGCGCGCCGGGGTGTACGCGGGAGCACGGCGGCGGGCGGCGCGCGGCACCCCCGTGACGGTCTCCCGCCGGGGCGCCGCCGCCTCCCCGTACGGCTGCGGCGGAGGGTCCTGCATGGTGCGGGAGTCTACGCAGCGGCGGGCGCGGGCGGAGGTCATTTGAGGAGGCGGGAGAGCCTGCGGTCGGCGAGCGGCCTGCCGCCGGTCTGGCACGTGGGGCAGTACTGGAGGGAGGAGTCGGCGAACGACACCGAGCGGATGGTGTCGCCGCACACCGGGCACGGCTCGCCGTCCCGGCCGTGGACCCGCAGGCCGCTCTTCTTCTCGGCCTTCAGCCGGCCCGCGGCGACGCCGTGGGCCCGGCCGACCGCCTCGCGCAGGGTGTCCCGGACGGCCTCGTACAGGCGGGTGGTCTGCTCCTCGTCGAAGGCGGAGGCCGGTTTGAACGGGGACACCCCGGCCGCGTGGAGGATCTCGTCGCTGTAGGCGTTGCCGATGCCGGCGAGGACGCCCTGGTCGCGCAGGACGCCCTTGATCTGCCGCCGCTCGCCCGCCAGCAGCGCGGCGAACGCGTCCCGGTCGAAGTCCTCGGCCAGCGGGTCCGGCCCCAGGCGGGCGATGCCGGGCACCTCCGCCGGGTGCCGGACGACGTACACGGCGAGGCGCTTCTGGGTGCCCGCCTCCGTCAGGTCGAAGCCGCCGCCGCCTTCGAGGGCGACGCGCAGGGCGAGCGGCCCCTTGCCGGGGCGCGGCGGCCGGTCGGGGAGGGCGTCCTGCCAGCGGAGCCAGCCGGCCCGGGCCAGGTGGGTGACCAGGTGGAGCTCCCCGATCCGCAGGGCGAGGAACTTGCCGTACCGGGCGGTGGGACCCGCCTCCTGCCCCTCCAGGGCGGACAGGGGCGGGTCGTACGTCTTCAGCACGCTCACGGCGAGCGGGAGGACGCGTGCGACGACCCTCCCGGGCAGGTGCTCGTCGAGGAACTCCCTGAGGGCCTCGACCTCCGGCAGCTCGGGCATGCCCCCAGCCTGCCCATCCGGCCGCCGATGCGCGACCGGACACGGCCTGCGACCGCGACCGCGGGCTCGGGCCCAGGCTCGGGCTCAGGCCAGGAGGAACTCGCACCAGACGCACTTGCCGCTGCCCCGCGCCTCCACGCCCCACACGTCCGCCAGCCGGTCCACCAGCATGAGCCCCCGCCCGGACACCCCCGCCTCGCCCGCCTCCCGTCGGCGCGGCAGGGCGCTGGAGCGGTCCTCCACCTCGACCCGGAGCCGGCGGACCGGGCCGCTCAGGACCCGCAGGGTGACGATCGCGGGGCCGTCCGTGTGCATCAGGGCATTGACGATCAGCTCGTCCGCCACGAGTTCGATCTCGTCGGAGCGCTCCCGCGCGCCCCAGGCGCGGACCGCCGCGCCGATCATGTGGCGGGCCGACACCAGGGCCTCCGGGTCGCCGGGGGCGACGTGCTGCTGGAGCCGGCCGCCGCCCTGCGCCGCCGCCTCCTCCACGCGGCGCCGCAGCAGGAGCAGCGCCATGTCGTCGTCGCCGCCGCGCTCGTCTATCACCTCGCACAGCCGGTCCGCGAGCCGCTGGAGGTCCTCCGGGCCGCTGCGGACCAGCCCGGTCAGCAGCCGCACCCCGTCGTCGAGGTCCGCTCCGGGATGCTCGACGAGGCCGTCCGTGCACAGCAGGATCGTTTCGCCGGGGTCGAGTTCCACCGTCGTCACCGGGTACTCCAGGCGGCCGAACTCCGCCGAGAGGCCGAGCGGCATCCCTCCCTCCACGTCCAGCCGGCGGCAGTCGCCGTCGCGGGTGCGCAGCAGCGGGTCGATGTGCCCGGCGCGCACGATCTGCAGGACGCCGGTCGACAGGTCGGCCTCGACGTAGGTGCAGGTGGCGAAGCGGTCGGTGTCCAGTTCGTGCAGGAACACCGAGGCCCGGGCCATGACGGTGCCCGGCGAGTGCCCCTCGGCGGCGTAGGCGCGCAGCACGATCCGCAGCTGGCCCATGACGGCGGCGGCGTGCGTGTCGTGGCCCTGGACGTCCCCGATGACGGCGCCGACGCGGCCGCCGGGCAGCGGGATCACGTCGTACCAGTCCCCTCCGATGTCCTGGCCCATGCGGGCGGAGCGGTAGCGGACGGCGATGTCGCCGCCGGGGACGGCGGGGATCCGGCGCGGCAGCATGGCCTGCTGGAGGCCTTCGGCGAGGTCGTGCTCCTGCTCCAGCAGCATGGCGCGCTGGAGGCTCTGGGCGATGCTGCTGCCCAGGGCGACGAGGAGGTTCCGCTCGTCCTGGGTGAAGCCGTCCTTGTCCTGGTAGAGCAGGCCGATCGCGCCGATCGGGCGGGCCTGGGCGATCAGCGGCAGGTACGCGGCCGCCGAGATGTCCATGTACGAGATCTTCGCCCAGAGTCCGGGGTAGCCCTCGGCGAACTCCTCCGCGGAGTCGAGGAAGCGCGGCTGGAGGGAGCGGACCACCTCGCTCATCGGGTAGTTCTCGTCGACGCGGGTGTAGCGGGTGCCGGGGACGAAGCTGCCCGAGGGGCCCTCGGCGACCAGGTGGATGCGGCCCGCCTCGACCAGCCCCATGACCATGCCCATGGAGCCGAGCCGCTCCAGGCCGTGGGCGTCGCCGATGACGTCGATGACGTCCTTGACGGTCCGGGCGTGGGCCAGGGCCGCGGTGGTGCTCTCGACCACAGAGGTCTGGCGGCGGCGCTCCTCGTCGAGGCCGAGGCGTTCGGCCGAGTGGCTGAGCTCCTCGGTGGCGTCGCGGACGATGCCGATGATCCGGAGGGGGCGGCCGTCGGGGTCGCGCATGACGCGGCCCTGGGTGTGGGTCCAGCGCAGCCGGCCGTCGCGGCAGCGGATCCGGAAGTAGGCGCCGTAGCTGTCCTCGTCGCCTTTGAGGGCGTGGGAGACGAGGTCGAAGAGGCGGGAGGACTCCCCCTCGGGCACGCGGGCGGCGAGCGACTCGGGCCGGCCGTCGTACTCCTCCGCGGGGGTGTCGAACACGTCGAGGCCGGCCGTGTCCAGGTGCATCAGGCCGGTGGACAGGTCCCAGTCGAAGCTGCCCATGCGGTTGAGCGAGAGCGACCGGTCCGGGTGTGCGGGCCAGTCGTCCGGCAGCGATACGGTGGTCGGCACCGGTCCACCATGACACAGGGGCGGGTCATGCGCCCCCCGGGTCCGCGGCGGGAACCGCGGCGGTCGCGGCCCCGGCGGCGGGCACCCCGGCCGGGTCCGGATCCGGCACCGCTGCGGCGCCGGGGGCGCCTGCCGCGCCGTCGAGGGAGTCGGTCTCGTGGATGCCGGCGCCGTCGGCGCCGGTGCTGTAGGAGTCGGCGCCGTAGGAGTCGGTGGAATAGGAATCGGCGGAGTCGGCGGAGTAGGCGTCGCTCGGGTAGGAGTCCGCGCCGCCGGTCTGCATGCCGTACGTGTCGGCGGCCCACGGGTCGGCGCCCGGGTCGGTCAGGGCCGCGTCGGCTTCGGCGTCGGGGGCGTTCGGGTCGTAGAGGTCTCCCCCGTCCGCGGCGGCGTCGTCCCCGCCCGGCCACGGCGCCAGGTCGCCGGCGTCGCCCGCCGCCGGATCCGCCCCGGCGGAACCGTCGGCGGGCCACTCGGCCGAGCCGTCCGCCGGCAGGCCCGGCTGGGACGGGGTGCGCTGCGGGGCGTCCTGCCCGCCCGGCACGCTCTCCCCGGGCGGCAGTCCGGGAGTACCGGGCGGGGCGGCCGGGGCGGCCGGGGCGGTGGCCGGCGCGGCGCCGACGGGGATGCCGTCGGCGGGGTCGTACGCGGGCATGGCGCGCGGGGAGCGGTCCTGGGCGCCGTCGTCGCCGGTGGTCCGCTCGATCCACGTGTTGTCCGCGACGTTGGCGATGACGAGGCCGGCGAGCGGGTGGGCGGTGGGTTCGATCACGATCACCTGGTTGGGCTGGTAGCCGTTCCACCGCTCGCCCTTGACGGCAGGGGTCCCCTTCGCGCTGAGCGGGGGGAGCAGCGGGCTGCCGCCGGCGCAGCGTAGCCGGGGCATGCCCTGCGCGTCGACGAGGACGGCGGTGCCGGCCTGGAGGACCGCCTGGAAGCCGTACGCGCCGCCGTCGCGGAAGCCGTGGTTCGTGACGCGGGTGTCGGCTCGGAGCACGACAGGAGTGAGCCCGCGAAGGAACTCGGGGAGCCCGGACTCCTGGACGGAGGAGGCCGCCGCGAAGGCGCGGGCCTTGTTCTCGTCGCCGGTCAGGGCGCGCAGCTGCTGTTCGACGTCACAGCTGCCGAGGCGCTTGGTGCCGCCGTAGAGGCCGGGGGTGGCACCGCCCACGGTGCGGATGCCGCGGCCGGTCGGGTTGGGGAGCGGGGGCTGGGCCGGGGCGGATTCGGCGGTGGCGGAGGAGGGGGTGAAGGGGTCGGGGCCCGCCGAGCCGACGGGCTGGAGGTGGATCTCCTGGTTCTCGGGGCCGGCCGGCGCGGGGGGCTCTTCGCCGCCGCCGCAGGCCGCGGCGGCGAGGCCGAGCAGCGTCAAAAGGGCTGCGCGGGCCGGTGTGTGACGACGCGGCGCCTGACGGGGTGTCGGCTCGTGCACGGTTTTCTCCCTGTTCGCCCCGGATGCTCCCTCCTGTCTGCCGCATGCAGGCGAGCCCCGCAACCGGAGCGCCCGCAGCCGGGGGCACGGCCTCCCCCGGGCGGTGCGCAGGCACCCGGGAGAGCCGCTCTTGAACGCGTTCAGACATTCCCGTAGGGTCGCAACAGGAGCTGAACACGTTCAAAGCGCGGGAGTCTCGCGCGCCCGGGGCGCGGCGCGGCGCCGCCTGGCGGCCTCCGGCCCGCACCTCGGGGAGCGCCGCCGGCGGCCGGGGCAGACGCAGACCGCGCCGCCAGACGGAGGAGACGATCCGATGACCCGACTCAGCGGGGCGGCCCGCCCCGCGCTCACCTACCCGGAGCGGGGCGCCACAGCCTCGCTGCCCCTGCCCGACCGGTACCACCACCTCCGCCACCGCATCCGGCTCGGCCGCGGCCGCGCCGTCTTCGAGGCGGCCGGGGCCGCGCTCACCACGTTCGGCGCGCACCGCGCCGCGGGCGCGGCGGTCCGCTGCGGCCACGGCGCCGTCCGGCCGGGGAGCCGTGTCGCGGTCGGGCTCGGCTGGGGCCCACTGCGGATCGAGGCGCCCTGCGAGGTCGTCTGGACGGCGTACGAGCCCGCCCGGACCGGCTTCGCCTACGGGACCCTGGCCGGCCACCCCGAAGAGGGTGAGGAGTCCTTCCTGGTCCTCCTCGACCGGGACGGCAGCGTGTGGTTCGAGGTGACCGCCTTCAGCCGCCCGGCCCGCTGGTACACCCGGGCCGCCGGCCCTCTGGTCCCCCTCTTCCAGCGCTGTTACGCCCGCCGCCTGGGCCGGGCCCTGCGCAGGCTGGCCGCCCCGGCCTGAACCGGCCGATACTGGGGGTGATGGACTGGTTCACGGCGCCCGACCTCTGGCTGGGCCGGCTGGTCTTCCAGCGGGCCCTCGCCGGCGTCTACCTCGTCGCCTTCCTGGCGGCCGCCCTCCAGTTCCGGGCCCTGATCGGGAGCCGCGGCATGCTGCCGGTCCCGCGGTACGTGCGTTTCGTGCCCTTCAAACGCGCCCCGAGCCTGTTCCAACTCCACTACTCGGACCGGTTCTTCGCCGGCTGCGCGTGGACGGGGGCGGCCCTGTCCGCGGCGCTGGCGGCCGGCGCGGGGGACGCCGTGCCGCTCGGTGCGGCGATGGCGATGTGGGCGGTGCTGTGGGCGCTGTACCTGTCGATCGTGAACGTGGGCCAGACCTGGTACTCCTTCGGCTGGGAGTCCCTCCTGCTGGAGGCAGGCTTCCTCGCGGTGTTCCTCGGCAACGCCGAGACCGGTCCGCCGGTGCTGGTGCTGTGGCTGCTGCGGTGGGTGGCGTTCCGGGTGGAGTTCGGGGCCGGACTGATCAAGATGCGGGGGGACGCCTGCTGGCGGAAGCTGACCTGCCTCTACCACCACCACGAGACGCAGCCCATGCCCGGCCCGCTGAGCTGGTTCTTCCACCACCTGCCGAAGCCGCTGCACCGGGTGGAGTGCGCCGCCAACCACGTCACGCAACTGGTCGTGCCGGTGCTGCTGTTCGCACCGCAGCCGATCGCCTCGTACGCCGCCTGCGCGATCGTGGCGACGCAGCTGTGGCTGGTGCTCTCCGGGAACTTCGCGTGGCTGAACTGGCTGACGATCACGCTCGCGCTGCCGGCGGTCGACTTCACCCCGGTCGCCGGCCCGCCGCCGGCCGCGGCCTCCGCACCGCCGCCGGTGTGGTTCGCGGTGCTGGTGTGCGCGGTGACGCTGCTGGTGCTGGTGCTGAGCAGGCATCCGGTGCGCAACATGGTCTCCCGGCGGCAGGTGATGAACCGCTCCTTCGACTCCCTGCACCTGGTGAACACGTACGGGGCCTTCGGCACGGTGAGCCGGGTCCGCGACGAGGTCGTGGTGGAGGGAACCCCGGACGCGGTGCCGCGGGAGGACGGGGAGTGGCGGGAGTACGGCTTCAAGGGCAAGCCGGGGGATCCGCGCCGGATCCCCCGCCAGTTCGCCCCGTACCACCTGCGGCTCGACTGGCTCATGTGGTTCGCAGCGCTCTCCCCCGGCTACGCCCGGGACTGGTTCGGGCCGTTCGTGGAGCGGCTGCTGGAGGGCGACCGGGACACGCTGCGGCTGATCCGCCGCAATCCCTTCCCCGGCGCCCCGCCCGTCTACGTGCGGGCCCGGCTGTACCGGTACCGGTTCACCACCTGGCGGGAGCTGCGCGAGACGGGGGCGTGGTGGCATCGAAGCCTGCTAAGGGAGTACCTGCCCCCGACCCGTCTTTCGGTGGTGTCCGCCTCGGGCGGGGCCGGAGAGCGGTCAGAGTCCGAGTAGGGCGGCCTCCTTCTCGGGGCTGATGCCCTTGGCGCTGCGGTCGGGGCGCAGGGGGGCGGTGCCTCCGACGGAGCGGAGCCAGGCCCAGGTGTCGGCGACGGTCTCCTCGACGGGACGGCACCGCAGGCCGGCGGCGAGCGCCCGGGAGACGTCCGCGCCGAACATGTGGGCGTGCAGATCGCCCTCGGGGAGCCAGACGGGCAGCTCGGTCCAGGGTTCGATGCCGGCGTCCAGGATCCGGGCGGCCTCGGTCCAGCGCAGTTCGGCGCCTCCGCCGGTGGCGGCCGCGCAGGCTTCGAGGAAGGTGCCCATGGTGGCGTGGCCGGCGGGCGAGACGGCGTTGTACGGGCCGCCGAGGCCGGCGGCGGCGGCGTCGAGGGTCCAGCTGGCGAGGTCGCGTACGTCGATGTACTGAAGCGGCAGGTCCTTCGGCCCCGGGGCCAGGGTGGGGCCGCCGCGGGCGGTGCGGCCCAGCCACCAGGGGAGGCGGCCGACGTTCTCGTACGGGCCGAGGATCACGCCGGCCCGGACGAGGAGGGCGCGGTCGCCGAAGGCGTCGGTGGCGGCGATCTCGCCGCCGCGCTTGTCCTCGGCGTAGGCGGTTGCGTCCGCGTCCGGGGAGCCGTCGACGAGGGGGGCGTCCTCGGCGGCGTTCCCGTCCCCGGGGTAGGCGTGGACCGAGCGGCTGGAGATGTAGGTGTAGTGGCCGGCGCGGCCGCGCAGCAGGCGCGCGGTGTCGCGGACCGCGGTGGGGGCGCCGGACCAGGTGTCGACGACCAGGTCCCACTCGCCCGCTTCGGGCGCGGCGAGGGCGGCGAGGCCGTCGGGGGCGGTGCGGTCGCCGTGTACGGCACGGGTGCCGGGTGGCGGGGCGTGGCGGCCGCGGTGGAAGACCGTGACGTCCCAGCCCCGGGCGAGGGCGTCGTCGGTGAGGGCGCGTCCGACGAACTCGGTTCCGCCGAGCATCAGCAGTTTCGTCATGCGGCCAGCGTGCCGGGGGCCGGCGCGGCGGCGGAAGCCGTGATCGCTCTCGGCGATGACGCCGACGGCGGACGCGAACCGGGAACTCCGCTTGCCCGGCCCCGGGCGGCGGCACGTCTGCCTCCGCCCGCCGAGCCGTGCTCCGCCCCCTTGCCGTCGTGCTGTCCTGTGACGGCCGGAGGGGCGGTTCCGGGATCGCTGCCCGGCTAGTCGATGCCGGGCAGGATGTGGGATTCCGCGAGGTCGTCCTCGTATCCGGCGAGGCGGATCGGGGCCGAGCGGGCCCAGACCTCGAGGCTGCCCAGTTCGTCGCTGTGGGGGCGGCCCTGCCACCCCGTGCGCTCCAGCAGCTCGTCGGACTTCGTCTTCGTCTCTGTCACCGCGCACTCCTTCGGTGTCGCTTGACCCGGCGGCCAACCGCATCGGGTATGGAGAATGGAGAGTTTCAAGACGCGGTGGCGCCATGGTGGAGCGTGGCCTGGGTGGGGCTCTAGCGTGTCCCCACAGAGTACACATCTGAGCAGGCACCCGCTCGGTAGATTGGCAAAATCCACCCCAATGGCGCGAATATCCGCTCGGTTCCCGGGTTTGTGTGTCACCTTTGCGGCGAGGTCTGCCCTTTGGGGCGGTCCCGCCGTCGCGGGGGGCCTTCCCGGAGCGGGAATGCGACAGCGCCCCGGCCCCTCGGGAGGAGGGGCCGGGGCGCTGTCGCGGGGCGGGCGGTGGCGCGCGTCACCACTTCGCGGGCGCGTAGTCCTTCAGGAAGACGCCGTACAGGTCCTCGCCTGCCTCGCCGCGGACGACGGGGTCGTAGACGCGGGCGGCGCCGTCGACCAGGTCCAGGGGGGCGTGGAAGCCCTCCTCGGCCAGCCGCAGCTTGTCGAAGTGCGGGCGCTCGTCCGTGATCCAGCCGGTGTCGACGGAGGTCATGAGGATCCGGTCCGCCTCGAACATCTCCTGGCCGCTGGTCCGCGTCACCATGTTCATCGCCGCCTTGGCGGCATTGGTGTTCGGGTGCCCGGCGCCCTTGTAGCCGCGGCTGAAGACGCCCTCCATCGCGGAGACGTTGACGATGTACGCCCGCCCGCTGGCGGCCTTGCGGGCGGCCTCGGCCATCACCGGACGGAGCTTGCTGATCAGGATGAACGGCGCGGTGTAGTTGCACAGCTGGGTTTCGAGCAGCTCCACCGGGGAGATCTGGTCGATGGTCTGCACCCAGGTGTTGCTCTCGACGACGTCGGGGAGCAGGCCGCCCGCGTCGATCGCGGTGCCGTCCAGGTGCCGCTCCAGGCTGGCGTTGCCCGCGACGAGGGCCAGGTCCGCGACCTTCTGCGCCTCCAGGCCGCTCACGCCGACGGGCAGCGCCGCCAGGCCGTCGACCGCACCCGAGTTGAAGGCGCCGATGACGTGGTGCGCGGGCAGCTCGCCGGCCGGCAGCGGGGCGCCCTCTCCGTCCACCAGCGCGGCGTACGCGCTGGGCAGGCGGCGCACCGTCTGCGTCGCGTTGTTGATCAGGATGTCCAGCGGTCCGGCGTCGGCGACGCGGTCGGCCAGCTCCACGGCCTGCGCCGGGTCGCGCAGGTCGATGCCGACGACCTCCAGGCGGTGCATCCAGTCCGCCGAGTCCTCCATCGCCGTGAAGCGGCGGATGGCGTCCTTGGGGAAGCGCGTGGTGATCGTGGTGTGGGCGCCGTCGCGCAGCAGCCGCAGCGCGATGTACATGCCGATCTTCGCCCGGCCGCCGGTGAGCAGCGCGCGCTTGCCCGCGAGGTCGGCGCGGGCCTCGCGCCGGGTGCGGTTCTCGACGGCGCACGGCGGGCAGAGCTGGTGGTAGAAGTAGTCGACCTCGACGTACCGCGTCTTGCAGACATAGCAGGAGCGGGGGCGCTGGAGTATGCCGGCGATCCGGCCGGCCTCGGTGACGGAGGTCGGGAGGATGCCCTCGGTCTCGTCGTCGATGCGCTGCGCCGAGCCCGTCGCGGTGGCCTCGGTGACGGCCTTGTCGTTGGCGGTCTTCGCGGCGCGGCGCTCCTGGCGGCGGCGCTGCTTCACCGTCCGGTAGATCCCGGCGGTGGCCCGGCGCACGGCGACGGCGTCGGGGTGGTCGATGTCGAGCTTGTCGAGCTCGTCGAGCACGCTGAGGCAGACGGCCATGCGCTCGGGGTCGATGCCCGGCCCGTACGCCTGGATGTCTTCGGTCTCGGTCTCGGTCGCCGTCATGGCCGCTGCCGTTCCTTGGTCACTCGTCCGCATCCGCCTGCTGCGGAAGTCCTCAAAACGGCAACTGTACGGATGCTGCGGGCCGGGAACCAAACCCGTGCCGCGGGGGCTCACTCACCGCGTCCGGGCGGTCACCGCGGGCGTACTGCGCGGGGAGTGCGGGCGGGGCCGCGTCATCCTTTCGCAGTACGCCCTGAGCAGGGTCGATGTGGTCCTCCAGGGGGAGGAATAGGCGTCCCCGGCGCGGCATTGTGGGATACATGAGTGCCCTGGGGCTGTCGCTGCTGCTGTGCCTGGTGTCCGCGGTCGCGTACGCGGGCGGAGCGATCGTTCAGGAGCGGGTCGCGGCGCGCGGCCAGGAGCGGGCGTACGCGCCGGTGCGCCGGCCGGAGTGGTGGGCGGCCGTCGCGCTGAACGGCCTCGGCGCCGTACTGCACGTGGTGGCGCTCGCGTACGGGCCGCTGAGCCTGGTGCAGCCGCTGGGTGCCCTGACGATCGTGTTCGCGCTGCCGATGGCGGCCGTGTTCGTACGCCGGCGGGCCACTGCGGCAGCGTGGCGCGGGGCCCTGCTGGCCTCGGCCGGGCTGGCCGGGCTGCTGGCCCTGACGGGCGGGAACCCGGACGGGGGCGCGGACCGGCTGCCCGTGGCCGGCGAGCGGGCGCTGCTGCTGGCGGCGACGGCCGCCGCGGTGTCGGTGCTGTTCGCGGCGGCGCACGGGGTGCGGCGGCCGGTGCTGCGGAGCGTGCTGCTCGCCGTGGCGGCGGGCACGGCGTTCGGGATGGCGTCGGTGTTCACGAAGGCGCTCGCCGAGGGCGTCGTACGGGGTTCCGCGTCCGGCCGCTGGCCGGACGCGGCGGCCGTCGCGGTCCTGGCCTGCGGCGGGCTGCTGCTGTCGCAGGCCGCCTACCGCGGCGCAGGACTGGCCGCGCCGCTGGCCACGCTGACCGTCGTCAACCCGGTGGTGGCGGCCGCGGTCGGGCTGACGCTGTTCGGCGAGGGCTTCCGGTACGGGGCGGCGGGCACGGCGGGGGCGCTGGCCGGCGCCGCGGTGGCGGCGGCCGGCCTGGTCGTGCTCACGGCCGCCGCGCCGCCGCACACGGCCTCGTCAGATGCCCACGCCGTGGGCGCGGAGGTACTTCAGCGGGTCGATGTCGGAGCCGTAGCCGGGTCCGGTCCGCACCTCGAAGTGGAGGTGGGGCCCGCTGCTGTTGCCGGTCGATCCGGAGCGGCCGATCCGCTGGCCGCCGGAGACGTCCTGCCCGGCCTTCACGCCGAGGGCCGACAGGTGGGCGTACTGGGAGTACCGGCCGTCGGTGTGCCGGACGATCACCTGGTAGCCGTACGCACCGGCCCAGCCGGCGGAGACGACGCGGCCGGGGCCGACGGACCTGACGGACGTACCGGTCGCGACGGGGAAGTCGACGCCCGTGTGGTAGCCGCTGGACCAGGAGGATCCGCTGGCCTTGTACCGGGTGCCGACGGAGGCGTCGACGGGGGCGACGTATCCGCCGCCGGTCTGCTGCTTCGGCGCTGACGCGGGCTTCTCCGCGGGCTTCTGCTGCGCGGGGGCCGGCTTGGGCGCGGCCTTGTCGGCGGGCTTGGCGGCCTGCTTCTCCGCGGGCTTCTGCGCCGGCTTCTCGGCGGGTTTGGCGACCTGCTCGCCGGCGGGCGGTGCCGCGGGCGCGACCGGCTTGACCGGTTCGGCGGTGCGCGGCGGCTTCTCCGGGTTCTGCGCGGGCGGGGCGGCGGTGATGCGCAGGGTGAGGCGCTGCCCGGGGAAGATCAGGTCCGGGTTGGCTCCGACGGTGGTGCGGTTGGTCTCGTACAGGGCCTGCCAGCCGCCCTCGACGTGCTGCCGGACCGCGATCGAGGACAGCGAGTCGCCGGGGGCCACGACGTACGGGTTCGGCAGGACCGACGTCCCGGTCGGCCGGGGTGCGGCGGGCGGCGCCGCGGCCTTCCCGGCGGGCTGCGCCTGCACCTTGACGACCTGGACGGTGGCCTTCGCCCCGCCCTGCGGCGACAGGTCGGGGGCGGGGCCGCCGCGGGTGAGGCCCGCCTGCTTCCCGCATGTGGGCCAGGCCTGCGGCCCCTGCCCCTTCAACACCTTCTCCGCGACGGCGATCTGCTGCTCCCGGGTCGCCTTGTCGGCGCGGGGCGCGTACTGGGTGCCGCCGAAGGCGCGCCACGTCGTCTGGCTGAACTGGAGCCCGCCGTAGTAGCCGTTGCCCGTGTTGATCCGCCAGTCGCTGCCGGACTCGCATTCGGCGACCTTGCTCCACGTCTCCGCGGACGCGGCGTGGACGGTCCCGGCGCCGATCAGCGGGAGCGCGATGCCGGCGCCGCCCGCCGTGACGGCGAGCGAGGCGCGGTTGATGCTGCTCGGCTGGTACCGGCGGTGCCGACCCCGTACACCCATTGGGAGCCCCCATCGAAGACATCGGTGAGCGCCAAACCTAACGGTCCGGTCACGGCCGTGACAAGGGGCGCAACAGGGCGCACAGCAGGGCAAGTTGACATTGTCCCGGGTGGCGGGCGATCCGCCGGGGGCCGCGCCGCGGTAGCGTCGGTGGTCCCCGCACATCGAAGCACCAAGGAGCGCACGCATGAGCAGCACCGCCCAGATCGGTGTCACCGGGCTCGCGGTGATGGGCAGCAACCTCGCCCGGAACTTCGCCCGCAACGGTTTCACCGTGGCCGTGCACAACCGGACCGCCGCCAAGACCCGTGCCCTGGTGGAGGAGTTCGGGCACGAGGGCGACTTCGTCGCGGCCGAGTCCGCGAAGGAGTTCGTCGACGCGCTGGAGCGGCCGCGCCGGCTGATCGTGATGGTGAAGGCGGGCGAGCCGACGGACGCGGTGATCCGTGAGTTCGCCCCGCTGCTGGAGCCCGGCGACGTCGTCATCGACGGCGGGAACGCGCACTTCGAGGACACGCGGCGGCGCGAGCGCGAACTGCGCGAGCGGGGCATCCACTTCGTCGGCGTGGGGATCTCGGGCGGCGAGGAGGGCGCGCTGCTCGGACCGAGCATCATGCCCGGCGGGTCGCCGGAGTCGTACGACGCCCTCGGCCCGATGCTGGAGCGGATCGCGGCGAAGGCCGCCGACGGCACGCCGTGCACCTCGCACGTGGGCCCGGACGGCGCCGGGCACTTCGTGAAGATGGTGCACAACGGCATCGAGTACGCGGACATGCAGCTGATCGCGGAGGCGTACCACCTGCTGCGCGAGGTCGCCGGCTACTCCCCCGCGCGGATCGCGGAGACGTTCCGGACGTGGAACCGGGGCCGGCTCGACTCCTACCTGATCGAGATCACCGCGGAGGTGCTCGCGCACGTCGACACGGCCACCGGCAAGCCGTTCGTGGACGTGGTGGCCGACGCCGCCGAGCAGAAGGGCACCGGCCGCTGGACGGTGCAGACCGCCATGGACCTGGGCGTTCCGGTGTCCGGCATCGCGGAGGCGGTCTTCGCCCGCGCCGTCTCGGGCCACGCCGGGCTGCGGGCGGCCTCGCGGGGGCTGGCGGGCCCGTCCGCGCAGCCGCTGGCCGGGGAGGCCGCGGACGCGTTCGCAGCCAAGGTCGAGCAGGCGCTGTACGCCTCGAAGATCGTCTCCTACACGCAGGGCTTCCACCAGATCCGGGCGGGCAGCGAGGAGTACGGCTGGGGCATCGACCTGGGGGCGGTGGCCTCGCTGTGGCGCGGCGGCTGCATCATCCGGGCGGCGTTCCTCGACCGGATCCGCGCCGCGTACGACGCCCGGCCGGACCTGCCGGGCCTGCTCGCCGACGCCGGGTTCGCCCAGGAGATCGGCGCGGCGCAGGACGACTGGCGTGCGGTGGTGGCGGCCGCGGTGGCCGGCGGCATCCCGGTCCCGGCGTTCGCGGCGTCGCTCTCGTACTACGACGCGCTGCGCGCGGAGCGGCTGCCTGCGGCGCTGACGCAGGGGCAGCGGGACTTCTTCGGGGCGCACACCTACCGGCGCACGGACCGCGAGGGGTCGTTCCACACCCTCTGGAGCGGTGACCGCACGGAGACCACCGCCTGACGCGCGGCTGCCGCGGCGGAGCCGGAAGGGCTCCGCCGCGGCTCGGCGCAGGTCAGCTGGGCGGCGGGGGCTGCGGAACCGGCGCGGGCCCGGGCGGCGGGGGCACCGGATCCGGCTCGGGGAACGGCGGCGGCACCGGCGGATCCGGCCGCGGCACGGGCTCCGGATCGGGGAACGGCCCGGGCCCCGGCCCGGGCGTGGGCGGCGGCGGCACCGGAGTCGGCTCCGGGACGGGCGGCTGCGTCTGCTCGGCAGGGACGTGGATCGGCATACGCCCCACCTTCCCCCGATTCACGGACCCACGCCTCCGGACACGGCCGTCCGGCGTGACGGAGCCGCCAAAGGCGCCGACCGCCTCAGCCGGCCGCCACGGCGTGGGGGCTGCGCTGCTGGTCACTGCCCGGCACGGGCGCGGAGGGATCCGCTCCCAGCTCGACGATCCGGTTGTCGGCATCGACGTGCACGACGCGCGGCCGCATCGCCCGCGCCTCGGCGTCGTCGACCTGGGCGTAGCTGATCAGAATGACGAGATCGCCGGGATGCACGAGATGCGCGGCAGCCCCGTTGATCCCGATCACGCCGGACCCGCGCTCCCCCTCGATGACGTAGGTCTCCAGCCGGGCACCGTTGGTGATGTCAACGATGTGCACGAGCTCCCCGGGCAGCAGATCGGCGGCGTCGAGCAGATCGGCGTCTATGGTCACGGACCCGACATAGTGCAGGTCGGCCTGCGTGACCGTAGCCCGGTGAATCTTGGACTTGAACATGGTGCGAAGCATGAGAAAACTCCCGAAATGTCTGCTCCCTGCCCGCTTTCCGCAGGTCAAGGGCGGTCCCCGGAGCCTACAACGATTCGCGTCTTCGGTCAGCTTCCCCCAGCTCTTTCAGGACTCATGCTGACCGATGGCCGACATTTCCGACGCATCGCCAGGCGCCCACGTGAGGGCTTTCGGCGCGCGCACCACCGCCGACACCCCCGGTCACGAGGCGCAAGCGGGCACCATTCCGTACACGCCTCCGACAGGGTCGCCTCCGTCATGGGAATGGACCTCTGTCTCGTCGACCCGGCACAGGTGGTGGAAGCACCCTTCACCAAGGACGACTGGGCTGCCGCCCTCCTGCGATGCCTGGCCCGTCCGTCCGAGGAACAGCCCCCGGCACGGCTGCGCGGATTCCTGTTCCGGGAAGGAGGTCTTCTGCGCCTCTACATGGACAGCGACGAGGCAGCCGGCGTGATCGCCGCCGGTGTCCGGCCGGGCGGTGCACTGACCGCCCTCCTCCCCGCACTTCCCTCATTGCTCGGGGAGGAGTGGCGGACACCCGACGGCGCGGACGATCCGCACTGCCGGTACCTCGTGGATCTCACCCGCTGGCGACATGTCCGGGAGCCGAGGCCGGAGGCTTCCGCGCATGAGGAGGACATGCTCCCCGGCCCATGCCGACCACGCACTGGGCAGCGCTGCTCCCGGCCGAGGGCGCACAGGGGCGCCCTTGATCACACTGACCACCCGCGTGCGCCCCGGCGACGGAGCCCCTCCGGTTCATGGATGCAGTGTGGCCTCGCCCTTGACGAGGATGCCGGTGCGCTGACCCGGCCGTACGGCGACGGGACCGGCGACCCGGATGTCGACCGGGCTCTCCAGGCCGTCGACGGAGATGGTGACCATGGCGTCGTGGCCGTAGAAGGTCACGTCGGTCACGGTTCCCTGGGCAGCTGTCGCGGTTCCGGTGAGCTGGAGCTGCTCGGGCCGCAGCAGGACGGTTCCCTCGCTCCGGCCCGCGGGGGGCGATGCGAGGGGAAGGCGGCCGAGCACCGTCGTCGCGGTGCCGTGGTCGGTGGTGCCGGGGATGAGCACGGCATCGCCGACGAATCGGGCCACCCAGGGGTCGGCCGGCCGGCGGTAGACCTCCTGCGGTGTGTCGCACTGGGCCACGCGGCCTTCGCGGACGACCGCGACCAGGTCAGCGGTGGAGAGGGCTTCCTGCTGGTCGTGGGTGACCAGCAGGGCGGTGGCTCCGGTGGCGCGCAGGGCGGCTCGGACATCTGCCCGGACACCGGCGCGCAGAGCGCTGTCGAGGGCGTTGAACGGTTCGTCCAGCAGGACCAGTGCGGGTTCCGGCGCCAGGGCCCGGGCGAGCGCTATGCGCTGCTGCTGGCCGCCGGACAGTTCATGCGGCATGCGGTCGCCGTGGCCGCCGAGGCCGACGAGTTCGAGCATCTCCTCGGTGCGGCCTCGGCGTGCGGCGCGGTCGTGGCCGGTCAGCCCGAAGGCGACGTTGCGGGCGACGCTCAAGTGCGGGAAGAGCGCGCCCTCCTGGGGGACGATGCCGATACGGCGGCGCTCGGGGGGAAGGTGGACACCGGGGCCGGACAGGGTGCGTCCGCCGACGGTGACGGTACCCGCGTCGGCGCGCAGGAAGCCGGCGACGATGCGGAGCAGGGTGGTCTTGCCGCAGCCGGAGGGGCCGAGGAGGGCGGCCAGGGTGCCGGCGGGGACGGTGAGGTCGAGTCCGCGCAGGACAGGAGCGTCCGGGCCGTAGGACTTCGATACTCCTGTGATCTGTACGTCGGTCATGTGCGGTGCCGTCCGAGGAGGTAGGAGGGGATGGCCGCCAGCAGGATCAGCGCCGCGGCGTAGGGGGCCGCGGCGGCGAAGGATCCGGTGCCGGTCTCGGTCCAGAGCCGGGTGGCCAGGGTGTCCATTCCGGTCGGCCGCAGCAGGAGGGTCGCGGGGAGTTCCTTCATGCACACGACGAAGGTCAGGGCGGCGCCGGCGGCGACCCCGGGTGCGGCGAGCGGCACGGTGATCTCGCGCAGCACGCGCAGGGGGCTGCGGCCGAGCGAGCGTGCGACGTCCTCCAGCACCGGCGGGGACTGCAGTACGGCGGCCCGGGTCGCTGCCACCGAGACGGGCAGGAAGAGCACGGCGTACGCGCAGACCAGCAGCGGGAGTTCCTGGTAGAGCGGGTCGGCGTAGCGGACCGCGAAGAAGACCAGGGACAGCGCGACGGTGATGCCGGGGAGGGCGTGTCCGGCGTAGGCGGACTGCTCCAGCAGGTGCGCCGTCCGGCCCCGGTGCCGCGCGGCGATCACCCCGACGGGCAGGGCGAGGAGGGTCGTGAGCACGGCTCCCGCGGCGGCGACGCCGAGGGTCGTGCCGGCGGTGTCGAGGAGCGCGGCAGGGTCCCACGTGGCGGAATTGCCGACGGCGAGCCAGTACCCGAGGGTGGCCAGCGGCATGAGGACGGCGATGGCTGCGACCGCCGTGCACCAGGTCAGGGCCGGCATCCGCCACCGGCCGAGCGGCGCGGGGGCGGCGGGGCGTGCCGTGCCGGTCCCGGTCCTGGCCTGTCCCGCGCGGCCTCGTGTACGGGCCTCGGCAGCCACGAGCAGGATCGTCATCACCACGAGGACGACGCTGAGGGCGGCGGCCGGGGTGCGGTCGAAGCTGGCCCGGTAGGAGGTGTAGATGCCGCGGGTGAAGGTGTCGTAGCGCATCAGGGAGACGGCGCCGAAGTCGGAGAACACGTAGAGCGCGACCAGTACGGATCCCCCGGCCGCGGCGGGACGCACCTGCGGCAGCGTGACGCGCAGGAAGGTCCGCAGCGGCCCGTGGCCGAGCGAGCGGGAGACCTCCTCCAGTGCCGGATCGGCCCCGCGCAGTACGGCGGTGACGGGCAGGTAGACGTACGGGAAGCTCACCAGTGTCAGCGCGAGGGCGGAGCCGCCGAAGCCCGCGAGGCCGGGGAAGACCGACAGCCAGGTGAAGGCGGCGACGTAGCTCGGCACGGCCAGGGGCAGCGTCACCAGGACCGCCCAGGTCCGGGCGCCGGGCAGGTCGGTCCGTGCGGTGAGCCAGGCCAGGGACACGCCCAGCACCAGGGAGGCCGACACGACGACGGCGGCCAGCCCGAGACTGCGGCCGAGCAGTTGGGCGGTGCGCTCGTCGGCGATGGCGTCCCAGGCGAAGGCGGGACCGCGCTCCAGGGAGCGGACGGCGAGGTAGCCGAGCGGCAGCAGCGCGAACACCGCGGCGAGGGCCGCGGGAAGGAGCAGGGCGGCGGGCGGGCGGCGCCCGGCACGCAGCCGCCCGGCCGGCGCGGTGGCGCCTGCCGGGCGCACTGCGGGATCCGCCGCTGCGACGGGATCCGTGGAGTGCATGCGGGTCAGACCATCCCGGCTTCCTGAAGCATCTTCAGGGTCTCCTGCAGCGATTCCAGCTTGCCCAGGTCGATCTTGGGGGCGTCGAGGGAGGCCAGCGGAGGCAGGTCCTTGACGGTGCTGGTGACGCCGGCGGCCAGCGGGTATTCCTTGGTCTCCTCGGCGAAGTACTTCTGCGCCTTCTCCGAGAGCAGGAAGTCGGCGGCCTTCTGCGCCACCGGGGCCTGGTCGCTGCCCTTGAGGATGCCGACTCCGGCCGCGTTGACGAGGGCGCCCGGGTCACCGCCCGGCAGGAAGTGGATCTTCGCCTTGACCTTGCTCTCGCCCTTCTCGGCGACCTGCTCGTACCAGTAGTAGTGGTTGACGAGGCCGAGTGAGACCTCGCCCTTGCCGACAGCGTCGAGGACCTTGAGGTTGTTCTCGTAGACCTTCGGCTCGTTGGCCTTCAGCCCCTTGAGCCAGGCGCGGGTTGCGTCGTCTCCCTCCAGGACGCGCATGCCGGTGACGAAGGCCTGGAAGGACGCGTTGGTCGGGGCGTAGCCGATCTTGCCCTTCCACTCCGGCTTGACCAGGTCGTGCACGGTGTCAGGAACCTTGGACACCTGGCCGGGGTTGTACGCGAGGACGCGGACGCGCCCGGAGGTGCCCACCCAGTCGCCCGCGCTGCCGCGGAAGGCCGGGTCGACCTTGTCGAGCGACGCCTGCGGCAGCTTCTCCAGCAGGCCCTTGGCGGAGAGGGCGCCGAGGGCGCCGGCGTCCTGGGAGAAGAACAGGCCCGCCTTGGTCTTGTCGCCCTCCTCCTGGATCTGGGCGGCGAGTTCGGCGCTCTCGCCGTAGCGGACGGCGACCGTGGTGCCGACGGCCTTCTCGAGGTCGTCGAGGAGCGGTTTGACCAGCTTCTCGTTGCGGCCGGAGTAGATCACGAGCCCGGCGTCGTCCTCGTCGACGCCGCAGGCGGCGACGGCGGGGAGGAGAAGCGCTGCCGCGAGGAGCGCGGTCAGACGTCGAACCGAGGGGCGTCGCATGGGAAGCCTTCCTGCACGTGCAGTGAGAATCTATGAACGTCCTATAAGTAAGGTAAAGCTAACCTAAAGGTCAAGAGTGACGCACGCAACGTTTCGGCCTCGGCGGGGGTTCGGCGGAGCCGACCCTACCTGGGAATTCCTTATGGATCTTCCACGCCCCCGGCCGTGACTTTCCTGTGACTACCCCATGAGGTAAGGCTTTCCTAAGATGCGCTCGTGACAGCCCCTCCCGCCCTGCTCCCCGGCACCAAGACCGTTCCGTTCGCCCGCGCTCTCGCGGCCCATCACGACCGCACCGCGGTGATCACCGCCGACGGCCCGGTGACCTACCGCGAGCTCGCCGCCCGGGTGGAGGCGACAGCCGATCGCCTGGGTCCTGCGCGCCGCCTGGTCCTGGTGGTCGGCGCCAACACCGTCGAGGCGCTCGTCGTCCACCTGGCGGCACTCTCGGCGGGGCATCCGGTCCTGCTGGTGCCGGGCGACCACCCGGAAGCCGTGCAGTCACTCATCGACGCCTACGACCCGGACGTCGTGGCACACCCGGACGGCGGACAGTGGGCACTCGACGAGCGGCGCCCCGTCTCGGCGCATGACCTGCACCCGGATCTCGCTCTGCTGCTGAGCACTTCCGGATCGACGGGTTCACCGAAACTCGTGCGGCTGTCGCACGGAAATCTTCAGGCCAACGCGGAATCCATAGCCGAGTACCTGGGAATCCGGGACACCGACCGCGCGGCGACAACTCTGCCGATGCACTACTGCTACGGCTTGTCCGTCATCCACAGCCATCTGCTGCGCGGCGCCGCACTGATCCTCACCGATCTCTCGGTCGCCGACAGCTGTTTCTGGGAACTGTTCCGCAGCGCCCGCGGGACGACCTTCGCAGGGGTCCCGTACACCTTCGACCTGCTCGACCGGGTCGGCTTCGCCTCGATGGACCTGCCCCACCTGCGCTACGTCACCCAGGCCGGCGGCAGGCTCGCACCCGACCGGGTCCGGCACTACGCGGCTCTCGGCCGCGCCGCCGGCTGGGAGCTGTTCGCGATGTACGGGCAGACCGAGGCGACGGCCCGCATGGCCTACCTGCCGCCCGACCTCGCGGAAACCCACCCCGGGGCGGCCGGAGTCCCGATTCCCGGTGGCTCCTTCCGCCTCGAACCGCTGCCCGACTGGCCCGAAGAGGACACCGGAGAGCTCGTCTACACAGGGCCGAACGTCATGCTCGGCTACGCCCGTACCCCCGACGACCTCGCTCTGGGCCGGACCACGGAGGAGCTGCACACCGGCGACATCGCGCGGCGCACCCCCGAAGGCATGTACGAGATCGTCGGCCGACGCAGCCGGTTCGTAAAGATCCTCGGCCTGCGCATCGACCCCGCCCAGGTCGAGGCGATGCTCGCACGGCACGGGGTCACCGCGCTGTGCACCGGCGACGACACCGCGCTGTCCGTGGCCGCCGTCGGTGCCGGTGCTGCGGGTGCCCACGCCTCCGACGCGCGGCGGATACGGAACCTGGTGACGAGCGAGTGCGGCCTCCCGGCCCGGGCGGTCCGGGTCCACGTCCTGGCGGACCTTCCCCGCCTGCCGACGGGCAAGCCCGACTACCGCGCCGTACGGGAACTGGCCCACCCGGCCGACCCCGGCCCGTCTGCACAGGGCCCGGGCAGCGGCCCGGAAGACCTGTGCCGGCTCTACGCACGCATACTCGACCGGGCCGATGTGACGCAGGACAGCACCTTCGTCAGCCTGGGCGGCGACTCCCTCTCGTACGTCGAGATGTCTCTCCACCTCGAAGAGCGGCTCGGCCACCTGCCGACCGACTGGCACACCACTCCGATCCGGGAACTCAGGCCGCCGGAGGGAGAGATCCCCGCACGCAGGCGGACACTCGACACCAGCGTCGCCCTGCGCGCCGTGGCGATCTTCTGCATCGTCGGATCGCACATCCACGTCTTCGGCATCAAGGGCGGAGCACACCTGCTGCTCGCCATCGCGGGCTACAACTTCGCCCGCTTCCACCTCACCACCGCCGAACGCGGCGAACGCGTCCGGCGCGCCTGCCTCAGCATCGCGCGGGTCGCGGTGCCGACCATGATCTGGATCGGCTTCGTACTCCTCCTCAACAACGACTACACCCTGGCCAACCTCGCCCTCCTCGACAGCGTGCTGGGGCCCGAGGACAGCAAAACGGGCATGCACTTCTGGTTCGTCGAGGCACTGGTCTACATCCTCGTCGTCGCCGTGGCCCTCCTGGCGCTCCCCCTGGCGGACCGGGCAGAACGCCGATTCCCCTACGGCCTGCCCCTGGCGCTCGCCGCTCTCGGGCTGCTGACCCGCTACGACCTGCTCGGGCTCCCCGACCGCACCCACATGCCCGACGCGGTCACCGTCTTCTGGCTGTTCGCGCTCGGCTGGGCTGCGGCGAAAGCCGGGTCCAGAAACCAGAGGATCGTGGTCACGGCCGCCGCCCTGGGCACGGTGCCCGGCTTCTTCCCCGGCGACCCCGGGCGAGAAGCGATCATCATCACCACGTTCGCCCTGCTCGTCTGGGTACCGTCCCTCCCCAGCCGCGAACGCGTCAACCAGGTCGCCGGCCTCCTGGCCACCCATTCCCTGTACATCTACCTGACCCACTGGCAGATCTTCCCGTTGATCGACGGGTTCTCCAGGCACGTGGCCTTTCTCGCCTCCCTGGTCTTCGGCATCGCCTACGGCATCGCAGCGACCCGTGTGATGCGCCGACTGCCCTCGCTGCTCTCGCCGGGTGCGCTGCGCACACGCACCCGACCGGGACTCCGAGCTCCGGGTGTGGTCCGTGCTCGGCCTTGGTCGAGGTCGACGTGACGCCATGACCGGCGCAGCGGGGGCAGCAGGCGAGGGAGGGGCCGTGCGCCACTTCTGCGGAAGGGCGATCACGTTGATCGCCCCCCCGGGGCGGGCGGTCCTTCCACCGGACCTCTCGTACGCCGGTCAGCGGCCGGCGTACGGCAGGAGGGCCATCTCGCGGGCGTTCTTGATGGCGGCGGCGAGGGCACGCTGCTGCTGGGCGGTCACGCGGGTGACGCGCCGGCTGCGGATCTTGCCGCGGTCGGAGATGAACTTCCGCAGCAGGTCGGTGTCCTTGTAGTCGATGTACGTGATCCCGGCCGCGTCGAGCGGGTTGGGGCGGGACTTGACGGGCTTGCGGGGGTCGGTTCGTCGGGCCATGGCGGCGTCTCCTTGCAGGAAGGTTTCCGTCCCGGCAGCAGCGGCCGTGGACGGGGCGTGTTCGGGTGGGTGTCAGGCTGCGTCGAGGAGGGCG
Source organism: Streptomyces sp. 2P-4 (assembly GCF_030167965.1). Classification (NCBI taxonomy): domain Bacteria; kingdom Bacillati; phylum Actinomycetota; class Actinomycetes; order Kitasatosporales; family Streptomycetaceae; genus Streptomyces; species Streptomyces sp. 2P-4. The sequence continues at coordinate 823,193 of NZ_CP095011.1, forward strand.
TCGAACGCGGCGGGCAGGTGCTTCCACGCCTCCCGCCCCGAGGCGTACTCGGCATCCGTCAGGAGGCAGGAGTCGAGGAGGCGCCCCAGGCCGTCGCGGTCAAGGCCGGGCGAGGTGAAGACGAGGTGCTGGCAGCAGTCGCCGTGGTCGGGGTGCCAGTCGAGCGCGGCGGCCGCCCGGCGCATGGGCGGGACCATCTCCCAGGCCGCGTCGGGCAGGGACGCCAGCCACGGGCCCGCGTTCTCCACGCAGAGCGCTCCGCCGGCCGCGTCCCAGGCGAGCAGGGTGTCGGGCCGGTCGGCGAGCCAGAACCGGCCGCGGCTGCGGGCGGCGGCGCAGCACAGGTCCTCGAGCGCCTGGTAGAGCCGTTCCGGGTGGAAGGGCCGGTGGCGGCGCCAGACGAAGGTGGTGACTCCGGCCTCGTCGGCCTCCTGGGGCAGCAGCGCGCACGCGGGGTGCTGGGCGGCGGCCGCGGCCTCGACGTCGAAGCCGGCGAGGGCGGCCTCGGCGAGTTCGCCGGAGTCGGCCGGCACGCGCCGGGCGGTGGGGTGGAGCTGCGCGAGGAGGGCGCGGTCCTCGTCGTCGGCCTCGTCGTTGTCGACGACGGCGAGGACGGGCGCGTACTCCAGCTGGCGGGCCCAGGTGTCCCCGACGGTCCTCTGGTCGGTGGCGGCGGCCGCGAGGCCGGCTTCCGACAGGTCGTCGCCGTTGACGAGGCAGGGCAGGACGAGTGCGGGATCGACGGCGGTGATCACGTTCGTGAGGGTCAGGCGGTCTCCGCCATGCCCGGCGATCACCTCGGCCATGGCCTTCGGTTCGACGGAGTCCCACAGCTCGACGACGGCGAGGCGGGTCAGGCCGCCGTCAGCCAGGCGCTCGAGTTCAGGGACGAGGTCCTCGCGCAGGGCACAGCACGCGCAGTCGTTCACCAGCGGTGTCTCACCGCGGGAGACCGTACCTGCGGCATCGCGGATCAGCCGGAGCACGGTGCCGTCGGAGGCGCCCGCCAGGTCGTGGTGCAACGCCACGCTCCCGGGGACGGCGTTCAGGAGGCGGTCGACGACCTCGGCCCGTGCCTCGGCGTGCAGGCCGGCGACGATGACGACGGGCAGTCCGGGTTCCCGGCCCATCAGCGGGCCCCGTAGCGGCGCTGGAACTTCTCGACGCGGCCGGCCGTGTCGAGGACGCGGGCGGTGCCGGTGTAGAAGGGGTGGCTCGCGGAGGAGATCTCCACGTCGACGACCGGGTAGGTGCGGCCGTCCTCCCACTCGATCGTCTTGTCGCTGGTCATCGTGGAGCGGGTGAGGAAAGCAGTGCCGGAGGCGGAGTCGCGGAAGACGACGGGCTCGTAGGCGGGGTGGATTCCGGGCTTCATGGCAGGGCCTTTCAGGCGGCGTAGGGGCAGGTGGGGCCGTGGGCGGGCAGGGTCAGCGCTCTTCGCGAAAGTCGACGTGCCGGCCGACGACCGGGTCGTACTTGCGCAGGGTGAGGCGGTCCGGGTTGTTCCGGCGGTTCTTGCGGGTGACGTAGGTGAACCCGGTGCCCGCCGTGGAGCGGAGCTTGATGACCGGGCGGATCTCGTTGCGTGCCATGACAGGTACTATATGGCAATGATTTCCATTACCAACACTCGCCCCCTGCGAGAAAGGCGGCTGCACCCATGTCGGCCCACTGCCAACTGACCGGCGCCAAGCCGGGTTTCGGCAACAACATCTCCCACTCCCACCGGCGCACCTCGCGCCGCTTCGACCCGAACATCCAGCGCAAGCGCTACTGGCTGCCCAGCGAGGGGAGGCACGTCCGCCTCACCCTGAGCGCCAGGGCGGTCAAAACGGTGGACACGATCGGCATCGAGGCCGCCGTGGCCCGGATCCGCGCGCGGGGAGGAAAGGTCTGATGGCGAAGAAGAGCAAGATCGCGCAGAACGAGAAGCGCAAGGAGACCGTCGAGCGGTACGCCGCCCGGCGGGCGGAACTCAAGGAGATCATCCGCCGCCCCTCCTCCACCACGGCCGAGCGTGAGGCCGCCCAGGCGGAGCTGCGCCGACAGCCCCGCAACGCCAGTGCCACCCGCGTACGCAACCGCGACAGCGTCGACGGCCGGCCCCGCGGCCACCTGCGCAAGTTCGGCCTCTCACGGGTACGGGTGCGACAGCAGGCGCACGCCGGCTTCCTGCCGGGAGTGACCAAGTCCTCCTGGTAGCAGCCCGCTCCACCGGCCGTTCGACCCGAGCGGGCAGCCCTCGCGCACACGAACCGCTGCCCGGCAATCGGGAACGAATGCCATGACCCTTCAGGGTCGCTCCGTCCGCGTGCGGCACCCTGCGGGCCCGCGAGGGGCCGCAGAGGCCGCACGCGGACGCCTGAGAGGCCGGCGGCGTCCGCCGACAGCCCCGCGCGCGATCTCGCCGCCGCGCACGACGCCGGCCTCACCCACGTCCATCACTCGCCGCCGACCCCGAGGCCGGCCCGGCCCAGGCCGGCGGCGCCCTCACCGCCAACGCCACCAGCGCAGTCATGGACAGCGCCGGCAGCGGATCTCCCGACAAGCTGCTGTACTCGCTCTTCTGACAAGCGGAAACCAGCGCGTGCCCCCGGCCGCTCCGGGGGCACGCCTGTACGTCCACCGCGGCAACGCGCTCACGCGCCGGGGGCGCGTGTCCGGTGCGGTGGGCGGTCGCCGGGTTGCGGGGCCGCAGCCCTGCCGCCCGGAGAACCGGGGCCGTGCGGATCGGACACGGCCCAGGCGCACCGCAACTCGGTCAGCTCTTCAGCCCACCCAGGTACTTCGCGAACTTCTCCAGACCGTCCATGTTGCGCGGCCCGCTGATGCCCTCGTTGTAGTCGAGGATGAAGAAGTTGTTCTTCTTGACGGCGGGCAGCCCCTTCGTGTGCGGGGAGTTCTTCAGGAAGTCGATCTTCTTCTCGGCGGGCAGGTCCCCGTAGTCGAGGATCATGATGACCTCCGGCTCGGACTTGGCGACGGCCTCCCAGTTCACCTGGGTCCACCGCTGGTCGAGGCCGTCGAAGACGTTCCTGCCGCCGGCGGTCTTGATGATGTCGTCGGGCGGGACCTGGTTGCCCGCGGTGAAGGGCTGGTCGGTGCCCGAGTCGTAGAGGAAGACCGGGACCGGATCGCCCTTGGGCGCCTTCGCCTTGACGGCCTCCACCCGCTTCTTCAGTCCGCCGATGACCTCTTCCGCTTTCTTCTCGACTCGGAAGATCTTGCCCAGTCGTTCGAGGTCCGTGTAAAGCGCCTCGAACGGCGTGTGCTTTTCGGGGTAATTGGGGTAGTTGAAGCAGCTCTCGCTGTGCATGAAGCTCTGGATGCCGAGCTTGTCCAGGATCTCCGGGGTGATGCCCCGCTCGTCCTTGAAGCCCGACTTCCAGCCGGCCAGGACGAAGTCGGACTTGGCCTCGACCACGATCTCCTTGTTGAGGAGGTCGTCGCTGAGCATCTTCACCTTGGCGTAGTCGCTCGCCCACGGAGACTCCGTTACCGGCGGGTTCGCCGGCGGCATCACGTAGCCGTGCACGTGATCGACCAGGCCGAGGCTGAACAGCTTGTCGGCGCTTCCGCCTTCGTACGCCACGGCGCGCTTGGGGACGGTGTATTCGACCGGTTCACCGCACCTGTTGACGGTGACCGTCTCGGGCGCCTTGGCGTCTGTCTCCACTTCGGCGCCGCAGCCGCTGAGCAGCAGCGCGGCCGCGAGCGCGGAGCCCAGGACGGCGCGCTGCCGCACCGAGCGGGGAGATCGGGTCATGGACATGCTTGTGGTGCCTTTCACGGGGAGGGGTTGAGCGAGTACAACAGCTGGGGATCACCCGTCAGCGGGTGGGAGACGATGCTGGCCTTGACGCCGAAGACCTCGTGGACGAGCTCGGGGGTGAGCACGTCCCCGGGCGTGCCGGCGGTGACGAGGCGGCCCTCGCGGAGGACCCCGATGCGGTCGCAGGCGGCCGCGGCGAGGTTGAGGTCGTGCAGCACGACCAGGACGGTGAGTCCCGAGCCGCGCAGGAGCGAGAGCAGTTCGACCTGGTGGCGTACGTCGAGGTGGTTGGTCGGCTCGTCCAGCACCAGGATCTCCGGCTCCTGGACGAGAGCCCGGGCCAGCAGGACACGCTGGCGCTCCCCGCCCGAGAGCGTCAGGACTCCGCGCCGGGCGAGGTGGCGGATGTCGAGCCGGTCCATCGCGCGTTCGCACAGCTCCCGTTCCCGGGGGCTGAGCGCCTGGTTGCCCTGAAGGTGCGGAGTACGTCCGAGGGCGATGACCTCTTCGACCGTGAAGTCGAGATCGACAGCGCCGTCCTGGGTCATGGCCGCGATGACCTGCGCGGAGCGGCGCACCGTCAGGCGGGAGAGGTCCTCCTCGCCCACCCAGACGGTGCCGGAGCTGGGTCGGAGCGCGCGGTACACGCACCGGAGGGCGGTGGACTTGCCGCTTCCGTTGGGCCCGACCAGGCCCACGACCCGGCCGCTCGCCACGTTCAGGGACAGGTCGCGCACCAGGCTGCGGCCGTCGGTGACGACGGAGAGCCCGTCGAGTCTGAGGTCCATCTCAGCGGCCTCCGAACAGGTAGCCCTTGCGCCGCATCAGCGTGACGAAGACCGGCACCCCCACGAGGGCGGTGATGACGCCCAGGGGCAGTTCGCGCGGCGCGACCAGCGTCCGGGACACCAGGTCGACCCAGACCATGAAGATCGCTCCGGCCAGGGGTGCGACGGCCAGCACGCGCGCGTGGGTGGCGCCGACGACCATGCGCACCACGTGGGGCATGACCAGTCCGACGAAGGCGATGGCGCCGCTGACGGCGACCATCACTCCGGTCACGAGCGAGACCAGGACGAGCAGGGCCTTGCGGTGCCGGTCGGGGCTGACGCCCAGGCTGGCGGCCGTCTCGTCTCCGAGGGCCAGGACGTCCAGCGCCCGGCCGTACCGGTACAGCGCGACCAGGCCGAGAAGGACGACCACCGAGACGACCGGGAGCGCACCCCAGTTCGCGGCGCCGAAGCTGCCCATGGTCCAGTACAGGACCATGCTGGTCGCCTCGCTGTCCGGCGCGAAGTAGATCAGCAGGCTCATCACCGCTTGAAGGCCCAATGACATGGCGACGCCCGTCAGGACGAGACGCAGCGGCGAGAGCGAGCCCCGGCTGGAGGAGGCCGCGTAGACGAGGAGGGACGCGACCAGGGCCCCGATGAAGGCACCGGCCGACACCGCGTAGATGCCCAGCGCCGCCAGTCCTCCGGTGACGGTGACGGCAACGGCCCCGGCGGAGGCTCCCGAGGAGACGCCCAGCACGAAGGGGTCGGCGAGCGCGTTGCGCACCATGGCCTGGATGGCCACGCCGATGGCACTCAGCCCGGCCCCCACGAGCGCCGCGAGCAGCACCCGCGGCGTACGGATCTCCCAGATGATCTGGTACGTGGTCACCTCGTCCGCGGCGATGCGGCCGCCGCTCACGGCCGCCCACAGGTAACGGGCGGTCTCACCCGGCGTGATGACGGCGGCGCCCAGACCGATGGCCACCACGATCGAGACGAGGAGAAGGGCGAACAGGACGGCGCAGGCAAGCGCCAGGCCCTTGCGGGAGGCGAGCCGGCCCCTCACCCCCCTCGCGGGTTCGGGGGGCGCCTCGCCGGCCGGCGTATCGGCGGCGCTGCCCGCCGATGGCGCGGTGATTGCTGGCGGTGACATAGGACTCGGCCTTCCAGATCGAACGGAACGTGCTGATGGGGCGGGTGGCAGCCGCCTGTGGGGGTGGCCCGCTCAAGGCAGGTCGATCGGCGGGGTCATGCCGTCGAGTGCGCGGGCGGAGGGGCTTGTCGTCCTCGGGGAGCCGTCCGATGGCGTCGAGCGCGATGCGGCGCAGACGGCGGGTGTTCTCGGCGAAGACCTTGAGGACCGCAGGTCAGCGGAACGAGCGCGTCCCGGGCCCAGACCGCCGCGGTCATCCGACCGCCGGGCCGTACCGGTCCCAGCAGTCGCTCCGTTCCGGCCGAGGCGTCGGAGCGCGACGGAACACGGAACGCACACACGCCGGTGTCCGCGGCCCCACTCGGACTTGGAGAAGTCGGTTGGGATCCTCCTCGCCTCCTGCCGATCTGGCGGCCGCGTCGTGCGGTTCCGTACGGGCTCCGGTCCCGGCTGACAGCGGAATGACAGCGGGAGCGTATATGAAAACGATAATCACTACTAGACCTACTGCACCGAAGCCGTCGCGCACGCATGGCGACCGGGCGCGGACACCCACACTCCATGAGGGGCCATCAGCTGATGTTGACAATCATTTTCATAATGCTTCATGCTGCTCGGGCCCCGCACCGTTCCGCTCCGTCCAGCGGCGTGGTGCGGGGCCACCTCGTGATCTCCCGGGAGCAGCATGTCCGCCCTTCGCAGCCGCCGAGCCCCACCCGCCCGCACCGGGGCTGTCGGCATCAGGCGCCGTCGGCCGATGCCGGCGAGCCGTCGGCCCTCTCGCTGACGCCGCGCCGCCAGAGTGGTCCGAACCAGCCTCCCCCGCGGTCGGTTCGGGCACAGCGAAAGGTTTCTCCGCCCCCGCACATCCCGCAGCCGCGACCGCTGCGCCCCGCACGACACGCAGCCTTGCCGGTCCAGCCGAACGCGTGCCGGTGCGATCGGCTCGCCGGGGGCTCCGCACCGCTCGCTGCCATGGCGTACGACGGTCCCGGACGGCGCCGCGTACGAGCGAGAGCGGTACGCCGTCGGCCGCGAACGGCCTGGCCACTCCGACCGCACCGCGTTCTCAGCCCCCGAATTCCCTTCCCATCCGACCCATGGAGGAGCCATGACCGACCGGACCACCGGCGGCACCGCCGCGTCCCAGGACGACGTGCGCGCGCTGCTGGACTCCCTGCCCGACACCCTGTCCCGGGACGAGATCCTGGCCATCAACAGCGGCTCCAAGTCCGACATCCACACCGAGCGGGCGTACGCGTACAACGGCTGGACCTTCACCCTGCCGCCGGGGGTCTTCAAGCCGGGCGACACCAGCCGCATCGTCCACGACCGCCTCCTGGACGGCACGATCCCGGTCAAGGGCCGCGCCTACGCGGCGATGGGCGTCGGTCTCGGCGTCGAGGCCGTGATCGCCGGCACCCTCGGGGCGCGCGAGGTCTACGCGGTCGACGTCCATCCGGACAGCGTGGCCACCGCCGCCGCCCACTACGGGCGCATCGTCGGGGACCGGACCGACACCGTCTTCCGGCCGCTGGTGTCCAACCTCTTCGAGGAGTTCCCGGACTCCGCGCGGCTGGACGTGATCACCTTCAACCCTCCCGCCGTCAGCGCGCGGACGAGCGACGACCCGACCGTGGTCCGGAACGTGTGCGTGGGCGCCGAGATCGTCCTGCGCTTCTTCGACCAGATCGCCACCCGCGACCTGCTCGCCCCGGACGGCGAGATCTACCTGATCGTGTCCAACACCGCCGAGCTGAAGCGGATCGTCGGACACGGCATCGACGCGGGATTCCGCCCCGCGGTGCTGCACCGCCAGACCTGGGAGGGCGACGACTGCCAGGCGTACCTGTTCAAGCTCATCCGCCACGCCGCCGCCTGACCGGGAGGACAAGGACATGCACGAGCACATAGCCGAGGCTGTCAAGGAACCGGACGTCGTCACCGTCCCGCCGGGCGCGATCTGCCTACGCTTCGAGACCATGAAGCTGTACTCGGCCCTGGGTGCGGTGCGCCACCTGTTGGAGACCGGACAGGTCAAACCCGGTGACACCCTCGTGGACAGCTCCAGCGGCATCTACGCCCACGCCCTCGCCCTGGCCTGCCACCGGTACGGCCTCAACTGCCACATCGTCGGCTCCACCACCGTCGACCGCACGCTCCGCGTCCAGCTGGAGATCCTCGGCGCCACCCTCGAACAGGTCCGCCCCTCAAAGAACCTCCGCCTCGACCAGAACCTCCGTGTCCAGCGGATCAGAGAACTGCTCCAGGAGAATCCGCACTACCACTGGATGCGGCAGTACCACGACGCCATCCACTACCTCGGCTACCGCGACATCGCCGACCTCGTCCGCAAGGAAGTTCCGGAGGGCCCCCTGTCGCTCGTCGGCGGCGTCGGCACCGGCGCGTCCACCGGCGCCATCGCCACCTGCCTGCGCGAGGCCGGCCGCGACGTCACCCTCGTCGGCGTCCAGCCCTTCGGCAGCGTCACCTTCGGCGCCGAGCACGTCTCGGACCCCGACATGATCATCGCCGGAATCGGCAGCTCCATCCCCTTCCAGAACGTCCGACACGACCTGTACGACCGCGTCCACTGGGTCAACTTCGACTACGCCATGTCCGGCGCCGTCGAACTCCTCCGGGCCAGCGGCATCTTCGCCGGTCTCTCCGCGGGCGCCGCGTATCTGGCGACGCTCTGGGAGCGAGAGCGGGACGCCGATCGTACGTACGTCTTCCTCGCCGCCGACACGGGGCACCGCTACGTCGACAGCGCCTACGCCAACCACGCGGAAGCGCGGGGGCTCGGCGCCATGCGGCCCCACGAGGTGGCGGTACAGGGGGAGCTCAAGCACCCGTGGTCCGCCATGGACTGGCCCCCGGCCGACAGCGGGCTGCTGCGTGGCGCGCCCGTCCTCACGGCCGAGTCGGCCTAGGCCCTGTCGTCAAACTCGCGTCGTCGCCCGAAGGGCGGCCCTGCGGCGTCTGGTGCGTGCTCTCGGCGTGCCGGGCGGAAGCCGTCGTACTGGACGTACGTCGGTTTTCGCCCGGTGCGGCGAGAGTGCGTGCCAGACGCCGTGGGGCAGACGGGAGTTTGACGACAGGGCCTAGCGTCCACGGCGAGGGGGCTACAGCCCCCCGCCTCACTCTCACCACTCGCGCACGCGCCCCAGACCGTGCCGGGCAGCCATCGCGCCGGTCCGGCCCCGCGGGCCGAGCCCACCGGTCTCCTGGCCGGCGCCGCGCGCACCGGCGTCCGTGGTGCGGTGTCCGTCGAGGCCCCGGCCGGCTCGGTGCTGATGCCCCCCATTGCCCCCGGGCGCCCGCATCGCGTGCCGCCCCCTCCCCGCCGTACCCATCCGAGAAGGAAACAGCCATGTCTCCCGCACCCCCGCGGTCCGTACCGGAACTCCAGCAGGCCGTCCTGGACGGGGCCTTCGGGCCGCTCCCCGGCCGGCTGGCCGTCACCAGCGCCTTCTGGGTCCACCACACCACCCGCCTGGCCGGCAGCCAGGTCACCTACCGCAACCAGTACGTGCTCCTTCGTTCCGGGGACTCCTACGGCGCCTGCTCCTTCGAGGCCGGCGACATCGCCCCGGACTTCTGCGCCAACGCCTCCGGACACACCCTCGACACCCTGATACGCCACGAGTCGGCACCGGTGCGCATCGCCGCCCTCGACGCCTACCTCGGACGCGTACGCCCGCACCGCGATGCGGAGGACGCCGAGGCCGTCACTCTGCCGACCGGCACGCCGGAGGTGCGGGCCGAGGCGAGGGACGCGGCCGTCGCCGGGCTCCTCGACATCGCGCCGCGATCCAAGGTCGCCCTGATCGGCGTCGTCAACCCGCTGGTCGCCGCGATACGTGAGCGGGGCGGCGTCCCGCTGCCCTGCGACTTCAACCTGCGCACCACCAACTGGGGCGACCCCGTCACCGACGACATGGACCAGGTGCTGGCGGAGGCCGACGCAGTCGTCGCCACCGGCATGACCCTCGTCAACGGCAGCTTCGACCGGATCACCGAGCACTGCCGCAAGCAGGACCTCCCGCTGGTGGTGTACGCCCAGACCGGCAGCGCCGTCGCGCGCGCCTTCCTGGGCACCGGTGTGACCGCGCTGTCCGCCGAACCGTTCCCCTTCTCCCAGTTCAGCGCCGACACCACCACGCTGTACCGGTACCGGACGGAGCGGGCATGAACAGCGAGACCGAATCCCCGGAAGCGGCGGCGCCGACCGACGGAGCGCAACCGGAGAACGAGAGCGGCCCGGGTACGGACACGGAGACCGCGTCCGTACCCGGTGACCTGGCGATGACCCGCGTCCTGTGGCCCTTCATGCTGGCCTCCGCCATCGGCCTGGTGCCCTTCACCGTCTACAGCACCTTCCTCGTCCCCATGGCCGAAGCCTCCGGCGGCGGCGTCGCCGCGCTGGGGCAGCTGCGCGGGCTCGGCGGCCTGGCCGCCCTCGCGGTGGGCACCGCCCTCGCGCCGCTGATCGACCGCGTACGCCGGGAACGGGCTGCCGCGGGCGGTCTCGCGGTGCTCGCGGTCTCGGCGGCGCTCGGTGCGAGCGGCGAGTTCCTGCTGCTGGCGGCGTTCTGCCTGTTGGTCGGCGCCGGCACGGCCGTCCTCAACCCGGCGCTGACCGCCGCCGCGGCGGACCGGTTCGACAACGACGCGGCCGCCGGCCGCGCCGCCACCCTCATCACCGCCACCCAGTCGCTGACCGCGCTGCTCGCGGCGCCGCTCGTGGCCCTGCCCGCCCTGGTGTGGGGCTGGCAGGGCGACCTGTGGGCCATCGCCGCGATCTGCGCCGCCCTCGCCCTCTACTTCCTCCTGCGCGGCCGCCGGAAGACCGGGACGGAGGCCGCCGAGAAGACGGAGCGGCCCGGCTACCTGGAGTCCTTCCGACTTCTCGGCGCCCTGCCGGGCGTGGTGCCGCTCATCCTCGTCGCCCTGCTGCGGACGGCCGCGTTCATGGGCTACCTCGCCTACCTCGCCGCCTTCTACGACGAGCGGTTCGGACTCGCACCCGAGCCCTTCGCGATCGTGTGGACGCTCAGCGGTACCGCCTTCTTCCTCGGCAACCTGCTCGCCGGACGACTGCTCAGCTCCGGCAGAGCGACGATCCCGGCGGAACGCCTGATGACGCTCGGGCTGCTCGTGGCACTGGCCGCACTCGTCGGGGTCTTCTTCACCCGTACCCTGTGGCTGGCCCTGCCCCTCACCGCTCTGGTCGGCGCCGGCCACGCGACGGCCGCGGCCTGTGTCACCACCCTGCTGGTACGGCGCTGCGGCTCCATGCGCGGCACGGCGCTGAGCGTCAACGCCGCCGGGATGAGCTTCGGCGTCTTCCTCGGCGCCGGACTGGGTGGCGTCGGCCTGGCCCTCGGCGGCTTCCCGGGAACGGCGGCGGCCCTCGGCGGACTGACCCTCGTGGCCCTCGTCCTCGCCCGCCTCGCGGCCCGCTCCCCGGCACCCGACGGGGACTGAGCGGGAGGCCCACCGCGAGCCGAGGGCCCGGCACGCGGTGGGCTCCACCGAACCGGAACAGCTCCAGCAGGGGGTCGGCCATGACCGTCACACCACCGGGGACGAACCGGCGCACGACGCGCCGGCGCGCAGCCGTGGAGAAGGCGCTGGCCGGCCACGCCGTGTTCGTCTCGGCACAGGAGCTCCACGGGACGATGAGCGAGTCGGGGGTCCGCGTCGGCCTCACCACCGTGTACCGCGCACTCCAGGCCCTGGAGCGGTCCGGTGCCGCCGACGTCGTCCGCGACGAGGCCGGCGAGCGGCTCTACCGGTACCGCCGCCCCGACGCCGGCCACTGCCACTACCTCCTGTGCCGCCGCTGCCGCCGCCACGAGCCGCTCGACACGGATGCCGTCGAGGAATGGGTCGCAGCCGTCGTGCGTTCGTCGGACTTCGCGGACGTCGAACACACCCTGGAGCTCACCGGGGTCTGCGCCGGCTGCCGAGCGGCAAGGGCGCGGCACAGCGGAGTTGCTCCCTCTCACGGGGCGACGCCGAAGCGTGCGGGGCACACATAGCCTCGGACGCATGCACATTGTTGCGATTCTCGCGCTCGACGGGGTGTCGGCCTTCGATCTCGCCATCCCCTGCCAGGTGTTCGCGCTCGTCACCGGTCCCGACGGATCACCCTCCTACGACGTCCGCGTGTGCGTCGACCGCGACACCGTGGCAACGGCCGGGCCCACGGCACCGTTCCGGGTCTCCTCCTCGTACGGGTGGGACGAGGTGCCGGCCGCGGACACGGTCGTCGTGCCCGGCATCCCCGCGGACGGCACGCCGGATCCCCGGGCGGTACGACTGCTGCGGGAGGCGGCGGCCGGCGGAGCCCGTGTCGCCTCCATCTGCACCGGGGCCTTCGCCCTCGCGCACGCCGGACTCCTGGAAGGACGCAGGGCGACCACACACTGGCGGTTCGCCGACGCCCTGGCCGAGCGGTTCCCGGGGACCAGCGTCGACCCTTCCGTGCTGTACGTGGACGAGGGTGCGGTGCTCACGTCGGCCGGCATCGCCGCGGGCCTGGACCTGTGCCTCCACATGGTCCGCCGCGACCACGGCGCGGCGGCCGCGGCGGCGGCCGCCCGGATGCTGGTGATGCCACCCCAGCGCACGGGCGGGCAGGCGCAGTTCATCGAGTACCGTGCGCCCGGGACGGATTCCGCCGACCTCGGCGAGACCCTTCAGTGGATGCGCGGCAAGCTCGGCGAACCGCTCTCCCTGGCCGACATCGCCGCGCACGCCATGATGAGCAGGCGCAGTCTCGCCCGCCACTTCCGCGCCCAGACCGGTACGACGCCGCTGCGCTGGCTGCTCGCCCAGCGCGTCCAGCGCGCGAGGGAGCTCCTGGAGACGACGGGGCTGCCCCTGACACGTATCGCGGAGGCGACCGGCTTCGGCTCGCTCGAGACCCTCCGCCACCATTTCACCCGCCAGGTCGGCACGACCCCGTCCGCGTACCGGGCCGCCTTCCGCCACTGACGGCACCGGACCTGGGCCGGGGCCTGGGCCGGGGCCTGGGCCTGGGCCTGGGCCTGGCCGTATCTTGCGCACCATGGGCACGCGCGCCGGTGTCGCCGGTCGGCGCCCGTCGGAAGACTGGACGTGTTCTCGCTTCCCGGCCCGAGCCGGGAGCCCACCACGTTCCCCTGCCACGGAGGCCCCTGCATGCCTTCCCCGTCCGCAACTCCCCGGCGCCCGCGCCCCCTGCGCGTCCACACCGTGCTCTACGACGGCGTGGAGGAACAGGACTTCGCCGGTCACATCGAGGTGTTCGGCATCGTCGGCGAGGAACGCCTCGCACAGTCGTTCGTCACCGCGGACGGAACCCGCCGGGTGACGACGTCTTCCGGGATGGAGATCGTCTGCCGGGCCGCCTGGTCGCCGCGATCCGCCGACGTGATCATCGTGCCCGGCGGAGGGTACGGCGAGGGCTCCGGCATCCAGCGAGAGATCCGCCGCGGCACCCTGCCCCGGGCACTCGCGGCCGCCCGGCGGGACGGCCTCGTCCTGGGCGCGGTGTGCACCGGCACCCTGCTGCTGTCCGCCGCGGGCCTGACGGCCGGGCGCCGCTGCACGACGCACCACACAGCCCTGGACGATCTGCGGGCGCAGGGCGGCCGTGTGGTCGGCGGCCGGGTCGTCGACGACGGTGACCTCGTCACCTGCGGAGGCGTCACCTCGGGCATCGACCTGGGCATCTGGCTGATCGAGCGGTTCTTCGGAGCCGACACGGCCCTGTTCGCCGAGGAAGTCCTCGAGTACCAGCGCCGGGGCATCGTGAACACCGCCTGACCGGTGCCGCGTCCGGTCACGCCCTCGCCCCCTCCCCCGCTTGCCTCCACCGGTACGCACCGCACCCGACACGAACGGCTTCTCCATGGCCACCTACGGCATCCTTCTCTTCGACACCGCCGAGGAACTCGACTTCGCCGGCCCCTGGGAGGTCCTCACCACCTCCGCCCTCCTCCGGGAAGGGGCGGACCGCGCCCTGCTCCTCGCCGAACGCCCCGATCCCGTCCACTGCGCCAAGGGGATGCGCGTCCTGCCGGACCACACGCTGGACGACCACCCCCCGCTCGACGTGCTGCTGGTCCCCGGCGGATCCGGCGCCCGCGAGACCGAACCGCACAATGCGCGCGTCACCACATGGATCGGCGCCCAGGCCGCGCGGGCCGAATGGGTCGTCGGCGTCTGCACCGGCGCCTTCCTCCTGCATGCGGCAGGCCCGGCGCGCGGCCGCCGGGTCGCCACCCACCGGCAGTACGAGGAGGCGCTGAGGGCCCGCGGCGACGTCACCGTCGTCTCCGACGCCCGGTACGTCGTGGACGACCGGTTGCTGACCAGCCAGGGAGTGTCCGCCGGCATCGACAGCACGCTGTGGCTCGCGGGGCGCCTGCACGGCCGCGAGCACGCCCGGGCGGTGCGCCGGGAGATCCAGTACGACCCCGCCCCGCCCTATCTCGCCGACGAACCGCTCGCCGGCTGACCCCTTCGATCGACCGCAGACCACCTGCCCAGGAGCTTCACGTGAACCGACGCACCCTGCTGCGCACCGCGACCGCCCTCTCCGCCGCGGGCCTCGCGACCGGCGTCCCCACCGCCACGACCACGGCCGCGACCACCGCGACCGGAACCGCCGCGTCGTCCGGATCCGGCCACCGCGCCCCCTTGCGCGCCCAGGTCGTCCTGTTCGAAGGCGTCGAGGAACTCGACCTCGCCGCACCCTACGAGGTGCTCTCGGCCTCCGACCACTTCACCGAACGCGACGTCCAGGTGCGTTATGTCGCCCTCGACGGCCCCAGGACCGTCACCGCCGCTTTCGGCACCAGGCTCCGCGCCGACCACCGCTGGGCCCCTGAGGAGGCAGACTTCCTGGTCGTGCCCGGCGGCGGCTACGCCCGCCGCGAGGACCCGGGCGTCTGGGCCGAGATCCGCCGGGGCGCCCTGCCCCGGGCCCTGGCCGCCGCCCGCCGACCGGGACTGACCATCGCCGGCCTGTGCACCGGCGTGATGCTCCTCTCCGCCGCCGGTCTCACCCGCGGCCGCCCCTCCACCACCCACCACAGGGCGCAGCCCGACCTCGCCGAGCAGGGCGGCGTGCTGAAGAAGGCCCGGGTCGTCGACGACGGCGACCTGGTCACCGCCGGCGGCGTCACCTCCGGCCTGGACCTCGCCCTGTGGCTGGTCCGCCGCGAACTGGGCGTCGACGCCGCGCTCGGCCTGGAAGCCATGCTGGAGTACGAGGCCCGCGGCACCGTCTGGACCTCCCAGGGCCTGTACTGAGTTGCCCCGACGGCGTCGCGACGCCCGGCACGCACCCTCGGCGGACGATCCGCCAGGCGGGAGGCGTCGTAAGAGGGAACCCGGCGGGAATCCGGGACTGCCCCGCGGCCACCCGGCATCGCCGCGCAATTTTCTAGGTCGCACGACCTATAATGACGGACATGATCACTGAATCGATGGACGAAGTACGCCTGGACCCCTCAGGCCCCGTACTGATCACCGGCGGGTACGGCACCGTGGGGGCCGAGATCGCCCGGATGGCCGCCGTGGACACTCCGGTCCTGCTCACGGGGCGTTCCCCCGACAAGGGCCGGTCCCTGGCGGCTGCCCTCGGGGGCGAGGCGCGCGCCTGGGACCTGGCGGACCCGGCCCCCTTCCGGGCGGCCGTACGGGCCGTCATCAGCTCGGTCAACGACCCTGACGACCGAGTGCTGCGCGCGGCGGTGGCGGGGGGCGTCCCCTACGTCGACATCACGCGCTGGACGAGCCGGCTGCAGCGGGCCGCCGCCCTCACCGCGCTGCTCCGCCCGGAGTCGCCCGTCCTGTTCTCCTCCGCATGGATGGGCGGGGTGAGCAGTCTGGTGGCGGCGGCGCTCGCGGCGGACCTGGGCGGCGCCGAACGGATCGAGATCGCGGTGCGCTGGGACACGGCCGACCGGGCAGGTGCGGATTCCGTCGAGTTCATGGACCGGCTGGGCGTGGACTTCGAGGTGGTCGAGGGGGGTGTACGCCGGCCGGCAACGCCGCTCACGGACACACGGACCGTGGGCATCGGCGGTGCGCCGGTACGCGTCGCGCGCATCGACACCCCGGAACAGTTCACCCTCCCCATGACCCTCGGGGCCACCACGGCTGCCACCCGCATCGGCTTCAGCTCCCCGGCCACGACCCGCGCACTCCTCGCACTGCGCAGGACGGGGTTCTTCCGCTGGGCATCCGGTGACCGATGGACTCCGGTGCGCCGGGCTGTCCTCCACGCGCCCGGCGAGGGCGGCACGGCCCAGGTGCGCGTCGACGTCTCCCACCGGGGGCGCACCCGCACCACGACCGTCACCGACCCCCTCGGACAGCACCACCTGACCGCGGTCGGTGCCGTGCTGGGCCTGCGCCGCGTCCTCGGCACCGACGGCTTCCCCGCCCCCCGAGGACCGGTCTTCCCCGAACAACACCCCTCCCCCGCGCAGGCGATCGGTTCTCTCACGGCCCTCGGCGTCGAGCTCGCCTGCGGCGAGGGAGCCGGCCGGGCTCACGGCGAGGTCGCCGCGTGACCTCCCGGCCGACACCCAAGGGCAGGCAGCGACGCACGGCCCTGCTGGACGCGGCCGAGCGCATCCTCGCCTCGTCCGGAGGCTCCGAACTCACACTGCGGGCGGTCGCGGACGAGGCCGGCGTACGACTCGGGCACCTCCAGTACTACTTCGCGTCGCGCTCCGCCCTCCTGTCCGCTCTCCTCGACCGCGTCCTCACCTCCTCACTGGAACGGGTCGCACTCCTCACCGGCCGCCCGGACGGCAACAGCGTCGACGCGCTCCTCGACGGCGTCCTCTCCGACCACGACGACCCGGCTCTCGTAAGGCTGTTCACCGAGGTCTGGGCCATGGCCGCACACGACCCGGAGGCCGCCGCGGCCGTCCGGGCCTTCTACGATCAGTACGCCACCCATGTGGCCGGCTTCCTCCGCGACCACGCCCCCATGCTGTCCGCGGACGCCGCCCGCCGGCGGGCCGAGGTCTTCGTGATGCTCATGGAAGGAGCCTCCTTGTTCCGCTCCGGCGTCGCCGGGCGGCGCAGCGCAGGGACGGACGCCCATCTGCGTCACGTCCTGCTCGCCTTCCTCACAGACGGAGACCGGGACTGAGGCCATGCCGAGCCCGCGGACTCTGCACCCTCCGCGGCCCCGCTCCGCCCGCAACCACCCGTGCCGACTCCGTCCGGACGGCGGTGACCACCGGGCTCGGAGCCGGGACCGCGTTCTCGCCACAGCCATCACCCATAGCGAAGGGCATCATGACGCACCACGACCGAACCCCGACGGCGGTACTCCTGCACGGCTGGCCGGTGACGACCGGTCACTGGCGACACCTGGTGCCGGCCCTCGAGGCAGCCGGTGTCACCACGATCCCCGTCACGCTTCCCGGACTCGGCGCCGCCCCCGCCCCCGACGTGAACGACTACCGCAAGGCGGCACTTGCGGAACGGGTCAGGACGCGGCTGGCGCGGGAGGGCGTCACCCGCTACGCAGTCGTCGGTCACGACTGGGGTGCGACGGTCGGATACCTCATGGCCGCCGCAGCTCCCGAGTCGGTCAGTGCGCTCGTCGTCGAGGAGGAGATCCTTCCCGGGGTCGACGTCGAGATCCCCCCGGCCGGCCGAAGCCACTATCCGGCGTGGCACGGCCCCTTCAACCGGGCACCCGGCCTCGCCGAGCAGCTCGTACCCGGGCGGGAAGGGGCGTACTACGGAGCCTTCCTGCAACAGAGCGCCGGACCGGCCGGCCTCGCCCCGGACGTCCTGCACGCCTACGTCGAGGCGTACAGCGCTCCGGGCGTCCTGGACGCCGGGCTCGCCTACTACCGCACCCGGGCGGAAGACGTCGACGACATCGGGGCACTCGCCCGGCGGCCGGTCTCCACACCCGTCCTGGCGATCGGAGGCCGCCACGCGATGGGGACGGCTGTCGCAGCAGGGCTGGCCGGCCTCGCGGCCGACGTCACCCCGCTCGTCTGCGAACAGTCCGGTCACTACCCGGCAGAGCAGGAACCAGAGCGCGTGAACGAGGCCGTCGCGCAGTTCCTCCACCAGCACCCCTGAGCCCCGGCGCCGCGTACTGCCGGCCCGCCCGGTCGCCGACGCGGCGGGTCCGGGCGGGGACGGCGTCACGGCGTGGCCGAGGCCAGGGCTGCGCGGTGGCCGGCGGGTGCCGCGAGGTCGTGGAGCTGCCATTCCGCGAGGCGCGGCGGGGGGCCGGCGCCCACGTAGTCCAGGTCCAGCGGGCGGGCCAGCCCGATCCCCAGGCCCTTGGAGTGCGCCTCCTTGCGTACCCAGATCCGGGCCACGGCGCCGGGGCGGGAGCCGGCCGGAAGGGCGGCCAGCTCGTGCCGCTCCCGGGGGTGCAGCTCGGAGGCGAGGCGCTCGGCGGTGTCGGGGTCGGGGACCCGCTCGATGTCGACGCCGACCGGGCGGGCGGCGAGGGCGATCAGCGCCAGGCCGCCGGTACGGGCCAGGGAGAAGTGCAGCGCGCTGCCGCCGACGGCGGGGCGGCCGTGCGGGCCCCCGCAGTCCGGGCAGGGCCGGCGCACCAGCCTGATCGCCTCGGGCGCCCGGCCCAGCGCGGCACCGAGCAGGGTGCGCAGCGCGACGTGTGCGGTCATGTAGCCCAGCCCCTCCTGTTCGCTGTGGAAGGCGGCGGCCGTCCGCTGTTCGGCCGCGTCCAGGGTGCGCGGCGCGAGGAGTTCGCCGATCGACTGGGCATCGGGTGTCACCAGCCAGCACGAGGGCAGCGGTGGCGTCCGGGGCGGGTGGCGGAGGTCGAGCACGCGGGGTTCGTCCATGGGACAGAGAATGCCGCCGCGCCGGGACGGCCAGGGCGGTCCCGGTCGGCCTCAGCATTCCGGAATAAATCCACCGTCGGCTTTCACCCTATGCTCACGAAAGCCGAAGGGAGGGCGCGTGGGACTGACGACGCTGGCAGATCTGGCCACGCCCATGGCCGTGCGGGTGGCGGCCACGCTCGGAGTGGCGGACCACCTCGTGGCCGGGCGGCGCACCGCTGCGGAGCTGGCGGCGGCCGCCGGGGCCCACCCGGACGCCCTGGACCGCCTGTTGCGGCACCTGGTGGGCGTCGGGCTGTTCACCCGGGACACCGGCTCCGGCCGGTACGGCCTGACCGCGCTCGGGGAGCAGCTGCGCGACGACCATCCGGCCGGGAAGCGGCGGTGGCTCGACCTGACCGGCGCGGTCGGCCGGGGGGACCTGAGCTTCGTGGAGCTGCTGCACTCGGTGCGCACGGGCGAGCCGGCCTATCCGGTGCGGCACGGCGCCGCATTGTGGGAAGACCTGGCCTCCGACCCGGAACGGTCCGCTTCCTTCGATGCCCTGATGAGCCATCACGTCGCCGTGGAGCACGCGCGGCTCCCGCAGGCGTACGACTGGGCCGCGCTGGGGCACGTGGTGGACGTCGGGGGCGGCAGCGGCGGCCTGCTCGCGCACCTGCTGGCCGCGCATCCGGAACTGCGGGGCACGGTCGTCGACCTGCCCGGGCCCGCGGCTGCCGCGCGGCGGCTGTTCGCGGACCGCGGCCTGTCCGGCCGGGCAGACGTGGCACCGGGCAGCTTCTTCGAGCGGCTGCCCGCCGGAGCGGGCGGGTACGTCCTGTCCGCGGTCCTCCACGACTGGAGCGACGACCCGGCCACGGCCCTGCTGTGCCGGTGCGCCGAGGCTGCCGGCGCCAAGGGCGCCGTACTTGTCATCGAGGCGATCGGCCGGGACGGCGAGTCGCCGAACACCGCAATGGATCTGCGCATGCTCGCCTACAACGGCGGCAAGGAGCGCGGCCTGGCCGAGATCCGCGTACTGGGCGAGCGGGCCGGCCTCGCGGTACGCGGCGTACACCCGGCCGGACACCTCTCGATCATCGAACTGGCAGCGTCTGACTGAGTGGAGGACAGCATGACGGACATGAACAGGGACAAGGACCGGGCGGCCATCGCGGAGGTCCCCGAGCGCATGATGGCGGCCTGGGCCGCGCAGGACGCGGCGGCCGTCGCCGCCCTGTTCACCGAGGACGCCACGATGATCCTCCCCGGGGACGTCTACAAGAAGGGCCGCGCCGAGGTCAAGGGGTTCATGGACTTCGGGTACGCGGGGCCGTTCAAGGGCACCAGGGTGGTGGGGGCGCCGAAGGACCTCCGCTTCATGGGTGCCGACACGGCGGTGCTGATCACTCAGGGCGGGGTGCTCGCGCCCGGCGAGACGACCGTCGCCCCCGAACGCGAGATCCGGGCGACCTGGGTACTGGCCAGGCAGGACGGCCAGTGGTTCATCGCGGCCTACCAGAACAGCCCGGTCAACCTGCCGTCCTGACCGGGCCCACGACCGGCAGGGGCGCCCACTCGATCCCCCGCGGGGGCGCCCCTGTCCGCGGAACGTCGAGGGCCGAGCCCGTTGGGCTCGGCCCTCGACGCTGTCCGGCAGCTCAGGCGGGGAGGTCGGCGAACTGGCCGGGCTTCCTGCCCTCGCCCGCCGGGCCGCGGTACGCCTGGGCGATGTCCAGCCAGTGCTCGGCGGCCGGGCCGGCGGCGGTCACCGCCAGGTCGGCGCGGTGCCGGCGGCGGGTGACCAGCAGGCAGAAGTCGTGGGCCGGACCGGAGACCCGCTCGGCGGCGTCGGCCGGACCGTGCTCCCACAGCTCACCCGACGGCCCGGTGATCTCGAACCGGAACGGCTCGGCGGGCGGCGTCAGGCCGCGCGCCTGGTAGCCGAAGTCCCGGGTGAGCACGGCGAATCCGACGAGGTGGCGCAGCCACTCGGCGGGCTCCCGGCGGATGCGGAGGGCGTCGGCGATGTCCTGTCCGTGCGCGAAGGTCTCCATGATCCCGGCGCAGGCGAGCACGACCGGCGGCAGCGGGTTGACCAGCCAGGGCACGACCTGGCCGGGCGGGACGACAGCGAGCGCGTCGATGCAGGCGGTGCGCTCCGCCCGCCAGCGTGCCAGCAGCGCGGCGGGGTCGTGGCGCGGGTAGGCGTGCAGGGCGGCGTTCACGGCGCCGTCGAAGTCGCCCTTGGCCTGCTCGGTCATGGCGGCGAAGGCAGCCGGGTCCGAGGCCGCCGTGCCGGCGAGGCGGAAGATGAAGGACATGTGGGCGACCTGGTCGGCGACCGTCCAGCCGCTCGCCGGGGTCGGCAGCGCCCACTGCTCCTCAGTGAGGTCGGCCACCATCCGCTCGGTGTCGTCGGCCGCGGTGGTCAGGTCCTTGAGCACGTTCTGCAGATCGGACATGCGTCTCTCGCTCTCTGCTGTGGGTGGGGGCGGCCCGCTCGGCCTGGTCCAGCCTGGGTCACGGGGAGCGCGGTGTCTTCTCGCCTGTTGCGGAGCGGGTCAGGCGCCGGCCGGCGAGGCGGGCCGCGGTGAGGGCGGCCCAGGCGGTGAGTTCGATCAGCGCCCGGTCGTCGGCCGGGTCCGCCGCCGCCCGGAACTCGGTGATGTCGTCCGGTACGACCTGGTAGGCGGCCAGCCCCGTGAGCAGGGCCAGCCGGGCGGCCGGGCGGTCCGCCGCGGGCAGGTCGCGTACCGCGGCCAGGGCCCAGGCCCGGCTCGGGCCCGGGGCCGTGCCGTCCGCCGCGGCCAGCCGGGCGCGCACCAGCTCTCGGGCGTCCGGCGACAGCGCCCGGGCGCCGCCGGCCTCGACGGCCGCCGCCGCGCGGGCGAACGCACCGGCGACGGACGGGCTTCCTGCCGCCCAGGCCAGATCGGCGGGCAGCGGCGCCGCCGGCAGCAGCTCCAGGGCGGCGCCGGGCAGCGGGCCGGCCGGGTCGCGGGGCCGCATCGCCTCGGTGACCATGCGCATGACGGTGCCGCGGGCGGCCGCCGGGGTCGCCGCAGGCAGGGGCGAGTCGTCGAGGAAGACGCTCACCATCCGGTTGAGGTAGTGGAAGGCGACCGCGACCCCGGCGTACTCCGGGAGTTCCTCCGGGGTTCCGGGCGGGCCGGCCGGGGGGCCGCCGCCGCTCCCCCGCACCCAGCGCCCGATCCGTCCGTCCTGGCCTGCGGCGCCTGGGCCCCCGGGCGGCCCCTGACGGCCCGCCATGGTGCGCACCATCGCCCCGTGCACCTCCACGCAGTACGGGCAGGCGTTGGCCTCGGACACGGCGGCGGCCACCGCCTCCCTGGCCGCCCGGTCCACCCGGCCGGGCACGAGCAGCGTCTCGCGCAGCAGCGCCCAGGCCGCGGCCAGGATGTCGGGGGCCGCCGCGTGCAGGGCGATGGGCGGGGCGAGCACGCCGAAGTCGCGTTCCGCCTGCGTGTAGACGGCGGCCACGGTGCCTTCGGCGTGCTCCGGCCGGACCACGGCGACGTACCGGGTCCGGGCCAGGGCCCCGCGCAGCGCGGTGCGGACGAGCCGTCGTACGGGGAGCAGGTCGAGCCCGGTGCGGTGGTTCACGTCCGGATCAGGGGCAGCACGCCCCGTCGTCCGCTGGTGGAGCCGTCCGGGGCCGGTGCCCCGTAGCGGACGGCCACGCCGCGCTCCCGGGCGGCCCGGACGATGCCGGGGACGGCGCGCTCGGCGACCGCAGCGATGGTCATGGCGGGGTTGACGGTGAGGGCGCCGGGGACGGCGGAGCCGTCGGTGACGAAGATGCCCGGGTGGCCGCGGAGTTCGTTGCGGTCGTCGAGGGCGGACGTCGCGGGGTCGTCGCCCATCCGGCAGGAGGCGAGGGGGTGCACCGTGTAGGCGCCGACGACGTCGTTGGTCCAGGGCCGGACCCGGGCGATGCCGTCGCGTTCGAGGATGTCCTTGACCTCGGCGTCCGAGGCGGCCCAGCCGTGCCGGGTGTTGGCGGTGGGCTCGTATCTCAGGTTGCCGCGGCCCAGCATCTGCTGGGAGATGCGCATGGCGTTTCCGGTGGCGGGCGGCGGGCCGAACACGCCCTCGTTGTCGTCCTCGCTCATGGTGAAGATGGTCAGCCAGGAGTTCCAGCGGGAGAGCATCCGCTTCTTGTCCCGGCCGAACCAGGTGGGTCCGTCGCCGGCGTCCGGGGCCTGGGCGAGGATGGTGCCGAGGCCGGGCGGGAAGTAGAGCTGTTCCAGGGAGTAGCGGGAGTACTCGGGCAGCGAGCCGTCGAGGCGGTCCCAGCTGGCAACGGTGGGGCCGCGGCCGATCGGGTTGGCGCCGTAGGCGGGTGCGCCCTCGCCGCGGGACAGGCCGAGGACTTCGGCGACCCGGTCCTCGTTCACGACCGCGGTGTTGAGCCGTTCGCCGTTGCCGGAGAAGTACCGGCCGACGGCGTGCGGCATGGGGCCGAGGCCGGCCTCGCTGCGCTGGAGGATGACGGGGGTGGCGCCGGCCCCGGCGGCGAGTACGACGATCTTGGCGTCGATCGCACCGGATCCGGTGGTGATCCGGTAGTCCTCGTCGTCGATGACGTGGTAGCGGATGCGGTAACCGCCGCCGTCCGTACGGGAGATGGCCTGCACCTCGTGCAGCGGGCGGATCACGGCGCCGTGGGCGACGGCGGCGGGCAGGTAGTTCAGGAGCAGGGACCGCTTGGCGTCGAAGCGGCAGCCGGCCATCATCCAGTTGCAGTTGACGCAGGCGGCGGTGTCGATGGCGACGGGCAGCGGGTTGGCGGTCCGGCCCGCGTGGTCGCAGGCTGCGGCCCACAGACCGCCCGCGTAGGTGACGTCGTGCCAGTCCTGCGGAGTGACGGGCAGGGCCTCGGCGACCCGGTCGTACCAGGGCTCCAGGGTGTCACGGCTGACTGCGGCCGGCCACATCCGGCGGCCGATGCTGCCGCGGCGTTCGAAGACGAACCGGGGGGCTCGGGGCATGGAGGCGAAGTAGACGACGCTGCCGCCGCCCACGCAGTTGCCGCCGAGGATGCTCATGCCGTCCCCGACGGTGAAGTCGAAGCCGCGCGTGTAGGAGGAGCCGAGCTTGTAGTCGTGCTCGGCGTCCTCGGCGGTGAGCCAGGGGCCGCGTTCGAGCACGGTCACCGAGGCCCCTCCGGCGGCAAGGTGGTAGGCGGCGATCGCGCCGCCGAAGCCGCTGCCGACCACGAGGACGTCGGTCTGCTCCGCACTGTTCATGCCGGGCTCCCTGAGGGGGTGGTGTCGGGGTGGACGCGGGCCAGCCGACGGCCGTAGGAGTGCTGGTCAAAGCGCCAGAGGCGGTCCGGGCCGGGCGGTACGACCCCCATCGCGGCCAGGCCGGGGTGGCCCTGGGCGATGGCGTCTGCGGTGTGCATATGCGCAGCGGAGTCGTAAGCCATGTTGCTGAAGAGGGCCAGAAGCACCCAGAATTCCTTCTCGGGGTGGCCCGGCGCTGTCAGCTCCGCCACCAAGGCTGTCCTGTGCCCGAAGTCCAGGGCCACGAACGGCGGGAGTGCCGTGTCCAGAGCGAGTCCGCGTCCGTCCGCGTACGTGCGCGCGTGCCGGTTGAGCAGATCGGCGAGGTCGTCCAGGCCCTCGGTCAGACCGGTGGCGTCCCACTCCAGCAGTTGGATCGCACCGGCCGCGACGGCTCCGCCGCCGTCGGCCGCGCCGGCGATCGCCGCATCGCCGGGCCAGCGCTTTTCACCGGGAACAATCGTGTCTGCATAAGCCTCCAATGTCGGCGTCCGGGGTGACCTGAGAGCGCTTTCCGGCTCCACGGCAGCTCCTCCCGCCAGCTCATTCTGTTTTAGGCTTCAGCAATTTATGAGCAGTTAGTCCTTTCAAGCAACTCACAGGTTGCGAACCCCCCGTCAGAAAATCCCCGCCAAGTCTTGGCCAAAGACCGTCGGACGATTACGCTCCTGGCAACGTCACAGAACAACCACGAACACGGCACAACTGCTTGCGTTTCGGTCCTGCCATACCGACGTTCCATCGCACATGCCATCGGGGGTTCCCACGTGACAACCGCTGATCCGCCGCGTGCTGCGCACCTTCTCCACGCCGTCCCGCTGCCGCAGGTACACCGGGTCTCCGTGACACGGCTGCGGCCCGCCGACTCCCCGCGGCTGGCCGGAATCGACGCCGAACACGTCCGCCGGCTGACGGAGACGTCCGACGCCCTCCCGCCGATCCTGGTGCACCGCGCCACCATGCGCGTCATCGACGGCATGCACCGCCTGCACGCGGCCGTCCTGCGCGGCCGTCACGACATCGAGGCCCTGTACTTCGACGGCAGCCCGGACGAGGCCTTCCGGCGGGCCGTGCAGGAGAACGTCGCGCACGGCCTGCCCCTGTCCCTCTCCGACCGCAAGGCGGCGGCCCGGCGCATCCTGGCCGCCGACCCGCAGATCTCCGACCGGGCGGTGGCGGCGTGCGTCGGGCTGTCCGGCAAGACCGTGGCCGCCCTGCGCAGGCTTTCAGGCGCGGAATCCGCGCACCTGAACACCCGGATCGGCGCCGACGGCCGCAGCTACCCGCTGGACGGCACCCGGGGCCGGCTGCTCGCCGTGCAGCTCATCGCCGAGCGGCCGGACGCGCCACTGCGGGAGATCGCCCGGGACGCGGGCGTCTCGGTGGGGACCGCGCACACCATCCGCGGCCGGATCCGGCGCGGCGAGACACCCGTACCGGCCGGCTCGCCCGCGGCGCAGGAGTTACGCGCGTCACTCACGCCGTCCGCACCCGAATCCGCGCCGGCGCTGTCCTGCCGGGCCTTCCCGGAGGTGCTGCGCAGCCTGAGCCGGGACCCGTCGCTGCGCAGCACGGAGGCCGGCCGGCAGCTGCTGCGATGGCTGCACACCCAGCCTGTCCTGACCGACGACTGGCACCACCGGCTCGACGCACTTCCCGCGCACTGCACGGACAGCGTCGCCGCGCTCGCCAGGAAATGCGCGGAGGTCTGGCAGCAGATCGCCAGGGAGGTCGAGCGACCGAAGGGGCGTTGACACACAGGGGGCCGTGTACCACCACAGGACCGAACACGGAGGGGATATGGAAACCACCATCGAACGCGCCGTCACCCGGGTCATCAGCAGCATGCAGGATAACCTCGGGCAGGAACTCACCATCGACGAGATGGCCAAGACCGCGCTCTTCAGCAAGTTCCACTTCACCCGGATATTCAAGAACGCCACCGGGATCACTCCCGGGCGCTTCCTTTCGGCACTGCGGCTGGAGCGGGCGAAGCACCTGCTGGTGACCACCGAACTCAACATCGCCGACATCAGCAATCTGGTCGGCTACCAGAGTGTCGGCACCTTCAGTTCACGGTTCAAGAATTCCGTGGGAATGGCTCCGTCCGCATATCGCCGGCTGGGCGGCTTCACCGACGAGATCCAGCCCGCCGGGCCTCCCCCCGGCGACCGGACCCGCCCGGTGTCGCTGCGCGGCACCGTGCTGCCCCCGGAGGACGGCCAGGCGGGCCACGTCTTCATCGGCCTGTTCCCCGAGTGCATCCCGCAGGGGCAGCCGGTGCGCTGCGCGGTCCTCGACCGGCCGGGGCCCTACGTCCTGGAGGACGTCCCCGAGGGCACCTGGTACGTCCTCATGCAGTCGGTCCCGTACGGGATGGAGGAGCTGGACGGCATCCGCTCGGACGGCGCTCCCTCCATCGGCACGTACGGGCCGGTGACGGTGGGCTCGAACACGCTGCTCAAGCCGGCGGATGTGCGGCTGCGCGCGATGCGCGCGCTCGATCCGCCCGTACTGCTGGCGCTGCTGGACATGAGAATGCACGCGCTGACGCGAGTGGCCGGCTGACGCCGGGAACTACCCGAGGGGCGCGGACCGGCGGTCCGCGCCCCTCGGGCGTTGTGCTCACCTCGGCAGCCGCGTTCCCGGCCGCGTCCGCGCTCCCGCCCGCGCGATCACCCTGCGGCGGCCCGCACCCGGACCGGCAGCCCGCCTTTGACCCGCAGCGAAAGCATCGCCTCGGGAACCACCCGGTGCCCCGGCGGTGTGCTGAGCGTCAGCTCACGGGTGACCATGGCGGTCACGAACACGGCTTCCATCAGCCCGAGGTTGTTGCCGATGCAGAACCGCGGCCCGGCACCGAACGGGATGTAGGCGTACCGGGGCCGGTCCGCCGGGCGTCCGGGGTCGAAGCGCTCCGGGTCGAAGCGCTCCGGGTCGTCCCAGAACCGGGGGTGGCGGTGCAGCGTGTAGGGGCAGACGAGGACGTCGGCGCCGGCCGGCACGTGGTATCCGCCGACCTCGTCGGCGTTCACCGCCCGGCGGGTGAGGATCCACACCGGCGGGTAGAGCCGCATGGCCTCGTGGACCACCATCGCGGTGTACCGCAGCCGGGTGAGGTCCTCGTACACCGGGTCGCGGTCGCCCAGCACCCGCTCCGCCTCGGCGCGTACCAGCGCGGCGGCCTCCGGGTTCCGGTCCAGCAGGTGGAAGGTCCAGCTCAGTGAGCTGGCGGTGGTCTCGTGTCCGGTGAGCAGGAGGGTCACCAGGTCGTCGCGCAGCCGCTGCCGGGCGAGGCCGGGGTCGGGTTGCCGCCCGGCGGATTCGATCAGCCGGGCCAGCAGGCCCTCGGCGGCGGCGCCGCGGTCGCGGACGAGCCGCTCCACGGCGTCCTGGAGTTCCGTACGGGCCCGCCGGAACCTCCGCTGCTTGGGCAGCGGCGCCCACAGCGGCACCATGCCCTGGGTGACCATCTCGAACATGGCCTGGTCCTGCACCGCCTCGAAGGCGTGGCCGACCGATCCGTACGCGGACAGGTCCGCGTCCAGCAGCGTGCGGCCCAGCACGCCGAGGGTGAGGGTGGTGAACTCCTCGGTGAGGTCGACCACGCCTTCGCCCTGCCGGGCTCGCAGCCGGGCGGTCAGCTTGGCCGCCTCCTCCGCGATCACCCCCGCCTGCGCGGCGAGGTGCTTGACCTGGAAGGACGGCTGGGCGGTGCGGCGCTGCTCGCGCCACAGCGCGCCCTCGCTGGTGAGCAGGCCGTCGCCGAGGGCACGTTTGGCCTCGGTGAGACCGATGCCCTTGTGGTAGTTGGCGCTGTTGTCGGCCAGCACGTGTTTGGCGTGGTCGGGGTGGTTGAAGATGTAGAGCGTCCGCGGCCCCATGGCGACGCGGACGGCGTCTCCGAGGCCGGCGGCCTGGCTCAGCAGCTCCAGCCGGTCGGTGACCAGCTTGCGGAAGAGGGAGGGGAGTTCGGTGCGCCGGGGGCCGGGCGGGGTGCGCCCGGCCCGGCTCCGGGATGCCGGGTTCACGCGACGGCCTCCCTCCGGTGCGGCGCCAGGCGGGCGTAGCGCCCGCCGGCGAACAGCAGGGCGTCCTGGTCCGGGCGGCGTCTCATCCGTACCACCTCGCCGAGGAAGATCGTGTGGTCTCCGCCGTCGTAGCGGCGCCACATGGCGCACTCCAGGTGGGCCAGGGCGTCGTCGATGAGCGGCGCGCCGGTGGCCGGACCGGGCCGCCAGCGCACCGCGTCGAACTGCCGCAGCCCCTGCGGACGGGAGCCGTCCGAGAAGTGCCGGGCCACCTGGTCCTGGCCGGCCGCGAGGATGGAGATGCCGAAGTGGTCCGCGGCTTCCAGGACCTTGTGCATGAGGGCGTCGTCGGCGACGCACACCAGCACCAGGGGCGGGTCCAGCGAGACGGAGGCGAAGGAGTTCGCGGTCATGCCGTGCGGGGCGTCCCCGCCGACCGTGACCACGGTGATGCCGGTGGCGAAGCTGCCGAAGATCTGGCGCAGTTGGCCGGGGTCGGTCACGTCGGTCGGTCCGGCCCCGGACCCGGAGCCGGGCCTCATGCGGTCTGCTCCAGCCGGGGCGCTGCGGCGTGCGCGTACGGTTCAAGGGCCGTGAGCAGCGCCTCGGGAACGAGGGACGGCACCGTCGCGGTGTTCGGCCCGCGCATGCAGGCGACGCGCTGCCGGCCGCGGGCGACGAGGGTCTCGGTGCCGTCCGCCTCCAGTTTGACGTAGTCGAAGGTGAACTCCAGCTGGGTCTGGGCGAGATCGGCCAGCCGCATGCGGATGGACAGTTCGTCGAACGCGGTGATCTCGGCGAAGAACTCGCAGTCGACCTTCAGGGTGAACAGCTTGAGGTCGTCCTGGATCTCGGCGAGCACCGCGGGGGCCCGCAGCTTGAGGAACATCTCCCGGCAGCGGCCCTGCCAGCTGAGGTAGTTGACGTAGTAGACGTTGCCGACGAGGTTGGTCTCCTCGAAACCCACCGTGTGCCGGTATTCGAAGTAGTCCGCCATGGGTTCAGCACCCTTCTGTCAGGAGTGCGAGGACGACCGGCCGGTCCACCCCGCGCACAGTGGTGAGGAGCGTGGCGACCAGCAGGCCCCCGGAGGCGAGGACGGCCCAGCCGTCGCTGCCGCGGGCGGTCAGGGTGAGCGGCGCGGTCGCGGTCAGGCCGGCCTTCTGCAGGCATTCCAGGGCCGTCCAGACGCGGGTCGCCGCCGCGTCCGGACCCTCGTCGGGCCGTTCCCGGACGAGCAGCTCCGCGATCGGCGCGTGGGTGCCGAGCAGCGCCCGCCACTCCGCTTCGGTGCGCGGCGCGACGGCTTCGCAGTCGCAGCCGACCGGCCCGCCCTCGGCGGACACCGCGCACAGCGTCAGGCCGGGGCCGTGCGCCGCGGACAGGCTGCCGCCGTCGGCGAGCTCGGGTCGGCCGTCGGGCCGGTAGCGGATCACGGCCGGGCGGCCGAGGGCGCGAGCCGCCGCGGTGGCCGTCCGGGCCCGTCGGTCATCCGCCGCGGGTGTCCCGGGCCCGGCTTCGGGCGCCGGTTCCGCGCCGATCGACAGCCGGGCCCCGGTCAGGTCCTCCAGCGAGCGTTCCATGTAGGGCCCGAGCAGCGGCACCGGCCACGGCCCGCGCCCGTCGCTCTTGCGGACCGCCCGCAGCCGCAGGCCCTCCCACCGCTCGACCGTGTCGCCCTGGGCGTCGCGGACGGCGATGTCGTAGACGTAGGTGTCGCCGTCCCGGCTGCGCTCGGTGGCGACGTACCGCAGCTCGCCGGTGTCCACCGGCTTGCCGCCGATCGGCTGGATCCGGTCGACCGCCTGTGGCAGCAGGGTCGCGTGCGGCACGCACACCTGGGTGCCGTGCATCAGCGCGTCCCGTGCACCGGGGTCGCCCAGCAGCAGGTCGCCGGGGAGGAACCCGGCGAACCACTGGTCCGTCGCCGAGGTCGCCACGTCCGCGTCGACGTACCGGGCCGCAGCCCGGTGGTAGCGGCGCAGCCGGGTGAAGCGCCCGCTCTGGAACAGCACGCTTCCGTACAGGTCCCCGTGCGGGTCCAGCGGTACGGCCGGCAGGTCGTCCGGGGTCTGGTCGGGCGGCCCCTGGTCCACCGCGGCCTCGCGGAACACGAGCCGGGCCCGGAAGTGCTCGGCCGCGAAGCCGGTCTCCTCGCTGCGGATCACCGCCTCGACGGTGTCGTCGTCCGTGGCGGTGACGGCGATCCGGATGGCGGTGGCGCCGGCCGGCGGGACGACGATGGGGCGCAGGAACTCGGCCGCCTCGATCACCGGCACGGTGGTGCGCCCGGTGCAGGCGGCGGCAGCCTGGGCCATCGCCTCCATGCCGATGACGGCGGGGAAGAGCAGGTTGCCGTCGAGGTCGTGGTCGGCGAGGTAGGGGTCGGTGCCGGCGCTGAGCCGGGCCTCGGCGACCAGTTCCACTCCGTGGTAGTGCACCAGAGGCTTCTCGACGAAGCGCAGCAGCGGCAGCGGCGGGAGGTCGCGGCGGACGGTGCCGATGCCCTCGGTCCGGCCGCTGACCACGACGGTCGTCGGCGCGTCCGGGTCGGCCAGCACCCGGCGCAGCAGGGCCACGCCCTGGTCGGGGGTCAGGGCGGTGACGCCGCTCCGGGTGAGGGTTTCCACGACGGACAGCCGCTCGCCCATGCCGACGCCCGACCAGACCGACCACTCCAGGCAGAGGGTCCGGCAGGCGGGGTGGCTGCGTGCGAACTCCTCGGTGAGATCGGCCAGCCATTCGTTGGCGACGGCGTAGTGGGCCTCGCCCGGCAGTCCGGACCGGCCGATGATGCTGCCGAAGGTGACGAGCAGGCGAAGCCGGTCCTGGTCGACAGCGCCCAGCACGGCCTGCAGTCCGTCGACCTTGGGGGCGAAGGTGCGCCGGACCAAGGCGGTGTCGACGGCCGGGAGGCCGGTCGGCTCGTTGCGTCCGGCGCCGTGCAGCAGGGCGGTGACGGGCCCGAGGGCGGCAGTGAGGGTGTCGACCGCGGCCCGCACCCGGCCGGGGTCGGCGACGTCGGCGCGGGCGTAGTGCACCCGGGTGCCGCTGTCGGCCATCCGGCGCAGGTTCGCCGCGAGTTCGGGGTCGGTGGCCGGGTCGGACCGGCCGAGCAGGGCCAGGGCGGCTCCGCTGTCCCGGGCGAGGGCGAGGGCGCACTCGGCGGTGATGCCCTTGCCGCCGCCGGTCACCAGCAGCACGTCGGCGGGGCCGAGCGGCTGGTCGGTGCGGGCGGGGCGGACGGGCAGGGCGCGCAGTGTCGGGACCCGGCGGGTGCCGGCCGCGTCGTAGACGACCTCCGCGAAGTGGGCGGTGGCGGCGACCTCGGCCGTGACCAGGGCGACCGGGTCGGGGATGTCCGGGGAGGGGTCCGGCGGCAGCCGGACGATCGTGGTGCGCAGGCCCGGGGCCTCCAGGCGCAGTGTCTTGGCCAGGCCGGCCGCGCCGCGGCCGTGCTGGACCAGGACGAACCGGCCGGCGGGCGGGCCCTCCAGCGCCGTGTGCGCGCCGTTCAGGGCCCTTTCCACGTCGGCTTCGCCGGCGTCCGGCGGCAGGCAGACCAGGACCCCGCTGCCTCCCGTGGCCCGCAGGGCGGCGCACAGGTCCGCGGCGAAGGGATGGCCGTCCGGCGCGAACAGCGTCCACGGGCCGGGCTCGGTGGTGCCCGCGGCGGGTGCGGCGGCCGGCCGCGGCACCTCGTCCAGGTCGACGGCGAAGGCGCGGGCCCAGGCGGCGGCACCGGCGGCTGCGGCGACGGGTGCGCTCGCGCCTTCCCGGCCGGTCCGGGCCAGCACGGAGAGGGAGTCTGCCAGTTCTCCCAGGGTGGCGGTGGCGAAGTTCAGCGGGGCGGCGGCGGGGGGCAGGCCGAGCTGCCGGGACCCCTCGTTGACGATCTGGCCGACGGTGATGGAGCTCAGGTGCAGGTCGTCGAGCAGGCGGGTGCCGGCGTGCACCATGTCCAGGGGCAGTTCGGCGCGTTCGGCGACGAGCCGGCGCAGCAGGTCGAGGCCGCTCTCGCCGGTCCCGGCTGCGGCTTCGGCACCGGCGTCGGCTTCGGCTTCGGGCGTCGCGGCGGGCGTCGCGGCGGCCCTGGACCGGGGCACGACCACGTCCGGGACCTGTTCGGCGGGGCTGGCGAAGAACCGGAACTCGGCGCCGATCTCCAGCGGGCGCACCAGCCGGTCCTGGAACAGCCGGGTGAGGTGCAGCGGCCCGCCGACGACATAGGCTGCCGCGGCCACCCGCAGCAGCGAGTGCAGGGACTCGTCGTCGGTGTCGAGGGACACCGCCGGTACGTCGCTCAGGTCGGCGGCGAGCCCGCTGAGCACCCGGCCCGGTCCGACCTCGATGAACAGGTCGAGCCGCTCGGCGGCGCGTCCGACGGCCTGCGCGAAGCGCACCGGTTCGGTGATCTGGCGGCGCAGCAGGGCGGCGATGTCGGTGTCCGTGGCGAGCGTGTCCCCGGTGACGGTGGAGACGACCCGCCGCCCGACGGGCGCGAAGCCGAGTTCGGCCATGCAGTCGCCGACTGTCTGGGCCGCGGAGGCCACCAGCGGGGAGTGGAAGGCGTGCGAGACGGCGAGCCGGGTGGCCGGCACGCCCGCAGCCTCCGCCCGGTCGAGCAGCGCGGCGACGGCGTCGACCGGGCCGGCCAGCACGGTCTGCCGGGGGCTGTTGTAGCCGGCGATGACCACGGGCAGGCCGGTGGCCAGTCGTTCGGCGGTGGCGGCGGGTGCCGCGAGGGAGCCCATTCCGCCCGATTCGCCGTGTTCGGCCATGGCCAGCCCGCGCAGCCGGGCGACGGTCAGCACCAGCTCCTGGTCCAGCGCGCCCGCCCAGGCCAGGGCCGATATCTCGCCGAGGCTGTGGCCGACGGCGACGGTCGCCTCCAGGCCGATGGCGGCGAGCGCGCGCAGGCCCGCCATGGATCCGGCGACGATACGGGGCTGTGCGACCTCGGTGGCCACCGTGTCCAGGCCGGCCGGGCCGGGCAGGGCTGCGGCTTCGTAGACGGCTTCCGCCTCGGCCAGTCGGCGTCGCAGCGCCCCGCCGGTGGTGCCGCGGCCCGAGCCCTGGCCGGGGAAGAGGTAGCCGATCCGGGCCGGGCCGCGCGCCTCGCCGAGGAAGCCCCTGCCGTCCTGGGCGATGTGCCGGGTGGTGCCCGCCTCCAGGGTGTCGGCGAGCTGCCGCAGCTGCCGCGCGGCGTCCTCCGGTGAGGTGACGACGGCAGCCGCCCGGTACGGCGCGGCCTGCAGCCCGTCGTGCAGGGTGGAGGCCAGGTCGGAGAGCTGCGCGTAGGACAGCCCGGCCGCGAAGTCGGCCAGCTCGGTCAGCCTGCGGCGCAGCTCCTGCGGCGACTCGGCGTCGGCCAGCAGCAGTTCGGCGTCCTGGACGGAGCGGGCGAGCTCCGCCTCGCGCCCGCCGGCGGACGCGGCGGCGGCCCGGCGCCGGGGGCCGGCTGCGGCCGCCCGGTCGAGGACGACATGGGTGTTGATGCCGCCGAAGCCCATGGCGGTGATGCCGGCCCGGACCGGGAGGTCCTCGGGCCAGGGCTCGGCGCGGCGCAGTGCGCGCAGCACGTCCGGGTTCTCCAGCAGCAGCGGGTGCGGGTCGACCAGACCGAGGGCGGGCGGCAGGGTCTCGGCATCCACGGCCATGGCGGCCTTGATCAGTCCGGCGATGCCCGCGGCGGCCTTGGTGTGCCCGATCATGGCCTTCACGGAGCTGATCGCGGCGGGCGGGACGGCGGCGCCGCCGCGTCCTGCCGCGGCGCGCGCGGCCTCGTCGCGGGCCTGGATGAGCGCGCCGAGTTCGGTGGCGTCGCCGACCCGGGTACCCGTCCCGTGGCCTTCGAACAGGCCGACGGATTCGATGCCGAATCCGGCGCGGCCGTAGGCTCGGCGCAGCGCCAGCCGGTAGCCGTGGATCTCGGGCCGGGTGATCCCGCCGTGGCCGTCGGAGGAGATGCCCCAGCCGGCGATGCTCGCGTAGACCCGGTGCCCGGCCGCGAGCGCGTCCGCCTCGCGCATCAGCACGATCATGCCGCAGCCCTCGCCGGGCCAGAATCCGTTGGCGCCCCGGTCGTAGACCCGCATCTCGTGCCGGGCGAGGGCGCCGGTCTTGGCGAAGCCGACCATCTCGAACGGGTCGATGGACAGGTCGACGCCGCCGGTGACGGCGACGTCGATGTCGCCGTCGAGGAGCGCGCGGGCGGCCTGGGTGACGGAGAGCAGGGAGGAGGAGCAGGCGCCGTCGACGGTGTATCCGCCGCCGCCGAGGTCGAAGTGGTTGCAGATCCGGCCCGCGATGGTGTTCGAGAGGCCGCCGGCCAGGGTGTCCTCGTCGACAGGCGGGAAGGGGCTCTTGTAGGTGGCCTCGACCTCGTCGAGGAAGCCGGCCAGCCGGTCGTCGTCCCAGCCCTGGGGGTCCCGGGTCTTGAGGGCGGCGGTGAGCACGCGGCGTACGTACGGCCAGCGCAGCCGCATGGTGTTGGCACGGGTGAACTCGCCGGTCAGGGTGTTGCCGACGACGACGCCGGTACGCTCCCGGGGCAGGCCCTCGCCCTGCGGGAAGCCGGCGTCGGCGAGCGCCCGGCCGGCGACGTCCAGGGCGAGCCAGTGGCTGAGGTCGGTCGAGCGGTAGGTGCTGCCGGCGATCTTGTGCCCGAGCCGGTCGAACTCGTAGCCCTCGATCACGGCGGCGGAGCGGGCGTAGAACCGGTCCGGGGCCGCGGGGTCGGCGTCCCAGTAGTCCTCCAGGCGCATCCGGACGTCCGGGAGGCGGCGGAAGGCACGCCGGCCTGCCACGGCGTTCTCCCACAGGTCGCGGGGGGTTTCCGCGTCGGGGTAGCGGCAGGCCATGCCGACGATGGCGAGTCTGGTCATCGGACTGCCACCGCCGGCTGGGTGTCGGCGGCGTCCGCGCCCGCCGCGGCGGGCTCCCCGGCCTCGTCGCCCGCCGCGGCTGCGGCAGGCGCGGCGGACCCGGCGGACCCGGCGGACCCGGCGGGCGGGGCCGCTGTCTCGGCCGCGCGGGCGGCGGCGGCCTGCCTCCCGGCCAGGTGGACTGCCCAGTGGTAGAGGCCGCGGACCAGGCAGACGAGCGCGGTGGCGAAGAAGATGCCGTACGCGATGTGCAGCGCGGTCAGGATGCCGTACACGGCGGCCACACCGCCGCCGAAGGCGACCTGTGCCCACGGCTTCGAGGGAGTGGTGCCCGGGTCGGTGATCATGTAGTTGGTGAAGAGCACGAACGCCACGCCGGTCATCATGGCGAGGCCGCCGGGGATGGACGTGCCGAGGACGAGTCCGCGGATGACCGCCTGCAGGGCGAAGCCGATGACCCAGGCGGCGATCAGCCACATCCGGCCGGTGAGCTTGGAGTTCAGCAGTGTGCCGGCGGTGATGATGATGGCCGGGATGAGCCAGTCGATGGGCGTCTCGACGTACTCGGTGAAGTGGTACGGGGGCGCGATGCTGGCCCAGGGGAAGAGCAGCAGGATGACGGCGATGCCGAAGTTCGACGGGTTCATGTAGTGCCGGAGCCGGCCCCGGACGGGCGCGCGCAGCACCCACTTGGTGCCGACGGCCACGACGACGCCGAAGACCATCACCCAGACGCGGTCGTTGACGTAGGTGAGCATGTTGAGCGCGAGGCCGGTGATGTGCGCCGGGTAGAGGAACTCCAGCAGGCCCCGGAAGCCGCCGCCCAGGAAGCGGGGGCTGCGGCGCTCGGCCTTGGCCGCGATGACCTCCAGCACGATCTCGGTCGTGTAGGCGGTGGCGAGCGCGATCAGCGGCCAGGTCCACGGCTGTTCGAAGCCGAGCACGGTGTAGCCGAGGAGGTTGAAGACACTGATGGAGATGGCGAAGCGGCGCAGGGCGGTGACGACCTTGGGGTCGTGGCGTGGTGCTGCTGTGGCGGGCAACTGCCCTGACTTCTCGGACATGTGCGTCACTTCTCCTTCGCCTCGGTTCCGAGCTGGACGGTGTGCCGGCCGCCGGCCAGCCGCAGCGACCCCTTCTGCGGGTCGCCGGCCCGGTCGCGCCAGCTCAGCCGGACGTCGAGCGGCTGCGCGCCGTGCTCGCCGAGGCCGATGTGCACCTCGTGGCTGCGCTTGCCGGAGTGCCCGCCGCCGCCGTCGACCCGGGAGATCCGCCGGGTGCCGTCGGGCAGGACCACCTCGACCTGGGCGTCGACGACCGGGGCGCCGTCAGGGTGGACGAGCTTGAGGGCGAGACTGCTGTGTCCGCTGGGGCTCTGGTTGCTGTAGAAGACGGGCTGGTCCCACTGGCGGGCGACCGCGAGGTCGAGCCGGCCGTCGCCGTCGGCGTCGCCGGTGGCGATGCCGCGGGTGGGGACGGGCGCGCCGATTCCGAGCTGCTCCCCGAGGTTGGTGTAGCGGCCGTCGCCGCCCTTGGCGAAGAAGCGGAGCCGCTGGTCGCCGCCGATGTCGTCGCCCTCGTTGACGTTGGGCCAGAAGAA
Source organism: Streptomyces sp. 2P-4 (assembly GCF_030167965.1). Lineage (NCBI taxonomy): Bacteria > Bacillati > Actinomycetota > Actinomycetes > Kitasatosporales > Streptomycetaceae > Streptomyces > Streptomyces sp. 2P-4. Next base: position 859,566 of record NZ_CP095011.1, read on the forward strand.
CGGGTTGGAGGTCAGCGCGTCGTTGGCGGTGGCGAGCTCCTGGAGCTGGGGCCAGCGGTTGGTCTTGCCCTTGACGAATCCGGTGGCCTGGACGATCTCCAGGTCGCCGTCGTTGTCGAAGTCGCCGCTCTTGACGTCCCAGCCCCAGCCGGACCAGGCGGTCCCCAGCGGGGCGCTGCGGTCGGCGTAGGGGGCGACTCCCTTCCTGAACTCGTCGCGCAGGGCCTCGCGGTCCTTCACCTCGTTGGTGAAGTGGAAGTTGGACTCCTGGATGCCGAACGACGTGGTGATGTTGCTGACGAACATGTCGTACAGCCCGTCACCGTCGAGGTCGCTGAAGTCGACGCCCATGCCCTTGAAGGAGCTGCGGCCCAGCTGCTTGGACCGGGGGGTGAGGGCGTCCCGCCGGCCGTCGACCACCGCGAACTCGATCCGGCCGGGACGGGACTTGTTGTAGAGCAGCTTGGAGGTGCCGAAGTCGTGTGCCATGTACACCTCGGGCAGCAGGTCGCCGTCGAGGTCGGCGGCGGATGCGGCCAGAGTCCAGCCGTTGCGGACGCTCTTCGGGAGCGCGTCGCGGGCCTCCTCGAAGCCCTTTCCGGTGCCGCGGAAGATGAAGTCCTCGCCGCCGTTGGTCGCGTGCGACAGGGAGTGGTTCATCTCCACTCCGCCGTCCTTGGTCGGGTCGAGGACCGGGCTGTCGGGGAAGTAGTTGCCGATCAGGACGTCGTCGTGGCCGTCGCCGTCGAAGTCGCCGACGGTGGCGGCGTTGGTGTGCCACTGCGGGCCGGTGTAGGTCTCCTTGCCCACTCCGGAGACCAGCTCCACCGGGTCGAAGGAGGTCGTGGTGAGCGCCGGGGCGCCCGCGCCGGGTGCGCCGGCCCCGGACGCGTCCGCCCTGGCCTGGAAGATGATCGGGGTCCGGCCCCAGTAGTAGACGAGCAGGTCGGTCCGGCCGTCCTCGTTGAAGTCACCGGGGACGCAGCCCATCGGGGCCATGGTGTCGGTCATGGGCCGGGGCGCGGGGTCGAGGGCGAACGCCCGGTAGCGGGTGTCGTTCCGGCCCGGGGTCGGGGTGACGACCACCTGGTCGATCCGCGGGTCGGTGATGCACAGGTCGTTGGGCAGTCCGTCGCCGTCGACGTCGTTCATGGCGATGCCGGCGCCGACGGAGGAAATCCACGCGTCGATGCCCTTGTACGCCTTGTTCACTTGGCGGATGGACTGGTGGCGATATCCCGCGGGCATGGCGACGGACATGGGGGTGAACGCGTAGTCCTCGGCCATGCGGGAGGATTCCGCCGCCGATGTGGTCGGTAATTGAACCGCGTAGAAGACACTCACCATGGCGGTGAGCGCGACAATTCCGGGGAGTTGGCTGCGCAGCCGGGAGCTCACTGCCATGTCGGTCTACTTCTCCTCTCGGGAGACGAATGCGGCGGCGATGTCCTGTCGCCATTTCTCGTAGCCGGAGCCGTCCGGCGCGGGCGGGCCGGCGGGCCGGGTGGCGCGGCAGAGCGCCGCGGCCTCGGCGGGGCTGATGCCGCACAGCGCGCCCACCGCGACCTCGGTCGCCGCGACCGTCAGGCCGGCCTTCTCGCGGGCCTCGGCGGCGAACGCGGCGCCCTGCTGCAGCTGCCGCAGGTACGGTCCGGCGCGCCGGGCCAACTGGGCCAGCTCAGCCTCCTCGGCACCGCAGGCGTAAGCGGCGGCCAGTCCGGTGCCGCTGAAGAGGTCGGCGCGGCGGCCCTCCGGGAACTTCTCGATCAGAGTGGCCGCGAGATCCGGCTCGGTGCCCGCCACGAACCACAGGGCCCGGCCGATGCCCTGGTCGACCGCGCGCCGGGCATACGACGGGGAGCCCCAGGACCAGGCGAACCGCGGATCCTCGTACTGGCCGTGGACGTACTTCCCGGTCTTGAAGTACGCCTGGTGGAAGCCGTATCCGTCCAGCACGAGCCAGCGGATCAGCGGGTCGGTGCGGCTCAGGTCGGGCCACAGCGGGCGCGGCAGCCGGGCCATGGCCCAGCCGATGCCGACGTAGGCCATGTAGACGTGGTCGCGGCCGCGGCCGGCCAGCAGGCCCGCCAGCCGGTTTCCCCGGCTGCCGGGGAGTGCGTCCAGCACGGTGGCGCCCATCGCAGCGCCCTCGTAGGCGAATCCGCGGAAGCGGGTGGGGAGCCGTTCGAGGCGGTCCTCCAGTTCGGCGGTGGTGCGCACTTCCACGGCGTGGCCGTAGCCCTCCAGGAAGTGCCGGCCCACCGTCTCCAGCAGCTCCTGCGCGGCCGGGCTCTTCTTGTGGAAACCTCGGACATCGAGGCTTGTCGCAGAAATACCGGGTGTCAGAATACGGCGCCGCAGCGCACGCAGATTTGCCGACATGGAGCTCTACCACCCCTCGGATAAGGCGCACCACTCATGCCTGCGTAACGTGCTTGCGAATCTACACATCGCGGCCGAAGCGGCGTCTACTTCATTTGTGCTCAACCGGCCATTTCCGCCAGGCGTTCGCGTACGTTCCGACGCCACTGCGCGTACGCCGGCCGGCCCGGCCCGGCCGCCCGGTCGGCGGTGCAGTCGTCGGCGAGGGCCACGGCCTTGCCGATGTCGAGCCCGGCCAGGGCGGTCAGCGCGGTGTGGGTGTGCTCGGGCACGGTGCCGGACCGGGCGCGGGCCTTGGCGGCGAAGACGGCGCCCTGGGCCAGCTCGCCGGCGTGCTCGCCCGCCGCCCGCCGCAGCGCCTCCAGGCCTGCCGGAGGGCAGCACCCGGCGAAGGTCGCGGCGAGCCCGGCCCCGCTCCACAGGTCGGCGTGCCGCTCGCTCGCGAAGCGGCCGACGGCGGCGGCCACGGCGGGCGCGTTCGCGCCGTGGATGAACCACAGGGCCCGGCCGATGCCCTGGTCCACGGCGCGCCCGAAGTACTCCGGGTCGCCTTCCCACGGGTAGGGCGGCAGCCGCTTCTGTCGGTCGACGACGGCCGCGGTGTCGAAGTAGGCCCGGTCGAAGCCGTAGCCGTCGACGACCAGCCAGCTCATCTGCGGGTAGTCGACGCCTGCCAGGTCGGGCACGGCCTTCCGCCACAGCGGGCGGGGCAGCCGGGCGAGAGCGAACCCCACGCCGATGTAGGCGAGGAAGATGTGCGGGCGGGCGGGGCCCAGCAGCAGCCCGCGCGTGCGCCCGCCGCGGCCGGGTCCCATCGCGTCCCGGACGGTGAGGGCCATGGCGGCCCCCTCGTAGGCGAAGCCCCGCAGGTCCGGATCCATCAGCCGGATCCGGAGCTCGGTGTCCGTGTCCGTGCGGCCGGGGCCCGGTGTCCCGGGGTCGTCGACGGCCCATTCGAAACCGCACACGACCGCCTGGGGGATCGCCTCCAGCCGGTGCGTGGCCTCGCTGCGCTCGATCGGAAACCCCCGGGCGGCGAAGCCCACGTCGATGGCGGTCGGAGCCATCAGGAGCCTGCGGAGCGATCCGAGAAGGGTCGGCATGGTCGGTGCCTCCAGTTGCTCGCCGCGGTCGGGTAGGGGCCCATCGTGGAACCCGTCCTGCCGAATGGGCATCTCCCCGCGTGCGCTTCGGCGGCGTCCGGCGGTTCACGGCCGGGCCCGGCGCAGCGGGCATCTGCCGCCCCCCGCGGGTCGTTGATCCGCAGGGTGCGACCGGCCCGGGAGGGATCCCCCTCCGGCAGGCCCTAGTTGGCCGGCCCGCCCGCGGCCGCTCTGCGGGCCAGCCGGCCCAGGGCGATGCGCAGGGCGTCCGCGAGGAGCTCGCCGGGCGGGATGTCGGCCGGCAGCCGGCCGTACTCGGCGGTCCGCCGCGCGGCCGGGTCGGCCTCGGCCGCCTCGATGGCTCCGACGATGTCCCGTACCTCGTGCAGGGAGTGGCCGCCGACCTCGACCAGGGCCCGGATCAGGGCGAGTCGGCGGACCTGGCCCGCGTCCTCGGCTGCCTCGTCGTCCGGTCCGGGCAGCAGCCCCTCGCAGATGTAGTGGTCGATGGTCGACACGGGAACGCCGGATACGGCGCTGAGTGCTGCAACGCGCACGTGACGCACCTCATTTCCGCAGCGGCCCCGGAGCGGCAGTGGGGCAGCGGGGGAACAGCGACGATGTCCAAGGTAGCTGGCCGGAATCCGGCGGCTCCTCTTCCATGTTGCCCGGTCCGGCGAGCCGCCGCGTCAGCGCACCCAGCCCGCGGTGACCTCCTCGTTCGCGACCGGCCGGGCGCAGTCCGCGCAGGTCAGGACGGCGTGCACGGGGCCGCCGCAGCCGATGTGCTCGGTGCGCCGCGGCGGGCCCTCCGGTCCGGCCGCATGGCGCTCGCCCCACTGCATGAGCGCCGCCACGACCGGCGTCAGGTCGCGGCCCTTCGCTGTGAGCTCGTAGCTGTGGCGGACCGGCCGCTGCTGGTAGGCGACCCGCTCCAGGATTCCGCAGGCGACCAGGTGGTTGAGGCGGTCGGTGAGGACGTTGCGGGAGATCCCGAGCTCCTCGATGAACGCGTCGAACGTGTTGATGCCGAGGAGGACGTCGCGGACGATCAGCAGCGTCCAGCGCTCGCCGACGGCTTCGAGTGCCTGAGCGAGCGAGCAGTCCTGCCCTTCGTACGTGCGCCTGAGCATTCGGCCATGCTAACTCGGCTGCCCGTAGCGGCAATCGGGCAATCGCAGAGAAGACGGAGCGGCGCACCGGCTGCTGAGATGACGACCCTGACACCCATCGTGGAGGTGGACGTTGACGACCGACGTGGCGTTGACAGCGGGGCTGCGCAGTACCGTGGCCACCCTCAACAGCCGACTGCACCGAACCGGACTCCGCATCTTCCTGGTGATCGTCCTCGCGCACTGGGCCGAGCATCTGACGCAGGCAGCCCAGATCTACGTCCTGGGCTGGCCGCTGCCCGAGGCCCGCGGGCTGCTCGGGGTGCCGTTCCCGTGGCTGGTCACCTCGGAGTGGATGCACTACGGCTACGCCCTGGTCATGCTCGTCGGATTCCTGCTGCTGCGGCCCGGGTTCGACGGCCGTGCCCGCACCTGGTGGAACGTGACGCTCGCCGTCCAGGTGTGGCACCACCTGGAGCATCTGCTGCTGCTGCTCCAGGCGCTCACCGGGGAGAACCTCGCCGGCAAGGCCGTGCCGACGAGCATCATCCAGCTCCTGGTGCCCCGGGTGGAACTCCACCTGTTCTACAACGCGCTCGTCACGCTGCCCATGATCGTGGCCATGGTGCTGCACAACCGCAGCGGCGGTCCGCGCTGCTCCTGCGCCGAGTGATGGAGGCGTCGACCGAACAGGCACCACCCCGCCCTGCGTCCGCCGCCGTGCCCGCGCCCCGCGCGCGGGCACGGCGGCCTTCGCGTGTCACCTCCGCCGCGCTGCTCGCGGTGGCCTGCCTGTGCCTGTACGTCGGGCTGAACAATCTGGGGCCGGCTCTGCGCGCGGCCACGGCCAGCGGGGTGGCGGGCACGTTCACGGCGGAACGGCTGGACTGCGTGCGGCATCCCGGGCACGAGACCTGCACCTGGTCCGGCCGGTTCCGGGCCGTGGACGGGCCGGCCGAGCGGCCCGGAGTCGCCCTGTACGGCAGCGGGCGCGGCGCGCTGCGGGCCGGGCAGAGCGTCCCCGCGCTGGATGTCGGCAACGCGGGGCGGGTGTACCGGCCTCAGGGATCCCGCGAGTGGATCTTCACGCTGGCGCTGGTGGTCGCCGGTTACGGGCTGCTGGTGCAGCTCGCCCGGCGTCATCTGGTGCCGCCGCGGACCGTCTGACGTACCCCGGCCGGCTCCCGCCTGTGCGGCGGGAGCCGGCCGGGGTACGTTCGGGGCGGGCTACCCGGCGGCCGCGTCGGCGTCCGGGGCGGTCTCCGTCCCGGTGTCGCCGTGCGCCTCGCTCAGGGCCCCGTGGAGGTGCTCGGCCAGCGCCGCCACGGTGGGCTTCGCCCACAGGATCGTCGGCGGCAGGTCGAGCCCGTACCGGCGGCGCAGCCGGACCCGCAGGGCGACGGTCATCACCGAGTCCACGCCGAGTTCGACCAGCGGGCGCTTGAGCTCCACGTCCGCGGCGTCGAAGTTCAGCTCGGCGGCCACCTGTTCCCGTACGTCCGCGGTGACCTGCGCCAGCTGCTCCGCGTCGTCGCGGCCCTCGGTGTCGAGGGTGAACAGCTGGCCGCCGGCCGCTTCCGCGTGCTGGTCGGAGGCAGCCAGCTCCCGGAACATCGGCAGCCGCGGTGCGTGCGGCGGCGTCGGCAGCACCCGCAGTACGGCCTGGTAGTCGGACCGGAAGCGGTCGCCGAAGGCCCAGGCGGCCAGCGCCTCGGAGACCGATACGGCTTCCAGGCCGCGCGAGTTGGCCTCCAGCATGGTGGTCGCGATGTCGGAGGACAGGCCGAGACCGCGCCAGGCGGTCCAGCCGAGGCTGACCGTCTCGGTGTGCCCGCCGGAGTTGCGGTGTGCGGCCAGCGCGTCGAGGAAGGAGTTCGCCGCCGCGTAGCCGGCCTGCCCGGACAGCCGCGCGAACTGCCCGCACGACGAGAAGAGCACGAAGAAGTCGAGGCTGCCGGGAGGGAAGAGCCGGTGCAGCACCAGCGTGCCGCTGACCTTCGGGGCGAGCACCTCGCGCAGTCCGTCCGGCTCGACCTTGTCGACGAGCGCGTTGCTGACGACGCCGGCGGCGTGCACGATCCCGCGTATGGGCGGCAGCCCGAGCGCGCCGGGGGCCAGGGCTGCGGCGACCTGTTCGGCGTCGGTGATGTCGAGGGCGAGCAGCCCGACGGTGACACCGAGGGCCTCCAGCGCGAGCACGCTGTCGATCTGGCGCCGGACCTCGGGGTCGGCCACGGCCGGCCACTCGCCGCGCGGCGGCAGCCCGCGCCGGCCGACCAGCAGCAGCCGGCGGGCGCCCCGGCCGACCAGCCAGCGGGCCACCTCCAGGCCGAGCGCTCCCAGGCCGCCGGTGATCAGTACGGTGCCGGCCGGCGAGCACTGCAGCGGTGTGCCGTCCGCGGTGCGCTCGATCCGGCTCAGTCGCGCGGCCTCGGCGCCTGCCCCGGTGAGGGAGATGACGTCCTCCTGGCCGGCGGCGGTACGCAGCAGCGCGAGCAGCCGTTCCCCGGTGTCCGGTGCCAGGGCGTCGATGTCGACGGCTCCGCCCCAGAGCTCGGGGTGGTCGCCGGCGATGATGCGGGAGGCGCCCCAGAGCGGGCCGTGGGCGACGCTCCGCTCGTCGGCCGCGGCGCGGACTCCGCTGGTCACACACCACACCCGGTGGGGTGCCAGCGGTGAGGTGGCGTGCGCGCGTACTTCTGCGACCCGCTGCACGGCGCGGATCAGCGACCAGGTGATCCGCTCGGTGGCGGTGTCCAGCGGTTCGTCGTGCGGCGGGAGGCCGGGGACCACGAGGACCGCGGCGGGATGGGCGAACAGCTCGGGCCGCAGGTCGATCTCGGGGCCGGTGCCGAGTATCTCGGCGGGCGTGCCGGCCGCCTCGAACTGCTGGGCCAGCCGGGCGGTCTGACAGGGGTCGCCGACCAGCAGCACACGCTCGACGGCGGTGTGCCCGCCGTCCGGTCCGGCGGCCGCCCGGGCCGCGGAACCGGTGGGCAGCGGGCGCCACACGACCTCGTGGACCAGGTCGCGGGGCAGGACGGCAGTCCCGAGGTGTTCCACGGCGGCGAACCGCAGCCCGGTGACCTCGCAGACGACATCGCCGTGTCCGTCGGCGACGCGGACGTCGACGGTGTCGTGCGGGGAGCGGGGCGAGCGGGTGGCGTGGACGAGGATCCGGGCGGGCGGTTCGCCGCGCCAGGTGACCTTGTCGATGGACCGGGACATCCACAGCACGGTGGCGTCGCCGGGCGACACGACCATGGCGCTGATGGTGAGGGCGCCGTCGATCACGTGTGCCCAGCTGCTCGCCCGGGCCGCGCCGGGTTCGATCACCAGGTCGGCGAGCTGTTCCTCGTCGTCGTGGCGCAGTTCGGCCAGGTCCCACGGGAAGGCGTAGCCCTCGACTCCCATCCGGGCGAACATCTCGTCGGCCTTGGTGAGGGAGCCGTGCGGCAGCCGGGCCCGCAGGGCGCCGAGGTCGAGACGGCCGGCCGGCGGCTCCAGCCCCGGCGCGTGGTTCGCCGTGGAGTGCGTGATCCACTCCTCGCCGTCGCCGGCACCGGCGCCGTCGTCCGCGCCGGTGTCGTCGGCGAGCCGGGTGGCCAGCGACAGCTGCCTGCCTTCTCGTACGACCTGCACCACGCGGGGCGGTTCGACGGCCAGCGGGGTGCGGAGCACGATGTCGGTGAGCGCGCCGGGCCCCTCCGCCCCGGCGGCGGCCGCGAAGGTGTTGATGATGGAGGCGGCGGGGGTGACCTCGACGCCGACAAGGCCGTGGCTCTGGGGGTAGGGGCGGGTGTCCAGGTCGAGGCGGGTCTGCCAGACCTGCCGGGCGGGCGAACCGCTGACGGTCATCCGGCCGCCGAGCAGGCTGTGGCTGTCCGGGTCGTGGCCGCTGCCCAGGCCGGCGCCGGCCGCGGTGCCGGGGAAGATCCAGTACGGCCGGTGCTGCCACACGGCGGCGGGCAGCGGGAGCAGTCCGCCGGTGCCGTGGTCGGAACGGAAGTCGACGGCCGCGCCGGCGCAGTGCAGTGCGGCGAGGTTGCCCAGCAGGGTGGCGGTCTCGGCGGTGTCCCGGCGGAGGGTGGCGGCCACCGTCGCGTCCTCGATGCCGAGGTGCAGCAGGGTCTCGCGGATGGAGTGGGCGACGACCGGGTGGGAGGAGACCTCCAGGAAGTGCCGGTGGCCGTCGGCCGCGGCGGCCTGCACCGCCTCGGTGAAGCGGACCGGTCGGCAGAGGTTCGCCACCCAGTAGCCGCCGTCCCGGGGAGCCGTCGAGCGCGGGTCGGCCAGGGCGGTGGTGTAGAGCGGGATCGCCGGGGACCGCCGGCCGAGCAGGGATGCGGCGGCCTCGACCTCGGCGGCGACCTCGTCCACATGGGTGCTGTGGAAGGCGATGTCGGAGTCCACCGGCCGGATCCAGATGCCGGATTCGGCCCAGGCCCGGCTGATCCGCTCGATCGCGTCGCGGTCACCGGAGACGACGGTGGCCTGCGGGTCGGCGGAGATCGCGGCGGTGAGGCCGGGCAGCCCGGCGAGGCGCTGCTCGGCCTCGGCGAAGGGCAGGCCGGCCATGGCCATGGCGCCCCGGCCCTCCAGCCGCTGGAGGGCGGCGGCACGGCGGCAGGCGAAGCGGGCGGCCTCGGTCCGGTCGAGGGCGCCGGCGGTGACGGCGGCGGCGATCTCGCCGACGGAGTGGCCGATGACCGCACCGGGCGCCAGGCCGCGGCTGCGCCAGACGTCGGCGAGGCCGATCTGGACGGCGAAGGTGAGGGCCTGGACATGGGCGGCGGTCCAGGGGCCGCCCTCGGTGAGGGCCTCGCGCGGGGTCCAGCCGAGCTCGGCGCGGAACACCTCGGCGAGACCGTCGACGGCGGCGGCGAAGACGGGCTCCTCGGCGAGCAGCCCGCGTCCCATGCCGGACCACTGGGCGCCGTGCCCGGAGAACACCCAGACGACGCCGCCCGCGCTGCCGGGTGTGGTGCGGCCGGTGGCGATGCCGGTGCCGGTGCGGCCCTCGGCGAGGTCGCGGAGCCGCTCGGTGAGCTGTCCGGCGGAGTCCGCGACCACGGCGGCCCGGTGGGCCAGGTGGGAGCGGCGCACGGCCAGGGTGTGGCCCACGGAGGCGAGGTCCGTGCCCGGGTGTGCGGCCAGCCAGTCGGCCACCGCGCCGGCCAGCGCGCGGGTGCCGGCTTCGGTGGCGGAGGACAGCGGGTGGACGGTCGCGCGCGGGGCGGGGCGGGCTGCGGCCGCCGGTGCCGCGTCCCCGGCGGCGGGGGCGGGCGGCTCCTCCAGGATGACGTGGGCGATGGTGCCGCCGACTCCGTAGCTGGACACGCCGGCCCGGCGGATACGGTCGCCGGCCGCGGGCCACGGCTTGAGCTCGTCGACCAGGCGCAGCCCGCAGGTGTCCCAGTCGACGGCGGGGTGGGGTTCCCGGTGCAGGCTGGGCGGCAGTTGTCCGTGGCGCAGCGCCAGAACGGTCTTGATGACCCCGGTGATGCCCGAACCGCCTTCGACGTGGCCGACGTTGGGCTTGACCGAGCCGATCAGGCACGGGTCCTCCGGGGACCGGTCGGCGCCGAACACGGCGGCGAGGGCGGCGATTTCCTCGCCGTCCCCGGTGGGGGTGCCGGTGCCGTGGGCCTCCACGTAGTCCACTCCGGCCGGGGCGATGCCGGCCCGCCGGTAGATCTGCCGCAGCATGTGTTCCTGGGCGTCGCGGTTGGGCGCCATCATGCCGTCGGAGCGGCCGTCCTGGTAGACGCCGCTGCCGCGGACGACGGCCTGTACGGGGTCGTTGTCGCGCAGTGCCTCGGACAGCTTCTTGAGGACGATCACTCCGGCGCCCTCGCCGCGTCCGTAGCCGTCGGCGTCCTTGTCGAACGCCTTGCTCCGGCCGTCGGGGGACATGGCCCCGGCGCCGTCCAGGGCGACGTTGAGGGCGGGAGTGGCCATGATGTTCAGGCCGCCGACCACGGCCAGCGGGGTCTCGCCCGACAGCAGTGCCCGGCAGGCCAGGTTGAGCGCGGTGAGCGACCCCGCGCAGGCGGTGTCGACGGCCATGCTCGGGCCGCGCAGGTCCAGGAAGTACGACACCCGGTTGGCTATCCCGTAGAAGGTGGTGCCGTTGACGGCGTAGGCGCCGGTCCGGGGGATGTCCTCCAGGAGCCGGCGCCCGTAGTCGTTGGAGTTCGCGGCGACGTACACGCCGGCGTCGCTGCCGCGCAGCGCGAGCGGCGGCAGGCCTGCGTCGGCGAGCGCCTCCCAGGTCAGTTCGAGCATGAACCGCTGCTGGGGGTCGAGGAAGTCGGCCTCGCGGGGCGAGATCCCGAAGAACTCGGCCTCGAATCCCTCGATGTCGTCGAGGAAAGCGCCCTTGAGAATGGTCTGCCGCATGATGGCGGTCGCCTGCGGGCTGCCCGACGCGTATGGCTTCCAGCGCTTCTCCGGCATGTCGCCGACCGTGCTCTTGCCGTTGGCGAGAAACTCCCAGAATTTCTCGGGCGAGGTGAGATCCGGGGCGAACCTGCAACTCATTCCAATGATGGCAATCGCTTCGTCCGATGCTGCCTGTTTCGTCAAGTCCTCGCTCCTGTTCAGATCTCCGAACCAGAATCGGGAAGAGCTCGTGCGAGGGCGCGCCCGCCCCACTGAGGCAAAGGCTGTGCCCGCCGGGGACGCCCTGACAACTTCTGGCGTGCGGCGTGCTCGGGGCTCCGCGAGGGGGACGGAATACCGCAATTGACGAGTCGACCGGGCCGCCGGATATCCCTAGGCTGCGCGGCACGCACGCCGTCCGTCGCGTTCTGTCCGTCGAGTTGAGGAGCCACGCCATGTCCGAGACTGCGGTGAAGCCCTCCCGTTCCGGGGCCGTTCCGTGGCCCGCCGAGGCCGCCGCCCGCTATGCCGCCGAGGGCTACTGGGAGGGGCTTTCGCTGGGCGCGCACCTGGCGGCGACCGCCCGCCGGACACCCGACGCCATCGCCCTGGTCGACGGGCCGTTACGGATCTCCTTCCGCGAGCTGATGGCGCGGGCCGACGGAGCCGCGGGCCGGATGCGCGGTGTGGGCATCGGCGCCGACGACCGGGTGGTCATCCAGCTGCCCAACTGCTGGGAGCACGTGGTGATGACGGTGGCGTGCCTGCGGCTGGGCGCGCTTCCGGTGTGGGCGCTGCCGCAGCACCGCCACCACGAGATGTCCGGAGTGGTCGCCCACGCCCAGGCCAGGGCACTCGTGGTGCCCCGGGTGTTCAAGGGCTTCGACCACGAGGCGATGGCGCACGGGATCGTCGCGGCGGTCCCGGCGGCACGGCACGTCATCGTGGCGGGCGGCCCGACCGGCGGCGGGGCGGAGCGGCCGGGCAGGCCGGGCAGCCTGTCGCTCAGCGAGCTCTGCGCCCCGGCGGACGATCCGGTGCGAGCCGCCGAGGAATGCGACAAGGCGGCCCCGGGAGGCGACGACATCGCCATGTTCCTGCTGTCCGGCGGCACCACGGGAGTGCCCAAACTGGCCGCGCGGACCCACAACGACTTCGCGTACATGGTCAAACGGGCCGGTGAGATCTGTGCGTTCGGCCCGGACACCGTCTACCTCGCCGTGCTCCCGCTGGGCCACGGCTTCGTGTACGGCGGACCGGGCGTGCTCGGCGCGCTCCTGGCGGGGGGCCGGGTGGTGATCGGCTCCTCGCCGGCCCCCGAGGTCGCGTTCGATCTGATCGAGCGGGAGCGGGTCACCGCCACGTCGGTGGTCCCGCCGGTGATCAGCCGCTGGCTGGACCACCGCGCGGAGCATCCGGACGCCGGCCTCGACTCGCTGCGGCTGGTCCAGGTCGGCGCGGCCCGCCTGGCGCCGGAGCTGGCGGCACGGATCCGCCCCGAGCTGGGCTGCGCCCTCCAGCAGGTGTTCGGGATGGCCGAGGGACTGCTCTGCCTGACCCGGCTGGACGACCCGGACGACGTGGTCCACCACACGCAGGGGCGGCCGATCTCCCCCGCCGACGAGATCCGGGTGGTGGGGCCCGCCGGGGAGCCGGTCCCGGCCGGCGAGCCCGGAGTGCTGCTGGCCCGCGGCCCCTACACGCCGCGCGGCTACTACGACTCGCCGGCCGTGAACGCGCGGGCGTTCACCGCGGACGGCTGGTACCGCACGGGCGACGTGGTGCGCCGGACACCGGACGGCAACCTGGTGGTGACCGGCCGGGAGAAGGACGTCATCAACCGGGGCGGGGAGAAGATCCACGCGGAGGAGGTCGAGGAGTTCGCCCTCCGGGTGGCCGGGGTCGCCGAGGCCGCGGCCGTGGCCCTGCCCGACCCCGAACTGGGCGAGCTCGTCTGCCTGTTCGTCGTGCCGGACCCGGCCGCCGCCGGCCGGCCGGTGAGCCTCGGCGACGTGCGGGCCGTGATGCGGGCCGCTGACGTGGCGTCCTTCAAGGTGCCCGAACGGCTGCACACGCTGCCGTCCCTGCCGCGCACCCCGCTCGGCAAGATCGACAAGAAGCGGCTGCGGGCCGACGCGGTCCGGTTGTCGGCCGGGGCTGCCGGGGCGGCCGCGGCGAACCCGGCCGGCCGCTGAGCGAACGCACCGGAAGAGACACCTCCATGGAGATCGCCGCCCCGGTTCCCCCGTTGTCGTCCCATGCGGTGCTGCTGTTCCTCGCCTCGGTCACCGCGCTGCTGGCCACGGCCCGGCTGCTGGGCGCGCTCGCCCGGCGGGCCGGGCTGGCCGCCCTCACCGGCGAGCTGGCCGCCGGTGTGCTGCTCGGCCCGAGCGTGCTGGGCGGGGTGGCGCCGGGCGTGGCGGCGGCCGTCCTGCCCGGCCCGGCCCCGCAGCTGGCGCTGCTCGACGCGGTGGGCCAGCTCGCGGTGCTGCTGCTGGTGGGCGTCACCGGTGCTCATCTGGACCTGCGGGTGCTGCGTTCACGGGCCCGGGCCGCGGTCCTGGTCAGCCTCTGCGGGCTGGTGGTTCCGCTGGCCCTGGGCGTGGCGGCCGGACTGGTGCTGCCGGACGGGCTGGCCGGACCGCGGGCCGACCGGTGGCTGTTCGCGGCGTTCCTGGGGGTGGCCATGTGCGTGACGGCGATCCCCGTCATCGCCAAGACCCTGTCGGACCTGCGGCTGGCCCACCGTACGGTCGGGCAGTTGATCCTGTGCGCGGGCCTGGTCGACGACGCCGCGGGCTGGCTGCTGCTGTCCGTGGTGGCGGCCGCGGCCACGGCCGGACTGACCCTGTCCGGGGTCGCCGTTCCGGTGCTGCTGCTGGCCGCGTTCGCGGCCGCGGCCGCGACAGGCGGGCGGGTGCTGGTACGCCGGCTGATGGAGCGGGCGGCACGGCACCCGGAGCCGGGGCCGGCCGTGGCCACCGCGGTCCTGCTGGTCCTCGGGGCCGGCACGCTCACCCATGCCATGGGCATGGAGTCGCTGCTGGGCGCCTTCACCGCCGGACTGCTCATCGCCCGGGTCCCGGCCGCCCGGCCGAAGCTGGCACCGCTGCGCACGGTCGTGCTGTCTGTGCTGGCCCCGCTGTTCCTCGCCACCGCGGGCCTGCGGATGGACCTGACGGAGCTCGCCGACCCGGCCACCGCCCTGGCCGCCGCCGCGCTGCTCGCGGTCGCGGTCCTCGGCAAGTTCGCGGGGGCGTACCTGGGGGCCCGGCTGGGCGGGCTGAGCCGCTGGGAGGGCCTGGCCCTGGGGTCCGGGATGAACTCGCGCGGGGTGGTGGAGGTGGTCATCGCCATGGTCGGGCTGCGCCTGGGGGTGCTCGGCGAGGCGGCGTACACGGCGGTCGTCCTGGTGGCCGTCGCCACCTCGCTGATGGCGCCGCCGCTGCTGCGGCTGACCATGGCGCGGGTCGCCCGCACCGAGGAGGAGCAACTGCGGTTGCCGGAGCACGAGGCGTGGCAGGGAAGCGGACCGGGCGGCAGCGCGGTGCCCGGCGGCCCGGGCACCGCTCGCTGACCGGAGCGGGTGCTACCGGCCCGGACACCGCGCACCCGCCCGGGCACGCGGACGTCAGCGCACGTCAGGAGATGCCCGCGCCTCGGGGCGGCGCCGATAATCGCATCGGAGCGCGGACGCCCCGACGGGGCGCGGCCCCGCGGCGGGTCCCGCGTTGCGGCCGCCGCCCGGCCGGGACGGCGATGCGTACCACCGGCTGCTCGGCCGGATGTGCCGCGCCCGACGCCTCCCGCGCCCTCACCCGCGTCACGCGACTCAGAGGAGGACTTCCGTGGCACGTCCAGTCCAGAAGATCGTGATAGTCGGCGGCGGGACGGCCGGCTGGCTCTCCGCGGCCTACCTCAATCGCGCGTTCGGCAGCAAGGTCGAGATCACCCTCGTGGAGTCGGCGCGGATCGGCCGGATCGGGGTCGGTGAGGCCACCGTGCCGACCCTGCGCACCACGCTGGCCTTCCTCGGCATGAAGGAAGAGGACTGGATGCCGCGGACGAACGCGTCGTTCAAGTCCGCGGTCCGGTTCAACGACTGGCGCACGCCCCGCCCGGGCACCGACCGGCACACCTTCTACCACCCGTTCTTCACCGTGCCCGAGCCGCCGGTGCCCAGCTACGAGCGGCCGTTCCACAAGCGGTTCGGGCGGGGTGTGTCCCTGGCCCACTTCTGGACCAAGCTGCGGCTGGCCGGCGACTCCCGGGTGCGGGAGACCTTCGGTGACGCGGGCATGGCGCTCCAGCACCTGTGCGAGCTGAACAAGGCCCCGAAGCCGCTGCCCGGATCGGGCGCCCCGGACCCCGGGTTCCGCTACGCCTACCACTTCGACGCCGCTCTGATGGCCGAGTACCTCCGGGACCTGGCCACCGGGCGCGGCGTACGGCACGTGGTCGCCGATGTCACGCAGGTCACCCGCGACGGGCGCGGCCACATCGACAAGGTGATCACCGAAACCGGCGCCGAGCTCACCGGCGACCTGTTCCTGGACTGCTCCGGCTTCCGCGGCCTGCTGATCAACCAGACCCTGGAGGAGCCGTTCGTCAGCGCGCAGGACTGGCTGCTGTGCGACTCCGCCATCGCGCTCCCCGCCGATCACCACCCCGACGGCATCCGCCCGTACACCAGCGCCAACGCCCGTCCGAACGGCTGGATCTGGGAGATCCCGCTGTACCACCGCGAGGGCACCGGTTACGTGTACTCGAGCCGGACGACGACTCCGGACCAGGCCGAGCAGGACCTCCGCGACTTCCTGGGCCCGCGCGCCCACGACGTACCGGGCAACCACATCCGGATGCGGGTGGGCCACAACCGGCGCTCGTGGGTCGACAACTGCGTGGCGATCGGGCTGTCGAGCTGTTTCGTGGAGCCGCTGGAGTCCACCACCATCGCCCTCATCGAATACCAGCTGGCACTGCTGGTCCTGCATTTCCCGGATTCGGAGCTCGACGAGCGCCGGCAGGCCCGCTACAACGAGCTGATGGTGAGCGCGTTCGAGGATCTGCGCGACTTCATCGTCATGCACTACGCCCTCACCGACCGCACGGACACCGAATTCTGGCGCGCGGTACGGGAGAACCCGATCCCCGACAGCCTCGCGGAGAAACTCACCGAGTACGCGGAGAGCGTCATCATTCCCGACGGCAGCCAGCTCCGGCTCTTCGAGACGCGGAGCCTGTGGGCGATCCTTTCGGGAATGGACTTCGCGTTCACCAAGGCGCCGCCTTCGGTGGAGCTGATGAGCGACGAAGCCGCCTGGCAGGCATTCGAGCAGATCGACAAGGAGCGCGAGATATACGCCGCCGCGCTGCCCGACAACCGCACCTACCTGGAGGCCGTCCACGCCGGCCGGGCCGACTCGGCGTAGCGGCCGCCGCCCGGCGTACGAAAGCCCCCGGCGCCCGTCTCGCACGGGCGCCGGGGGCTTCGCCGTACCGGGCAGGGGCTCAGCGCACCCGGTCCGGCTTGCTCCGGGAGCGCAGGGTGAGGGCGGCCGCCGCCATGCCGAGGGCGACGAACACCGCGCATGCGGTGAACGCCGCCTGAAGGCCCGCGGTCAGCCCGGCCGGTCCCGGCTCAGGACCGCTGAACGTCGCCGTCACGGTGGTGACCACGGCCACGCCCAGGGCGCCGCCGATCTGCAGGGCGGCGACGATGAGCCCGGAGGCGACGCCGCTGGACCGCTCCGGTACGCCCGACACCGCGGCGACGGACGCCGCGGCGGTGCCCGCGCCGAGCGCGGGCCCGAACACGACCAGCCCCCACAGCACGTCGCGGAGGTAGCTGCCGTCCGCCGGAACCCGGGCCAGCAGCAGGCACCCGGCGCACAGCAGCACCAGGCAGACGCCGACGACCGGCCGGAAGCCCGTCCGGGTGACGACGCGCTGGCCGGCGTAGGCCCCGACGAACGCCAGGAAGGACATCACCGACTGGAGCGCGCCGAACTCCATCGGCCCGTGGCCGAGCACGGCCTGGCCGTACACGGCGACACTGACCGACAGCGAGAAGGCCGCCATGCCCATGCAGAGCGTGACCAGGTTGCCGCCGGCCAGGGTGGAGCGCCGCAGCAGGTCCGGTGGCAGCAGGGGCGCCGCCGAGCGCCGCTCGACGGCCGCGAAGACCCCGGCGAGCAGGACCGCCGCGGCCAGCGGGAGCAGGGTCTGTCCGCTGGTCCAGCCCGATCCTGCGGCCCGGCTGACGGCGAGGATGACCAGGACCAGGGCGGCCGTACTGGTCAGCGCGCCGGGGACGCCGTACGGGCCCTGCCGGCCGGCGGCCCTGCTCTCACCGACCAGGACCGGCGTGAGCAGGAGCACGACCAGCGCCACCGGCACGTTGATGAAGAACACCCACTGCCAGCCGGCCAGTTCGGTGAACAGGCCGCCCAGCAGCAGTCCGACGGTGGCACCGATGCCCCCGATGCCCGCCCAGCCGGCCAGGGCGGTGTTGCGGTCCCTGCCCTCCGGGAAGGTGTTCAGCAGGATCGACAGGGCGGTGGGGACCATCAGCGCCGCCGCCACCCCGCCGACCGCGCGGGCCGCGATGACCACCCCGCCGGTCCAGGCCAGTCCGCTGACGGCCGAGCTGAGGAGGAACAGCGCGGTGCCGGCCATGAACACCCGGCGGCGGCCGAGCCGGTCGGCGGCGCGTCCGCCGAGCAGCAGCAGGCCGCCGAAGGTGAGCAGCTTGGCGGTGAGCACCCACTGCGCGTCCAGCGGGGCCATGCCGAGCTCGTCGGTCAGCTGGGGCAGGGCCAGGATCACACTCTGCGAGTCCAGCAGCACGACGAAGTTGGCGGTGCACAGCAGGACCAGCGCCGCCCAGCGCCGGCGCGGGACGGGGCCGGCCGGCGGAGCCGGCACGGAGGCCGGCCGTACGCCGGTCATCTCGGCTCCTCCGAGCTCGGTGCGGGGACCCGGGGGGCGGCCGGTGCGGCCGGTGCGGCCGGTGCGGCCGGTGCGGCCGGCTTCCGTCCGAACAGCACCCGCCCCACCATCGACGGCCTCATGAGCGACTGCGGCGGGTCCACCAGCGAGGCGGTCCGGATGAAGCCCCGTGCCACCACCGGGTCGTGGGCGGCGGCGGCCTGGACGCGGGGCATGTACAGGTTGGCCATGCGGGTGGCGACCGTGCGCCGGCCGCGCACGGCGGGATAGCCGAGGTCGGCCGCGGCCGACATGGCCCACGGCGCGTCGATGACCCGGCTCAGGTCGCGGAAGTAGTCCGCCGATCTGGGCTCGGCGCCCTTGCCGACGTGCTTCGCGAGGACGGTCGCGCCCATCGCGGCGACCGTCATGCCCTGGGCGTAGACGGGGTTGAAGATGCAGGCCGCGTCGCCGAGGACGAGGTATCCGGCCGGGAACCGGCTCAGCCGCTCGTAGTGGAAGCGCACGCTTGCCGGGAACCGGAAGCTGTGGGCGGGGCCCCGCTGCTCGGCGTCCCGGACCGCCTCGTGGATCTGCGGCACCGGCAGCGAGGCGGCGTAGGCGAGGAAGCCCTCGCGGTCGGTGGGCGCGCGGTCGCCGAGGATGCCCGTCAGGGTGAGGGCGTACCGGTCGGCGAGCCGGGCGAAGATCGCACCGCGCGGCAGGGCCGGGGTCGCGGTGGGGACGAGGGCGATGTCGTCGCCCAGCGGGTCGAACGGCAGCGGGCCGGTGAAGTCCATGGTGGTGTAGGTGAGATCCATCCGGATCCGCTCCTCGGGGGCCCGCTCGTACCCGAGTTCGCCCAGCCAGCGGGGGGTCCGGGTGGCCCGGCCGGTGGCGTCGACGACCAGGTCGGCGTCGATGGCCTCCTCGGCGCCGGGCGCGCCGCCGTCGTCCGGGTCCCGTCCCTGCACCCGGACCCCGGTGATCCGGCGCCGGTCGGAGGACGCGACGAGGCCCAGGATGTCGGTCCGCTCCCGGAGGGTGACGCCGGGCAGGGCGGCGACGCGGGTGCGGATGCGGTTCTCCAGGACGGGCCGGTTGGCGGCGACGCACGCCATCCCGGTCTCCGCCGGGACCATCATCCGGCCGTTGAAGTAGTAGTGGCAGGTCATGCCGAAGTCCCCGACGGGCACGCCGAGGGCGAGGAGGTCGTCGAGGAAGCCGGGGAAGAGGTCCTCGATGATGGTGCGACCGCGCTCCAGCAGGGCGTGGATGTGGTGGGCCCAGGAGATCGCCGGCCGCAGGCCCATGCCCGCGCCGGTGAGGTCGTCGCGGTCGATGACGGTCACCCGGTCGTAGGCGTCGGCGAGCACGCGGGCGGCCAGCAGGCCACCGATGCTGCCGCCGAGTACGACGGCGTGCTCGCCGCCCTTGGTTCCCATGGACATGCGCCTCCCCTGTTCGGAAGAGTGAGCGGATGCGCACACGCTAGGCGCCTGCCCGGCCGGGCTGTTCTCCCACGTTGCGCGATGCGGGCCCCGGCGGGGCGAGCGCGCTCCGGTGGGGCTCGGGGCCGGCTGGTCGGGTGGCCGGGTGGCCGGGCGGCGGCCGATCCGGGCGCGGGACTTCTCCGTTGATGCGGAAAGCCCGCGGAGTCGTAGGCGGCGCGAGGGGTGGGCGGTAGGTTGCCGGTTCCGCGGGGTCGGTTCCGACCTGCCGTCCCCCGCGATGTCGAACCACCGAGCCACCGGATAGCGAGGACTTCGCCATGCGCCCGTTTCGCATCGACATACCCCAGGCCGATCTGGACGATCTCCGCGAGCGCCTCGCCCGGACCCGGTGGCCGGCGGAGACCCCGGACACCGGGTGGACCCGCGGGGCGCCCCAGGGGTACCTGCGCGAACTCGCCGCCTACTGGCGCGACGAGTTCGACTGGCGGGCCGTCGAGGCCCGGGCGAACGCCTTCCCCCAGTTCCACACCCGGATCGACGGCGCCGACATCCACGTGCTGCACGCCCGCTCCCCCGAGCCGGACGCCGTGCCCCTGCTGCTGACCCACGGCTGGCCGGGCTCCTTCCTGGAGTTCCTCGACGTCATCGGCCCCCTGACCGACCCCCGGGCGCACGGCGGCGATCCGGCCGACGCCTTCCACGTCGTGGCGCCCACCCTTCCCGGCTACGGCTTCTCCAGCCCGCTCACCGAGCACGGCTGGGAGCTGCCCCGGGTGGCCCGGATGTGGGCCTCGCTGATGGCGGAGCTGGGCTACGACCGCTATCTCCCGCAGGGCGGCGACCTCGGAGCGACCGTGGCGCTGCTGCTCGGCGTGCTGGACAGTGACCATGTGATCGGCACCCACGTCAACTTCCTGTTTGCGCCGCCGTCCGGCGAGCCGGGCGAACTCGACGACCTGGCCCCGGCCGACCTGGCCCGGCTGGACCGGCTCGCGGAGTTCGGCGATCAGGGCTCCGGCTACATGAAGCTGTTCGCGACCCGCCCGCAGACCGTGGGGTACGGCATGACGGACTCGCCCGTCGGCCAGCTCGCCTGGAGCGTGGAGAAGTTCCACGAGTGGAGCGACTCGGAGAAGAACCCGGAGGACGCGCTCAGCCGCGACCAGCTGCTCGCACACGCCACGCTGTACTGGCTGACCGGGACGGCGGGCTCGTCGGCCCATCTGTACTGCGACAACGCGGCGTTCATGCCGACCTCGGCCACTCCCCCGCCGCCGCTGCCGGCCCCGCCCGGTCCGCTCGGCGTGGCCGTGTTCCCCAACGACCTGGCCCAGCCGGTGCGCCGGCTGGCCGAGCGCCGGTACCCGTCGATCGTGCACTGGAGCGAGTTCGAGCGGGGCGGCCATTTCGCCGCGATGGAGCGGCCCGCGGAGTTCACCGCGGACGTGCGGGCGTTCCGCCGTACGGCACTGGCCGCCGCCCGACAGCCGTAGCCGCAGTCCCAGCCCCGGGGGGCGCCGCGGAGACCCGCGGCGCCCCCGCTGCGGTTCCCGCACGGTTCAGCGGAAGATCCGCTCCATCACCCGGCCCGCCACCGGCCGCGGCAGCAGGTCCAGCGCCGCCGTCATCAGCCGGGTGACCGTGCCCGGCACGACGACGGTACGGCCGGCGTCCCAGGCCCGCAGCGCGCTGCCGACCACCTCGGCGGCGGTGGTGTGGCCCGGGGTCCTCTCCACCGCGTCGCCGAGTCCGGCGACATCGCTGAACTCGGTGACGGTGGGCCCGGGGCACAGCGCCATGGCCCGTACGCCGGTCCCCCGCAGCTCGACCGCGAGCGCCTCGGCGAAGGACAGCAGGAACGCCTTGCTGGCCGCGTACGCCGCCAGGTACGGGGTGGGTACATAGCCCAGCGTCGACGCCACGACGATCACCCCTCCCGAGCCGCGGCCGACCATCCGCGGCACCACCTGGGCCGCGAGGTCGACGCTCGCCATGACGTTGAGCCGCAGCACACCGACGGTCTCGTCGCGGTCGGTCTCGGCGAACCGCCCGTGCACGCCGCGCCCGGCGTTGCAGACGAGCAGGTCGGCCCCGCCGAGTTCGTCGGCGCGCGCCGCGACCGCCTCGATGGCCCCGTCGGCGGTCAGGTCGCGGACCTCGGGTATCACCCGCCCGTCGGACGCGGCTTCCAGCGCGGCCAGCCTGTCGGCGCGCCGGGCCACCGCCAGCACGCGGTACCCGCGGCTGCCGAGGACGCGGGTGAACTCCGCGCCGATGCCGGACGAGGCTCCGGTCACAACGGCCAGTGGTGCATCGGACATGGTCACTCCCGGGGGGATTCGGTCGGCCGGGCCGGCCGGGCCGGCCGGTGCGCGTTCGGTGCTCCGACGCTACGGCGCGGTATGCGCCGCCCGCGTCTCACTGCGTGCTGGAGCTGTAGGGGAGCAGTCCAGGAGATGCGGCGCCGGAGCGGGGAGCGGTGGAATGGGCCCATGCCACCCCCTGCGCTCCCCCGCATTGCAGGAGAGTTCTCGCATGTCTCTCGACGAGAGGCGTCCGCCGGGCCCCGCGGGGCCGTCGGATGCAGCGCAGGCATCCCCCCATGTGCAGTACCGGCACCGATTACCGTCCCTGACCGGCCTGCGGTTCCCCGCCGCCCTGCTGGTCTTCTGGTTCCACGCCGCCCTCCCCGTGCCATGGATCAGGCTGTTCGCGTCGGAGTCGGCGGAAGACGCCTTCCACCGGCTGGCCTCTCCGGCCGGCGGCCTCGGGGTCACGTTCTTCTTCGTCCTCAGCGGCTTCATCCTGACCTGGACGGCGCGGGACGCCGACCCGGCGCGGGCCTTCTGGCGCCGCCGCCTGGTGAAGATCTACCCCAGCCACGCCGTCCTGTGGGGTCTGGCGATGCTCACCTTCGCGGCCGCGGTCACCGACCGGGGGCAGGCTCTGGCCAACCTCCTGCTGGTGCACGGCTGGGTGCCGGACTTCCCCACCAACTTCAGTGTCAACCCCCCTAGTTGGTCGCTGGGCGTGGAGGTGTTCTGCTACCTCGCCTTCCCGCTGCTGATCGCGGTGTGCCGCCGGATCAAACCCGGCAGGCTGATGCCCTGGATCGCCGGCACGGTCGCGGTGGTGCTGCTCACGCCGTGGTTCACGTACGCGTTCGTCCCGGGCGGCGGGCCGATGGTGCCGGACGAGGACGCCTCGATGGTCCAGTACTGGTTCGCGTACGTGCTGCCTCCGGTCCGCGTCTTCGACTTCCTGCTGGGCATCCTGCTGGCGCTGGCGGTCCGCGCGGGCCGCTGGTCCGGGCCCGGCGCCGTCTGGTCGGGCCTGCTGCTCGCGGCCTCCTACCCGCTCGCGCTGCGGGTGCCGTTCCTGTACGAACAGCGGGCCGTGTTCCTGATCCCGGTGGCCTGCCTGATCGCCGCCGTTGCCCGGGCCGACGCCCGGCGCGGGTTCACGCCGTTCCGCAACCGCTTCACGGTATGGCTCGGCAAGATCTCGTTCGGCTTCTACCTGGTGCACTACCCCGTGCTGGCGGTCAGCCGCTACCTGCTGGGTGACCGGCTGTTCCCGGTCCCGGAGGCGGTCGGGCTGCTGCTCGGCCAGCTGGTGGTCTCCGTGCTGCTCGCCTGGGCCCTGTACGCCGCTGTGGAGCGGCCCGCGGTGCGCCGCTGGGCGCGGAGCAGGAGCGGGCCGCGCGCGGCCCCGGCCTGATGCGGCCGGTCCGCCCCGTGGCGCCCACGGGGCGGACCGGCCCGGACGGGTTGGACGGAAGCCGGTCAGACGGCGAGGTGGAAGATCTCCAGTGCCACGCCGTCCGGGTCGTTGAAGGTGAACAGCGCGAACGGCAGCGGGGCCGCGTACTCGCGGACGTCGCTGCACTTGACCCCGCGGGCCATCAGGTGGGCGCGCCACGCGTGGAGTTCCTCGCGGGTGGACGCCGCGAAGGTGAGGTGGTCGAGGCCGGTCCGGTGCGGCGCGAACGCCTCGTCGGTGCCGGCGTCGTGCTGGGTCAGCCCGAGGTGGATCTGGGTGCCGGGCCGCATGATGCCCGCCGTCCGCCCACCCGGAAAGGTCTCCTTCATCCACTGCACCATGCCGAGGTGCTCGGCGTACCACCGGACACTGCGCTCCAGGTCGGTGACGGTGATGCCGACGTGGTGCACGGCGCCCAGCCCGGGGGGCGTCTCCGGCAGGGGCGCGCCGGCGGGAGCCTGGACGAGTTCCATGGAGATCTGGTCGGGTTCCACTGGTCTCTCCTCACGTCATCGGGAACTCGAAAATAGCCCGCGCCGCATCGCTCGATCTTCTTCCTGCGTGCCCCGGTTCGTTCGGTGCCACCGCCGCTGCGGCAATTCCGAAGAAGTCCGAAAGCGGATCCGGCGGCTAGCGTGACAACCACTCATCCGTCCGCCCCATGTCACCAGTCCCATTCAGCTGGAGGTCGTGTTCCGTGTCCGAAGCTGTATGCCCTTACGTTCTCGACCCGCAGGGTGCCGACACCCACGGTGAGACCGCCCGGCTCCGCGAGCAGGGGCCGATCGCACGCGTCGAACTCCCGGACGGCGTACTCGCCTGGTCCGTGCACGACTACGAGGTCGCCAAGACGATCATGGGCGACCAGGAGCTGTTCTCGAAGAACCCTCGGCGTAACTGGCCCGCGTACATCAACGGTGAGATATCCAACGGCTGGCCGCTGATCACCTGGGCCGCCATGGACACCATGGCCACCCAGGACGGCGGCGACCACGCCCGCCTGCGCAAGCTGCTGCTGAAGGCGTTCACCCAGCGCCGGGTCGACGACATGCGGCCCAAGATCGAGGCGACCGTCAAGGAGCTCCTCGACGACCTCGCGGCGGCCCCCCGGGACAAGGCCGTGGACCTCAAGGGCCGCTTCCACATGGAGCTGCCGACCCGCCTGATGTGCGACCTGTTCGGCGTTCCGGAGGACCGCCGGGCCCGGGTCCTGGAGGGCGGCCACAAGAACATCGACACCCGGATCTCCGCCGAGGTGGCCTCGTCCAACCTGGAGAACTGGCAGGTGGAGATCTCCAACCTGGTCCAGTACAAGCGCGAGCACCCGGGCGACGACCTGACCACCGGGATGATCGCCGCGATGGACGAGGACGGCTCCCGGCTCTCCGACTCCGAGATGATCGGCACCCTGCACCTGCTGCTCGGCGCCGGCTCCGAGACGCTGGTGAACGCGCTGGCGCACGCGTCGGTGGCCCTGATGACCGACCGCTCCCTGCTGGCGAAGGCCAAGGCCGGCGAGATCCCGTGGGACGACATCTTCGAGGAGACCCTGCGGGTGGAGTCGCCGGTGGCGCACCTGCCGTTCCGCTTCGTCACCCGGGACGTGGAGATCGGCGGGGTGAAGCTCGCCCAGGGCGACGTCGTCCTGATCGACTTCGCCGGCGTGGGACGCGACCCCGCGGTCCACGGCGAGACCGCGGACGCGTTCGACGCGCTGCGCGAGGACAAGACGCACCTGTCCTTCGGCCACGGCGTGCACTACTGCCTCGGCGCCCGGCTGGCCCGCAGCGCGTGGATGATCGGCATCCCCGCCCTGTTCGACCGGTTCCCCGACCTCGAACTGGCGGTGGACCGCGGCGAGCTCGTCGGCCAGGGCAGCTTCGTGGTCAACGGCCACGCGGAGGTTCCGGTCTACCTGCACGGCAAGCCCGCACTCGCCGGCTGAGCCGAGCCAAACGAAAGGAAGACCATGGTTGAGCCAGCACCGGCGGCGCAGGGCGGAATCCTCGGCGACCTCGACACCGACTACGCGGGCGGTCCGGCCCGGCAGCTGCGGCGGGTGGACTCCGCGGACGGCACGTCCATCGCGTACGAGAAGGCGGGCGAGGGCCCGCCGGTCGTCGTCATCGGGGGCGGCCTGAACGACCGGGCGATGTTCTCCCCGCTCGCCGCGATCATGTCCGAGCGCTTCTCCGTGTACACCTACGACCGGCGCGGCCGGGGCGACAGCGCGTACGGCGACCCGGACCGGTGGACGATCCAGCGGGAGGTCGAGGACCTGGCCGCGGTGCTGGACGCCGTGGGCGAACCCAGCCATGTGTTCGCCAACTGCACCGGCGGCATGATCGCGCTGCTGGCGGCGGCGCAGGGCGTGCCCATGATGAAGCTGGCCCTGTACGAGCCCCCGTACTGGTCCAGCGAGACCACCGACGAGCAGCTGTCGACGCTCCGCCGGCTGATCGACGAGGACCGCCGCGAGGAGGTCGTCACGCTGTTCGCGAAGGACATCGTCGGCTTCGTCACGGACGACACCATCGACTACTTCCGCACCCACCCGGCGTGGGCGGCGTTCAAGACGATGGTGCCGTCGACGTACTACGACGCGCTGATCAACAAGCACCATCTGCAGATCCCGTACGAGGAGCTGCACGAGATCACGGTGCCCACCCTGGTCATGCGCGGCGACGAGGGCGAGAAGGCGATCCACGACGCCTGTGCCCGGGTCGCGGCGGAGATCCCGGGTGCGGCCCTCCTGACGATGGAGGGGTATGACCACCTCTTCGACCAGAAGGCGGGCGCGCCGCTGCTGATGAGGTTCTTCGCGGCGCCGTAGCGCGGAGGCCGACGGGCCTGGTGCGGTCCCGCCCGTCTCCGGCGGTCGTTGCGCCCGTGCTCGTGCCGGTCAGGCGCGCGGGCGGGTGGGGCAGGCGCTCGGCCGGGGTTTCCCGGCCGAGCGTTCTGCGTGGGCGGCGGCTCGGGGCGGGGTGCGGTCGGTCTCGCCCGGGTGCTGCGACGACGCGGAAGGCGGCACCACCGCATGGACCGGTGGTGCCGCCTCGCTCCTGCCGGACGCGTTGCGTCGGTTCAGCGGGTCACGGGCTCATCAGGCCGACGGTGTTGCCGTCCGGGTCGGTGAACGCGGCGATCCGGCCCTCGCCGGCGTGCTGCGGCTCCATCGTCCGCTTGCCGCCCAGCTCCTCGGCCCGGGCGAGCGCGGTGGTGACATCGTCGACCGGGAAGAAGGGGACGATGCCGGTGTACGGGCTTTCCGGGCCGGCCTGGCCGATGCCGCCGGCGGGGGCGCCGTCGGAGCCGCTGACGAAGGCGTAGGTGTCGTTGAGGGCGTTGACCTGCC
Organism: Streptomyces sp. 2P-4; assembly: GCF_030167965.1. NCBI lineage: Bacteria > Bacillati > Actinomycetota > Actinomycetes > Kitasatosporales > Streptomycetaceae > Streptomyces > Streptomyces sp. 2P-4. The sequence continues at coordinate 886,048 of NZ_CP095011.1, forward strand.
AGCCGAACAGCTGCCGGTAGAAGTCGCGGGCGCGGGCCGCGTCGGGGGTGGAGATGTCGAACCAGCCGGGCGCGGCGGGGTGGCCGTTCTCGGGGTGTGCGTCGACCATGGCTATGCCTTTCGAAGGGGATTGATCTCAGGAGAGCCGCTGGTTCAGGTGGACGTCCACGCTGTCGCCCTGGTCCTTCTTCAGGGTTTTGCGGAGCGCCGCCTTGAGCGGGAGCATGTGGGTTCCGTCGCCCATCGGGAGCAACGTCGCCTGGAATTCGTGCCCGTCGACCGTTCCGGCGATCTTCACGGGCTTGCGGGTGCCGAAGAAGTCCCCGGATTCAGGCACGATCACGCAGATCCAGCCGCTGTTGTTCTCTTTGATGACCGGGGCGGAGAATTTCTTGTCGATGGCCTGGGCGTTGCTCGGGGCGGCGGGCATGGTGTGTTCTCCCTGTTTCTCTCGGGGTCTGGCGTCATGTGGTCTTCAGGTCGGCGGCGGCCTCGGCAGCCGCCGTGATCGCCTCCGCGATCCGGTCGGTCCGGCCGGCGTCGATGATCAGCGGCGGGGCGATGACGATGTTCGGTCCGGTGCGGCGGACGAGGATGCCGTCCTCCTTCATCCGGCGGCGCACCAGGGAGGCCCGCGGCGAGCCGTCGAACTCCACCGCGGCCAGCAGGCCCCGGCCGCGCACGTCGCGTACGAAGGGCAGGCCGCGTACGCCGTCGAGCGCGGTGAGCAGCTGCGTGCCGCGGGCGGCGGCGTTGGCGACGAGGCCGTCGCGTTCGATGACGTCGAGCACGGCGAGGCCGGCGGCGCAGGCGGCGGCGTGGCCGGAGTGGGTGTGGCCGTGGACGAAGCCGGCCTGCTTGCGGTGGGTGTCGAAGGTGTCGAAGACGTGCTCGGTGGTGGTGACCGCGGCCAGCGACATGTAGCCGGCCGCCAGGCCCTTGCTCGTCGTCAGCAGGTCCGGTTCGACACCGGCGTGCTGGTAGCCGAACATCCGGCCGGTGCGGCCGAATCCGGTGGTGACCTCGTCGAGGATCAGCAGGGCGCCATACCGGCGGCAGAGTTCCCGGACCTCGCGGAGGCGGTCGTCGGGCACCTGGTGGGCGCCGCGGGCCTGGACGGGTTCGAGGAGGACGGCGGCGGTCCGGTCGCCTTGTCCGGCGAGGAAGTCCCGCAGCGCGTCGGTGCGGCCGGGCAGGGTGACGAAGCCCGCCGGGGTGAACTCGGCCGAGACGGGAGAGGCGCCCGCAGAGGAGGCGGCAGCGCCGAGGGTCGCGCCGTGGTAGGCGTTCTCGAAGGACACGACGAGGCCGCGCTGCCGCTCCCCGCGTACGGCGTGGTAGAAGCGGGCGATGCGGATGGCGGCCTCGGCCGCCTCGGAGCCGCTGTTGCAGAAGAACGTACGCGTCAGCCGGGGCCCCGTGAGCCCGGCGATCCGCTCGGCCAGCCGGATGGCCGGCTCGTTGGCGCCCTCGCCCGTGTCGTATGTCATCAGCCGGGCGAGCTGTCCGGCCACGGCGTCGATGACGGGGCGGCTGCCGTAGCCCAGGGTGGCGTTCAGACCGGACGACTTGGCATCGAGGTAGGTTCTGCCGTCGGCATCGCGTATCTCGCAGCCGTCACCGGAGACGGCGAGCACGGTGTCCGGGTTGACCCGGCTGGGCGACCAGGGGTGCCAGAGGAAGTCGGCGTCCGCGGCGAGCAGTTCGGCCCGCACGTCCGTGCCACCCGTGGCGGCAGCCGGGCTCGTCTCCGCGATACTCATGGGTCTGCCTTTCGGATCGGGTGGGTGAGCCCGCCGGGAGGCGTCGGCCTCTCCGGCGGGCTGCGGCGTACGGGTGCGGTGCGTGTGCGGGCGCGGTCGGGGTGCCGGTCAGCCGGCCGCGAGCCGCTCGGCGGTCGGGTCGCGGAGCTCGGTGCCGACCCGCTCGACCAGGGCCAGCAGCAGGACTCCGCCGAGCACCATCAGCGCGCCGCCGATCCGGAAGCCGAGCGCGTAGCCCTCGGTCGCGGCGACGGGCGCGGCCGCCCCGTCCGCCACGGCTTCCCCGGCGTGCCGGAAGGCGAGCGCCGCCAGCACGGAGACGCCGAGCGCACTGCCGACCTGCTGCATGGTGCTCTGCACGCCGGAGGCCAGGCTGGAGTCCTGGACGGTGACGCCGTGCAGGGCGGCGTTGGTCGCGGCCGGCATGGCAGCGCCGGCGAACAGGCCGAACACGACCATGCCCGGCACGATGCCGCCCCAGTAGGAGCTGTCCACGCCGACCGTGCTGGTGAGGAACAGGCCCATGCCGGCGCCGATGTATCCGGCGGAGACCACGGCGCGGATACCGGCCCGGGGGATCATCGCGGTGCCCAGGGCCATGCCCGCGCCGATGGCGACGCTGAGCGGCAGCCAGCCGAGCCCGCTGAGCAGCGGGGAGTAGTCCAGCACCTGCTGCTCGTACAGGGTGAGCATGAAGGTGTAGGAGATGAACGCCGACATGTAGAACAGGGTCGTGAAGTTGACGACGGACCGGGTGCGGTTGGCGAAGAAGCCCAACGGGATCAGCGGGTTCTTCCCGCGCAGTTCGACCGCGACCATCACCAGCAGCAGCACCGCGCCGGCGATCAGCGGGACGAGCACCCCGGCCGAGCCCCACGGGTGGTCGGCCGCGTGCAGCAGGCCGTAGACCACGCCGACGAGGCCGAGGGTCAGGGTGGCGGCGCCGAGCACGTCGAGCGAGGTGTCCTTGGCGCGGACCATCCGGCTCTCCGTCACCAGCCGCGGGACGAGGAAGAGGACCACCAGGGCGACCGGCAGGTTGATGAAGAAGATCCAGCGCCACGAGGCCAGGTCGGTCAGGACGCCGGAGATGACCGAGCCGAGCGTCGCGCCGAGGCCCATGATGCCGCCCCAGACGCCGAGCGCCTTGGTGCGCTCCTTGGGGTCGGTGAAGAGCAGGGCGATCAGGCCGAGCGAGGCGGGCGCGGCCAGCGCCTCGGCGGCGCCCTGGCCGAACCGGCCGACGACCATCATCCACGGGGCGGTCGCCGCTCCGGAGATCACCGAGGCCAGGGCGAAGACGGTCACGCCGATCAGCAGCAGCCGGCGGCGGCCGAAGAAGTCGGCGAGCCGGCCGCCGAGCATCAGCAGACCGCCGGCCGCGAGGACATAGCCGTTGACGACCCAGGCGAGCCCGGGGGTCGAGAAGCCGAGTCCGTCCTGGATCCGCGGTAACGCCACGTTCACCACGGTCATGTCCAGGAGGATCATGAACTGCAGGCCGGACAGCAGGGCGAGCACCGTCCACCGCCGCGGGTCCGGTTCCGCCGTCGAGGCTTTGGCGCCTTCCGCGGACGCACTTGAATTCACGGTGGTCACGCTGGGTCTCCCTTGATCGTCTCGACGTTCACACTGTCCACATCAGCCATGTTCACATCGTAGACTCACGCTTCGAGGCGGGCAACACGGATCAGGTTTTCGGACGGATGTTCGCTCTAACGAGTGAGCACGGCCCGGACCGGCACCGAATCCCACGCCATGAGCGTGTTGTTGAGGCGGCGCCGGGCCGGCCCGGCGAGCTCCATCGACTCCACCCGCTCCAGCAGCGCACCGAGCAGGCACTCCGCCTCCAGCCGCGCGATGTGCTGGCCCACGCACTGGTGGATGCCGAAGCCGAAGCCGACGTGCCCGGAGGGATTGCGGTGCACGTCGAACATGTCCGGATCCGACCACCGCCGCGGATCCCGGTTCGCCGCCCCGAGGAACAGCATCACCTTCGAACCGTCCGGCACCACCGCGTCCCCGACCCGGACGTCCCCGGTCGTGGTGCGGAAGAACGTCTGCACCGGGGAGGCCCAGCGCACCGCCTCGTCGAACGCCACCCGGACCAGGCCCGGATCGGCACGCAGCCTGCGCCACTGCCCGGGGTGCGCGGCGAGCGCGTGCAGGGCCGCGGCGAGCGCGTGCACGGTGGTGTTGACCCCGGCCGCGAACAGCGACCGGACCACGTGCGGCGCCTGACCGTGGGTGATCTCGCCCCGGTCGGCTGCTGCCCAGATCTGCGCCCCGAACCCGTCGTCGGCCAGCGCCTCGCGCACGCTGTGCTCCCCCACCCAGTCCGACAGCGCCCGCGCCCGCGGCGCGCCCGCCGCGACGAGTTCGTTCCGCGGCCCGAAGGCGTTGAGCAGGAAGTCGCTGAACGGCAGCAGGTTCTCCCGGCCCTCGTCGGGGATGCCGAGCGCGTCCGGGAACACCCGCAGCGGGAACGCCTCCGCGAGCGCGCCCACCGCGTCGAACTCGACGACCGAGCCGTCGCCGCCGGACACCACGCGGTCCACCAGCTCCCGCGCCTGCACGGTCCACCCCTCGCGGAGCCGGCGCTGCGCGCGGGGGCCGAGCAGCGCCGAGAGCACCCGGCGCGGCGCGTCGTGGTACGGCGGGTCGGCCTCGACCACCACACTCAGCGGGCGCCGCGGCGCTTCCTTGCGGAAGTTGGCGAGGCCCACCCCGGCCCCGGACTGGAAGCCCTGCCAGTTGCGCAGTGCCGCGTGCACCTCGGCGTGGCGGGCGATCGCGTAGATGCCATGGGCGGGCAGGTAGACGACCGGCCCGGCGTCGCGCAGCCGCGCGTCATGCGGGTGCGGGTCGGCCAGCACGTCGAGGGCGAACGGATCGAGGTCGAGGATCGCGGTCATGGGGCTCGCCCTCCGTGGCGGGTGGATCGGGACTCGGTCGGAGACAGCGGTGCGCGGGTGCGGAGGTAAGCGGCGGTCAGAGGTTCAGCACGAGGCGGTCGCCGCAGGACCGGGACACGCACGGGTACATGCAGTCCCCCGCCGCCCGCTCCTCGTCGCTGAGCAGGCTGTCCCGGTGGTCGACCACGCCGTCGAGCACCGTGGTCGCGCAGGTGCCGCAGATTCCCTCGCCGCACGAGGAGAGCAGCTCCACCCCGGCCGCACGCACGGCGTCGAGGACGGTCGTGTCCGGAGTGACCGTCACCCGTCCGCCCGTACGGGCCAGCACCACGTCGAACGGCGTGTCCCGGACCGGCGCGCCCGGACCGGCCGCCGTGAACCGCTCGGTGTACAGGGTGCGGGCGGGCCAGTGGGCACAGGCCGCCGCGACGGCGTCGAGCAGCCCGGACGGGCCGCAGCAGTACACCCGCGTCCCGGCGCGCACCTCCCGCAGCAGGCCGGCCGGGTCGGGGCGGCCCGCCTCGTCCTCCGGGACGAGGCGGACCCGGTCGCCGTACCGGGCGAGTTCGCCGAGGAAGGCCATCGACGCGCGGCGCCGGCCGCCGTAGACGAGCGTCCAGTCCGCGCCGACCAGTTCGGCCTGGTGGATCATCGGCAGCAGCGGGGTGATGCCGATCCCGCCCGCGAGGAACAGGTAGCGGTCGGCGGGCACCAGGGGGAAGTGGTTGCGCGGGCCGCCGACGCCGACGCTGTCGCCGGGCCGCAACCGCTCGTGGATGTACGCCGAGCCGCCGCGGCCCGCCGGCTCGCGCAGGACGGCGACGCGGTAGCGGTGGGCGTCCCAGCGGTCGCCGCACAGCGAGTACTGGCGGGTGAGGCCGCCCGGCAGGACGAGGTCGACATGGGCGCCGGGCGTCCAGTCGGGCAGCCGGGCGCCGTCGCCGTGTGCCAGTTCCAGCACGACGACGCCGTCGGCCGCCGCCTGCTTGGCGGTCACCCTCAGCGTCAGCACCTGGGACGGTGAGCCGGCACTCACGGAGGGCCTCCCTGCGACGACGACGGGTGCACGGGCCCCACGGTTCCACACCCCGCCAGGCGTGTCTTCTCCCGGAGTGCTCAGGGCGTCGTGCGCCTTCTCCTGCTCCACAAACCGCAGGTCTCGGCTATGTTCACCTTGTATACTCCGGCGCGGAGGGAGCGCTACACGATGGCCAAGGGCAGACCCGTCGAGACTCGCCCGTACCACCACGGCGACCTGCGGGCCGCGCTGGTGGACGCGGGCCTGAAACTCGCACGCGAAGGCGGGTCCGCGGCACTCGGGCTGCGGAGCGTCACCCGCGCCGTGGGCGTCACGCCCAACGCCGCCTACCGGCATTTCGCCGATCACCAGGCACTGGTGCTCGCCGTCGCGGCCGAGGCGCAGGACAAGCTCGCCCGGGCGATGCTCGACCGGATGGAGGCGCTGCGCGCCACGGCCGGCCCGGACCCGGTGGCGCAGTCGGTGCGGAACCTGCACGGCGTCGGGCTCGGCTACATCGAGTTCGCGCTCTCGGAGCCCGGCTGGTTCGAGATCGCGATCCTCACCCCCGACGACTCCCGGGCCGGAGCCCCGCCGGCCACGCTGGCGGACCGGGTGGCTCCGCCGTACCGGCTGCTCGTCGACGCGCTCGACACGATGGTCGAGGCCGGCGCGATGACGCCGGAGCGTCGGGTGAACGCGGAATGGGTCTGCTGGTCGTCGGTGCACGGCTTCGCCGACCTGGCCGCCCGGGGCCCACTGGCCTGGCAGGACCGCGCCACCATCGACCGACTCGCCGCGCACGTGGTGGACACCACGGTCCGGGTGCTCATGGGCTGACGGGCTCGTGGGCCGGCGGGCCCAGGGGCTCGGCCATGCCGGCGGTGCCGCCCGTGATGCGCGTGTCGTGGTAGGGGGTACGGGCGCTGTACGCGGCTCCGCCGACACGCAGGGCACGGGCCAGCAGCCGGGCGTTGCCCTCGTGCATGCGCCGGAGCGCGGCCGGGTCGTCGGGGGGCGCGGTGCGCTGGAGGCCGAACAGGACCGAGGTGGTCCCGCGGGCCTTCGGCAGTCGCGGGGCGCGCAGCCGCCGGTTGGGGACGGGGTAGATGAGGACGCTGCCGCTCTCTCCGATGTCCTCCGGGCCGAGCCCGGCAAGCGTGTCGGCGATGATGCCGGCAGCATGCCTGCCGGGCAGCAGCACGTTGCACCGGGGGTGCGGGTGGTTCTGCCAGGATCCGGCGGCCCGCAACTGCCGTTCGAACGGGGCCAGACGGCCGAGGTAGTCGGCGTACGGGAGGACGTCGGTCTCCGGGGCCGGGCCGTCCGACGGCCGGATCCCGGGCTGCGGCGGCGGGGCCTGTGGCGGGGTGAACACCGCCACGGCCTCCAGGACGAACTGCCAGCCCCGCCCCGGCACGTGGACGGCCGAGCCGAGGATGTGGTCGAAGCGCCCCCCGGCGGCCAGGCGCACCTGGGCGGCGAGCAGGGTGCCGGGGTCCGGGCAGCCGATCCGGTGCCGGATGGCCGTGCGGCCGGCCGGGTGCAGGCCGAGTGCGGCGCGGGTGATGATGCCGTACTGGCCCTGGGTGCCCCGCACCGCGTCGAACAGGTCGCGGTCCCGGTTCGGGGAGCAGGTGCGCAGTTCGCCGCCGGGGGTGACCACGTCGAGTTCGTGGACCTGGTCGGACACGCTGCCGTGTCGGTGGCTCGATCCGCCGAAGCCGCCGGCCGCCAGCGTTCCGCCGACCGTCAGCCCGAGGTGGTCGGGCAGCACGGGCGGGACGAGGCCCCGGGGCAGGGTCGCCTCGGCGACCGCCTGCCACGTGGCCCCGGCGTCGACGCTGATCAGGTTCCGGTCATCCGGTGCGCGGACGCGCGCGACCGACGTCAGGTCGACGACGATGCCGCCGGGGGCCTGGGCCTGGCCGTCGACCGCGTGGCCGGCGCCGCGGGGCACCACGGGGAGGCCGTTCGCGCGGCCGTACCGGACGATCGCCGCGACGTCTCCGGCGTCGGCGGGGAAGAGCACGGCAAGCGGGCGCAGGTGCACCAGGTTGCCGAAGTCACTTGCTGCGGCCGCGAGATCGCTCTCCCGTGTGCTGAGCACTCCGCGCAGCTCCGGCGGCGGGACGGCGGCGCCCGGCGGCAGTGCGGTCACAGCGTGAACCCGTACGCCCCCACCAGGGTGGCGCCGCCGGCCACCGGCGGCCCGGCCGCCCGGTCGCCGAAGCCCTTCTGGAACTCCTGGAAGGCCGGGGAGGCGGCCAGGCCCTCGGAGCCTTCCTCGGTGATGGCGATGTGGACGAACGTGACACCGTCGGCCAGCCGGAAGGACGCGTAGCTCAGGCCCTCGGGGGCTCGTTGCGCCAGGTCCTGGAAGACCTTCTCGATGACGGCCTGGTTCTCGTCCGCGGTCTCCGGACGCATCTCGTACCGGACGACGAAGGCGTTGCCCATGCTTGCTCCACGGTGTGCGGTCGGCGCGGTGGGGTGATCGGGTCCTCCCCCCCATCCTGCCGGGCAGGACGGGCGGCGGGCCATATTCCAGACTGCCCTTCCGGCCCTGGATCGGTGCGGGGCACGGGCTGCTTCTTCGGATGTGCGCTGTTCCCGCCGAACCCTCCGGCGACGCGGTCCCGCCCTTAGCGTGTCAACGCTGCCGACGCCTCGCTGAAGGGACGCTCCCATGGCTCAGCTCGCGCATCCTCCGACCCCGCGGCCAACTGCCTCGCACCGTTCGCCGTCGTTCTTCTTCAACGGCCATGCGCCGCGCCGCCGTGCGCTGGTGCTTGGGCTCGGCGCCCTGTTCGGGTTCGCGCTCACCGTGGTGTGGTCGGCGGAGTTCGTCGACAAGACCATCGCGGGGACGGTGGCCGACACCCTGCTCGGCCACCCGGCCAAGGAAGCGCCGATCTCCGGCGCCCTGGCGGGTGTCGCCTTCGCCCTGGCGACCGGCATCGGCGGTACCTTCACCGCCTGCAACGTCGCCGTGTTCAGCGCGATGGCCCCGCTGGCCGGACAGAAGACGACCCGCCGCGGGCGGATCGCCGGGCTGCTGAAGCCGCTGGGCTACCTCGCGCTCGGCGCGGTCGCGGTGTCCGCGGCGTACGGTGCGGTCGCCGCGCTCGTCGGCAGCGGGATGCCGCAGTCCGCCACGGCGTCGTCGGGCGCCGGGTTCTCTCCGCGGCTGATCCAGGCGATGGTCGTCTACGGGCTGCTGGGGCTGGCGATGACCTACCTGGGGCTGGCGGCGGCGGGCCTGGTCCGTGACCCGCTGGCCCGGCTGACCCGTCGCTTCCCGAACGCGCCGATGGTCGTGATGGGCGCGTTCATCGGCGCGTTCCTGATCGGGCGCCCGTTCGGCCTGTTCCGCCAGCTGTTCCGGGACACGGCGCAGAGCCAGAACCCGCTGTACGGCGCGGTGGCGTTCAGCTTCCAGACGCTCGGCAACATCGTGGTCGTCGCGGTGCTGTTCGTGGTGGTGTCGCTGGTGTTCGGCGACCGGTTGAACCGGTGGTTCACGGCGCGGCCCAGCCGGATGTCCGCCGCGATGGCGGCGTCGTTCATCGCGGCCGGCGTCTTCATGCTGCTCTACTGGGACGTGCGGATCCTGGCCCGCCGCGACCTGATCTGGTACCCGATGGCTCCCTGGGCCGGCTGACGCCGGCGGCGCCGCGCGTCGGAGGAGTCCGTGCGCGCGGCCGCCGCGGACGACCGCATGGGGACGGGGAGACGCGGCCCACACGCGGACCCCTTGAACCCGGAGCCGACTCCGGGTTCCAGCCTCGCCGCATGTCCCCCACCGCGCACGTCGCATCCCGACGCGTACGCCGTCGCGGGCCTGAAGACCGCCGCGGGCCATGACCGCCGTGGGCTTCCTCGGCCTGGCACTTCCCCCGGGCAGCCGGGCGTACCGCGCCATGGCGGCTGCGGCCGGAGCGTTCGTCCTCGTCGACGCGGCGGGCGTGGCAGCGCCCTTACTCGGCCCCGCGGAGGCGCTGCCGACCGTGGTCCTCACCGTCCTGCTGATCGCCACGTTCCGCCGGCGACTGCGCCGGGCCCGCACGCCCGTCCCCGTCCGGGGGGCCACGGCCTGAAGCAGGGCGGGCGAGGGTGGCGGGGTGGGCGGCCGGCGGTAGCATCCCGGCCGTGACCGCTCGCGTACACGTCCTTTCGGTTCCAGGTGGGCAGCCTGGCTCTCCCCGGGTGCTGTTGGTCGATCCGGCAGGTGTGCGGATACCGGCGCCGGAGCTGGCCGAGGTGTGGCCCTTCGATCCCGACGGTGAAGGCGGGGCCGTGGCCGCGGCGCGCTCGGCCGAGGGGGGTTGGGGGTATCTGGACCATACGGGCCGGTGGCGGGTGCCCCCTGTGCTGCAGGAGGCGAAGCGGCTGGCGTGGCCCGGGGGCCTGGCACGGTTCCGCCGGGGAGACGCCTGGGGATACGTGAACGCGCGCGGGGACGTAGTGGTCGAGCCCCGCTACCGGGAGGCCTCGGCGTTCTCCCACGGGCTTGCGGCGGTCCGTGCCGGCCGCAAGTTCCACTACGTCGACACCGCCGGTGACATCGCGATCGCGGGCCCTTTCAAGCCCGCCGGTCCGTTCTCGGCCGTTGGGCTCGCCGCCGTGCGCACCGGGGCGGACCGGCCGGCGGGCTACATCGACAGGGAAGGGCGGATGGCCGTGGAGCCCCGTTTCGACGAGGCGCTGGCGTTCGGCGCGCAGGGTGCCGCCCCGGTGCGGGTCGGTGACCGCTGGGGCCTGGTCGACACGGTCGGCGGCTGGATCGTCGAACCCCGTTACGCCCGGATCGACGAGTTCGGCGAAGACGGGCGGGCCTACCGGGTGGAGGCCGGGCGGCCGTCGGACGGGTACGGCTACCTGGACGCGGCCGGGCGGACGGCGGTGCGGGGCGGGCCGGGGCTGTCCCCGGTCATGGCCTGCGGCCTGGTGCGTGACGACGACGCCGGCCTCCGCTTCCTCGACCGGGCCGGGCGGCCGGCCTTCGACGGCCGCTTCGAGTGGGCGGACGACTTCGACCCGCTGTCGGGAGCGTGCGTCGCGCGGCGCGGGGGGCGCTGGGGCGTGCTGGACGCCGTCGGCGGGTTCCGGGCCGTGCCGTTCCGCGAGCCTGTGACGGTCTCGGGAGACGTGGTCGGGTTCGGGCCGGGGCAGGGCGTGGCGCCGTTCCTGGACCGGGACGGCACGGTGGTGTTCGTGAACCGGGCGGCCGAGGTGGTGGCCCGGCTGGGGGCGGGCAGTCCCCTGCCCGCGGTGCTCAGCCGGGGGCCTGCCGAGCACTTCCTGGTGCCGGAGGCGCGGGACGGCGGTGTGGTGGGGCTGGCCACCGGTCTTCTGGCCGCCGAGCCCGTCGGGTTCTTTCCCTACTCGCTCGTGTTCGGCGGCAGGCGCAGCGTCACCGCGGTACCGGGGGCCGGAGGAGAGGGAGGCGCCCGACTGCACACCGGTTCCCTGCTGGTCCTCGCCGAAAGCCATGTGAGCGAGGAGCTGTGGGGCGCCTACGGGTTCCTGGCCGACCAGGAGGGCGAGGCGTTCGCGGCCTACTTCACCGATCTCGCAGGGCAGTTGGCCGGACACTTCGGCGAGCCCGAGCACGACACCGTGCGGCTGCGGATCGGTGACGGCAACACGGCCCGGGTGTGGCACGTGAACGGACGGCGGCTGGTGCTGGAGGTGTACAGCCAGTGCGGGGACGGGGACTTCGAGCACCAGCTCCGGCTGGCCGCACTCGCTTGAGGGGCCGGTGCCCGGGCGGCCGCCCGGGCACCCGGAGGCAGCTCAGTGGTTGATGTGCCGGAGCGTGAACTCGGGCTCTGCGTACGGGCCGGCCTGGGGCCCTTCCGGGTCGAGGGGCAGGTCGGCCCCGGGGATCCGCGCCGCGTGGGTCTCGGCGTCGTCGAGCGGCGTGTACCCGAGCGTCGAGGGGTCGGGAAGCTCCCAGAACCGGCGGCTGTTGGCGGACACCGCGTACACGGTGGCGAACCTGATGTGGGACGGGGCCGTGAGGGCGGCCCGGGCGAAGCCGATGGCATCCCGGTGGCTGAGCCAGGTCGCCAGGTGCCGGCGTTCGGTCGGCGCCTCCTCGAAGCTCCCGATGCGCAGGCAGACGACCGAGAGCCCGAACTTGTCGGCGTAGAGCCGCCCCAGGGCCTCGACGGCCGCCTTGCTCACCCCGTACAGGCCGTCGGGTCGGACCGGATCCGCTGCACCGGTCAGCCGTGACACGGGGTGGAACCCGGTGACGCGGTTGCTCCCCGCCAGCACGACCCGCGCGATCCCCAGCCGGCGCGCGGCCTCGAGGACGTGGTGGGTGCCGAGCACGTTCGCCTCCAGGAGGTCCGCGAGCGGCGCCTCGTCCGGCAGGCCTCCCAGGTGGAGCACCGAGCCGGCCCCGGACAGGGCCTCCTCCACTGCCACCGGGTCGCGGAGGTCGACGATGCGGGCCTCCTCGTTCGCGGCGGCGTCCCGGATCGGGACGCGGTCGAGCAGGATCAGCCGCTCGGACTCCTCGCGCAGGGCGGCACGCAGCACCGACCCGATAGTGCCCGCTGCGCCGGTGACGGCGACAGTTCCCAGACCCATGACGGCTTCCTCACCCGCTGACGACTGCACGTGGCTGTCCGATCCCGCGTTCTCACGGGAGTTCGATTCTGCCACTCCGTCACCACTGCCCGGGCCGGGGGACAGCCCCGGGCAGCCGCCTGAGGCCGACGCCTCCGCCCGTGCCGCCGTTGCGGAGACGCCGCCGCGGCCCCAGGGTGAAGGAGGAAGGCGCGGTGGCCGCGTGCGGCCACCGCGTACCGGGGAGGTGAACCGGCATGCCGGACCCGCGAGGCCTCGGACCGGGCGAGGCGGACAAGGAACGCAGTACGGCAGTGCTGGACGTGCGGGGCATGATCCGTGCCACCCAGCAGAACACCGTCGCCGCCGTGCTGGGCCGCCGGCCGGGGGTCCTGGACGTGGAGGTCAACCCGGTGGCGCAGTCGGCCACCGTCGTCTTCGACCCCCGCCGGACCTCGCTGGCCGAACTGCGCGGATGGGTGACCGAGTGCGGCTACCACTGTGCCGGCCAGTCGGTGCCGGCCCACATCTGCGACCCGATGGCCGAACCCGACCCGCCCGGTGCGGTGGAAGCGGCCCGAGCCGTCCACCCGGCGCACGCGGAGCACGGACCGGCGGGCGGGCCGCCCCCCGGCGAGGCGACGGCCCACGAGGGGCACGGCGGCCATGCCGGGATGTCGATGGCGGCGATGGCGGCCGACATGCGCAACCGCTTCCTCGTCGCGGTGCTCTTCTCCGTTCCGATCGTGGTCTGGTCCCCGATCGGCGAGGAGGTCTTCGGATGGCACGCCCCCGTCCCGTTCGGCCTCCGCCAGGACGTGTGGGCGCTGCTGCTGAGCCTGCCGGTGATCTTCTATTCGTGCTCGGTCTTCTTCACGGGCGCCGTCCGGGCGCTGCGCGCCCGCACCCTGGACATGATGGTGCTCGTGGCGGTCGCCGTCGGAGCCGGCTGGCTGTACTCGCTGGTCGTCACGCTCACCGGCGGCGGGGAGGTCTTCTACGAGGCCGCCACCGTCCTGGCCTCCTTCGTCCTGCTCGGCCACTGGTTCGAGATGCGCGCCCGCGGCGGCGCCAACGACGCCATCCGCACCCTGCTGGACCTGGCCCCGCCCAAGGCCGTCGTCCTGCGGGACGGCGAACCGGTCGAGGTCGCCACCGCAGAGGTGGCGGTCGGTGACCTGCTGCTCGTCCGTCCCGGTACGAAGATCGCGGCGGACGGGGTCGTGGAGGACGGCGAGAGCGAGGTCGACGAGTCGACCGTGACCGGGGAGAGCCTGCCGGTGCACAAGGCGCCGGGCTCCGCCGTGGTCGGCGCCACCCTCAACGCGAACGGCACTCTGCGCGTACGGGCGGCCAGGGTGGGCGCGGACACGGCCCTGGCCCAGATCGTCCGGCTGGTGCAGGAGGCCCAGAACTCCAAGGCACCGGGCCAGCGGCTGGCCGACCGGGCCGCGTTCTGGCTGGTCTTCGTCGCCCTCGCGGGCGGAGCGCTCACCCTCGCCGTCTGGCTGGCGGCGTCCGACCGGCCCTTCGGCGAGGCCATGCTGTTCGCCATCACGGTGGTCGTCATCACCTGCCCCGACGCGCTGGGCCTCGCGACCCCCACCGCGATCATGGTCGGCACCGGGCTGGGCGCCCAGCGCGGGGTGCTGTTCAAGAACGCGATGGCCCTGGAGGCGTCGGCGGGGATCCAGACCGTCGTGATGGACAAGACCGGCACCCTCACCCGCGGAGAGCCCGAGGTCACGGAGGTCGTCGCGGCGCCCGGGCAGGATGCGGACGAGGTCCTGCGGCTGGTCGCCGCGGTCGAGCGCGAGTCCGAGCACCCGCTGGCCGAGGCGGTCGTACGCCACGCCGACTCGCGCGGCGCCCCGCCCTCGCAGGCCCGCCACTTCGAGAACGTGCCCGGTCACGGGGCGACCGCCGTGGTGGACGGCCACCGCATCGCCGTGGGCAACCGCCGGCTGGCCGAACGCGAGGGCGTCGACCTCGGTCCGCTGGCCGCCCGGCGGGACGACCTGACCGCCACCGGCCGTACCGTCGTCATCGCCGCTGTCGACGGGCGGGCCGCTGCCCTGATCGGTATCGCCGACGCACCGCGGGAGACCTCCCGCGCCGCCGTGCGCGAGCTGCACGCCCTGGGCGTCGAGGTCGTCATGCTCACCGGCGACAACCGGGCCACCGCGGAGAGGATCGCCGGGCAGCTGGGCATCGACACCGTGATCGCCGAGGTCCTCCCCGGAGACAAGGCCGCCACCGTCGCCGAGCTCCAGCGCGGGGGCCGCAAGGTCGCCATGGTCGGAGACGGCGTCAACGACGCCCCCGCCCTCGCCCAGGCCGACCTCGGCATCGCCATCGGCGCCGGCACCGACGTCGCCATCGACACCGCCGACCTCGTCCTGATGCGATCCGACCCCCTGGACGTCCCCACCGCCCTGCGCATCGGCCGCGGCACCCTGCGCAAGATGCGCCAGAACCTCGGCTGGGCCATCGGCTACAACGCCATCGCCCTGCCCATCGCCGCCGGCGTCTTCGAACCCGCCACCGGCCTGATCCTCCGCCCCGAGATCGCCGCCCTGTCCATGTCCGGATCCAGCATCATCGTCGCCGTCAACGCCCTCGCCCTCAAGCGCCTCCGCCTGCCCGGTCCCGCCCCCGCGGACCCGGCGGCCCCGGACGCCGGCCGGGGCGGATAGCCGGATCCGGGGCGTACGGCGCCCCGGTCGGGAGCGGCATACGCTGGGTGATGTGACCGGTCACGAGCCCCGGACGCAGCCGCGGTCTCCACAGGCGCCGCGGACCGTCCTGCTGCTCGTTCTCGGTCTCCTCGTCGGGCTGCTCGGCATGCACGCCCTGGACACGGCCACTTCCCTGCCGCGGCAGGACGTGGCCGAGCACATGCCGGTCCACCACGCCGCCGCCGCACAGGACGCCCCGCGACACCAGTGCCCGGACGGCGAGGACGAGGTGCCGGCCCGGCACACCGGCCACGCGGACCGGATGTGCGCGTCCGCGGCACTGCCCGAATCCCCCGGCATCCTCGCGCCGGACACCGCGCCGCTGCCCGGCAGGCCCGGCGGCCTCGTGCACCCGTCGGCCGTACTGCCGAGCGTCCTGGCGTACGAGCCGTCCGGTGGGCGGGCACCGCCCCTGCTCGCCGAACTCCAGATCCTGCGGACATGAGGGTCCGTGCCGCGGTCTGCGCCTGAGGGCACGGGCCGCGGACGGCACAGTCCCCCATCCGCATCCGATCAGTGGAGTCCAGAGCCATGAACACGAACCGATCCCTGCCGCGCCGCGCGGCCCTGGCGGCCACGGCGGTCGCATCCGCCCTGGCCCTCGCCGGGTGCGGCAGCAATGACAGCACGAGCACGACCGGCACTCGCCCCCTGACCACAGCCACCCCGGCGTCGGTGCAGGACAACCGGCACAACCAGGCGGACGTCACGTTCGCGCAGGAAATGATCCCCCACCACCGCCAGGCCGTCCTGATGTCCGACATGGTCGCCGCCCACGGCGCGTCCGCCGACGTCAAGGCACTCGCGGAGAGGATCAAGAAGGCGCAGGTCCCGGAGATCGAGACCATGACCGGCTGGCTCAGGGCATGGGGCGAGAAGGTCCCCACCGGCACAGGCATGGGCATGGACGGCATGGGCCACCACGACCGCGACCGCGACGGCTCCGGCATGCCCGGGATGATGGATTCCCAGGGTATGAGCCGGCTGGGCGGCGCCCGGGGCAACGCCTTCGACACCATGTTCCTGACCATGATGATCGAGCACCACGAAGGCGCGATCGACATGGCCGAGACCGAGAAGCAGCAGGGCGCCTACGGCCCGGCCAAGGACCTGGCCGACGCCATCATCACCTCCCAGACCGCCGAGATCGCCCAGATGCGGCAGATGCTCAACGCCGGACGGCCGTAGCAGGCCGGGCACGCGGCCCCCACCCCTCGGCAGGGCGGGGGCACTGCGGGGTCCGGGGCCGTCGGGTCCTTCGCCGGGCTCAGCCGGCCCGGCCGGTCCGCCATGTCGCCGCGCCGAGGACCAGGGCACCCGCCACCGCCAGTACGCCGCCCGCCGCCGTGCACGCCAGCGTCGTGTCCGGTGAGGCTCCGGCCAGCCGGGGCACGGCGTTGACCGGCGCGGTCGCGTAGATCAGCAGCAGGGCGGCGCCCCGTGCGCGCAGCGGTGCCAGGCGGGCGCGCAGACGGCGCGGAACCCGGCCGGCGACCATCGCCAGACCGGCGGGGAGCAGGGTCAGGGAGAACAAGACCAGGGCGGCCCACTGCCACTTCATGGGGCGGTCCTTCTGCAGGTGCGCGATACGCGGGTGGATGGTCGGCCTCGGCGAGGGCCGCAGGCGGGCGTGACGAGCCCCGCGTCCGGGAGCGACAGCCCTGTTGGCCAGGAGCCGAGCGCCGTCACGCCGGCTGCACGT
This sequence comes from Streptomyces sp. 2P-4, assembly GCF_030167965.1. Taxonomy (NCBI): domain Bacteria; kingdom Bacillati; phylum Actinomycetota; class Actinomycetes; order Kitasatosporales; family Streptomycetaceae; genus Streptomyces; species Streptomyces sp. 2P-4. The sequence goes on from NZ_CP095011.1 coordinate 902,766, forward strand.
TACAGGCGTCTGCCGGTCCGCGGCCAGGGCCCCGTCGGCAGCACGAGGCCCGGGGTTCTGCCGACAGGGCCTCGTCAACACGCCGTAAGGGGCGTGTAAAGTCCCCTGTGGCGTGCCGGGAAGTCTGGTCGGCGTTCAGGGGACAACTCTCTTCGCAGATCGGGGCTTTTTGCCATGGTGCTCGTCGCCGTCTTCGGTGTCGCACTGCTCATCGCGGTGCTGCTGTCCGGGCTCGCCGCCCGGACGGTGCTGTCCACGTCGCTGCTGTTCCTGCTCGGCGGAGCGCTGGTCAGTGACGGCTTCCTCGGCCTGATCCACATCACCGCCGAGAGTGAGATCGTCGGCGTGACCGCCGATCTCGCGCTGTTCGCGGTGCTGTTCACCGACGGCATGCACGTCTCGTTCCCCAAGCTCCGGGAGAACTGGAAGAACCCCGCCCGTGCACTGGGGCTGGGGATGCCGCTCGCCATGGTCGGCATGGCGCTGGTCACCCACTACCTGGTGGGCCTGGACTGGACGACGTCCTTCCTCGTGGGCGCCGTACTGGCACCGACCGACCCCGTCTTCGCGTCCGCCATCGTCGGACGCAAGGAAGTACCGCCGAAGCTGCGGCAGTTGCTGAACGTGGAGAGCGGAATCAACGACGGCCTCGCCCTGCCCGTGGTGCTGCTCCTCATCGCGGCCGCCGGGCCCACGTCGGGACAGGCGGAGGCCTCGCTGGGCATGATCGGTCTGGAGCTGGCGCTGGGCCTGGTCTTCGGCATCGTGCTGCCGCTGGCGGTCACCGCCCTGGTCCGCTTCCGGCTGCTGACAGCGGAGCCGAAACTCCAGCCGCTGCTGCCGCTGGCCACCGGGATCATCCTGTACGGCCTGTGCCACCTCACCCACGCCAACCCCTACCTGGCCGCCTTCGCCGCCGGCGCGGTCTTCACCGCCGTCTCGCCGGAGGCGAAGGCCGCCTTCGAGCCGCTGGGCGAGGCGCTCGCGGAGCTGGCCAAGTTCGCGGGCCTGCTGGTGTTCGGCGCACTGCTCACCCCGCAGCTGTTCGGCGACCTCTCACTGGGCGGGTACGTCACGGTGGTGCTGGCGATCGTCCTCATCCGCCCCGCCTCGCTGCTGCTGTCCCTGATAGGCACCGGATTCGAGCGCCGCCAGAAGCTGGTGGCAGCCTGGTTCGGGCCCAAGGGATTCGCCTCGGTCGTCTACGGACTGCTGGTCCTCCAGGCCGGCATTCCCCAAGGCGAGCAGGCGTACACGCTGATCGCCGTGTGCATCGCCTTCTCGATCATCGCCCACAGCAGCACCGACGTGCCCATCGCCCGCCTCTTCCACGTCGACGAGGACACCGCGCCCGCGACGCAGCGGCCGACGCCGGTGGAGCATGCACGGTGAGGGGAACCGGCGGCAGGCGCGGGGTGACCGCCGTATCGCGCAGGGCTTGGGCCCGCCGGATGCGGCTCGCCCAACGAGAGCGCGCGCATGCCCTCGCCGCCGCCACGGATCAGCCGATGGAGCCGCTGGTCTGGAGGGCCGGCAGCACAGCGCGGATCGCTGCGGCCCTGTGGTGTGCGGTGTTCGTCGTGTCGACCGTCCCGCCTGCGGGCGGAAGCCTGGCCGACCCGAGCGCCGGCGGGCTCGTCGCGGCGGCATGGACCTCGCTGGTGGCGGGCTGGGTCGCCTGCCGGCTGGCCCTGTGGCGGATCACCGCAGACGGTGACGGCATCCGGTTCAACCGGATGTGGTCCACGGCCGTCATGCCCTGGTCGGCCATCAGCCATGCCGAGGCCCGCCGGGACGGCTTCCTGGAGTTCGTCGGGCCCGCGGGCGAGCCCATGGGCGGGCTGTTCCGGCCGCCGTGGCTGAGCAGGCTGCTCGGCCGCCCGGACGACGCCGGCGAGGCTGCCGACACCCTGACCGCCCTGGCCCTCCACCCCTGGCTGCGCCCGTCCGTCCGGGTCGGCCGCACTCTGACGGACACGCCGTACGCCCGGTGGGCAGTCCCGCTGGGGATCCTGCTCTGCATCGCCCGGGATCTCGTCCACCGCTGACAGGTGCCCGTGTCCGGGGTTCGGCGCCGGCACCCACGAGCCCGGGGAAAGGCCGGTGGCCGGCACCCTCTCGGGGCCGGCCACGGCTGGATTCCCGGAGGGGATCAGGCGCTCGGTGCGGCGGCCTCGCCGACGAGCTCCTCCAGTACGTCCTCCATGGTGACGAAGCCGATGACGCCGCCGCCGGTGCCGGTCACCGCGGCGAGGTGGGTGCCTGCCGTGCGCATGGCGGTCATGGTGTCGTCCAGGGGCGTGTCCTCGGCGATCCTGGTGACCGTGTGGAGTGCCCTGCGGGGGAACGGCGCGGTGCGGTCGGTGGCGGCGAGGGCGTCCTTGATGTGGAGGAAGCCCAGGATCTCGCCGTTCGCCCCGGTGACGACCAGGCGGGAGAAGCCGTGCTGTGCAGCGGTTCGCTCCAGCCCCCGCGGGGTGATGCCCTCGCCGACGCTGACGAACTGCTCGCACGGGATCATGATCTCGCCGACCGCACGGGTGCCGAGCTGGAGGGCGTCCTGGAGGCGGTCGCTGTCCTCGTGGTCGATCAGGCCTGCGTCGCGGGAGTCCTTGACCAGCCGGGCGAGCTCGTCGTCGGTGAAGACGGAGGCGACCTCGTCCTTGGGCTCCACCTTCAGCAGGCGCAGCAGGGTGTTGGCGAAGGCGTTGATGCCGAAGACCAGTGGACGCAGGGCGCGGGTGAGGGCGACCAGCGGCGGGCCGAGGAACAGGGCGGTGGGCGCCGGGGCGGCGAGCGCGATGTTCTTGGGGACCATCTCGCCGACCAGCATGTGCAGGTAGGTCGCCAGCGTGAGCGCGATGACGAAGGCGATGGGGTGGATCAGCGCCTCGGGTACGCCGACGGCCTCGAAGGGGGGCTCCAGCAGGTGGGCGATGGCAGGCTCGGCGACGGCGCCGAGCACCAGGGAGGAGACGGTGATGCCGAGCTGGGCGGTCGCCATCATCGCGGACAGGTGCTCCAGGCCCCACAGGGTCGCCTTGGCGCGGCGGTTGCCCTTGAGTGCGGCAGGTTCCACCTGACTGCGGCGCACCGAGATCAGGGCGAACTCGGCGCCGACGAAGAAGGCGTTGGTGACCAGGGTCAGCGCGCCGATCAGCAGCTGGATCGTGGTCATCGTCCCTCCTCCTCGGTCTTGTCGTCCGCAGCCGGCGCTGTGAGGTTCACGCGGTCGGCCCGGTGGTGGTCTATGTCGAGCACGGTCAGCTCCCAGCCGGCGACGGTGACGGTGTCACCGGCCACCGGGATGCGTTCCAGGACGGTGGCGATCAGGCCCGCGAGGGTTTCGTACGGGCCGTCGGGCGCCTCGAGGCCGATCTTCTCGAGCTGGTCCAGGCGGACGGATCCGTCGGCCTCCCAGGCGCGGCGGCCGTCCTCCTCGGGTGCTTCGATGAGGTCGGGGACCTCCACGGGGTCGTGTTCGTCGCGGACTTCGCCGACGACTTCCTCGACGATGTCCTCCACGGTGGCCACGCCGGCGGTGCCGCCGTACTCGTCGATGACCACGGCCATGGTGCGGGCCGTGCGCAGCCGGCCGAGCAGGGTGTCCACGGGAAGGGAGTGGGGCACGAGCAGGGGCTCGGTCATCAGGTCGGTGACCGCGGTCAGGGCGCGCTTGTCCTCCTCCAGTGCCAGGACGTCGCGCACGTGGAGGGTGCCGATCACCTCGTCCAGGCTGTCGCGGTAGACGGGGAAGCGCGAGATGCCGGTGGCCAGTGTCAGGTTCGCCGCGTCCAGGGCGGTGGCGTGTGCCTCGAGGGCCTTCACGTCCACGCGCGGGGTCATGACGTTCTCCGCGGACAGCTCGCCCAGGTGCAGGGTGCGGACGAACAGCTCGGCCGAATCCGGCTCGATGGCGCCCTCGCGGGCCGAGTGCCGGGCCAGTGCGACGAGCTCCTCGGGGGTGCGGGCGGAGGCCAGTTCCTCCGCGGGCTCCAGCCCGAAGCGGCGCACGAGGCGGTTGGCGGTGTTGTTCAGGTGCCGGATGAGCGGCGCGAACGCCGCGGTGAAGGCGCGCTGCGGGCCCGCCACGACCTTGGCGACGGCCAGGGGGCGGGAGATCGCCCAGTTCTTGGGGACGAGCTCGCCGACCACCATCAGCACGATCGTGGACAGCGCCACCCCGAGAAGGGTCGCGGTGGTCGACACCGCGCCGGAGGGCAGGCCCATCGCCTCCAGAGGGCCACGCAGCAGGGCCGAGACCGAGGGCTCGGCGAGCATGCCGATGACCAGCGACGTCACGGTGATGCCCAGCTGGGCACCCGAGAGCTGGAACGTCAGGCGTTTCGCCGCCTTGAGGGCACTCGCCGCGCCCCGCTCACCGGCAGCGGCCGCACGCTCCAGCTCGCTGCGCTCGACGGTGGTCAGGGAGAATTCGGCGGCGACGAACACCGCGCACGCCAGGGTGAGGGCGAGCGCGAGGAGCAGCAGCAGGATCTCGGTCACCGTGCCACCCCCGCTCCCGACTCAAAGGTTCTCGGGCAGGGCGTGGCACGGCAGGGACTGGGAGGTTCACCCATTGCGGGTCTGCTGCTCCGTTTCTTTATCGGCGGGCCTCGGGGCCCGGACGCGCATGTGGTTACACACAGTATCCGCCCCCGATGGTAAAGGGCAAGTAAATCCGCTGCTGGCCGCTTCGCCCGGTCGACCGCCACGGCGTGCAGGGGAGTCTTTTTGCGCCGATCCGGTGACGGCGCCTTGCGGCGGACAGGCTACCCCTATGCTTCTACATGTGTGTAGATTCTGCTGGTGGTGATCTTCGCGCACCTTCCGTTCGGCGTGCCCGCGCGCCGCCAACGGCGGTCGCAGGGACACCTTTTGGCGGATCTCTGTGTTGACTGCACGTTTCTTCAGGGAGGGACCTTTCATGGCTTCGATCGATCTCGACAAGGTGCTGGACAAGGCATGGGCGGACAAGAGCGTGGCGGAGGTCCTCGCAGCGCCGGTGGACGCGCTCAAGGGCGTCAGTGAGCGGCAGGGGGAGCTGCTGAAGGAAGCGTTCGGGATCAAGACGGTCGCCGACCTGGCCGATCTGAAGTTCGCCCGCTGGGCCCAGGCGCTGGCCGCGCTGGACGCCGCGAAGTAGTACGAAGCAGTACCCCGCGCCGCCGGCGCACCCCTCTTCGCCCCGGCGGCAGGCCGCCGGGGCGCCTGCCTTGGTGAACCATGACTGAAGGAGTGAACGCCACGATGGTGTTCAAGCGACTGCTCGGCTCGATGGGGGTCGGCGGCCCGGCCGTGGACACGGTCCTCGCCCCTGCCGGCGCCGTCCCCGGCGGCACCCTGTCCGGCGAGGTCCGCCTGACCGGCGGGCGCGCGGACTTCGACATCGACCACATCACGCTCGAACTCGTGGCCCGTGTCGAGGCCGAGACCGACCACGGCGAGCACGACGGCGCGGTCGTCTTCGAGCGCTTCACCGTCGGGGGCGGCTTCCGCCTTGCCGAGGGCGAGCACCGCAGCGTCCCGTTCGCGGTCGCCCTGCCGTGGGAGACCCCGGTCACCGAGCTGTACGGGCAGCCGCTGGGCATCGTCCTGGGGGTGCGCACCGAACTCGGCGTGAGAGGTGCCAAGGACAAGGGCGACCTCGACGCCCTCACAGTCCGGCCCCTGCCGGTCCAGGAAGCGGTTCTGGAGGCGTTCGGCCAACTCGGCTTCGGCTTCAAGTCCGCCGACCTCGAGTACGGGCGCATCACCGGCACCGGCCAGCAGCTGCCCTTCTACCAGGAGATCGAGCTCACCCCGTCCTCCCGGTACGCCCACCAGGCGAGCGAGATCGAGATCACCTTCCTCGCGAACCCGGCGGGCATGGAGATCGTCGTCGAGGCGGACAAGCGCGGCGGCCTCTTCTCCGGCGGCCACGACGCCCTCGCCCGGTACACCGTCAGCCACGACCAGGCGGCGCACACCGACTGGAACGCCGAGGTCGACTCCTGGATCAGCCGTCTCCTCGCCTCTCACAGCGGCCACGCGGCGCACGGCTCCCACGGCCACGACCCGTACGGCCACGGGCACGCGGTCGGTCACGGCCACAAGGACGACCACGGCGGCCACCGCACCGGCCCCGGCATGGGCACCGTCGTCGCCGCCGGTGCGGCCGGCCTCGCCGTCGGCGTCGTCGGCGGCATGGTCGCCGCCGAAGCCGTCGACGAGATCGGGGACTTCTTCGAAGGGGACGAGGACGAGGACGAAGAGGCTTAGGTGTTATGTCTCGGGAGGTCGTGGCCGGGTGAACCGGGTCTCGGCTGAGGGATCTTGAACGAGTGAGGGCCTTCCGGTCCGGTGTGGACTGCGACGTCCACACCTGGCCGAAAGGCCCTCGTGCCCCACCGTAATGCACCCCTGCCCGAGACCGGACGGCTGCGGCCGGCCCGCTGCGTGGTTGGCGAACACCACGAGCTGCGGCGGCGTTTCAAGGCGAAGGGCACCAACACCTACGTCCTCGTCGACCGGTGGGGTGCAACCGTCCTGCACGCCCACAACCCCGGTGTGAGAACCCTGCAGCGCGAAATCGACGCCCTCGCCCCCATGGCACGGCCCCTCCGGGCTGCCGGCATCGAGGAGTCCGCATCGATCTGCGGCCGGCTACGCGTCGAGCGCGGCGTGCAGGATGAAGAACAGCGTCACCGCCGAGTTGGCCGACGACAGAGCCGACACCGTCACTCCCGCGGCAGCCGTCCACATGGCCAGGCCCAGCGTCGTGAACACCGAGAACCAGTTCCTCGCAACGGGCGCGGGGCCCAGCAGCGCCGCCACCCGGCGCGGCACCGGCCCGGCGGCGAAGTGCGCCAGCGACGCCACGGGCGCCCCTCTGGACACGAGAGCCGACTTGCCCACCGCCAGTGCGACCGTGCGGCGACTGCCGGTCCGGGCCGCCGCCTCCTCGTCCGCCCACCGCTCCGCCGTGAAGGCCACCGCCGTCCGCAGCGGGCGCAGGAACGGGTTGGCACGCGCCGCCAGCTGCACCCCCAGCAGGAACCGGTGGTGGCGGTGCGCCAGATGGGCGCGCTCGTGGGCGAACAGCGCCCGCCGCTCGCCCGGAGTGAGCCCGGCCAGCATGCCGGAGCTGACCACGACCTGCCCGCCACCCCGCCAGGCGGGCAGCGCGTACGCGTACGCAGCCTGATCGGGCAGCACCGCCACCGATCTGCCGGCCAGCCCCGCCACAGCGCGCGCAGCCTGCCTGCGCACCCGCACATGCCGCCACCCGGCCGCCAGGCAGGACACCGTGACGGCGAGCAGCGCCGGGATCGCCACCCGCCCGGCGACCTCGTCGTAGGGGACCGCCTTGCGGACCTCCGGATCCGACCAGCCGTCCGGCAGGGGATTGCCCGGCAGCTGTGCGGTTCCGACAACCATCAGCAGCGCCAGGCACAGCGTGCTGCACACCGCGAGCAGCACCGCCGTCCACGTCAGCAGCCGCGTGGCCGTGCGCGGATGGAGCCGGAACTCGGCCAGCCGGGCAATCGGCCAGGCAGTCAACGGCAGTACGAGCGGCAGGAAGACGAAAACCCCCATGCCGTCAGTCTTCACCCGTTTCCGACGCCTGCGCCAGCAGATCCCGCAGCAGCTGCTCGTCCCCGGGGGACAGCGCCGTCACGAAGCTCGCCAGCACGGCCTGCCGGTCCGCCCCTGCGTCCAGCACCTTGCGCATCCGCAGCGCGGCCAGTCCCGCCTCGTCGGCGACGGCCGTCCACTCGAAGGAGCGGCCTGCCCGCTCCCGGGCGACGGCGCCCTTGGCGTGGAGGCGCGTCAGGATCGTCATCACCGTCGTGTAGGCGATACCGCCGCCGATGCGCTCCTGCACCCAGCCGGCCGTGACCGGGCCCGACCCCTCCCCCACGGCGGCCAGCACCTGGGCCTCCAGCTCGCCCTGGCCCCGACGGCGGGACGCCTGCCCGGCACCGCTGTTCGCGTCGTCTCTCACCGTCGTCAACCTCCCGTACACGCCGGCCTCATCCTACTGACCCACCCGCCCCCTGCAGTCTGCGGATGCGCGGGGCGTACGCCGAGTCCGGCCGGCGCTCCGGGCGAGGCGGAGGGCGGGCAGCACGGCGTGTGGCCGCGACCGGACCCCCGTCCCGGTCGCGGCCCCGTGCCGCTTTGCCTGCCGCTCGCCTCAGCAGCCGCCGGATGGGGCGGGGGCGGCCCCGATGGTGAGGGTGGCCGGGGCCGCGCAGCACCCGCCGCCGGTCTCCTCCGCGGCTGCGGGCTCGTCGAAGAGTCCCGCGCCGCCGCACACCCCGGTCTCCGGGAGGGTGAGTTCGACGCGCTCGGCGGCTTCCCGGTCGCCGGCGAGGTGGGCGGCGATGGAGCGGACCTGCTCGTAGCCGGTCAGGGCGAGGAAGGTGGGGGCGCGGCCGTAGGACTTCATGCCGACGAGGTAGACGTCCTTCTCCGGGTGGGACAGCTCGTTCACTCCGTGTGGGTAGACCGTGCCGCAGGAGTGCTGGTTGGGGTCGATCAGCGGCGCGAGGGCGAGCGGGGCCTGGAGGCGGTCGTCCAGGCCGAGGCGGAGTTCGTCCAGGAACGCCAGGTCAGGGCGGAAGCCGGTCAGGACGATGGCCTCGTCGACCGGGTCCAGGCGGCGGCCGTCCTCGCCGACGAGGACCAGGCGGCCGTCCTCGGCCCGCTCGAAGGCGTCGGTGCGGAAGCCGGTCGCCGCCTCGGCGTACCCGTTGTCGACGGCGGCCTTGGCGGCGAGGCCGAGGGCGCCGCGGGCGGGCAGCTGGTCGGCTTCGCCGCCGCCGAAGGTGGAGCCGGAGATGCCGCGGCGCAGGACCCAGAGCGCCTTGGTCCCGGCGCCGTCGTCGGCCTCGGCGAGGTCGGCGAGGTAGGCGAGGGCGGTGAAGGCGGAGGCGCCGGAGCCGATGACGGCGGTGCGCTTGCCCGCGTAGCGGGCGCGGACGGCCGGGTCCCTGAGGTCGGGGACGCGGTAGGCGATCCGGTCGGCGGCGGCCTTCTCCCCCAGCGCGGGCAGTCCGCTGCCGCCTGCCGGGCCAGGGGTGGACCAGGTGCCGGAGGCGTCGATCACGGCGCGGGCGAACACGCGCTCCTCGCGTCCGTCGGCGTGCTCAACGTGGACGACGAAGGGCTGGGCCTCGCGGTCGGCGTCGACGACGCGGTCGCGGCCGCTGCGGGAGACGCCGGTGACGCGGGTCCCGAAGCGGACGCGGTCGCCGAGGGCGTCGGCGAGGGGCTGGAGGTAGAGCTCGGCCCAGTCCCCGCCCGTGGGGTAGGAGGCCGCATCCGGCTTGACCCAGCCGGTGGGGGCGAGGAGCTTCTCGGCGGCCGGGTCCACGACCTCGCCCCACCGCGAGAACAGGCGTACGTGGGCCCAGTCGCGGGTGGCGGCGCCTGCGTGCGGGCCCGCCTCCAGGACGAGGAAGTCCAGGCCGCGGTCTTCGAGGTGGGCGGCGGCGGCCAGGCCGGCGGGTCCGGCCCCGATCACGACGACGGGTAGGCCGGTGGGGGTGGCAGGCGCGTTCACGATTCGACTCCCAGGTTGTTTCGATACCTGTCGATGGGTTGTGCGATCAGCATGGCATCTGTTTCGATGTGCGTCAACATAGACATTCATCGAATTCATGGGGGTCGTCGTGGAACACGTGGAAGCCGTCGTCATCGGGGGCGGCCAGTCCGGTCTCGCCGCAGCACACGCGCTGGCCGGGCAGGGCGTGGCGCCGGTCGTCCTGGAGGCGTCGGACCGGGCGGCCGGGTCGTGGCCCCGGTACTACGACAGCCTGACCCTGTTCTCCCCGGCCCGGTTCAGCTCGCTGCCGGGCCTGGCGTTCGGCGGCGACCCGGACCGGTACCCGCACCGGGACGAGGTCGCCGCCTACCTCGACCGCTACGCCGCACACCTGGACGCCGACATCCGCACCCGCCGGCGGGTCACCGGCGTCACCGCCGCTTCCGACGGCTTCCGCGTCGAGCTGGAGGGCGGCGCGCGCATCTCGGCAGGCGCGGTGGTCGCCGCGTCCGGGAGCTTCGGCCGCCCGCACCGTCCCGGGCTGCCCGGCCTCGCGTCGTTCACCGGGCAGGTGCTGCACGTCGCCGACTACCGCGGCCCCGCCCCGTTCGCCGGCCGGCGCGTCGTGGTGGTCGGGGCCGGCAACTCCGCGGTCCAGGTCGCCGCCGAACTCGCGGAAACGAGCCGTACGACGCTGGCCACGCGGGCGCCGGTGCGGTTCGCCCGCAGGCGCCTGCTCGGCCGGGACCTGCACTTCTGGCTCACCCTCAGCGGCATCGACACCGCCCCGCTGGGCCGCGTACTGCGCACACCTCCCGCCCAGCCCGTTTTCGACCCCGGCCGCTACCGGGCCGCCCTCGCCGCCGGACTGCCGGACCGGCGCCCGATGTTCACCGACCTGGACGGCGACAGGGTCACCTGGGCTGACGGCAGCACGGAGGCGGTGGACTCGATCATCCTGGCCACCGGCTACCGCCCCGACCTGCCCTACCTGACCGGCCTCCGCGGAGCCCTCGACGCCTCCGGCCGGCCCCGTCACCGCGCGGGCGCCTCCCTCAGCCATCCCGGGCTGGCATATGTGGGGCTGGAGTGGCAGCGCAGCCTCTCCTCGAACTCGCTGCGCGGATGCGGCCGCGATGCAGAGCGGGCCGCCCGCCGCCTGGCCGCCCGCCTCAGGCGCGGGAGGACACCCCTCCCCCACTAGTTCGATATGTGTCAACATAGACGTATGTCGAATGCGAAGGTGTTGCCGCTCCTGGCGCCCGAGGCCGCAGCGCCCTGCTGCCCGCCGCTGACCGAGCGCCCGATGTCGGCGGAGGAGGCAGAGGTCGCGGCGAAGATGTTCAAGGCGCTCGGCGACCCCGTGCGCCTGCGGCTGTTCTCGGCCGTCGCCTCCCACGAAGGCGGGGAGGCCTGCGTGTGCGACATCTCCGACGTGGGCGTCTCCCAGCCGACCGTCTCCCACCACCTGAAGAAGCTGAAGGAAGCCGGCCTGCTGTCCTCCGAGCGGCGCGGAACCTGGGTGTACTACCGGGTCGAGCCGTCCGTGCTCGCCGCCATGGGCGCGCTGCTGGCCGGCGCGGCAGGAACGGCGTGAGCGCCGTGCACATCGCCCCGCTGCTGCCCGGGCACTCCCGGCAGGTCCTTGCGATCTACCAGGCGGGAATCGACGAGGGCAACGCCACCTTCGAGACCGCGGCCCCCGACTGGGCCGCCTTCGACGCCGCCAGACTCGCCGAGCACCGCTTCGTCGCGCTCGACGAGGACGAGGCGGTGCTCGGGTGGGTGGCGGCGAGCGCGGTCTCGGACCGGTGCGCCTACGCCGGTGTGGTCGAGCACTCTGTCTACGTCCACCCCGGCGCCCGGGGCCGCGGCGTCGCCCGGGCACTGCTGGATGCGCTGATCGCCTCCACCGAGGCGGCCGGGATCTGGACGGTCCAGTCCGGGATCTTCCCCGAGAACGCCGCCAGCCTCGCTCTCCACGAGCGGGCCGGCTTCAGGGTCATCGGGATTCGCGAGCGCATCGGCCGCCATCGCGGCGTGTGGAGGGACGTGGTCCTTCTGGAGCGCCGCAGCCCCGTGATCGGCTGATCCGGACTTCTCGGTGCCGCGAGCCGCCTGAGGTGGCGGTGCGGTCAGGTGAGGAGGTGCCGGATCTGCCGGGCGGCTTCGCGGGCCGGTCGGCCGACGCCGATGAGTGTGGCGGAGGCGGGGCCGGTCCAGTCGCCGTAGCCGAGGAGGTGCAGGCGCGGCTCGTCCACGGAGCGGGTGCCTTCGGTGGCGATGTGTCCGCGGCTGCCCCGCAGGCGCAGGCCGGCGAAGGGGGCCAGCGCAGGGCGGAAGCCGGTGCACCAGATGACCGCTGCGGCCTCGGTGCGGCTGCCGTCGGCCCACTCTGCGCCGGTCGCCGTGAGGCGGGTGAACATCGGCTTCGCGGCCAGGAGCCCGGCGTCTCGGGCTGCACGGACGGCGGGGACGGCGACGATGTCGCCGAGGGAGGCGACTCCGCCGGTGTCCGCGCGGCCTGTGTCAAGGGCCCGGCGCCGGGCGGTGGCGTGGTCGAAGAGGGCCCGGCCGTCGATGTCGTCGGCGAGGTAGCGCGGCGGTCGCCGGGTCACCCAGGTCAGCTCGGCGGTACCGGCGAGGTCGGCGGCGATCTGGGCGCCCGAGTTCCCTCCGCCGACCACGATCACGCGCTGCCCGGCGAACTCCGCAGGGCTCTTGTACTGGACGGCGTGGAGCAGGCGGCCGGTGAAGTCGCGGCGGCCGGGGACGGCGGGCAGGAAGGGACGGGTCCAGGTGCCGGTGGCGCTGATGACGGCGCGGGCCTGCCAGTCCCCGCAGTCCGCCTCGACCCGCAGCACCGGGCCGACCCGGTGGACGGCGCCGACCCGCACGCCGTGCCGTACGGGGAGTTCGTACCGCTTCTCGTAGTCCGCCAGGTACGCCGCGACGTGGCCGGCATCGGGGTAGAGCTGCCCCTCCTGGACGGGCATGAGCCGGCCGGGGAGGGAGGAGTAGGCGGCCGGGGAGAACAGGCGCAGGGAGTCCCAGGTGTGCTGCCAGGCTCCGCCGGGCGCCGTCTGGGCGTCGAGGATGACGTGCTCGATGCCCAGACGGCGCAGGTGGTAGCCGGCGGCGAGCCCGGACTGGCCGCCGCCGATCACCACCACGTCCGTGCGGTGCGTCATGTTGCGGGCTGCCCCTGCGCGGTCCTGCCCTGCATGAAGATGACCGCCACGAGCGCCAGGCCCACCGCGGCGCCGATCAGCTGCATGCCGATGAAGCCCGGCACCGAGGAGGGCGCGATCCCGGCGAAGGTGTCGGTGAAGGCCCGGCCGACGGTCACGGCCGGGTTCGCGAAGGACGTCGAGGAGGTGAACCAGTACGCCGCGCCGATGTACGAGGCCACCGCGACGGGCGCGAACCGCAGCCGGTCCGTCCGGGCCAGGCCGAAGACCAGCAGGATCAGGCCGGCGGTCGCGACGACCTCGCCCAGCAGCAGGTTGGCGTCGGAGCGCTCGCGGGTGGACCACTTCACCAGCGGCTGCCCGAACATCGCATCCGCCAGGACCGCGCCCGCGATGGCACCGGCGATCTGGGACGGCACGTACACGGCCACCTCGCGGGCGTTCACACCGGCGCCGCCGCGGCGGGCGGTCCACCACTCGGCCAGCGTGACGGCCGGGTTGAAATGCGCACCGGAGACCGGGCCGAGCAGCGCGATCAGCACCCCGAGCCCGAAGACGGTGGCGGTGGAGTTGGCCAGCAGCTGCAGGGCGACATCGTCGGTGAGTCCGGTGGCCTGGATGCCGGAGCCGACCACGACGGCGACCAGGGCGGCGGTGCCGACCAGCTCGGCGGCGGCGCGGGCGACCAGCGGGGTACGCGGCGGGGTCGCGCCCGGCGCGGGCCGGGGCACGCCGGCGGCGGCTGCGGCGGACTCCGCCGCGGGGACGGCAGCCCCGACGGGCTCAGTGGTGGTCAAGACGGGATCTCCTCGGGCAGGTGAGGCAGACGGGTCAGGGACAGGACCGCTTGAGGTTCGCCTCGGCGGTCGCACGCGCGGCCTCGGCCAGTTCGGCGAACCGACCGGCGAGGGCTTCGATGGCCTCCGGGCGCAGACGGTAGTACGTGTACCTCCCGCACGGCTCCGTCTCCACGACACCCGCCTCACGCAGCACCTTCAGGTGGTTGGAGAGGTTGGTCTGCTTCGCTCCCGTCTCCTCCACGAGGTGGGTGGTGCAGAGCGTCTCCCCGGCGAGGAGGGTCACGATCCGGAGCCTGAGCGGGTCGGCCAGAACCCGGATCAGATCAGTATCGGCTGACGTCATCATGGACTGATACTGTCACATCAGTTGGGACTGACGCCAGCCCGCAAGATCCTGGGCGGCGCGCCCTGATCGGCCGGCGCGGGTCAGCCCCGCGCGGCGAGGGCTCGGCGTACGGCGTAGACGGCGGCACCCAGCGCGATCACCGCGGTCCCGGAGACCACCGAGGAGGAGGGCAGGGCGAAGGCCAGGACGAGGCAGCCGGTCAGCCCGACGGCAGGGACCAGGCGGTTCGGGCGCCCCTCGTCGGGGGTGAGGGTCCAGGCGGAGGCGTTGGCGACGGCGTAGTAGACCAGGACGCCGAAGGAGGAGAACCCGATCGCCCCGCGCAGGTCCCCGGTCGCCGCGGCCACGGCCACCACGGCGCCGACGAGGAGTTCGGCGCGGTGCGGGACCTTGAACCTGGGGTGGACGGCGGCCAGGGCGTGCGGCAGGTGCCGGTCGCGGGCCATGGCCAGCGTGGTGCGCGAGACACCGAGGATCAGCGCGAGCAGGGAACCCAGCGCGGCGACGGCGGCACCGACCCGGACGACGGGGACGAGCCAGTCCGCGCCGGAGGCCCGTGCGGCGTCCGACAGCGGCGCCGCCGCCCCGGCCAGCCCGTCCGGGCCCAGCACGCTCAGCGCGGAGACCGCGACAAGGGCGTAGACGACCAGGGTGATGCCCAGTGCGATCGGGATCGCCCGCGGGATCGTGCGGGCCGGGTCGCGGACCTCTTCCCCCAGGGTGGCGATGCGCGCGTACCCGGCGAAGGCGAAGAAGAGCAGCCCCGCCGCCTGGAGCACTCCGCCGGCCGTGGCGTCCGAGCCGACGTCCAGCCGGGCCGCGTCCGCCGCACCGGAGGTGAGGGCCGCAACCACCACGGCGGCGAGAACCGCGAGGACCACCGCCACGATGACCCGGGTCAGCAGCGCGGACTTCTGCACCCCGGCGTAGTTCACCGCGGTCAGCGCCACCACCGCGGCGACCGCGACGGCGTGGGCCTGCCCCGGCCAGACGTACGAGCCGACGGTGAGCGCCATCGCCGCACAGGAGGCCGTCTTGCCGACGACGAACCCCCACCCGGCGAGGTAGCCCCAGAACTCGCCGAGGCGCTCGCGGCCGTACACGTAGGTGCCGCCGGACGCCGGATAGCGGGCGGCCAGCCGCGCGGAGGAGGTGGCGTTGCAGTAGGCGACCACAGCTGCCAGGGCCAGCCCGACCAGCAGCCCGGAGCCGGCTGCACGCGCCGCCGGGGCAAGCGCGGCGAAGATCCCGGCGCCGATCATCGACCCGAGACCGATCATGACGGCGTCGGGCACGCCGAGCGTCCGCCGCAGCTCCTCCGGGACGCCGGCGGCGGCGGGGGGCTTGCTCATGGGCACACTCCTCAGCGCTGCGAGGCGACACGCTTACGGGCTCCGATATCGGCAGACGATATACGAGGCCGGCCGGGCCCCATGGCCACGGCCCCACGCTGCGCGACGCTCGCAGATCCGAAGCGGTGCGGACCCTGTCGACCGGCATGCGCCCGCGACCGCGCGCGGAGAGCCGGGGGGTCCGGTCGGCCCAGCGGGCCCTCGGTGTGCGGTTCAGTCCGCCGACGCTTCCGCCGCTCGGCGGTACTCGGCGTTGATGCGCTGGGCCTCTTCGAGCTGGTCCTCAAGGATGATGATGCGGCAGGCGGCCTCGATGGGGGTGCCCTGGTCGACGAGCTCCCGGGCCCGCGCGGCGATGCGCAGCTGGTAGCGGGAGTAGCGGCGGTGTCCGCCCTCGGAGCGGAGCGGGGTGATCAGGCGGGCTTCGCCGATCGCGCGGAGGAAGCCCTGGGTGGTACCGAGCATGGCCGCGGCCCGGCCCATCGTGTAGGCGGGGTAGTCGTCGTCGTCGAGACGATCGTCGAACGATTCGCGTGCTGTCATCTGCACCTCTCTCACGGAACGCGTTGAGGGGCCCTGGCGCCGTACGGCACCAGGGCCCCGAAGGAACTACTACACCATCTGTCGGCCCTGATAATGCGCCGACCCTGTACTTCCGCCGACCCGGCCCAGAGTCTGCCGGGGGTGCGGGGATCGCGGCTGCTTGACCGGAGACCACCTCACTGTCGATGTCCTGCGGTACCCGGGCTCGGTTGCCTGACCCGGGCGATCCTGATGGCGCTCGGTTCCTCCGTTTCTTCCCTCGGTGTTCTCTGAACCTCATGACCCAGCCGCACCTGCGGCTGTCGGCGGCTCCTGATCACTGCGAGCCGCCCGGTGCGGCGGTCAGCCCCGTCGCCGTCTCACGCTCAACCCGGCTTCGGAACTCCACCGCCGCACCGTCCTGCGGACGTGCAACTGCTGGTACTGCCTCCTGGCAGTTCGTCTCTGCCAGGCCCTGCGGACTGTCTGGGTTACGAGAGAAACCATAACCCCACTGCCGCGGAAAATCTACTTCAGCCGCGATAGATTTTCGGATCCGCCCGAAAGAGGCACCCGCCGGCCCGACCCCCGCCGCGAAGGGACCCTTTGTGGCGGCTCGGGTCATTGGGAAAGATTGACCGCATTCTTCCTGCGCTAGAATCCTTCACCGAGCCGTTACGCTCCGTTGAGCGGGCTGGCGCTCATCTTTGCGGACCGCTGCCGGCGGCCATCGATGCCAGAAGAACGGGGGACGACGTGCAACGACACTGCAACGCCCCGGCCCTGCCCACCGCTTCCGCGGATCAGCGCTTCCGCCCGTCAAGTGACCGTGCCCTGCGGGCCGTCCGCGTCGACAACGCTCCCCGCGGCCGCGTGCCCGATATCGGCCGCAGCGACTCCGACGACCGGCGCTTCTGACACATTCCCGGCTCGGGGTCTGCCTTCCGGTCCCCCCTTGTCCGACGCTTCGTCCGTCGCGCGGCACGCCGGGCCCACACGGGTCACCCAGCGGTGCGTCCGCCGGCGGCACAGCCCCCTCGGCCGCTGATGCGCCGGACCGCAGCCCCCGCACACCCCGCCCGGGCCGTCGCCGCACCCGGGCGCGGCGCACGCGCTCGCGGCCGGCCGTACCCGTACGCGCTCCACCACCGGCGGCACGCCCCCGCCGCCGGGATCCCGCGAAGGCACCGCCGCCTTCCCCGCACCCGCCACCGGAGGACACAGGCCCGTGCACCACACCACAGTCGTACTCATCGAACTCGGAGCGATCATCCTCGGTCTGGGACTCCTGGGGCGACTCGCAGGACGCGTGGGCTTCTCCCCCATACCCCTCTACCTGCTCGGCGGGCTCGCCTTCGGCCACGGCGGCTTCCTTCCGCTCACCGCCAGCGAGGACTTCACCGCCACCGGCGCCGAGATCGGGGTGATCCTGCTCCTGCTGCTGCTCGGCCTGGAGTACAGCGCCTCCGAGCTCGTGACCAGCCTGAAAACCCAATACCCTTCCGGTGCCGTCGACTTCGTGCTCAACGCCGTGCCCGGCGCGGTCGCCGCGCTCCTCATCGGCTGGGGTCCCGTCGCCGCCGTGGCGCTGGCCGGCGTCACCTGGATCTCCTCGTCCGGCGTCATCGCCAAGGTCCTCGGCGACTTCGGCCGCCTCGGCAACCGCGAGACGCCCGTCGTGCTCGGCATCCTGGTCATCGAGGACCTCGCCATGGCCCTCTACCTGCCCATCCTCACCGCCCTGCTCGCCGGCGTGAGCCTTGCGGGCGGCGCGCTCACCCTGCTCGTCTCGCTCGGCACCGTCGGCGCCGTCCTGTACCTCGCCCTGCGCCACGGGCGCGTCATCAGCCGTGCGGTGTCCTCCGACAGCGCCGAGATGCTGCTCCTCGTCGTCCTCGGGCTGACCCTCCTGGTCGCGGGCATCGCCCAGGAGCTCCAGGTCTCCGCGGCCGTCGGCGCGTTCCTCGTCGGCATCGCCCTGTCCGGCGAGGTCGCCGAGGGGGCGAGCACGCTGCTCACCCCGCTGCGCGACCTGTTCGCCGCCGTCTTCTTCGTCTTCTTCGGGCTGTCCACGAACCCCGCCGACATCCCGCCCGTCCTCGTCCCCGCCCTCGTCCTCGCGGCCGCCACCACGCTTACGAAGATCGCCACCGGCTGGTACGCGGCCCACCGCGCCGGCATCCGGTCCGCAGGCCGCTGGCGCGCCGGGGGCACCCTCGTCGCGCGCGGCGAGTTCTCCATCGTCATCGCCGGCCTCGCCGTCGGCGTCGAGCCCCGTATCGGGCCGCTCGCCACCGCGTACGTCCTCATCCTCGTCGTCCTCGGCCCGGTCGCCGCCCGGTGGACCGAGCCGCTCGCCCTCCGCCTCACCCGCCGCCCCGCGCCGCCGGGGCCGATCCCCGTGCCCGCCGCGGAGCGCATCGACGCTGCTCACACCGGCAGTTGAGGGGGCAGCGGGGCCGGCACCCGACGGCCCCGTGCAAGACTCGCACCATCGTCAGCAGAACCACGGGGGACACCGACCGGTGCAGCACACCACACAGACCAGCTTCCTGGAGGGCTACGGCCGGATCATCGCCGGGGCATCCGCGACCGGCCGCCGCCTGACCCGCGCCGAGCTGGAGTCGCGGCGCATCCTCGGCGCCAAGGCCGCCGAGGCGGGGCACGGATGGCGTGCCCTGGTCCGCGAGCACCTCGCGGCCAGCCGGGTCGGCCGGCCCGGGTCGGCGGACCTCGACAGCGTCCTCAGCGCCGTCGAGCAGGCCATCGACGCCTTCGCCGAGGGGTACGAGCAGGCCCAGCGGCTCGTCGTCCGCCGGGAGGAGGCCGCCCGGCGCGAGTTCATCGACGACCTCCTGCACGGCCGCGGCGACCCGGGGCAGCTCTCCGCCCGCTCCGAGCGGTTCGGGCTGCGCCTGTCCGGTACGCACGCGGTCGCGGTCGCCGAAGGGCCCGCCCCGTACGACGAGACCGACCCCGTGCCCCGCGAGGTGGAGGCCGGCCTGTTCGCCCGGTTCGAACGGCGGCGCATCCTGTTCACCACCAAGGACGGCCGCATGGTGTGCGTGGCGCCGGCCGAACAGGACGACGTCCTCGTCCACTTCGCCAAGCGGGCGCACGCGGCGACCGACGGCGGCCAGGTCGCGATCGGCCGGCCCCGCCGGGGCGCCGTCGGAATCGGCCACAGCTACGAGGAGGCGCTCAACGCACTCGACGTCGCCCGCCGCATGGGCTTCGACGATCCGCTGCTGCGCGCCGCCGACCTGCTGGTCTTCCCCGTCCTGGCCCGCGACCGGCAGGCGCTGGTGGACCTGGTGGAGACCGCGCTCGGCCCGCTGGAGCAGGCGCGCGGCGGCCCGCAGCCGCTGATCCACACGCTGATCGCCTACTTCGACACGGGGTGCACCGCCGCCGAGGCCGCGCGGCGGCTGTCCCTGAGCGTCCGGGCGCTCACCTACCGCCTCGAACGCATCCACACCCTGACCGGCCTCAACCCGAACGACGCCGTGCACCGCTACACGCTCCACACCGCGGTCATCGGCGCCCGCCTGCTCGACTGGCCGGCGAGGCGGACCTGACCGCGTACGGCCCGCGCAGGGCGACCAGGAGGGCAACGGAAGGGGGCACCGTGGACGTGCCACAGCAGCAGGGCGCCTACGGCGGCCGGGACGGGCACATGGTGGTCTGCGGCGACGACGGGCTGGCGCACCGGCTCGCCGCGGAGCTGCGCGACGTCTACCGCCGGCAGGTCGTCCTCGTCGTCCCCGGCGACCGGGAGGAGGAGCGGTCGGCCCGCCGGCCGGCCCGCGGCCTGGCGGGCAGGTTCGGCGCGGTGCTCGGGGCGCTGCCCGGCGCCGCCGCCCCGCCCGCGGGGCCCCCGGAGGAGGAGCGGGTCGCGTCGGCGCCCACCGAGGACGTGCTCCTGCAGGCCGGCGCGGACCGGGCGGAGGCCCTCGCGCTGCTGTACGAGAACGACGAGACGAACCTGCGGGCCGCGCTCGCCGCCCGCCGGCTGAACCCCGGGCTGCGGCTCGTGGTCCGCATGTACAACCGCAAGCTCGGCCAGTACCTGGAGGAACTCCTCGACCAGGCCGTCCTCGTGGCCGAGCCCGGGATCGACCCGGCGGCCCTGGACGCGTCCACGACCGTGCTCTCCGACGCGGACACCGCGGCCCCCGCCCTCGCGGCGACCGCGGCCGCCGGGTCGGGCAAGGTCGTCCAGGCGGACGGCCTGCTGCTGCGGGCCGCCGAGCGGACCCCGCAGGAGCGGGGCGCGCCGTCCGACCCGGGGCTGTGCACGCTGGCGCTGCTCTCCTCCACGGCCTCCGACCCCGCGGGCGCCGAAGGCTCCGACTCCAGCGGCCCGTCCGCGCCGGAACTCCTTCCGGACGACCGCACCGTGGAGGGCGCGGCGGGGCGCGGGCGGATCGTCCTGGAGACGGTCCGCCACACCGGGCCGGCCGTTCCCGCCCGCCGGCTCGCCGGCCGCGGCGCCCCGCTGGGCGAGCTGTTCTCCCCGCGGCTGCGCTGGGCGCTCGCGGGCATCGCCGCCTCCGTCCTCGCACTGAGCCTGACCACGACCGTGCTCACGGACGCCGACCCCGTGCACGCCGTCTACCTCACGCTGCTCGACCTGTTCTCCATCAACGACCCGGCCGTCGAGGAGTCCACCACCCGCCAGGTCCTCCAGCTCCTCTCCGGGCTCGTCGGCCTCGCCCTGCTGCCCCTCCTCGTCGCCGGCACCCTGGAGGCGCTCGGCACGTTCCGGGCCGCGGGCGTGCTGCGCCGACCGCCCCGGGGCCTGTCCGGGCACGTCGTCCTGCTGGGCCTGGGCAAGATCGGCACGCGCGTCCTCGCGCGGCTGCGCGAACTCGGCGTCCCCGTCGTCTGCGTCGAGGAGGACCCCGACGCGCGCGGCATCCCCCTCGCCCGCAGCCTCGGGGTGCCCGTCGTCCTCGGGGACGTCACCGACGAGGGCGTACTCGAGGCCGCGAAGATCCACCGCGCCCGCGCGCTGCTCGCGCTCACCAGCTCCGACACCACGAACCTGGAGGCCACGCTCTACGCGCGCACCGTCAAGGGCGACCTGGAGGTCGCACTGCGCCTGTACGACGACGACTTCGCCACCGCCGTGCACCGCACCCTGCGCACCGCCCACCCCGACGCGCTCACCCGCAGCCGCAGCGTCACGCACCTCGCCGCGCCGGCGTTCGCGGGGGCCATGATGGGCCGCCAGATCCTCGGCGCGATCCCCGTCGAGCGGCGGGTCCTCGTCTTCGCCGCGCTCGTCGTGGCGGGGCATCCGCACCTGGAGGGGCGCACCGTCGCCGAGGCGTTCCGCCCCGGGGTGTGGCGGGTCCTCGCACTCGACACGGCCGACCCGCGGGCCCGCCGGCCCGACCTCGCCCATCCGCCCTCCGACGGCGATCAGCCGCAGCTGCTGTGGGACCTGCACCCCGGGTACGTCCTGCGCCCCCAGGACCGCGTCGTCGTCGCCGCGACCCGGCAGGGCCTCGCCGAGCTGCTCCGCACGGCGCCGTCGCACCGCGCGGCCCCGTGACGACGCGGCTCACGGCTCGATGAGGCCGGCGCGGACGGCGTAGAGGCCGGTCCGGTCATCGGCCGCCCCTCCGTGTTCCCGATTCCGCTGTCGCCGCCGTGCAGCCCGTCGCCGTGCGGGCACTGACCTGCGGTTGCTGCAGGGGCCCCGGGCCAGCCTGGCGTGTGCGGGGCCGCCTGTCCATCCGTGGTGACACCCATGTGTGGGCGATGTTCGCACCTGGCACCATGTCCTTCTGCCGCGCCGGGCCGCCTGCCCGGTCCCGCCGCACTTCGCACCACCATCGAAAGACCAACAGAAGGGGATGGGCTGTGCCTGCTCCACGGATGAGCACCACGCCGCTGCCCGGCATCGGCGTGCAGTACGACCTCACCACGCGTGAACACCAGCATCTGTCGGTGATCGCTCACCTGGACGGGACGCGCACCGTCAACGTCTACCGCTCGGACGACCCGGACGCGTGCGCGCAGTCGCTGCACCTGACGAGCGGTGAGGCGGACACCCTGGTCGACGCGCTGATGCCGGCGCACCACAGCCCGAACCTGCTGTCGACGACGGGCCTGGGGCTGGTCGCCGAGCGCGTCGAGCTGTCCTCGGGGGCGTACTGGAACGGCCGGACCCTCGGCGAGACGCAGATGCGGACCGAGACCGGCGCGTCCGTCGTGGCGGTCCTGCGGCGGGCGGAGGCGATCCCGTCGCCGACGCCGGCGTTCCGGCTGGCCGGCGGGGACACCCTGATCGTGATCGGCACCCGCGAGGGCGTCGAGGCGGCCGCCGCGATACTCGGACGGGAGTGACGGGTGCATTCTTCCGCGATCTTCCTGATCGAGTTCGGTGCGATCATCCTCGGGCTCGGCCTGCTCGGGCGCCTGGCCGGCCGTCTGCAGTTCTCGCCCATCCCCTTGTACCTGCTGGCGGGCCTGGCCTTCGGCACGGGCGGCCTGCTGCCCCTCGGCGCGAGCGAGGAGTTCGTCGCGATCGGCGCCGAGATCGGCGTCATCCTGCTGCTGCTGATGCTGGGGCTGGAGTACACGGCGAGCGACCTCGTCTCCAACCTCAAGACGCAGTACCCGGCGGGTCTGGTCGACTTCGCCCTGAACGCCGTGCCCGGCGCGCTCGCGGCGCTGCTGATGGGCTGGGGGCCGGTCGCTGCGGTCGTGCTCGCCGGTGTGACGTGGATCTCCTCCTCCGGTGTGATCGCCAAGGTGATGGGCGACCTCGGGCGCCTCGGCAACCGTGAGACGCCGGTGATCCTCAGCGTGCTGGTCCTGGAGGACCTCGCGATGGCCGTCTTCCTGCCGATCGTGACCGCCCTGCTCGCGGGCGTGAGCCTGGCGGCGGGCAGCGCCACGCTGGCGATCGCGCTCGCCGTGGCCGGTGCGGTCCTCTTCGTGGCAGTCCGCTACGGGCGCCTGATCTCGCGGTTCGTCTCCAGTGACGACCCCGAGAAGCTGCTGCTGGTGGTGCTCGGCCTGACCCTGCTGGTCGCGGGCATCGCGCAACAGCTCCAGGTGTCGGCGGCCGTCGGCGCGTTCCTCGTCGGCATCGCCCTGTCGGGCGAGGTCGCGGAGGGCACGCACACGCTGCTGAGCCCGCTGCGGGACCTGTTCGCCGCGGTGTTCTTCGTCTTCTTCGGCCTGCACACCGACCCGGCCAGCATTCCGCCGGTGATCCTGCCGGCCCTGGCGCTCGCCGTCGTGACCGCGCTGACGAAGATCGCGACCGGTTACTGGGCCGCCAGGCGGGCCGGTGTCGGCGTCAAGGGCCGCTGGCGTGCCGGCGGCACCCTGGTGGCGCGCGGAGAGTTCTCGATCGTCATCGCGGGTCTCGCCGTCAGCGCCGGCATCGAGCCGGAGCTGGGGCCGCTGGCCACCGCGTACGTGCTGGTCCTGGTCGTGGTCGGGCCGCTGACCGCCCGCTACACCGAGCCCATCGCCGCGTGGATCGGCCGGCGCCGCAGCGGCGGCGGGCCGTCGGCCGGCCAGGCGGCCGCGGCGAAGCCCGTCCGGGACGCGGTCGGCCGCGTGTGACCTGAGGACCGCCGGGACGGCGGCCGCGGGCGGCGCATCAGCGTGCCGCCGGCCGCCGCCCCTGCCGCGCGAGCCCGCCGGGTCAGGCCTTCTTGACCACGCTGGACTTGAGCTGCATGCTGCCGAAGCCCTCGATGCGGCAGTCGATGTCGTGGCCGTCGACGCCGTCCACCAGCTTGATGTTGCGCACCTTGGTGCCGGCCTTGATGCCGGAGGGGCTGCCCTTGACCTTCAGGGCCTTGACCACGGTCACGGTGTCGCCGTCCTGGAGGACGTTTCCGACGGCGTCCTTGATCACCTTCTCACCGGGCTCGCCGGCGGGGGCCGCGGACGGGGCCGTCGACCACTCGTGTCCGCACTCGGGGCAGACCAGGAGCGCGCCCATCTCATAGGTGTAGGTTCCGGAGCATTCCGGACAGGGCGGCAGGGTGTCGTTCATGCGGAGATCGTAGGCCATGGCTCGCGGGGGGAGCGCGGTGTGAGGATGCAGGGGCCGCTGCTCAGGGGCGGGATTCGAAACGGGACGTACGGAGCGACGTGCAGCAGAGGGAAGCCAGGGGCCTGGTAGAGCGGATGGAGGACCGCCAGGTCGCGGTCTACCTGGCGGCGATGGCGGCCGGCGGGCTGCTGGGGTGGCTCGCGCCGGCCGCCGGCCCCGGCCTGGAGCACGCCGTCAACCCGGTCCTCGGCGCCCTCCTCTTCGTGACCTTCCTCCAGGTCCCGGCCGCCGACCTCGTCCGCTCCCTGCGCGACGGCCGGTTCCTGGCGGCCGCGCTGGTCGTGAACTTCGCCGTCGTCCCGCTGGTCGTGGCCGCGATGTTCGCGTTCCTCCCCGCCGACCAGGCCGTCCGCCTGGGCGTGCTGCTGGTGCTGCTGTGCCCGTGCGTGGACTACGTGATCGTCTTCTCGGGCCTGGCGGGCGGTTCGAGCCGCCGCCTGCTCGCCGCCACGCCGCTCCTGCTGATGGCGCAGATGCTCCTGCTCCCCGTGTTCCTCTCCGTGTTCATGGGGCCGGGCCTCGCCGGCGTCGGCGCGTTCGGGCCGTTCCTGGAGGCGTTCCTCTTCCTCATCGGCGTCCCGCTCGCGCTCGCCTGGGCGCTCCAGGCGTGGGCGGCCCGCCGCCCGGCCGGCGCGAGGACCGCCGCGGCGGCGACCACGGCGATGGTGCCGCTGATGGCCGCGACCCTCTTCACTGTCGTCGCCGGGCAGATCCCGAAGGTGGGCGGCAGCCTGGCCGACGTCGCCGCCGTCATCCCCTTCTACGCGGCCTTCCTCGCCGTCATGGCCTTCGCGGGCCGGGCCGTGGCGCGGCTCTTCCGCCTCGACACGGGGGCCGGGCGGGCCATCGTCTTCACCGGCGCCACCCGCAACTCCCTCGTCGTCCTCCCCCTGGCCCTCGCTCTCCCCGACGCCTTCGCCGTCACGGCCGCGGTGGTGGTCACCCAGACCCTCGTCGAGGTACTCGGCATGACGGCGTACGTACGCCTCGTGCCGCGCCTGCTCCCGGAGACGGCGCCGACGGCGCACTGAACCGCGCCGCCTCCGGCGTACGGGCCGTCAGGTCGGCGGGCGCGGCCGCCTGCGCCCGGCGTCCGTGATTCGACCGGGACGCGCCCTGACGGCGATCATGGGTGAGTGACGTCGACCGAAGCAGCAGCGATCGCTCTACAGGACCATGCCGCTCTCTGGCGTGCGCGGGAAATCAGTGCGAGCGATGTCGTCAATGCCGCCTGTGATGCGCTCGTCGCGGGACTCGATACCCCCAGCCTGCGAGTCCTCGCCGCCTGCACCCGCGCCGAGGCGGACTACGACGTCCACGACCTGCTCACTCCAGCACTTGAAGAACTCGGCCTCACCTTCCATCCAGCCGCCAGCGAGGCCGGCCGGGAAGCCGCCGTGCGAGCGCTCGCACGACGAATGCTGGCCGGCGAGCTGGAACCCTGGGAGCTCACCTTCCGAATCAACCAGCGTTACGGGCATGAGCTGCCCCTGACAGCACGGCTCGCCGAACTCGATGAGGAGTACGCCTTCCTCGAACACGGCGACGCCGAAGCAGTAGCTCGGCTCAATGCCGAGGTCACGGCCGAAGCCCGCCGCCTCGCCGCCGTCCAACCCTCGCGTTCCCGGTGATCCCCACCTGATGCGCACGGACCAACCCGCGATGCTGGTTCCGTACCGCACGGCGGATGTGGAGGATGCCATACTTCCGCCGGACTTCCAGCGCATCCTCACCGCTGTGCAGCAAACCGCCGGACCGGTCGTGGCCCGGCAGACAGCAAGGTGTTGGCGGCGGATGTCAACGCTCACACGTTCGGAGGTTGGGTGCGCATCGCAGATCACGCCAGGTGGGATCGGGGCTTTCCCGTGAAGTACCTCCTCATGCAGGAGGACGAAGACGGCGAGGAACAGATCTGGGCGAGGTGCGCAGGCGTCGAAGGGCTGTTCGTTGACCCGATTCCACCGCAACGGGAGGTCCTCACCCTTCGCGGATGCCGCCCCGATGGTCTGCTGAGCAGGGTCCTGGCCGAGCCCCATGGCTCGCTACCAAGTCTGGGCGACGTATGCGTCGAGGTCTGGGACGACGAGAAGCCCGTGCAGTGGTGGACTCTTGTGGATACGGTCGTGGTAGCCCATCAGCCCCACCCGGCCGACCCGGCGCGGTACGACGTCCTGCTTGGCGCGGGCGTCAGGGGCGAGGAGAGCTTCTTCGAACTGCCGGCGACACCGCGCTTCGAGCTCTTCGCGGGGACGGCGGTAGCTGCGGCGAGTGCAGGCCGGTGCTCCGCTGTGGACGGACTGTTCAAGCCTCGAGCGGACCCGGCTCCCGTTCCGATGGAGCTGATCGGCTGCGAGCCTTCGGGGCCCCTGCTCTCGGCGCTGCGGCGGCCCCGTCGGTCGGAGCGGGACTGGGCCTACCTGCTCGTCCTGGATCGCCACGGGGCCGTCATGGCCTCCCGCACCGTGGGCCTGGCCATCACCGGAGCGCGACCGTCCGTGCTCGGCGGTACGCTCGTCGACATCGCCCTCACTGACGGTGGCGACGATCGGCCACCGCCGGCGGCCCGCCCGATCTGGGCAGAGTGGTACCAGGGCCCGCCAGCAGAGCCCAACCTGTGGGCGCCGTACGACGCGAAGGGCCGGACCGCATGGTTGGACCTCGCCACTCGCGCCTGGCGGGTGCCCGCGCCCCGGCCGGATCGCTCCGGCGGTGAGCACCATCTCGACGGCCGGTTCGTCACGGACCATCCCGGGCTGCACTGCGCGATCGCAGAGGCCCTGCTCGGGCCCGGCCGTTACTTCGGCCGGGAGTGGAACTCGTTCAAAGACTGCCTGGGCGGTGGATTCGGAGTGGCCCCGCCCTTCACCTTGACCTGGCACGACTCCGAGATCGCCCGCCGCGCACTGGCGGACGTGGTGGAGGACCCGGTGGACGGGCTCTCCTACTTCGAGGACGTCGTGCGGCTCCTTGAACGGTGCGGCGTCACGGTCGTGCTGCGATGAGCCGCATGGACCCGAGCGAATACGGCTCCGGTCCAGGCTGAGTGGACTTCAGCGCCTGCTGCTGCGGGCACGAGCCCGCTGGTGACCTCACCCGATCGCCTCCGGGTACCTGCACACGTACCGCCGTTCCGATCAGAGACCGCCCGTATGGGGACGGGGCGGCCGGCACCCCTGGTGGAGGGTGTCGGCCGCTCCGTCGTGCGGGCGCGCCGCGCAGGCCGGTTGCGCGGGCCCGCGTCAGGGGGCCCCGTGCCCCTCGTGGGGGGAGGGGCCGCCGGCGGCGGGCGAACCGTGGCCGGGGGCCGACTCGATCGTGCCGCCCAGGCGGTCGCGCACCGGGGCCAGCGCCTCGGCGGACCCGGCGGTGACAACCCAGCGGGGGCCGACGAGGTACGTGCCCCCGTAGGCGCGCGCCTCCGCCAGCCAGGCGCTGCGGCCCTCCTCCGTGCCGAACGTGGCCATGCGGTACGCGGTCGGCCCCGTACCGCAGGCTCCCTCCCGCAGCTCCTCGGCGTCCACGGTGACCTCCGGCGTGCAGCCGAGGGCTCCGGCGATGTCCGCGAGCGGGGCGGGGCGGGGTGCCGGGGAGGCGGACGGAGAGGGGGCCCCGCCCGGGGAGGCGGCCGCCCCGCCCTCTCCGCAGCCGCCGCACAGGAGCAGCACGGGCAGGGCGGCGGCGCAGGCGGCCAGGCGGGCGGAGGTCGGGAACACGGCTTTCCTCACGGGTCTCAGCCGGCCGAAACCGGGGCCTTCTTGCCGGTCTCGGTGACCGCGAACCACAGGCCCTGCTTGTTGTGGCCGGTGGTCTGGCCGGGTTCGGTGTCGCCGGTGAAGGTGTACACAGGCCAGCAGTCGATCGTCAGCTGCTCGCTGCCGTCGGGCCGCTTCACGGTGCCGATCAGTTCCGGCCGGATCCCCGACGCCTTGGACTTGTCCACCGGGGCGGCGGGCTTCCACGTCTCCGCGCACGCACCGACACAGGTGGCCTTCATGGGCCACGCGCTGTCCTTGTCGAATCGGTACAGGGTGCGCCACTGGCCGTCGACGAGTATCCTCCCGAGCTTTTCGTTCACGGCGACGGACAGCTCCTTGTCCGGATTCCGCGAATACCCGCCCGAACCGGATCCGCCACCCATTCCCATTCCCATTCCGGTGCCGGACTGGCCGCCGCCGCCCGCCTGCTGCTTCTTGTCGACCGCCTTCTTCCCGTCGGGCGCCAGCGCGTGCCACGTCCCGCCGACTCCCTCGCCGTTCGCCTCGCCCGCCCGGGTGTCCTTGACATACCGGTAGACGGGCCAGCCGGCGAGGGTCAGCTGCCTGGTCCCGTCGGAGCGGGTGACCTCACCGAGCAGGGCCGCGTCGATGCCGGCGGAGGCGGCGGCGTCGGCGGCGGGGACCGGCGGCCACGCCGTGGCGCAGTCCCCGTCGCAGTTCGACTTCGGGGGCTGCGGGGTGTCCTTCTCGAAGCGGTAGAGGGTGGCTCCGGCGCCGTCGGTGACGACGCTGCCGACCGATGCGATCTCCCGTACGGCGAGCTGTCCCGCCGGCCCGGCCTGGCCGCCGCCGGCCGCGGAGCCGGCGCCGGAGCCGCTCAGCTCGCCGGGGGCGGCCCCGTAGCCGCTGCCCGAGCCGTAGGCGTCCGCGAGGGCCTTTCCCGCGCCCACGGGCTGTACGGAATTCCCGCCGCGCGCCTCGCCGCCGCCTCCGCAGGCTGCCGTCAGCATCAGGACGGCGGCCACCGATCCGACGGTTGTCACGCGGCGCATCTTGTTCACGTTCTCTCCTTCGGGCTTTTCCCGGTGGGGGCTGCTGCCGAGTAATTCATAGACCCGGCGGGGGGCTCGGAATGGATACGGCCGGGAATTTGTCAGAAGTCGCTAAGCGGTGAACTCCCGGCCGTGCGCACCGCCGCTCCGGTTCACTCCTGGATGCGCAGCGCCAGGGCGGGGCAGCGCCGCACGGCCCGCAGGGCCTTCGCCCTGAACCGCTCGGGGACGGGCATGACGGCCTGCGCCGGGAAGCCGTCCGCATCCAGCCGGACGACGTCCGGCAGCAGGTCCGCACAGAGGCCGTGGCCCCGGCACAGCGTCCAGTCCACGACGAGCCGCTCGGGGTTCTCGTCTGCGGGCAGGGGCAGCGCCCCGAGGACGCGGCGGCCGCAGCCGCTTCCGAGGGCGTGGTCGCGCAGCTCGTCGGGGAAGACGGCGAGTGCGGAGGCGACGAAGCCGGAGGTGCCGTCGGGGTGGCTGCACGCGCCGCGGCCGCGCACTGCCCGCATGCGGCTCTCGATCGCGTCCCAGGCCGCTCTGCCGCCGCCCGCGACGAGCTCCTCCACGGCCGTGGCGAGGGACGGCAGGCCGCGGACGCACGGCCCGCACTGGCCCGCCGACTCGTCGGCCATCCAGCGGGCCACACGGGCCACTTCGCCCGCGGGGCACGTGTCCTCCGGCAGGGGCAGCACCGCGCCCGCGCCCAGCACGGCGTTGACGGAGGACAGCGACTGGCGGGACAGCGCCACCGAGCGCGCGGCGGCGGCGGTGAGCCACCGGCCGTGGTAGCCGCCGACGAGGACGCCCTGCCCCGGGGAGTACCCGCACAGCTCAAGGACGTACGCCAGGGAGGTGCCGGTCGGCACCTCGACGACGGTCGACCCGGCGACGGTGAGCAGGACGGTGCCGGGCTCGGCGGGCAGGCCGGCCGAGCAGTACCCGGAGGCGCCGAGCCGTGCGGCGACGGCGAGTTGGGCGTACGTCTCGGTGTTGGACAGCAGGGTGGGGACCCCGCCGAGGCCGCGGTCGCTGGTGCGGACCTTCTGCCCGTTGGGCAGGGCGGGCCCGCCCTCGATGCCGTTGATGAGGGAGGTGCCCTCGCCGGTGACGAAGCGCTCGGGGAGCCTGGCGACGCGGACGCGGCTGCCGGCCGGGCCGCGCTCGGCGACGGCCGTGCGCAGGGACCGCTCCACGTCGTCGCGGGTGACGCCGACGACCACGTCGTCGGCGCCGAGCGCGGCGGCGGCGAGGAGCGCCCCGTCGAGGACGAGGTGCGGGGCGTGCAGCAGCACCGCCTTGTCCTTGAGGCAACTGGGCTCGCCCTCGCTGCCGTTGACGACGACGGCGGTGCGCCCGTCACGTGACCGGGCGGTCCGCATGACCGCCCGCAGTTTGCGCGCGAAGGGGAAGCCGGCTCCGCCGCGGCCCCGCAGGTCGATGTCCTCGGCGAGCTCGACGAGTTCTTCGGGCCGGTAGAGGGGCAGGGGGCCGTGCACGGCCAGGTGGTCGGCCCGGTCCAGGCGCGGCAGGGTGTCGAGGCCTGCGAGCACCCGGGGTTGGCCCACGCAGCCGAGGGCCGGGGTCGCTTCGGTCACCGGCCCCTCCGCCTGCTGCCGAGCGGCTGTCCGGCCTGGTCCGGGACCACGTCGAGCCGGCTGGTGACGAAGGCGGCGCCCGCGCCGTAGGGCGGGCGGTCGGGGATCGGGGCGAGGGTCGGCCGCGGAGGGGCGTCCGGGCGCTGCGCCCGGCCTGCGGCGGCAGGGCCCTGCGGGGGCAGCGGGTCGGGGAGGGTGTCGACGAACGGGCCGGGCTGCGGTGCTGGCGGGCTCCCCCCGCCCTGCCGGGCGAGGCGGGCGGTCAGCCGCTCGGCGGCCCACTCGGCGGGCCGCCGTACGAAGCGCTGGGCGGCGCCGGCGCGGTCCTGGCCCCCGGGGCGGGGGGCGGACTGGGGCTGAGCGGCGCCGGGGCGGGCCCGCTCGGTGCGCATCCGCTCCCGCATGCGCAGGACGAGCAGGGTGGCGACCGCGACGAGGCAGAGGGCGTACGCCGCGGTGACCCAGCCGCTGGCCGGGCGGCCGGCCTTGAGGCCGTGCACGAGCGACGCCCCCCAGGCGGGGTAGGCCCCGACGTGCAGCGCCCGCCACCAGCGGGAGCGGCCCTTGGTGGCGAACGCGCTGCGGACGGCGCCGGAGACGGCCGTGCTGACGAAGAGGTACCCGGCGAGGCTGCCGAGGCCGATCAGCATCGGCTGGTTGTCGTCGGTGAAGGGGATGAGGACGGAGCCGACGTCCGTCCGCGATTCGGCGATCTTGATCCAGACGTGCAGGGCGAGGAAGCCGAGGCCGGCGACCGCGAGTCCGCGGTGGACGCCCTGAGCGACGATCCGGTGGCCGGACGTGAGGAGGACGCGGTCGGTGGCGGCCAGGCCCCACAGGACGGCGGAGGTCAGGGAGACGAGCGAGAGGACGCCCGCCCCGTAGTCCAGGAACTCCCACAGGTTGGTGAGGGCGCCGGCCCGGGCGGCGATGCCGAGGGCCAGGAGGGCGGCGAGCGCGCCGAGGGCCAGGGTGGCGGGGCGGGGGCCTCCGGCGGGGGACAGCAGCGGAGGTCGGCGCACCGCCCGCCGTCCGGCTGCCGCGGCCGCAGCCGCGCCGGCGTGGCGTCTGGTCCGGCGGGCCCGGTGGGAGCGGGGCGCGCGGGTCTGGGACAGGGGCATCGGGTTCTCCCATACGCCGGGCCCGAGGCACTCCACTTCGCACTCGGCGCCCGGGGGGTGGTCGACGGAACTGCTCCGCGGCGGGCGGGAGATGGGCCTCGCCGGCCGGGAGCGGGGGCCGGAGTGCAGAAGCATCGTGGACCTCCGCAACGCCTCCACAGTATTTATCGAATCGTGACAAGTTCTTGTGCGTGTGGCGCCGCCGCGACGAACGTCCCCGGAAGATTCCCTTCCAACGGTGCGGCGGCCCGCCCGGTCACACCCGGTCGGCCGCCACACCTCCCCGTCGGCAAAATCGAGGCAAAGCCGCGGGACCGCAAGTGGTTGACGCCCTCCTGGAGGGTGTACGAGGTGCTCAACTGCCCCGTCCGCACCGCCGGTACGGGCAGGGGGCGGCTCGACGCAGGCCTGTCACCCTCCCCGCGGGGCAGGCCGTACCCCGGCATGAACGAGGTAACAATGTGCGAACTGCTGAACCGTATCTGGGCCCGACCGCGCGGCGAGTGGACCCGGGTCCTGCGCCGGGAGCTCCCCGCCCTGGCATCCGGGATGGTGGAGGAGCTGAGGGACGGCATCCCCGGCTTCGCCGCGCTGGTGGATGACCTCGACGACGAGGTGGTCAGAGCACAGGTCGAGGCGGCCCTGCTGACAGCGCTCGGGTACCGGGAGCCGGTGACGCGCCCCCAGGAGCGGGCGGAGGCGCACGGCGCCGCGCCCGACGGCGGCCCCGAGCCGGTCAGGGCCGGCCCGTACGGCACGCCCGCGGGGCATCCGGACATCGACGACGACACCGACGGCGACGGCGGCGGCCGTGGGGGGATCGACCCCGACGAGGACATCGACCTCGACGTGGCGGCCCTGGACGCGGCTGCCGGGCTTCCCGGAGGCGCCCTCCACGGGCCCGGGCTCCACGGCGGGGGCGCGGATCCGGTCCTGGACCGGATCCCCCGGCAGAGCTCGTACCGGACACGGACGGCCCCGCTCACGGTGGTCGCGTCCGACGGCCCGGGCAGCACCTGCGAGCGGGCGCGGAGGGAGCTCTTCTCCGCTCTTATAAGTGACATGCCCATGGCTGAAATCGCGCTGTCGGAACTCGCCCGCGCCGCCGGCTGGCCCCTTCCCCCCGAAATACGCGCCATCGCCCTGGCGACGCCGGGCGAGACCCAGCAGCTGGCCGCCTCCCTCGGCGACGCCCTGGCCGGCATGGTCGGCGGGCAGCCGTGCCTCCTCCTCCCCAGTCCCGAGGACCCCGACACCCGCACCGCCCTGGAGCCCCTGCTGCGCGGCCGGTTCGCGGCCGTGGGCCACCCCGTCGCACCGCGCGACACGAGCCACTCCCTGCGCTGGGCCCTGCGCCTGCTGGCCCTCGCCCCCCACCGGCCCGGACCGGAGGGCCGGCCCCTCTTCGTCGACGACCACCTCTCCACCCTCCTCCTGCTCCAGGACGAACCCCTCGCGCACGCCCTGGCCGCCCGCTGGCTGCGGCCGCTGGCCGACCTGACACCGCGCCAGAGCGAGCGGCTCGAAGTCACCCTCCTCGCCTGGCTGGAGGGCGGGGGCGCCCCGGAGGCCGCCAAGGCCCTGAGCGTCCACCCGCAGACCGTCCGCTACCGGATGCGGCAGCTGGAGAAGCTGTTCGGCCCCGGACTGCGCGACCCGCGCACCCGCTTCGAGCTGGAGATGGCCCTGCGCAGCCGCCGGCTCATGGCGCAGGTGCGGCGCCAGTACGCGCGGGTCGGCCGCAAGGCCCGCGCCGCCGCCACCGACTTCCGCCCCCTCGGCGTGGACCGCATGGCCCGCGTCAACGGCCTGTAGCACCGCGGCCCGCCGGCGCGGGCGGCACCTCCACAGCCACCCGGCCCCCCTCCCCTCCCCCTGCCCCTAATCCCCTTCCCCCGCATCGACTCCCCCACGGCCCCGGCCCCCTCGCCGCCCACCCGGCGCGAGCGGCCCGGGGCCGTGCGCGTGCCCGCGGCCGGGCGCGGGCGGGGCGCCCGGACCGGCGGGCAGCGCGGCGTACAGGTCCAGCAGTTCGGCGTATGCGCGCGAGCAGTGCGCACAGGAGGCCAGGTGCTCGGCGAGGCCGGGCGCGCGCAGGGCCCCGCCGCGCCGCACCGCCGCGCCCAGCGGGCCCGCGTACCGGCGGCAGCGGGGGTCCGGGGCCCCGTCGAGGTGGGCACGCAGGTACGCCTCCCGCAGCCCCTCGCGGGCCCGGAAGGCCAGCGACGTCACCGCGCTGGGAGTGATGCCGAGCAGCAGCGGCACGGGGTGCGGGCAGTCGTCCTCGACCAGCGTGTGCCACAGGACGGCCCGCCACCGCTCGGGCAGCGTGCGGAACGAGCGGGCGACGAGCCGGCGGTCCTCGCACTCCAGCAGCCGGCGCTGCGGGTCCTCGCCGACCGCGCCGGGGCCGCACCACGGCTCGACGTCGGGCGTCAGCAGCGTCCGGCCCGCGCCGGCCCGCCACTCCGAGGCCGTGTGCCGGACGACCGCGAGCAGGTACGGGCGCCAGCGCTCCCGCGGGCCGGCTCCGGACCGCACGGCCTGGAGGGTCCGCAGGAAGGCCTCGGAGGCGAGGTCCTCGGCGTCGTGCGGCGTACGGCAGCACGCGCGCGCACATGCGAAAGCGGCGGCACCGTGCCGCCGGTGGAGCAGTTCGCAGACTCCGGCGTCCGCGGTCCCCGCCGCGAACGCCCGCCGCAGCCGCCGGATGAGCTCCGCGTCGGACGGCCCGGCTCCGCCGGCCGCGTCCGGCATGGGCCGCGGCTCCGACTGCGACTGCGGTTCGGTCCGGGGCCCGGGTTCGGGCTCGGGTTCGGGCTCGGGTTCGGGCTGGGGTTCGGGCTGGGGTTCGGGTGCTAACCCGGACATGGCACTCCCTCGGTACGCAGGCCCCGCCGGGGCCCTTGGAACGGCTGCACACATGCGTAAGGCGGTGCCGGCCCGAAGTCGGCTTCGGGCCGGCACCGCTCTCGGGGCGGCGCTGGGGAGGGGAGGGGGCGCCGCCCCGAGGGACTCAGCGGCAGGTGCGCCCGTCGTTGATGCAGCGCACTGCGTTCGCCATGAGCCGGTCGGACATCACGTTGATGAAGTCGCCGTGGTCGGTGACCGGCTTGTGCAGCTGCTCGGGAAAGCTGTCGACGGCGAACCGGGAGCCGGGCGGCACGCTGTAGACGATCCGCTGGACGAGCTGCGGGATGGCCTTGAAACCGGGCTTGCAGGAGCCGTCCCTGTTCGCGAAGGCCACGTGGGTGCGGTGGTTGGCGCTGTCGGTGTTCCGCCCGTCCCAGCAGCTCTGGAAGTTGAACGTGCGGACCACGTCGCTGCCCCTGGGGCAGATCGGGTACTTGTCCTTCAGCTGCCGGTTCTCGAAGCCGGTGCAGCTCCACGAGGCGTTGGCGTTCCCGACCCCGTTGGTGAAGGCCTTGGCGTCGCCGGTGATGATGCGCAGGAAGCGGGGCATGGCGGCGACCTTGGAGACCGGGCTGCCCTTGAACTCGATCGTCACCTGCTTCGGCTTGAGGATGGTGCCGACGTTGCCGTCCTGGCCGCCGCCGGGCGCGTTGGCGTCGCGTTCGGCACGGCCGTCGCGGAGCCGGAGCACGGGCCAGTAGTAGGTGGACTTGTCCCCGTTGGTGCAGGTGGTGCCGGAGGCGGCGAGGCTGTTGTTGGTGGAGAAGGCGTCCGTGGTGAGGTTGCCGACGTAGTCGTGCATGTGGTGGGCGCCGTTGCTGACGCCGGGCGCGACGATGACGTTGTCCGGGTTGAAGTGGCCGTTCTCGTTGCGGCCGCAGTTCACCGAGAAGGACCCTCTGGAGGCGTTCCCGCGGTTCGCGGGCTTGCGGACGTTGGGCCGGACGTTGCCGATCGCGACGAAGTCGCTGCGGGCCGGGCCGCCCTTGGCCGCCGCCTGGCCGCCCTGGGCCGCGGCGCCCTGTGCTGCGGCCCCCTGCGCCGCTGCCGGTTCGTCCTTGGGGTCGGGGGCGGCCGCCTGCTTCATCTCGCAGCCGGCGAGCCCGTCCAGGCCCTGGGGGCGGGCGCCCGCGCCCGCCATCGCGTCGCCTATGGCGCCTATGGTCCTGCCGCGCTGCTGCCGGAGGCCGCTGAGCAGGGTGCCGCCCTTGGCACGGCCCGTGGCGAGCTGCTTGTAGGCGTCGGCGACCTGGGTGTCGAGCTGGGCGAGGTTCTTGTCCACCTCCGCGCGGGCCTTTTCGGGGACGTCCGTGAGCTTGTCGCCGACGTCCGGGCAGTCGATGGTGGCGGTCACCGGCGCGGCGCGGTCGTCCTGTCCGGCGAACGCGCCCTGTGCGACGAACACGACCCCGCCGCCGCCCAGGACCAGGGCGGACACCATGGCGAGGACCTTGTGCGACGTCCGCAGACGGCGTTTGTGGCCCTTTTGACTCATGCGATCACTTCACTTCGGTCGGGAAACGGTGGAGGAGGCGGGCGCGGGCACGGCGGCCGGCGGCGTGTCCGCAAGGCCGTCGAAATCGACCATGCCGGTGGCCTCCAGGACCGTGATGTGGTCCAGGACCGCGGCGTTGGCGTCGGTGGCCAGCCCCCGGACCATCGAGTTGCGGGTCTGCGCCCGGATCTGGGCCACGAGCGAGAACACCTTGCCGTGGGCGCGGCGCAGCAGCTGGGCGAAGAGCTGCTCGTACTGGGCGCCTTGGGCGTTGGTGAGCTGGTCGAGCCATTCCTGCTGCTGCTGGGTGGGCCGGTCGGGCAGTTCCATGCCGAGCGCCCCGCCCACTTCCAGGGCGCGCCGGTCCAGTTCGGTGTGGCCCTCGACGAGGTGCTCGCCGGCCGTGCGCATGGTGGAGCGGTTGCTGCGCTGGAGGGCCTGGCGGCCGGCGGGCAGCTCCCACAGTCCGGCGAGGCGCACCTTGCGGACGAAGTCCCGGTCCTGGGCGGTCAGCGGCCCGAAGGCCGTGCTCATGGTTCCGAGGCCGTCGTCGTCGGCCGCGGGGAGCGTGGTCGCTGCGGCCGATCCCCCGTTGAACTTCTCCACGGGGACAAGCAACGCGATCAGGGTGAAGGCGAGGGCGCCGATGACGGCGACCGTGGCCAACACGTGTCTCGATGCGACCGACATGCTGCCGACGGCCGACCGACGGAATGACAGCACTGTGCCTCCTTGCTGCATGGTCCGGAAGGGGCGGCAGGGGCAAGGGACACGGCAGTCGTGCCGCGTGTACCCGCGCTCCCCGGGTGCCACGGGACGCTAGTGCCCGTTGTGGTGGTCGTTCGGAAGGACCATCACGAATGGACAAACATCCGGTCCATTCCCCGGAAGGCTGGTACCGTGCCGCGGCCGCGGGTCCCGTCAGAGGGGGTGGGCGCGGGCGATGAGCAGGGCGACGTCGTCGCGGTCGTCCGGGCGGCGCAGCCGGCCCAGCAGCAGGTCGCAGGTCGCCTCCAGGGGGCGGCCCGGTGTGTCGAGCAGGTCGGTGAGGGCGCGGAGCCGGGTGTCGATGTCCTGGTCGCGGCGCTCCACGAGGCCGTCGGTGTAGAGGACCAGTTCGTCGCCGACGTCCAGGTCGAGGGCGGCGGCCTCGAAGGGCACGCCGCCGACGCCGAGGGGCACCCCGGTGGGCAGGTCCAGCAGCTCGGGCGGGCGGCCCCGGCCGACGCGTACGGGCGGCAGGTGGCCGGCGGAGGCGATGCGGCAGCGGTTGCGGCGCGGGTCGTACACGGCGATGACGCAGGTGGCCATGGTGTGGCCGAGTCCGGTGGCGGTGTGGTCGAGGCGGGTGAGGACGGCCGCCGGGTCGAGGTCGAGTTCGGCCAGGGTGCGGGCGGCGGTGCGGAGTTGGCCCATGGCGGCGGCCGCGTTGATGCCGCTGCCCATGACGTCCCCGACGACGAGCGCGGTCTTGTCGTCGGCGAGGGGGATGACGTCGAACCAGTCGCCGCCGACCTCGCCGGCGCTCTGGGCGGGCTGGTAGCGGAAGGCGATCTCCAGTCCGGGTGTCGGGGTGGGCTGGTGGGGCAGCAGGTGCCGCTGGAGGAGGAGCGCGGCGCGGCGCTGCTTCTGGTACCAGCGGGCGTTGTCGATGCAGACGGCCGCGCGGGCGGCCAGCTCCTGGGCGAGCAGGACGTCGTCCTCGTCGAACGGCAGCGGGTTGTCGGCGCGCTGCAGGCCGAGCGCGCCGATGACCTCGCCGCGGGCGATGAGCGGCACGGCGAGGTAGGAGTGCAGCCCCGCCTCGGCGAGCAGCGCGGCGGCCTCGGCGTCCCGGGCGATGCCGCCGAGGTCGCCGGGCGTGACGCGGGCCTGGAGCGCGGGCCGGCCGGTGCGGACGCAGCGGGTGACGAGGCGCGTGTCGTCGTAGCGGGCGATGGTGCCGACCGGGTCGACAGCCTGGACGGCGGGGCCGGGGCGGGCTGCTTTGACGGCCAGGGCCCGGAACCGGACGGTGCCGGCAGGGACCGTGCCGGACGGCTGCTCGCCGGTGAGGACCTCGTCGAGGACGTCGATGGTGGCGACGTCGGCGAGCTGCGGCACGGCCATGTCGCCGAGC
Source organism: Streptomyces sp. 2P-4 (assembly GCF_030167965.1). Taxonomy (NCBI): domain Bacteria; kingdom Bacillati; phylum Actinomycetota; class Actinomycetes; order Kitasatosporales; family Streptomycetaceae; genus Streptomyces; species Streptomyces sp. 2P-4. The sequence continues at coordinate 940,612 of NZ_CP095011.1, forward strand.
TCCCGGGCCGTGACCCCGAGGTCCAGGGTGGTGCCGATGCGGACGGAGGCGTCGGCGATGAGGGCCAGCCGCTGCCGGGCCAGTGCGATGGCCTGCGCCGTCTTGTGCTGCTCGGTGACGTCGGCGATGGAGGCGGCGATGCCGATGGGCCGCCCGGCCGGGTCGTCGAGGCGGTAGTAGGAGGCGGAGAAGGCGTGGTCCTGGTGGGGGTCGGCGGGGGTGCGGCCGGTGGTGAACTGGTCCAGCCGGGGGACACCCGTCACCAGCACCTCCCGCATGGCCGCCTCGATGGCCGCGGCGTCCACCCGGGGCAGGGCCTCGTGGACGCGGCGGCCCAGGTGCTGCTCGGCCGGGATCCCGTTGATCCGTTCGAGGGCCGGGTTGACCATGACGTAGCGCAGGTCGGTGTCGAGGACGGCCAGCCCGATGGGCGACTGGGAGACCAGGCGCAGGGAGAGGGCGAGGTCGCGCTCCAGACGGCGCAGGGTCGCCTGGTCGGAGGCGATGCCGAGGGCGTAGAAGCGGCCCTCGCGGTCCTCCAGGCGCATGTTGCGGAACTCGGTGAGCCGGGTGCCGCCGTCCTTGTGGTGGACGGGGAACACCCCGGCCCAGGGCGAGCCCTCGGACATGACCTTGTCGAAGAGGGAGAGGACCACGCCCAGGTGCTCCTCGCCGACGAGGAGGCGGGCGGCGTACTCGCCGAGCGCCTCCTCGGCCGGGTATCCGAAAAGCTCCTCGGCCTGCGGGCTCCACAGGACGATCCGCCCCTGGGAGTCGAGCACGACAGCGGCGACGCCGAGCACGTCCAGCAGCCCCCGGCCGGTGCCGGGGCCGGCGGGCCCGGTCCTGCCGACGGCCCCGCCCGGCTCGGTGCGGCCGGTCTCGCCGGTCTCGCCGGGCGGGCCGGTGGGACCGATCGGGCCGGTGGGGCCGGTGGGGCCGGTGGGGCCAGTGGGGCCGGGGGTTCCCGTGGGGCCGGTCGGGTCCGGCGGGGTGCCTGCGGAGTCGGCCGGGACGCCGTTCGCCGTGCTCATGCCGACCGCTCCTTCCCGTCCGCCGCCGAGAGCGGAAGCGCCGGCCCGCCCGTTCCGTGCCCCGGGCGGACCCGGGACGTCTCCATCCTCCCTCCCCCGCCGCGGACGGGCAGCCCCAGCCGCGCCCGGATTCGGCCGTACGACGGAGTCCGGGGCCGAGGAGGCACCGCGGACCCCGCGCCGGGGTCCCCCGTACGTCGTACGCCGCTCGGCCCATGCCCGCGGAGGCGGCCGACCGCGCCGGGGCCGGACTGCGCACCGCGCAGCCTGCGCCGTCGCGCCGCGGGCCGCCGCCGGGCGTCCGCCGGGCCGCGGGCCGCGGCCCGAATCAGGCGGTGTGTCGGCCAGTTGTCCGGATCCTTGCTCGTCCGAGAGGCGCACAGGAGGCGGCCCTCCGGGATGATTCGCCCGGACCTGTCCGTGCAACAGGGTGGTGGGCCCACCGACTTCACGGAGAGGAAACGGCATTTCGTGAACATCACACGCCTCGCGCCCGTGCTCGCCGCCGCAGGCCTGCTCGCCACCACCGTCCCCCTGCTGTCCGCCCCGCAGGCCGCGGCCGCCGGAACCCCGGAGTTCGTCCCGCAGAAGCCCGCATGGCAGCGGTGCAGCCCCGAGCAGCCGGCCTCCTACGAGTGCGCGACCGTCAAGGTGCCGCTCGACTACCGGCGCCCGCAGGGGCGCACCATCGACATCGCGATATCCCGGATGAAGAGCGCCGACCCGGCCAAGCGGCACGGCGTGCTGCTGATGAACCCGGGCGGCCCCGGCGGCCCCGGCCTCGACCTGCCGCTGATGGCGGACGAGTTGATGCCGAAGGACGTGCGCGACCGGTACGACGTGATCGGCTTCGACCCGCGCGGCGTCGGGGCGAGCAGCCCGGTCACCTGCGGCCTGACCGACGAGGAGCAGGACTTCAACCGGCCGTACAAGGAGGAGACCTTCCCGGCGGACGTCGCGTGGGCGCAGGCGGTCGCCGACAAGTGCCGCGAGAAGTCGGGGCGGGTGCTGCCGTTCATCACCACACGCAACACGGCGCGCGACATGGACGCGATCCGCGCTGCCCTGGGCGAGAAGAAGATCAGCTATGTGGGCTACTCGTACGGCACGTACCTGGGCACGGTGTACTCGCAGATGTTCCCCTCCCGCACCGACCGCTTCGTCCTCGACAGCGGCGTGGACCCGAAGCGGGCGTGGCGCGGCATGATCCAGGTCTGGGCGACCGAGGCCGAGCCGGCGTTCGCGCGCTGGACGCGTTGGGCTGCCGAGCGGGACGGCGAGTACCGGCTGGGCGCGACGCCCGGGGCGGTGTCCAGGACGTTCTGGGACCTGGTGGCCCGCGCGGACCGCGAGCCGATCGACTTCGAGGGGCAGAAGCTCACGGGGGACGACATCCGCACCGCGCGGGCGCTGTTCTTCTACCCCGCGCAGGCGTCGCCCGTCGTCCGGGCGCTGGTCGACGCCGCGGAGGGCCGGCCCGCCGCCCTCACCCCGGAGCAGCGCGGTCTGCTCCGGCCGGCGTCGGAGCCGGCGTCTGACAACGGCACCGCCGCGTTCTGGGCGGTGGTGTGCGGGGACGTGGAGTGGCCGCGCTACCCGGAGCAGTACGCCCGTGAGGCCGCCCGCGACAAGGCGAGGTACCCGCTGTACGGCGACTTCGCCTCCAACATCAAGCCGTGCGCGTACTGGCAGCGGCCCATCGAACCGCCCACGAAGACGAACGTCCGGGCGAACGTCCTGACCGTGCAGAACGAGTGGGACTCCCAGACCCCGCTGGACAGCGGCCGGGCCCTGCACCGGGCGCTCGCGGGCTCGCGCATGGTGCTCGCCGAGGGCGGCGAGGGGCACGGCGTGTACATGTTCGAGCCGGAGTCCTGCGTCAACGCGACGGTCAACGCCTACCTGGCGGGCGGCGGCCTGCCCGCGGCGGACGTGACCTGCCGGAACGCTCCGGCGGGCGAGCGCCGCGCCGAGCTGGTGCCGTCCTCGCCGCAGCGCTTCCCGGGCGGCTCGCCGCTCCGGTTCTGAGCCCGCGCGCCGTCGGGCGCGCAGGCGTACGCCGGTCCCGTGCTCCCGAGCGGAGTGCGGGCCCGGAGCCCGGCCGGCCCGCCCGGGCCGGCCGGCGTCACGCCTGCCTCGCCCCGCCGGTGTCCGCGCCCGCCCCGCCGGCGGCCCCCGGACCGGGGCCGGCTGCGGCCGGCGGGGCGGCCGGGGCGGGCGGGCCGCCGGACCGGGCCGAGCGGAGCGGCGTCAGCAGCCCGGCGGCTGCGATGAGCAGGCAGAACACGCCGGATCCTGCGGCAACGGGGTCGGGGCGGCCGGCGCCACGCCTCAGGCGAGGAGCGCGTAGACCGCCGACGCGGTCGCGGCCGGGTCCTGCGCCCCCTCCGGAGTCATCGTGACGTCCGCGAAGGCCATCCGCTTGCCCAGCTTGGTGACCCGCACCTCGATGAGCACGTCGGAGCCGGCCACGGGCCGCTGGAAGCTCGTCGACTGCTGGACGGTCGTCATCGGCCCGTACCCGCCGCGCGCGGCGCTGATCGCGATGACGGTGGCGGTGTCGGCCGCGGCCATCAGGGCCTGTCCGGACAGCCCGCCGCCGTCCCGGGCGAGCTCCCCGGACCAGGGCAGCCGCAGCACGGCGTGCCGGTCGCCCGTCTGCTCGACGGTCAGGCCCAGGGCCAGCACCCACGGGGCGAAGTTGTCCTTGAGGACCTTGTCTGCGTCTGCCGGTGTCAGGGTCACCCGCAGATTGTGGCGGCCCGGCGGGGCCGCCACAATCCCCCCGGGTCAGAGCGAGGCGGCCAGTTCGGTGCCCTGGCGGATGGCCCGCTTGGCGTCGAGCTCGGCGGCGACGTCGGCGCCGCCGATCAGGTGCGCCTCGACGCCTGCCGCGCGCAGCTCCTCGTACAGGTCGCGGCGCGGCTCCTGGCCGGTGCACAGGACGACGGTGTCGGCGGGGACGAGGCGCTGCTCGCCGTCGACGGTGATGTGCAGGCCGTCGTCGTCGATGCGGTCGTACGAGGCGCCGGCGACGGACACGACGCCGCGGTGCTTGAGTTCGGCGCGGTGGATCCAGCCGGTGGTGGTGCCGAGGCCGGCGCCGACCTTGGTGGTCTTGCGCTGGAGGAGGTGGACGCGGCGCGGGGAGGCCGGGCGGTCGGGGGCGGTCAGGCCGCCGGGGCCGGCGTACGAGGTGTCGACGCCCCAGTGGCGGAAGTAGACCTCCGGGTCCTGGGAGGCGCCCTCGCCGCTGTCCGTGAGGTACTCGGCGACGTCGAAGCCGATGCCGCCGGCGCCGACGACCGCGACGTTCTCGCCGACGGGGGCGCCGTCGCGCAGGACGTCGAGGTAGCTGACGGCCTTGGCGTGGTCGACGCCCTCGATGGCGGGGATGCGGGGGGTGACGCCGGTGGCGACGACGACCTCGTCGTAGCCGCGCAGGAGCTCCGGGTCGGCGGCGGTGTTCAGGCGGACCTCGACGCCCTGCTCGGCGAGCTGGTGGCCGAAGTAGCGGATGGTCTCCTCGAACTCCTCCTTGCCGGGGATGCGGCGGGCGATGTCGAGCTGGCCGCCGATGTGGCCGGAGGCCTCGAAGAGGGTGACGGTGTGGCCGCGCTCGGCGGCGGTGACGGCACAGGCGAGGCCGGCCGGGCCGGCGCCGACGACGGCGACGCGCTTGGCGAGCCGGGTGGGCGAGAGGACGAGCTCGGTCTCGTGGCAGGCGCGGGGGTTGACCAGGCAGCTGGTGATCTTGCCGCTGAAGGTGTGGTCGAGGCAGGCCTGGTTGCAGCCGATGCAGGTGTTGATGGCCTCGGGGCGGCCCGCGGCGGCCTTGGCGACGAAGTCGGCGTCGGCGAGGAAGGGGCGGGCCAGGGAGACGAGGTCGGCGCGGCCTTCGGCGAGGATCTCCTCGGCCTTCTCGGGGGTGTTGATGCGGTTGCTGGTGACGAGCGGGACGGACACCGCTCCCATCAGCCGCTTGGTGACCCAGGTGTAGGCGCCGCGCGGGACGGAGGTCGCGATGGTGGGGATGCGCGCCTCGTGCCAGCCGATGCCGGTGTTGATGATGGTGGCGCCTGCGGCCTCGACCTCCTTGGCGAGGTGGACGACCTCGTCGAGGGTGGAGCCGCCGGGGACCAGGTCGAGCATGGAGAGGCGGTAGATCAGGATGAAGTCGGGGCCGACGGCCTCGCGGGTGCGCCGGACGATCTCCAGGGGGAAGCGCACGCGGTTCTCGTACGAGCCGCCCCAGCGGTCCTCGCGGCGGTTGGTGGCGGCGGCGGTGAACTCGTTGATCAGGTAGCCCTCGGAGCCCATGATCTCGACGCCGTCGTAGCCGGCGAGCCTGGCGAGGCGGGCGGCGCGGACGAAGTCCTCGACGGTCTGCTCGACCTCGGCGCCGGTCAGCTCGTTCGGGACGAAGGGGCTGATGGGCGCCTGGAGCGCGCTGGGGGCGACCAGGTCCTTGTGGTAGGCGTAGCGGCCGAAGTGGAGGATCTGCATGGCGATCTTCCCGCCCTCGGCGTGCACCGCCTCGGTGATCACCCGGTGCTCGGCGGCCTCCTCCTTGGTGGTGAGGCGGGAGCCGCCCTCGAAGGGCCGGCCCGCGTCGTTGGGGGCGATGCCGCCGGTGACGATCAGGCCGGCGCCGCCGCGGGCGCGCTCGGCGTAGAAGGCGGCGAGGCGCTCGAAGCCGCCCTCGTGCTCCTCCAGGCCGGTGTGCATCGAGCCCATGACCACGCGGTTCGGCAGGGTGGTGAATCCGAGGTCCAGGGGGCTCAGCAGGTGCGGGTACCGGCTCTGGGAACTCATGGGGGCGCCTCCTCGCGCGGGGGTGGATGGAACCTGTTGTAGCGAGGAGGCCCCCCTTTTGCAACTAGGTGCATAACCGGGCCGGGGCCACTCCCCCGGCGCGGCGGGCCGGCCGGCCCGCCGGCTGTGGCGGAACCCACACCCGGCGGCCGGCCGCGGTCAGGCGCGGCGCAGGCGGACCGTGGCGATCTGGAACGGGCGCAGCGCCAGCGGCACCGACCCGTCCGCCGCCGGCGGGCCGACCGCGGTGCCGTCGAGGGGCCGCTCCAGCAGGTCGCTCTCGACGGCGGCCACGGGCCGGAAGTCCGCCGTGAGGACCGCCGCGGCACGGCCGCCGAGGCACTCGTACAGGCGGACCACGACGTCGCCGCTGCGGTCCTCCGCCAGCTTGACCGCCTCCACGACCACCGCGCCGCCCGCCGGGCCGCCCGCGGCCGCCACCGAGACCAGCGGGGCGACGGGGCCGGCGCCGGGCACCGTGCGCTCGGGCAGGTTGAGGAAGCGGGCCTCGCGGACCGCGTCGCCGATCCCGGCCCCCGGCGCCAGCGCGTACCGCAGCGTGTGCCGGCCCTGGTCGGTCTCCGGGTCGGGGTAGCGGGGCGCCCGCAGCAGGGACAGCCGGACCGTGGTGGTCTGCCCGCCGTCGGGCCGCACGTCGCGGGTGACGTCGTGGCCGTACGTGGAGTCGTTGAGGAGCGCGGCGCCCCAGCCCGGCTCCCCTGCGTGGATCCAGCGGTGGGCGCAGATCTCGAACTTGGCCGCCTCCCAGGAGGTGTTGGTGTGGGTGGCCCGGTACACGTGCCCGAACTGCGTCTCGGAGGCGGTCCGTTCGGCCTTGACGTCCAGCGGGAAGGCCGCCTTGAGGAACTTCTCCCTCTCGTGCCAGTCGACCTCGGCGACGAGGTCGACCTGTTGGGCGCCCGCCCGCAGGGTGATCCACTGGGTGGCCCGGGACCGGCCGAAGGAGCGCTCCACACGGACCGCCGCGGCGTCCGGGCCGTGCTGCTCGGCGGCCAGGGAGTCGTGGTCCGCGAGGTCGGTGACGTGGTTGCGGTAGAACGCGTCGACGTCCCAGGCGTCCCACATGTTCGGCAGGTCGCGGTGGATCTGGAGCAGGTTGGCGGCCTGACCCGGGGCCACCGCCTCGCGGCCGGCCGCGAGGTCGACGGCGGAGGTGATCAGGCCGCGCCCGTCGACCTCCACCCGGAGCAGCCCGTTCTCCAGGACGTACCCGCCCTGCGGCCGGTCCCGCAGGGACACCCGCCCGGCCGGCGGCTCCGGCACCCCGGCGCCGCCCGCGGGCACGCCCCGGCGGGCGTGCGGGGCGCAGTTGAAGACGAGCCCGGTGTCGCCCTCCCCGGCGAGCGCGGCCTGCGCCGCGACGGTGATCGCACGCAGCTCGGTGTGGATCCGGGCGTACGCGGCGCGGGCCTCGCGGTGCACCCAGGCGATGGACGATCCGGGCAGGATGTCGTGGAACTGGTGCAGCAGCACCGTCTTCCAGATCCGCTCCAGCTCCTCGTACGGGTAGGCGTACGACGGCACCCGCACGGCGGCGGTGGCCGCCCACAGCTCCGCCTCGCGCAGCAGGGACTCGCTGCGCCGGTTGCCCTGCTTGGTCTTGGCCTGGGAGGTGTAGGTGCCGCGGTGCAGCTCCAGGTAGAGCTCCCCGGCCCAGACGGGGGCGTCGGGGTATTCGGCGCGGGCCTTCTCGAAGAACGCGTCGGGCGCCTCGACCTCGACGCGCGGGGAGCCTTCGAGGTCGCGCAGGCGGGCGGCCCGGGCGAGGTGCTCGCGGGTCGGCCCGCCGCCGCCGTCGCCCCAGCCGAAGGGGGCGAGGGAGCGGGTGCCGCGGCCCTTCTCGCGGTAGTTGCGGGCCGCGTGGGCCAGCTGGGCCCCGCCGAGGTCGCCGTTGTAGGTGTCGACGGGAGGGAAGTGGGTGAAGACGCGGGTGCCGTCGATGCCCTCCCACAGGAAGGTGTGGTGGGGGAAGGCGTTCACCTGCGACCAGGAGATCTTCTGCGTCAGGAACCACTGCGAGCCGGACAGGCGGATGATCTGCGGCATGGCGGCGGTGTAGCCGAAGGAGTCGGGGAGCCACACGTTGCGCGTCTCGATGCCGAACTCGTCCAGGAAGAACTTCTTCCCGTACAGGAACTGCCGGACCATGGCCTCCCCGCCGACCATGTTCGTGTCGGACTCGACCCACATGCCGCCGACCGGCACGAAGCGGCCCTCCGCGGCCTTCTTCTTGATCCTCTCGAACAGTGCGGGCCGGTGGGTCTTGATCCAGTCGAGCTGCTGGGCCTGGGACATGGCGAAGACGAAGCCGGGGTGGCCGTCCATGAGGGAGACCGCGTTGGAGGCGGTCCGCGCGACCTTGCGGACCGTCTCGCGCAGCGGCCACAGCCAGGCCGAGTCGATGTGCGCGTGGCCGACGGCGCTGATCCGGTGCGCGGAGGCGGCGGCCGGCGAGGCGAGCACCCCGGCCAGCCGGGCTCGCGCCGCGGCGGCCGTGCCGGGCACGTCGTCGGGGTCCACCTCGTCGAGGGCCGCGTCGAGCGCGCGCAGGATCGCGTACCGGCGGGCGTCGTCGGCGGCGAGCTGCACCATCAGGTCGTGGAGGACCTCCAGGTCCTGGACGAGCTCCCAGACCTCCGCCTCGAAGACGGCCAGGTCCATCCGGGCGAGGCGGTAGAGCGGCTGCGCGCCGCTGGTGAGCCTGTCGCCCTCGGAGGTGGGGGCGTGTTCGACGAGGACCGGGTTCGCGGCGGCCTCGACGTACCACTCGATCCGCTCGCCGCCGGCAGCCCGGTCGGCGACCCGCACCCAGTCGTTGTACGGGTTGAGGCCCTTGACCTCGCTGCCGTCGGCGAGGTGGACGAGGCCCTCGCACTGGAAGCCGGGCATCATCCGGTCGAATCCGAGGTCGAGGACGGCCTCCACGGTGCGCCCGGCCCAGTCGCCGGGCACACTGCCGCTGACCTTGAACCAGGTGGTGCCCCAGGCCGGCCCCCAGGCGTCGCCGACGGCGCAGGGGGCGTACGGGGCCGCCAGGCCCTCGGCGACGGGCACCGGCTCGCCGGGGGCGTCCCAGCGCTCGACGGCGAGGGGGACGGGCCGGGAGTACACGGCGGGTTTGATGCGCTCGGCGAGGGTCCGGCGCAGGCGGTGCTCGGTGATGCTGCGGTCGTCGTGCACGGCGGCTCCAGGGAGGCGGACGGGACGGGGCGGGGCGGGAGGTACGGCCGGGCGGCGGGCGGGCGGCGGTCAGAGTTTGACCGCTCCCTCGCCCACCCCCTTGAAGAAGAAACGCTGGAGGGCGAAGAAGAGCAGCACCATCGGCAGCAGTGCGGCCATCGCACCGGCGGCGATGATCCGCTGGTCGTTGGTGGTGGTGGCGCCGGCGAGGGTCTTCAGGCCGAGCTGGAGGGTGTAGTGGTCGCTGTCGGTGAGGACGAGCAGCGGCCAGAGGAAGTCGTCCCAGGCACCCATGAAGCTGGTCAGGCACACGACGGCCAGGGAGCCCTTCGCGGCGGGGAGGAAGACGCGGGTGAAGCGGGTCCACTCGCCGGCCCCGTCGAGGACGGCGGCCTCCTCGATCTCCTGCGGCACGGCCAGGAACGCCGACCGCATGATCAGGATGTTGAGGACGGAGACGGCCCCCGGGAGCCAGACCCCGACGAGGGTGTCGACGAGCCCCATGCCGCGGATGGTGAGGAACATCGAGACCATGACGGACTCGAACGGGAACATCAGCGTCGCCACGAGCACGGTGAACACGGTGCGGCGGCCCGGCCACCCGGCCCGGGAGAGCGCGTAGCCCCCCATCGCGGCGAACACCGCGTTCGAGGCGACGGCGAGGGCTGCCACGACCAGCGTGTTTCCGGTGTACTGGAGCAGCGGGAACGACTCGGCGACGCGGACGTAGTTGTCGAGGGTCGGCTGCGAGGGCAGGACGCCGTGGTAGACGTTCTCGGTGCGGCCGCGCAACGAGGTCAGGAACTGCCAGGCCAGCGGCCCGGCCATCAGGGCGAGCACGGCCAGGAGGAGGGCGTACCGGGCGGCGAGCACCGCCGCGCGGCGGGCCGCGTGCCGGGTGCGCATCACGTCTCGTCCCCCCTCGCCAGGCGGCGGCCGAGCAGGCTGAAGGCCAGGGTGAGCAGGAACAGCAGCAGGGAGATCGCCGAGGCGTAGCCGGTCTCGCCGGCGAAGCCGAGACCGACCTGGCGGATGAGGAAGGGCAGGGTGCGGGCGCCGCCGCCCGGGCCGCCGCTCTCGCCGCCGAGGATGTAGACCTCGGTGAAGACGCGCAGCGCGGACACGGCGGAGAGGGTGCCGACCAGCAGCATCATCGGCTTCACCTGCGGGACGGTGATGTGGACGAAGCGGCGGACGGGGCCGGCGCCGTCCAGGGCGGCCGCCTCGTGGAGGGAGGCGGGGACGTTCCCGAGGGCCGCCAGGTAGAAGACCATGTAGTAGCCGAGCCCCTTCCACACGGTGACGAGCATCGCGGAGACCAGCAGCATCGTGCTGTCCGTCAGGAACGGCACCGGCTCCGACACGATCCGGAGCCTCAGGAAGACCGTGTTGACGAGGCCGTCGCTGCGCAGCACCCACTGCCAGACGAGGCCGACGACGACGGCCGAGGCGATCACCGGCGTGTAGTACGCCGAGCGGAAGAACCCGATGCCGGGCACCCTGGCCTGCACCAGCACGGCCAGCGCGAGCGGCAGCAGCACCAGGCACGGCACGACGACGAGCAGGTACAGGACGCTGTTTCCCGCGGCGGTCCAGAAGTCCGGGTCGGCGAGCGCCCGGCGGTAGTTGCCGAGGCCGACGAAGCCGCCGCCGGTGAGGATGCGGGCGTCGGTGAACGACAGGACCACGGTGTTGGCGAACGGCCACAGGCCGAACAGCGCCACCGCCGCCAGGCCGGGCGCGAGGAACAGGTACGGGCTCCACCACCGGCGGTGGAGGGGCCCGCGCGCCGCCGCCCCCGCGGTGCGCGGGCCGGCGGGCCGCCGGCTTCCGCGGGTCACCTGCGGGCCGCGTCGGCGAGCAGCTTGTCGGCCTCCTCCTGGGCCCTGCGCACGGCGGTCGCGGCGTCCTGCTCGCCCTTGATCGCCTTCTGCACCTCGCGGACCACGGCGTCGCCGACCTGGTTGGTCCATTCGACGGGGGTGTTGGCGTCGAGGGCGGCGGTCTTCAGCTGCTCGGCGCCGACCGCCCGGGCGACCGTGTCGGCGTCGCGGCCGTCCCCGCGGTCGGCGAAGCGGGGGTCGGCGAGGCCCTGCGCGCTGGAGGGGTAGACGGTCGCGTTCCGGGAGAACTCGACCTGGTTGGGCCCGTTGGTCACCCACCGGGCGAACGCGATCGCGGCGTCCGGGTGGCGGGTGCTCTTGCGGATCCCGAGGGACTGGGCGTAGATGCCGATGTGGCCGAGCCTGCCGGTGACGGCGCCGGCGACCCGGGTGTCGGCGTAGACCTGCGGGGCGTTCTGTTTGATGTCGCGGACGAAGCCGGGGGATCCGGGGCCGAAGACGAGCTTTCCGCTGCCGTACAGCTGGTTGACGTCGTCGGAGGTGAGGAGCGACTCCTTCGGCATGGCCCCCTTGGCGTACAGGGACTTCATCCGCTCGACCCAGGCGACGGCCTCGGGGGTGTCGAACGCGAACCGGTCCCGGGCTGCGTTGAGGATCGGGACGCCCATCTTCTGCCAGTCGCCGGGGAGCCTGCCCTTGGGGTCGGCCATGAAGGCCGCGTACCGGCCCCCGGAGCGCTCCGCTATCCGGTCGGCGTGGTCGAAGAACTGCTCGACGGTGGTCGGCGGCCGGTCCGGGTCGAGGCCGGAGGCGCGGAAGAGCTCCTGGTTGTAGGTGAGGATCTCCGGGGTGACGTACCAGGGGTAGGCGAAGACGCTGTCGCCGCGGCCGGGGAGCTTGAACTGCTCCCAGGCACCGGGGATGTACTCCTTCGCGGCGCCGGGGTCGAGGGCGGCGACGTCGGCGAGCAGGCCGCGGTCGGCAAGGAGCTGGAAGGAGTCGGTGTTGAGGTTGACGACGTCGGGGAGGGCGCCCGCCTGGGCGTCGGCGACGAGCTTCTCGTTGTAGCCGCCGCCGGGGACGTCCTCCCAGCGGACGCGGACGCCGGGGTGCTCCGCCTCGAAGGCGTCGACGACGCCCTGCACGTACGCCGTGTACGTGGGTTTGAGCTGGAGCGTGCGGAAGGTGATCTCGCCGGAGGCCTTTCCGGTGCGGCGGGTCTCGCCGCCGTCGGGTGCGCCGTCGAGCCCGCACGCGCCGGCGGCGAGGAGGACGCCGGCCAGGAGTGCGGCGCGGGCGGTTGTGCGGCGGGGGCGGGGCGGGCGTGCGGGCAGGTGCGAACGGTTCATCGTCGGCCGCCTTAGGGGAGTTCCGGCCTCGCTGCCGGAGCGCGGGCCCACGCTGGACCCCGCTGCGGACCGCGTCAATGCGGCCCCGCGCGGGGTGGCCGGGGAGCCGTGCCCCGTACGGCGGCCCGGGCAGCCGCGGGGGTCCGCGGGGCGGCCGGGTCAGAGGGCGGCGGCCTGGACTGATGCGGATGAGGCGGGTGTTCCGGGCGGACTGCCGCCGTGCGGAGCGGGAGGCGGCCCGGCGCCGCATTTTGACTTCATCAGGGCGGCTCCGGTCCGCCGCCGGCCGGGGGAAGTCCGGAAATGCCGTCCCCTGCGGGCGCCCCACCGGCCACACTCTTCCCATGACCGGTCGTGATCTCGGTGAGCCGCCCCGGCCCGACGTCCCTCCGCAGCAGCCGTCGGCGCCCCCCGGCTTCGGCCCGGCGCCGCAGCCGTACGCCCCCGCGGCGCCCGTACCGGTCTCCCGGCACGGGATGCGGGGCGAGCGGGCCGCGGTGGTCGCGGCCCTGGCCGCGGCGGCGCTCGCCGTCGCCGGGTTCGGCTGGGCGGTCCTCGGCGGCAGGGGCGGCGAACCGGAACCGTCCGCGGGCGGCGGGGCGTCCGCGTCGCCGCCCGCCTCCCCCTCGGCTTCCGTGGACAAGGGCGACGGCAAGGGGACCGGCACGGGACCCGACACCGTCGACCCCAACGCCGGGATCAAGCCCGGCGAGGCCCCGATCTGGCTGGTCGAGAACCGCGTGGAGGTCGCCGGGGCGGGCGCCCGGCAGTACGGCCCGTGGCGCGTGGGCGAGGTGGTGGTCCGGGCCATGGACAAGGAGATCGCCGGGTACGGGGCGGCCGACGGCCGGGAGAAGTGGAAGGTGCAGCTGGAGACCCCGCTGTGCGGGGTGCCGAAGGAGCCGGCGGCCGGCGGGAAGCTCGTCGTCGCGGTGCGGGAGGGCCAGGGGCCGACCACGCACTGCAACGCGCTCCGGCAGATCGACCTCGCGGCGGGCAAGGCGGGCTGGAAGGCCCCGGTGCCGCAGGAGAACGACTACGACCGGCCGCTGGAACTGCAGATGGCGGTGTCGGGCGACACCGTGGCCGTCGCCCGGTCGGCCGTCATGAGCGGGTTTTCGGCCACGGACGGCAGGAAGCTCTTCGGGACCTCCAAGACGGGCGGCTGCTACCCGGTGGCCTTCGGCGGCGGCGCCCGGCTGGTCCTCGTCCGCCGGTGCCCCGACCCGGGCGGCGCCCCGGGAGCGGGGCGGTCCCTGCTGGAGGAGGTCGACCCGGCCACGGGCGCCGCGAAGTGGGGCCACACGTTCGAGGGCGGCTGGACCGTCGGCCGGGTCCTGTCCTCCGACCCGCTGGTCGCGGCCGCCTACCACAGCGGCCGCAAGGCGTGGAGCCTCACCGCGTTCACCGCGGACGGCAAGGTCCGCTCGCACGGCGAGGCGCCGTTCGGGACCGACAAGCGGTGCAACGGGTGGGGCGACGGCAGCGGCGCCCTGGGGGACTGCCCCGCTGCCGTGGCCGACGCCGGCGCCCTGTACCTCGCCGGCGGCGCCCCGGGCCGCGAACTGGGCATCGACCTCACCGACCACGTCGTCGCCGTGGACCTCGCCACCGGCAAGGAGAAGTGGCGGGCGAAGGCCCCCGACGGCCGCCGGATCTGGCCGACGGCCCTGGAGGACGGCAAGGTCGTCGCCTACCTGTGGCCCGAAGGCAGGGCGGCGGGGGCCATGGCCGCGCTGAAGCCGGCGGACGGCTCGCTGGAGGTGTTCCTGCAGAGCCCGGCCGGAGCGGCGGGGGCGCAGCAGGTCTTCTTCCCGCACGGCGCGCACACGGCGTGGGCCGGCGGACGGCTGTTCCTGCTCAACGGGCGGGTGAAGAGCCCGGAGCCCGGACTCGTCCACCACGCACTGCTGTCGTTCGGCAGATAGCCGGGGCCGGCCTGCGCCCCGCCGGGGTGCGGGCCGGACCGGGCCGCTCCGGCGGTTACTGGAGCGGGTACTGGACCTTCTCGGCGAGCTTGCCGTCCTTGAAGCAGAGGCGGTAGACGGTCTCGCCGGCCGACTCGCCCTCGCCGTTGACGAACCAGGAGCAGGTGCTGCCCGCGGGCTCGGCCGGGCCGCCGGTCTTGAGGGCGTCCTTGATGAAGGAGTCGCCGGACGGCAGCTTGGCGCGGACGGCGTCCTCCGCGTCGCCGACCTGCACGGCGGCGTACACCGACGGGTCGATCATGGTCTTGTTCGCGGCGTCGACCACCTTGGTGAGCCCGAACGCCAGCGCGACCGCGCCGGCGATGCCGATGACCAGCGCCACTCCGCAGCCGATGAGACATCCCTTGCGCCGTGCCATGCCCGTTCCTCCGTGCGTCTTCCGCGTGCCGTGGGGGTGTTTCCTTCTGACACGAGGACTTTCGCAGGAGGGAAGGCAGCCGCGCTGTCCCCGAAAGTCGCAGGTCGGCGCAACGATCGTCGCGTCGGCGGGGGCGGACTGCCGTACGGGGCGGTCCCGTTCAGCTCCCGGCGGCCAGGTCCGACGGATCCGTGTTGGCCCCGCACAGCACCACGGCGACGCGCTCGCCGAGCGGTTCGGGGGCGGCCCGTACGGCGGCCAGGGCCGTCGCGGCGCCCGGCTCGACGACGATCCGGTGCTCCTCCCACAGCCTCCGCCGGGCCGCGGTGATCGCGGCGTCGGGCACGAGGACCGAGCGGACTCCCCCGGCGCGGGCGGCGGCCAGGGCGTCCGCGGAGACGCGGGTGGCCCCCAGCGAGTCGGCGGCCACCGAGTCCACCGGGACGTCGACGGGCCGGCCCGCCTCCAGCGCCGCGGACAGGGCCCGGCAGCCCTCCGGTTCGGCGGCGGTGACGCGCACGCCGTGCTCCCGGGCGGCGGTGGCGACCCCGGCGAGCAGTCCGCCGCCGCCGACGGCGACGACGACCGCGTCCAGGCCCGGCAGGGCGGCCCGCACTTCTTCCAGCAGGGTTCCGGCGCCCGCCGCGATGAGGGGGTGGTCGTACGCGTGGGAGGCGAGGGCGCCGCTGCGCGCCGCGAACTCCGCGCAGGCGGCCTGCGCTTCGGCGTACCGCTCGCCGACGAGGCGGACGTCCGCGCCGTAGCCGCGCAGCCGGTCCACCTTGATCCGGGGCGCGGTGGCCGGCAGGAAGACGGTGGCGGGTACGGACTGGGCGCGGGCCGCCCAGGCGCAGGCGAGGCCGGCGTTGCCGCCCGAGGCGATGGCGACTCCCGCATCGGGAAGCGTCCCGGCGGCGCGGTGCGCGGCCAGGAAGTTGTGGGCGCCGCGGGCTTTGAAGGAGCCGGTGTGCTGGAGGTACTCCAGGGCGTACCAGACGCCCCCGCCGGCGGGCGCCACGGCGGCGGGCCGGACGGCCCCGGCGATCCGGGCGGCGGCGGCGCGGACGGCCGCCGGGTCGAGCTGCTTCTCCACGGGGGCGGATCCCTTTCGCTGGGGGGGCGGGGCGGCGCCGGGGCTACTGCTGCGGGGTGTCGGGCCGCGCGGCGTCGATCAGCCGGCGCAGGGCGGCGGCGTACACGGCGTGGTCGGTGAGGACGGGCAGGACCCGGGGGAGGGCGCCCGTCAGGACGGGGAACTCCTCCGGGTCGAGGGCGGCGATGGCGGTCCGCGAGGCGGCGGTGGCGGCGGCCGGGTCGCGGTGGTCGACGAAGGCGGCGCAGCCGAGGGTGAGCAGGTACATGCCCCGGTAGACGGCCATCGCCTCGGCGGGGTCCATCCCGGCGGCCGTACTGTCCGCGAGGGAGGGCTCGACGAGCCGGGCCAGCAGCTCGCGGCCGGTCCACGGGCGGCTCCCGCGCAGCACCAGCAGCCCGGGGTGGGCGACGAGCAGCCGGTAGAGGGCGGTGAAGCGGAGCTCCGCGGCCTCGGCCCAGCCGGTTCCGGCGGGTACCTCGGGCAGGCGGCGCGCGAGGTGGTCGGTGCACAGGTCCAGCAGGCCCGCGAGGTCGGTGCAGCGGCGCTGGACGGTGGCGTGGGAGACGCCGAGCCGTTCGGCGAGGACGCGGAAGCTGAGTGCGCCGGGGCCGTCCTCGTCGATGATCCGCAGTGCGGCCTCGGCGATCGCCGACGGGGTCGCACGGTCCAGGGCGGGTGATCTGCGGGGCATGCGATACATCGCATCAGCCACTGTCACAAAACCGTGGGGTCCCCGATCGTGTGACAGCCCCTACACCCATATTGCTGGTCATCACGGCACAAACCATCGGCTTGCGTTGACAGCGGGTAGCCGCACCGCTGCACTGGGCGCACCACCGCCCCCTCGCAAGGAGTCTCCGTGCCGCCTCGCCTGCGTGCCTCGCTCCCCTGCCTCACCGCGGCCGCCCTGCTCGCCCTCGGGCTGGCCCCCGCCCCCGCGGCCGCCGAGCCCACCGCGACCTCGGACACGCCGCTCGCCCTGACCCCGCCGATGGGCTGGAACAACTGGGCGCACTACATGTGCGACATCGACGAGGCGAAGGTCGTCGCCAACGCCGACGCGCTCGTCGCAAGCGGCCTGGCCGCCAAGGGCTACGACACGGTCACCGTCGACGACTGCTGGATGACCAGGAGCCGGGACGCGGACGGCAACCTCGTCGTGGACACGGAGAAGTTCCCGCACGGCATGGCCTGGCTGGGCGAGTACCTGCACGCGAAGGGCCTGAAGTTCGGCATCTACCAGGACGCCGGCTCACTCACCTGCGAGAAGTACCCCGGCAGCGGCTCCCCCGACGGCGGCGGCCCCGACCACTACGCCCGGGACGCCCGGCTGTTCGCGTCCTGGAAGGTCGACTACGTCAAGATGGACGGCTGCAACCTGTGGGTGCCGCCCGGCAAGACGAAGGAGCAGGCCTACCGCGACGCCTACAACGCGGTGGCCCGCGCGCTGCGCGACAGCGGCCGGCCCATGGTGCTGTCGGCGTCCGCACCGGCCTACTTCCAGCAGGGCGAGTGGGGCTCGGCCGACTGGCACAAGGTCATCGACTGGGTCGGCGAGACCGGGCAGCTGTGGCGCGAGGGCAAGGACATCAAGGTCTACAGCCCGGCCGCACCGGCCGCCTCGCGCTGGAGCTCCGTCCTCGGCAACTACGGGTACAACCGCTGGCTCGGCCGGTACGCGGGCCCCGGCAACTGGAACGACCCCGACTTCCTCATCGCGGGCGCCCCCGGCCTGACCGACGCCGAGAGCCGCAGCCAGGTCGCGCTGTGGGCGATGATGGCCGCCCCGTTCATCCTGTCCTCCGACGTCTCCGCACTCACGCCCGGCGGGCTCGCCGCGCTCGGCAACACCGACCTGATCGCCCTGGACCAGGACCCGATGGGCCGCCAGGGCGCGGTGGTCTCCGCGAACGCCACCTTCGAGGTGCTGGCCCGGCCGCTGGCGAACGGGGACCGGGCCGTCGCCGTCCTCAACCGGTCCGCCGCCACCCGCGACATCTCGGTCCCGCTCGCCGACATCGGGCTCTACGGCTGCACGGTGACCGCCAAGGACCTGTGGAGCGGCGGCCGCACGGAGGTCGCCGCCAACCTGACGGGCAGGCTCGCCGGCCACGACACTGCGGTGTGGCGGCTCACCCCGCACGAGGGCTGCGGGGACGCCGTCCCCACCGGCCAGATCACCGGTGACGGCGTGAAGTGCGCGGACGGCGCCAACACCACCGGCGTCGGCGCGGTCGTCCTCGCCGGGTGCACGGCCGCCGCCGACCAGCGGTGGGTCGTCGCCCCCGACGCGACGCTCCGGCTGGCCGGCCAGTGCCTGGCCGCGGGCGCCGACGGCCTCGTCGAACTGGCGCGCTGCGCGCCCCGGCAGCCGGGACAGCGCTGGACGCACCGCCGCGACGGGGCCCTCGTATCGGCGGCGTACCGGCTCTGCCTGACCGCGCCCGCGCCGCCGGCCACGGCGGACGCCCCGGCCGAGCGCCTGCGGCTCGCCGACTGCGGCGACCACCGGGTCGACCAGGCCTGGTCACTGCCGGTCTGACGGTACGCCGGGCAGGTGCCCCGCGGTGCGGCCGCCGGGGGCATCCGCCGGACGGCGCCGTCCGGCGGATGCCCCGCTCCCCCCACCCCGTGCCCGGCGCCCCGAGCCCGGCGCCCCGAGCCCACCCGTGTCCCGCCTCCCGCAGCGACGGAGCCATGACGAACCACCCCGAACGCCCGGCGGCGGGCCGCGGCGGGCCGCGCCCGCACGCGCGGGCCCCCCGCCCCGCCTCCCGCACCCGCACCCTGGCGGCGGTTCCCGCCGCGCTGCTCGCCCTCGCGCTGGCCGCCGCCCTCCCCGGCCCGGCCCCCGCCCGGGCCGCCTCGGCCCCCGCACCGCACCGTGCGGGCGCGGAGGCGGCCCGCGCCTTCGACGCCGGCCCCGCGCGGGCCGCCCTGCGGCGCCTGCTGCCGCGGCACGCCGCCCAGTTCACCCTCGTACCCGACCGGGCGGCCGGCCCGGACACCTTCACCGTCTCCGGACGGACCGGCGCGATCATCGTCCGCGGCTCGACCGGCGCGACCCTGCTGACCGGCGTCGGCTGGTACCTCCAGCACGTCGCCGGCGTCGACATCGGCTGGCCGGGCGAGAGCACCGGCATGCTGCCCGCCCGCCTGCCCGCGGTGCCCGCACCCGTCACCCGCAGCGCCCAGGTGCCCCACCGGTACGCCCTCAACGACACCGACGACGGCTACTCGGGCCCCTACCGCACCTTCGCGCAGCACCAGCGGCAGATCGACCTGCTCGCCCTGCACGGCGTCAACGAGGTGTTCGTGCAGGTCGGCGCCGAGTACCCGTACCACCGGACCTTCCAGCACTTCGGGTACACCGCCGCGGAGCTGCGCGCGTGGATCCCCGGCCCCGCCCACCAGAGCTGGTGGCTGCTGCAGAACCTGAGCGGCTTCGGCGGGCCCGTGTCCGAGCGCCTGATGCGCGAGCGCGCCGCCGTCGGCCGGAAGATCGCCGAGCAGCTCCGCGGCCTGGGCATGACCCCGGTCCTGCCCGGCTACTACGGGACCGTCCCGCCCGGCTTCGCCGCCCGCAACCCGGGCGCGGCCACGGTGCCGCAGGGCGACTGGGCGGGCTTCGAGCGGCCCGACTGGCTGGACCCGTCCTCGCCGGTGTTCGCCGAGGTGGCCGCCCGCTACTACGCCGAGCAGCGCGCGGTGTTCGGCGACAGCACCATGTACCGGATGAGCCCGCTCCACGAGGGCGGCACGGCCGGCCCGGTGGACGTGCGGGCGGCCTCCGGCGCCGTCCAGGCGGCCCTGCACGCCGCGCACCCCGGGGCGCTGTGGGCGGTGCTGGGCTGGCAGGACAGCCCCCGCCAGGAGCTGCTCGCGGGGACGGACACCTCGAAGCTGCTCATCCTGGACGGCCTGTCCGACCGGTACAACCGCCTGGACCGCGAGGCCCGCTGGGGCGGCGCCCCGTACGCGCTCGGCACGATCTACAACTTCGGCGGGCACACCACCATCGGCGCCAACACCTCCGTGTGGCTGGACCGGTTCGGCGCGTGGCGGGCCAAGGAGGACAGCGCACTGCGCGGCACGGCCTACCTGCCCGAGGCCACCGGCACCAACCCGGCCGCCTTCGACCTGTTCACGGACCTCGCCTGGGAGCCGGGCCCGATCGACCACCGGGCGTGGTTCGCCGCGTTCGCGGCCCGCCGCTACGGGCGGCCCGACAAGGAGGCGGCCGCGGCCTGGGAGGAGCTGCGCAAGGGGCCCTACAGCACCTCGTCCGGGCTGTGGTCGGAGTCCCAGGACAGCCTGTTCACGGCCCGGCCGAGCCTGACCGCGGCCGCGGCCGCGCACTGGAGCCCCAAGTCGATGCGCTATCCGGCCGATTCGGTGCGCCGGGCGCTGGACCACCTCCTGAGGGTGGATCCGCGGCTGCGCGGCTCCAGCGCCTACCGCTTCGACCTCGTGGACACCGCCCGGCAGGCGCTCGCCAACCACTCGCGGGTGCTGCTGCCGCGGATCCGCGCCGCGTACACGGCCCGCGACCTGGCCGCGTTCCGCGAGCTGACCGCCGCCTGGCAGGACGCCGAGCGCCGGCTGGACGCGCTGGCGGGCTCCGACCCGAACCTGCGGCTCGGCACCTGGCTGGCCGCCGCCCGCTCCTGGGGCGCGGACCGCGCGGAGCAGGACCGGTACGAGTACGACGCCCGCTCGATCCTGAGCGTGTGGGGCCGGCACAGCACCAGCGAGGGCGGCTTCCTGCACGACTACGCGAACCGCGAATGGGGCGGCCTGGTTCGGGAGCTGTACGCGCCGCGCTGGGCGGCGTACTTCGCCTCGCTGGAGGAGGCCCTGGTCGGCGGGACCGCGCCGCGCGCGATCGACTGGCACGCCTTCGAGGAGGAGTGGGCCCGGCGCACCACCCGGCACTCCTCCGGGGCGCAGGGGCCGGCCGGGGACCCGTACGCGCTCGCCTCCGGCGTGGCCCGGCTGCTGGCGGCCGCAGGGTAGCCGGGCACACCC
Organism: Streptomyces sp. 2P-4; assembly: GCF_030167965.1. Classification (NCBI taxonomy): domain Bacteria; kingdom Bacillati; phylum Actinomycetota; class Actinomycetes; order Kitasatosporales; family Streptomycetaceae; genus Streptomyces; species Streptomyces sp. 2P-4. The sequence continues at coordinate 961,325 of NZ_CP095011.1, forward strand.
GCACCGGCTTCACCCGTTCGGGGGAATTGGGCTCCTCCGGGGAGGGAGAACCCGGCATCCGCCCGCCGCACGGGGCGGGCACTCGCTTCACTGTCCCGGAAGCGAACAGGGGCGGCCGCCGGGGGATCCGGCGGCCGCCCTTCCGACGCCGTGACGGCATGACACGAGCAGGAGTGCAGCGAGCATGTCCCACACCGGACACGAGCGGCCCGGCCGGTCCGGGCAGGAGGGCCCCGCGCAGGGGGCACCGGCCGCCGAGGGCCGGGAGGCCGCCGCGCCGCCGCCGGCCCCGCCTGCCGCCGGTGAGCGGGTGCCGGACCCGTCCCGGGAGGGCGCCGGGCGGGTGCCGGGCGTGCCGCAGCCCGGCGATCCGGTCGAGCTGCTGACGGACGGGGTGGTGGAGCTCCGCAAGCGCGGCGGGCTCGCCGCGCGCCTGTCCGGCCCGGCCGAGGGCCGCGGACCGGACGCGGAGGACCGGCTGGAGGCGGTGGCCCGGCAGGCGGCCGAGCGCGTCGCGGCGGAGGGCAACCCGCGCGTGTGAGCCGCCGGAGGGAGCGCGCGGCGGGACACTGGAAGCGTCGGGTGGCCGGTCGGCGGACGGACTGCACATGGCGGGCGGGAAGACGGTATCCGGGCGGCGGCGCCTCCTCCTCGGGGGCGCCGCCTGCGGGCTGCTCGCGGCGTGCGCGGGCCTGGCCGCGGCGGAGCTGGCCGCGGCGGCGGTCCGCCCCGAGGCGGCCCCCGTGGCCGCGGTGGGAGGCACGCTCGTCGACCTCGCCCCGGCGGCGGTGAAGGAGTGGGCGGTCCGCACGTTCGGGACCGCCGACAAGCCGCTGCTGGCCGCCGGGATCCTGCTCGTCCTCGCCGCGGTCGCCGCGGCGGCCGGCGTGCTCGCCGCGCACCGCCCGCGGGCGGCGCGGCCGCCGCCGCGGGCGTCGGGCTCCTGGGGGGCGGCCGCCCTGGGCCGGCCGGGGCCTCCTGGCAGGACGCGCTGCCGTCGGCGGCGGGGGCCCTCGCCGCCGCTGCGGTGCTCTACGGGCTCGTCCGCGCCCTGCGCCGGCCCGGTCCCGCGGGTGCGCCGCCCGGCGGTGCGCGGGCGATGGACCGGCGCCGCTTCGGGCGGCTCGCGGCGGGCGTCCTCGCCGCCTCGGCGGTCGCCGGGTACGCCGGCCGCCGGCTCGGCGCGCACGGCTCGGCCGAGGCCACGGCCTCCCGGGCCGCGCTGGTCCTGCCGCCGGCCGCGGTGCCCGCGCCGCCGGTTCCGCCCGGCGTCGACCCCCGGGTGCCGGGGGCGTCCCGGTTCTTCACCCCGAACCGGGAGTTCTACCGGGTGGACACCGCCCTGGTGGTGCCGCGGGTGGACGCGGGCGCGTGGCGGCTGCGGATCCACGGCGAGGGCGTCGCCCGCCCGCTGGAACTGGACCTGCGCGAGCTGCTGCAACGTCCGCTCGTGGAGCACGACATCACCCTGACGTGCGTGTCGAACGAGGTCGGCGGCCCGTACGCGGGCAACGCCCGCTGGCTCGGCGTCCGCCTGGCCGACCTGCTGCGCGAGGCCGGCGTACGGCCGCCGTCGGAGGGCGGCCCTGCCGACCAGCTGGTGGCGCGGTCGGTGGACGGGATGACGCTGGGCACGCCGGTCGAGACCGTCATGGACGGCCGGGAGGCGCTCCTCGCCGTCGGGATGAACGGCGAGCCGCTGCCGTTCGCGCACGGATTCCCCGTCCGGATGGTCGTACCGGGGCTGTACGGGTACGTGTCGGCCTGCAAGTGGCTGCGGGAGCTGCGGCTGACGACGTTCGCCGCGTACGACGCGTACTGGGTGCGCCGGTCCTGGGCGGCGCGGGCGCCCGTCAAGACGCAGTCCCGGATCGACACCCCCCGCCCGTCCGCCCGGCCCGTGGCGGGCCGGATCGCGGTGGCCGGCGTGGCGTGGGCGCAGCACCGCGGCATCTCCCGGGTGGAGGTGCGGGTCGACGGCGGCCCCTGGCAGCAGGCCCGGCTCGCCGCAGCGGACGGGGTGGACACCTGGCGGCTGTGGTCGTGGCCGTGGGAGGCATCCCCCGGGCGGCACACGCTCCAGGTGCGGGCGGTGGACGGCACGGGGGCCGTGCAGACGGCGGCCCGCGCCCCGGTCCTGCCCGACGGGGCGACGGGCCTGCACACGGTGGCCGTGGACGTCGTGCCCCCCGGATGGGGCGGGGCGGCATAGGGTCGGGGCATGGCGCAGACACAGCAGACGCTTGACGGGAAGGTCGCCTTGGTCGCCGGTGCGACGCGGGGCGCGGGGCGCGGCATCGCGGTCGAACTGGGCGCGCAGGGCGCGACGGTGTACGTGACGGGGCGCAGCACGCGCGGCCGGCGCTCGGAGTACGACCGGCCGGAGACGGTGGAGGAGACCGCGGAGCTGGTCACGGCGGCGGGCGGGAAGGGAATCGCGGTCGTCGCCGACCACCTGGTGCCCGAGCAGGTGGAGGCCCTGGTCCGGCGGATCGACGCCGAACAGGGGCGCCTGGACGTGCTGGTGAACGACATCTGGGGCGGCGAGCTGCTGTTCGAGTGGGACGGCACCGTGTGGGACCACGACCTGGACAACGGGCTGCGGCTGCTGCGGCTCGCCGTCGACACCCACGCCATCACCAGCCACTTCGCGATGCCGCTGCTGCTGCGGCGGCCGGGCGGACTGGTGGTGGAGATGACGGACGGGACCGCCGAGTACAACGCGAGCCGGTACCGCGTGTCGTTCTTCTACGACATCGCGAAGTCGGCGGTGCTGCGGATGGCGTTCGCGCTGGGGCACGAGCTGGGCCCGCGCGGGGCGACGGCGGTCGCGCTGACGCCGGGCTGGCTGCGCTCGGAGATGATGCTCGACACCTTCGGGGTGACCGAGGCGAACTGGCGGGACGCACTGGAGCGGGTCCCGCACTTCGCGATCTCGGAGAGCCCCGCGTACGTGGGCCGGGCGGTCGCCGCGCTCGCCGCCGACCCGGAGGCCGCCCGCTGGAACGGGCAGTCGCTCTCCAGCGGGCAGCTCGCCCGGGTGTACGGGTTCACGGACCTGGACGGGAGCCGGCCGGACGCCTGGCGGTACCTGGTCGAGGTGCAGGATCCGGGCCTGCCGGCGGACACCGCCGGCTACCGCTGATCCGCCGCGGCCGCGTCGGCGGGCGGCTCGAAGAACCGGGCCACGTCGGCGTCGGACACGTCGGCGAGCGCGGCGGGGTTCCAGCGCGGGGTGCGGTCCTTGTCGACGACCTGGGCGCGGATGCCCTCGACGAGGTCGGGTGAGCGCAGGGCGTTGCAGGAGACCCGGTACTCCTGGGCGAGGGCCTCCTCCAGCGAGGTGAGGGCGGCGGTGCGGCGCATCGCGGCGAGGGTGGCCTTCAGCGCGGTCGGCGACTTGGCGAGGAGCGCCTCGGCGGCCTCCTTCGCGGCCGGGTCGTCCTCGGCGAGGAGCCGGTCGAGGGTCTCCTCGACGGTGTCGGCGGCGTGGCAGCGGTCGATCCAGTGCCGCCGGGCGGCGAGGACGCCCGGGGCGGGTTCGGTGGCGAACCGCGCGACGGCCTCGCGGGCGGGGGCCTCGGCGAGGGCGGCGGCCAGGTCGGGGAGGCGTTCCGCGGGCACGTGGTGGTCGGCGAGGCCGCACAGCAGCGCGTCGGCGGCGCCGACGGCCGAGCCGGTGAGCGCGAGGTGGGTGCCGAGCCGGCCGGGGGCGCGGGAGAGCAGCCAGGTGCCGCCCACGTCGGGGACGAAGCCGATGCCGGTCTCCGGCATGGCGACGCGGGAGCGCTCGGTGACGATGCGGACGCTGCCGTGGGCGGACACGCCGACGCCGCCGCCCATGGTGATGCCGTCCATGAAGGCGACGTACGGCTTGGGGTAGCGGGCGATGAGCGCGTTGAGCCGGTACTCGTCGCGCCAGAAGGCGGCCGAGGCGGAGGTGCCCGCCTTGGCGTCGTCGTGGATGGCCCGGATGTCGCCGCCCGCGCACAGGCCGCGGTCGCCGGCGCCGCGGACGAGGACCTGCTCCACCTCCGGGTCGTCCGCCCAGGCGCGGAGGACCTCCTCCATGCGCAGCACCATGGGGTGTGTGAGGGCGTTCAGGGCCCGGGGGCGGTTGAGGGTGACCACCCCGGTGCGCCCCTGCCGGTGGGCCAGGATGTGGTCGGCGGCGTCTTCGCTGTTCACGGCAGCCAGTATGGACGGTCGGCTGCGGGGGCGGGAGCGGTGGGCCCGCCAGGCGGCCAGGGCCTCGGCGCGGGGCCTGCCGGGGTGGCGGGCGTGCCAGTCGCGCAGGAAGCGGTTGAACTCGAACTGGCCGCCGATCTCCTGGGGTCGGGCGGCGGCGGTGCGGGTGGTGTGCCAGTGGGCGACGGCCTCGGCGAGGGTGCGGCCGGCTCCCTGGGCGATGTAGTCCCGCATGGCTGCGTCGAAGTGGAAGGACGGCCCGATCTCGCGGGTGAAGAACTCCCTGAGGACCTGGCTGCACCGCTGGCCCGGCGGGATGGCCGTACGGCCGTCGACGGGCGCGGCGAGCTGCCGGCCCGCCCTGCGGGGGGCGGGCCGGACCGGTTCGGCGGCCGGGCGGCCGTCGAGTGCGGCGGCCAGCCGCGCGGTCACGGCGGCCTTGCCGCCGCCGGAGGAGAGCCCCATGGCCCGGGCGAGCGCGGTGAGCTCGGCCAGTGTCCAGTACCAGCGCTGCAACTCGGCACCGGTCAGTTCGGCTGTCAGGGAGGGCCGCCCCTCCCCCTCGTTCGTACGCATGTTCGCATCATAGGGGCGCCGGACACGCCTCCGCCGCGACCCGGCGCCCTTCCGGCCGGACGGGCGCGCCTACCGGGCCTCCGGGGTTGCGGCGAGGGAGTGCAGGTAGCGCATCAGGGTCATGAGGACGTCGCGGCTGGAGTCGCGGCGGCGGGCGTCGCAGACGACGAGCGGGACCGACTCGGGCAGGTCGAGCGCGGCGCGCAGCTCCTCCAGCGGGTGCTCGGGCGCGTCGGGGAAGGCGTTGACGGCGACGACGAAGGGCACACCGCGCTCCTCCAGGCGCCCGATGACGTCGAAGCTGACCTCCAGCCGGCGGGTGTCGACCAGGACCACCGCGCCGAGGGCGCCCTCGAACAGTCCGCGCCACAGGAACCAGAAGCGCTGCTGTCCGGGGGTGCCGAAGAGGTACAGCACCAGTTCCTCGTTGATGCTGATGCGGCCGAAGTCCATGGCCACGGTGGTGGAGGTCTTGCGCTCCACCCCGGCCGTGTCGTCGACTCCGACGCCTGCCTGCGTCATCGTCTCCTCGGTGGTGAGCGGGCGGATCTCGCTCACGGAGCCGACCAGGGTCGTCTTGCCGACGCCGAAGCCGCCGACGATGACCACCTTGACGGCGGCCGCCGCCGTGGCGGGGAGGGCGTCCTCGCTCCGGGGGCCGGCCGGGGGATGACCGCGGTGGGGGGCCGTGGGCGGCGGCTCAGAGCTTGCGTAGTCCATCGATGACTGCCTCTATCAGTGCCAGGTCGGGGAGTTTGGCGGGGGCGACGGGCGGGCGTGAGAGCACGTGGCCGGCGGTGACCAGGTCGCCCAGCAGGACGGTGACCACGCTGACCGGCAGCGCGAGGTACGCGGAGATCTCGGCCACCGACAGCGGTGACCTGCACATCCTCATGATCGCTGCGTGCTCGGGTTGCATCCCGGGCCTGGGCCCCGACTTGGCGATGATCAGGGTGACGAGGTCGAGCGGGACCGGGGACACCGGTCCGCTCCGCCCACCCGTGATCACGTAGAGCCGCTCGGGAGTGCCGTCTTCCCAGTCCCGGCCCGGGTTGCTCACGCGGTCAGCCCTCCCCCGGGCGCGGTGGCTCCGGAGGCGTCTCCGGCCCGCGGCGGGCTGCTCAGGTGCTCGCCGATACGGGCGACCAGGTCGCGCATGCGCTGGCCCATCAGGCCTGCGTCGACTCCCTCGTCGGCCAGGACGGCCAGGTAGGCGCCCGCGCCGGCCGCCATCAGGTAGAAGAACCCGCCGTCCATCTCGATCACGACGAGCCGCATCCGGCCGCTGCTGTGCGGGAGTTCGGCGGCGACGGCGCCGGCGAGGCTCTGGAGTCCGGCGCAGGCGGCGGCGAGCCGGTCGGCGGTGTCGGTCTCCGTGCCGTACTGGGCCATGCGCAGGCCGTCGGCGGACAGGACGATGACGTGGCGGGTCTGCGGAACGCTTTCGGCCAGGTCCTTGAGCATCCAGTCCATGTTGCTCTGCTGCTGACTCATGGCTGTTCCCCCTTGCTCGCCGTGTTAGGCGAGGCGTCTGTGTTCGGGCTTGCTGCGGCACGGCGGCTCGGGACGGTCTTGCTGCTGCTGTCCCCGGTGAGGCCGCCCTGGAAGGCGGCCAGCCACATGCCGGGTTCGGGTGCGGGTGCGGCGGCCGTGGCGGGTGCGGCCGGCGCCGCGGACGGGGCCGCGGCGGTCTCGTCCGGGGCCGCCGCGCGGGTGCGGCGGCGGCGCTGCGGGAGGCCGGTCGCGGTCCGCTCGGTGACCAGGGGCACCTCGTCGTCCTCGGGATGCCGGGGGCCGGTCGCGGGGCGGCCGGCGGCCGGCGGGCGGACCGCGGCGGGCGCGTCGTCGGAGGCCGCCGCGTGCTCCCCGGCGGCGGACCGGTCCTCGACCGCGGCGGGCAGCGCCTCGGGGGCGGCGGGGGGCAGGGTCTCGGCCCCGCCGACGGGCAGCGCGGCCCGGGGGCCGGAGGCGGTGCCGATGCCGTGGGCGACGCCGCTCGCCGAGGCACTGGCGGTGATCAGGGTCTGCGGGATGACGAGGACGGCGCGGACGCCGCCGTACGCCGACGCGCGCAGCGAGACCTGGAAGTCGTAGGCCTGCGAGAGCCGGCCGACGACCGCGAGGCCCAGGCGGGGCGTCTCGCCGAGGTCGGCGAGGTCGATGCCCTCCTGTGCCTGGCGCAGCATCCGCTCGGCGCGCCTGCGGGCCTCCTCGCTCATGCTGACGCCGCCGTCCTCGATCTCGACGGCGATGCCCGAGTTCACGTCGACGGCGGTCAGGTGGACCTTGGTCTGCGGCGGCGAGTAGCGGGTGGCGTTGTCGAGGAGCTCGGCGAGGGCGTGGATGAGCGGTTCGACCGCCGGGCCGACCACGGCGACCTGGGAGACCGAGTGGAGCTCCACGCGCTGGTAGTCGATGATCCGGGACATGGCGCCGCGGAGCACGCTGTAGAGCGGGACGGCCTTGGACCACTGGCGGCCGGGGCGGGCGCCGCCGAGGACGGCGATGGAGTCGGCGAGGCGCCCGATGAGCGCGGTGCCGTGGTCGAGGCGCAGGAGGTCGCCGAAGACGTCGGGGCTGCGGCCGTGGCGGTCCTCCATGTCGCGCAGTTCCTGCGCCTGCTGGTGGACGATGGCCTGGACGCGGCGTGCGATGTTGACGAAGGCGCGCTGCGCGGAGTCGCGCAGGTCCTCCTCGGCGACGACGGCCTCCAGGACGGAGCGCAGCACGGCCTGGTGGGCGGCGCGGAACTCCGGGGTGAGCCCGGGTCCGTGGGTGCCGGGCTCCTCCAGGGAGGCGAGCACCTCCTCCGGGAACTCTCCCTTGCGCAGGCGCTCGACGACGTCCGGCAGGAGCTCCTGCGCCAGGCGGACGGTCTCGGTCTGCTGCCGGGCGAGGGCCGCCTCCTGTGCGGCGACGGCGGCGCGCAGGACGGCGACGGCCCTGCTGCGCCTGGCGGCCACGGCGCAGGCGAGGGCGACCGCCGCGAAGGCGACGGCGCCGACCCAGGCGACGGGCGTGCGGGCGGGTGCGGAGACCGCTGCGACGGCGATCGCCGCGGCAACTGCGGTCGCCAGGGCGGGAAGCGCCCAAACGACGGGTGAGGTGGCCCCTGGACTACCGGGCGACGATCCCACGCGAACCATCAGAACCCTCAAACGATCGAAAGCGAATGATCATAGGACAACGGCCCGGAATCTTAGCGGCTCCGTGCACGGCACTTGACAGCAGGTCATGATCCGGACAGTACAACCGGGTTGAGTCCTGCGTTTCTGTCCGAAACCCGGCCGTGTGCCGGTCGGGGCCGTTTTCCCGTGGTTTGCTACTGGCTGGTACCCCGCGCGGAACCGGTGGTTCCCCCGGGGGCAGAATGATCTTCGGCAGAGCCCCGCCACTCGTCGGCTCGCCTCCTCACGGACCCGCACGGAACAGGAGCGCACGCGTTGAACCAGGCGACGCGCGAACAGGCCCAGCACTTCCTCCGGCAGGACGAGCGGCTCGTCGCCGCCTGTGCCTTCGAACTCGACCCGGGCGTGCCGTACCCGCCCGAGTCGCTCCTTGCGCCGCCGGAGCCCCCGGCGCTCTCCCGGCGCATCGAGGCACGGATCCCGCGCCCCCTGCGCCAGTTCGTCCACGCGAGGGCGGCCGACGCGCACCACCCGCGCCCCGCCGCCGCAGGGGACTCCGCAGTCCGCCGGCCGGACGCGGCGGGCTCGCGGACGCCGCACGGGGCGGGCATGGAGGGCGGGTGGGAGAGCGCGGCCGGCCGCTTCCTCGTCAGCCGGGCGAACGCCCACGGCTCGGCGGGCGGGGTCCTCGCCGTCACGGACCGGCGCTGGTTCGCCCTGGCGGACGTCACCCCGCTGTGGCGGTCCACGCCCGTCATGCGGGAGTTCTGGGAGGTGCCGCGGCAGGCCGTCTCCGCACTGCGGGCGGGCCCGCGCGGGACGGCGCAGACGGGGCGCATGGACATCGAGTTCACGGACGGGTCCTGGGTGGCGGTCCTCGCCGTCCCGGCATCGGCGGCGCGGCCGTTCGCCGAGGCATCGGTCTACCACCGCTGAGGCGGTGCGGGGGCCGGGGCGCCAGGCATCCCGGGCTGGTGGTCTGTACCAATCCTGCGCGGGTGGCGCACACTGCCGTGACGCCTGATGCGGGAGGACCCATGAAGCCCACCGGCCGAAGCGCCGCCGAACTGCCCCTGCACCGCCTCCAGGTGCCCCAGCCCCACCTGCTGCCGTTCGCCGTCGGCTCCTTCGACGCGATCGGCCCGCTCTCCCGTGCCGGATTCCCCCACCGGCACACCTTCCACGAGATCGCCCACGTCACCGGCGGCGCCGGCAGGCACGTCCTCGACCTCGTGCCCGGACCCCTCGCCCCGCCCGTCCTGTGCGTGATCACCCCCGGCCAGGTGCACCACTGGGAGGGGGCCGAGGGACTGGCGGGGCAGGTCGTCCTCTTCCACGAGGACTTCCTCGGCGGACACCCCGAGGACGCCCGGGCACTGCGCCGGCTCGCCGGCCGGCCCACGGTCCCGCTGGGGGCGCACGCCCCGCGCGTCGCCGGCCTGGTCGACGCGATGGAGGAGGAATACCGCGCCCTGCGGTCCGGATACGCAGGCGTGCTCCGCGCCTACCTGCACATCCTGGTCGTGGAGGCCGCGCGTGCCGCCGAGGCGGGCGCGCCGCCGGCCGTGCCCGCCGACCGGGGGGACAGCCTCGCCGAGGCCTTCGCAAAGATCACCGCGCGGCCGGGCGGGGCGCAGCTGACGGTGGCTGCCTGCGCCCGCGAACTCGGTGTCTCCACGGGACATTTGCACGCCGCGGTGAAGCAGGCGACGGGCCTGACCCCCGGCGGGCTGATCCGGCGGGCGCAGACGCTGGAGGCCAAACGGCTGCTGGCAGGCACGGACATGACGGTACGCCAGGTCGCCCAGCAGGCGGGATTCGCGGACCCGTCCTACTTCTGCCGCTTCTTCCGGCGCGAGACCGGCCTGACCCCCGGCGGGTTCCGGGCCGGGCTCGCAGGAAATCACCACGATCCCCGGATCCCGTCCATCGCGGCGCCCGATTCCGGCCCCTAGGTTGGCAGCGCGGCGCCGGAACCGGCGGGTTGCCGCCGCCCGCGGCGCTGTCGCGCCCCACCGCGGCACGGTTCCGGCCCGCAGCCCCCACAACCGGAAGGAGTCGACGCATGCCCACTCCCGAAGACCCGGGCAAGGACGCCCGGGACCCGCAGCGCCGGGCCGTCAGCCGCAAGTCGGTGCTCAAGGCGGCCGCCCTGGCCGGCGTCACCCCGCTGCTGGTCGGCGGCGGCGCGGCCCTGGCCCGGGACCGCAGCGCCGCGTCCGGCGCCCCGCTGGACCCGACCCCGGCCTGCGACGACGGCGACGCGCCGACGATCCCGCAGACCGAGGGCCCGTACTTCAAGCCGAACTCCCCGCAGCGCACCTCGCTGGTCCCGCCGGGGACGCCGGGCGTCCCGCTCACCGTGTCGGGGTTCGTCTTCGGCCGGAGCTGCCTGCCGGTGGCGGGCGCCCTGCTCGACTTCTGGCAGGCCGACGTGAACGGCGCGTACGACAACGCCGGGTACGGCTTCCGCGGCCACCAGTTCACCGACGCACGCGGGGCCTTCACCCTCCGCACCGTCGTCCCCGGCCTCTACCCGGGCCGCACCCGGCACATCCACGTCAAGGCGCAGGCCCCCGGCGGGCGGGTGCTGACCACGCAGCTGTACTTCCCCGGCGAGCCGCGCAACGCCACGGACGCGATCTTCGACGCGCGGCTGCTGATGAACGTCCGCCAGAGCGACCCGGGACGCGAGGGCACCTTCGACTTCGTCCTCGACGTGGACCAGGGCGGCCCCTCCCCGTCGCCCACGGGCTCCCAGCCGCCCGCGGGCGCCTGGACCCCCGGCCGCACCTACCGGGCCGGGGACCGGGTCTCGTACGGCGGCGCGGCCTACTCGTGCCTGCAGGCGCACCTGGCGACCGTCGGCTGGGAGCCGCCGGCGACGCCGGCACTGTGGCGGCGGGTGTAGGCCGCCTCCGGGTCCGGTGCCCGGTTCACCCGGTGCGGCGGCGGACCCGGAACCGGTCGGGCCGCTCCGGGTCCCGGTCGGCGACCTGGACCGGCGCGCCCGCCCACTGCCACACGCCGGTGCCCGCGGTGCGGGCGAAGCGGATCGGCCCCCGGGTGCCCTCGACCGACACGTGCGGCCACGCCCCGGCGACAGCCGCCCTGTCGGTTCCGCGGGTGCGCAGCGCCTCGGCGAGGACGGCGGCGGTGTCCCAGCCTTCGAAGGCGACGAAGGAGGGGGCTCCGCCCAGCCGGGCCCGCAGCTCCGCGGCGACCCGTTCGCCGAGCGGGCCGAGCCGGTCGGGCAGGTAGCGCAGGAACGGGATCCCGGCGCCGTCCGCGCCGAGCGCCGCGGCCCATCCGGCGAACTCCGGCTGCCCGGCCGGGGCTCCGATCAGGAGGCCGTCGAGGCGGCGGTCGGCCCGGACGGCCCGGACGACGGGCACCGCAGGCTCCGGGTGGCCGACCAGCAGGAGCAGGGCCGTGGCACCGTCCGCGGCGAGCGCGTCGCAGAGGGCGCCGGGGGCGAGCGCGTCCGCGTCGAGTGCGAGGAGGGTGCCGCCCGCGGCGGCGAGGCGGTCCCGCAGGATGCGCGTCCCCGAGGCCCAGTAGGCGCTCGGCTGGGATGCGACGGCAATCCGCCGCCGCCCGGCGGCGAGGAGGAAGTCGGCGTACGTCCGCCAGCCCTGCGACTGGGGCGGTGCCAGGCGGGCGACCTGCTGCGCGGGCCCGTCGGTGAGCTCGTCGAGCACCGCGGACGAGCAGAGGAACGGCACGCCCGCGGCGTCGGCCCGGACAGCGGCCGCCCGGGCCGCCACGCTGTGGTACTCCCCCGCCACCGCCGCGACGCCGAGGCCTGCCAGCTCGTCCACGGCCGCCGCGGCCCGCACGGGGTCGGCCGCCGTGTCCCGGACGAGGAGCTCCAGCGGCCGGCCGGCGATGCCGCCGGCGGCGTTCACGTCCCGGACGCCCAGCTCCAGCCCGGCGAGCAGCTGCCGGCCCGCCTCGGTCCAACCGGGCCGGGTCAGCGGGACGAGCGCGCCGAGGCGGACGGGCGGGCCGTCCGCGCGACGGGCTCCGGGCGGCGGCGGTGGCGGTGGCGTGTGCATCGGCGGCGTCTCCCCTGCGGCGGTGCGGGCCCGGCGGCGCGGCGGGCGGCACCGGGGTGGTCGTGCCGGCCATTGGATCCGCCTGCCCGGCCGCGGGCAACCGCTTTACGGGCGGCCGGGCGGGGAGTCGTAGGACCGTCACAAGATCGGCCGGAATCCGGTCCTGGAGCGTGCGCGTGACCGAAGAGGACACGGAACTCGTCGCCGGCCGGTACCGGCTCGTCGAACGCATCGGCCAGGGAGGCACGGGCCGTGTCCGGCGCGGCGCCGACCAGCAGCTTTTCCGCCGCAGCAGGGCGGCGCGGTCCGCGGCGCCCCCACCCCGGCCAACGACCTGTGGGCGCTCGGCGCCACGGTTTACCACGCCGTCGAGGGGTGCCCGCCGTTCGGCGCCCAGGGGCTGCACGCCCTCGCCGTCGCCGTGCTCACCCGGCCGCACCGGCCGCCGGTGCCGGCCGGGCCCTGGTAGAGCGTGCGGAGCGGCACGTACGAGCCCTGGGCCGCCGGGCTCCCCCGGCGGCCGCGGGGCTGGTCAGACCGGTTCGGGCTGGGGCTCGGGCTGCGGCTCGCGCCGCGGCGCCGGCAGGTGCACCGGGGCGTCCTGGCGCTCCCAGCGCCGGATCGTGCGGACGTACCCGTAGACCACGGAGCCGGTCGCCAGCAGGAGCAGCGGCCCGAACAGCCACGGCAGCCCGGCCATTTCCACCGGCAGGAAGCGGTACGAGGCGAGCAGCGCGGCGAACACCGCGGTGCCGTACACGGCGAGGCGGACGCCCTGCGGGTCCCAGCCGCGATCGTAGGCGCGCAGTGCCGTCTCGATCGTGACCGTGAACACGACGCCGGCGATGATGTCCGCGCCGTAGTGGTAGCCGAAGCCGAGCGTGGCGCCGAGGGTGGCGACCAGCCAAAACGTTCCTGCGTAGCGCAGCGCCCGCGGGGCCCTGCGCGAGTGGATGAAGATGGCCGTGGCCCAGGCCGTGTGGAGGCTGGGCATGCAGTTGCGCGGGGTGAACCCGTCGAAGGGCATCGGCTGGGGGACCGCGACCGGCGGGGGCGTGTTCGGCCACAGGTCCGCGAGGGCCCACTGCCCGCCGTCGGCGCCGTACGCGAAGATCGGCCCGACGACCGGGTACACCATGTAGATGCCCGGCCCGAGCAGCCCGATGACGAGGAAGCTGCGCACCAGGTGGTGGCGGGGGAAGCGGCGCTCGGCGGCGACGTTGCGCAGCTGGTACAGGGCCACCGCGACGGCGGCCACGGCGAGCTGGACGTACACCCAGTCCAGGACGTGCGCCCCGGCCGCGCCGGTGGCCTCCACGATCCGGCCCGCGACCCACGACGGATTGCCGAGGGCGTGGTCGGCGGCGGCGACGTACTGGTCGAGGACCATCGGCCGCGTCTCCGAGGTGAGCAGCAGCCACGTGTAGCCGGTCTTGCGGCCGGCCACGAGCAGCAGGGCGAGGCCGACGCCCTTCAGCAGCAGCATCCGCTCCCGGCCGGTGCGGCGGGTGACGGCGATCACGGCGAAGGCGAGGGTCACCCACAGGGCGCCGCTGCCGGCCATCTGCTCGGCGCCGAGCTGCGCCCGCACGAGCCACAGGGCGAGGTCCACGGCGATCGCGGCGCCGACGGCGGCGAACCGCTGCCGCCACGTGAGCACCACCATCATCAGCGCCATCGCGGCGTACAGCACCGTCCCCGACCGGGGGGCGAAGAGCACCTCCCGGGCCTGGGCGGTGAGCGGCCCGACCTCGCCGTACCGGCGCGCGGCGAACTCGAGCGCAACGAGGAACACCAGGGCAACCGCACCCACGGCGGCCCAGAGCAGGACCCGGGGCCTGCCCCGTGCAGCGGATCGGATTGCGCCGTCTGCGCGGGAAAACGCTCGCGAAACCGTGGATATCAATTGTCAGCCGATGTTCATGTGTGCGACGTGCTCGTGGACAGTCCGAACATGCTAGCGGCCCCCACGGCGGCCGCAGCGGCACGGAACACGGGAAAGGCCGCCTCCCCGGAAAGTGAGAAGACGGCCTCCGAGCTGGGGCAGCGCAGCGGCGGTGGGTTCAGCCCGGTGCCCGTCCCGCTCCGCCGCGGACCTCCCGCCGCAGGGCCCGTACGTCGGCGTACCCGACCCGGTCCGCGACCGACCGCAGCGGCAGTTCGGTCGTGCGCAGAAGTTCCCGGTCCCGGAAGGCCGCCGCCAGGACCGTCCGGAAGCGGTCGAGCCATGGCAGGGCGGGACGGGACTCCGCCGGCGCGCGTTCCGCGTGGCGGGCCAGGAGCCGGCCGGCCGAGCACGGTGTCTCCGTCCGCTCACGGGTCCGTACCGCGTCGGCCACAGGCCGGTTGCGCCCGGTGCAGCGCGGGTACCTCCCCGGCGTACTCGGACAGGGGGGGGTTGTGGACGAGAACGGCGACAAGGGGGACACCGGCGATGAGGTCCCCAGAGGGGCGGGCGACAGTACGGAGATGCTGTTGCACGTCGGTATTGCGGTACTCATGGTGGCCTGGGTGATCATCCTGGTCCTGGCCTTCGCGGATTCCGGGCCGGTGTGCGGCACGGGCCAGGACAAGGGCCCCTGCTGACGCACGGACGCGGGCAGCGGAGGGCCGGGGGAGGTGGGCGGCTGCGCGGACCGCGTCCTCGCTTCGGACCGGCAGGGCCGGCAGGGGCGGCAGGGCCGGCAGCTCGATCCCGGGGCCGCGTACGTACCCGGACGCGGCCCCGGCCTGTGCCCGACGGCAGGCCCCTGCGAAGGGCGACGGCACGGCGGGGGGGGCGGCGTCTCGGCGAGGCCCGTCGTCGTGGGACTCGACGCGAGGGGTGCGGCGGACACCACTCCGCCGCACCCCGTTCACCGCGCGCTGCCGGGCCCCTCGTGCCCGGCGGCACCACCGGGTCCCTCAGCAGTCCCGGTCGTAGGTGTGGAACCCGCGGCCGGTCTTGCGGCCCAGCAGCCCTGCCTGCACCATCCGCATCAGCAGCGGGGGCGGGGCGTAGAAGGGTTCCTTGAACTCGTCGTAGAGGGCTTCCGCGATGGCCGCGACGGTGTCCAGGCCGATGAGGTCCGCGAGTTTCAGCGGGCCCATCGGGTGCGCGCAGCCGAGCTCCATGCCGGCGTCGACGTCGGCTGCGGTGGCGAAGCCGGACTCGGCCATCCGGATCGCGGAGAGCAGGTAGGGGACGAGGAGGGCGTTGACGACGAAGCCGGCCCGGTCCCGGGAGCGGATCACCGTCTTGCCCAGGGTGTCCCGGGCGAGGACTTCCACCGCCTTCAGGGCGGCTTGGGACGAATGGAGCGAGGAGACGACCTCCACCAGCGGCAGGACGGGGACCGGGTTGAAGAAGTGCAGGCCCACGACCCGGTCGGCGCGGGCCGTGGCCATGCCCAGGCGCATGACGGGCAGGGATGAGGTGTTCGTCGCGAGGATGGCCTCCGGATCGGCGACGATCTTGTCCAGGGCCGTGAAGGTCTCCGTCTTGACGTCGGCGTTCTCGGTCACCGCTTCGATGACGAGCTGCCGGTCGGCGAGGTCGTCCAGGCTGCCGGTGAAGGCCAGGCGGGCGAGGGCGTCCTCGGCGGAGATCCGGTCCAGCTTGCCGCGCTGGACGGCGCGCTCCAGGGAGACGGCGACCCGTTCGCGGGCGGCCCGGGCGGCGGTTGCGTCGGCCTCGCAGACGACGGTGTCGAGTCCGGCGCGGGCGCAGACCTCGGCGATGCCGGCGCCCATCTGCCCGCCCCCGACGACTCCGACCCGCCGGATGGCGGCTGTCCCTGTCATGACTGCACCTCCGCGCGGCGGACCAGGTGGCGGCTGTAGGCGTCGGGTGTGAAGAACGCCGGCAGCTCCCGCTCCAGCACAGCCCGTTCGAGTACGGCCCTGGCCTCGGCCACGAGTGCGTGGGGGCGTTCCGCGGTGAGCGCGTCGCACTCCTCGCCGATCACGGTGAGCAGGTCGTCCCGGTCGATGGTCCGGTGGCGCAGCCACTGCCAGAGCTGGACCCGGGCGATCTCGGCGGTGGCCGCGTCCTCCATCAGCCCGTGGAGGGCGACCGCCCCGTGGCCGCGCAGCCAGGCCTCGAAGTAGCGCAGCGAGACGGCCACGTTGGCACGGACCCCGGCCGCCGTGGGCGGCGCGCTGATGCGGCGGACGGAGAGCAGTTCCGCCGCGGTCACGGCGACGTCCTCGCGGGTGCGGTCGAGCTGGTGGGGACGGTCCCCGAGAACGGCGTCGAAGACTTCGCGACAGACGGGGACGAGTGCCGGGTGGGCGACCCAGGAGCCGTCGAAGCCGTCCTCGGCCTCGCGTTCCTTGTCCAGGCGCACCTGGGCCAGGGCGGCTGCGTCGGCCTCCGGGTCCCTGGACGGGACGCGGGCGGCCATGCCGCCGATGGCGTGTGCGCCGCGCCGGTGGCAGGTGCGGACCAGCAGCTCCGTGTAGGCGCGCAGGAACGGGGCGGTCATCGTGACCCGGGCGCGGTCGGGGAGCTGGAAGTCGGTGCGGTGGCCGAAGGTCTTGATGATGCTGAACAGGTAGTCCCGGCGGCCGGCGTTGAGGCCCGCGCTGTGTTCCCGGAGCGCGTGGAGGATCTCCTCCATCTCGAAGGCCGCGGTGACGGTCTCGATCAGGACGGTGGCTCGGACGGTACCGCGCGGGAAGCCGAGGAGCGCCTGGGCGAGGACGAAGACGTCGTTCCAGAGGCGGGCCTCGCCGGCGTTCTCCAGCTTGGGGAGGTAGAAGTACGGGCCGTGTCCGGCGTCGAGCTGGCGTTGGGCGCAGTGGAAGAAGTACAGGCCGAAGTCGACCAGGGACGCGGGGACGGGCCGTCCGTCGATCTCCAGGTGTTCTTCGGGGAGGTGCCAGCCGCGCGGACGGACGACGATGGTCGCGAGGTCCTGCCCGAGGCGGTACTCCCTTCCTTCGGGGGTGGTGAAGTCGATGCGGCGCTCGATGGCGTCGAGCAGGTTGAGCTGGCCGTCGATGACGTTGTTCCAGGTGGGGGCGGTGGCGTCCGCGAAGTCGGCCATCCACGCCGTCGCGCCGGAGTTGAGTGCGTCGACCGTCATGCGGCGGTCGGGCGGGCCGGTGATCTCCACCCGGCGGTCCTCCAGGCCGGGGGCCGGCGGGGCCACGCGCCAGTCGGGGTCGGCGCGGACGGCGGCCGTGGCGACGGAGAAGTCCAGCGGGGTACCCGAGACGAGGCGGTCCTTGCGCCTGCGCCTTTCCTTGAGGAGGTCCAGGCGGCGGTGGGCGAAGGCCGCGTGGAGGCGGCCGACGAAGTCGAGCGCCTCCGGGGTGAGGATCTCGTCGTGGCGGGCGCCCGGTGCCGCGAGGACCCGGACCCGGTGCGTGGTGGCGGTGGTGGTCATACGGTCTCCTGACGAGGGGGGCGGGAGCCGGACGAGACGGTCGACCGGCTCCCGCTGGACGTAGGCCTCCGGCCCGGCGCGGCCGGCGGGTGCGGGGGCGGCGTCGGTCAGTGGAACTGCTCTTCCTCGGTGGAGCCGGTCAGGGCGGTCGTGGAGGAGGCCGGGTTGACGACGGTGGAGACCAGGTCGAAGTAGCCGGTGCCGACCTCGCGCTGGTGCTTCACGGCGGTGAAGCCGTGCTGCCGGGCGGCGAACTCCCGCTCCTGGAGGTCGACGTAGGCGGTCATGCCGTGTTCGGCGTAGCCGCGGGCGAGGTCGAACATGCCGTGGTTGAGGGAGTGGAAGCCGGC
Source organism: Streptomyces sp. 2P-4 (assembly GCF_030167965.1). Taxonomy (NCBI): domain Bacteria; kingdom Bacillati; phylum Actinomycetota; class Actinomycetes; order Kitasatosporales; family Streptomycetaceae; genus Streptomyces; species Streptomyces sp. 2P-4. The sequence goes on from NZ_CP095011.1 coordinate 978,997, forward strand.
CAGGGTGATGAACTGGAACTTGTAGCCCATGGCGCCGAGTTCGCGCTGGAACGTGGCGATCTGGCCGTCGTCCAGCGCGGCCTTCCAGTTGAAGGAGGGCGAGCAGTTGTAGGCCAGCATCCGGTCCGGGTACTGCGCGTGGACGGCCTCGGCGAACTCGCGGGCCTGGGCGAGGTCCGGCGTGCCGGTCTCCACCCAGATGAGGTCGGCGTACGGGGCGTAGGCGAGGCCGCGGGCGATGACCGGGGCCATGCCGTTCTGCACCCGGTAGAAGCCCTCCGCCGTGCGCTCGCCCGTCGCGAACTGCGCGTCGCGCTCGTCGACGTCGCTCGTCAGGAGGTTGGCGGCGAGGGCGTCGGTGCGGGCGATGATCAGGGTCGGGGTGTCCGCGATGTCGGCCGCGAGCCGGGCGGCGTTGAGGGTGCGGATGTGCTGGGAGGTCGGGACGAGGACCTTGCCTCCGAGGTGGCCGCACTTCTTCTCCGAGGCGAGCTGGTCCTCGTAGTGGATGCCCGCCGCACCGGCCGCGATCATCGCCTTGGTCAGCTCGAAGGCGTTCAGGGGGCCGCCGAAGCCGGCCTCGGCGTCGGCGACGATCGGCGCCAGCCAGTCCGTGGTGTCCGTGCCGCCCTCGGCGGTGGCGATCTGGTCGGCGCGCAGCAGCGCGTTGTTGATCCGGCGGACCACCTGCGGAACGGAGTTGACCGGGTAGAGCGACTGGTCGGGGTAGGTGTGGCCGGCCTGGTTGGCGTCGGCGGCGACCTGCCAGCCGGACAGGTAGACGGCCTGGAGGCCGGCGCGGACCTGCTGGACCGCCTGGCCGCCGGTGAGGGCGCCGAGGGCGTGGACGTAGTCCAGCTCGTGCAGTTGGCGCCACAGCCGCTCGGCTCCGCGCCGGGCGAGGGTGTGCTCCTCGCGGACGCTGCCGGAGAGCCGTACGACGTCCTCGGCGGTGTAGGTGCGCTCGATCCCCGCCCAGCGGGCGTCGGTGGCCCACCGCTGCTTGAGCTGCTCGGCCGCTGCCGCCGTGTTCGTGTCTGCCATGACCGTCACCGTCACCGTCTCCGTGATTCGCTTCGTCTGCCAACGGGCCCGTCCACCGGGAAGAGCAAATGGCACTCTGTGCCGCATACCGGGGTCGCAGCCGCCGGACACCGGGGCGGAACTGAGCAATCCTGCAGGTCAGCCGAGCGCGGACTGCCGGGATATCCGACGTCAGGGCCATGAGTCGCGCCCGGAGTGTCCCTCTCGGCTGCCGGGTCCGGCGGCCGCAGGACTGACTCTGGCATCGGCACGCAGTGCCATCAATGAGGGACCTGTGCCAACTTCTGCGAATCTTCTGCCGCCGTTTTGCCAAGGTTGCGAAGGCGGGAATCGGCGGGGCCGTGCGTAACCTGGATCCGGTCGAGGCCGGAGGGGTGCGGGTGGGCAAGACGTATGCGGGTGCGCGGCTGCGGAGGCTGCGCGAGGAGCGCCGGATGAGCCAGGCCGAGCTGGCCCGGGTCCTGGCCATCTCCCCCAGCTACCTGAACCAGATGGAGCACGACTCCCGCCCCCTCACGGTGCCTGTTCTGCTGCGGCTTACCGAGGCCTTCGGCGTCGACCCGGGCTTCTTCTCCGAGCGGGATACCAGCCGCCTCGTCGCCGACCTGCGCGAGGCCCTGGCGAGCGAGGTCGCCGAAGCCCGGGTCTCCCCCTCGGACCTGGCCGAACTGGCCGCCCGGATGCCGGCGGTGGCCGCTGTCCTGCTGGACCTGGGACGGCGCAGCCAACTGCTGGCGGAGCGGCTCGCGGACACCGCGGACGGACGGGACGGCGGCCCGGCGGCGCCGCGCTCACCGCACGAGGAGATCCGCGAGTTCTTCTACCGGCGGCAGAACTACCTGCACGACACCGACGGCGCTGCCGAGGAGCTCGCCCGGGAGATGGGCGTCCGCCCCGGGGAAGTCCTGCGGGCGCTGTCGCAGCGACTCACCGAGCACCACGGGATCCGCCTCGCCACCGACTCGGACCGCCTCCACCACTTCGACGGCCGTACCCGCGTCCTGCACCTGTCCGGCCGGCTCCGGCCCGGCCAGCAGGCGTTCCGGATGGCCACCCAGCTCGCTCTCCTGGAGCACGGGGCCGAGCTGGACCGGCTCGCCGCGGAGGACTTCGACCCGGGCTCCCCCGCCCACGGCCTGGCGCGGATCGGCATCGCCAACTACTTCGCCGCCGCGCTGATCCTCCCGTACCGTGCTTTCCACACGGCCGCCGAGGAGTTCCGTTACGACATCGAGCGGCTCACCGACCATTTCGGGATCGGCTACGAGACCGTCTGCCACCGCCTGAGCACCCTGCAGCGCCCCAGGCTGCGCGGGGTCCCCTTCTCCTTCGTCCGCGTGGACCGGGCCGGGAACATGTCCAAGCGGCAGTCCGCCACCGGATTCCACTTCTCCCGGGCCGGCGGCACCTGCCCACTGTGGAACGTCTACGAGGCCTTCGCCGCGCCCGGCCGCATCCACGTCCAGGTCGCCGCCATGCCCGACGGGCAGCGCTACCTGTGGACCGCCCGCGCCGTCACCCGCCACCGCGGCGGCTGGGGCGAGCCCGGCAAGACCTTCGCGATCGGCCTGGGCTGCGAGATCCGCCACGCGCCCAGGCTCGTCTACTCCGACGGCCTCGACCTCGGCAACGCCTCCGCAGCCACACCCATCGGCATGGGCTGCCGGCTCTGCGAACGGCTGGACTGCCCCCAGCGCGCGGTCCCGCCGCTGGGCCGCCCGCTCGCGGTCGACGAGAACAGCAGCACCTTCATCCCGTACCCGGTCGCCCACGACCGGGGGTGAGCGGCGGCCCCATGCGCATGTTCCGACGGCAGGCGCGCGGCCGGCGGCTCTGGACTTCCTGCTGGAGCGCAAGGGCCGGGAGGCCGTCCTCACCCTCAACCGGCGCTGCGCCCGCCGGCCTCGGAGCCATGTCCGCCCCAGCGCTCGACGGCCCGGTGCCGGACGCGGAAACCGTGTCCGGCACCGGGTGGTACGGATCAGGCGTCGTCGCCGGCGAGAGCGGCTCGAACCTCACGGGCGGCGGCGACCAGGTTCTCCAGGGAGGCACGGGTCTCGGTCCAGCCACGGGTCTTCAGGCCGCAGTCGGGGTTGACCCACAGCCGCTCGGCCGGGATGGCCTCCAGGCCTGTCCGCAGCAGACCGGCCGCCTCCCCGGCGCTGGGGACGCGCGGTGAGTGGATGTCCCACACGCCGGGGCCCGCCGCGCGGGGGTAGCCGTGGGCGGCGAGTTCCCGCGCGACCTGCATGTGGGAGCGGGCGGCTTCCAGGCTGATGACGTCGGCGTCGAGGTCGTCGATGGCCTGGACGATGTCGCCGAACTCCGCGTAGCACATGTGGGTGTGGATCTGGGTGTCCGGCCGGACCCCGCTGGTGGTGAGCCGGAACGCCTCGGTGGCCCAGGCCAGGTAGTCGGCGCGGTCGGCGGCCCGCAGCGGCAGGGTTTCCCGGAGAGCCGGCTCGTCCACCTGGATCACGGCCGTCCCCGCGGCCTCCAGATCGTTCACCTCGTCCCGCAGGGCGAGCGCCACCTGGCGGGCGGTGTCCCCGAGCGGCTGGTCGTCCCGTACGAAGGACCAGGCGAGCATCGTGACCGGCCCGGTGAGCATCCCCTTGACCGGCTTGGACGTCAGGGACTGCGCGTACGAGGTCCAGCGCACCGTCATGGGCTCGGGGCGCGAGATGTCCCCCGCCAGCACCGGAGGCCGGACGTAGCGCGTGCCGTACGACTGCACCCAGCCGTGCTGCGTGGCCAGGTAGCCGGTGAGCTGCTCGGCGAAGTACTGGACCATGTCGTTGCGTTCGGGCTCGCCGTGCACCAGGACGTCGATGCCGGTCTTCTCCTGGAAGGAGACGACCTCCTCGATCTCGCCCTTGATCCGTGCCTCGTAGCCCGCCGTGTCGATCCGTCCGGCCCGCAGGTCGGCGCGGGCCGCGCGCAGCTCGTCGGTCTGCGGGAAGGAGCCGATCGTGGTGGTCGGCAGCAGCGGCAGGCGCAGGTGCGCCCGCTGGGCGGCGGCCCGCTCGGCGTACGGCCGGCCGCGGCGCCCGTCGGCGTGCGTGACGGCCGCGGTGCGGGCCCGTACGGCCGGGTCGTGGGTGAGGGCGGATCCGGCGCGGGAGGCCAGGTCGGCCCGGTTCGCGGCGAGTTCGGCGGTGATCGTGTCCGTGCCCCGGCCGAGCCCGCGGGCCAGAACGGCGATCTCCCGGGTCTTCTGCCGGGCGAACGCGAGCCAGCGGCGGACCTGCGGGTCGAGGTCGCGCTCGGCGTCGGCGTCCAGCGGAACGTGCAGCAGGGAGCAGGAGGCGGCGACGTCCACCCGGTCGGCGAGGCCGAGCAGCGTGCCCAGGGTGGCGAGGGACTTCCGGAAGTCGTTGATCCAGATGTTGCGGCCGTTGACGATGCCCGCGACGAGCCTCTTGCCGGGCAGGCCACCGACCGCCGCGAGGTCGTCCAGGTTGGCCGCTCCCGCTTCCGTGAAGTCGAGCGCCAGGCCCTCGACCGGAGCCGCGGCCAGGACGGGCAGGGCCTCGCCCAGCCTGCCGAAGTACGAGGCGACCAGCAGCTTCGGCCGGTCGGCGGCGGCGCCCAGCTCCCGATAGGCGCGGGCGGCTGCGTTCAGATCGGCCGGGGTGCGGTCCTGGACGAGGGCGGGCTCGTCGAGCTGCACCCACTCGGCGCCGGCGGCGTGCAGGTCGGCGAGCACCTGCGCGTAGACCGGGAGCAGCCGGTCCAGCAGGGTCAGCGGCTCGAAGTCCGCTGACACTCCGGGAGCCGGCTTGGCCAGCAGCAGGTAGGTGATCGGACCGACGAGGACCGGGCGGGCGGTGTACCCGAGCGCGACGGCCTCCCGCAGTTCCGCCACCTGCTTCACGGAGTTCGCGGTGAACACGGTGCCCGGGCCGAGCTCAGGTACCAGGTAGTGGTAGTTCGTGTCGAACCACTTGGTCATCTCCAGCGGCGCCACGTCCTGCGTGCCGCGGGCCATCGCGAAGTATCCGTCCAGGGCGTCGGCTTCCACCGCCCCGCGGTGCCGCTCGGGAGCAGCGCCGACCATGACGCTGGTGTCCAGCACGTGGTCGTAGTGCGAGAAATCACCGGTCGGTACTTCGTGGATACCGTCCTCGGCCAGCTGCTGCCAGTGCGAGCGCCGCAGGCCGGCCGCGGTCTCCCGGAGGGCGTCGGCAGTGACGCGGCCCTTCCAGTAGCCCTCGACGGCCTTCTTCAGTTCGCGGTTCCGACCCTGGCGGGGGTACCCGTACACGGTGGCTCGTGCTGCCGCGGCTGCGGGCTTGGCTGTCACGGAACTCTCCTTCGCGAGATGTGTCCAGGAACATCCCGGCAGCGGGACGCGGACGCGAAGGAACGACGGAACGGGCGGCCGACGCCGCGGACGGAGGCCCGCACGTGCCGCTCGCTGTGTACGCCGACCCGCCCACGAGGTCACCGGGATGTCCGCACACGGAATCGTCCGCGTGCGGGCAACGGGCAGGTCTTCGGACTCGCGGGCACGCCTGCCGGTTCCCCGGCGGGCACCTACTGGCCGTCGCTTCCCAGGACCGTTGTCCGGTCCCAGTGCGTATGACGGCGGTCGTTCCCGCTCACCGCTGCGGGGCAGTCCCGGATTCCCACCGGGTTCCCTCTTGCGACGCATCCCGCCTGGAGGGCGGGGCGAACCAGCTGCACCGGCCACCCTAGGCCGCACGCCCGCTCAGCGGCGACCCGCTTCCACCATCCGGACACGGAAACGAGATGCCCCCGTCGATGCGCGCGCCTTCCTGACGGGCCGGGACCCGCACAGAGCGCGTCGCCGTCGGAGAGGCGCCGCGGCGCGGCTGCACCGGCCGACGGCCCTGCCGCGGTCCGGGCCGGGTGGTCATCGTGTCGGTCCTTCGGTTTCGACGGAGGCCAGGAACTTCCGCTGGTCTTCCAGGAAGCCGTCGGCGAACAGGGCCCTCGGCGCGCACAGCGCGGTCAGGGTGAGGCGGAGTGCGGAGTTCTCGACGTCCTGCCTGACCAGGCCGTGCGTGGCGTCCGGGTAGCGGCCGACGCGCAGCGCGGGCCCCGGCAGCAGCCGCCGGTAGGCGGCCTCGGTGTCGGCGGTGTCCACGTTCATGTCGTGTCCGGCGAGCACCAGCAGGACGGGCACCCCGCGCAGCGCCGGCAGGTCGGCGCTCGCGTCGGCGGTGTGGTTCTTGGAGACGAACCTCCAGCGGGCGGCCGTCATGCCCTGCGGATCGCCGACGGCGCGTACGTACTCCTCGTACGGGGCGCCCCGCCCGAGCAGTTCCAGGCCCGTCTCGCGGCGGCGCAGGGCGGCGGCGACCTCGGCGTCGGAGGCGCCGTCGCGGCGCAGCTCGGCGAGGAGGTGGTAGCGGCCTTGCCGGTGCCAGTTGACGGCGGGTGAGACGGCGATGACAAAGCGGATGCCGGGGTTCTTGGCGGCGATCTTGGGCAGGACCCAGCCGGCCTGGCTGGCGCCCCACAGGCCGATCCGGCGGCTGTCGACGTCCGGCCGCTGCCGGGCCCAGGCGATGGCGTCGACGGCCTCCTGGGCGCGGTCGTCCATGGACTGGTCGAGCCAGTCTCCGGGCGAGCCGCCCACGCCCGGCTTGTTCCAGGACAGCGAGGCGTATCCGGCTCGGGCGAAGGACTCCCAGATCGGCCGGTAGAAGGTGTCGTGGGTGGCGTCGACGGGGCCGTCCCCGTGCACGAAGACCACCAGCGGGAAGGGCCCCTTCCCCTGTTCGGGCAGGGCCAGCACGCCGTCCAGGGTCCGGCCGTCCCGGCGTACCGTCACAGCCTCCTCGCGCAGGTCGTAGGTGTGCTGCCAGACCACCAGCCCGCCCAGGCCCGCCGCGGCGACCGCCAGTGCGGCCAGCGCCGCGAGCACGGCCCGCACCACCCGGCGGCGGCGCGTGCTGCGTCTCGATGCCATCTGCCCCCCAAATATCTATCGCTCTTCAAACGATCGTTCTCATTACGACCGTACTATGATCGTGCGCATACCGCGAGGAGGAATCATGGACTCAGCCGTTGCCATCCGGCGCAGCGTGCCCCAAGGCGCCGGGGAGCAGGTCGCCGAGTTGTACTGGGAGGCCTTCGGCCGCAAGCTCGGCGCCGCCCTGGGCCCGCCCGAACACGGCCGCGCCTTCATCGCCCGCCACCTCCACCACGACCGCGCCGCCGTCGCCCTCACCCCCGACGGCGACCGGGTCGTGGGCGTGGCCGGCTACCAGCTCGGCGGGCGGGGCCTGACCGGCGGCGGCGTGCGCGACGTGCTCTCCGGCTACGGGCTCTTCCGCGGCCTCCCCCGGCTCGCCGTACTGGCCCTGCTCGAACGCAACCCGGAGCCGGGGGAACTGGTCATGGACGGCATCGCCGTCGACCCCGCCCGCCGGGGCACCGGCATCGGCGGCCTGCTGCTGACCGAGATCGCAACCATCGCGGCCGAACACGGCTGCTCCCGGGTCCGCCTGGACGTCATCGACGTCAACCCGCGCGCCCGCGCCCTGTACGAGCGCCACGGCTTCACCGCCGTACACACCGAGCAGACCCCGTACCTCAAGGGCCTCCTGGGATTCGGCGCGGTGACTACCATGCATCGCGCCATACCCGGCACCAGCACCGGCAAGGAGCAGCAGCCATGACCAGCAGGCCTCCGGCAGCTTCCGCAGCGGAGCCCGCCGCACCGGAGATCGGGACCCGGACGCTGGTGTTCGGCCTCGTCCGCGAGGACGGCACCGTCGACGCCGGCGAGCTGTACGCCGTCGCCGAAGCCCTCGGCATGACCGACCAGCAGGTCCGGCTGTGCGTCAAACGCCTCGTCGCCGATGGCCGGTTCACCCAGGAGGGCCGCGGCCGCAAGGCGCGACTGCACGCGACCGCCGACCCCACCGGCTCCATCGCGCCGGACGTGGAGTACGTCCGGCACGCCTACCGGCAGGACCAGGGGCTCGCCCCCTGGGACGGAACCTGGCACCTGTTCGCCTTCGCCATCCCCGAGACCGCCCGGCAGGCCCGCGACACCCTGCGCGACGCCCTCCTCCACCTCGGCGCGGCCCCCCTCCAGGGCGGCCTCTACGTCAGCGCCAACGCGATCGGCGACCTCGTCGAGGCCCACGCCCGCCACCTGGGCGTCCTGCCCTCCCTCACCCGCCTCACCAGCCGCGATCTACGGGTGGGCGAGGAAACCGAGCCCACCCGGCTGGCCGCCCTGCTCTGGCCGATCCGGCCGATCGCCGAGCGCCACGAGGCACTCGCGGCGCTCGCCGCGGCCCGCCTGGCCAGACTCTCCGAACCGGCAGCCGCCACCGGGACCGAACGGCTGACGTACGCCATCGAACTGGCGGCGGCCTTCACCACCGCGATGGACCCAGACCCGCTGCTGCCCCCCGAGCTGCTCCCGCAGCCCTGGCCCGGCACCCGCGCTCGCGCCCTGGCAGCACGCTGCTGGGACGCCCTCGCCGCAGAGGAGGACGAAGCCGACGGCCGTCTGCGGCTGTTCCGCCTCTACGACCGCGCGGTCACCGCGCCCCGGCCGGGCCCACCCGAGTGAACCCGCCCCACGCCTGTTCCATGGCACGGACCACAGGTTACCGACCAGTAGGGATCCTGGTGGGGAAGATGCCGGGTGGCGGATCGATGAGCCGGTGCGACGAGCATCGACCGCGTGCGCGCACAGCGGCGCCTCCCGCGGCTCCGTGTACCGCCACTTCCCGGCGGGGAGAACGCAGTTGACCGACGAGGCGGTGGCCTTCGCCGGTGATGTCACGGCCGCCCGGCTCGATGCCGCAGCACGCGCCGGTGATCCGCCGGAAGCGGTCGACGCCTTCTTCGCGACATGGCGTGCCCGGCTGGTCGACAGCGGCTCGCGCACCAGGCCGTCGACGCACAAAGGCCGTTCTCTCGTGGAAGAGAGAACGGCCTCCGACCTGCGTATTCGCAAGTCGGGACGACAGGATTTGAACCTGCGACCCCTTGACCCCCAGTCAAGTGCGCTACCAAGCTGCGCCACGTCCCGTTGTGCTTCGGGCTGCTCCCACCTGGGGTTCTGCCCTGCGGCACATGCAGAAGATTACCCCACGTCGAGGGGTGCGCATGCACGGGTATCCGGAGCGGGGGAGGATGGCCGGGTGGTGGGACGGGATCGGGATGCCGAGGGGCGGGCGCGGAGCGCGCGTCCGCGGGACGGGCTGGGGCGGCCGCTGCCCTACGGGGCTTCGGGCGTGGCGCGGCAGCCGGAGGGGGTGGTGCGCTCCCCGGCGGAGACGGTCGGGGAGGCGCAGCGCCTGCTGGACGCGGGGATGCCCTTCCATGCGCACGAGGTGTTCGAGGACGCCTGGAAGTCCGGGCCGCAGGAGGCTGCCCCGCTGTGGCGGGGGCTCGCGCAGGTGGCGGTCGGGCTGACCCATGCGGCCCGCGGGAACGCGGTCGGCGGGGCACGGCTGCTGCGGCGCGGAGCCGATGCGCTGGCCGCGCCGGGCGGAGTGGGCCGGCCGGATGCGGGTGTCCCCTGGTACGGCATTGATGTGCCGGGGGTGGTCGGCTGGGCTCGGGAGCTCGCCGGGCGGGTCGAGGCGGGGGGCGGGCCCGTCGATCCGGTGGCCGAGGCGCCCCGGCTGGGCGGAGCCTCGCCGCCGCCGAGCGGCTGAGCCGGCCCTTCCTCACCGGCCGGGGCCGGGGAGGGCGCGGCGGGCGGCATGGCCGAGGTGGGGTGGTCAGGGCTGCGTGTGCGGGGCCGCCGTCGGGGGTGTCGGGGTGGTGGCGAGGATGACGTCCAGGGTGCGGGGGCCGTGGACGCCCTCCACGCGGTCCAGTTCGATGTCGCTGGTCGCGGAGGGGCCGGAGATCCACGTCAGCGGGCGGGTCGGGTCCAGGCGTTCCAGGGCCTGCGGCACCGAGTCGACGACCTGGTCCGGGACGCGGACCACGCACACGTGGTGGTCCGGGATCAGGGTGATGCGGCGCCGGCCCTGCGCGGGGCCGCCGTCGAGGACGAGCGTCCCGGTCTCGGCGACGGCCAGGGCGCAGCCGGTGACCACGCTGTCCACGGCGTCGAGTTCGTACGGGGTGGCCGCGGCGCGGTCGGGTACGTGCGTGGCGGCCGCGTCGGCGAGCCAGTGCGGGGGCAGGCCGGCCGGGACGAGGACGGTGCGGGTGCCGCGCCGGGCCAGCAGCCGGGCCAGGAGGGCGGGGAGGCCGTCGTCGGCGGTGCGGTGGACGTGGGCGCGGTACTCGGCGAGGTTCGCGGCGAGCAGGTCGGCGGATTCGGCGGGGGTGCGCTCGCCGTGGACGCGGAGGTAGTCCCGCGGAATGGGCGCTTCGGCCCCGGCGGGCCCAGTGGCGCCGGCGGCCCCGGCCCGCCGGATGCGGGCCAGGATGACGTCCCTGCTCGTCACGGTGTGCCTCCCTCGCCTCTCATGGTGTGTCCCCCTCGCGTGTCACGGTGTGCCTGCCTGGTCCTGCCGCCGTGGTGTCCGGTCGTGTCGTTCCCGCTGCGCCCACCAGTCGCGGAAGGGCTGTTCGGGTGGTTCGGGCAGGTCGCGGCTGTCGGTCCAGGCCCGGCCCGGTCCGGGCAGCCGGCGCGGCCGCAGGCGGCGTGCGCGGGCCAGCAGCCGCTCCCCCGCCCGCAGGGCGCCGGGGTGGTCGAGCAGCAGTCGGGCGGCCCGCAGGGCGGCCCGTTCGGCGGCGTGGCCGCGGGCGGGCCGGATCCGTACGCGGACCCCCTCGCGGGTGGCCGGGCCGCCTTGGACGATGCGTTCCCGCAGGTGGACGAGGATCTCGGGGATGTCGATGGCGACGGGGCACACCTCCTCGCAGGCCCCGCACAGCGTGGACGCGAACGGCAGCGACGCGTCGACGGGGCTGCCGGTGCCCCGCAGTTGGGGGCTGAGGACGGCGCCGATCGGGCCGGGGTAGACGGAGCCGTAGGCGTGGCCGCCGGCCCGCTCGTAGACGGGGCAGACGTTCAGGCAGGCGGAGCAGCGGATGCAGCGCAGCGCCTGGCGGCCGACCGCGTCGGCGAGGGTGTCGGTGCGGCCGTTGTCGAGGAGGACGAGGTGGAACGCGGAGGGCCCGTCCCCGCCGGCGGTGCCGGTCCACATGGTCGTGTACGGGTTCATCCGCTCGGCGGTGGAGGAGCGGGGCAGCGTCTGGAGGAAGACCTCCAGGTCGCGGAAGGTCGGGACGACCTTCTCGATGCCGACGACGGAGATCAGCGTCTCGGGCAGGGTCAGGCACATCCGGCCGTTCCCCTCGGACTCGAACACGACGAGGGTGCCGGTCTCCGCGACCATGAAGTTCGCGCCGGACACGGCGACCCCGGCCCGCAGGAACTTCTCCCGCAGGTGGCGGCGGGCCGCCTCGGCGAGTTCCCGCGGGTCGTCGCCGAGGCCGTCGGGGGCGGGGCGCCCCCAGCGGCCCATCTCCCGCGCGAAGAGGTCCCGGATCTCTCCGCGGTTGCGGTGGATCGCGGGGACGAGGATGTGGGAGGGCCGGTCGTGGCCGAGCTGCACGATGAGCTCGGCGAGGTCGGTCTCGTACGCGGCGATCCCGGCCTCCTCCAGGGCTTCGTTCAGGCTGATCTCCTGGGTGGCCATCGACTTGACCTTGACGACCTCGCGCTCGCCGGTGGCCTGGACCAGCCGGGTGACGATGCGGCAGGCCTCGGCCGCGTCGACCGCCCAGTGGACGGTGCCGCCCGCCGCCGTGACGGACTCCTCCAGCTGCACCAGGTAGCGGTCGAGGTGGCGCAGCGTGTGGTCCTTGATCGCCTTGCCTGCGGCGCGGAGCCGGTCCCAGTCGGCGAGTTCGGCGACGGCCCGGGCGCGGCGGCCGCGGATGGTGTGCGTGGCGTGCCGCAGGTTGGCGCGCAGGACGGGGTCGTGGACGGCGCGGCGCGCGGCCTCGGGGAAGGCGGGCGTGCCGGGGAGGGCCGCCTGCGGGCCGTCTGCCGCCTGAGTTCCGCGGGTCGTCATGCGAGCGGTTCCTCCTCGGTCGAGGCCAGGATCTCGGCCAGGTGCACGGTCCGTACAGGCGAACCGGTGCGGCGCAGGATGCCGTCGAGGTGGATGAGGCAGGAGGTGTCGCCGCCGCACAGCACCTCGGCCCCCGCGGCGGCAGCCGCCGCGGCCTTGTCGGCGCCCATCGCCGCGGACACGTCCGGGTTCTTCACGGCGAACGTGCCGCCGAAGCCGCAGCACTCCTCCGCGCCGGGCAGTTCGACGAGCTCCAGCCCCTTGACCGCGGCGAGGAGCCGGCGCGGCCGCTCCCCCAGGCCGAGCCCGCGCAGCCCGTGGCAGGAGGGGTGGTAGGCGACGGTGTGCGGGTAGTACGCGCCGACGTCGGTCACCCCGAGCACGTCCACCAGGAACTCGGACAGCTCGTACACCCGCGGCGCCAGGTCCTCCGCGTACGCCTCCAGCCGGCCTCCGCGGCCCTCCTGCCGGGCGAGCCGCCCGATGCGCGGGTAGTGGCCGCGGACCATGGCGGTGCAGGAGCCGGACGGGGTGACGACGTAGCGGTGGCCGGCGAAGGCCTCGGCGGTGCGGCGCAGCAGCGGTTCGGCCTCGCGGCGGTGGCCGGTGTTGTACTGCGGCTGCCCGCAGCAGCTCTGGGCGGCCGGGAAGTCCACCTCGACCCCGAGCCGCTCCAGCAGGCGGACGGCGGCCACCCCGGTGCGGGGGTGGAGCGCGTCGTTGACGCAGGTGACGAACAGCGCGGCTCGCATGACGGGCAGAATAGCCGCGTGAAGAAGTTCTCAGTGATCGGCATAGGCGCGGGCGACCCGGAACACCTGACCCTCCAGGCGGTCAGGGCGATCGGCGCGGCGGACGCGTTCCTCATCCTGGAGAAGGGCGAGGAGAAGGCGGACCTGACGGGGCTGCGGCGCGCGATGCTCGACGAGCACGCCCGCCCCGGCCACCGGCTGGTGGAGGGCCGGGACCCGGACCGGGACCGCACCCCGGAGCAGTACGCGCCGACGGTGGACGGCTGGCGCAGCGCGCGGGCGGAGATCTTCGAGCGGTTCATCGCGGAGGACCTCGCCGAGGGCGAGACGGGCGCGTTCCTGGTGTGGGGCGATCCGTCGCTGTACGACTCCACCCTCGCGATCCTCGACGAGGTGCTGGAGCGCGGCCGGGTGGCGTTCGCGTACGAGGTGGTGCCGGGCGTCAGCAGCATCTCCTCGCTGCTGGCCCGGCACCGCACGACGCTGAACCGGGTCGGGCGCCCGGTCCAGATCACCACGGGGCGCCGCCTGGCCGAGGGCTGGCCGCAGGACGCCGACGACGTGGTGGTGATGCTGGACGCGCGGCACGCCTTCACGGCCCACCTCGACCAGGACGCGTACATCTACTGGGGCGCCTACGTGGGCACCCCGGACGAGATCCTGGTGCAGGGCCGGCTCGCGGAGGTGGCGGGCCGGATCGAGGAGCTGCGTACGGAGGCCCGCGCCCGCAAGGGCTGGATCATGGACACGTACCTGCTCAGGCGCCGCTGAGGAAGCCGGGGAGGACGGCGGCGAGGCGCTCGTACTCCTCGGGGCGGTTGTAGAGCTGCCCGCACACGCGGATGCCGCCGCCGCCCGCCCAGGGCCAGACGAGGATCCGGATGCCGTGCTCGGCGGCCATCCGCTCGCGCAGCGCGCGGGCGGCCTCCGGCGTCTCGGCGATGCCGGGCGGGAGGCGCAGGGAGCGCATGGCGAGGCCTTCTCCCCACGGGAGCGGGGTGAGCTGCGGGAGTTCGGCGAGCAGGGCCGCGCCGTGCGCGGCGAGGGCGCTGTTGTGGGCGCGGACCTTGGCGGCGTCGAGGCGGGCGAGGAGGTCCAGCCCCTCGGGGGCGGCGAGCCAGCCGGTGTAGTCGGCGGTGGCCCGGTTCTCGACGGAGCGCGGGAAGCCGTGCGCGTCCTCCCAGGAGGGGACGAGGGCCCGGACGCGGCCGCGGTGGGCGGGGGCGACGGCCAGGACCGCGGTGCCGGAGGGGGCGTAGCCCCACTTGTGGAGGTTGCCGAAGTAGAAGTCGGCGCCGACGGCGAGCGGGTCGGCGAGCATGCCGGGGGCGTGGGCGCCGTCGACGACGGTGGTGATGCCGCGGTCGGCGAGTTCGGCGAGGAGCCGCGGGGTGGCGACGGTCCGGGCGGTGGGCGAGCTGATGTGGTCGAGGAGGGCGACCCTCGTACGGGGCGTCACGGCGGCCAGGACGGCCTCGCGGACGGCGTCCTCGTCGGGGAGGTACGGGTCGAGGGCGGCGGTGGTGACGGTGGCGCGGCGGGCGGCGGCCGCGGTGACGGTGCCGTAGCCGTGGTCGGTGACGAGGACCTCGTCGCCGTCGGCCAGGGGGATCGCCGCGAGTGCGAGGTTGGCGCCCTCTGTGGCGTTGGAGACGAGGGCGATGCCGTCGGGGTCGGCGCCCAGGTGGGCGGCGATCCGGGCGCGGGCGGCGGCGATCCGGTCGGGGGCGCCCACGAAGAAGGCGTCGGGGTCGGCGTGGGCCTCGTCGCGCAGCGCCGCCTGGGCCTCCTGCACCGGGATCGGGACGGCGCCGAAGGAGCCGTGGTTGAGGTGGGCGACCGCCGGGTCGAGGCGGAACAGGGCGGGCCCGCCGGGGAACACGGCGGGACTGCCGGGGCCGGCGCCGGCCGGGCTGCTGTCCGGGCCGGTCGCGGTGCGGCTCGGGCCGGTGGCGGTGCTGCTCGGGCTGGTCGGGCTGCCGCCGGTGGGGCTCGTCGGCTGGGTCACGGGTCCTCCGCTGGTGGACGTGCGGTCGTCCGCAGGATCATCCGCGGGCGGCGGGGCGGCCCGGAAGGGCCAATCCCGCCAGGGTGGCCGGTGCCGGGGTCACTTCCGCCCGCTGGTGACGGCGTGGTACTGGAGGTCCTGCACCTCGACCTTGCCCCGCACCGGGCGCGGCAGCTCCACCGCGGCGACCGTCTTCCCGCCGCGTTCGACGGCGGCCGCGTGGGTGCCGGTGCGCAGCGGGAGGAGTTCGGCGTGGAGCCCGGCGGGCGCCTGGTGGGAGGCCTTGGCCGAGCCGGTCTTCGTCCGGACGGTCGCCGGGGCCTTGAGGAAGCTGAGCACCTCGACGGTGTCGCGGGCGGCCGCGCTGCCCCGGCGCAGCCGCATCACGAGCGACTGGTCGCCGGTGGGGTCGGCGGCCGCGAACTGGGTGCGGGCGGTGACGTACAGGGTGTCGCGGACGATCTTCGGCCAGCTGCCGGTCTTGAACCGGGTGAGGTAGTAGGAGGTCAGGTCGAGGTAGGCGTGCCCGTTGTTGACGGACGGGGCGAACTGGGTGCCCTCGGAGTAGTCGTTCCAGGTGGTCAGCTGGACCCAGTCGGCCCCGTCGTCGATGGCGCGGGTCCATGTGGCGCGCAGGGTGGCGGTGTTGCCGGCCTCGTCGAAGACGCCCTGGTTGGGGCGGGCGTCCTGGACGGAGACGGGCTGCATCCACAGTTTGCCGAGGTCGTGGGAGCGGCGTACGTCGCGTGCGGCGCCCTCCTGGCCGGTGTAGCTGCGCGAGCCCCACTCGGAGAAGCCGTGGCTGATGGGCGCGAAGCGGGCGTGGTGGGAGTCGAAGTCGAGGAAGGTCGGGACGAGTGCGGTGCGGATGCCGTGCCGGGACTTCATCGCGTCCATGAAGCGGGTCCACCAGGCGGGGTCGCGGACCTCGGTCTTGAAGGGGGAGACGACGAGCCGTCCGTCGCCGAGGCGGTGGGCGGACGGCGACTTGGCCAGGGCGGCGACGGCTCCGGCGACGACGGCCGGGTCGTCCGTCTTCAGCGAGGTCATGTCCGGCATCAGCATGATCTTGAAGTGGGGGTCGACCGAGCGGGCCGCCTCCATCAGGAGGTTGGCGCGCTCCCAGTTGGGGCCGCTGAGGGAGAGCATGTCGAGGGTGAAGCCGTCGAGGCCGGCGCTGCGGGCGGTGCGCACCTCCTGCTGGAGGTTGGCGAGTTCCCAGTTGCCGCTCTTCGGGGTGACGGGCAGCGGCCGGTCGCGCAGGAGGCCCCCGTACCGCTCGTGCTTGCCCTTCTCGCCCTCGGGGTCGAGGTAGTTGCGGGTGTAGTAGTCCTTGTCGGCGCGGACGTTGTCGAGGGAGAGCGGGTAGGGCGTGAAGTAGTGGGCGAAGACGAGCTTCCGGCCGGCGCCGGCCGCGGAGCGCAGTGCGGCGGGCTCGGGCATGTCGAAGGGGAGGGCGCCGGCGGGCCGCTTGTCGACCTTGTCGCCCGCGTCCGGTACGGGTTCGGCGCCCTTGCCGCTGCCGCCGCGGTTCTTCCCGGGCGCGGGGGCCGCCTTGCCGGACGGGCCGGATCCGGACGCGCCGGGTGTGTGCGGCCGGGGTTCGCCGGCGCCGGGCGCTCCCGCCCACTGGCCTGCCTCGGCCGTGAAGGGCTCCCAGGCGATGCCGGCGGCGGCGAGGCCGGCGAAGAGGCACCCGGACAGGAGCAGGGTCAGCAGGGGGCGGCGGCGCAGGCCCGTCCGGCGCCGGTGCGAGGCGCGCCGCGCCCGGCGGCCCCCGGCCCGGTGTCCGGCAGGGGTGCCGTCCTGCCGCTCCGCGCGCCGGGCCGTGGTCCGGTCCGCTCTCATCGTGTCGCCCCTCCTGGAATATGCCCGCCATCCGGCTGAGGAGCAGTAGAGCCGAATTCCGGCTTCCGGACAACCGTTCGCCGACACGCGTACAGCGGGCGGCCCAGCCCGGATACGGCGGTCGCCGGGGTGTGCGGGGGATGCGCCGGGGCGTACGCTCGCGCGCCCCCACCCGCGCGGGAGCGCCCGCGGCCGGTGCTCCGGTGGTGCTCACGCGGCGTGTCGGCGGCTCTTCCGGACTGTGGCATTCCCCTGGCCTTTCAGCCCAACTGACGCATAATCATCCATACGCGGCTTGAAACAACCCTTGGTCGCGCATGGACACGCATGCAATGGGGGGCATCGTGCCGATGAGGGAACCGAGCCGCTCCGGCACGCTGCCGGCGACGTCGGCGGAGCTGTCGCGGCTGCTGACCGCAGTGCGGCGGGGCGGCGTCCTGACGGTGGCCGGGAGGTTCCGGCAGCCGCGCAGCCTGCTGGTACGGGAGATCGCGGAGCGGCTGCCGTCGAACTTCTGCGACGGCGTGGCCGTCATCCGCCTGGAACGCCCTTACGGCGTGAGGGAGTTGAGGGTGGCTCTGGACCGCGGCCCGGCGACCGCCGTCGCGCGGCTCGCGGAGCGCGACATGCTCCTCGTCCTGGACGGCACCGAACTCCTCGCCCCGCAGGCGGTGGCCTGGCTGCGGGCTCTGCTCGGTGCGGCCCCGGGGCTGCGGATCCTCGCCGCCGGGCGGTACCCGCTCGGCTTCGAGGGGGAGCGCGTCCACCGCCTCTGACGTCCGACCGCGGACAGGGGTCCGCCCCCGGCCGGCGGCTGCCGGCCGGGGGCGGACCCCTGTGCCCCTACGCCCCCGCGGGGGCGCCCCTGCTTCAGGCCAGGGTCGCGAGGGCCTGGTTGAAGGTGGCGGACGGCCGCATGACGGCCGCGGCCTTGGCCGGGTCGGGCTGGTAGTAGCCGCCGATCTCGGCCGGGGAGCCCTGGACCGCGTTCAGCTCGGAGACGATGGTCTGCTCCGCCTCGGTCAGCGTCTTGGCCAGCGGCGCGAACGCGGACGCCAGGTCGGCGTCCTCGCTCTGCGCGGCCAGCTCCTGCGCCCAGTACATGGCCAGGTAGAAGTGGCTGCCGCGGTTGTCGATGCCGCCGAGGCGGCGGGTCGGCGACTTGTCCTCGTTGAGGAAGGTGCCGGTGGCGCGGTCGAGGGTGTCGGCCAGCACCTGGGCGCGGGCGTTGCCCGTGGTGGCGGCGAGGTGCTCGAAGGAGGCGGCCAGCGCGAAGAACTCGCCGAGCGAGTCCCAGCGGAGGTAGTTCTCCTTGACGAGCTGCTGGACGTGCTTCGGGGCGGAGCCGCCGGCGCCCGTCTCGAAGAGGCCGCCGCCCGCCATCAGCGGGACGACCGACAGCATCTTGGCGCTGGTGCCCAGCTCCAGGATCGGGAACAGGTCGGTCAGGTAGTCGCGCAGCACGTTGCCGGTCACCGAGATGGTGTCCTCGCCGCGGCGGATGCGCTCCAGGGAGTACGCCGTCGCCTTGACCGGGGAGAGGATCTCGATGGTGAGGCCCTCGGTGTCGTGGTCGGCGAGGTACGTCTTCACCTTGGCGATCAGCTGGGCGTCGTGGGCGCGGTCCTCGTCGAGCCAGAAGACGGCCGGGGCGCCGGTGGCGCGGGCGCGGGTGACGGCGAGCTTGACCCAGTCCTGGATCGGGGCGTCCTTGGTCTGGCAGGCGCGGAAGATGTCGCCCTCGGACACCTCCTGCTCCAGCACGGTGGTGCCCGCGGCGTCGACGAGGCGGACGGTGCCGGCCGCGGCGATCTCGAAGGTCTTGTCGTGGGAGCCGTACTCCTCGGCCTTCTGCGCCATGAGGCCGACGTTCGGGACGGAGCCCATCGTGGCCGGGTCGAAGGCGCCGTGGGCCCGGCAGTCCTCGATGACGGCCTGGTAGACGCCCGAGTAGCTGCTGTCCGGCAGGACGGCGAGGGTGTCGGCCTCCTGGCCGTCCGGGCCCCACATGTGGCCGGAGGTGCGGATCATGGCCGGCATCGAGGCGTCGACGATGACGTCGGACGGGACGTGCAGGTTGGTGATGCCCTTGTCGGAGTCGACCATGGCCAGGGCCGGGCCGTCGGCGAGCTCGGCGTCGAAGGAGGCCTTGATCTCGGCGCCGTTCGGGAGGGCGTCCAGGCCGTTCAGGATGGCGCCGAGGCCGTCGTTCGGGGACAGGCCGGCCGCGGCGAGGGCCTCGCCGTACGTGGCGAAGGTCCGCGGGAAGAAGGCGCGCACCACGTGGCCGAAGACGATCGGGTCGGAGACCTTCATCATCGTGGCCTTGAGGTGGACGGAGAACAGCACGCCCTCGGCCTTGGCGCGAGCCACCTGCTCGGAGAGGAAGGTCCGCAGGGCGGCGGCGCGCATGACGGAGGCGTCGACGACCTCGCCGGCCAGGACCGGTACGGACTCGCGCAGGACGGTGACGGCGCCGTCGGCGGCGACGTGCTCGATGCGCAGGGAGCCGCCCTCGGCGATCACCGTGGACTTCTCGGTGGAGCGGAAGTCGTTCTCGCCCATGGTGGCGACGTTCGTCTTCGACTCGGCGGTCCAGGCGCCCATGCGGTGCGGGTGGGCCTTGGCGTAGTTCTTGACCGAGCCGGGGGCGCGGCGGTCGGAGTTGCCCTCGCGCAGGACCGGGTTGACGGCGCTGCCCTTGACCTTGTCGTAGCGGGCGCGGATCTCGCGCTCCTCGTCGGTCTTCGGGTCGTCCGGGTAGTCCGGGAGGGCGTAGCCCTGGGCCTGGAGCTCGGCGACCGCGGCCTTCAGCTGCGGGATCGAGGCCGAGATGTTGGGCAGCTTGATGATGTTCGCTTCCGGCGTCTTCGCCAGCTCGCCGAGCTCGGCGAGGGCGTCGGCGATGCGCTGGCCCTCCTCCAGGTACTCGGGGAAGGAGGCGATGATGCGACCGGCCAGGGAGATGTCACGGGTCTCGACATTCACACCGGCCGTCGACGCGTAGGCCTGGACCACAGGCAGGAAGGAATACGTCGCGAGGGCCGGGGCCTCGTCAGTGTGCGTGTAGATGATGGTCGAGTCAGTCACCGGATGCTCCGCTCCACAGTCTGCGTCTCACGTCTGCAAGATTGCTCGACATCAAGATATCTCGTGATGGGCCCGGACCGGACAGCCCCCTGCCGGAAGAGCGACGAGACGCACGTCACCCGGGCGGAACCGGCGGTACGCGAGAGCGCCGCCCCCAGGCGGTTTCCCGCCGGGGGACGGCGCTCTCGTGCGCTGTGGTGCGCCTGGGCCGGATCAGGCCTGGACGGCCTTCGGGCTCGGGCCGTACTGGTTCGGGTTGGCGTCGCCCTCGGTGGCCATCAGGACGATCAGCCAGATGAAGCCGATGAGCGGGACGAAGCTGATGAAGTACCACCAGCCGGCCTTGCCGGTGTCGTGCAGGCGGCGGACCGTCAGGGCCAGGTTCGGCAGGAACGTGGCGAGCGCGTAGAGGCCGGTGAAGAGCGGGTACGTCGACAGCGCGAAGTCCACGATCATGAGGACGATGGCCGCGGCCATGTTGAACAGGAAGAACATCCAGAACTCCTGCCGGCGGGCGCGGCCGGAGAAGACGGCGTACTTCTTCAGGACGTCGGTGTAGTAGTGCATGGTCCCCCCTGAGGACGGATCGTCGGCCCGTCCTTCTGGAGCAAGCCGGGGCAGAACTTATGCCCCGCTTACATGGCGGTCAAGCGAGTTGCCGACCGGGCCGCGCAGGGGTCTTGCCGCCTGCGGCGGCCAAACGCCCCCTCCCCCGCTGCCACTTGGAACCCGCTGATCGTGCGGCATCACACCGGGTGACGAAACAGGGGTGGCGAGGGGCACTTGGAGGGGTGCATGATCCCTTTTGCGGTGTTCGCATGGACCTGTACCCACCCAGCGTGCCCGCGGAGGGGACGCGCGGCCGGGGCCTCCCGCGGTGCCCACATCGTTATCCCGCCGCGACACGGGCGTGCCTCGGCAGAGCGGGATCAGAGCCAGCCGTTGCGGCGGAAGCCCCGGTGGATCAGGAAGCAGGCGACGGCCATCACCCCGAGCACGAGCGGGTACCCGTACGTCCAGCGCAGCTCCGGCATGTGGTCGAAGTTCATGCCGTAGACGCCGCAGACCATGGTGGGGACGGCCACGATCGCCGCCCACGCCGTGATCTTCCGCATGTCCTCGTTCTGTGCGACGGTGACCTGCGCCAGGTGCGCCTGGAGGATCGAGTCGAGCAGCGCGTCGTACGCGTTGATCTGGTCGGTCGCGCGGGTGAGGTGGTCGGCGACGTCCCGGAAGTAGGCGCGCGCCTCCTGCGGCACGGGCGGGATCGGCTGCGTGGCCAGCTGCTCCAGCGGGCGCGCCAGGGGGGCCACCGCCCGGCGCAGCTCCAGCAGTTCGCGCTTGAGCTGGTAGATGCGGCCGGCGTCGCCGCGGCCGCCGTCGCCGCTGAACACCGCGGTCTCCACGGCGTCTATGTCGTTCTCCACCGCGTCCGTGACGGCGACGTAGTCGTCGACGACGTGGTCGGCGATGGCGTGCAGCACGGCCGCGGGCCCCAGGGCCAGCTGCTCGGGGTCCGCCTCCAGCGTCTCGCGGACCGGCCCGAGCGTGCCCCGGCCGCCGTGCCGGATGGTGAGGACGAAGTCCTCTCCGGTGAACACCATCAGCTCGCCGGTCTCCACCATCCCGCCGGGCGCGGTGAGTTCCTCGTGCTCCACGTAGCGGACGGTCCTCAGGACGGCGAACAGCGTGTCGTCGTACCGCTCCACCTTCGGCCGCTGGTGGGCGTGGACGGCGTCCTCCACGGCCAGGGGGTGCAGCCCGAACAGCTCGGCCAGGCCGGCGAGCTCCTCCTGCGACGGCTCGTGCAGGCCGATCCAGACGAAGCCCCCGCCTGACTTGCGGACCCGCCGCAGCGCCTCCTCGGCGTCGGCGCAGCCCTCCTGCCGCACCCCGTCGCGGTAGACGACGCAGTTGACGACGGCACTGCCGAGCGGGGAGCGGGCGGGGTGGCTCAGGTCCACGGTCCGCCGGTAGCCGCGGCGCACGACCCGGCGCAGGTTGCTGAACACGGACAACAGTGCACTCCCCTTCGGCGGTTCGGCGGCCAGTCTGCCACCGCCACCGCTCCTGCCCCGCCGCGGCGGGCCGCATCCCGCGGGCACCCGAGATCGGGCGGAGGGTGCGGCGATCGGGCGCGGCTCGCCTCAGGCGCGGTCGACGAACACGCTCGTCGCCTTCACCCGGGCCACGGCCCGCGCGCCCACGACGAGGCCCAGTTCCTCGACCGCCTCCCGGGTCAGCAGCGACACCACCCGGTGGGGGCCGGCCTGGATCTCGACCTGGGCGTCCACGGTGCCGAGCTTCACGGCGGTGACGATGCCGGGGAAGGCGTTGCGCGCCGAGGTGGCGGGTGCCTCCTCGTCCTCGGCGGCACCCTCCCGGGCGACCTGGACGCAGAACGCGGCCAGGTCCGGCCCGTCGACCATGCGGCGGGCGCCCTCGCGGCGGGTGGGGAACCGTTCGGCGTCCGCCCAGCGGCGGGCGGTGTCGACGCTCACGCCGAGGAGCCGGGCCGCCTGGCCGATCGTGTACGAGTCCATGGCGGCAGCTTACGGTCCCTGCCAGGGGTGCAGGGCTTCGGCGGCGGCCGCGGCGACGACCCGCGCGAGCCCGGAGAGCGCCGGCGAGTCGAGCTTCCACTGCTGCCAGTACAGCGGGACGTCCAGGGTCCGGTGCGGCAGCAGCAGGACGAGCCCGCCCGAGCGGAGCAGCGGCTCCGCCTGCGGTTGCGGCACCAGCCCCCAGCCGAGGCCGGAGGCGACCGCGTCGCGGAACCCCTCGGAGGTGGGCACGTGGTGGCGCAGCCGGCCCGCCCCGGCGTCCGGGTCGCCCGTGAGGGAGCGGACGAACACGTCCTGCAGGACGTCGCGCCGGTCGAAGACGATCACCGGGGCGTGCTCCAGGGCCCTCCCGACGGCGTCCGCGGACCCGCCCTCGGGGACGTGCCGGGCGGCGAAGCCGGGGCCGGCCACCGGCAGGTAGCGCGCGAGGCCCAGCGGGCGCACGGTGCAGCCCGCCACGGGATCGGGCGAGGAGGTGACGGCGGCCATCACCTGGCCCTCCCGCAGCAGGGCGGTGGTGTGCGACTCGTCCTCGCGGTGCAGTTCGAAGAGGACCGGCGGGTCCTGCGGCACCCGCTCCAGCGCGGGCAGGAACCAGGTCGCGAGGGAGTCGGCGTTGACGGCGATCGGCAGCCGCACCGGGCCGCCCTCCTGCTGCGCCATGCCGAGCTCGGCGCGCGCGTCCCGCTCCAGGCGGGCCAGCTGGCGTGCGAAGCGGACCACCACCTGCCCGGACTCGGTCGCCCGCACCGGCTTGGTCCGCATCAGCAGGACCCGCCCGGTGCGCTGTTCGAGCGCCTTGACGCGCTGGCTGACGGCGGAGGGGGTGACGTGCAGGGCGGCGGCCGCCGCGTCGAAGGTGCCCTCGTCGACGACGGCGAGGAGGGTGCGTACCTGGTCCAGCGGGAGGTCGTCCATCACAAATGCTAATGGTACGTAAAAATCCTTAGCTGTACTACACAGCAGTCCGTTCATATGGTCAGACGCATGACACACGGCATCCTCACGGCGGCCCTCGCCGGCTTCGGCACCGGGCTCTCCCTCATTGCGGCCATCGGCGCCCAGAACGCCTTCGTCCTGCGGCAGGGGGCGCGCCGCCAGGCCGTCCTCGCCGTGGTCGCCATCTGCGCCGTGTCGGACGCCCTCCTGATCACGCTGGGCGTCGCAGGCGTCGGCGCCTTCGTCACCGCCTGGCCGGCCGCCCTCACCGCCGTCGGCATCGCAGGCGGGGCGTTCCTGATCGGCTACGGGCTGCTGGCCGCCCGCCGCGTGCTCCGCCCGGACCCCGCGGCCGCCCTCGACACCGGCGGCGCCGCGACCTCCTCCCGCCGGGCCGCCGTCCTGACCTGCCTGGCGATGACCTGGCTCAACCCGCATGTATACCTGGACACCGTCCTGCTGCTCGGCTCGCTCGCCGCCGACCGCGGCGACCTGCGCTGGGCGTTCGGCATCGGCGCCGCGCTCGCGAGCCTCGGCTGGTTCGGCGCGCTCGGGTACGGGGCCCGCCTGCTCAGCGGCCTGCTGTCGCGGCCCAGGACGTGGCGGGTGCTCGACGGGGTCGTGGCGGCGACCATGGTCACCATGGGCGGGATGCTGCTGGCCGGGGCCTGACCGGCCGCGGCCGCCCGCCGCCGCACCGCCCGCGGCCGCCCGCCGCCGCACGACCTGGGAGCCCGCCGTGCCCGACCGCCGCCCCGCCGAGCGCACCGGGCGCCCCGCCCGGCGCCCCGCCCGCTCCGTCCGCCCCGCCCGCGGGCCCGGTCCGCTGCTGACGGCCGCGGCGGTCGTCGTGGACGGGGCCGGGCGAGTCCTCGTACGGGCCTCCGGGCCCGCCCGGGGCCGTCCCGGACTGCCGGGCGGTGCCGTCGCCGGCGCCGACACCCCGGAGGCGGGGCTGGCCCGGGCGCTGGCCCGGGAGCTGGGCCTGCACGCGCCCGTCGGCCGGCTGCTCGCGGTGGACTCCCGGCCCGCCGCCGGCCCGCGGGCGCGGGCCGCCGTCGTCCACCTCCACCTCGTCGGACCGCTCGGACCGCAGGAGACCGCCGCAGCCGCGGCGGTGCTGCCGGGCTGGGTCGCGCCGCAGGAGGCGTACGCCCTGCTGCCGGAGCCGGACGCGGCCCGCCTCCGCGCCGCGCTGGCCGCCCTGCGCACGGGCTCGGTGGCGCACCTCGCCGACGGCGTGGCCCAGCCCGGTTCGCCCGCCGGCCTGGACCCGGCGCGCCGGTCGGCCCTGGAGCACGCCGGCGCGCTCGACGCGGCGAGCCACCGGGCCGCCCGGCCCAAGGCGCTGACCGCGGCGAGCGCGCTGCTCACCGACGCGGCGGGCCGGGTCCTGCTCGTGGAGCCCGCCTACGGCCGGCGCGGCCGGTGGCACCTGCCGGGCGGCGGCGTCGACAGCGACCTCGGCGAGACCCCGCGGGCGGCCGTCCGGCGCGAGGTGCACGAGGAGCTCGGCCTCGACGTGGAGCCGGGCCGGCTGCTCGCCGTGAACTGGTCGCACAAGCCGGGCTACCCGGCCCGCATCCGCTTCCTCTACGACGGCGGGGTCCTGGGCACCGCCGCCCTCACGGCGATCCGCCTCCCCCCGGGCGAGCTCCTCGCCTGGCACCTCGCGACGCCCGGCGACCTCCGCGACCTCGTCAAGCCCTCCCTGCGCCGCCAGATCAAGGCCTCCCTGCGCGCCCGCGCCCTGGGCACGGGGCCCCTGGAACTCCACGCCGGCCGCCCCGCGGCCGACGGCTGAGGCTGGTCCATCCGAGCGGCACCGTGGCGTGGCGCGCAGGCGCCGGGCCCGGCTCGCGCATCGTCGAAGCACACATCGCCCGCGCCCGCGCGCGCACGAAGCGCACTCCGGCCGCGCGGGCGAGCGGAATCCACGGAGTACCACCATGTCCGCAGAACCGACCGGGCCCGCCTCCGGGCCCTCCCCCGGCAGCCGCGGCCCCGCCGCACGCACCACCACCGGGGCGGCCGGCGCCCCGGCCGCGCCTCCCGACCCGCGCCGCTGGTGGATCCTCGCCGTCATCGGGCTCGCCCAGCTGATGGTCGTCCTCGACGCCACCATCGTGAACGTCGCCCTGCCCTCCATCCAGGAGGGCCTCGGCTTCTCCGACCACCGCCGCCAGTGGGTGGTGACCTCGTACGCCATCCCGTTCGGGAGCCTGCTGCTCCTCGGGGGGCGGCTGGCCGACCGGGTGGGGCGCCGCCGGGCCTTCCTCGTCGGCCAGATCGGCTTCGCCGCCGCCTCCGCGCTCGGCGGCGCCGCCTCCTCCTTCGAGGTGCTCGTCACGGCCCGCGCCCTCCAGGGCGTCTTCGCCGCCCTGCTGGCTCCGGCGGCCCTGTCGCTGCTGACGACGACGTTCTCCGCGCCCGCCGAGCGCGGGAAGGCCTTCGGGGTGTTCGGGGCGCTGGCCGCCTCGGGGGGCGCGGTGGGCCTGCTGCTCGGCGGCGTCCTCACCGAGCACCTGGGCTGGCGGTCGACCCTGTACGTGAACGTCCTGTTCGCGGCGGCCGCCGTCGCCGGAGGGGCGCTGCTGCTGCGCCGCCGCCCGCCGCAGGCGCCGCCGCGGCTGGACCTGCCGGGCGCGGTGCTGGCCTCGGCCGGCCTGTTCTGCCTGGTGTACGGGCTGTCGACGGCGGGCCCGCGGGGCTGGCGGTCGGCGGCGACGCTCGGGATCCTGACGGCGGCCGCGGTGCTGCTGGCGGCCTTCGTGTGGTGGCAGGCGCGCGGTCCGCACCCGCTGCTGCCCCTGCGGATCGTGCGCGACCGGGTCCGGGCGACGGCCCTGCTGTCCGTGTTCCTCACGGGCGTCGGGATGTTCGGGGTGTTCCTGTTCCTGACGTACTACTTCCAGCACACCCGCGGCCTCAGCCCGGCCCGGACCGGCCTGGCCTTCCTGCCGATGTCGGGATGCACGATGATCAGCGCGATCGGCAGCAACCTGGGGCTGCTCGGCCGGGTCGGCGGGCGGGCCCGCGTCGTGACGGGCATGCTGCTCGCCGCGGCGGGCATGGCGTGGCTGGCGAACCTCTCGGCAGCGGGCCCGTACGCGGTCGAGGTGCTGCCCGGACAGGTGGCGACCGGGCTGGGCATGGGCCTGATCACGGCGGCGGCGATGAACCTCGGCACCGCGGGCATCGACCCGCGGGACGCGGGCGTCGGCTCCGCGACGGTCAACGCGATGCGGCAGGTCGGCGGCTCGGTGGGCACGGCGCTGATGAGCACGCTGGCCGCGGGCGCCGTCGTCCGGGACCTGGCAGGGCGGCAGCCCGCGCCGGAACTGCTGGCGCGGGCTGCTCTGGAGGGCTATCGGACCGTCTTCACGGCCTCGGCGCTGATCTTCACCGCCGGGGCCGTGCTGACGCTGTTCCTGCTGCCGGGCGGCCTGTCCGCGGAGCGCGCGCACGGCGCTCCGGGCGGCCGCCGCCCCTCAGGACCCTGAGGCCGGGCGGGCCGGGCGGGCCGGGGCGTTCTCGGCCGGCGGGGCGGCCGGCTCCGCGGGCCCGGCCGCCGGAGGCTGCGCGGCCGCCGGCGGGGTCGTGGTCGACGGGGCGGTCGCGGCCGGCATCTCGCAGTTCGCGACCGAGCTGCGGACCCGTGTGCCGGTGGAGTAGTGCCGGAGCTTGCAGGCGTTGGCGCCGAGGCCGCCGTCGACCTGGGCGTAGCCGGGGCCGATGACGAGGGTGGCGTCGTGCTGGCCGCGGACGGTGTCGTCGCCGGGGCCGCCCTGGACGATGCCCGCCGACTCCGCGCCGACAGACTTGGGCTCGATGATGTCGTCCTCGCTGCCGCCGAGGATCCGGCCGCCGAGGTCGACGTTGCCGGTGCGGATGGTGTCCTTGCCGTCGTTGCCGAAGACCTGGCCGCCGCCGCGCTGGTACGCGCCGGGCTCGCCGAGCACGCTGCCGGTGGTGATCATGTCGTCGCCGTGGTCGCCGTAGACGGTGGCGCCGTGCTCGGCGGTGCCCATGACGAGCGCGGTGATGATGGTGTCGTTGCCGGCGCCGCCGCGCACGGAGGAGTTGCCGTTGCGGGGGGCGAGGTTGTTCACCTGGAGGGTGTCGTTGCCCTCGCCGCCGAGGACCTGCGAGTCGATGAGCATGCCCTTGACGCGGATGTTGTCGTCGCCGCCGCCGCCCCAGATGATGGCGTTCTCGACGTCGTTCTCGCAGACGATCGTGTCGTTGCCCGCGGTGCCCCGGACCTCCTGTCCGGGGCGTGCTTCCACGCCGTTGACGTAGCACCAGTGGGACGGCAGGGCTTCGGCGGCACTGGCCGGGCCCGCGGCGAGCGAGGCGGCGGCGACGACCGTCCCGGCGAAGGTGTACGTGGCGGTGCGTAGAGTGCGGCGCGTGCGCAGCATGGAGTCTCCCGAGCATGGGTGGTGTGTGTGCGGTGGGGGTTCGGTGTGCTGGTGGTCGGTCAGGACAGCCCGTGGCGCAGGGGCGTGAGCTGTTCGATGTCGTACCGGTTCCGCAGGTCGGCGATCGCGGCGGCGTCCGGGGTGGCGCCCGAGTCGAGCAGGGCGATGAGCTCCTCGAAGTACCGCTCGTGATCCGGTGGCGGTGAGGCCTGGAAGAACATGCGGGCCGGCTCGCCGGTCGGGTTCGCGAAGGCGTGCGGGCACCCGGGCGGGACCACGATGACGGTCCCGGGGGTCGCCCGCACGACCTGGCGTCCGTCGAGCGATTCCCAGTGTCTCCAGTCGTCGCCGCTGCGCACGCGCGGCTCGAAGGCCATGACGTCGAGTTCACCCTCCAGGACGTAGAACAGCTCTTCGCTGCGGATGTGCCGGTGGGCGCCGACGTCGAAGCCGGGCGGGACGACGACCTCGAAACTGGAGGCGACGGTGGAGTGCTCGCCGGTCACCTTGAAGGTGACCTGCTGGGCGGGGGTGTGCAGGGTCCGGCCGTGGCCCGGCGGCACGAGCAGGCCGTCCCGGGCTGCGTGCGCGGTCATGACCAGGTCACCGGCAGCCCTTCGGGGCCGCGGATGAGCGCTCCGGGCCGCCAGCGCAGTTCGGCGGTGGGCACGGTGAAGCGCAGGTCCTCGAAGCGGTCGAGCAGGGCGTCGACCATCAGCTCCGACTCCAGGCGGGCGAGCATCGCGCCGGGGCAGAAGTGGGGGCCGTACCCGAAGGAGACGTGCGGGTTCGGGCTGCGGTCCAGGTGGAGTTCGTCGGGGTCGGGGAAGACGTCGGGGTCGCGGTTGGCGGCCAGGTAGGAGACGTAGACCGCCTCGCCGGCCCGGATGAGCTGGCCGGCGACGACGACGTCCTCCAGGGCGATCCTGGACAGGCCGACGGCGTTGCGGTGGGGGATGTAGCGCAGCAGCTCGTTGAGCCCGGAGGACCGCAGCTCGGGTCTGGCGCGCAGCCGGTCCATCAGGTCCGGCCGGGTGAGCAGGATGTAGGCCATGTTGCCGACGTTGTTGGTGACGGCCTCGCCGCCGATCTGGATGAGCAGGCCCAGGCCGGTGGCCTCCTCCAGGGTGACCTCGCCGTCGCGGACGGCCTTGTCGAGGAGCCCGATGACGCTGTCGTCGTGGGGGACGTCGCCGGAGCGCAGGCGGGCGGCGAGGTAGGCGAGCGCCTCGTTCTTGGCACGTTCGCTGCGCTCGGCGCCCTGGGCGGAGGAGAGGATGAGGGTGGTCCACTCGTGGACCACGGGCCGGTCCTGCTCGGGTACGCCCATCAGCTCGCAGACGACGGCGAGCGGGAAGGGCGCGAGGAGGCGTTCGGTCAGGTCCGCGGGCGGGCCGTCGGCGAGGATGCCGTCGACGAAGCCGTCGAGCATCTCCTTGGCCCGGGTGCGCAGGCGCTCCACGCCGGTGGTGGTGAAGGCGGCGGCGACGGTGCGGCGCAGCCGGGTGTGGTCGGGCGGGTCCTCGAACCCGACGGCGCCCGGCGCGGGGATGAAGTGGGGGGCCAGGCGGGTGACGTCGTGTTCGGCGACGAGCTTGCGGCTGAACCGGGGGTCGTTGGCGACCATGCGCACGTCGTCGTAGCGGCAGACGAGCCAGGCCCAGCCGGATCCGTTGGGCAGCCGGATCCGGGTGACGGGCCCCGCCTGCATCAGTCCGGCGAGGACGGGGTCGAAGTCGACCCCCTCCAGCGCCGGGGTGGGCCAGTGTGTGACGGGTGGCCGTGCGGTTGCGGGGCCGTCCTTCAGCATGCTTCGGATTCCTCCCTCAACCGGTCCCTCGTTCGGAGGTCCAGCTGCCCAGTGAGATCTCTGCGGTGATTCCGGGGCCGAAGCCGGCCAGCAGGCCCTTGGCGGCGTCGGCGGTGCGGTTCTCGTCGAAGAGGCGGCGCAGCGCGTCGAGGACGACGGCGCTGGCGATGTTGCCGTACTCGGTCAGTGTGGCCCGACTGAAGCGGAATGCTTCGGGTGCCACACCGAGGTACTTGCTGAGGTCGTCCAGGATGCGTGGTCCGCCCGCGTGGATGATGTAGAAGTCCAGGGCTGCGGCGTCCCAGCCGTGGGCCTTGGCCAGTTCCTTGAGGGAGGGGGCGAGGGGTTCCATCGTTCCGGGCACGCGCCGGTCGAGCTTGAAGTGGAATCCCGTCGACTTGACGTCGTACATGATCCAGTCCTCTGTCTGGGGGATGATGTACGAGCTGTTGCGGTGCAGGGTCATGCCGGTGCCGCCGCGGCCGCGGACGACCGCCGCGCCGATGCCGTCGCCGAAGAGGCCGTTGGAGAGCAGGTTGCCGACCTCCAGGTCGCTGGGCTGGTAGCACAGCGAGCACAGTTCGCAGGACACGATCAGCGCGTTCGCGTCCGGGTAGGCGGTGCAGAAGTCGTGGGCCCGGTTGACGGCGGCCCCGCCGGCGGCGCAGCCCAGCTGGGCGATGGGGAGCTGCCTGGTGTCGGTCCGGAAGCCCATCGCGTTGATCATCCACGCGGTCAGCGAGGGCATCATGAAGCCCGTGCACGACACGTAGATGATCATGTCGATGTCCTTGGCGCGCAGCTGCGCGTCCTCGAGCGCCTGCCGCACCACGGCGGGGACGCGGGCCTTGGCCTCTGCCTCGTAGACCGCGTTGCGCGACTCGAAGCCGGGGTGCTTGAGCGTCTCCTCGATGGGCTGCACGATGTGCCGCTTCGCGACGCCGGTGTTGCGGATCAGACGCAGTGCCAGGTCGAGCTGCGGATGGTCCGCGTGCACGGACCGGGCCAGGTCGAGGGTCTCCTCCATCGTGATCACGTGCTCGGGCACGGACACCGTTGGCCTGCACAGAGTCGCCATGGGTGGCTCTCCTTTCCTGTCTGACACAGCCTCACGGACCCGCAGCCGAAGCGCGCGCGGGACTACGGCGTTGGGGGACATGGGCCAATCCGGTGACGCTGCCCGGCACAGGCGGCGGGGCGGGTGGCGACCGGGAAGGGATGCGTGTGCCGATATGGCCGCAAAAGTCCCATGTGGCCGCGGAATCGTGCGGTCGGGGGAGCCATCCACGCAGGGAGATGAAGCATGACGGCAGAGCCGAGAACGGCTGCGGAGCCGGCTGCGCAGCCGGCCCCGGACGAGACGGTGCACCACTGGAGCCTGGACGACTTCCAGGCGCTGGAGTTCGACCCGTTCCTCCACGAGCGGCTGAAGGAGAAGCGGGCCGCCCGCATCAGGCTGCCCTTCGGCCAGGGCGACGCCTGGCTGATGTCGCGCTACGCCGACGTCAAGGCGGCCACGACAGATCCGCGTTTCAGCAGGTCGGAGCTGGTGGGCCGGACGATCACCGCCTCCTCGCCGCACGCGATCGCCTCACAGAAGGCGTCCTTGAACTACGCCGACCCGCCCCGGCTGAACGACATGCGCCGCGTGGTGGCGCGCGCGTTCACCGGCAAGGCCATGCAGAAGCTCCGGCCGACCATCCAGCGGACCGCCGACGGCCTGCTGGACGGGATGGAGCGGCACGGCTCGCCCGCCGACCTGGTCGAGCACCTGCACGGCCCGCTGCCCCTCGCCGCCGTCGCCGACCTGCTCGGGATGCCGCACGGGATGCGGGCCGACATGACCGACTGGGCCAATGTGGCGATGACGCCGGGGCCCGCGCCCGCGCAGAGCGTCGACGCGCTCAAGACGGTCCGCGAGACGGTCGTCGCCCTCCTGGAGATGCGCCGCGAGGAGCCCACCGACGACCTCGCCGGGGTGCTGACCTCCGCGGCCGCGGCCGGCGAGATCACCGACGACGAGGCCGTGTCGCTGGCCACCGCCATCCTGGTGAGCGGCGCCCACGCGGTCCGCAACAACAGCGCCAACATGGTCTACGCCCTCCTCACCCACCCGGAGCACCTCGCCCGGCTGCGCGCCGAACCGGAGCTGATCCCCCAGGCGGTGGAGGAGCTGCTGCGCTTCATCCCGCACCGCAGCGGGGTGGGCCTGCCGCGGATCGCGACGCGCGACCTGGAGATCGCCGGGGTGCAGATCAAGGCGGGCGACGCGGTCTACTCCTCGTACCTGGCGGCCAACCGGGACCCGGAGGTCTTCCCCGACCCGGACAGGCTGGACTTCGACCGCGGACCGACCGCCCACATGGCGTTCGGGAACGGCCCGCACCACTGCGTCGGCTCGATGCTGGCCCGGATGGAGTCGGAGGTCATGCTGGCCACTCTCCTCGACCGCTACCCGCGGCTGGCCCTGGCGGTCCCGCCCGAGCAGGTCGAATG
Source organism: Streptomyces sp. 2P-4 (assembly GCF_030167965.1). Lineage (NCBI taxonomy): Bacteria > Bacillati > Actinomycetota > Actinomycetes > Kitasatosporales > Streptomycetaceae > Streptomyces > Streptomyces sp. 2P-4. Next base: position 1,010,954 of record NZ_CP095011.1, read on the forward strand.
GCAGGCCGGCGGCCTGATCCGCGGCCCCAAGTCCCTTCCGGTGTCCTGGTGATACGCCGGCACCGGATCAGGGTGGTCAAGGGGGTCCCGGACCACATAGAACTGGCGGCCCTCACGGCCGCCCTGCTCGTGCTCGCGCGCGCCGCCGAGGTCGCGGGGCCGCCCCGCACCACCCGGCACCGCCGCGCCCACTGGGACCGCGACCTGCCCTCACCGGTCCACCACCCCGCGCACTCCTGGCGCGCCCGCCCCAAGTCCGCCCTCCCCCACTGAGGACGGCGCTCCGGGCCGCGACGCCGCCGGACGGCGAAGCCGCGGCGGCCGCACTGCTGCGGCCGCCGCGGCGGTGTGTCCGGGTCCGGCTCAGACGGCGCCGGCGCGGGCGGGGGCCGGCGCCGGGGCGGCCGGGCTCGCGGGGGCCGCGGGTGCGGACGGCGCGGGCGAGGGGGTCTCGGGGTCGCAGGAGACCTCGTCGCGCGGGGTGTAGTGCGTCTTGTACGTCTCCCGCCTGACCTCCTTGCCGCCCTTGACGAAGACCCGGTCGACGGCGACGTCGAAGCCCTCCAGCGGGGTCTGCACCTCGCACTGCGGGCCCGGGGCGGAGATCTTCTTCGGCGGGGTGACGTTCGCCCGCGGGCCCGTCACCGCGCGCACCTCGTCGTACTCCCGGGTGCCGAGCAGGCTGATCGTCACGGAGGTGTCCGTGGAGCTCGCCTGGACGTACACCGCGTGGCCGGAGTCGTTGCGCCAGCGCAGGTCGAGCGTGCCCCAGGCGACGGTGGCCTCGCGGCCCTCGGGGTAGCGCTCGATGTAGAAGGAGTGCGCCCCGTGCTCCAGCGGCTTCAGGCCGGCGAAGAACACCGCGTTGTACATGGTCGTCGCGACTGCGGAGACGCCGCCGCCGGGCGACTTCACGTACCGGCCGTCGTTGATCATGATGCCGTCGACGAAGCCGTTCGCCTGCGTCCGCTCCCCGACCGTCTCGTTGAAGCTCCAGGTCTCGCCCGGCCTGACGACCGAGCCGTTCATCAGCTCGACGGCCCGGCCGATGTTGGTGCTGCGGTACGGCGCCGCCGGGAACTCGACGGTGAAGGAGGAGACCTGCTCGCGGATGCCGAGGCGGCGCGCCTCGTCGGCGGTCATCTTCGGCTTGACCTCGGTCGCGGCGAGCACACCGGTGCGGGCGGCTGCGCCGGTCCGGGTGAGGAGCGGCAGGACGGCGTCCTCCAGCGCCTCGGCCGTGACCCGGACGCCGCTGCGCCCGTCCTCGGAGACGACGACGCGCTTGGTGGCGGGGTCCACCTCCAGGACGGCGCCGCGGGAGGGCCGGGTCAGGGCGTTGATCTGCCGGGCGACGTCCGGGTCGGCGAGGAGCCCCTCGGCGTCGAGTTCGGGCCGAAGGACGCCGTCGTCGCCGGGTCCGATCTTCAGGTGGCGGCCGATGGCCTCGGGGGTGAGGGTGACGGGCTTGCCGGTCAGGCTCAGCGTGATCGGGCCGGACATCGCCGGTTCGGCGATCTGCGCCATGGCCCGCTCGGTCTCCCCGGCGTCGACGGCCGGCTGGGTGCGGACGACGGGCACGGCGACGGGCTCCGTGCGCGGCTCCAGGTAGGCCGTCCGGACGGCGTCCGCCGCTGCCCGGGCCTGGACGGCGACGCCGGCGGCGGGGGCGGTGGCGCGGGCGGCGCCGTCGTGGAAGGTGATGGCCCCGTCGCGGGGCGCGGTACGGGTGCGGGCGGCGAGGCGCTCGGCTTCGGCGGCCGCGGCGGCGGCGTCCGTCCGGACGACGGGTTCGAGGTCGCGCTCCTGCGCGGGCAGGACGAGTCGCCCGATCACGGTGAACGGGTCGGATCCGGACTGCGCGGCGCGGTCGGCGGTGGCGCGGGTGTCGAGGGACAGGCCGAAGGCGGCGGGGGCCGCCTGGGCGGCGCGGCCGTCTATGTGCAGGGGGATCGGCGCGGCGGCCTCGGGGCCGAGTTCGCGGTCGAGGACCGCCTGGGCCTCGGTGCGGGTCATGCCGCCGATGTCCACGCCGCGGACCCGGGTGCCGTCGGCGATGGTGTCGCCGGCGTGGGCGAGGCCGGCCGCGTACAGGCCGCCGAAGCCGAGGACGGCGGCCCCGCACGCGAGGGGCAGGGCCGTCCGCCAGTCGGTGATCAGGCGTGGTACGCGTCGCATGTCTCTCCCGTGGCATCGGTGCGCCGGTGTGCCTGGTGGTGCGGCGGGCCCGGCGTGGTCGGCTACCAGGATTCACCAAATCGGACTAAATGGCACAAAAATGTGTGTGTTCTCACGAGGGCCGCACCGGCCTTGGCGGGTCGGCCGGGGTGGCAGGCGGCCGCAGCCGGAAAAGCAGGTCCACTCGGAGCGAATTGGCCCTTTCGACGCGGGCCGATGGTGTCCGACGGTGGGACCCGGCCGCTTTTGGCCGCTCCACCCCGACGGAAAGGCCCCTCCGGTGCCCACGATCCGCGCGCGGTCCGCGCGCCGCCTCCCCCGCCGCCTCTTCCAGCTGTACGCGGGTCTCGCCCTGTACGGCGCGAGCTCGGCACTGCTGGTCCGGGCGGGCCTCGGCCTGGACCCGTGGGACGTCTTCCACCAGGGCGTCGCCGAGCGGGTCGGCTGGAGCATCGGCACGGTCTCGATCGCCGTCGGCGCGCTCGTGCTGCTGCTGTGGGTGCCGCTGCGGCAGCGGCCGGGCCTCGGCACCGTGTCGAACGTGTTCGCGGTCGGGCTCGCCATGGACGCGACGCTCGCGTTCGTGCCCGACGTGCACGGCACGGCGGCCCAGGTGGCCGTTCTGGCCGCGGGCGTCGTCCTCAACGGCGCCGCCACCGGCCTGTACATCGCCGCCGCGTTCGGCCCGGGCCCGCGCGACGGCCTGATGACCGGCCTGCACCGGCGCACGGGCCGCTCCGTGCGCCTGGTACGGACCGGCATCGAGCTGGCCGTGCTGGCGGGCGGGTTCCTGCTCGGCGGCACCGTCGGCGTCGGCACCGTCGTGTACGCCCTGGCCATCGGCCCCCTCGCCCAGCTCTTCCTCCGCGTCTTCGCCCTGCCCGCCCCCGCCGCGCGCCCGGCGGCCGCCGCGCCGCCGCACCCGGCGCCCGCCCCGGCCGAGGCGGCCTGACGGACGGACGGCAGGGGCGAGCGGTCAGCCGCCCTTGCGGAGGATGTCGTCGACGGCCCGGCCCTCCTCCTCCGTGACGGCCGCGGGGCCGGTTGCCACACCGAGGGATTCGGCGAGAGCGCGGTGGTGCAGGTCGAGCACCGCCTCGATCAGCGTCGCGAACTCCTCCAGCGCCGCCCGCGAGCGCAGCCAGCCGGCGACGGCCACGCAGCCGCCGATCGCCAGGGCCGGCCACCACCACGCCCCGAGCAGCAGGTAGAGCAGCCCCCACCCGGTGAGCACCGCGGCCTCGGCGAACACGGTCCGGGCGGCCACGACCGGCTGGCGCACCTCGTCCGCGACGAGCAGCCACACCCGCGGCCAGGCCGCGGCCGCGTCGAACCAGTACTGGGCGCGGATCCGCGCCTCGGTGAGCCGGACCCGGTCGCTCATCCAGGTGTGCCGCCGCGGCAGGTACGCCTCGACGACGTCGCCGCCGCGCCGTCCGGCCTCCCGCAGCACCTTGCGGCGGCGCCTGCGGGCGCCCGTCTCCCAGGGTTGGAGCCAGAACCGTTCGAGGGCCCGGCCGAGCACGCCCGCGGCCGTTCCGGCGGTTCCGGCGGCGGCGAGCAGCAGCACGGCGTCGAGCACGGCGCGTGCGGGCCGGCCCCGCCAGCGCCCGGCCCACCCGTCCGCCCAGGCCGTGAGCTGCCCGGCGTCGAGGGCGTGGCCGTGGCCGAGGCGGCGCCCGGCCGCGGCCACCAGCACCAGCAGCAGACCCGGCAGCAGCACCGACCGGAACCAGCGGGTGCTGACGTGCCGGCCGACCTCGGACAGGATGCCGGTGATCACGGCGCCCCGCCGGCCGGGGGCGGCGGGGCGGGCCGCATAGCGGACCCGTAGGCGTGGCAGACCGGCACGTGCCCCTGGGCGTCCCGTCCGGCGACGCGGTCGCACCGGCCGCTCGGGCAGGCGTACCGCCCGGCGCCCGCGGAGGGCGGGCGCCGTGAGCCGGGGAAGCCGACCATGGCCGCGCCCCCGGTGTCCGACCAGCTGCGCTGCGGCCCGTCCGCCCCGCCGCCCGGATCCCCGTCCTCCTGGAGCCACTTGCGGACGGCGCGCACCGCGGATCCGCCCTGCCGCACCCGGTCCGCGTCCCGCTCCAGGCGCGCACCGACGCCCGTCACCCGCGCCTGGTCCCGCAACCCGGCGAGGCGGGCGCACCACAGCGCCAGCGCCTCGGACTCGCCGGGGCCCGCGGCCCCGCCGGCGCGCGTGCCCGCCCCGGTCTCCGCCCGGCTGCCGGACGGCTCCTCCTGCTGGGCCATCGGCCGCTGCCTCCCTTCCCCCGCGCCGTGTTCCGCGGGCCGCCGCGGCCGAGGTTACCGATTGGCACCCCGCCGCGACACACGGCTACCGTAAGCCGGGTGACGGAAGGTCGTTGGGGCATGTGGCGGCGTCGGCGGGGCACAGCGCGGGAGCGAATCGACCGTGCCGTAAGGGAGTTCGCGCGGACGGGACGCCCCGGACCCCTCGACGGCCCCCGACTCCGGGAAGACGCCGAGCAGTTGCTGGAGACGGCGGCCGCCGCACCGCCTGGCGCACCGGTGCGCGCCGAGGCCGCCCTGCACCTCGGGCGGCTGCTGCTGGCGCGGACGGGCACCCTGGACCGGCGGGCCGAACTGCCCTCCCTCGCGGCGACGGTGGCGATGGTCGGGCTGCTGCACGACGCGGCGCCCGAGCAGGTGGAGCCGCGCCTGTGGGAGCTCACGGTGGAGTGCGGCGCGGATCCGATGAGCCGGGCCCGCGCGGCCAACCGGCTGCTGGAGTCGGCCCGGCAGGCCGGCGAGGACGACCTGCCCGGCCTCGTCACCCTGCACCACGCCCTGTCCGACTTCCCCGAGGACCACCCGGACTCCGGGCCGGTCCGGCTCGTCGCCGCTGTCGGATGGCTGGAGCGGTACGAGCGCACCGGCGCGGACCGCGACCTGGACGGGGCGCTCACCTGGGGGCGGGCCGCGCTCCGGCAGGCCCCGGCCGCCGGCCCGGGCCGCGAGCTGTTCCTCCAGGTCCTGGCAGCGGCCCTGACCCGCGAGTGCACCCGCCGCAACACCGGGCCCGCCACGGCGGAGGCGGTGGAGGTCTGCCGCAAGCTGCTCGCCGTCCGCCCGGGCCGGGGACCCGGCCCTGACCCCGAACACATCGACGCACTGGCCCAGTTGGGCGGCGCGCTGCACGCCCGGTACGGCCACACGCGCCGCCCGGACGACCTCGACGAGGCGATCACGGTGCTGCGGGCCGCCACCGCCCCCGGCACGGGGGCGCACACCGCGTCCCGCGCCCCGGTGCTGAAGAGCCTCGCGTCGGCGCTGTACAAACGGCACCAGGCGACCGGGGACCCGGCCGATCTGGACGCGCTGATCGCCCTGATGGAGGAGGCCGTCCGCCCCGGCGGCCTGGAGGACCGGGCCGAGGCGGCGCGCTGGGGCTCCCGGCTGGTCGGACTGCGGCTGCGCCGCGCCCGGCTTCCCGCCGGCCCGGCGCGCCGCGGCCCGCGGGCTGCGGACCGGCCGGGGGCGGTGGAGCGTGCCGAAGAGGCCGTACGGCTGCTCGGGCAGGCCGAGGAGTCCGGGCCGGACGCCGACCCCCTCGTCCGCGACGTCGGCATCGAACTCCTCGGGCCGGCTCTGGAGGAGCTGCCGGAGGACCACCCCGACCGCGGCCCGCTCGCCGCGCAGCTGGGCATGGCGCTGCTGGCCCGCCACCGCACCGGGACCGGGGATCCGGCGGACCTGGAGGCCGCGAACCGGTACGGCCGGGAGGCCGCCCGCCTGGCCCGCACCGCCGACCCGCGCAACCGGGCAGGGCTGCTGCTCGCGCGGGCGCAGGCGGCCGAAGCCCGGTACGAGCGCTCCCCCGACCCGGCCGAGCTGGATGCCGCGATCGCCCTGTACCGCGAACTCGCCGGCCTGGAGCCGCCGCCCGGCGGGGAGCTGCGCTGGCACTGCCTGCACAACCTCGGCAAGAACCTGCTGTGGCGCTGCCGCGCCCGCACCGGCAGCGACGCGGGTGCCGCGGCGGCCGACCTCGACGAGGGCGTGGACGCCCTGCGCCGGGCGCTGGCCCTCGTCCGGCCGCCGTCCGAGGAGTACCTGCTGAACGCGTCGAACCTGGCCCTGGCCCTGGTGCACCGCCAGGGCCTGACGGACAGCGAGCGGGACCTGCGGGAGGCCCGGTCCTGCCTGACGGGGCTGCTCGCCCGCCTCGCGGACGGCGACGGGCGCGCGGAGCCGGCCCGTGCGCTGCTGGCGACCGTCGACGCCCGTCTGCGCGAGCGGGACCGGGTGCGCGAGGCGGGCCTGCGCGGCGTCTGGCAGGGGGCGCAGCTGATCCCGCCCCGCAGCTCCCCGGAGGTCCCGCCCGAGGAGGCGGGGCGCCGGCCGGCCGGCTCTGGCGCGGTGGTGCCGTACCTGCACCGCCTCGGCGCGGCCCTCTCCCGCTACGACCGCACCGGCGACCCGGACGTCCTCGAACAGGCTCTGGACGAGGGCAGGCGGCTCATGGACGGCATGCCGGAGGGCCACCCGAGCCGTCCGGAGGCCGGGGGCAGGGTCGGCGCGCTGCTGCTGCGCCGCTTCGAGCGGGAGGGCCGCCCCGACGACCTCGACACGGCGATCGGGCACCTGCGTTCCGCGGCGTACGGGCCGGGCGCCAACCTGCGGCAGCTCCGCGAGGTGCTCGGCATGCCGGACGCCGGCCCGGCCGAGCTGCGCCGCGCGGGCGGCGACGGGGCGGCGGCGCTGCTGCAGGCCGAGCCGGAGCGGGGGCCGGAGCTGTCGGCGCTGGCCGCGGCCTGCGTACGCCGCTTCGAGCGGGACGGTGCGCGCGCCGACCTGGACGAGGCGGTGGCGGCGGCGCAGCGCGCCGTGGAGGCGGGCGGGGGCGGCGACCGGGCCGCGCACTGCGCCCGGCTGGCCACCCTGGGCACGACGCTGGCGCTGCGGCACCGGGCGGTGGGGGACGCGGCCGACCTGGAGCGGTCGATCGGGCTGGGGCGCGAGGTCGTGGAGGTGGCGGGCCGGATGGCGGGCGCGTCCGCGGCGCGCGTGCTGCACTCGGCCCTGCCGAACCTGTCGAACCGGCTGCGCGAGCGGTACCTGCTGCACGCCGGCCCGGCCGACCTCGACGAGGCGGTGGAACTGGGCCGCCGGGCCGTGGCCATGGACCCCGGCCCGGATCATCAGGAGCCGGACGCGGCGGGCGGGCACCGGCCGGCCGGGGTCGGCCCGGATCCCGCGGGCACCGCCCGGACGAACCTCGCGCTCGCCCTGTGGGACCGGGCCCGGCTGCGGGGCGACGCCGGCGACCTGGACGCGGCCGTCGCCCACGCCCGCGCCGCGGCCGACGCCCTGCCGCCGGATTCCCCGAGGACCGCCCGGGCCCTCGCCGCGCTGGCCGGCATGCTCGCCGACCGCAGTGCCCTGCGGGCCGCCGGGGCCGGACTGCCCGGCCCCGGCGGCGCCGATGCCGCGGACGCTGCCGAGCGGGACGCCGTACGGGCTCTGGAGGCCTACGCGGACGCGGCCCGCTGTCCGACGTCTCCGCCGCAGGCCCGTCTGGACGCGGCGCTCGCCGGGGGCCGGTTCGCCGCCGACCGCGCCGCGGCCGGCCTGGCCGGGTGGGAGCGGGCCGCGGACTTCCACGCGGAGGCGGTGGGTCTGCTGCCGGCGGCGGCCTGGCGGGGCCTTGGGCGCGGCGACCGCGAGCGGCTGCTGGCGCCCCGCTCGCACGCCGCCACGGACGCCGCCGCCTGCGCCCTCGCCTGCGGCCGCCCGGAGCAGGCGGTCGAGCTCCTCGACCAGGGCCGGTCGGTGCTGTGGGGGCAGGCACTGGACGCCCGTACGGACCTGGCCGAGCTGGCGCGGGCGCATCCGGAGGCGGCCGGGCGGCTCGCCGAGCTGCGGACGGCCCTGGAGCAGGACCCCCTGCCGCTCGCCCCGTTCGGGCGGGTTGCGGAGGACGGCGACCGGCGGCGGCGCGCGGCGGCCCGGGAGTGGGACGCGCTGGTCGCCGACATCCGCACCCGCCCGGGCTTCGGGTACTTCATGCTGCCGATGCCGTTCGCGGAGCTGTCGCAGGCGGCCGCGGGCGGGCCGCTGGTACTGGTGAACGTGAGCCGGCTGCGCTGCGACGCCCTTGTCGTCACGCCGGGCCGGGTCCGCGTGGTGCCGCTGCCGGCCCTGGACGCGCAGGACGCGCAGGCCCGGACAGAGCGCTACCTTGCGGCCGTGGAGCGCCTGGGCCGGCCGGGGGCGTCCGCCGGCCCGGTCCAGCAGACGGTCCTGGACACGCTGGAGTGGCTGTGGGACGCGGTCGCCGCGCCGGTGCTGGACGCGCCCGAGGCGCGGGCTCGCCAGGGGCGCCGCCTGTGGTGGTGTGCGACGGGCCCGCTGGCCCTGCTCCCGGTGCACGCCGCCGGCTACCACGACCCGGACGACGACCGGCCGGGCGACGCCGTCGTGGAGCGCGTGGTGTCCTCGTACATTCCGACGCTCCGCGCCCTGGGCCGGGCCCGCGCCGCGGGCACCGCCGGCGGCGGCACGGGCCGGCTGCTGGCGGCCGCGGTGTCGGAGCGGCCGTCGTACGCGCCCGGGTTGGAGCCGCTGCAGGGCGTCCGTGCGGAGGCGGAGGCGCTGCGGGCCCGGTTCCCGGGGCGGCACACGGTGCTGCGGGACGCGGAGGCGACGCGGGCCCGGGTGCTGGAGCTGCTGCCCGCGCACGGCTGCGTCCACTTCGCCTGCCACGGCGGGCAGGACCTCGCCGACCCCGGGCGGGGCGCGCTGTACCTGTACGACGGCCCGCTGACGGTGGCGGACCTGGCCCGCCTGGACCTGCCGGCGGCGGAGCTGGCGGTGCTGTCGGCCTGCCAGACGGCGGTGGGCGGGGCGGAGTTGCCGAACGAGGCGATCCACCTGGCCGGTGCGCTGCTGCTGGGCAACTTCCGGCAGGTCGTCTCGACGCTGTGGACGGTCGGCGACACGACGGCCCGCCGGGTGGCGGACGCGCTGTACGGCTCTCTGGCGGCGGCCGGGCCCGACGGCGAACCGGCTGCTTCCCCGGACCTTGCGCGGACCCCGTACGCCCTGCACGCGGCGGTGGCCCGCATCCGCGCCGAGGACCCCTACCGCCCCCTGGCCTGGGCCTCGTACGTCCACTTCGGCCCCTGATCGGGGGCCAGGGCCTGTATCCGGCTCACTACAGGCCCTACGGCAGCTCGTAGGGGGACGGCACCGGGAAGTACGCCTCCAGGAACGCGGTGACCGTCCGCTGCTGGTGCTCCGGCGGGACCTCCGTCCCGGCGTCGTCGGCCAGGCAGAAGGCGTCGGCGTCGCGCCGGCGGAGCAGGTCCGCGAGCTGTTCCTCGGCCCCGGGCTGGTCCGTGGCCGCGTACGCGTGGGCCAGCTCGCCCTCCACGGCCCGGCCTTCGGCCAGGGCGAGGTGCGCGGCGAGCGTGACCGGGGCGAGGTCGGTCGCGCTGCGGAAGACCGACCGGCCGGTGGCGTCGAGCCGGCCGGGCAGGGCTTCCTCGACGCGCGCGAAGAGGGAGCGCCGGAGCGGGTACGGGGTGTGGGCCAGGATGTACGGGTACGTCCTGCCGGCCGCCTCCTCGACGGCCCGCCGGGTCACCCGCTGGGAGGCGCTGAAGACGTCGCCGTCCTCGTCCGCCCCCGGCGCGAGCGGCGGCACGGCCCGCCGGTCGTGGAAGACCTTGGGCAGCCCTGAGGGCAGGAAGTAGTGCTGGGGCTGCTGTTCCCGGCCGAGGAAGATGTCGTCGTTGAAGTAGAGGAAGTGCTCGGAGAGGCCGGGGATCCGGTGGATCTGGCTTTCGATGGCGTGGGAGTTGAAGACGGGCAGGCTGCCGGCGTCGGCGAAGAGGTCGCCGTGGTCCACGACCGTGATGCCGGGGTGGCCGGCGGCCAGCCAGGGCGGCGTCTGCCGGTCGGTGACGAGGAAGACGTGCCGGATCCAGGGTGCGTGGGCGGCGATGGAGCGCAGGCAGTAGCGGAGTTCCCCGCGGTCGCGGTAGCGGTGTTCCGCGTCGTCCACCCCGTCCGGGCGGCCGGCCGGCTCGGCGGCTCCGGCCTGCTCGCGTCTGCGGCGCCAGGCGGGGTCGGCGGAGTCCACCCAGCTGATCACGGCGTCGACGGGGAAGTCGATGTCGTGGGGGAACCGGCCTGCGAGGGCGTCGAGGACGCGGCAGTCGCGCCCGCCGATCCGCCGGACCGCGGTCGCCTCCAGGGAGGGCAGCCACCAGCCGTACGGCGTCTCGCGGAGAGAGGCGACGCCTCCCTGCCCGGAGGCGGACGGCGTCCAGAAGTCGAGGTCGCAGCCGAGTTCGGGGCCGTGGCGGAGCGTCCGCCCGGAGGTCACCACGCGCCGGTACAGGCGGATCCCGTTGACCTGCTCGCCGGTCTCCCGCTCGGCGACGGCCCGGGGCAGGGTTTCGGCGAGGATGTCGCGCAGGGGCCGGCCGCCGTCGCCGAGGAGCCGTGCGTAGACGGGCCGGCCCGCGAAGGCCTCGGCGCACGCCTCGACGACCCGGGACCGGTCGTCCGGGCCGATCGCCAGCCTGTGGGCCGGCCCCGGCTCGGGCACCAGGCCGTAGGGGATGCCGGCCGCCTCCAGGGCCGCGACGGCTGCGTGCAGGTTCGCCGCGCGCACGTCGGCGGGCAGCAGGGTGTCGCTGACGACGGCGAGGAGGCCCTGGTCCCGGACCACGTCCGGCAGGTCGTCCAGGATTTCGTCCTCGCGCGTCCGGGGCGGCGGGGCGGCGTGCCCGCCGGGCCGCCCCTCCCGCTGCCAGGGCTGCGGCTGGGACGGCACGCCCGGCAGGCCCGGCATCGTGCGGGCGCGTCGGCGCAGGGCGGCCGGCAGCAGGACGTGGGAAAGGCGGCGCATGTCTTCGTTCACCTTCGCGGATCGGCCCTTCCAGGCAACCGGCGCTTTACCCCAGCTTTGCCCGCCGCCCCCCTTCCGGGCAAGCCCCCCGGGACCGCCGGCCACTCCGGCCGCTCCGACCACAGCGCGACAAATACCCCCAGGGGTATTTGACAGGGGAGGCGGAGGGCCTCTACCGTCGAAGGCGTAATACCCACGGGGGTATCAGGAGGTGCAGTCGCTGCACCGCAGCCGCAGCGGGCGGGCCCAGGCCGGCCCGACCACTGCGGGGCCGGCCCGGCCCCCACCCCCGAACCCGCCCGCCCCTCGGAGGAGCGGGCCCCCTTTTGGCCCCACGAATACCCCCAGGGGTATATAGCCAGCCGCGACGGAGGTTCCCGTGTTCTTCGCCCAGTACTACCTCGACTGCCTCTCCCAGGCGTCGTACATGATCGCCGACGAGACCACCGGCAAGGCGGTGGTCGTCGACCCCCGCCGGGACGTCTCGGAGTACCTGGCGGACGCCGAGGCTCGCGGCTTGACCGTGGTGGGCGTCATCAACACGCACTTCCACGCGGACTTCGTCGCCGGACACCTGGAGATGGCCGCCCACACCGGCGCCTGGATCGGCTACGGCCGGCGCGCCGAGACCGAGTACCCCATCCGGAAGCTCGCCGAGGGCGAGACCATCAGCCTGGGCGACGTCACCCTGAAGATCATGGAGACCCCGGGGCACACCCCGGAGTCGATCAGCGTGCTGGTCCACGAGCGCGGCGGGGACGCCGTCCCGTACGGCGTGCTGACCGGTGACGCCCTGTTCATCGGGGACGTGGGCCGCCCCGACCTGCTGGCCTCCGCCGGGGTCACCGCCGAGGAGCTCGGCGCGATGCTGTACGACAGCGTGCAGAACAAGCTGATGGGCCTGCCGGACGAGGTGCGGGTCTTCCCCGCGCACGGCGCCGGCTCCGCCTGCGGCAAGAACCTCTCGACCGAGAAGCAGTCCACCATCGGCGAGCAGCGGGCCACCAACTACGCCTGCGCACCCATGTCGCAGGAGGACTTCGTGGCGATCGTGACCGCCGGCCAGTCCGCTGCTCCCGGCTACTTCGCCTTCGACGCCGAGCTCAACCGCAAGGAGCGCGAGCTGTTCGACCCGGCCGCCGCACCGAGGCCGCTGAGCGTCGAGGACTTCACCGACCTCCGCGCTTCCGGCGCCGTGGTCGTTGACGCCCGGGACCCGCAGGAGTTCGCCGCCGGACATCTGCGCGGCGCGGTCAACGTCCCCGCCGACGGCCGGTTCGCCGAGCAGGCCGGGACGGTCCTGCCCGCCGGCGCCGAGCTGCTGGTCGTCGCGCCGCAGAACCGCGAGGAGGAGATCGTCACGCGCCTTGCCCGGATCGGCCTCGACCGCGTGGCCGGATACCTGCGCTCTCCGGACGACGCCCTGACCGCCCTGGCCGACGAGGTCACCCCGGCGAGCCGCCTCACCGCCGCCCAGGTCCGCACCGCCCTGGCGGGCGACAATCCGCCGGTCGTCCTCGACGTCCGCAACTGCGGCGAGCGCGGAGACAACGGATTCATCGACGGAGCCCTGCACATCGCGCTCGGCGAGCTGCCCCGCCGCCTGGACGAGGTTCCCCGCGACCGGTCCCTGGTCCTGCACTGCGCGGGCGGCCACCGCTCCTCGATCGCCGCGAGCCTGCTGCGCCACCACGGCTTCACCGACGTCTCGGACATCCTCGGCGGCTACGCCGCCTGGGCGCTGCTGAACACCCCCGCCGGCGCCTGACCCGGACGCCCGGGCGAGCCCCCTCCACGAGAGCCCCGACCGGCGCTCCCGGTATCCCCACCCCTCCCCCACCCCGTATTCGCGCGGAACCGCGCCCTCACGAGGAGTACCCATGACGACCGACGCCTCCCGCACCGCGGCCTCCACCCCCGCCACCCTCACCCCCGCCGCCCTCCAGCGGCTGGCCGAGGACGGCGAAGGACCCCGCCTGCTGGACGTGCGCACCCCCGGCGAGTTCCGGACGAGCCACATCCCCGGCGCCTACAACGTCCCCCTGGACACCCTGCGCGAGCACCGCGCCGAACTGCTGGCCCACCTCGACGAGGACGTCGTCCTCGTCTGCCGCTCCGGCGCCCGCGCCGCCCAGGCCGAACAGGCCCTCGCCGAGGCGGGCCTGCCCAACCTGCGCGTCCTCGACGGCGGCATGACGGCCTGGGAGGCCTCCGGCGCCCCCGTCAACCGGGGTGAGGCACGCTGGGAACTGGAACGGCAGGTCCGCCTCATCGCCGGATCCGTCGTCCTCGTCACCGGAGTCGTCGGCGTGTTCGTGCCGGGAGCCCACCTGATCGGCACCGCCATCGGTGCCGGGCTCACCTTCGCCGCACTCAGCAACACCTGTGCGATGGGCATGATGCTGGCGAAGCTGCCCTACAACCGGGGCCCGCGCACCGACATCCGTGCCGTCATCGCGTCCCTGCGGGACAGCGCGTGATCACGCTCGTCCTCGCGGCATCCGTCCTCATCGGCGTCAGCCTCGGCATCCTCGGCGGCGGCGGGTCCATCCTCACCGTGCCGATCCTGGTCTACCTGGCCGGCCAGGACACCAAGGAGGCCATCGCCACCTCCCTGTTCGTCGTCGGCGTCACCAGCCTCGCGGGACTCGTCCCGCACGCCCGCGCCCACCGGGTCCGCTGGCGGACCGGACTGGTCTTCGGCGCGGTCAGCATGGTCGGCGCCTACGGCGGCGGCCGCCTCGCCGAGTACATCCCCGGCAGCGTCCTGCTCATCGCCTTCGCGCTGATGATGCTCGCCACCGCCTTCGCCATGCTCCGCACGCCCCGCAAGGCGAAGGCGGCCGGGCCCGCCCGCGCGGAGCTGCCCGTCGGGCAGGTGGTCGTCGAGGGCCTCGCCGTCGGCGCGGTCACCGGACTCGTCGGCGCCGGCGGCGGGTTCCTCGTCGTCCCCGCGCTCGTCCTGCTCGGCGGACTGCCCATGGGCATCGCCGTCGGCACCTCGCTCCTGGTCATCGCCATGAAGTCGTTCTCCGGACTCGCCGGCCACCTGTCCGGGGTCCAGATCGACTGGGGCCTCGCGCTGACGGTCACCGGCGCCGCGGTCGCCGGCAGCCTGCTCGGCAGCCGGTTCGCCGGGCGCATCCCCCAGGACACGCTCCGCAAGGCGTTCGGCTGGTTCGTCGTCGTCATGGGCCTCTTCGTCCTCGGGCGGCAGCTGCCCCACACCCTGTGGGCCAACCCCCTGTCCTGGACCGGCATCGCCCTCGCCGTGACGGCCGCGGCGGCGTGGGGAGCCGTACGGGCACGGCGGGAGCGGGCCGCGGCGGGCGGGCCCCGGGCAGACTCCCCGGAGCCGAGCGCACACGCGTGAGTCCTATACCCTAAGGGGTATCCTGCTCGCAAGGAGCCGGTGAGAAGGAGGAACCCGGTGAAGGTGGAAGAAGAGGCGGCGACCGCGGTTCTCAACCGGCTGCGGCGCGCCCAGGGCCAGCTCGCGGGCGTCATCGCCATGATCGAGGCCGGCCGCGACTGCAAGGACGTCGTCACCCAGCTCGCCGCGGTCTCCCGTGCCCTCGACCGGGCCGGCTTCAAGATCGTCGCCAGCGGTATGCGGCAGTGCCTCGCCGAGAGCGAGGAAGGCACACCCCCGATGAGCGAACAGGAGCTGGAGAAGCTCTTCCTCACCCTGGCGTGACACCCGGCGCCGGGCCGCCCCGGCGCCCGATCCGCACCGCCGTTTCCCGCCGGGTGGCGGACGGGCCGGCGGACCCGTGGCGATGACGTGGCGACGACCACCACCGGATGGTCGAACACAATGGCGGTCCACACCATGGGGGACGCCGGGATCCTTCCCTACCGTTTCCGGCCATGACGAACACATTCCCCGCCCCGCTCCCCCTGCCGCCGCCCTCCGCCGTGGTCGACCTGGGCGGGCGGACGGCTCTGGTGACCGGCGGCGGCGGTGGCATCGGGCGGGCCTGCGCGCTCGCCCTGCGGCAGGCGGGCGCCGCGGTGCACGTCGTCGACCGGGACGGCGCTGCCGCCGAGGCGGTCGCGGAAGCCGTCGGCGGCGAGGCCCACGTGGTCGATCTCGCGGACGGCGGAGCGATCGACCTCCTCCCGTCGGCCGTCGACATCCTGGTCAACAACGCCGGACTCCAGCACGTCGCGCCGCTCGCCGAGTTCCCGCCGGAGCGCTTCGAACTGATCCAGAAGGTGATGGTCACCGCTCCGTTCCTGCTGATGCGCCGGGTCGTGCCGCACATGTACGCACAGGGCTGGGGCCGGATCGTGAACATCTCCAGCGTCCACGGACTGCGCGCCAGCGCCTACAAGTCCGCCTACGTCGCCGCCAAGCACGCCCTGGAGGGGCTGAGCAAGGTCGCCGCGATCGAGGGCGCCCCGCACGGGGTGACCAGCAACTGCGTGAGCCCCGGCTACGTCCGGACCCCGCTCGTCGAGGGCCAGGTGCGCGACCAGGCCGCCGCCCACGGCATCAGCGAGGGCGACGTGCTCAGCGACGTCATGCTGGCCCGCTCTCCGGTCAAGCGGCTCCTGGAGTCCGAGGAGGTCGCCGCCGCGGCCCTGTGGCTGTGCGGCCCGCATGCCGGCTGCCTGACCGGCGCGTCCCTCCCGCTCGACGGCGGCTGGACCGCCGGCTGACCTCCCGGACCCCGCCTCCGAGCCACCCCCGCGCACCGTCGGCGTACCCCCGTACCCCCGTACCCCCGTACCCCCCGTGCGTCCCCGTGTCACCCTGTCCCTGCTCGTTCGTGAGAACCCGGTGAATCCATGCCTGACACCGCCACCACGCCCAGAGGCGGCATCGGCCGCATCGTCGGCGCGAGCCTGATCGGCACCACCATCGAGTGGTACGACTTCTTCCTCTACGGCTCCGCCGCCGCGCTCGTCTTCAACACGCTGTTCTTCCCCACCGCCGACCCGCTGGTGGGCACCCTGATCGCCTTCGTCACCTACGCGATCGGCTTCGCGGCCCGCCCCCTGGGCGGCATCGTCTTCGGCCACTTCGGCGACAAGATCGGCCGCAAGAAGCTGCTGGTGGTCAGCCTCCTGATGATGGGCGGCGCCACCTTCGCCATGGGCCTGCTGCCCACGTACGAGACCATCGGTGTCGGGGCGCCGATCCTGCTGACCGTGCTGCGCCTGATCCAGGGCTTCGCGCTGGGCGGCGAGTGGGGCGGCGCCGTCCTCATCGTCTCCGAGCACGGCGGGGACAAGCACCGCGGCTTCTGGGCATCCTGGCCGCAGGCCGGAGCCCCCGGCGGCAACCTGCTCGCCACCGGCGTCCTGGCCCTGCTGGCCGCCGTCCAGTCGGACGCCGCCTTCCAGTCCTGGGGCTGGCGCGTACCGTTCCTGCTCTCCGGGCTCCTGGTGGGGATCGGGCTGTGGATCCGTGTCTCGGTATCCGAGTCCCCGGTGTTCCTCGAAGCCCAGGCCAAGGCCGAGGCGGAGGCCGCCCGGGGCGTGAAGGAGAAGGCCCCCGTCGTCCAGGTGTTCCGGCGCAGCTGGCGGGAGGTGCTGTCGGCCATCGGCACCCGTTTCGGCGAGAACATCTCCTACTACATCCTCACCTCCTTCCTCCTCGTGTACGCCACCGTGCACCTCGGGCTCGCCAAGAGCACCGCCCTGAACGCGGTCCTGATCGGCTCTGCCGTCCACTTCGCGACCATCCCCCTGTGGGGCGCACTCTCCGACCGCATCGGACGCCGGCCCGTCACGCTGATCGGCTCCGTCGGCATGGCCCTCTGGGCGTTCGCCTTCTTCGGCCTCGTCGACTCCGGGTCGCCCGCCGTGATCACGCTGGCCGTGACCGCCGGCCTGCTGCTGCACGGAGCGATGTACGGGCCGCAGGCCGCGTTCATCTCCGAGATGTTCGACACCAAGGTCCGCTACTCCGGCGCCTCCATGGGCTCCCAGCTCGCCTCGATCATCGCGGGCGCCCTCGCCCCGATCATTGCCATCGAACTCCTGAAGGACTACGGCTCCTCCTTCCCCGTCAGCGTCTACCTCTGCGCGGCGGCCGTGGTCACCACCATCACCGTGGCGGTCACCCGGGAGACCCGGGGCCGCGACCTCTCCCGCCCCCGCGACGAGGAGAAGGCGGCCGCCCCTGCCGCCCCGGCGGGGGCCTCCGCCGGAGAGCGGGCGTAGCGTCGGCCTTCGCCGGCTGCCCGGTCTGCCGCCATCACGGGGATCGATGCGGCAGGCCGGGCACCGCCTGCACCATCCGCTCCCGTACCGCGAGGAGGCCCCATGACCGCCGGCCGTCGAGGTGACACCCCCGTGCCCGCATCCGCCCGGGCGGCCCGCCGCATGCTGGACCTCCTCGCCGCCGACGCTCCCACCGAGGAACTCGCGGCGCAGCCCGCCCGCCTGCGGGCCGAGGCAGCCGGGCCGGCGGAAGACGCGTGGATCGAGGAGACCGCCGAGGTCGCCCTGTCGGTGCGGCGGGTCCTCGACCAGCACCGGCGCCGCGAGGCCGAACTGGCGGCCCTGTTCGACACCGCGGGCGACCTGGCCGCTCTGCGCGACCTCGACGCCGTACTGCGCGCCATCGTCCGCCGGGCCCGAACCCTCCTCGGCGCCGACGTGGCCTACCTCACCCTCCACGACCCGGCCGCGCACGACACCTTCATGCGCGTCACCGACGGATCCGTCTCCGCGGCCTTCCAGCAGCTCCGCCTCGGCATGGGAGAGGGCCTCGGCGGCCTGGTCGCGCAGACCGCCCGCCCCTACGCCAGCATCGACTACCGCACCGACCAGCGCTTCCGGCACACCGAGACGATCGACGACGGTGTGGCCGAGGAGGGGCTGCGCGGAATCCTCGGCGTCCCGCTGCGGCTCGGCGAGGAGATCATCGGCGTGCTGTTCGCGGCGGACCGCACGCCGCGCGAGTTCACCCCCGACGCCATGGCCCTGCTCGCCTCACTCGCCGACCACGCGGCCGTCGCCATCGACAGCGCCCGCCTCCTCGAGGAGACCCGCAACACCCTCGTACGGCTCGAAGCCGCCAACGCCACAGCCCGCGCCCACAGCGAGACCCTGCACCAGGCCTCCGACGCCCACGACCGCCTCAGCAGGCTGGTGCTGCGCGGCGCGGGCATCGACGAGGTGGCGGCCGAGATCGCGGCACTCCTCGGCGGCGGGGTGGCCGTCCAGGACACCGACGGCAGCGAGCTGGCCCGCGCCGGAACCGAACCGTTCACCCCCTCCCCCGACAGTCTCGCCGCCTCCCGCGCCGAAGGCCGTGCGGTCCACTCCGACGGCGTCTGGACCTGCGCCGTCCTCGCAGGATCCGAGCCGCTGGGGAGCATCGTCCTCACCGGACTCACCGGCCTCCCGGAGGCCGACCGCCGCCTGTTCGAACGCGCGGCGCTGGTCACCGCGATGCTGCTGCTGATGCGCCGGTCCGTCGCCGAGGCCGAGGACCGCGTCCGGGGCGAACTCCTCGACGACCTCCTCGCGGGCCCCGGCGCATCCGCCCACCGGGACGGCGGCAGCCTCACCCTGCGGGCGCGGCGTCTCGGCGTCGACCTCGCCCGGCCCCATGCCGTCGCCGCCCTCGACTGCGAACCGGCCCTGCGCCCCCGGCTCGCCGCGGAGACCGCCCGCACCGCCCGCGGACTCGGCGGCCTCGCGGGCACCCGGCACGGCCACGTCGTCCTGCTCGCGCCCTCCGACCGGCCCGGAGCCCTCGCCCGCACCCTCGCCGCCGATCTCACCCGCGTCCTCGGCGTCCCCGTCACCGCGGGCGCCGCCGGGCCCGGGAGCGGGCCGGAACACCACGCCCGCCTGTACGGGGAGGCGGTGCGCTGCCTCGGGGCCCTGCACGCGCTCGACCGCACCGGCGAAGGAGCCGACACCGCGGAGCTGGGCTTCGTCGGCGTCCTGCTGGGCGACCGGGCCGACATCGGCGCGTACGTGGAGCGTGTCCTCGGCCCCGTCCTCGCCTACGACGCCGAACGGGGCACCGACCTGCTGCGCACCCTGGATGCCTACTACGGCCAGGGAGCCAGCCTCTCGCGCGCCAAGGACGCCCTCCACGTCCACGTGAACACGGTCGTCCAGCGCCTCGACCGCGTCGCCCAACTCCTCGGCCCCGACTGGAACAACCCCGACAGTGCGCTGGAAATCCACCTGGCACTCCGCCTGCACCGCCTCACCCGCGGCACCGGCTCCCCACCGCAGCCCTGACCGGGGCCGACTGAGGGCATGCGGTCGCGCACGAACTCGCGCCGCCCGGGTTCCGCCACGCCCTCCGGGCTTGTTCTTCGACCTCTGGCGCGTTCCGTTCCCGGCACGTGCCACCGGATCGTGAACTGCTGCGTGCTGAGGGTGAACCGCTGGCCAAGGTGGTCGCCGACCTGCCCTACCACGGCCCCCGCACCTGTACCGCAACCTGCGTCAGCCTGCTCGACGCCGGCCGCCGGGCCTGTGGCAGCAGGGCGAAGCCCGCCGAGCAGTGAGCCGGTCAGGTCGCCTGAGCAGGTCACCCGAGCGGTGCGTCGAGTAGGTCAGGATCTGTCCTATGCGGCCCCTAGTCTGCGGTTTATGCAGAGACACGAGGACGGCGTCGAGATCCTTGTCCCCGCGAGCCCGGCCGAGCTTGAGGCCTGGCTCGACACGCATCACGGGGAACGGACCGCACTCTGGGTGAAGATCGCCAAGAAGCACACCGGCATCCCGTCCCTCACCTGGGAAGAGATGGTCGACACGGTGCTCTGCTTCGGCTGGATCGACGGTCTGCGGCGCGGCTTTGACGACACGTACTTCCTGCAGCGCACGACACCCCGCAGCCCCCGCTCCGCCTGGTCACAGGTGAACGTCGGCAAGGCCGAGGCACTGATCGCGGCAGGCCGGATGCGCCCCCGCGGCCTCGCCGAGATCGAGGCGGCGCGGGCAGACGGCCGCTGGGAGCGGGCATACGCCTCGCAGAAGAATGCCACCGCACCGCCGGATCTCGTCGAGGCGCTCGACGCGAACCCGGCCGCGCGGGCGTTCTACGAGACGCTCAGCAAGTCCGACCAGTTCGCCCTGTATCTCCGCCTGGTCACCGCTCGCACCGAGAAGACCCGTCTGGCCCGCCTGGAGCGGATGGTGGCGGCGATGGCGAGGCCCGAGCGGCCATCGTGATCAACCGCTCGGCCAACGCGCCGATCAAGGACATCAAGGCACGCGAATGCTCGTGGAGAGCTTCACTGACCCTTCTTCTCTTCCCCCTCTGAGGATCCCGATGAAGGTCGACGTACGGACCGAGACCGTGATCGCCGTCCCGTGCGAGCGGGTCGCCGCCTATGCAGCCGACCCCGCGCACGCGCCGGAGTGGTACGTGAACATCTCGTCAGTCGAGTGGCAGACGCCTCCGCCCATGGGGGTGGGGTCCCGGATGGCGTTCGTCGCCCGCTTCCTCGGCCGACGCCTGGCCTACACGTACGAGATCAGCGCGTACGAGCCGGGGCGACGGCTGGTGATGCGGACGAGCCAGGGCCCCTTCCCCATGGAGACGACGTACGAGTGGGAGCCGTACGGCCAAACCGGTGACCACACCCGCATGACCCTGCGGAACCGCGGCGAGCCGAGCGGCTTCGCCGCGGTCGGCGCCCGGTTGACGGCGGCAGCCATGCGGCGCGCCCAGAGCAGGGACCTGGCACGGCTCAAGGCCCTGCTGGAACGGCAGGACCGGACCGACGACTCCTGGTGACGGCCGGGCCCCGGCCCCGGCGGGCGGCGTTCCGGGTACACCGGATGGCCGCGTCTGCCGCACCGCGTCCGTGCGGTGCGTCATGTTGCGGGCTGCCCCTGCGCGGTCCTGCCCTGCATGAAGATGACCGCCACGAGCGCCAGGCCCACCGCGGCGCCGATCAGCTGCATGCCGATGAAGCCCGGCACCGAGGAGGGCGCGATGCCGGCGAAGGTGTCGGTGAAGGCCCGGCCGACGGTCACGGCCGGGTTCGCGAAGGACGTCGAGGAGGTGAACCAGTACGCCGCGCCGATGTACGAGGCCACCGCGACGGGCGCGAACCGCAGCCGGTCCGTCCGGGCCAGGCCGAAGACCAGCAGGATCAGGCCGGCGGTCGCGACGACCTCGCCCAGCAGCAGGTTGGCGTCGGAGCGCTCGCGGGTGGACCACTTCACCAGCGGCTGCCCGAACATCGCATCCGCCAGGACCGCACCCCCGATGGCACCGGCGATCTGGGACGGCACGTACACGGCCACCTCGCAGGCGTTCACACCGGCGCCGCCGCGGCGGGCACTCCACCACTCCGCCAGCGTCACGGCCGGGTTGAAATGCGCACCGGAGACCGGCCCGAGCAGCGCGATCAGCACCCCGAGCCCGAAGACGGTGGCGGTGGAGTTGGCCAGCAGCTGCAGGGCGACATCGTCGGTGAGTCCGGTGGCCTGGATGCCGGAGCCGACCACGACGGCGACCAGGGCGGCGGTGCCGACCAGCTCGGCGGCGGCGCGGGCGACCAGCGGGGTACGCGGCGGGGTCGCGCCCGGTGCGGGCCGGGGCACGCCGGCGGCGGCTGCGGCGGACTCCGCCGCGGGGACGGCAGCCCCGACGGGCTCAGTGGTGGTCAAGACGGGATCTCCTCGGGCAGGTGAGGCAGACGGGTCAGGGACAGGACCGCTTGAGGTTCGCCTCGGCGGTCGCACGCGCGGCCTCGGCCAGGTCGGCGAACCGACCGGCGAGGGCTTCGATGGCCTCCGGGCGCAGACGGTAGTACGTGTACCTCCCGCACGGCTCCGTCTCCACGACACCCGCCTCACGCAGCACCTTCAGGTGGTTGGAGAGGTTGGTCTGCTTCGCTCCCGTCTCCTCCACGAGGTGGGTGGTGCAGAGCGTCTCCCCGGCGAGGAGGGTCACGATCCGGAGCCTGAGCGGGTCGGCCAGAACCCGGATCAAATCAGTATCGACTGACGTCATCATGGGCTGATACTCTCACATCAGTGGTGGATGACACCACCGGGTGCTGATGCATGCTCTGGCGCGCCCGTCCTGCTTGAGAAGAGACCTGCCGTGTCCAAGCCCTCCGTGCTGTTCGTCTGCGTCCACAATGCCGGCCGTTCCCAGATGGCCGCCGCGTGGCTGACCCACCTGGCCGGGGACCGTGTCGAGGTCCGCTCCGCCGGATCCGCCCCGGCCGACTCGGTCAACCCCGCCGCGGTCGAGGCCATGCGCGAGGTGGGCATCGACATGTCCGCCGAGACCCCGAAGATCCTCACCGTCGACGCGGTCAAGGCGTCCGACGTGTGCATCACCATGGGCTGCGGCGACACGTGCCCCGTCTTCCCGGGCAAGCGCTACCTGGACTGGAAGCTGGAGGACCCGGCCGGCCAGGGCGTCGAGGCCGTCCGTCCCATCCGCGACGAGATCAAGAAGCTCGTCGAGAGCCTGATCGCCGAGATCGCCCCGGAGCCGGCCGCGTGAACGCCGACTCAGCCGGCACTCGGGCCGCCAGTGCGCTCCTGTGGGACGCTGTTCCCTGACCGGCGGCGACCCCTGATCGAAGCCGTCTGCTCCGCCTCCGTGAGGAGGCGGAGCAGGCTGGTGCTGTGGCCGGGAAGGTTCCCCGGGTCACAGCACGAGGCTCGCGTGATCCGTCGTCAGCCGTGGTTCCGGCCGGGTTCCAGGCAGCGCCGCAGGGCGGCCGTGTCGACCCGTTCGAGGCTTTCGGCGAAGACGCGCCTGGGCGACGGTGGTACGGGAAGTACCGACGGCACCACGAGGACCGCGCAGCCGGCGGCGTCGGCCGAGGCGGCACCGTCCGGGGAGTCCTCGACCGCGACGCATGCCTCGACCGGAACACCGAGGCGTTCGGCCGCAGCCTGGTAGGGGTCGGGGTGGGGCTTGGTCCGTACGGTGTCGTCGGCGGAGAGGGTGAAGGCGAACGGAACGCGCCCCAGTGCCCCGCACGCCACCGAGTCGACCACGGCCCTCGGGGAAGCGCTCACCAGGGCGAACGGGACGCCCTCCTGCTCCAGCTCCCCCAGCAGCCGCCGGGCCCCCGGGCGGAGCGGCGCCCCCGCCTCGACGCGGCGGAGGAACTCGCCGCCGAGGATCGCCGCGACGTGTTGCGGATCGCCCCCGCCTGTGATCCGCACGAGGTGGGCGGCGGTGTCGGCGACGGCCCGGCCGACGACCTCGTGGGCATCGGCCCCGGTGAGGCGGTGGCCGAGTCCGGCCGCGACGTCCTCGGTCACCTGCCACCACAGCCGTTCGGTGTCCACGAGGGTGCCGTCCATGTCGAACAGGACGGCGGCCAGGCCGTTCATGCGGCGGCCCCGGGCACGACGAGGACCGGCTGCGGGGCGAGGCGGAGGGAGGCGCGGGCGCCGGGAACGAGGTCTGCCGCATCCCGCGAGGACAGGTCGGCCTTGACGGTGCCGCCTCCCGGGAGGTCGAGGTGCACCCGCGTGACGGCGCCGAAGAAGGAAGAGGAGACGACCGTGGCCGCCCCCTCCGCATCCGCCTCCGCCGTCACGTTCTCCGGGCGTACCAGTACGTCGACGTCGGGCCCGTCCGGAACGACGCCGTCCACGGGCAGCCGCTGTCCGGCCACCACGACGAGGCCGCCGTCTGCCAGGCGCCCCGGGAGGCGGTTCATCGTGCCGACGAACTCGGCCACGAAGGCGGTGGCGGGCCGCGCGTACAGCTCCGCGGGGGCTGCGCACTGCTCCAGCCGCCCGGCGTTGAGGACGGCGACCCGGTCGGCCATGGACAGGGCCTCCTCCTGGTCGTGGGTGACGAAGACGGTGGTGATGCCGAGCGAGAGCTGGAGACGGCGGATCTCCTCGCGCAGGCTCAGCCGTACCTTCGCGTCCAGCGCGGAGAGCGGTTCGTCCAGCAGCAGGACGCGCGGCTCCAGGGCCAGCGCGCGGGCGAGGGCGACGCGCTGCTGCTGTCCGCCGGAGAGCTGGTGGGGGTAGCGGTCGCCGTGCCGGGGCAGTCCGACGAGTTCGAGGAGCTCGGCGGCGCGCGCCTGCCTGCGGGCGGCCGGCACCTTGCGTACGCGCATGCCGAAGGAGACGTTGTCGCGGACGGTGAGGTTGGGGAAGAGGCTGTACGACTGGAAGACCATCCCGGCGTCACGCCGGTTGGCCGGGACCCGGGTGATGTCCTCGCCGTCGACGAGGACTTCGCCGGAATCGGGCTGTTCGAAGCCGGCGACCATGCGCAGTGCGGTGGTCTTGCCGCAGCCCGAGGGGCCCAGCAGGGCGAGGAGTTCGCCGGGCTCGGCGGTCAGGTCGAGGCCGTCCAGGGCGGTGGTCGGGCCGAAGGCCCGCCGCAGGGACCTGAACTCGACCCGCGCTCCGGTGGCGGCGGCCGGCCGGGTCCGCTCCGCGGTTGCTGAGGACATGGGGTCAGGACTCCTTACGGGAGGGCGCCGACGCGGCTGAGGCCGTTCCGGTGCGGGAGAGGAGCAGCAGCAGCGCCCAGGTGATGACGAGGCTGAGGACGGAGACGGCCACGGACATGCGGGCGTGGGCCCCGGAGATCGAGACGATCCACACCGCGAAGGGCCGGAAGCCGAGAAGAGAGGCGATGGTGAACTCTCCCAGGACCAGTGCCAGCGTGAGGAAGGCGGCGCCGGCGAGCGATGACCGCAGGTTCGGCACCAGCACGCGGAGGACGGTGTGGGGCCAGGACGCGCCGCAACTGCGGGCGGCCTCCACGAGGGTCGGCACGTCGATGGCGCGCAGGCCCGCGTCCAGGGAGCGGAAGACGAAGGGCAGCGCGAGTACGGCGTAGGCCAGGACCAGGACGACGGGGAACTTCTCGTTCTGGACCGCTATGAACGTCTGGTAGAGCGGGGTGCGAGACAGGTGCTCCGGCCCCCAGCGCAGCACCGTGGCGATGCCGGTGACCAGGGCGATCGGCGGTACGACCAGGGGCAGCATGCACATCACCTCGATCACCGGACGGAGCCGGGGCGAGCCGAGCCGTACGGCGATCAGGGCGGGCACGGCGAGGGTCAGCGACAGCGCGATGGTGGCGGCGGCGAGCCCCAGCGAGAGCAGCAGGCTCTCGGTGAAGCCTTCGGCCGACAGCAGCCGGGTGTACGCGTCGAAGGAGATGCCCCGGCCCGGGACGTGCACGGTGAAGGCGAACGAGGCGACGAGCGGGACGAGGAAGTACGCGCCGGCCAGGCCGAGGACGAGGCCGCGCCAGACACGTGGCCGCCGGTGGCGCGCCCGGGTCACGTCCGGTGCCGGGCTCGTCGCCTCGACGGCGGCGGTCTCCTGGGCGGTGGGGGTCATCGCAGCCATCGGGCGCTCCGTCGCTGGAGGGGCAGGTAGACCGCCATGACCAGGCCGGCGATCAGGATCATGTCGAGGCCGAGGGCGAGCGCCACGTTCTCCTGGCCGGTGAGCACGTTCCCGGACAGCGCGTCCGCGATCTTCAGGGTGACCAGGGGCACCGAGCCGCCGACCAGCGCGGCGGCGGTGGCGTGCGCGGCGAAGGCCGTACCGAAGAGGAGTACGAAACCTCCGAGCAGGGAGGGGGCGAGCACGGGCAGGCCGACGTGTCGCCAGAACTGCCAGGCAGTGGCGCCCGCGTTCTGGGCCGCCTCCCGCCACTGGGGGCGCAGCCCGTCCAGTGCGGGCACGGTGGCCAGGACCATGAGCGGGATCAGGAAGTACAGGTAGACCACGGCCAGACCGGTGAAGGAGTACAGGTCCCAGCCCAGGCTGCCGAGATCGGCGAGCCGGGTGACGACCCCGGAGATGCCGAGCGTGGCGATGAACGCGAAGGCCAGGGGAACGCCACCGAAGTTGGCGAGCACGCCCGAGGCGGTCAGGGCCGCGTTGCGCAGGCCCTGGGACCGGGAGGTGACGACGGCCTGCGCGATCAGAACGCCCAGGACTGCGCCGATGAGCGCGGTGAGCGCGGACAGTTGGACGCTGCCGATGAGGGAGCCCAGGTAGGGGCCCTGGAGAGAGCGCGCCAGGTGCTCGCCGGTCAGGGAGGTGGCGCCCGACCGGGAGTCGGTACGGGTGACCGCGCCGAAGACCAGCGCGCCGAGCGGGATGCCGAAGCACAGGGCGGTGAAGACGAGGAGCGGAAGGGCGGCGAGCCAGGTGCGGGGGCCGCGCCGCCGGCGGCGGGTGGTGCTGCCGCCGGCGGTCCCCGTCGTGTGGGGGGTGGGAGCGGGGGCGAACATCAGCTGAGGGCCTTGTCCCACTTCTCGGCGAGGGTGGCCTTGGCCTTGTCGAGCTCCGCGGAGGCCGGGAAGGCCGGGGTGCCCTCGACCTTGGGGAGCTTGGCCACGAGGCCGTTGTCGGCGGTGCCGTCGGCGGTCATGGCGGGCAGCAGGACCGGGCGGGCATAGCCCTTCAGCCACAGGTTCTGGCCCTCGGTGCTGTAGAGGAACTCCATCCACAGGCGGGCGGCGGCCGGGTGCGGGGCGTCCTTGTTGATGGCCTGCGAGTAGTACTGGGCGTAGACGCCGTCGGCGGGGACGGCGACCTTCCAGTCGACGCCCTTGTCCTTGAACTGGTCGGCGTAGCCGGCGTTCAGGTAGTCCCAGTCGATGGAGATGGGCGTCTCGCCCTTCTCGACGGTGGCCGGGGTGGACTCGACGGGGATGAAGTTGCCGCTCTTCTTCAGCTGTCCGAAGAAGTCGATGCCCGGCTGGATGTCTCCGAAGGAGCCCTTGTTGGCGAGGGCGGCCGCGTAGACGCCGCCGAAGGCCGAACCGGACTTCGTGGGGTTGCCGTTGAGGGCGACCTTGCCCTTGTACTCGGGCTTGAGCAGGTCCGCGAAGGTCTGCGGGCAGACCGGGATGCGCTGTGCGTCGCAGCCGATGGAGATGTAGCCGCCGTAGTCGTTGTACCAGCGGCCTTCCGGGTCCTTCTGGCCGGCCGGGATCTTGTCCCACGCCTCGACCTTGTACGGGGCGAACAGGCCCTCGTCCGCTCCGCTGCGGGCGAAGGCGATGCCCAGGTCGAGGACGTCGGGGGCGCGGTCCTGGCCCTTGCGGGACTTGACGGCGGCGATCTCGTCGGAGCTGGAGGCGTCCGGGTTCTCGCTCTTGATCTTGATCTTGGGGTACTTGGCCTCGAACGCCTTGATGATCTCGCCGTAGTTCGCCCAGTCCGGCGGCAGAGCGATCACGTTCAGCTCGCCCTCCTTCTCGGCGGCCGCGACGAGGCCCTCCACTCCTCCGAAGGCGGCTGCGGAGGTGGCGGTCTTCGCGTCCGCCCCCGCCTTGGCGGCAGCGGCCGGCTCGTCGGGAGCGGCGCCGCAGGCGGCGGTGAGGGCGGTGAGCACGGCGGTGGCGAGCAGGACGGACATGCGGCGGCCGGAGGGTCTGGGCACAGAGATCTCCTGAAGCGAGAGAGGGGGTCACTTGTTTGAACAAGTCGATCCCACTTCGCCTGTGCCAACCGACGCCGAGGTGAACGCAACATGGCCGTCCCGGTGTCACTGGTGGAAGACCCGGCCAGCGTGAAGTCGGGGTGAACACCGTCGTGTTGACGGTTGCCCTTGAGGGTGGACCGACTGCGGCCGCAGGTTAGAGTGGACGTCGGACCGGCACCCAGGGTGACCGGCTGTGCACAGGAGTGGACTGGAGGCCGGCACGTGGGGACGGCACGCTATCTGGAGATCGCCGACGCCATGCGGCAGGCGATACTCGAAGGCGCCTTCCCCGTCGGGGCCCGGCTTCCCTCGGAGAGCGAGCTGGTGGCCCAGTGGTCGGCCTCGCGCGGTACGGTCCGCCAGGCCGTGGCCCTGCTCACGTCGGAGGGACTGGTCGGCTCGCGACAGGGCGCCCGGCGCGTCGTGCTCCGCCAGGAACGCCGCCAGAGCTTCGCCGAGCTGAACAGCTTCGCCCAGTGGGCCCAGGGCTTGGGCCTGGAGGTCACCAGCCGGATCCTCTTACGGTCGAGGAGGCCGGCCACGGCCGAGGAGGCCCGCCGCCTCGCGCTCCCCGAGGACACCGAGATCCTGCACGTCCTGCGCCTGCGCTCCCTCGACGGGGAACCCGCGATGGTGGAGCGCACCGCCTACGCCGACTGGGCCGCGCCGGCCGTCGAGGCGCTGCCCGAGGACTGCGTGTCGATCATGGACGCCATTGCCCGGGAGGCGGGCATCGTCGCCCGGTACGGGGAACACCTCATCGACGCGGTACCGGCGGGCGCGCAGGACGCCGACCTGCTGGGCGTCCGCCGCAGCAGCCCCCTGCTGCGGCAGCGCCACGTCAGCTGCGACCAGTCAGGCCGCCCGATCGAATGGTCCGACGACCGCTACCGGCCCGGCAGCGTCACCTTCAGCGTGAGCAACTCGACCACCGCGACCCCTCTGGAGCGGCACCGGGGAAGCCGGCCTGCCTGAGCCGCCCGCGAGCGGCCGGCGCTCACCGCGGGGCGGCGGAACGCGATGAGGCGCGTGCGCCGTCCTGGCCCCGTGGACGTGCGGCGTCAGGGCCGGACGGCCGTGGCGGTCCGCTCCAGGCGGGTGCGGAGGGTATCGGCGAAGTCCTCGGCGCGGGCCAGCCGGACGCGGAGGTTGCCGACCTGCTCGGTGGCGGCCTGCTCGTACTCCCGCAGGCGCTCCAGCAGGGTCTCCCGCTCGGCGGGGTCGAGGTCGCCGTCCGCGTCGAGGCGGTCGGTGACGTCGAGCAGGTCGCGCATCTGGTCGAGGGTGAAGCCGAGCGGTTTCATGCGGCGGATGACCATCAGGCGGCTCACGTCGGTCTCGGTGTAGAGGCGGAAGCCGCCCTGCGAGCGGGCCGAGGGGCCGGCCAGGCCGGCCTCCTCGTAGTGCCGGATGGTGCGCAGGGACAGTTCGGTCCGGGCGGCGACTTCGCCGATCTGCATGTGCCTGTCGTCCATGCCCGCGATCCCCTGGTCCTTCTCGTCTGGGCGGGCCCGTGCGACCGCCACCGGTTTCTACTCTAACGTTGGGGTAGAGTTCCGGGTGCGAGGGCGGCCCCGGCGGCCCTGCTGTTGCCTTGTCGGGGCCGATGGCGCCCCCCGGCGGAGATCCGATTGCTGCAGGAGTAAGCGTGCGCGAGCCCACGACGCCCGGCGCCGTCGCCTGCCCGCCGTGATGCTTCGCCCCTGGGCGTGAGCCCCGGCCGCGCTTCGGCGCGGGCCCGGCTCCGACCTCTTCGACTTCCGGCCTGCCTGTGCGGGCCGTCCGCGGGGGTGCCGGCCCGGCCCTTCCGCGTCCTCCCGTGCGCCCCGGCCTGCCTCCAGGGGTGTGCCCGAGTACGACAGGTTCCCGTTCTCTTGTCTTCTTCTGCTTCCGCCGTGTCCACCGGTGCGCGGCTGCGCGGTCTGCGCCCGGACTGGCTCGGCGACCCGGGGGTGTGGCGTACCGAGGTCCTGGCGGGCCTGGTGGTCGCCCTCGCGCTGATCCCGGAGGCGATCTCGTTCTCGATCATCGCGGGCGTGGACCCTGCCATGGGCCTGTTCGCCTCCTTCACGATGGCCGTGGTCATCTCGGTCGTCGGCGGCCGGCGGGCGATGATCTCCGCCGCGACCGGCGCCGTCGCCCTGGTCATCGCGCCGCTGAACCGTGAGCACGGCCTGGGCTACCTGGTCGCCGCCGTCATCCTGGCGGGCGTCTTCCAGGTCGTCCTCGGCGCCCTGGGCGTCGCGAGGCTGATGCGGTTCATCCCGCGCTCGGTCATGGTCGGCTTCGTCAACTCCCTCGCCATCCTGGTCTTCATGGCCCAGGTCCCCGAGATGCACGACGTGCCGTGGCCGGTGTACCCGCTGATCGCGGCCGGGCTGGCGCTGATGGTGTTCTTCCCGAAGGTCACGACCGTGGTTCCGGCGCCGCTGGTCTCGATCGTGATCCTGACCGTCGTCACCCTCGCGGCGGGGATCGCCGTGCCGACGGTGGGCGACAGGGGCGCCCTGCCCTCCTCGCTGCCGGTTCCGGGCCTGCCGGACGTGCCGTTCACCCTGGACACCCTGACGACGATCGCCCCGTACGCGTTCGCGATGGCGCTGGTCGGCCTGATGGAGTCGCTGATGACGGCCAAGCTCGTCGACGACATCACCGACACCCGCTCCGACAAGACGCGCGAGTCCGTCGGCCAGGGCGTCGCGAACATCGTCACCGGCTTCTTCGGCGGCATGGGCGGCTGCGCGGTGATCGGCCAGACGATGATCAACGTGAAGGTCTCGGGCGCCCGCACCCGCCTGTCCACCTTCCTGGCCGGTGCGTTCCTGATGGTGCTGTGCATCGTCTTCGGCCCGGTCGTCTCCGACATCCCCATGGCCGCCCTGGTCGCCGTCATGATCATGGTGTCCTTCGCAGCCTTCGACTGGCACTCCGTCGCGCCGAAGACCCTCAAGCGGATGCCCGCCGGGGAGATCACCGTCATGGTGGTCACCGTGGTCGGCGTGGTCGCGACCCACAACCTTGCCGTCGGCGTCGTTGTCGGCTGCCTCACCGCCATGGTCATCTTCGCCAAGCGCGTCGCCCACCTGGCCGATGTCACCGCCGTCACCGACCCCGATGGCGGCACGGTGGTCTATTCCGTCACCGGTGAGCTGTTCTTCGCTTCCTCCAACGACCTCGTCGGCCGGTTCGCGTACGCGAGCGACCCGGACAAGGTCGTCATCGACCTTTCGGCGGCGCACGTCTGGGACGCCTCCTCCGTCGCCGCCCTGGACGCGATCGAGACCAAGTACGCCCAGCGTGGCAAGACCGTCGAGATCATTGGCCTGGACAGCCACAGCGCCGACCTCCACGGCAAGCTGAGCGGCGAACTCGCCGGCCACTGATCCGTCGCACCGCCGACGGCCGCTTCCGGGCTCCGGCGCCCGGGAGCGGCCGTCACCCACGTCCGACACCCGTGGATATCGCGTCGGAGTCGTGGACGGTGCCGATCCCGACCGGGCTTCGGGGAAGCAGCCGGTCCAGCCACGCGGGCAGCCACCAGTTGGCCCGGCCGAGGAGCGTCATGGTCGCCGGCACCAGCACCATGCGCACGACCGTGGCGTCGACGAAGATCGCGGTGGCGAGGCCGAGCCCGAACATCTTGGCGGAGGGGTCATCGGCCACGGCGAAGGACAGGAAGACCGCCACCATGATGAGGGCGGCCGACGTGATGATCCGGGCGGTGCCGGAGACGCCCTCCACGATCGCCGTGCTGTTGTCGCCGGTGCGCACGTACTCCTCACGGACGCGCGCGAGGAGGAACACCTCGTAGTCCATCGACAGGCCGAACAGGATGGCGAAGAGGAACATCGGGATGAACGACACGACCGGGACCGTCGCTTCCAGTCCGATGAGCGCACCTCCCCAGCCCCACTGGAAGACCGCGACCATGACCCCGTAGGCCGCGCCGATGCTCAGCAGGTTCAGCAGTACCGCCTTGAGCGGTACGACGACCGAGCGGAAGACCGGAACCAGGAGGAGGAACGAGAGCGCCAGCACGGCGGCGATGAACAACGGCAGGCGCCGGCTGGTGCGTTGGCCCACGTCTGACAGGCTCGCGGCGGCGCCCCCGACGTGGGCCCTGGCCGGGCCCTCCCCGATCGCCGCGGGCAGCACCTCGGTGCGCAGCCGGGCGATGGTGTCGGCCGTGGCCTTGTCCTGCGGGCTGGTGGTCGGGAACACCACGAGGGTCGCGATGCCGGTGGCCTGGTCGATGTGCGTCGGCGCGACGGATGCGATGCCCGGATCCGCCGCGACCGCGGTGACGAGTCGGTCCACCGCTCCCCGGTCGCCGGAGGGGTCCGCGGCGATGACGAGGGGACCGTTGGTGCCCGGGCCGAACCCCTCGGCGACGAGGTCGTAGGCGCGGCGTTCCGTACGGCTCTGCGGCAGTGAGCCGTCGTCGGGCAGGCCGACGCGCAGGCCGAGCACGGGCAGCGTCGCCGTCAGCAGCAGCCCCGCCGCGCCGACCGCGTACACCACCGGGTGCCGGCTGACGTGGCCGATCCAGCGCCTCCACCCGGCGGCGGAGGCGGCGCCCGCCGCCGTGTCCCGCCGTCGGCCGGTTCGGCCCGACCGGCTGGCCCGTAGCGCCCGGACGATCCGGCCGGCCCGGCCCAGCCGCGGGCCGGCCGCACCGAGGAAGGCCGGCAGCAGCGTCACCGACGCGAGCACCATGGTCAGGACGACGATCGAGACGGCCAGGCCGCCCACCGTCATGAACGGCACGTTCGCGACCGCCATGCCGAGGATCGACACGACGACGGTACCGCCGGCGAAGACCACGGGCCGCCCCGCCGTGGCCACAGCCCGTCCGGCCGCCTCGTGCGGATCGAGGCCGCGCGCGAGGTACTCCCGGTGCCTGGCGAGCACGAACAGCGCGTAGTCGATGCCCACTCCGAGCCCGACCATGCTGCCGAGGACCGGTGCGAAAGCGGGGACGTCCGTCACCCCGGCCAGTACCGTCATCGTGGCGACGCCGACGGTCAGCCCGAAGACCGCCATGCCGATCGGGAGCGCGGCGGCGACGAGCGAACCGAACGCCAGGAACAGGATCGCGGCGGCGGCGAGGATCCCGATCAGCTCGCTTGCGCCGCCGTCGGGGTCGGAGAAGGCGTAGAAGAGGCTCCCGCCCATCTCGATGCGCAGGGGCAGCTCGGCGCCCAGCCGGTCGCCGAGATCGACGAGGGCTTCGAGGTCCCCGGCCGACAGCCGGCTCTGGTCGGGGTACTGGACCCGGACGACCGCGATCCGTCCGTCGGCCGAGACAAGTCCGCCGCGCACGGCGGTGTCCCGGCCTGCGTCGAGTGCCCGCGCCGGGTCGCTCGTGCCGAGCACGTGCGGCAGCCGCTGCACCTCGGTCTGCAGCCGCGTGAGAGCGGTGCGCGCGCTGTCGCTGCCGCTGCCGCTGCCGCTGCCGCTGTCGAAAAAGGTCGCCCCGCCGTCGCGGGGGGTGACGACGACCTGGGCGGTCATGCCCTCCTGACCCGTGCCGGCCCGCTCGATCAGTTCCGCGGCCCGTTGGGAGTCCAGTCCCGGAGCGGTCATCGAGTCCGCGGTCCGCCCGCCGACGGCGAGGGCGGCAAGGACGGCAAGCACGGCGGCGAGCAGCCATACCGCGATCACCCGCCAGGGACGGCGGGCGGCGCTTGTGCCCAGGCGCAACAGGGCTTTCGAGAGCATCGGGTCCTCCAACCACCTCGGCGGCCGTCCTTGTACGGCCGCCCATGCCGAGGCTCGCCGCCACGGCGCTCTGCGGCATCGGCTCGCCGGCCGCGGATCCGTCGGCCTCAAGTCGGAGTGACACCCCGTCCTTTCGGCCGATGCGCGCCGCCGCGCGGTCCCTAGGCTGGGAACCGTGCTGCGAGACGACCTGCGAACCCTGTGGACCGCACCCCGGCCGCCCGACGCACCCGCCCGCGTGCGGAGGGACTGGGTGCTGCTCGCCGCGGGCCTTGCCGGTGTGGCGCTGGAGGCCGCCCTGCGCGAGAACGTCGTGTGGCGGCCGGTGGCGGTGGTGCTCGCCGTATGGCTGTGCCTGCTGCCCCTGTGGCGCCGGACCCGCCCGCTGGCGATGGTGACGCTGGCGTTCGGCTCGGTGATCCTGCTGCCGTTGGCCTCGCTCGTCGCCGCACCGCGCGAGCCCGTCGGCCTGTACACCGGCGCCGTCGTGCTCGTGCTCGTGTACGCGCTGCCCCGGTGGGGATCGGGACGGGAGATCGTGCTGGGCGGCGCGGTGATCCTCGCGGCCTTCTCGCTGTGCGCCGTCACGGACGAAACCCCGCCCGGCGAACAGGTCGTGGGCCTCGTCTTCCTGTTGCTGCCCGGCTTGATCGGGGCTGCCGTGCGGTTCTGGACGACCGCTCGCGAGCGGCAGTGGGAGCAGGTGCGCTCCCGCGAGCGTGAGCAGCTCGCCCGGGAACTGCACGACACGGTGGCCCACCACGTCTCGGCCATCGTGATCCGCGCCCAGGCGGGCCGGGTGCTCGCGGGCGCCGACCCGTCCGCCGCCGTCGAGGCGCTGGAGGGGGTCGAGGAGGAAGGGGCGCGGACGCTGGAGGAGATGCGGGCCATGGTCGCCGCGCTGCGCGACCGCGGGGTCGGCGCCGAGCTGGCGCCACCTGCGGGCGTGGCGGACCTGGAGCGCCTGGTGCGCGCGCCGGGTGGTCGCCTCACGGTCGGCCTGGCGCTCGACGGCGAGGTGGACACGCTGTCCCCGGCGGTGGACGCGGCCGTCTACCGCATCGTGCAGGAGTCGGTGACCAACGCGATGCGGCACGCGGTCAGCGCGACCGAGGTCGCGGTCCGGGTGACCGCGGA
Organism: Streptomyces sp. 2P-4; assembly: GCF_030167965.1. Lineage (NCBI taxonomy): Bacteria > Bacillati > Actinomycetota > Actinomycetes > Kitasatosporales > Streptomycetaceae > Streptomyces > Streptomyces sp. 2P-4. The sequence goes on from NZ_CP095011.1 coordinate 1,045,270, forward strand.
ACGGGACACGGTACGGGTGAGTGTGCGCGACAACGGTCAACGCACCGGCCGAGGCCGCGACGGATACGGACTGGCCGGACTGCGCGAGCGCGCGGCTCTGCTCGGCGGCACCCTCCGCGCCGGCCCGGGCGCCGAGGAGGGCTGGCACGTCGAAGCCGAGCTGCCGAGAGCGAGGAGGGAGAGCGGTGCCCATTCGCGTCCTCGTCGCTGACGACCAGGCCATCATCCGCACCGGGCTGCGCATCATGCTGAACGCCCAGCCCGGCATGGAGGTGGTCGGCGAGGCCGCCGACGGACACGAGGCGGTCCGACTGGCCCGCGAACTCCGCCCCGACGTCTGCCTGTTCGACATCCGCATGCCCGTGCTCGACGGGCTCGAGGCCACCCGGCTGCTCGCCGGCCCGGGCGTCGCCGACCCGCTGGCCGTGGTCGTCATCACCACGTTCGACCTCGACGAGTACGTCTACGGCTCCCTGCGTGCCGGCGCCCGGGGGTTCCTCCTCAAGGACACGGGACCGGACCTTCTGGCGCAGGCCGTACGGTCGGCGTCCGACGGTGAGGCGCTCATCGCGCCCAGCGTCACCGTCCGTCTGCTCCAGACCTTCTCGGACCTGCCCGCCGGCCGGCCCGCTGCCCAGCCTGTCTCCCCCGTCACCGCCCGCGAGGAGCAGGTGCTCCTCGCCGTCGCCCGCGGGCTGACCAACACCGAGATCGCCGATGCGCTGCACATCAGCCTCAGCACGGTGAAGACGCACCTGGCGAGCCTGATGGCGAAACTCGGCGCCCGCAACCGGGTCGAGATCGCGATGTGGGCCTACGAGACGCGCCGTATCCTCCCCGGAACCTGAGCCCGGGACCCCGGCGCCGGGCCACGAGTCCCGGCCACGGTTCGGGCGCGATGGGACGGAGCGGTACGGCGGTCCCCTGGCAGCAGCGAGGCATCGGGGAGACGCTGGGAGGCGAAGGTGCCGGGTCGGTGTCGAGGAGCCGGGATGAGCGGTCTGGTGGTCGTGGGCGTGGACGGGTCGGCGTCGAGCCTCGCGGCGGTGGAGGCTGCGGCGCGTGAGGCGCGGTGGCGCGGTGCCGGGCTGCGTGTGGTGCACGCGTTCTTGTGGCCTGCGATGCATGTGCCGCTGGGGCCCGCTCCGCTGGGCCCGCCGGAAGGCGGGCTGCGCGACATGGTCGAGGGCCTGGTGGCCGAGGCGGTGGCGCGTGCCAGGAGTACGGCGCCGGGGGTGGACGTCTCGCACGCGGTGGTGACCGGGGAGGCGTTGACGGTGCTGGAGGCGCAGTCGCGGGCTGCGGATCTCGTGGTCGTCGGGTCGCGGGGCATGGGCGGCTTCGTCGGGCTGCTGATCGGTTCGACGGCGGTGCATCTCGCCGCGCACGGCGGGTGTCCGGTGCTGGTCGTGCGCGAGGGGGGCGACGAGAAGGGGCCGGTCGTGGTGGGCGTGGACGGCTCGGCCGCGGGCGAGCAGGCGATCGAGTTCGCCTTCGCGGAGGCCGCGCTGCGCGGGGCGCCACTGAAGGCGATTCATGCCTGGACCCTGTGGAATACGCCCCCTGCCGAAATACACGAGGGTGCCGACACCTATGTGGATCCGCCGAGCGGACTTGCCGAGGCGGAGGAGCTGCTGGTGTCCGAGGCGCTGGCCGGGCGCCGGGAGCAGTACCCGGGAGTGAGCGTGGAGCCTCGGGCGCTGCGCAGCCAGACCCGTGAGGCGCTGATTGCGGCCAGTCGCTCGGCGCAGCTGCTGGTGGTCGGCGCTCGGGGCCGCGGCGGGTTCGCCGGCCTGGTGCTGGGGTCGGTCAGCCAGGCGGTCCTACATCATGCGCACTGCCCGGTCGCTGTCGTACGAGGGGCCGCTGAGCGTTCATGAGCATTGGCGGTACGCGGCTCCGGCATCGCCGGCGGGCGGGATGGCCGGACGGGCTGCGTGCACCTCGTGCACTGCCGCTCACGACGGTGGCCGCCGCCTGACGCGCTGAGACCGGCTCGGCCCCAACCAACCGCCGAAACGACCTTGAGGCCGTACCGGATGCTTCCGATACGGCCTCTGGCCTGCGTATTCGCAAGCCGGAACGACAGGATTCGAACCTGCACCCCCTTGACCCCCAGATCGTTGGCAGGGGCCCCATCGGGACACAAACTGACCCGTGATTCCCCGGCCGGCTCAGCGCCCCACCGAAGGAGCCGGCGACGGACGCCGGGCTGTCCGAGCGCAGCTTCTCGCCACCCGTGCCGCGCCCATCCGGACACGGCGAGGCGAGGTTCCCGATGGCACGCTCGACCACCGGTTCATTACGGGGCAGAAGCCGCTGATCCCCATTGCCCGCCAGAGCGGACCAAGGCCGACAAGCAACCCCGGCTCATCGGGCAGTCTCTGCGTGCGCCCTCAGGTCAGCGCAGGCCATCCGTGTTGTCGAACTCTTCGCCGACCGGGAGTGGCGGATGGTCGTCCTCCGAGGTCTCGCCGTAGACGACCGAGGAGACCGCCCTGTCGTATGCCTCGTCGAGACCGTTCCCGCTTGTGCCGAGTATGTTTTCCCAGTCAAATCCCATGCCTGCGATCCTATCCAACTGCCCGACTGTCTTGGTGATTTGGGACACTGCGGCCGTGCAGCCGCACGGCCTGGAGCTACGTCCGCCGACGGATGCACGGGCCCGTGGCCGACCGAAGGCCGACCAGGACGATGTGCCCCTCGACGCACGGATCCACACGACCGGCGTGAGCGGCGACGCGCTGCACGCGATGCTGCACCGGCACCTCGAGCGGTCGGGAGGGATCCGCCGGCATACGGCCTGCACAGTCTGCGGGCTGGTCATGTCACCCGGATACGGCGGAACGACGCGAGCACCGAGGAGATCATGCAGGCCGGCCGGTGGCGGAAACCGGGACGGTGAACGTCTGCGACCGGAAGTGCAACCCGGCCGCCCGCACAGCGTCATGCACTTGGGCCTGGGCCTGGGCCTTCTCCGGCCGGCTTGTTGCGGACATCACGCATCCGGGCATCGAGAGCGGCCTGGGTCTCCGGGTCGAGCTCGTGGTCGCCGGCGGTTTCAGGGTTGACGCTCAGCGCGTGGGAGACGAAGGCCTCCCGCTCGGCGGAGAGTTGCCGGATGGTCCGGGTGATCCGGTGGATCTTCTGCAGCAGCCTCTCCCGCTCCTGCTCGGCGATGGCGAGCTCGGCGAGCTGCTTCTGGATCTCAGCCTCGTTTTCCCGGGCGTAGTTGTCGCTGACCAGTGTGATCAGCGGAACCCCGAGAGCCTCGGCAGCGGTGACCGCCTCATCGAGCCTGACCGCACGGGTCTGCTGCTCGATGCGCGTGATGGCAGTGGAGTCAACGTTCGCACCAAGCAGTGCGGCCATGCGGCGCGCCAGCTCTGCCTGGCTGATGCCGAGGCGTTCGCGCTCTTGACGAAGCCGACGGGCGAAAAGGTCACCGGGCAGTGGGTTCATGGCGGTTTGACACTTCCTGGTCAAGATCGCGATCGACGGGGGGCGGCAGGCGGGGGCGGCCCACCTCGGAATCGAGCAGGCCGACGTCGCGGCACTGCTGGAGCAGCACCTTACACATCCCGAACTGCGGATTCCACAGCCGCCCGCTGCACGTCAACGGCCGCGCGCCACCTCCACGACCCCGCACCGCGACGTCGATTCGCCTCGCCTCCGAGGCTCTTTCGAAGGTCTATCGATACATCTAGCGCGCCCCTACGATCGACGATTCGAATAGTGTAAGTTGACCACTCGGGATGCACAGGTATACGAGTCAGCAAGAGGAGTCGATGGATGCCAGCGACCTACCCAGCCCCTGTCTCTACCTGTCATGGTAGGTAGTCAGCGCTTGTTGCCCTGCGACTCGATGTCACACCGCTGAATGAATCGAAAGGCGAGAGGAAAGAAGTATGCCGAAGACCGACGGGGCAACCGTCCTCATGCAGGCACCCCTGCCGAGCGCCGCCTGGGACCTGACCAGCTTCCTGCAGAACGCCAAGTCCCAGGTCCAGCTCTGGGGAGGTTCTGTACTCATGCTGCTCGGCGTTGTCGGCCTGGTCTGGGGCGGCGTGCTCTTGATCAAGAAGCTGATGGCCAACCCGCAGTCCGCCGGCCAACAGCAGGGCTGGGGCACGATCGCGCTCCTCGTTCTCGTCGGCGGAGCTTTGAGCACCGGCGGCTGGACGCTGATCTCGACGATCGGCTCCGGCGGCCAGCAGACCATTACGGATCTCGGCGGCGGCACGGTGATCGCGCAGACCTTCGACCAGGTCACCGGATTCCTGAGCGGCCCTTCCAAGTAAGGGGCCGTCACGGACTGCGCACACGGACGGTGACAGAGCCATCGAGCGAACCGGGTCGGTTGAGGCGCGAGGCCTCTTCCGACCCGGTTCGCCATACCCGGGCTCGCAGCACGGTGCAGGCGTGAAAGAGAGCAGAACATGGGGATCAGGAACAAGGCACTGGGCTTCAGCAGGAAGTTCAAGCTTGACTCGCACCACGCGATCGAGCGGTTCGGGGTGTTCTTCGGCGTCTTCGCGGCCACGGGCGCGATCGCGATCGGCGCATCAGGGATCTCGGCATACCAGGCGGGACGTGACTCGCTGTCACAGACGGCGCTGTACACCAGCGACTTCAAGACGTCGAAGACGAATCTCGGCGGCACCGTGGACGGGGTCTACACCAACCAGCGCGGCAACAGGGCGCTCGTGATGATGCACTTCAGCCCGACCGCTCAGATCTCGTACAACGCCGCGGACTACAGGGCGTTCCTGCTCGGGTCGGACACCTCACTCAACAGCGAGCCGGTCAGCACCAGCGGGATCAAGGGATCCCTCTACGCCTTCGGCTCGACCGGCTACATCGGGGTCCTCCTGAACGCCGACCGGCCCTTCGACCGTCAGGTGTTGAATCTGACGGTCCGTGCGAATGCCGAACTCACCGCGCCCGGAGCCCAGCCGAAGCAGAGCAGCGGCAAGCTGGCCGGTGACGAGACCTTCACCAAGTACGACCAATGGCGGGTCTTCTTCAACCCCGGTGCGTCCGGGGTCCAGAAGATCGCGGCGCTCGACGCTCCGACCTTCGATCCCGCGCAGGCCTACTACTGGGTCGCACTCAAGAAGAAGGAGACCGAGGCCAGAAAGGCCCTGGACCAGAAGCTCGTCGAGATGCGCGCGAATCTGACGCAGATTCGGTCTTATACGTCCGACCTGCAGATGACGAAGATCGACGGGCTGTTCCTGCGTCCGCCGACCGTTCCGGCCTCGATCGCCACCGACAAGATCACGGGGGTCTCCGCAGCCGAGGCAAAGGACGGTGTCTCGACGCTGGCGCTGCAGACCAAGCACGTCGCCCCCGGCGGCTTCGACCTCAACTGGCGAACAGGCAACGTCTACGACGGCTACCTGGACGCCCTCGTGCCGGCCGGACAGAGCTACGCCCAGCTGTTCACCAAGAAGCGTGACGAGGGGTCGGATCCGACGATTCAGCAGATCTCGGACATGCAGTGGATTCTCTCGGATGGCACCAGCCTCACCAAGGACTACCAGTCCTCTGACGTGACGATGCGCCCGCTCATGAACATCATGAACAACCTTTCACATGCGTATCAAACCTACTCAGTGAACAAGTCCAAGTACCAGTCGGACCTCTCACTCGAACTGCTCAGACTGGACGTGAGTCTGCGGGACGTGCAGTCCAACAGCACCGTGCGCGACGACAAGGACTTCCTCACCACGCTCTACTGAGTGCGGCGAAGGAGTGTCGGATCCTGCTACCTGGATTGAGCCGGAAAGGAAACTGCATGGCCGCCGACCAGCCGAATCGGAGCTCCGAGAGGGGGACGACGAAGGACCAGCCGGACACGTCGGCGAGTCAGGGGATGCCCCGGCAGGGTCGCGGGACCAAGAGCCTCGATTCGGCGGCGCCCCTGCGTCGGCACAGCAGGATGAAGGCGGCGGCGCCCACCCGAAAGGAGGGCATCGAGAAGCCTCCTGAGGGCAAGACAGCCGTGCCCAAGCAGCTCCCGGGGCGGGAAGCTGACCCTTCCAGTCCTTCCCCATCCCGTCCTTCCCGTCCTTCCCGTCCTTCCCGTCCATCCCGTCCATCCCGTCCTTCCGATCCTTCTAGCCCTTCCGGCCCTCCCGGTCCTCCTGGTCCTCCTGGTCCTCCTGTTCCTTCCGGTCCTCCTCGTCCTTCCGGTCCTTCTGAGCCCTCCGGCACGGCGAATACCGCGCGACCGGAGATGGCGGAGGCCGGGTCGAAGGTACCGGACAGTGCAGACACCGCAGGCAAGACAGCCGGGGCCGCGAACGCCGGGGCGACGATCAAGCAGGGTATGAACGGCGTCGCCGGGAACCTGGCCGGAGGCGCGACCCAGAAAGCGATCGAAGGAGACGGCAGCAGCGCGACCCGTCGCAACGTCGGGCGTTACGCGGGAGCTGCTGTCTCCGGTGCCGTGGCCGGCGCACAGGCCGGCGGCCTTCCGGGAGCCGCCGTTGGCGCAGCGAAGAACCTCGCTGTCGAGGGTGCCCAGGACACGGTCAAAGGCGTGTCCAAGGCCACCGGCGGCAGCCCGGACGCCAAGCCGGCCGACCAGCGCAAGCTGGGTGTCGGCGGCACGGGCTACGAGCGCGGTGCGACGAAGGACGACGAGGGCCTGGGCTCGAAGGCGGCCAAGGGCGTGGCCATCGGCGGTGGTGCGTCTGCTGCTCCGCCGGCCATGGGCCTGGTCATGGCCATGGCCTTACTGAACTGGCTCAAGTCCATGTTCTTCGCAGCCATGGCGATGGCCGTCAACGCCGGGAAGCTGCTGTGGACTCTCTTTGTCAACATCCTCAAGGCGGTTGGTCATGCGATCGCCGCACCGTTCATGGCGATCGGCGGCTTCCTGGCCAAGGGGGCCGGCGCGGTCCTGGGCTTCACCGTCACTGCGACGATGGCCCCTGTAGCGGCAACGCTGTCGGGTGCGGTCGCGATGACCGCCACCGTGGCCCTGCTGGGCACGGCCCTGACCGGTGTCCTCAACTCGACCGCGTTGACCGAGGGCAGCATCAACGCGAACAGGGCGGCGTGCGTCGTCAACGCGGACAACGTCGGCACCGGTTCCGGTGCCACAGTCCCGGCGAACGTGGAGAAGAACGCCAAGGAGATCTACTCGGTACTCAGCACTTGGGGGATGCCGAAGGAGAACATCGCGGGCATCCTCGGGAACTGGTCACAGGAGTCCGGGATCGACCCGACGAGTGTGCAGAACTTTCCGACGGGGACGTATGCCATGACCGCCGCGAAGGCCGACGCCGCGCAGAACACGAACAACGGTATCGGCCTTGGGCAGTGGACGTTCGGCCGCAACACGCTCCTGCGCCAGTACGCGCAGCGCAAGGGCGTCGACTGGTTCACGATCAAGGCCCAGCTGGCGTTCATGGCCGATGGTGACAACCCGGGCGACGTTGCGGTCTTCAAGGACATGCTCAGGAAGTCGCAGGGCTCGCCGCGTGCGGCGGCGCTGCACTTTCACGAGAACTGGGAGCGCTCCGCCGACGGCGCGGCCGGGCTCGCTGTACGAGGCGACAACGCCGAGATGTGGTTCGGCAAGATGAGCGGCTGGTCGGTCGACAGCTCGATCGTCGGTGGCGTCGAGGACATCGTCGGCGGGATCATCGACAACATATCGAACGCGATCAACACGATCCTGGGAAACTGCGCCTCCACGGCCGGCGGTTCCATCTCGCCGAAGGACGGCGGGATGACGCAAGAGGAGGCCCAGGCCCTCGTCGACCTCTTCAACAAGGAGGGCGACAAGTTCCTCGACGACCGGTACGGTCCGGGCGGCGGCCCCGGTTCCTGCGGCGACAACCACGCGATGAACTGTGTGAGCTTCTCCACCTACTTCGTGAACAAATACACGACGTTCCAGGCCTACCCGGTCGGTGATGGCAAGGAGACGGCCTACACGATCGCGAGGGAGACCGGCAAGACGATGCAGTCGACCCCCGTCCCCTACTCGGTCGGGTCCGGGCCGGGATCCACTTCCGTCGGCCACACCCTCGTGGTTCTTGGCGTCCAGGGGGACAAGGTCATCCTCGGTGAGGCCGGCTACTGCGCCTACATGGGCCGGGTCCGCGTCGACAGCGCGGCGCGGATGGCTGCCGAAGGCTGGAAGTTCGTGGACATGTCGGATGCGATGCTCGCCTCCGACAAGATCAAAACGGCCTGACGCGCAGCACCTGACCTGGGAGGAAGACGCCGGTGCTCGGCGATCCGGGCACCGGCTTCTTCGTGTCCGAGTCAGGCCCGCGCGCCGGTTCCACCTTCGACGCTCTCACTGAATGGATTCACACTCGGCCATGAATGGCTTTTCGTATAGGCTTCGATCGTTTATGAGAACAACACGGAGTGAGGAGCGTTCCGTGACGACAACCCCTGACGAATCCGAGGGCATCGGATCTGAACAGGAGAGCGAGTCGATGCCCGGGGAGAAGCCCGCGGTATCGAAGACGCACACGAAGGTCACCGGAGTCGAACTCGAAGAGCGCTTCGCGGGCTGGATGATGCGCCGGCGGGAGAAGGGCCAGGCCCGCGCCCCGGCGGACAACGCGCGCCTGCTCCGTCGTGGCGTCACCGCGGTGATGAGTGCCGGGATCCTCGCCCTGGTCATCACTGCGGGCGTGACCGGCGAGAGCTTCAAGACGACCACAGCGGACAACAAGGCACGGATCCTCCAGCTCACGCAAGAGTTGGACGATGCCCGGTCCAAGCCCGCGAAGGCGGACGTCGGCGCGCAGTTGTCAAAGCTCGCCGAGGCGGCAGCCGCCGACGCGGAGAAGGTCGCGGCGGGTGAGCAGACCTTCGCTGAGTTGTACCACCGGGCCGATGTCCAGCCCAGCCCGAAGAACGGGGCTCCGAACCAGGCCACGCTGGAAATCATCGAGCACCGACGGCACTTGGCGCCGCTGTTCGGCAAGGACTCTTTCCGCGTCAGCGACAAGGAGGCGTACAGCACGTCGTCGCTGACGCCGTTCGACGCGACCACCGAGATCGATCCGCGCCACGCCTGGTACATCCGCTACGAGGGCGACAAGGCGGCTGCCCCGAGCACGTACGCATGGAAGGTCGAGACGGTGATGCCCGATCTGAGCGTGAAGGGCGGCTCCGGCGCGACGAACCAGGCAAGGGTCATCTGGCTGTGCCGGGACACGACGAGCGGCGAGGTGCTCGCCTGGGCGAGCGCGCGCTACGTACGCAATGGCACGGCGGGGGCCTTCGACCACCTGGCCCTCGTGGTAACCGCCGCCGGGGCTCCGCACGAGAACCCGGCGGTCAGGATGCCGGCCGGGTCCGGAGTACCCGAACTCAGCGGCATCGGCACACAGGAGGCGGGCGGGAAGCGATGACGGAGCAGACGGCAGCACCCGCGCGGCGGGGATTCTTCCGGCGCAACCTCTCGGCCCTGGGGACGGCAGCGGTCCTCACGGTGGTCGCGACGGTTGGCGGAGTGACCTGGAGCAGTCGGCACGCGGCCCTGGTTGAGCAGGAAGCCCGGATCAACGAGATCGAGGGACATCTGGCGGCAGTCCGGAAGAGTGACGCCGAGCAGGTGAACGCGGACGTGATGGCGGCCATGGGTGTCAGCCGGAGTCGGCTGAGCACCGACCGTGAGCGCATCAAGTCGCTGCTCTCGATGGTCTTCACGTGGGACTCGGGGCAGAGCTACGAGGCTGCGCGCGAGAGGCTGAAGAGTCGGTTCGACCTCACCGAGAACGAGAAGTTCCTGAAGTCGTTCATGCCCCCGTCGAGGTTCAACGAGGATTCCCAAGGGCGGCGTTACCACTACATCGACGCGGTTGGCCTGAACTCGGCCCTCGGCGCGGATCCGGACGTGGAGGTCATCGACGCCAAGGCGGGCGTCTACACCTACGCCGTCCTTGCCGACGTCGAGGTCACCTCCGACGCGACGTCCCAGAACAAGGCGAGCAAAGCCAGTGTCACGGCGTACCGGCGCGCGCTCCTCTTCGTCACGGTCGACGCCCAGGGCAAGGTCGCGAACCTCTCCGGCGTGCCGGCGAGCGGCGAGACTCGCCATTCCAAATGACTCAGGCACCCTTTCGACTCATCTCACTGATAGAGTCAGACTGGTATTTGAGTGGAACAGCGAGTTGAGGAGCGATGGCGTCGACACAGACCGATGAGTCGGGCGGGTCCGCGGTACGCAAGACGCGCTTCGTCGCGACGTCCAGGTCCTCGCAGGAGGGCGCGGACACTCCTGAGCGCATGGAGCCCGCGGGCAGCCTGCGCAAGCGCACCCTTGCGGCCGGTCTGAGCATGGGTGTCGGCGCACTGCTGTGCTTCCTGCTCTCCGCAGGAATATCCGACGGCCAGAGCGCGGAGCGCGGTACGGCTGTACCGGAGGTGTCCTCTCTGCGGGAGCAGCTCAGGATCACCGAGGCGAAGACCGCGGCGCTACCGAAGCCCGACGACGCCGAGCGTGGTCTGACCGCGGCCCTGAGGGCGGCTGGTCAAGTCGCGAAGCTGCAGAACGACTACCGCTACCTGACGCCCAAGGTGGCGGCAGGCGGCGGCAAGCTCGACGCGGCGACGTCTCAGTCGACGCTACGCAATCTCATCCCCTACTTTGCCCCCTCGGTACACCGGGAAGACCTGGGTCCGTGGTACCTGCTCGCCGGCGACAAGGACGTACCAGCCGGCGTCGGGATCCCCATGAGCTTCGACTCGGGCTTCGAGTGGGCCGGCCAGGTGCCTTACCTGGTCAACGACGACGGCACCATCGCGGTGACCTGGCTGGCGATGGAGACCAGGACCGGGGCGGGCGAAAAGCCGGCGGTGCTGGCCTGGGCCCGCGCCGACTACGACCTGGTCCGCAACGCATTCGTGAACATCCGGACCGGTACGACGGTCACGGGCAAGGCTCTGGAGCAGGAGGTGAGGGCACCGTGAAGGAGGAGATCAACGACAAGTTGCGCCTGCACGCCGGGAGGATCCTGCTCGGCGGCACCGGGGCGCTGCTCGCGCTCTCGGTGGTCACACTCGGAGCCGGCCTGCTCGGCGACGGTCCGGCGGTGTCGGACATCCAGGACAACGCGGCCCTTCAGAAGCTCGAAGTCGACCTCAGCGACGCCCGGACCGAGCTCGCGGCACGGCACACGGCGCTGCTGGCCCAGTTGCCGGGCGTGGACATCGAGCGGGTGAACCGTGACAGGACGACGGGCCGGTCCCTTCTGCTCGGCCTCACGGACAGCTCGGCGTCGAGCCGGACCGTCAAGGAGCAGCAGGCGCTGCTCGACGCGCGCTACGGCTTCCTCGACGACAAGTCCCGGGTACTGACTGAGTTCGTGCCGGAGTGGATGACTGCGACCGGAGCCACGAAGGGCGCTGGGACGACGTACGCGCTTGCCGATCTGGACGTGCATGTGAGTCGAGTGCAGGGCCTGAACTACTCCTACACGGGGGTGGCCCGTCTCGATCCGGTCCGCGTTGGACCGGACAAGAGCAGCGCCTCCAAGAGCGAGTTCGTGGTCCTCGCTTACTCCACCTCTCAGGACGGCACGGCGACATCGCTGGACGCCTACCGGGCCTCAGGCAAGACCCGCGACGCCCTCGTCGGGGCCGGCGAGGAGCAGTCCTCCCCCAAGCCGAACCGGTGAGCGAAACACCCACCGTTTCGGCACGCACCCCAGAAGACCTCTACGAGACGTAAGGACACGAAGATGTCGACTCAGGCCCTGGAGAAGACCGAGACGACTGTCCCGACGAGCACGGCCTCGGCGGCGAGGAAGACCACGTCCAAGCCTGAGAAGGAGCCCAAGACCGCGAAGCCGCACACCGGATGGCGGCGCCTGGCTCCGGGGAATCAGGCCGGTGGGGTCTCCGTCGTGGTGTGGGCGGGGTTCTTCCGGGCCGTCGTCCTTCTCGCCGACTACCTGCTGGCATGCATCACGGCCGTGGTCATCATCCCGCTGCTGGGCGCATGGCTGCACCAGCAGTCGGGCGCATCCCGGGTAGCGCTCAGCGCTGATGGAACCGTCGCCATGTGGCTAATGCCGCTCCTCTTCCTGGTCGCACTGCTCGTCGCGGGCGAGATCGTCGTGATGCGCGGCATGTGGCGCTGGGCAACACGGATGATCGCGAGGATCCAGGACGCCCGGGGCGACGCGACCGGGACCCACGTCACACCGGAGTCCACGACCAGGACCGCCAACCAGAGCAGGACCACCCGCAAGAGGAGCAAGTGATGCGCACCGCAGGACTGACGATGAACGACGTATGGGCCCACCGTGTCCTGCGTGAACGAGGAGTGGAGACGTACCGGCTGGAGGGCGTGGTCGTCGAGCTCGGCGTCATGGTCGAATCGCTCGACCTCAAACATCGGGGCCGGGAGGAGAACTACCGTCCGTATCTGCACATGACGGGCGAGCTGCGCTCGGTCACCCCTGCGGAGGCCCTGCCGTTCGGTATATCCCAGGTGACCTACTCCCCCGGCCAGGGCGAGAGGGTGGACGCCTTCTACGAGTTCGACGACCAGCAGCTGGTGGTGCTGGCCGGCAAGGGATACTTCACGAGTGGCTTCACCGTGCCCGAGCAGGTCACCGGGATCGAGTGGGAGCTGCCGGCCACGGCGGACGTGCTCGTCCTCGCTCCGTCGGAGGTGCAGACCGAAGGCGATGTGCCCGTGGTCTTCACCCAGATCCACGGCATCGGGGGCTTGGAGATCGATCTCGAGTCCAGCGGCTACGACCTCGCCGGCTACTTCGCCGACCAATCCAAGAACGGCGCCCCGCGGGCCGAGGCCGTGGTCGACGCACGCGGGCTGAAGTCGCGCGCGGACGCGATCAACCCGCTGTTCACCGAGGACGAGCTGGGCCTGGACACCGAGACCAAGCAGGTCGTCGGAGCGCCCGCGCCCGAGGCAGCGCCGGTGGCTGACGGCATGAACGCACGCTTGCGGCAGATCGAGGCGGAGATCGCCGCCGAACGGGAGCAGTACAAGACCGAGCGTGCGAGCACCGAGGGCACCATGGAGAACCTCTACCGGGAGCGCGTGGCTGCACCACTGCACAAGGCTGTGGAGCAGGAGGTGCCGTCCGCTTCCTCGGTCCCGACCCGTGAGGCGCAACGCGACCTGAACCTCGCTCCCGACCGGGAGGAGGAGGCACGCCGACATGAGGCCAAGCCCGTCCCGAGCCTGGACGAGCGCAAGCTCCAGGTGGCCCGGCGTGCGGCCGATCTGGACTTCGGCGTTGACGACGAGCAGAGCTTGGGCTCCTGAGGACGGATCAGGCATGACGTGCGCGGCCCGGGGAGCCGGCTGACAGCAGCCGGGGCCCGTGGTGCATCGGTGGCGAGACAGGAAAGAGAGCGACGATGGGCCTGAAGCAGGACATCGTGATCGTGAATGAGTTCACCGTGCAGCTGCCCGGCGGCAAGGGATCGCGCGGCGCGACGCCGGGCGACTACATCACCCGGTACATGGCCCGCGCGCAGGCGACGGAGTCCCTGGCTCCGATCCAGCGTCTGCGCACCGACGACTTCATCCTGCGCTACACGGCGAGGGAGTCCGCCGTCGAGCGCGTCGGCATTTCGCGGGGTGCGGCGAAGCACGAGATGCGCCAGGCGCAAGGCCACGGCGGCGTGGCCTTCGGCTACGGCTCGGTCTCGCTCTCGGACGAACAGCTCAAGGCGGCCGGCAGGGACATCCAGCACTACTTCGACGCGGGGCACACCGTGTTGAAGACCGTGCTGTCTTTCGACGAGGAGTACCTGCGGAAGCAAAAGATCATCGACGTTGACTTCCGCTGCGAAGCCCGCGGTGACTACCGCGGCCACATCGATCAGATGAAGCTGCGCATGGCGGTCATGTACGGCCTGGAGCGGATGGGCTCTGGGACCAGCGGCTTCGACGACCTGCGGTACGTGGGGGTCATCCAGGTCGACACCGAGCACGTGCACTGCCACCTGGCCATGGTCGACGGCGGCCGGGGCCAGGTGACGAAGAACGGCACGCAGCGCGGCAAGCTACTGGACCGGCACAAGTCCCGGCTCCGCCGCGGCGTCGATGCCTGGCTCCACGAGAAGCAGGCGGTCGCCCACCTCTCCAGCGCCGTCGGCTACGAGCGGCGCAACGTCACCACCTTCATCAAGCGGTGGGCGCACGAGCGGATCCGTGCCGAGTCCCTGCCGCAGTTTCTGGTCGCCTGCCTGCCTGGGGACCGAACGCTTTGGCGCGCCGGCTCGGACGACGCTCGCATGCGCAAGGCGAACCAGTTGGTGACCGAGCTCGTGGAGGAGCAGCTCGAACGTGCTGGGTCCCCGATGCCCGCGGCCATGGAGCGCATCGTCGACTACGCCAACGAGCGCCGCGCAAAGGAGTCTCTGAGCACGGAGGAGTGGCAGAAGCTCGTCGAGCAGGGACGTACGCAGATCACGGAGCGCGCCGTCAACGGCATCTACCAGATGCTTCGGGCCATGCCGGAGTCGGAACTGCGGGTGCGCACGCCGATGCTCGAAGTCATGGGGATGGACTACCAGCAGATGGCGGCGCTGGCTGCAGATCGTCGCGTGGGCCACGAGAACACGGAAGCCGATCTGGTCTCCTTCGGCTTCCGGCTGCGCAGCTACGCCTCACGTCTACGGCATCACCGGGAGAAGGCCGGGGTCTACCGCGATCTCACCCACCAGTGGGAACGGGCCGAGAAGGCCGGTGTGGCGGCCGAGGATTCGCGCCCGCTCTACGACTTCTACCGCTTCGAGGAGGCCTACCACTGGAGGCTGATGAGCAAGTACCGGCACTTCCTGCCCTTTGTCGGCGGTGCGGGCGCATGGCACGAGCAGCAGCAGGACGTGGCGGCTTACGGCCGGCGGCTGCTCTCGCTCATGGCCCTGCGCGCGGATGCCTCTCTGCAGCGGATGAAAGACTCCGAGGAGGCCGAGAATCTGGGCCGGACGATCTACGGTCAGCCCGGCGGCAGGCTCCTGACCGAGGGCATGCGCGGCCGGGCGGTGCTGGACGCGCGCATTCGGACGATGAAGCAGTCCTATGACCGGAAGTTGCACGGCCTCCGGGCCGATCTCGCTTCCTCCGGCCTGGTGCTGCGCGTGGGGTCGGGCGCCGAGGACCGGGCGAGTACGGAGGCGGACGCGGTCAGCACGGACTTCAAGGTCGTCGTCGGTACCGCGTATGACTTCGACGAGGTCAAAGGCTTGGATCTGCATCACCTGGGCTACGACTTCGTCACCGACGTCGTCATCGGCGCGCGCGCACACCAGGCCTTCGTCGAGACTGCCAGGGATCGCCGACGGCTGCTGCTGGCGGCGATGGACTACCTGGACCAGTCCGGTCAGGCAGAGGCAATTGCCGATCTGCCGGTGAACGACGTCGCGGCGATGACACGGGTGTCCCGGGAGCTGACGTCCCAGCAGACGGGCCGGCGATCCGGCTCGCTCATGTTGCGTTCCCGAATCGCGGAGCTGCGCGCCGGGCGCGAGCAAGCCGCGGGGATGCGGCGGTCCAAGGCTTCCTCGCTGGACGCCGGCCTGGTCGTGCGGGTCCAGGCCCGAGTCGATCAGGCTGTGACCACAGCAGAGGCCGAGATGGCATTCGACTCGCATCAGCCGTCCATCTCAACCGCTTTTGAGCCCTAACCAGACGAGCCGATTACGTCTTGTTCGGGCGATGTGACTGATCGCGGTCGACTGTCGGATGACAGTCGGAACAAGTGGAGAGGAGAGATCATGGCACTTCTCAGGGGCCGGGGCGCGATGACCGGAGTCAACCTCATCGCGATAGCCTACAAGAAGGGCTTCACCAAGGACGGCAAGTCCCGGTACGCCGACATCCAGCTTGACGCTCGAGACCTGCGCGGCCCGAAGCAAACGAACCTGCATCTGAAGTCCGATCGGGTTCAGGGCGAGGACGGCAAGGTCCGCCACAACAACGGCGCCCCGTACTCCACCAGTCAGATGGAGGAGATCGCCGAGGCCGCCGGGCCGAACACCGAGCCGATCCTGGACAAGGACGGCAACGAGATCGGCACCATCTACGGCTTCAAGGGCAATGTGATGCCCGCGACGCACGGCACCGGCCTGGTGGTCAACACCAAGTCCGTCAAGGCCTCCGAGTTCGTGGTCGACAGCAGAACGCTGGACCGCCAATTGGCCTCCATGCGTGCAGCCCGCGAGGCCCAGGCCGCGGCCAAGGAGTCACAGGCTCAGTCTTCGGCTCCCGAGACCGAGCGGGAACAGGCAGCCGAGGTCGAGGTCGACCAGCCGACGGTCGACTGAGACCAAGGGCGAGGCCGAGTCAAGCCCTCGAAAGGGCCCCTGGAATGACATCCAGGGGCATTTCGGCTACACGGAATCGTCTTGATCCACTGGAGTGCACGACCTACGCGTACGAGATGTCGAGCGCTGATCGCGCGGCCGCCTTCCAAGACCCATCCACGAATGCCCTCACGAGCCCTTTTGCCTGTCATTGCACGCCCTATCGAGTGTGGCTCATGATAGATTTCGACTGATTTCACAGTCGGATCGCCAGTCCTGTCGAGAGGTCTTGTGTGGCATGTTTCAAGAGGTGCAGCTCAACGAGCGCTACCGGCTCCTGTCCAAACTCTCCGAGCCGCTGAAGAAGGCCGAGCGCGACATCGTCGGCCGCGAGCACGAGACGACACAGCTGCTGGCCTCGCTGAGCCGTCCCGAGCTGTGCAACGCGCTCCTGTTGGCCGAGGCCGGCACAGGCAAGACGGCCCTGGTCCAGGCCACGATGCTGGTGGACAAGGACCGCCTCTACCTGGAAGTGGACCCAGCGCGCATGATCTCCGAGGCGGGCACCGCCGAGAACATGGCCGCGATCCTCAAGGGCTTCTTCGACGAGGCCGAGGACTTCGTCAGAAACGAGAGGCACGAACTGGTCCTCTTCATCGACGAGTTCCATCAGGTCGCGCAGCTCTCCGACGCCGCCGTCGAGGCGATCAAGCCGGTCCTCGCCGCATCGGGAACCCGCGGCATCAGGATCATCGCAGCGACAACCTACGAGGAGTTCCACAAGCACATCTCGCCGAACCAGCCGCTCGTCGAGCGACTGCAACGCATCAACCTGAACCCGCCCGACCAGTCGACGACCATCAAGATTCTGCAGGGCATGGCCGAACGATATGGGGTGGCCGACGAGTTCTACGACGACCACATCTTCCGGCAGATCTACGAGTACACCCAGCGCTACATGCCGGCCAGCGCTCAACCGCGCAAGTCGATCCTCGTGCTCGACTCCATGGTCGGCTGGTCCCGCCTGACGCACCGGCCGATGGACCGGGACCTGCTCTCGGACGTGCTCATGGAGACCCTGAACGTGAACGTGGCCTTCAAGGTCGACGGCGCGAAGATCAAGAAGCAGCTGGACGAGAAGGTGTTCAGCCAGGAATGGGCGACCAGCGCGGTGGCGCGTCGCCTACAGCTGGCGGTGGCCGACCTCAACGACAAGGGAAAGCCAATGGCGAGCCTGCTGTTCACGGGCTCCACCGGCGTCGGCAAGACCGAACTCACCAAGCAGCTGGCGAAGCTGCTGTTCGGCGATGACCAGCGGCACCTGATCCGCTTCGACATGACGGAGTACGCCGAGGACTCGTCATTCGCGGCCTTCCGCTCCGAACTCACCAAGCGGGTGTGGGACCTCTCCCACGCCGTGCTGCTGTTCGACGAGGTCGAGAAGGCCTCGGCCATGGTCACGCGCGTGCTGCTACAGGTGCTCGACGACGGCCGGCTCAACGACGACAACAACCGCGAAGTGAGCTTCCTCAACACGTACATCGTCCTGACGACGAACGCCGGCACGGAAATCTACAAGAGCATCTCGCAGTACGCCGCCGACGACACCGGCTCGGGCAAACAGCTGATGGAGTACGAGAAGCTGATCCGCCGCTCCATCTCCTCGACGACAGGCGACAACCGGTTCCCGCCCGAGCTGCTGGGCCGCATCGACGCGATCGTACCCTTCCAGCCGCTGTCGCTGCCGACGCAGCAGAAGATCGTGCGGAAGAAGCTTCGGCAGATGGTGCAGGAGGTGTTCGTCAAGCACAACGTGCGGGTCGACGTCGATGCGAGGGTGCTGCAGTACCTCATCGAGGACAAGGGTGACACCGACTCCGATGCCGGCGGCGCGCGTGCGGCCGTGGCGAGGCTGACCGACGAGGTCACCACCGCGGTGGCGACCTTCCTCAACGAGCACCCCTCAGAGCGACGGATCCGCATCGACGTCGTCGGCGACTTGGTCAGCGACGACAAGAACCTGCTGAGTTCCGATGCCTACATCGAGGTCAGTGCGGTGCGATGAGCCGGTAAAGGCCGACGGAACCTAGTCGACTAGCGGGTCGATAGCCCTTTTGCGCCCTATGGTTGCTTATTCAGACAAGGCGACGATAGGATGCTCGTAAACCAGGCGGACTGTGTTCCTTTGGCGAGGAGATCGGCATCGATGGGCATTCTGGGAGCGGCGGCGGTCCGCCAGAAGAAGGAACGGAAGAAGAAGCCCAATGAGCTTCTGGCCTCCGTGGTGAGAGAGACGGCGATCCCGGCAGCGGTCGAGTTGCTGCGGTCGAACACTCCGTTCGTCTTTCCCAGCGGCACGGCCTGGGTGATGCTCGTGCTTGCTGCCGAGGAGATCGGCGGCTTGAGTACGCGGCACGGCCGGGACGAGGCGAAGGGCTCGATCATCGAGCTCATCAGCTCCGACCAGATCCGCACGGTGGCCACGGCAGAGATGCTCGAAGAGGAAGTCTTCGGCATCATCCCCACCGACGAGACTCTCGCGCGCATGGAGGAGTACTCGCTGCTCACCGGTGCCACCTACGCCTGGGCCGTCGTGTGGCAGAAGCCCGGCGGCGATCTGCTCGTCGATCTGGTGAACGATGCGACCTTCGCACAGGCGCGCTTCGTCGCCGCAGGTGTCACGACCCTCGAAGAAGCCGTGGGCAAGAAGGCGTGGGAAGAACACAGCGGCCTGGTCGCCGAGGTTGGGACCGCCGACCCCTCCCCGGCGCTCCTCGATGAGGACGAGGGGGATGCGATCTTCGATGAGATCCCCGGTGACGAGGGGGCTGACGAGGGCCTGGACGACGAGCCGCGTTTCGGCGACGTCGTCGACGACGATGAACGGGTGGACGCACCCGTGTTCGACGGGGACGACATGGACACCGTTTCGGTCGAGTCGGAGCCGGACTACGACGGCGACGACGTGACCGGCTACGAGGGCTTCGACGAGACCGGCGCCGGCTACGACATCGAAGGCGACCACCAGGAAGCCGGCGACGCCGTGCTGCTGGCGGATCAGGCCCAGGTACGCGACGTCATCGCCCGCCGGTTCCTCTCCGAGGAGCTGGACTTGGACGTCCGGCTTGACGAGTTCAACGCGACCTTCACCATCGGCGCACCGGTCGTACAGATCGCCGTGCCCGAGGGAGCGACCGAGTGGCTCGGGGACCAGGTCGCCCAGCTCAACCGGCAAGCCAACGCGGACTTGATGCAGCTCCGTTCCGCGCACGAGGTTGAGCTGCGTGCGCTCTACGTCAACCTCATGTCGGCGCACACCGAGCAGGTCATCCGTGCGGTGGCCACCGACCGCGAGGGCTCCCGGTACAAGCTGTTGAAGGACGCGGCCGAGGCTGAGCACCAGCAGCGGCAGACAGAGAAGGAGGAGAAGGCCCGAGCCCGCCGGGCGGAGATCGCCAAGGAGTATGAGGCGCAGGCCGCCAAGGTGGCCCAGCAGGCGGCGCTTTCGGCGGAGCTGCAGTACAAGGAGCGCAACCGCTCACGGATGGAGCGCGAGCAGATTGACTCCGTCGCCCAGATCGAGCGGGACATCGAGGATACCCACGCGCACAACCAGCAGGAAATCCTGCGGGTCCGACGGTCGGACGCAACGCTGAAGATGCAGACCGGGCAGACGCGGATATTCGAGGTGCTGGCCGAGCGGCAGTCGGAGTACCTGGCGGCCGAGGAAGAGCGCCTGAACCGGTGGAAGTCCGAGATCCAGCGAATCGTCGACGACAACCGCAAGGCGGACATCGCCCAGTCCGAGGCGCTGGCCGAGCACCAGCGGACCACGGACGAGATCGGCATCCTGCGCCGGGAACAGCGGGACCTCCTGGAATCGATGCGCTCTGAGCACGCCGACCGGATCCGCCGAATGGAGGACGAGCTCGAGCGCAACCGCAAGGACGCCATCACCCAGATGGCGACTCGGGACGCCGAGTGGCAGCACAACCTCAACCTGGAGAAGGAGAAGACCAACTTCCAGGTGACGCGGGCCACCGACCTGCTCGAGCAGCTGACGGCGGTCGAGGATTCAACGGCCAGGCGGTACGAAGCCCGCCTGACGGAGATGCAGGCCGACAAGGAGGCCTACGCCAACGAGCTGGCACGGGCTTCCGAGATGCAGAGCCGCTCGAACAAGATCCTCGTCGTCATGATCGTCACGCTCTCGCTCCTGATGGCTGTGGCCGGCTTCATCGTCGGGGTGGTCTTCATCCGTTGAGTGATCCGGTCATGACCGACGGGGTGATCTGACGGCGCACGGGGCGCGTTCCCCATGCGCCGTCGTCGTCTGCCGAGCCGGGCGCAACGGACAGCGGGACAGCGAACTGGGCGAGGCTCGAAAGTAAGGAATCACGATGGCCACGAACAGGCGGAAGGCGGCGCGGCCGAAGGCGAGCAGCTGGGAGAAGATCTCGGCGCGGAAGCCCGGCGAGACGCTGACGAACCGAGACGTCCACGACAACCAGCAGCTGGACCGCAGCAAGTTCCTGACCCTGAGGTCGACCAGACCGGGCATCGTCGTCGCGGTCATTGCCGGAGTGCTGGTGACGGTCGTTGCCTGGGTCTTCTACTCGCTCATCGCCGCGGCGGTGCTCTCGGCGGGCGTGTTCGTGGGCTCGGGTGTGTCCGGCAGCGGCAGCGGCAAGCCGAGTGCGTACTACGTTCAGGACACCATGACGGGTGCGGGCGGCTCGGTCGTGAAGTGTTACCGACCCCTGACCGAAGACGGCAACCCGGACGTGAAGGCGAAGTGTCACCCCAGCGCTGGGGCTGTTCCGGTCCCCGTCTGGTACACCGCTGCGAAGGACGGCAACCTCGGCGCCGGCAGGCCGGCTGAGCCCGAGAAGAGCGCGACGACGGTCGGAGAGCAGCTGGCCGACGTTTCGGGGTTCAAGCTCTTCATCACGCTCGGCTCGGGTCTGATGGTCGCCCTCGTCATC
Source organism: Streptomyces sp. 2P-4 (assembly GCF_030167965.1). Lineage (NCBI taxonomy): Bacteria > Bacillati > Actinomycetota > Actinomycetes > Kitasatosporales > Streptomycetaceae > Streptomyces > Streptomyces sp. 2P-4. Next base: position 1,066,527 of record NZ_CP095011.1, read on the forward strand.
GGCACGTGGTTCTCGCGGAGGGTCGCCGCGGCGAACCTGATGAACACCACGAGCGACATCAACCAGTACCAGAACGACCAGCACATCGCCCTGCCGGAAGAGATCCAGCAGAACTACGACTGGTTCCCTGACGCCGGTGCCCACTCGAGCGTGCAGGTCAGCTCGATGCTCAGCCACATGATGCTCAGGCAGAAGGGTCTGGGCACCGTCGAGGTCGCCCGGCGCGCCAAGGAGGACGTCACCGATGAGGAGGGGAACCTCGTCTATTACGCCGGCGAGGCCATGGACGACGACGAAGGCAGTCCGCTGACGCAGACCCTGCCGATCATCGACGAAGTCTTCGGCGACGAGCTGTTCGAAGCCTCCGGCCTCCCCGCTGACAAGACCCTGCGACAGAAGTACGACGCCACACGCATCCCGTACAACCCTGACGGCAAGAACCGGGACAAACTCGGCTTCGGATCGAACGCATACAAGACCGTCGCTGCCCTGATCAAGGAGGACTGGACGTTCCCGGAGTACGAGGTCCAGCGCCCTGCCGGGGCGTACATAGTCGATACCGCGCCGGTGAACACCATGGTGCTGGCCATCACCCGAGCCGGTAAGGGCCAGACGTACATCGAGCCGGTCATCGACATGTGGTCGCGAGAGAAGAAGCCCTCGAACATGGTCATCAACGACCCCAAGGGCGAGCTGCTGGTGAAGAACTACGTGCCCCTGGTCACCAGGGGGTTCGAGCCGGTGCAGTTCAACCTGATCAACTCCATGAAGACCGACATCTACAACCCCCTGGGGCTGGCGGCCGACGCAGCGCGTGAAGGCAACTTCACCAAGTGCGCACTGTATGTGGAGAACATCGCCGGGATCTTCTTTCCGCTCGACGGCGGCGAGGACCCGGTCTGGCCCAATGCCGCCAACAACGCCTTCAAGCGCGCGGCCTACGGACTCATCGACTTCTACCTGGAAGAGGAACGGGAGCTGCGCAGCGCCGCAGCCGTGCTGGACATGGACCCGGTGCTGCTCGAGCAGAAGCTCGATGACCTCTGGGGCAAGGTCACGCTCTACAACTGCTACCAGCTCTTCGTGCAGATGAGCTCGAAGAAGGTCAAGAACCCTGAGGCCGAACTGGAAAAGCGGGTCAAGGCAGGCGAGTTCGACAACGACGCGGCCGCCCTGGCCGAGGAGCAGGCGAAGGCTGCGGCCCGGGCCTTCATGTGGGAAGGCAAGGCCGATCAGGACATGCTCAGCCTGTACTTCAACGCGAGCGAAGCGCTGCCCCGCAACAACATGCGCACGATGGTGGGCAACGCCCACAACGCGCTGCGCTCGATGGCCGGCGCAGAGAAGATGCTCGCCTCTGTGTACGGCATCGCGATCACCGCCATGTCGTTCTTCACCGACCCCACGATCTCGACGCTGACCTCGGGCAAGCCGTCGCAGAACACCGACCTGGCCGGACTGAGCTTCCCGCGTCGCCTCGGCGTGCGCTTCGCGCCGAACTACGTCAAGCGCGACCACCTCGTCGGTCAGCAGGCCGTGTGGTCCGCCTACGCGGACCCGATGTTCACCGAGAACCTCGGCGAGGACTTCGAGCACGAGGAGATCGTCGGCCGCGAAGGTTGGGCCCGGTACAACTTCAAGGGCAAGTTCCCCGGCGCCGAAACCTGGATCAAGCTGGAGCTGGTCAACCCCCAGACGAAGATGCTGCTGCGCACCTTCTACTTCAGCTTCACGAAGACCCACCAGGTCTCGCTCAATGGCCGGCACTACGTGGTCGAGCCGGTGACGGGCAAGAAGATCGTGAAGAACGGCGTGATGCGCGAGCTGAAGCCGGTGCGTGAGGGTGGCACTCGGGACGGGAAGATCCTGTCCTTCCAGGCCGGGGACACGCTCTACCCGGACACGCGGCTCGACTTCTCCGGCGGCGGCAACCCGGAGAAGGTCTCGTATCAGGCACGGGCGATCACGCAGAAGCTGTCTCGCTACTCGGAGGCCCCGAAGGCGCTGTTCCTGGTGACTCCGCCTCACCTGATGAAGTACGCGAAACTGATCCTGATTCTGGTCAAGCAGCTGTTCGATGTGAGCGCCGACCAGTCGTACATGACGAAGTCGAACCAGAAGCCGCTCTACCGCACGCGGTTCATGCTCGACGAACTCGGCAACCTGCAGTCGGAGGGCAAGGGCATCGACGGCTTCGCGACGATGCTCTCCATCGGCCTGGGCCAGGAGCAGCAGTTCACGCTCATCCTGCAGACCCTGCAGCAACTGCGCGACGTCTACGGCGAGAGCGTCGACAAGATCGTGCAGGGCAACACCTCGAACATCGTGTTCTTGAAATCCACGGACGACTCGATGATCGAGACGCTGGAGAAGATGAGCGGCAGGACTCACCGCTCGTACAGGGACAGCAAGCAGATCAGCCAGGATCTCGACAAGGTCATCGGCGGCAAGACCGAGGGCCGGGTCTCCTACACGATGAGCACCAAGGAAGAGCCGCTGATCAGCTACAACGACATGGCCTTCCTCTCGCCGCGCAACTCGATCGTCTTCCGGGCCGGCGATGCGCCGATCTGGAACCGCAACCAGACGATCCTGCCGATGTCGGTCCGGCTGCTGAGGGACACGATCAAGCACCCGGGGCACACGTACTCACTGCAGACGATCCCGACGCTGTCCAGTGCCATGGACTTCGACGTGCGGATGAATCAGCCGGACTTCGTGAAGATGCTGGAGAAGCGCATGCGGCAGGCGGTCAAGGCCGCGGACGCGAAGGCGCAGTACAAGGAGATCTACGGCTACCGGGAGGTCGACATCGAGCGCCTGGACCCGGACGTCTACGCCGACGAGGTCATGGAGGTCATCACGACGATGACCACGGTGGACGAGGGGCATGACCCCAACGCTCCGGTGGTCGTCGACCCCGACGAGTACGAGGGGATGAGCATGTTCGACGAGGACCAGTTCATCGAGAACGTCGAGGTCGGTGTCGCAGTCGCCGAGAGTCAGGCGGTCAGCGTCGAGCGGCGGCGTCTGCTCTACGCGGAGGGGACGATCAGCAAGGAGATGCTGGTCAATCCCGACGGCTCGGCAAAGGTCAAAAGCCTGGACATCGAGATCGCTGAGGCTTACAAGTCCGCGCAGACCGAGTTGGAACAGGATCGCGAGCACTTCTCGGTCGGCGGCGACGGCGAACTGCGCAGCGCCGATGGGTCTCAGACCTACGTCAGCCAGATCCGCTCGGACGCGTACGCCAAGGCCGCCCGCCTGATCAACGGCCACGTGAAGGACGAGGGCTCGCGGGTGTTCGCGGAGGAGGACGTCACCGAGGAGGACCTGAAGTCGCTGGCGACGGTGAAGGTCCACTCGGCCTTCTACCAGTACCTGGCCTCGCTGCCGAGCTGGGAGGTGCTGGCCGACGGCCGGTTCGACAGGGCGATGGCCATCGAGATGAACTCGAAGTAGCCGACGGCCGCTTGGGGTCGGACAAGGATCACCACCAGTGCCGAGGCGATCTCTCACCCGAGACAGACAGCCTCCGCACTGACCTTTCAAATAGCTTTCAACTCTCTTTCGATAGGCAATGTAAGCTCTCTGCATACCGGAGCATCCACAGGAAGCTGATTGACTATGAAGAAGGCGCGCGGACTGCGGAAGTACTTCTACGAGTACGTCTACTACAAGGCAGTCGAGCAGGCCAGGATGCAGGCCGGACAGGTCATTCCGATCTCCCAGGCCAAGGCGATCCGCGCCCGAGTCGACGAGATCCTCGGCCGGCGGGCCACCGCACTGGCCGACCCCCGGCTGGGCATCGCGGACTGCCTCTCCGCCATCGACCAGGCGTTCGCGGAGAAGGTGTCCGACTATGAGCCGCAGTTCGGTGATCATTCCCCCCGGAACGAGCGCTATCAGCAGTTGCAGCGGGAGTTCACCCGCGTCACCGGTGTCGGTGCCCAGGTCGACTCGCAGTCGGCCCGGCTGCCGATCAGCCCCTATGACCCCGCCTGGTCCGAACGCGCGACCGTGAAGCGCGCCGGAACCGCGCTGCTGTACCTGCCGGACGAGACGATCGGACGCGTGGCCGGCGGCGAGGTGGAGACCCTGGCCGACCCGCGGCGCGGGAACATGGTGCTCTGGGGCATCGACGACAACGGCCGGCCGTTCCAGGCAGGCCGCGCGATGACGATCGACGACGCCGCGGGACTCACCGCGCTCATGGACAAGATGAGCCGGCAGGAGTACGACCAGGTGCGCGAGTGGGTCATCGACGGCGGCCGGAACCCGCAGACGAACCGCGTCGACGGCAACCGCTTCATGTCCCGGCGCGCCGTGGCGCGCTCGGCAGCACTGCTCGAAGAGCTGAAGGCCCAGGGCGTGTCCTACGCGGTGATGCGCGACCGCGAGCCAGGTCAGATCAAGGCGAAGATCGCCGGGACCGGCATGGAGATCCGCCTCATCGACACACGCCAGGAGGAGTACGCCGGAGCTCGGATATACGACAAGGGCACCGTGCTGCGCTACTCGACGAACCACCGGGTTCCCGGCGGCACGGCGGTCTACTCCCCCTCGCCGGCGGAGGCCGTCCAACTACTGCGCTTCGCCCAGGGACATCGCGTCGAGCGTACGGATGTTCCGGGGCGCGCCGCCGGCGAGACCGGCGCGACGCACCAGGAGCGCGGCCGTGGCCGCATGGTGGTGGATGTGCCCGACAGCTACCACGGTGACCGTGAGTCGATGTTCGTGGTCGGCGACTACGTGGCCCCCGGTGAGTCCGGCCCTCGGCCCGGCTCGAAGGTGATGCTGCGCCGGGACGCGAAGAACCGCTCACTGCCGGCCTTTTTCATCGACACCGAGTCGGCCGCGGCCTATGCGAAGACCGCCGTCGAGAGCGCTCGGGAGAACCTGCGGGCAGCCCTCGGCGTCGAGGACCTCATTGCCCGTGCCGAGACGGAGCTGGAGCGAACCGGCGGACAGCTGGATGCGATCGAACCGCCGGAGTACTCGGCTGACTCCGAGGTCGCTGCGATCCAGCGCTCGTACTGGGACGTGCTCACAGGCGCGCACAGCGAACTGCTGCGCCCGGGTGCGACCGAAGAGTTGTACCGGCAACGGCTGGAGGAGATCGGCGAGCTGCAGGCCGAGGAGACGCCCGAGATGGGCAACCTCGTCTACGGCGGCACCGCCGTCGAGAAGGTCCGACAGCACGCTGAGGACGTTCCCTTCGAACTCATCGGGACCTGGGAGGCGGAGCCCCACGACGTCGACGGCGAGTGGGTCGATCAGCGCTTCAACCCGGAGCGGGTGGCGCGATACATGACCAGCCCCACCGGGCAGTGGTCGAACCTCGACAACCTCGCCTCAGCGCTTCGTCGTTGCGAGATCTCCCCTGACGAGATCATGGGCTCGACCTTCCAGACGACCCGGTTCAAGGACCGGCTCGTCCGCTTCAACGCCGAGCGTTCCGTGCCGATCGCCGATCACGAATCCGCGTTCATGCGGCGTATCGGGGTCACCGTGCGCGAGAGCATCGAGCGCAACGCGGCGACGGTCGCCGAGATCCTGGTCGACGATCACGGCGTCATTCGCTGGAGTGGCGAGAAGCTTCGCCGTGACGGCAAGGGAACTCCGATCTCGGGCGAGATCGGCCAGGTGTTCGATGTCGGCGAGTACGGCGAGATCACCACCGCCTTCGCCGGCGGGCAGAACGCCCTGATCGTGCCCGGCTACCAGGCCACGATCACGGCCCAGACCCCAGGCGAGGCTCCGACCTCGGTCGAGGAGCGCACGCGCCTGCGCGGCTACGAGCAGCTCATGCACGAGCGCATCCAGTACCAGATCGCCGGTGACGTCATCACCGGGCGGAGCGAGACCGGCGAGCCCTCCTCGCTCAACACGGTCTACTCACAGCTTTACGGCACCAGGCACCCCGTCGACTACATCGAGCGCGCCACCACGTACCGGCGGGACGAGTCCACCGGCGAGGTCAAGGCACACCTGGACGAGTGGACGGCAGCGATCCTGCAGACCGAGGCGCGCCGTGTGCGCTACTCCAACGAGATCAAGGCCGGCTCAACCGTCTACGCCGAGTACAGGGCCCAGCGCGACCGAACCGACCCGGCTGATGACAACCACTTCGACGCCTGGCGGCTCACCGGCGGGCGGAACATGGCGGTGCTCACCGGCAAGGACCGGAACAACGTGGCAGCGCCCGGCGGCTACTTCGACCCGGTGATGACCGGGGGCGCGACCAACCAGGGCATCGTGCGGTACCTGACCACTCAGGCCCAGGTCGGCAGCGATGGTCGGATCGTGCCGGGCGACGAGAGCGTGGCCGGACAGCGTGCGCCGCTCATGGCTCTCCCCGAGCTCGAGACGCTGCGGTACGACCCGTTCGACCGTCAGCAGATGACGGCCTCGACGATCATGCAGTCCTCTGAGGTCACCGCACCGGCGAAGACGGCGCTGATGACCTTCGGCGGCTGGACGGCTGATGACCCGATCGTCGTGTCGAAGGAATTCGCCGGGCGCCACCGCATCCGCGGGACCGGCGGTCGGGAGCGCGATCTCGTCGTGGGCGACAAGATCTCGGATCTGCACGGCAACAAGGGCGTGATCTCGCTGATCGTCGACCGGGACATGCCTCTGCACGACGCGCAGCGGCAGGCCGTTGTCGAAGAGGTGAACTGGTTCCGCGCCAACCCGGGTCTGGACGTGGTGATGAGTCCGTTCAGCCTCATCTCCCGGCGCAACGCGGGCTCGGCGCGCGAGCTGATGAGCGGGAACGTCTCCGATCTGCGCTCGCCCAACGGAGAACTGCGGCCGAGTGCCCTGGGCGAGATGCGCTTCGTGGTCACCCATATGGCCGTCGACGAGAAGACGAAGATCTACGACGACGAGCAGGTGCGTGCAGGCAAGGGCCGTAAGGCCTCCGCTCAACTGGCCTGGGCGCTGCAGTCTCAGGACTGTCCGGCGATCATGCGCGAGTTCTACGGCCACAACAGCGGGGCCGAGTCGAGCCTGCGTGAGTACCTGCTGGTATCCGGCATGGACATGGACGCTGACGGCACGCTGCGCGTGATCGGCCAGGCCGAGGGCCTCGACGAGCGTACCGAGCGCCGGTTCATCCCGATGCCCGACTTGCTGCGCACGCAGCCGCGCAGGGCGGGCCAGCTCCCGGGACTGAACCTCATGGCGATGCGCGAGTCCTTCGGCGACCTCATCGGCGACCGCGGTGGCGACATGGAGATCCCGTTTCCGCTCACGTATCCGACCGGTGAGCAGACCGAGACGGTGAGCGCGAGCTCGTGGAAGCTGCCGGTGATGTCCTCGCATCTGCGTAGTGGTCAGGAGTTCGAGGACGGGTCCTCCGTCATGCACGACTACACCCGCAGCTACCAGGACGTCTTCGTGGAGGCCTGCCGCTACCGCTACATGGCCGAGCAGCTGGACAGCCAGGGTCTTTCTGCCGAGGAGCGCGCCAGGGTGCGTCGCAGCATGAGCGAATCGGTCTCGCGCGCTCAGCGCGCCTTCGAAGCGATCACGACCGACGTCCAGAACCGAGTGCTGACGGGCACGAGCAACATCTTCAAGACCGGGCTGATGTCCTCACGGCTCACCGACTCGGCGACGATGGTGTGGACCGCAGACCCACGGCTGGACGTCGACCAAGTCGCCCTCAGCTCGGTCAAGGCTGCGAAGTTGGGGCTCGCCGAGGGCGACCACGCGCTGGTGTGGCGTGACCCGGTGCTCCGTGACGCCGGTGTGCGCTACATGCGGGTGGCGATCGACGACCGGCTCACCGGCGCGGCGATCAACCCGGTCATGGACGCCTGCTTCGACGGCGATTTCGACGGTGATGCCGTCGCCGTGGTGAAGCTGCACAGCGAGGCAGCCAAGGCTGAGGCCCTGGCAAAGCTCTCGGTGCCGGCCAACCTGTTGGACACCGGAGTGGTCAAGGGCGATGGTTCACACCCGCTGGCCATGCAGGTGTCGCTGGACACCCAGGTCGCGCTCTCCAAGAACGCCAGAATGGCCCAAGAGTTGGAGAGTTCGCGGAGCGAGGCCAACCGGCTCCGGCTGCGGGCCGTCACGGGTTCGGATTCGCCGGAGGACGTCAGGCTCGCCCAGCAGTTCGTGACGGAGGAGCTGAGCGGGCTGTACCGCCGGGCGCAGCGTGGCGAGTTCGGTGCGGCTCTGACGTTCGCGGATCGCGAGGCACACCTGCAGAGCGTGCGCGAGGTCTGTGTCAGGACCGGCGCGAAGGGGAGCGAGAGGAAGCTCGAGGACTACGCCCGGAACCTGGGCGATGCACAGGGCACGCCCGGCATCACCCAATCCGACCAGGAAGCCTCGATGTTCGCCACGGCGATCAAGTCCCACGGCACCGGCTTGGGTGGCGCGTTCAGCCAGCGCGCCGTGCGCGCGCTGCGCGGCGAGGATCTCAAGGCCGTCCTGGAGGTCACCTACCCGGTGACCCAGTCGATCCTGCAGGCGAAGCACGACGCTGCCGAGGCCCGGCACAAATACGCGATGCTCCAGGGCCCCGGCCGTGATCTCTGGAGGGGCCGCAGCATCGAACGTGTCGGCCCGGGCCAGTGGCGCACGGCATTCCTGGACGGTGAGCCCGTCCAGGCTGCGGCCGAGGAGTGGGAGAAGCAGTTCATCGAGTTCTACGAATCGAAGGACGGCTTCGGGGTCAGGGTCAACCCGGAGTACGTGGCCCGCGTGGCCAGTGCGCTGGAGGACCCGGCGACCGGGCTCATCCGCAACTTGGAAGAAGACGTGTCGCTGCGGGGTACCCTGATGGACCGGATGGCCTACGCCGGCGCGTTCGCCGATCTGGTCGAGGCGGCCAAGAACCGTGAGAGCGTCTACGACGGCGAGAAGAACGAGCAGTTCGCGTCCTCGGCGGCTCTGAAGGCTCGGGTGCAGATGTCGTGGCAGCTGGATCAGCTGGGCTCCACCGGAAGGCACAGCCTGGACCGCGCCGTGATCGCCGTCGATGACTCGGTGGTCAAGCGCGACGTGATCTCTCAAGACGCGGCGGCGTCCCGCACCCGAGGCTCGCAGCGCCGCTCCGCGCATGCCGTGGCCGCGGGCGCGAGGCGCCCGGTCTACACGCCGAGCATCGAGATCGATCAGCCCGAAGTCGACGACGACTACGGGATGGGGTACTGAGATGGCACAGCCCAAGGAACTGGGAACAGGACCCACGGTGCGCCGGCGCGCGACCAAGGTGCTTCCGGTTGGCGACGATCGGCTTCGGACCGGTGAGCCGCGAGGCAACACCTACGCCCACTGGGCCTCGCGCTCGGACGAGCCGATCGACGCCGAGGTGATCGACGATCCGGGGCCGCAGGACGTGGACGGTGTGCGCGCCTGGCGTGAGCGGCTCCGGGACCGTGCCCGCGAATTCTTCGGTGAGAAGACCCGTAAGCGGATGGCCGACCGTGACCGCGTGCACGGGATCGACGTCGACCGGGCCGAGGACGAGAGCGAGGGCCTGGATCAGCGCGAGCAGCTGCTCAAACTCAGGGCGGAGACGCGGCTGGCCTGCGAGAAGTACATGGACTCGCTGCGGGACTCGAAGCTGTTGGTGCCCGGCTTCACCGACGAGGAGCGCACGCAGGATCTCGGCGTCATGCACCACGTCTACATGCAGATGATGATGCAGTCCTGTCTCAAGCCGCTCTCGCGCGGAGTGAATGCCAACTCGATCATCCAGGCGGTCGGCATGGTGATGACGATGCGGATGCTCGCCCCGGATTTCAAGAAGGAGATGGACAGCTACCTCCAACCCCTCAAGGACAAGATCCAGGAGCGCATCGACACCCGGACCCGTGGCATGGTGGCCTTTGCCGAGAGCGGCATCACGCACCGGCAGAGGATCTTCAAGGACCTGCCGAGCGGGGCCCGGCGCGAGCGCCTGATCGGCAGCACGGATCCGCGTGACCACCTGTCGAAGAAGTGGCGCACGCGCTTGGACGCCATGCAGCATCGTGAGCGCGGCCACCGGGAGATGTTCACTGCGGACTCGGCAGCCATGACCGAGGTCGCTCTCATGGAGAACGCCTTCTGGAAGATGCGGGAGCCGGGCGCGGACGTCGGCCTGATCCGCGAGAGCCACCGGGCGCTGCGCAAGCGCCTGTACGAGCAGATCAGCGAAGACGGCCTGGAGCGCCGGGAGGTCGTCCAGCGCGCCCGAAAGATCATCGGCGAGCGGATGGAGTACGAGCCCGAGCTGCGCACCATGTTCAACGGCGTGGCCCACGGACGGATCGTCAAGGCCCCCGCACACGAGGAGCGGATCGCGGGCTCCGACCGGGTCCGCACCGTTTGGAGCGGGGAGTTCGAGGACCAGTTGGGCCGGCGTCTGCCGGAGGACGGGATGTTCACACTCCGCCGACCCATGGACGCGGACGCCCACCAGGTTCAGCTCGCCGAGACGATGAAGACCTCGCTTCTCAACGCGCTGGGCCGCGGCGACAAAGAGGCCTACGGAGGCAACATGCTCGGCTACCTGGTCGGCTTCGCGGCGCAGAAACAGGGTCTGGACACCAGCGGGCTGCCCGACATGCTCCAGCACCGCCTGGACCAGTCCGAGGTGATGATCGCGAGCATGGACATCGACGGTCTGCCTCCCGAGGAGCAGCAGCGGGTCTACTCCAACGCCTACGTCGACGCGATGGAGGCAGTGCACGAGAAGTACCCGGATCTCGAGGCGCAGCTGAAGCGGAGCCTCGGAGAGAACTGGCAGCGAACACTGCAGACGGCGGTCGACGACCCCGGGGCCTTCTTCGAGGAGCAGCGGCTCAAGCCGCGGTCGGGCCCTACGGGTCCGTCGGCCGAGCGGGAGGCCGGCGCGCAGAACGACGGCCCGCACGCCGAGGCCGACTCCGAGGACTTCCAGCGAACCTGAGCGCGATCCGATAACACGAACGAGGAGCAGGAGGAGGGGGCTTGAACCAGGAACAGAACGAGGGACAGCAGATCAGGTTCGGATCGCGCTTCGCGCGGATGTTCGGCTACGTCACACCGGAGGATCGGAGCCGATGGGAGCAGCAGCGGGCGCAGAACAAGCCGCACGTCAGCGCGCTCCGGCAGGGCGCGACGTCGGCACTGAGTTCGATGATGGAGTTCGGAGAGCGCAACATCGGCGCGAAGCTCGATGCGGCCCACCGCGTGGCGGCGCAGCAGCGGTTCGAGGAGTCTCACGACAAGGTCCTGAACCAGCGCCGCGATCCGAACACGCGGAGCGTCATCGAGTCGGTCGTCTATGAGCCCCGGGGCGACCGGGAGGGCACAGAGCCGGATCTGGAAATCTAGCCGAATGAGCAACGATAAGCATGGTGACTGCATTTGAAAGGCCCCGCTCCCCTTTTCTACTCATGACCATCTCAGATAGACTGGCTCCCGAGCAGGACCGTTTAATGATCGGCGACAGGGCATGGTGTAAACATGGAAACGACGAAGACACCGCGCGTCAATAAGCGCGAGTTCATCTCGCGGGTCGCGACTCGCAGCAAGCTGCCCATCCGGGTGGTGAACAAGGTATACGAGTCGTTGGTTGGTGAACTCACCGGAGCGGTCAGCGGCGGTGAGGCGGTCGTACTCACGAGCTTCGGCCGCTTCTACCGACAGGACCACAAGGGTCACAAGGTGCGCTTCGGCAAGAGCAACGTCGACGACTACGTGGTTCTCAAGTTCTCCGCATCGAGCAGCTTCAACCGCCGACTCGGGGGCCATGAGGACGACGCCTCACCACGGACCTAGAGACGATCGGGGATGCCGGGCAAGTTCGAAAACGTCATTGAGGGTCGTGAGCTGCGGCCCGCGTCGCAGAAAGCGAGGAGCCGGCAGAAAGGAAAATACCCGTGATGCCTGCAGGTATCACGGGTATTTTCTTTGTGGATGAGATGAGTTCGGCCGCGAGGCTCAGCCGTCGGCGATGACGAAGATCAGCACGAGCGCGCCGACCGGGACGATGAGCACGCCGGCCACGGCCAGGTACAGGTCACCCGAACTGGTGGTCAGGCTCATTCATGGATGGCGTGTCGAAACTGCCGGTCAAGCGCTGCCTGGGTCGCGAGGGACTCGCAATCGGCTCGCGCTGCGCGGCCAGCTCGGCGAGAGTGAAGCCCACAGGGCGGCCCAGACGCTGGCCGGCCATGTAGTAGGCCTGCCCGTTCGCGCGTTCACCCAGGGCGATGATCTCGCGGATGACGGGCTCGCCCGGGCGCTGGGGCGAGCGCTCCCGCCAGACGATCCGGTGCGAGGGCTTTGCATTCGGATCTGCGCCGACGTACGTGGTCTCACAATCGGAGAGATCGGGATAACTGGGCATGTACCCCAGCGGGTGCGTGCCCGGCGCGCCTTGCTGGATCCGGCTCAGCTGGTTGAGAGCCACGCGCAGGAGCCGGCCCTCTGGTCCTTGAGGTTTCTTCAGCGCAGCGTCGTGGAGAGTCTGGAGGTCCTGCTTGAGACCGGCGGTCGGCAGGATGCGGATGACAGGCCGCCGCTCACTCATGACGCTTCTTCTGCTGGGCAGCACGATGGTCATCCGCCCACTGCTGACCGAGCGGGCCGAGGCTCTCGGCCAGTTCCTCGACGGTCATGCCCGCCTCGCCGGAGGCGTCGGACTCCTGGATGCGATGGGAGAGCTCGGCCTGGAAATCAGCCTCAGCGTGGACGTGGGCCGCGTGGTCGTACTTCATGAGGCGCACGAACGCTGCGAAGGGGATGATCGCGGCCTCGGGCTTGTTGCCGTCTCCGAAGATCAGCGGCGTGATCTGGCCGCGGCGATAGAGGTTCAGGACCGTGGCGAGTTCCTCGTGCCTGAGCTGGTCCGTCGGGACGACATTGACAGAGAACTTCGGGAGCTCGGCGCCGGGACTGCTGCCGCCGTGGGCGTTGTCGTTGCGAGTCATACCTTCATTGTAGTCAGCCTGGATTGACTTGTTGTCGACTCGTATACGAGGGTCATCGCCAAGTCGACATGGATGTCGAATGACGGCTCACTCCATCCCTGAGAGGCGCGCCAGGCAGGAGAAGGAGGAGCCGGTGCTCCAGTCCCGCACGGCGCGGATGGAGCACGGGCTCTGATTCCTGCACAGTCACGACGGCCGTCCAGGGCCGAGAGGACGTCGTAAAGCATCACGCATGTGGGCATCGAACAGCTCGCACTTGACGGCGCGGTCGGGGCGTATGCCTCCCCGTCTGCCCATCAGGGGCAGAGCATCGACAGCCCACTCCCCCGCAGTTCACCCAGCCGGACCCAGGTCGCAGTTCGGACGCCGAACCCGCGGTCGCCCTGCTCGGATCGGCCAGAGCAGAGGAGAGACCGAAGCAGTTGGCCATGGCGGGGCGATCCCTTCGTTCGACCTGGCGGTCGATGGTTCGGGGAGCCATTGGCGATCTCTCTGGCAGGGTTCGCACTACCATTCAATCCCTTATTGCATCGACTTTGATGAGGCTATGAGTAGAATGCCAATGTCAGACGCGGATGACTCTGCATGCTGTTCATAGAGGAGTTGGGGCAGGGATGGCGGCTACGGTTCAGAGGCCAGAGGGGCCGGCGTCGAAGCCGACGGCACAGACGAGAACAACTGCCGGGCATCGCACCGGCCCGATGGGCTTCGGCAACGGGCCGCTGATCGCGGCCGGCGCCATGGCGGGCGGAGCGGCGCTCTTCGTCGGCTGGGGCCTGACGCAGCTCGCGACTTCCGACGGCGGCTTCACCCGGGCACTGCCGGGCAATCACGCCCCGGCCGAGGCACCGGGGAACCCTGACGAGAAGCACGCCGGAGGCAGCAGCGCCCAGCAGCCGAACGAGGGCGCCGCGGGGAAGCAGGACGAGAGCGGGTCGAGTCCGACTCCGGGGCCCGGTCGCGGCGGGGAGGACGAGCCCAACGGATCGGACGCACGGACCCAGCCCGCGCCGAAGGCGAAGCCGCCCACCGTCACGCCAAGCGATACGCTCGCTGCGATCTCGGGGGCGACGGGGGTTCCGATCGACATTCTGATCGAGGCGAAGAAGATCTTGAATCCGGACTTCATCCACGCGTGGGCCTCGCGGCTCCTCCCACCGGCGTGACGACGCGACAGGGCAACACCCTCACGTACCCGCGCCTGAATCGACGCCCTGACGCCGCGGGGCCATCAGGGCGTCGTCATCTCCTCACGGACCCGCGTGAGCCGGTCCACGGCACGCCTGCACTCGGCCTGAGTTCGACGCCCGGATCAGCTGTGCCGATCCCCCTCGTCGCGAGATTGCAGCGCCCTAAAAGTGACAGAGATCAGGCGACCCCGCCGGCAGCCTGACCGGCGGGGTCGCCTGATGGACAGGATCGTGGTCCCTCACGCCGCATCAGCCTCATCGGACTCACCTCGGCCAAACAGGAATCCGCGGACCTCGCCGTTCTTCATCATGTCCTGCAGATGCACCAAGAACACCGCACGCTGCGTGGCCCGACGATCGGCCAAGGGCTCGTACTCGCGCAGCACCTTCAGATTGACGACCCAGCCGTTCTCCCGAGAGATGGCCTGGTCAAGCTGCGAGTCCAGCACGACGTCCATCCCGGTGAAGTCGTGGTCGAACTCGGAAGCGACGTCCAGGTGTTGGTTCGGCCCGTCGACGTAGAGCGTGTCGACGCCGACCTGCCGGCCGGCCTCGTCGAACGCCACGAGGAACACGCGGTCTGCCCGAGTGGTGTTGTCGACGTGGACCGCTGCGACGTTGGCATCAGCGAGGAAGCTCGTCTCCTCGAACCGCTCGGACACGCGGGCGCGAGCCTCGTAGCACCACATGATGCGCCGGGCTTCGTTGAAACCTTCGAACTCGCCAGAGTCGGACACCTCTGGGTGAGACTGGATCATCGGTGGGATCCTTCCAGGTTCCTGGCCCGTTGCATGACCGGGTCCGGTGGACCCGCCTTGTACAGGGCGGGTAGTTCAGCGATGGACTAACCACAGGGCATACGATCGACGCGCGAGCAGAGCCCCACCATCAGGCGCGATACAGAAACGTACGTTAGATGCATGGATCGATCAAGCCAGTTTCCGTTAGGGTTCTCTCATCAGCACCCGAGGTCTAGACCGCCAAGTCGCAGGAGTTCATGTGCCACGTCAATTCGACGGCAGCCGAGTGCGAGCTGTCAGACGGGGCAGGGAGCTCAGCCAGAAGGAGCTGGGCGCGAGAGTGGGCGTCAGCGGCCCCACCGTGGCGCGATGGGAAAGCGGCGAGGAGTTCCCCAAGGGGGAGAAACTCCCGGGGATCGCGTCGGCACTCGGTCAGGACCTTGACGTCCTCTTTCCCTACGACGGGCCCGTGGACCTGCAGTTGCTCCGCTGCGACGCCGGCCTCAGCGTGGCGCAGGCCTCCGAGGCCATCAACGCCAGTCGCGTGCCGTTGAGCAACGCGGAGTCCGGCAGGCGTCGGCTCCAGGACGCCTACGTGGGACCTCTGTCGCACGCCTACGGGGTGACGACGGAAGAGCTGCTGGCCGCGCAGGACGTCTCCTTCGGGCTCCGCAGGGGGCGGCCGCCGAGGGAAGCTCGTCCGTCTGCACCTCGCACCGTCGGTGAGAAGATCAACTATCTGCTGGAGCACGGGTACGCGGGCCGGACGCCTCCGTCCAACGAGCAGATCGCGCAGGCCGTCAACGAGCACAGCGGCACGACGCACATGACTGCCGATGACATCGCCACGCTGCGTTCGGGCGCCCCGACGACTGTCTCGGGCGCAGTACGTGCCGGCCTGGCCCACGCTCTCCAGGTCGACACCGCCCTCTTCCAGGACGACGCCGAGTTGAGCCCCGCGGCCGGTGAATTCCTCGAAGCCATCCGCTTCCTGGGGTCGATCCGCCAGGGCCAGATCCTCGGGCTCGCCGCCCGGGGCAACCAGGCGGGGCTGTCGGCCGAGATGATGGCCAAGATCAACGAGGTCGTCGGAGAGCTGAAGAACAAGCTGCCGGGCGAGCAGAGCGAGCAGTGACGCCCTTCGCGGCTGGGCTGGAGCTCTTCGCGGCTGGGCTGGAGCTCGGGGCACTCCCCATGCGGCGTGTCGAGGTAGACGACGGCCGGGCTTCGCCCGGTGGCGGAACACCACCTTCCGCGTGCCGGATGCGGTCCCGCTGTCCTGACGCCCACGACCAGGATGCCGAGCCGCACCGGCACAACGCAGATCCCCGGCTGTCGACCACCTTGCAGTGAGGTGGTCGACAGCCGGGGGCGGCCGGACCAGCCGCCCGCTCGGGGGACGGCTACGGCACGGCGGTGAGGTCCACGCCCAGCAGGTTCGACAGGTCGACCACCGTCTGCCTGGGATCCTTGTTGTGCACCCCCGCGAAACCGAGCTGCTCCGCCGCCTGGACGTACGCCTCGGTGTCGTCCACGAAGACGCACCGCTCGGCAGGCATCTCCATGAGCTTGAGCGTGATCTCGAAGAGCTCGGGGTCGGGCTTGCGCAGCTGGTGGTGCTCGGAGATCACCACGACGTCGTACAGCTTCTCGAGGTCGTAGCCGTCGTAGAGGTCCCAGGGCGCGAGGCCCACCGAGTTGGACAGGATGCCCACCTTGATCCCCGCTCGCCGCGCCGCGGCGGCCGCGTTGATCAGCAGCGGCTCCGGACGCAGGCCTCCGAAGATCCTGCCCATCAGGTTGTCGGGAGAGACGCCCAGCTTCTTGCCGGCGAACTCGTTCCACTCGGTCTGGCTGACCGCTCCGCGCTCGAGGTCGCTGGTGATCCGGACGCCCTCTTCGTCCTGGTACAGGGCCGAGATGCATGCACCCTGGGGAAGCCCTTCACGCTGCTCGAAGGCGAGCACCACGGGCAGGAGCGGTGTGGTGAGCACGCCTCCGAAGTCGAGGACGAGGCCGGTGTGCTGAGACATGCAGGAACTCCAGTGCTGAGAATCTGGGCGCCGCCCGTACGGGACAGCGTTCCGGCCCCGGCATACGCGTGGCGGCGACAGCGCCTGCGCTTCGCTTTCCAGGGTCGGCGGTATTTACAGGGCGGAAGGCGATGCCACCCACTGTATGGCCCACGGTACCCGCCACCTCTTTGCGGGACTGGTCTGGCGGCCCCGCCCGAATCCGAAGGGCGGCAATAGCACCTGGGCCCTGTTTTCTATTTCACGCGACCTCCCAATTGAGTCGACTTCTTCAGCGTTTTACGCATCCGGTTCAAGACTCAGCTCCGCAGACTGCTCCAGAAGCTCTTGAGCGTCGCCCGGGGTGATGACCGCGTAGGCCTTGCTCACTCGCACGAGCCAAGCGGCCTCGCTGTTCGTGTCGACGAAAGGTTTCTCCTGGAGCGGGCCCGTCGCGTACTGGCTGGGCTTCGTGGTGGCAGCGGCACGGAGCGCCGCGGCGATCCAGTACGCCTCGGCGCCCGGCTCGGGGTCGGGGTGCGACGCGGCTGCCTCCTCAGCAGTCCACAGGAGCGTCTCCGGGGCGTAGTACCGGAGCTTCTCGCAGGCATCAGCGATGTCCTGGGTCCATCGGTCCAGGCGGACATCGCTGGGGACGCGCATGTGGATCAGCTCGGCCAGACGCGACCCGGGCGGGTAGAGACTCGTTCCGGGGAAAGCCTTTACCAGGTCGAACCAGAGCGGGTGAAGCCGGTAGAGGGTCTTCCATGTCTTCCAGCGAGCAGCAACGACGCTGGTGGTGGGGATGCTCGCGCCTACGGCCACGATCAGGAAGAGCAGGTTCATCCACATCGCCGTGAGATCGATGAGCATCTCCATTGTGGAATGACTCAGCGGGAAAAATACCGCCGTCCACACAATGATGATTCGGGCCGTCGTGTGGAGGAGCCCCATCCACATCGAGATTCCCATGAGCCTGAGACCGACTCGCATACTGGTCGTCTCGGCTTCTCGCGCCCCCCGCGACCACTGGTAGCCGCAGACTGCGGCTGTGACGAGCGGGAAGAAGTAGAAGACGCTCATATACACAGCGGCGCCCAATTCCCCTGCGTGATCGCTGAGGAAGTCCTCACTTTGCCGCCGACGGTCCACAACGGTGAAAAAGAGAATGGTGAGCAGGGTCACGCCGATCGCGCCCACCGGGTAGGAGGCACGGGCGATCCAGCGCGACACCGTGACGTGCCGTGGCACCACGGCTTCGGAGCTCTTGCCGTAGCTGGTCGCAACGTACGTCAAGGACGCGATGAGGGCGGCGGTGCTGGCGAAGTGTCTCAGGAGAGCGTTCAGATCATTCACGGGGATGCGGTCCACGGCCTGCATGGCTGCTGGTGTGTAGAGCCACAGGGCCACGGAGAATCCGGCGTAGCCGCCCCAGAGGGCTCGGCGGTGCGCGTCACCGTACCGGACGGCGGGGAATCGCCAGACGGCTATGAGGGTCATCACGGCCGCGGTCAGGTACCTGAAGAAGTCGAGCATGCCGTCCGTCATGCGTTCTTGGGGCCACGCCGCGGCGGAGCAACGGGGTGGGAGAGCGAGGACTCCAGGAGGCTGACCATGTCGTCGCCGGCCAACGGCTGACGGCGGGCCGACCGCTTGATCAGGGACGCCGACAGCTCGGCCTGCTGCTCCTCCGGGCTGTCGTAGTTCACGCGGCCTTGGACCAGAGCCACGGGGAATCGACGGAGGACTTCCTCCCGGATGTGCTCAGGGACGTATCGCTCGACCTCTTCATCGGTCAGGGTGCTCCCATGGTCCAGCCACTCGTGCGCCAGCTCATGGAGGATGATGTGCTCGGTCTGGTTCCGGCTGGACCGGCGCCGGTAGAGCACGACCGTGAACTCCGGCGTCCTGACTCGAAGGCCGCAGGCTGTGCCCAGCCCTCCATCCGGGTCGTCAAAAGGCACCAGCCGAATCTGACGCTTCAGCGCATGCTCCATGTTTCGGACCAGCGCCTCGACGCTGAAGGGAGTGGGCACCGGCAGATCGGCAAGCAGCTTCTCGCATTCCTTCAAGAGCGCGCGTCGCGAAGGGTCCCTGCGCCACTGCATGACTGCTCTCGCGAGGTGCATCGGCGTTCTACCGCCTGGTTCTGCACGCAACCCGCCACTCTCCCCGCTCCGGGCGGTCCCCCGTAGAGCAGCCCACCTCATCGCCCCGTCCCCCTCGCCCCTGCCCCGTTTGCCTTCGGAGCTCCAACCCGCCCCGCGCTCAGTCATGCGTCGGCAGGCTGAGCCAAGTAGTCGTCAGACTTTTCGCGTGTGCAGTGAACCCTCGCTTCGCTGCCCAGCGTGACGACGTGTGGTGACCATGTGCAGCACGTCGTAGACGACGTCCAGCACCATTGCCACGGCATCCACCGCCCGCCCGGGTGTCTGCTTGACCGCGCCGCCCCGCTGCGCCGCGCAGACCGCGACGGCAGCGGTGCAGAGACAGAACAGGCCCATGCCTATCGGTAGACCCGAGACACCGGCGTGCGGTTCCATGAAGTACGGGATTTCAGCGGCAAGTTCGAACGCAATGGTGAACGCGAAGGCCAACGCGATGACGGCGCCCGTGAACGCCCGGGTAACAGTGCGGTGGACTGGTCGTGGTCCACGGACACCGCACAGGCGGAGGATGTCGTCGAACGGCTGCGCCCGGCGCTTGGCTTCCTCAACGATGTTCCCGGCCGCCCTGCGTACGGCACGGTGGCTGACCGTAGGCCCCTTGCCGACGCGGCGAGCTTTCCACCGCATGTACTGGCCTTACCCCCGTTGCGGAACAGAACAGCATGACCGGGTCAACCAAAGGTGTTGAGCATCCAGTCCACTTGAGAGTTCGTACGATATCCCTACGCACAACGATCCTGTCAAGTCGATTGCATTTACAGTGCGTTCGGGTGTAGGCGGGATCTGCGCTCGCCGTATGGGGCTGCCGACGGCGAGCGCCGCGGGCACCATCGTCGAGGGGTACTCGGCGTGGTGACGTCCGACTGGGGGCGGCCTTGCGCAGTGCGGCCGGGGATCCGTGGCGCTCGACGGGCCTGCTGACGGCAGGGTGGTCCGGCCGTAGACCCAGGACCAGCTTCCAGTCATGCGTGGAACCGGATGAGCAGGCCGCTTATCCGGTCGCTGGTGCGGGTGGCTTCTGCGGCGAGGTCCTGGCCGAAGCCTTTCAGGGCGGTGAGTTCGGCGGTGATTTCGTCGGTCAGCTCGAGCGGGCGCAGGCTGTGCGGCGTTGTCCGGACCGCATCCGCGATCACTGCCGCGTCCTTCGCACCGGCTTTCGCCTCGCCCGGGTAGAGGTAGGCGATCCGTCGCATGGCGAGCCCGGGCAGGTAGGCGCCCACGCAGCCGGCGTCGCGGGCGACGGTCAGGGGCAGGGCGCCGATCGAGGCGGGCTACCACGATGGCCAGGGCGGTGGCGAACTTGGCCTTGAGCTCTTCGAAGACGGCGCGCAGCTTCGGTTCGCTGTTGGGCATCGGCTTGTCGAAGACCTTCTTCCCGGCCGGGGTGAGCCCGTGGCCGTGGGGCGGTCCTGCCGACGTCCATTCCGAGGAAGACGCCTGTGCCTTCGGTGCCCGACATCGCATGCCTCCGCAGGCGTTGACTGTGTCGGCCTCGGCGGTGGCTCCGTGCTCGCGCATCAACGGGTACCCCGAAGAGGTGGTTCCAGCTGATGGGGCGGGGTGGGTTCGTAGAAGGTGCCGTCTCGGAGCATCGCGAAGAGGATGTCGGCTCGGCGTCTGGCGAGGCAGAGGAGGGCTTGGGCGTGCCGGCCCCCTTGACTGATCTTCTTGTCGCATCAGCTGCGGGAGGTCGGTTGGCCGGGGCAGCGAACGCAGAGAGAGGAAGGCTCGTTTGGGCGCCGGATCCGTCGCCGACGTCGATGAGGATGCGCCCTCGGTCCTGACGCCGATCCCCGGCATGGACGTCAGGACCTTGGCAACATCGTTTTCAGAAAAGGCTGAGTACCTCGCTCACTGCATCCCGGCCTCGCCTCCCGAGGCCTTGACCGCGCCTGGCGCAGTCAAGCCGGCGACCCGCCGGTAGAGCCCAAAGGCACAGCCGGCGAAAGCCAGGTACAGGAGCGCCGCGGAGACGGGGTTCGCCAGAGGGAAGAGCACCTGTGCCGGGACAAGGGCGGCAGCGAGGTTGAAGCCCAGGTGCAGGAGCACACAGGGCCACAGCACGCGCGTGTGTTCGTAGATCAGGGCCAGGAGCACCGCCAATGGCAGGGTCGAGGCGAACTGCACGGCGTTGCCGTGCAGCAGGCCGAACACCACGGCGGTGACCAGCGTGGAAGCGAGGATGTTCACCCGCTTGCGCAGCAAGGGGTAGACCAGCCCCCGGAACAGGGCCTCCTCCCCCGCAGGAGCCGCGACCATGGCGAGCAGCAGGGTCGTCAGCACTCCGGCCGCGTGCCTCGTCTGGTTCGACGCGTCGAAGCCCGCGGACCCGGTCGTGGCGTAGATCCACAAGGCCGTCGACTGCCCGGCGAGGAATGCCAGAACGGCGCAGCCGACGGCGGTCCGCCCGAAGCGCGGAACTTCCACGCGCGGCCGCGGGGCCGGCGCATGCGCGAGCCACTGGGGCCGCTGGATCCTCACTGAGCCGACCAGGATGACCACAAGCATGCCCAGGACGCAGGTCGCGACGATGGGCTCTCCGATGAGGCTGACTGCGACGGTGCCCAGACCGAGGTAGACCGCGACGACGGCGAACGGCACGAGGGCGCACCACCCGATGCCGAGCAGACGCGAAGTGGTCGGTGGCGTCGTCATGGTCTCCTCCTGTACGGGCTCAAGCACCCGTGGTGATCTGTATCGACTGCTCGATGTCGATGGCATCGGGGTCGGCGTCGAACCCGCTCCAGGGATGGGGGATGGTCTTCGGCGCGGCGACGCGCAGCGGGCGGGCAATCGAGATCGCATCGCGCACCGGCCGGCGGTTCGCGTACAGCACGGGCATGACGTCGGAGACAGTGCCGAGCCCGGCGAGCAGACGCAGCAGGCGGGTCTCCCAGCGCTTCTCGGGCCGGTGCACGCAGGTGTATGCCTCGATCGCCTCGCAGAGGACGTGGGCACCGCAGACCCCGGTGTGGGCGTAGGCCTCGTCGATCCGGCGCGGGTCGACAGTGATGTCCGCGGTCGAGCCCGGCGCGAACTCCTCGTGGTGGTCGGTCACCAACGTCGTCCAGCCCGGGACACGCGCGGCGGCGACACTGCGGTGGCCGTTGATATCGGCTCGTTCTCCGTCAGGTACTGATCCGACCATCCTGTGCGCTGACACAGCGGCGTGAAGAGGTCGATGTCCTCGTCGGTGAGCGAGTGGTCGTCGGCGGCATGAAGCGTGGACATGGTGGAGGCCCTCTCGATGAGGTCGCTGGTCGGTGGAGAACGAGGTACGAGACACCCTTGCAACGTTGCTGCGATTTTAGCAGTAACAGTCACTCCTTCTGCCGATTCACCAGCATTTTTGAGCCTCATTCGTGTTCCAAATGGCGCACTTATATCGAATGAGTTCGACAGGCTTTCCAAAGTCCTTGCGCATCGGCTACCCTCACTGGTATGGCTATTCGAAGCATTGTCGAGTCAGATCTCAGCGGTAAGCCGGATGCGGCTACCGTGACCTTCGGCCTGGGAGACACCTGGTACGAAGTCGACCTCACAGCTGAGGAGAAGAAGGCCCTTGAGGCTGCGCTGAAGTCGTACCTGGAGGTCAGCCGGAAAGCCGGGAAGCCTGCGCCCAAGAAGCGAGTCGTACCTGAGACGACTGCCGAGGAGCGAGACAAGATCCGCGCGTGGGCCAAGGAAGAGGGCTACGAGTTCGCGGATCGGGGGCGCATCCCGAAGAAGGTCATGAAGGCCTACGACGAGGCTCACGGCATCGATCGGAGCAACTAGCGCCGAGCCTGATGCTCGCCTCCGGGCCGATTTCTCTCATTCACCCCCAAGGGGCCCTGCAGCACACTGCAGGGCCCCTCGCGCGTCTTCAGACCGGATGGATCACATGTGGTCCCCACAGCTCACGCTGCTCACACTCGAGCCGTGCAGCGGATGGTGCCGTGCGAGAAGTGCCCGGCACATCCGGCATGAGCTGCTCCTGGCTTCGCTTCGGGCATCCGGGCTTCCGGCAGAGGTCGCGGAAGGCCGTGCACAGTACCTGAGCCCCGGCCTCGCGGAAGGCCCGGGCGGCGTCGACCACCTGCTGGTTCTGCTGGAATCCGGCTGCTTCCGGGCCGACCAGTCGGCGGGAAAGATGATGAGCTCCGAGCCTGCGTCCCGCACATCGGTTCCACCCTCGCGTCAGCCCCTTGGACAGTGCTCCGAAAGAGGCACCGGCCGGGTGACGTTCCTGGGCCCACGGCCGCGCCAGGCGTCGTCGAACGCCTTACGCATGCTCTTCGCCTCGTTCCAGCTGCGGGAACCGGCGACCAGGACGACGTGCGAGAACGATTCTCGAATCATTTCAGCAATCATTCGATTCTCCTCTCCTGGTGACTCGGCGGTCTCCACAGCTGGAGTCGAGAGCCGCGGTCCTGGCCTCTGTGCCGGCGCGGCGGCCTGCGTGCCGCTGCCCCATTCCGGCCGCCCGGTACTGGACCCGATCACGGCCAGTCCTTCTCCCGTTGGAGCTAGACGCGAATCCGATCGTCACCACACATCGGCATGAGGTGGACGATGTACATTGCGTCACCGCTGCGGGGGATGTTCACGGTGACGACCGTGCTGTTCTCGTCGTCAGTCGAGTCGACGTCGTCGACGTCCCCGACTTCGCCGGAGCGCATCCTCGGCAACGGCTTCGCTGTTTGACTTCTACAACTTCGGCACGCAGCGGGCTCCTCCATCGCAGGACGAGTTCAGGCCGGGGCCATGTCGTGGTGTGCCTCTTCGTGGACTCGAGTGGAGTAGCGACCATCGAGTGCGGACCCCGGCGGGTCCGCGCGATCTCGATGTTCAGCCCAGCTCCCGTGGCGGCCCTGTCGGCTGACGACCCGGAAGGTTCCGCTGGGGTGATCTACCCCGGGCCGGATCGCACTGCCGGCCACCGCGCGATGCGTCACTTCTCGGCTGCGCCAGGCGCTGCGTGCCCGCCCATCCACTACCGCACCGTTCGCCCCTGCCCACACGTCTGTGGACTACTGCGGCGGGGCGGTGTCGGGGGTCGTCTCTCAAGCGCAGGGCCGGCATGGCCAGAGGAGGCGCCGGAGACCGACGGACCGGCGAGCCAATCGACCTCTGGGACCCCTCGGCCATGTCTGACACGTCATCGGAGCGGAGTGAAGAGGCCGAGCGGAGCGAGGGTCCTCAGGACACGTGTTATCAGATTCCCTTATGCCCTTTCACTTCTCTGTCGCCATCCCACCGTTCCCCGGCTGGAGCAGTGGCGAATGCCTGGAACATCAGGGGAAACGGGCCGTACCCTCTCGACTCGTACCCCTCCCCCGTTTCGTTCAGCGGGGGTACGGGGCAGGCTGTCTCCCCTGGTCATCACGTCTTCGGGCGGTACTGCTGTTTTGCCGTTCGGGATAAGGCCGTACCCCCGTGCCGAGCCGACCTCGTGAGGCACGAACGAGGCGGGGTACGGGTCTGCTCGCGACGGGGCACAGCTCCGGTGAATCCCCTTGCCGCCGCGGGCGGCACAGCCCTCGCCCAGCAGCGGATCCGTCCTCTCGCGCCGTCGCTCCGGCCGTGGATGACGCTCGACTTCATCGCTCGCCGCTGACGGCGCAGCCGGCCTCGCACCATCGTGCTGCGCCGGCTGCACCAACCTGGCTTTGCTGTGCCGCAGTCGTTGCTCCGGTGCTGCTGCGGCAGCGTGCCGGCGCACGTCACGCACCTCGGCCGAGGCGGGCGTTCGGCACTGCCTTGTCGACACGATCCGGCCCCGGCCGTGTTTCGTTCGCGCTTGCACGGCAAGCCCGGGGCGGTCTCTCGTGGACGCATCGGAAGAAGAGAGCCCCGGCTGCTGCGACCATCTGCCCATCGGGCACAGCGAGCAGCTCGAGGGGTATCGGAGCGTTGTCGCCTTCCTCCAGGCGGTGGCCTCCACAGTGATGCCTCCGAGCCTCTTCCACCCCCGCGGCCCATGCTGCGCAAGCACGTCGTTCCTCCCACGCTCGCTGGGCGTGGGGGCCTACTCCCCCCTTCGACCCTTCTCTCTCTGCGTGACCTCGTCGGGTCGATGACGCCCCTGTGCCGACCGCCGCACCGGCACTGCGTCGGTGTCCCGCTCAGAGCTGTGCCGGCCACGCTCCGCCGGCGTCCGTGACCGTCGCAACGTACCCGCCGGAGGGCTGCAGCAAGAGGTGCGGTCAGGCCTCGCGGCCCCGTGGATCAGCGCTCACCTCGCGTCTCTGCGGTGACCCATCGGAACGTGCAGGGGCCGTGACCGGGACACGTACGAGACACCGACTGCTGCTCCTGGGTCCCTCGAAGTCCCACGCGTGTCCGCACAGCATCTCGCGCGCGCCCCAACGGTGCCGCCCCCGTGTCGCACACAGTGCCCTCGGAGGACACATCTGCATCGGGAAGCCGGGTGGTGTCTCTCACGAGACACAGTCGGGACACGAGTGGAAGCCTGCGTGTGCCCCCGTGCGGCTCACCCGAGACCACGCCCTGACGCCAGGTGTCTCGCAGGTGTCCCGTGCGAGCCCTTGCTGCGTTGCACGGGGGACTCATGGGCGCATGGCGCCCTCGGCTTGCGCCCAGCCGTCTCCGGCAGGGGCACTGCGGCGTCTCACGGGCGCCACCACCAGAGACGACTCACGACACCAATGGAGCCTGACTCGTGTATCGAGTGGGACTTGCATGGGCTTCGACAGGGACACTAGAGTCGACTCATAGTGATTCACATTCAAAAGAGAACATGAAGGGTGGTGAGTCCATGTGACAAAGCGAGAGACATCCCGCGAACGACCGGATGGAGTGCAGGAGCGAGTGGCAGGGCGAGGTGGGTGTGATGGCGAATCGGCCGAGTGAACCTCGCAAGGTCCGCTGGACCGTGCCCGCTGCCGACACCTCGGTGATCGAGTGGCTCGATCAGCAGGAGAACATCTCGCAGTCGCTGCGACTGCTCATTCGGGAGTCCATTCAGCGCGACGGATACGTCGACGTCTACTACAAGCCCGTCGAGCAGCTGCCGCGTCGCGGCCGGCCGCCCCTGGAGAGCACCGAGCAGCGCGAGGACGACGAGGCGGTCACCGAGCGCCGTCCGGCCGCCATGCCCGTTCGGCGGCCACAGCCCGTGGTCTCCGACCAGGCCGACGCCGTCGTCGAGAAGACGGCACCAGCGCCGGTGGCCCGACCCGAGCCGGTTGCAACACCTGTTGAGACGGTCGAGGACCCTGCGGTAAGTGCCACCGGCCCGAACCCGGAGCCTCCGAAGCAGGCCTCCATTGACGAAATCATGGCGAGTACTCGGCGCTGAGTGACGCGGTGAATCTCATTTTCCAGGCAGACGACACAGACACCGAGGGACCGAATTCATGAGCGCCAACAGCAACGACATCATCACCCTCACCGGCGGCATCGACGTCGGCAACGGCTACGTCAAGGGCGTCATCCAGAATACGAAGCGGGAGATCTTCGACGAGATCGATCTGCCCAGCGCAGTCGTCTCGACGTCCCGCACCTCGCCGAAGGTGCCGCTCCCCGACGCGGATGCGGCCTCAGTGATGGCCGGAGACTTCTACAACCAGATCGACTGCTCACTCACCACAACCCTGGTGGCGGCGTCGGACCGCCGGATCTTCGGTCGGGCAGCGCTGAGCGTGCGCGGCTCGAAGTTCACCGAGTTCGAGGTACTGGGCAAGCACTCCAAGGCTGATCAGGAGCTGAGCAAGGTCCTGGTCCTGGGTGTCTTCGCCGCGAAGGCCCTGCGCGACTACGTCCGCGAGAACGGCGCGCTGCCCGGTCACGAGCTGCGCGTGCAGGTACGCGCCGGCCTGGCGCTACCGATCTCCGAGTTCGTCGCGCGCCGCCACGCCTACGCCGCAGAGTTCATCGGCCTGCTGGGCAGCTCCGACCCCGCGGTGCACCTGGTGACGATCAAGAACTTCAGCACCCCGGTCTCGGTGCGCCTGCAGTTCGTCGACGTTCAGGTGATGGCCGAGGGTGCCTCCGCGCAGTTCGCCATCACCGACAAGGGCGAACCGCTGGCCCAGGCTCTTCTCGATGATCTGCGCACTCGCGACGCATCCGTGGTGGAAGGGGTCTCGGCCTCCGATCTGGTGGCGGTGCAGAACACCATCGGTGTCGATGTCGGTGAGGGCACCGTGAACTTCCCGGTCTTCACCGATGGGCGTTTCAACCCCGAGGCGGCAGCCACGCTCGACGAGGGCTACGGCACCGCGCTGATGAACGCCATGGAGCGCATGAGTGAGTCGGACGCCACGCTGCAGTTCTCCTCGCGCAAGCAGCTGGCGGACTTCCTCCACGCGAAGCCGTCTGTGCTGGTGAGGAATCGTCACCAGCGCGCCGTCGGCTTCGTCGAGGACGAGGCCGGCTACCTGGTCGACGAGATCGTCTCTTCCTTCGGCGACGTCCTCTCCCAGGCCGGTGCGACGACCGAGGTCGTCTACGTCTACGGCGGCGGCTCGGGCCCCATCAAGCACCTGCTGCACCCTGCGCTTCTGAAGGCCGCCGGCGATGTGCCCGTGCTCTACCTCGACTCGAGCTACTCGCGGCACCTGAACCGCGAGGGCCTGTACATCGCGGCACGGCACGTCGAGCAGCAGGCCCTCGCCGCGAAGCCCGCGGGCAAGCACAGTAGGGCGGTGTCTTGATTGGCGATAGATCGTTGCTCCGGGCATGGACATGGTTGAACGACTGGTGCCGGACGGGCTGTGGGAGATCTTCCAGGACGTGGCGCCGGAGCCGCCGATACGTGCTCAAGGCGGAGGTCGGCGGCGGTGCGACGACCGTGCGGTCCTGGCCGCGATCATCTTCGTCGCCCCTCGGGCTGTACTTGGCGGCAGTTGCCGCCGGTCTTCGGTGCCTCCTGGCAGACGGTGCACCGGCGTTTCGCAGACTGGTCAACGGCGCGGGTCTGGGCCAAGCTGCACCGTGTGGTCCTCGATCGACTTGGTGTGAACGGCGAGCTGGACTGGTCGCGCTGCGCGATCGACTCGGTCAGTGTCCGGGCGGTCAAAGGGGGCCGATGACTGGACCGGCGACGCCTGGTTCAGCGAAGCGCAGTTCTCCGGCATGGCCGGGTTCAGCCGGGCGCAGTTCTCCGGCACCGCCAGGTTCGACCGGGCGCGGTTCTCCAGAGAGGCCGGGTTCGACCTGGCGCAGTTCTCCGGCACTGCCTGGTTTGACAGGGCGCGGTTCTCCAGCAACGCCTGGTTCGGCGAGGTGCAGTTCTTGGTGACTTCGTGGTGGGGCCCGGTGGTGTGCGGGGGGACGGTGGATTTGTCGGGAGCGGTGTTCGGGGCACCGGTAATGCTGGAGGTCGCGGCGAGACAGGTGATGTGTACGCGGACCCGTTGGCAGTCGACCGCGACCGTCCGGGTTCGCCATGCTTCTGTGGATCTTGGGCATGCGGTGTTCGAGGCCCCTCTCGCCCTCACCGCGATCGTGGACGAGAGCACGTTGTCGGGGAGCGGGGCGGTGCGAGTGGTGTCGGTGCAGGGGGTGGACGCCGCGCATCTGGTGCTGACCGACACCGACCTGTCCGACTGCCTGTTCTCCGGGGCCTTCCACCTCGACCAGCTCCGGCTGGAGGGCCGCACCACCCTCGCTTCCACCCCCACCGGCTGGCACCGCAAGGGCATATCCCCGGTCCGCTGGACCCGTCGGCGCACGCTGGCCGAGGAGCAGCACTGGCGGGCGCAGACCGCCGGACAGCTCTCTGTCCCCGTCGGCGCTCCGCCCGAGCTCGGCCGGTGGCGTACCGGCCTGCACCACCCCGACCCCGTCCTTACCCCGGACCCCGACGACATCGCCCCCCTGTACCGGCAGCTCCGCAAGGCGTTCGAGGACGGCAAGAACGAACCCGGGGCCGCCGGCTTCTGCTACGGCGAGTGCGAGATGCGCCGGCACGACCGCAGCGGCACTCCGAAAGCTGAACGCCGCCTGCTGTGGGCGTACTGGCTGCTCTCCGGCTACGGTCTGCGCGCCGGCCGCGCCCTGGGCTGGCTCGCCGCGGCCATGGTCGCCACCGTCGTGCTGCTGATGGCCTTCGGCCTGCCGATGTCGTCCCCGAAGCAGAAAGCCACCGGCACCGTCCCGGCAGGCGGCGGCACCGTCACCTTCGTCATCGACAAGCAGGACGTGAAGAACCCCACCGGGGACAGGTTCACCGGCAAACGCTTCGACAAGGCCCTGAACGTCACGCTCAACTCCGTGGTCTTCCGCTCCAGCGGCCAGGACCTGACCACCATCGGGACCTACATCGAGATGACCTCCCGCGTCCTCGAACCCGCCCTCCTCGCCCTCGCCGTCCTTGCCATCCGTGGCCGCATCAAGCGCTGATGTTGTCGTGGTCGCTGGGGTTGTCCGCGCCGCAGGTGCAGCCCCAGCCACGGCCGGCGTGCTTGGCGGCGGCAAGGTGGCCCAGCCGGATTTGTGATGGATGGACTTCTGTCACTGGGCGGGGGTGCGGGCGGCCTGGGCGAGGAGGCGTTCCCAGGTGCGGGTGGAGCTGCCGTGCTGCTCGGCCAGGGCGGCAGCGAGGCGCGTGCGGGGGGTGTCCGGTGAGGCAGTGAGGGCTTGTGCGGCGAGGCGGAGGCGGGGGTCGTCTGCGTAGGCGTGCGCCTTGGTGGGGCCGCTCTTGCCCGGGGGGCGTCCGCCGCCCTGCCCTTGGCGGGGCGGGGTGTCGCGGCGGGCTTCGATGTCCTGGCGGGTCCAGAGGCGGAGGCCGTAAACGGTGGTGCCTCTGGGGAGGTAGTTCTGGCTGGCGTACGCGCGGATGGTGCCGGGTGTCACTCCGAGGAGGGCTGCGGCTTCCTGGTCGTTGAGCAGGTCGTCGGGGTGCGGTGAGGCGGGCAGCGGGGGGATGGGCTGTCCGTTGAGGTAGGCGTGGACCTGGGCCTGGTCGTAGACGAGTACGCGGCCGTCGAAGAGGGCGGGTACCCGTTGCCGGAAAGCTGGTGCGTCCCGGCGTCTCCAGGTGGTGAGGGGGACGCCGGCTCTCTCGGCGATGTCCCGTTCGTTGATCACGGGGCGGTTGCGGGGGATCACAGGGTTCCTTCGGGCTGTCGGGGGCGGCGCGCCTTGTATGCTGGGGGTGCTTCCCCGCGCCGGCGTCAGCTGGTCGTGGAGATGCTGGTTAAGGGCCGGTGGTGTGCCGGGCCGCTCGTGAGCGGCTCTCCGCCGGCCCTTTCGCTGTCTGCTGCCTCCAGCGCCGGACTTGGCGCGGGCTGCGGAGCCGTACGACCTCGACCCCCAGGCCGGCGGTCTCGGCTATCTGCCGGGCGTACCGGGGCCGGTTGGTCCGGTACTTGCGGATCGCGGTGCGCAGCAGGGACCGGCGGGCGAAGAACGCCGCGGACCAGGTGAGGCGCCGGGCCTGGGCGCTGTCCTCGCGGCCGGCAAGCTGGCGCAGGCTCCGGCGGACGATCCGGTACAGGATCAGCGGCAGCGGGAAGTCGAGCCAGATCAGGGTGTCGGCCCGGTGCCAGACGACGTCCGCGAGCTTGGAGAAGTTCCCTTCGACAATCCATCCGTCGGTCGCGGTGATCGCTGCGGCCTGCCGGCGGAACTCCTCCAGCGGCAGCGGCCCCTCGGGGGTGAACAGGATGTCGTCGAGGTCGGTGTGGGGTTCGTTCAGTTCCGTCGAGAGCCAGCGGGCGAGCGTCGATTTCCCGGTGGCCGGGGGCCCGAACAGTGCGACCCGTCGCATGTGCGCCTCATCTCTGCAAGGTTTGACACAAAAAACCTTACAGCATTTTGAGCCGTCCATGTCGGGCTGCAGGCCGCTTCGGGTGCCGCCGGAGGCGGCTCCTTGGCCCCGCAGGGGCGGGCCCGCGACCGAAGGGAGCTTCAAGGGGCCCGGCGCGCAGCGCCTGCCCGGAGGGCAGAAGAGAGCCGCCCGTGGCCGCAGGCCACTCAGGGGGCGGCGTTTCCCCTGGGTCCGCCCCGCGACCGAAGGGAGCTTGAAGGGCGGACGCCAGCCGCTTGCGGCTGTCCTTTTCCCGCACGCCCGCCCCCTTCATGATCATCACGAAGGGGGCGGGGCGGGTGGTCCGACCGGGGGCCGGACCCGGTGACCGGGTCCGGCCCTGCGGTTCTACAGGCGGGGGAACAGGGCTCGTGCGGCCTGGGGGTGGCGGTGGAGCATCCGCAGGAAGTCGCCCTGGAACGCGGCTCGCCCGGCGGTCTCTGCGGGGCTCATGTCGCCCACTCCCTTCTTCGTCTTGACGATCACCCCGTCCATGATGCTGATTCCTGCGCCCCCCAGGTCGCTGAACACGTTGGTGCGCAGGTGCAGGAACACCCCCGCGTCCTGCTCGGCGATCGTCACCGCGTAGGCGAGATCGGCGAGCGGGTAGACGTACGCCTTCCGCGACCGCTCCACGGGCTCGGACAGAAGCTCGGGGCGCAGCCCCCGGAGGTAGTGCGCGAGCGTCGCCCGGGTCGCCGTCCGCAGCGGTACGTCGATGTCCTGCGGGTCGAACTCCCGGACCACGGGCCGCCGCCACATTCCGGCCGTGCCGGTGGTGCACACGCGCGTGATCTCGTCGTACATCCGCCGCAGCTTGCGGTGGATGTAGGTCAGGTCGGCGTGCAGATCCGGGCTGGCCAGGCTCTCCCAGCCGTCCGGCAGGCGGTACTGCGCCGTCGCGGTGGCCGTGTGGGTGGAGAGCGCCGGTACCGGCTCCAGCACCCGCAGGGCGTCCCCGTCCACGATGTCCGCGCTGATCAGCGCCCCCAGAACGGACGCCTCCTCGACGATGCGGCGCGACCGGACGGGGGAGAGCCGCCCCGCCCGCACCGCCCGCGCCGCGACGGCCGCGCGCTCGGCCTGCGTACGGCCCACAAGGTGGGCGTGGAACCGCTTTTCGCCCTGGATGGACTCGCGGTCGACGGTGTGGGGGTCGTAGCTCCAGGAGACCACCGGGCTCAGCTGGTAGGCGCGGCAGTGCTCCGCGAACCGGGCCGCAATGACCCCCAGCGCCCGGCCGAACTCCGGCGAGTGGTCGTGCAGCCCCGGACGGGGCTCGGTTCCGGCCGACATGAGCATCAGCTCGTACAGGGCGTGCGGGCTGCGCTTGTCGGTGAGGGCGTATGCCTCGTCGGCCGACATGTTGATGTGCGCGAGCACGTTGGTCCAGCCGTAGACGTCGTGGACGGTGCCCATGCGGCGGAGGCCGTTCACGTACCCCGGGAACCCCTTCGCCGGGAGCGAGTCCACGACCGGGATGTCCCTGCGTCGGTTCTCCAGAGAGGCGGGGAGTAGCTGACGGGTCATTCGATTTCCTTCCCTAGACACTGGTCGCCGGTCGGGGTGTGCCGCCCCTTCCGACAAGACAAACTTTACAGCATTTAGCACCACGAGTCAGCGAAAACCGCAGGTCAAAGCCGGTTTATTGGCGGGCTCGGTGGGGAGTGCCGGCCGGGGGTCACAGCAAAGGGCGGTGATGGCTGGCCCGGTGCGCGCAGCTTGCTGCGCAGGGCCAGCCACCAGGCCGGTGAACGCGCCGAAGGCGCCCGGCCTGGCGTCCCGCGCTCGCGCGGGATGGTCTGGCGGTGAACGCGCCGAAGGCGCCCGCCAGACCACCCCGGAGGGCCGCCAGGCCCTCCGGGGCGTCCCCGCCCGACCTGTGACCCCCGGCCGCCACCCCCCACCGAGCCAAGAAGGGCCGCATCCACGAACACTGGACAGCGTGGCAGCCAGAGCACGCCGAGCAGGGCGGGGACGGTGCCCATGCGGCGGAGGCGCGCATTGCGTCGATGAGCCAGTCCACGGGCACCAGCCTGCGGAACATGGCGAACCAGCCCGGGGTGCTGGTGTCCAGACGCTCCACCTCGCGGGCCGGCGGCCGACGGCTGATGCCAGAGATCGCGCCTTCGACTGCGGCGACGCCCTGCTCGGCGAGGGCGTCGTCGACATACTTGTAGTAGAGGAGGGTGTGCTCGGTGCGCCCGGGCATGGCGATCTCCCCGGAAGATGTGATGGATTCGGCAGTGAGGCCCCCGGCGCTGCTCTGCAGCGGAGCGCCTGGCTCACGGCTGCACTCCTGGCGTGGACGTGATCTTCCGAAGGCCAGACCGGATCAGCTCCGCTGATCATGCAGAAACGGCCGGAGCTGCGGCTGCTCGCGTTGTTCATTCACCGACACGCTCTTGGGTACGACGACGTCGTGGTCTTCCACGGTCGTGTAAGGCCTGGTGAGTGCGCGGCTGCGGCCAGTGCAGTTCGACGAGCAGGTTCCTGGGCCACTCGTCGATGGTCAGCGGGAAAGGAGGAGCACGGCGGCTGCATTGGCCACCTGCGTCCATCCGTATGCGGTCGCGTCGAGACCATCGGAGTTCATGAGCTTCGGCCAGTGCGGTGAAGACGCTGCCGGCGTAGGTGAGAGCACAGAGGCTGGCCAGGGAGAGCAACCACAGGCGGCTGCCAGGCAGGGCGTGGGAGTAGCTGGGACCGGCTGTACTCCAGGCCCGGTCCGGTTCTTCGGGGCGGGAGCAGAAGCACCGCGGCGCTCCCGGACAGTGCGCGGGCGCAGGCGTTGACCAGAACAGCGTCGGTAGTCCCGCTGTGGAAGCGAGGCACCTCCCGTGTGATCCGGCGAGCGCGGCTCCGATGTTGACGCAGAAGTGGCGCCACAACCAAAGCGGCCGTGTCGGCCGCTGTCGCAATACCGGTCTTGTCGGATGCCGCAGCAGGCACCAGGCGATGGGTGAGCCGACGGCGACGGCTACGAAAGGAGCGATCTGCCTGGCTCGATCGGGATACAGGTCGCGCACGGCGACCGGGTCGCCGGCGCCCAGCGGGCGCACGCCCTCCCTGCCAAAGGCCGGGGGGCTGCGTTTTGGCAACCACCTCGGCGAAGATCACGGTTTCCTTCTAGATCGCAGTTGAAAGGGAGAAGCAGCCGCTCAGCGTGTTTCGCTGTAACCGCACTCGGAGCACGTGTGCGTGACCTTCTTGCCAGCGCGGATGCCGTAGGCGATCGACTCCATATCGCTGGCGCAGTTCGGGCAGTTCATGGTTCGGCTCCTGGCGGAACAGGGATGTTCTTCAACGTCGGATCCGGATCAGCTCTGCTGATCCCTTGTGCTCACTGCCTTCACGGGGCGAGTAGGGCGGGCCACGAAAAAACACAGCACCCCGGCGCCGCGCCTGCCCGAAGGCAGAGCGCGCACCGGGGTGCTGGGGAAGTCGGAGCTGCAGATCTCCAGGGACACGCCCCAGGGATCATCTGCAGCGCTCAGAAATCAAACCTCTTCCGTGGTCGGTCTGCACGGTGTGCCCCACTGGCGTACGCCGAGGATCAGCCGGCGCACCTGACTCCTGAAGGTGTAGCTGTGGCCGGCATGGACGTTCTGGAAAGAGACCGCCATCCTTCGATCCGGACCAATCTACTCGCACGTCGCACGCGATGTGAGAGCATAGGTCAGTGACTAACGCATCCTCTGGTGTAGAGATTTTCGATGTCCGTCGCATCCGCTTTGTCGAAAAGGCGTGGCACCCAATTTCTGAGCCAGACCGCCTGACGATGGAACGTGCTTGGTCTGAAGCGGTTCAGGAAAATCCGAACCTTTTCGATGGGCCCACAGTGGCTTGCATGGATGTAGAGTGGAAGGAACCAGGGAGTTTGATTCTCTCCTGGGCAAGGGCGGCATACAGATACCGTATGCTGCGTCAGATTCCCGACGCTCCCTCCGTTTCATCCGTTTTCGTGTGCGTTGCCCAGCCGACGGAGGACGGACGTCTTTTGGTGGCCCGTATGTCTTCTTCAACGTCCACCCCCGGCCGATGGCAACTGCCGGGGGGCTCCATGGAGCCCCCCCTCAGGGGTGAGTCTCTCGATGTGACTCCGCTTCGCCGACATGCGGCCCGAGAGCTTATGGAGGAGCTCGGCATCGACACATTGCCTGAATCCCTGTCTCTGTGGGTTGTCACGCGTGGCGCGCGGGGTAGTGTCGGTTTTGTGTTTCGCGCTCCTGCTCTGCCCGCCGAATTCCTGCATCAACGATTTGCGGCTTTGGTGTCCTCGGAGCGAGAACAGGGTCGGGCTTCTGAACTCGACAGGATCGCGCTGATCGACTCCGAGGCCGAGTTGTCCCGTCTTGCCGGGGAACAAGTGGACTACCTGCAGCCGATCGTCCGCCGGAATTTTGAGTTTTCTGGTTCTTCTGGTTCCGCTTAGTTCCTGTCGAGGGTCTGGGTTGGGTTCCCCCTCCCAGGGGAGGCCCGTCGGTTTTCTCTCTGTGCATGGTGCGGCGTGTGCTGCCTGGTCCGATGGCCAGGCAGCACTTGCAGTCATTCCTCGGTGAACTCCAGGCCGGTTTCAGGCACGTACTGGGCGGGACGTGTCGTGCGGGGAGGCCAGATCCGTGAGACTGCGTGTGCTTGTGCGTCTCCCTCCGGCCCCCAGCCGAGCAGCAGGTTCGCCTGTCGAGCAGGAATGAGTACTCGTTGGTACTTCTCCCCGGTGTCGCGGTCTGGGGCTGCGGAATCGAGGCCCCGCAGGAGTGCTCCCAGGCGCAACTGAGCGTAAGGCGGACGGCCGTGCTCTCGCACTTGCTGATAGCCCAGCGGGTAGGGGGTGCTCAGCCTTGCTTGCACTTCTTCCGCTGCCTCGCGGGCCAGGGTTTCGCAGGGGCTCTCCCCGGCTTCGGGGCGCCCTCCCGGCAGGCTGGGAACGCCGTGCCGGTCGAGCATCACCAGAACGCGGCCATGTGGATCGACGAGCCATCCCCAGGTCTGTTGCACTGGTATCTCTTCGGGCGGTGTGAGGCCGGGATGCCAGGTGAAGTGGGATCGGGTTCGCTCTGCTTTGGTTGCGTGTTGGAGAAGGTTGCGGCCCTCGACAAGCCTCAGGGGCTCCTGGCAGGTCGGCGACATGGTGTTGAGGATCGTTGCCCGGCATACGGCTTTCAGCCGTGACGCGGCAGAGGGTGTCATGGCAGCGGTTGCCTGACCCACTGCGGTCAGGCAGTGTCCGGCTGAGGGTGGAGCACTGCCGGGAGACAGGCGTGCGGACATGACATGGACGGTCTGCGGTCCGTTGCAACCCTCGGCTTCGTCGATGGCCAGGAGCGTTGTCTCTGCGAGGGAGAGGTTCAGGCCGGCTGCCAGACGTTGGGCTGCGCTGTAGGGGTTCTCGTGGGTCCGAATTCTGCTGTGGGGTAGGTCCCCGGGGCGGGGGCCGCCCTGCGTGAGCAGGACGGCCCCTTCGCGCGTAGTGACCAGCAGGGCGGTGAAGCGTGCCGGTCGGTGGCGGGTGGACATCTACTCTCCGGCTTCCTGTGCGGGACTGCCGAGGGCGTTGACGGCCTGCCGGTGCAGCGTGGCGAATTCGGCTGCATTGGCGTCGTAGCCGGCGGTGGCGATGACGAGGCCCTTCGCACCACCTCCCCGGATTGGCAGGTTCATGTCATTCTGGATGGCGTGTGCGACGGTTCCCGAGCGGCGAAGCAACGCGGTAAGCCGGACATCAGCGTCCGGGTCCTCCCCTCCCGGGGCCGCGTTGTCGCCGACAGGCAGGACCCATACCGCGTCTGCCCCGGACAGCGCTTCCGGCCAGGCGGTCAGGTCACGCTTGTTGCGGCGTCCCCAAGGGGCCACCGCGATGACGAGGGTCCGGTCGGGGTGGGCCTGGCGGAGTGCCTGGATGAGGGCACGGACCTGGTCCGGCTGACGTGCGTTGTCGTCCACGACGACCAGTCGCTCGTCCGAGTGCACGACGCTCATGCGCCGTCCCGGCAGACGGAAGTCAGCCAGTCCGGCGGCAATGTCGCTCGTCTGGAGCCCGAGGTGCAGCGCGGAGACGATGCCGCAGGCTGCGCCGGGAATCAGATGTGGTCCGGGAGCGGGGACGGTCCACGTTCCGGCATCGCGCCCGCCATGGGTGAGCCGGAAGGTGGAGTCCTTGGTGTCCTGCCGCAGAACGTGAACCTGCCACGGACCGCCGGCCCCGATCACCTCGATCTGCCCGGCAGTTCCGGCAGCGGCGAGGTGGGGGGACATCAGGCCTGCCACCTCGGAGGGCATGACGATCAGGCCGGGAGGAGTGGGTCCTTCGGTGAGAAACCTGGTCATGCTCCGCTCGAACCCGGCCGTTCCGGCGCCGAGATCGTCCTCGTGGTTCTGCACCATGTTCAGGGCGATCACGATCTCAGGGGTCAGTGCGCTGTAGGCACTGCGGTACTCGCAGGCTTCGACCACGGCCCATTCCCCGGTCGTGAGTTCTCCGCCGCACAGCAGCCCCGGCACGTCGGCTCCGATGTAGGCGGAGGGGGCGATACTGGACAGGATGCGGTGAACCATGGCTGCGGCAGTGGACTTGCCCAGCGATCCGGCGACGGCCAGGATGCGCTTGCGGTGCTCGGAGAACAGGTGCTGGACGAATTCCAGCCGCCCCATCTGGTGGATGGGGGCAGCCGTGTTCACGGGCACAGCCGCACTGGAGACGAGCAGGTCGACGTCACGGGGCATGTGATTGACGCCGAGAGCCACCGGTACGCCGTGGGCGGTGAAGATGTCAGTGCGGTGGTTGGGCACCAGGTCGTCGCCGGTCACTCGCATGCCGGCGGCCAAGGCCAGGGAGGCGGCAGGGGCGATTCCCTTGCCACCGAGACCGCTGAAGTGCACAGCCGTCGGGAGTGTGGTGCTGGGGAGGGTGTTCGTCATCGGTTGTCGCCGTCCTTTTCGGTGGTGCCGAGTGCGCAGATGGCGGCCAGGCGCCCAAGGCGGTGCAGTTCCTCGTAGCGGTCCTTGTCCTCGGGGGTGTCGACCTCCAGCCAGCCGCCGCGGACAGGCACGGTGTGAGCTGTTCCGCCGGCGTTCAGCCAGGCGCTGAGGAGAGTGGTGGTGTCCCAGTGCTCGGCTGCACTGTCGGCGTCGAGGGCCTCGCGGTAGAAGGAGATGAGCTGTCGGGCGCCGTCCGGGTCCAGACGCAGGAGTCCCATGAACTGCGCATGCACCTCGTGCAGGCCACGAGGGGCGCCGCCGATGTCCAGCAACCTTCCGTTGGCGTCGAGGATGAGGCGTTCCGCGTCGGCAAGGGGATCCGCCATGCGCTCGCTCCACACATCGAGCCAGGCGGTGTTGACTGGCAGGGTCAGCGGAGCGCGCGGGGCGCTCAGCAGAGTGGTCACGACGCGAGGCTCAACAACGATGTCGCTGTAGGAGATGACAGCGCCGTCCTCCAGCAGGCCCGCGTCTGCGGCCACCAGGAGGCTGGCGGCCATGTTGGTGTGGGCCCACCGGGGGCTGTGCAGGGTCCGGCAGCCGGGAGCAGCCTTGTTGATGAGGTCCGACTGGTAGCCGGTGACGATGGTGATGTCACTCAGCCCCGCGGCACGGAGGGCGTTGAGAAGCCGGGTCAGCATGGGGATACCGGCCAGCGGCACGAGGGATTTGGGGCGCTGGTCGGTGAGCGGACCGAGACGTGAACCGCGGCCGGCCGCGAGGATGATGGTGCGCATTTGCGGGTGCTCCTTTGTCTGGGATCAGTGGGACGGATTCGTGGAGTGGTTGAGGATGAAGGTGAGGGCATCAGCGGCGGGACCTGCGGGAAACTCTCGCTCGGGGTGCCACATCAGTCCCCACCAGGGCAGGTCACGGTGGGCGAACGCCTCGACGGTGTCGTCCTCCGCCAGGGCGAGGGGGCGCAGTTGTTCGGGCAGACCATCGGCTGGGATGGCCCAGCGGTGGTGGGAGGCGACAGTGAACTGCTCGGGCCACGGCCAGGGGGCGTCACCTGTGCTTCGGACGTGGTGGCGGGTACCGGAGTGGCCGTGCTGTCCGTCCACGAGCCGGGCACCGAAGCGGTGGGCGATGGATTGAGCACCACGGCAGATGCCGATGACTGGTGTCCGCAGTTCCTCCGCCTGCTCAAGGAGCCACGTTTCGACGCGGTCTCGTTCAGGAGCCACGTCGTTCGGGTCCGGGACGGACGGCAGATCGTTGCCGCCGGTGAGGATCACAGCCGCCAGGGGCAGGCCCCGCAGTGTGCGCTGAGCGAGGGGGAGATTGTTCGGTACGGCCAGGAGGCGTCGGTTGCTGACCGCTTCCAGGGCGTACCACTGGCGGTCCAGGTAGTCGCCTTCTTCGGATCGGTGCGGGTAGGGGACGTGGCGCTGTGTGATCGCGATCCATCCAGGTTCCTTCACCGGATCACCTCCAGTCGGCGTGCGTCGCAGTCGACGACCAGGCGGTCGGCGACTGCGCAGGCGGCATGGGACTGGGGGCCGGCTCCGATGGCTGCCGGGATGCCGAGTTCTGCGCACCGGATGGCCATGTGGCTGTTGGCCCCGCCGTATGCGGTCACCAGTGCTCCCGGCCGGTGAGCGAAGATCCAGTCGTAGCCGGGGTCGGCGGATTCGATGACGATGATGCTGCCGGACTCCGGCGGGCTGGCCGGTGCGGGAGCAGCGTGCACACGTCCGTCCACGCGTCCGGTGCCGATGAAGTTCGTGCGCCCCGATCCCCGGCGGAAGCAGTGCAGGTCGCCGGTGTCGGTGATGACCTCGGGCAGTTCCACCTGCGCCTCCGCGGCCCCAATGGCCCGACGGCGAAGTACGGTCGCAGGCCAGGTGTCCGAGGGTGTGGTCAGGAGGTCGGCGATGGTGAGGTGGGTGATGTCGTCGCGGCTCAGGCCAGCGGTTCCACCCAGCGTCGCGATGGTTTCCAGTGAGGCGCTGACCCATGCCGCGTAGACGGCCTTGCCGTGTTCGCGGGCGGTTATGGCTTTGCGGAAGAAGTCCTCCGCACCGTCCGCATCGATCCCCAGGGGCTCCAGTACGCCGGAGACCTGGTGGCTGAGCTCTGGGGACCACGGAGCGCCGCAAAGAGGTTCGACGTGGTAGACCTGGTCCAGCAGAGGGCGGAGGTAGCCTTCCGGGTCCTGCCCATAACTGGGGACCGTGAGGTCGTAGGTACCGGGTCGGATCCATCGGTTCCGGTCGACGAACGTCTCCCAGCTCAGGCGACCTGCGGCAACCTCGGCGGCGTCGCGCTGCATGTGCGTGGTGACGGTCCCGAGACCACGCATCCAGTCGTCGTAGCGGTCGGCCTGCCCCGCCTCGCGCAGCGAGCGCAGCAGGTCGACGGCTACGAAGCCGGCGCGGGCGAGATGAGCGAAGACCTGGCCCGCGCGGCGCGTCCGTTCGAGGGTGGCCTCGAGGCGGCTGGGGTGGGTGTCCTTCTCCGTCGGCAGACCCAGCTGGGCGAGATCGTTCATGTCGCCCGTCAGCCGGGCGATGCCGGTCCGCGTGATGCGCAGGAGATGGTCGTGCAGGTTGTCGAGGGTCGTCTGGCCGACTCCCGACTGTGTGAGGTAGGAGGTGCGCTGGCTCAGATCGGGCGTCCAGCAGGTGGCCGCGATCTCGAATTCGATCTTGTCGTGCGAGTCCGGGTCCTGGCTCAGTCGCGCGATCTGTGCCTGGAGCACCTCGCGCGCCTGCTTCTCACTGAGGTCGGCCGGCAGGAAGGAGGCCAACGACGCGCGCACGTCGATGTAGGGGTGTCCGGCCAGGGTGTGCATGAGCGGGACACCACGCAGATCGCGGTACCCGTACTCCTTTCGCTGGCGTGCCCATGACAAATCAGTGATGAAGTGGCGGTAGAGCGAGATGGAGAGCGGGCGAGGTCGCCGGCCCAGCATCTCGGCAGGGTTCCAGTCCGCCATACAGGACAGGGCGGGCCGGTCTCCGAGCAGACGGTTGTCCGAGATGCTCATGTCCTCGACTGTCCGCCGGGCTGCCGACAGGATGGCGGTAATCTGGGCGTCGTCAGTCGTCCGGCCCCGCCCCGCGGCAAGCGGCCTGACCTGCAGCAGGTGCACGCCGTCTTCGGTGATCGCCAGTTCGGTGTCGAGGCGGTTCGTCCCTGCCGCATCCTCCGTCTGGGCCGCTGCCCCCAAAACGCGGGCGGCGAAGTCCGGCAGGCCGTGAGCGGACGGGTTCTCCAGAACACGCCCCAGGCTGTCCCGGTGGACGTACCAGGTGTCGACGTGGTCTCCGGTGCCGCTGGTGACCGTGTCCGTGCGCCCTGAGGTGCTGTCGAGCGCCGCCACGCAGTAGGGCGCTCCGGACACTGTGCGGGTGGTCACCACTGCGGCGGCGAGCACCGGCTGCAGAAAGCGCTGGACGAGCACCTTGTTGGCGGCGTCGGGGGCCGGGTAGGAGGCGAACACCTTGGTGATCGCCTGGGCCAGAAGCGTGTCACCGCCACCGGTCACAGGCACACTGTCGTATTCGCCGGCGGCCGAGCGCTCCCAGGAGTCTTCGGCAACGGCGCAGCTGCGGACGATCACGGGCGAGGTGCCGTAGACGCGGCGGATGTCGCGGAGTGCGGCTGCCCGGTTGTCTTGCCACGCCGTCCAGGTGAGCGTGTGGCCACGGTCGACATGCACTTCCGGCAAGACGGGAGCAAGTCTGCGCAGCGACACGTCCTTCCCTCCGAGCAGGAGCCGTGCCCGCTGGTCGCCGTCGTTCAGGGGCACCAGTCCGTGCTCACGTCCGTGGAACGGAACGTGATGCTCCTCGATGAGGTGTCGGACAGTCTCGATCATGGTTGCCTTGGCGCGCGGCGGGCAGTTGACGATGCAGGCGGCGTGGGCGCGCAGAGCAAGATGTCCGAAGCTGTAGGCGGCTCCCTCGTCGGCCTCCTTGCCCGTCCACACCCTGATTCCCTGGTCGTCAAGGAGGGCACGGCTGCACTCGGCGGTGGGCAGTGCCCTCAGCTGGCACCACAGCACGGAGGCGAAGGCGGTACGGTCCGGCAGCGACCGGAGATCGGTGTCCGTGTCCGTGTCCTGGAGTTCGACGACCGTGACACGGGTGCCCACAAGTTCGGTCAGGACCGAGGCGAGACGGTCGTTGTCGGACCACGGTCCCGCCGTCCTCGCCGGTCGGGGAAGTATCACGGCCACCTGCTTGGCCGGCGGGAAGCCGGTAGTGGCGTCCTTCGCAGAAGAGTTGTGGTCGTGCAGGGCGCCGGCGGGCGCCGCAGCCGGACCGGTCCGGCGGGCCGGCGGGCCGATCTGCGTGGTCTTACCCGTGTTGTCGGCCCCGCTGAACGCGACCGACAACTTCGTGGACTCGTGATTCATCAGGTTTCTCCTCCTACTGCGCGGGCAGCACAAAGCGCTGCCGTTACATGGGTGTTCAGGGAAAGGGGTTCAAGTGCGGGATCCGGC
The DNA here is from genome assembly GCF_030167965.1 of Streptomyces sp. 2P-4. Lineage (NCBI taxonomy): Bacteria > Bacillati > Actinomycetota > Actinomycetes > Kitasatosporales > Streptomycetaceae > Streptomyces > Streptomyces sp. 2P-4. The sequence goes on from NZ_CP095011.1 coordinate 1,108,752, forward strand.
CTGGTCGCGGCCAACCCCGATGGGTACAACACAAAGCCAGACGGGCCGTTTTGCCATGCGCCCGCTACCGAATCCGACGGCTTCGAAATGCGCACCGCGGCCGTACAGGGCCTCGAACTTCACCGAACCGACTGCTGCCAGGTTCTGGCCGAGAACTGTCTGGGCCGCGCCGACGATTGGCCCCGCTGTCCGTTGTTCGGAGCGTTCGGCCTGAGTTTTTCTCCTCGGATACAGCAAAGCGCCCGGATCGACGACGTCGTCCGAGCGCAGTTGGCTGATCGGGCTGAGATTGAGTTGTCCGCCATGTCCCCATCCGGATCGGCTTCGCCGATCAGATGATCTTCTCTTCCAGTGCTTCACCCGAATCAGCTGCGCTGATCGAATGCGCCGTCATTCCGAGCCCCGGATCGGCTTCGCCGATCAACTTCACTTGACCTGCGCCAAGGCGCATCGGCAAAGGGTTCTGATGCGTCATCATGTCGGCACGGCACGTCATCAAGACCCGACGAGTTCCGGGACAGCTACGCTGACCGAATACCTCGTCACTCCGAACTCCGGATCGGCTTCGCCGATCAAAATCACGCTCCTCGCGAGCAACCGACCGCTCCCGACCAGACCACGGCGCGACGCCCCCCAGCCCGGCAACGGGGTTGGACGGCCGGCGGGTGCTGAACGAAATCGTGTGGAAGCCGCGGACGGGGTCGGCGTGACGTGTCGGCACGGTACGCGCCCTGGAGGACCATCTACACCCGTTTCCGCAGGTGGGTGCTGGACCGGACGTTCACGCGAATGCCGCCCGCCCAGGCCATGAGGGACGCGATCGGTGACGGCTGGCTGGTGTCGGTCGACTCCACGGTCCCGCGGGCCCACCAGCATGCCGTGGGCGCCCGTGAAGAGGGGCAGGGCGGCGCGACGAAATGCGTGATCACGCCCTTGGACGCTCCCCAGGCGCACTGACCACGAAAGTCCACCTGCCCTGCGACGGCAGCGGCCGGCCTCTCGGCTTCGTCTTCACCGGCGGCAACGCCGACTGAACCCTCTTCGAGAAGGTCATGGACACCGTCAAGGTCCGCCGGGCCGGCGGACAAGAGCCACAGCTCCCGGCAGCCGTCACCATCCCGCAGACGTTCACGGCTTGAAGACTTGTACGTGTCCGAGATCCGTGATCTCGACCCCGCGGAGCGTTGCGGTGATGAACCGGAACACCAGGGCCATTGCGAAGACGAGGAATGACGGACGGCATGACACCGGGCCGGCGGATCAGGGTGAAAGAGCGCCGCGGCACCGGGCGGCGCGGCAGGTGTCCCGCCCGCCCCGAACCAGGGCGTTCACCCAGCCGGGCCGGCCGGGGTCGATCGGGACCGGTGCTGCTCGCCTGTCGCCGGGGCGGTGACGTTGGCGATCACGGGTGCTGTGCCTTCCGGGTCGGTCGGGTATGCGGCGGCCGGCCCGGGAGCGCCTGGGCGAAACCGGCGGCGGCCGAGGTGGTCGCGGCACTCATGCGTCGGCTTTCGTTCGCTGGGCGATCTCTTCGTCGAGTAGGTACGCCTCGCCCCACGGGTTCGGCTCCTCGACGGGACGGCCGTGCCTGATGTCGCGCAGCCGTTCGCGGCGGCGGTCCTGGACGTAGCCGCGGCAGAGCAGGGCGTCGTGCTGGGAGGTGGGCCAGTTCGAGGCGGTCGCGCACCACCCGCAGTGCGGCGTCCGGGTCAGGCTGCGCCGGATGGCGAGGGCGAGCAGAGTGGCCACGCAGCCGAGCAGCGCGCCGATCGCGAGCACCATGTCGTGTCTCCGTCCGTCGTGGTGGTGTTGGCGGTGCGGAAGACGCCGGCGGCGGCATCTGCGCTCGTGTCGAATGTGAGGTCCTCGGGTGCCTCGTGGACCTTGCGGTTCGCGGTGGTGGCAACTCACCACCGGGATGGGTTCACAGCCTCGGTGCTGACCGGTTGGGGCCGGCGCTTGCTGCGCCCTGGCGGGTCGTACCCCAGGCAACGCCAAGGCCTGGGTGGTGCGCGCCGTGCATTGCCCGGCGCTCTCCCAGGGAGCCGACCGCAGCAGGTCGAGGCGATCTGGACTGCGAGGCACGGCCGTTCCTTGCACCAGGCTGCGCCTTGCTTTCGCAGAGCCCTCCGGATCAACTCTGTTGATCCCCAAGCGCCAGACGGGCCCGCAGCCACTCTGCGCAACCGAGTCCCGCTCTGTGCAGCCTCTACAACCCCTATCGCGCGACATTCCGACTCACCACAGACCACGATTGAATGGTCACTCGAATAAGATACCCTCAGAGACCAGTGGATCCAATCAGACTGGTCGGCAACAGGGGATGCGAGGCGAGAAGAGATGAGGACCTGGAGGACGAGGAAGGTTGGACTCTCCACTGCGGTGCTGGCTGCGGGCGCTGTGCTCGCCGGGTGCTCCAGCGGCAACGGCGGAACGGCCAAGGAGGCGCAGCCGTCGCTTGTACCAAGCCCGACCGCGAGCACAGCCCAGGTCGCCGACACGGCTCTCGGCAAGGCGCTGGACAAGCTCGCCTTCCAGGGCGCCGGAAGCTCCGGAAAGAACAGCGGAGCTTGCCTGGGTAGCGCGGTGCGGAAGGCGGGAGTGTCGGAGAAGGCGCTGGCCTACATCATCAAGGCCGACAGCGACGACATGGGCACGGTCATCGGCGGACTGAGCAAGGTGAGCGAGGACGACGCCGCTCTGCTGGCCTCGCGGTCGCTGCGCGAGGCCTTCGACGGATGCGTCAGCGAGGCCGTACTTCCGAACAGCGGTAGCCCCAAGGCCCAGAGCTACACGCCGCCGGAGGCAGCCGCGAAGCCAGTGGTGGGCAAGCCGAACCCGACGCCCGCCTACCCAGTCCGCGCGGATCAGCCGGTCAGCTCTTCCATCGAGCTCACCAAGGGCCTGGTCTCGATGTTCTCCTCCTACGCCCGTGACGAGAGCCAGAAGAAGACCTACGCGGCGGCCGGCCAGTGCCTGGCGACCTCGGTGTACAAGGCAGGCTTCAGCCAGGAGACGCTGCACTTCCTCGCCGGTGGTGCGCCGCTCGGCACCGGGTCGATCGTCGACCACGTGCCGAACGACAAAGACAAGGCGATCTGGCAATCCCCGAGGTTCACCCAGGAGCTTGTCGACTGCACCGCGAACGCGACGCCGACTCCCCAGTCCGAACCCTGAGCGGGCACCAATCAGACTGGCCCACCTGAAACCAAAAGAGTGGCAGATGTCTTATCCACCAGCGCCGATAGGGCGACTTCACGGATTGGCGAGGCAAGGCATGGAGAAGCCGCAGATGACTGCCGCACACGAGTTGGACAAGACGACGCAACCTCTGCGCGGCGCGAGGAAAAAGCCGTCGGGCGGGACACAGGGCAGCAGCGGTGGCCGCCAGGGCATGTTCGTCCGGCTGAGCTCGGACGAGAAGCAGCGCGCGGAGTACTGGGCCGACAAGCGCGGGTTCTCCTCGGTGAGCGAGTACGTGGCCGAGGCGGTGGTCGAGAAGATCCGGCGCGAGAACCTCGACTATGACCTGCCGACCCTGGAGATCGCGCGGCTCAATGAGCTCGTCGATCAGGTCGCGGCGCTGGCGAGGAACTCGGCGAACCTCGAACGCGTCGTCACCACGGGCTTCGACTCGCTGATCGGGCTCACCCGCGGCGACAACTACCTGCTCGACGAGGAGGACGGTGAGCTCGTATGAGCCGGGACTTCGCAGAGATGCTGGAGGCGGCCACGCCCACCGACGAGGTGATGGATGTGGACACGTCCTTCCTCGACGCCTACCGGCGGGGTGGAAGCGAGGAGTTGAAGCGCGTCCAGGCTCAGGCCGCACGGCCTGGGCCTGCGGCGCCAACACCCGAGCCGGAGGTGCGGTTCGATGAGACCGGGGCCACCGACTCTCAACTCGGGGTCGAAGGTCCGCGGGCTGACCTCGACGGGGAAGCCGGAACGGATCGCCCGAACCTGGAGCAGGACCGCGAGCCCGACGTCGGCAACCCCGAACGCGCCGGCAGATCCCATCAGCGCGGTGGCGCCGGCGGCGGGCAGAACACCGCTGACGGGCTGCTCCCGGGCGGTGTGCCGGCGGGCCCTGCGGCCGGCGACATCGCCCCACCGGACGAGCCCGAGCAGGTGGGGCCGGGATCGCCGCAGTTCACCGGTGATCGGCGCGCCGCGCAGAGCGCGCCCTCGAAGAGGGGCTCGGGCAGCACAGCCGAGACCGCCACGCTCCCCCAGTCGGGCTTCCGGCTCGTCGGCATGCAGAGCCAGCCGCACATCAAGGCGCTGCCCGAGAGCGTCATGAACGCGCTCCGGGAGCAGCTGCGAGCAGCCGCGGTCCGTGAGCTGGGCGTGAGCGACAGCGCCGCTCGGGAGTTCAGCCGGCGGCTGAGCCAGGGCACGCTGGTGATGGCGTTCCTGTTGGCACAGCTCGACCTGCGCCTTGATGCCGATCCCGCCACCGAGCGCGCCGTGGAACTGTTCCGCTCCCGCGACCCGCTGCTGGGCAGCGTGTTGACACGGTTGATGAGCATCGAGGCTGTCGAACGCGAGCGGGACGGGCTGTTGCGCAAGGTGCGCGACGAGCTGGACGAGGTGCGCCAGACCAGCGCGGTGATCGAGCAGGCGCTCGCATACTCCATCGCCGACCGCACGGAGAACTTCCTGCGGGGCTCGCACAACCTTCATGACGCGCCGATCACACACAAGGAGGCGATCCATCTCCGGGACATGGCCCGTGAGGCGACCAGGAAGCAGTCGAGGCTCGAACGCGAGCGGGAAGGGCGGCCGATCCGATGACCGCGAGGAGCAAGGAGAAGCCCTCTTCCGTCCGTCAGCGCGGCAGGGCGTGGGGTTGTCAGGTCTCTGTGTCCAGGACCCGGGTGTGCGGGCATGGCCGCGCCGGCCTCGCGCCCCGAGGTCCGGGTCCGGGTCCGGGTCCGAAGGTTCCCTCGTCGCTGGACGAAGTCGAGCGCAAGTACGGCAAGGCCGGGCTGGGCCCCAGCGACAAGGCGAAGTACCCGCTGACGACCGAGAAGGGCCGGAAGCTCAGGCCGGCGCAGGCCGGCGAAATGAGCTCGCCACGATGACGAAGAACGCATCAACCATGCGCGCCGAGCTGGGCCTGGAAGACCAGCTCGGCGCCGCCCGCGCCGAGGGCGTGTGGCAGGCCGCTCCAGGTGGCCCGAAGAGGGTCGTCTTCAAGAAGGTCTGGTCGGGCCACGAGTTCAGCGATGACGAGGTGGCAAAGCTGCTCGCGGGCGAAACGATCTCGTTCGAGGCGAGGTCGAAGGAGAACAAGCCCTTCCCGGCCACCGGTGCGCTCGGCGTGGGCACCTTCAGGGGTCGCAAGTTCGTCGGGTTCCGGCTGGAGGTGCCGGACAAGCCGACGAAGTGGTCTGGCCGGACGTTCACGCCGGCGGAGGTCGCGGCGCTGCTGGCGGGCCAAGCGCTGGAAATCGACGACTTCGTCAGCGCGCGGACTCGCAAGACCTTCGGTTGCAAGGTCACCTGGGACGCGCAGGCCAGGAAGATCATCCCTGATTTCGGCTCCGACGACGAGCCACCGCGGTCCTGGTGCCAGGTGACCTTCACCGATGCGCAGCGCAAGGACCTGGCGGCCGGTAAGACCATCCAGGGCACGGGTTTCGTCTCGGCCAAGGGCAAGACCTTCGACGCCCGCATCTCGTGGAAGAAACAGGGCGGCAAGAAGAAGATCGTCCCGTCGTTCGGTTGATGGCGGCCGGGTAGTGCCGCGTGGGAGCGGGTCCCGGACCTCGGGGCCCGCTCCCGCTGCTGCCATTTCACGACAGGAGGCGTCCGGTCGTGTCCGGTCCAGTCCGGTCCGGTCCGGTCCGGTCCGGTCAAGGAGACGCTGTGCGGCGCCGGGCACGCCCCCCTCGGCACTCTGAGCCGGCAGTCCTCGACGGGATGTCGGTTCGTCAGGAAGGCCTCGACCCGTACGGCTCCGCCGATGCGTTGGCCGTGCTCGGCCTGGGCGACGACGTTCCGCGCTTCGCGGCGGAAGCGATGGACTGAGCGCCACCGCTTCCGCGGTGCGGCTGATCCGTCAGCCGTTCAAACAACACTCGATGACTCGGACCCGCCAGTCAGACTCGACCCAAACAGCCATCCGACTCCCTTTCACTCTCGTTTCGAATGACTCGCCTAAGATAGGATGCCATTCGCGCGCCTCACATATGAAGGCTTCTCGACAGGTCGAGCAATGGCCATTGCGGTGGCAGGGGGATGGGAGATTCATGGCGAAGCTGTCCTACAAGGTGCCAAGCTCGCTGAACAGGAGCTTTCTGGATCACGAGATCACGCTCAGCAAGGGCGGCTGGGCGGCGAAGCCCTCCCCGATCAAGCAACTGCTCTTCTTCGGTGGCGGCATCCTCGCCCTGTTGTGGTTCAGCACGTCGACGTTCGTCGCGAGCTCGGGCCCAGTCGCCATCACGTTCTTCGTCCTCTGGGGACTGGCGGCGATCGCCTACTTCGGCGGCCTGATGAAGACGAAGGAACTGCGCATCATGCGGGTGCCCGCCTTCCTCGCCTACCTGCCCCGCAAGGCCCGCCACGTCTTCACCCGTCGCAGCTCGAACCCCACGGACTTCTACTCGATCGTCGGCATCGACGGGATCCACGAGGACGGGCTGATCCGTTTCTCCGACGGCGGCGAAGGCCGGGTCTACCTGGTCGTCGGCTCAGCGAGCTATCTGCTCTTCGACGAGGACCGGATCGGGATCCTCGACCGGGTCGACTCCTTCTGGCGCAAGGTCGAGACGACGTGCGAGCACAGCTTCATCACGACGAAGGAGCCGCAGCGGATCTACCACCAGGTGGCGAACCTGGAGCGGCGCAACCAGGCCCTTCAGCTCCGTGACCCCGATCTGATCGAGCTGCAGAACGAGCAGTACGACATCCTCACGCAGCACGTGGGCGGCAAGTTCCCCTCGATCCACCAGTACCTGCTGCTCAAGGGCAAGAACACCGACGCACTGCGCAAGGGACACCAAGTCCTCCAGGCCGAGGTCGGCGGCTCCACCCTCATGATCAAGGAAGCCACGATGCTCGACCGCGAGGAGGTCGAGACGATGCTGCGGGTCTTCTACCAGGGCATCGACGACGAACTGCGCGATCTCAAGACGTCGCTGAACTGACAGCGCCAGGCCGACCCACACGACGAGGAACGAACGAAGGACACCATGGCGCTGATGACGAAAGTCCGGGCACAGCTCGGCGTCCCGGGAAAGAAGCCTGACGAGACGAATGAGAGCCGGGAGCTTCCGGTCGGTGATCTGCCCGCGGACGACACTGCTCAGGATGAGGGCGTGCAGACCACTGCGGCAGCCCACGGCGTGGCCGACGAAACCGCCGAGCCGAAGAAGAACTGGTGGCAGCGCCGCCGTGAGGTGAAGCACCTCCAGGGTGCATTCGACGCCTATCCGCATCTGCTCGCGCTGAAGCCCAAGGAGAAGTACCTCTTCCGCTCCGACTACTTCGAGGTCGACGGCTCGGTCGCCTGCATCCTGGCGTACTTCCACGACGACGCCGCGCACGACAACTTCGCCGCCTTCTGGGGCATCGATCGGATCCCGGACGGTCTGGACGAGCGGGTCACCGCGGTCGTGCTTGAGCAGGTCAAGCGGATGGACGACAAGTGGATCGACTCCTATACGAAACAGTCCGAGAAGCTGGAACGGCTCGATGCCAACGAGCAGGAGGAGACGGGCACAACCTCCTCCAGGCGCAAGGCCGCGAAGATCTCCGGTGACCTCGGGGTCACGATCGGAGAGCTCCAAGACGGCGCGAGCTACCTCTCGGTGCACAACCGGCTCTTTCTCAAGGCACCGGATCTGGCGACCCTGGACGACACGATCGACCGGGTCACGCGCCTGTACATCGACCGCTTCGGCACGCTGAAGGCTGCGCCCTACGCCGGCGAACAGCGCCAGGAGCTCTCGGGCCTCTGGAAGAACAACGAGAAGAAGAAGGGCAAGGGCTTCCACTTCACCTCGACCGAGCTGGCCGGCTCGTACTCACTGGTGACCAACGGCCTCAACGACAAGGGCGGCGAGTACGTCGGCTACATGGTCGGCGACGTCAACAACAGCGCCGTGCTCATGGACGTGAACGCCTACGCCCACCACGTGATCGTCGCCGACGCCACCCTCAGCGAGTACCTCGACCGCCAGCGGGTGGCCAACATGTGGTGCTCGAAGATCTCGCAAGCGACGCTGCTGAACAACGGCCAGGTCGTCCACCTCGTCCTTGACGGGGCGAACCTCGACAAGCTCGGCCCGAGGTTCGAGCGGCTCACCTCGCGCGTGGACCTGAACCAGGGTGACGTGAACATGTTCGAAATGTTCGGCGAGGAGGAGGACGAGCTGACGGTCTTCTCCGCTCAGATGGAGAAGCTCAAGCTGATGTTCGAGCAGCTCTACGAGAGCACCGACGGTGCCGTCGGCTCGATCATCCGCAGCGCCCTCGAAGACACGGCCACGGACTTCTACATCGAGCAGGGCATGTGGCGGCACAACGCCAAGGAGCAGCGCAACCGCCTGCGCGTGGTGAACATCCCGCACACCCAGGTGCCGCGTCTTCAGATGTTCGTCTCCTACCTGGCGACCGCGCACAAGGCGCTGTTGAACTCCAGCAAGACCGACCCGGACCAGCTGCGCGCCTACAACGTGCTCAGAGGCATCGCCAACGCGATGCTGAGCACCAATGGCGACCTGTTCAACAACCACACGGCCTCGGCCGTGGACGGGGTCCGGGATTCGCGGCGCGTGGTCTACGACTTCTCGCGGCTCATGCGCCGCGGCAAGGGCGTGGCGATGGCGCAGCTGGTGAACATCGTCGGCTTCGCCGTCGGCAAGCTGGGAATCGGCGACACAGTGATCATCCACGGCACCGAGCACATCGACGACCGGGTGAAGAAGTACCTCAAGGACCAGTTCGACCACATGCACGAACGCGGCGGCCGGGTGGTCTACAGCTACAACGACGTCGACAGGATGCTGGCCGACAGCGACTTCAACAAGTTCGACGCTGCGGACTACACGCTCTTCGGCCCGATGCGCGACAAAACGGTGGCGGAGTACCAGAAGCAGTTGCACCAGCGGATCCCGCCGGATCTCGCCCGACTCATCACGACCAAGGACGAGAACCTCACGTACCTGCGCCGGGGCGTCTCCAATGTGGTCTTCCACCTGGATCTGGCACTGGGGATCAACCCCTACCGCGAGGCCCAACGCAGGCAGGTCCGGCTGGAGGCGGCCAAGGCCGAAGAGACGGCGCGGATGGACTCGATCATGCACGACAAGCCGACGCCGGGCGCGAACCTCACCAGCATCCGGAAGCACAGCGAGGGCGACGGCGGTGGGGCCGACGCGGGCCAGGCTGACGCGGTCAAGCGCAGCGACGGCAAGCGCCTGCAGCGGCCCGAGGACAAGACAAGGCGACCGGCAACAAGGCCCAGGCCCAAGAAGCTGGAAAAGACATGAGCGAGGTCGGCACTGAGACGAGGACGAGGAGCAGAGGAGAGAGCATGAACCGGACGATCACGGCGGTGGCGAGGCTGCGTGCCCGGGCCGGCCACAGCGTGGGTGCAGTCCGCCCGGGCAGGCCCGCGCGCGGGCTCGCCCTCATGCTCCTGGCGGCGCTGCTCGTGCCGGTGTTCATGATGGCGACGTCTTCGCCGGCGTCTGCGGACGACAAGAAGGAGCGCGACAACTACAGCCTCTACCAGCTGGCCTCGAACGCGAGCTCGTACTTCAGCGAGAAGAACTCGCCGCAGAACGACAAGGGCATGCACGAGAACTGGAAGCCGGTCACGTCCAGCCCGGCCTCGGGCGGTTCCATTCTCGGCTACGCCGACCCGGAGTTCAGCCTGGGCAACATCGTGGGCTGGTTCTTCGCCGAGGTGTCGGGCTCCTCGCAGACCGTCACCTACGAGACCCTGGCCGCGAAGGATGACAAGGGCAACGCCAAGTACGCGGGCATGCTCGACTACGCGCACTTCGGGGCGGCCAACAACGATCTCGGCCTGGACACGATGTCCTCGGGCATCGGCGGCCAGATCGTGAGCGTGATCGGGGGGTCGATCATCTGGGTCCTCTACGCCCTGGCGCTGGCGGTCGGCACGCTGTTCTACGTCATCATCCAGTTCCTGAAACTCGTCAACCTCTTCCTGTGGTTCTACAACGCGGTCGCGGCGGTGAATCCGACTTTTGCCGAGGGCATGACGGGAGGCGCTACCGGAGGCGGCGCCCTCGCGGGTCTGCAGCACTGGATCAGCGGCTGGTACGGCTTGCTCGTCGACATCTCGTGGCAGGCGCTCGTGCCGATCTTCATCGGCTTCCTGCTCATCGGCCTGGTCATGTTCAAGAAGATGGACCGAGGCTCGGCGATCAAGAAGCTCGTCGTGCGCGTCGTCTTCATCGGCGTCGGCCTGCCGCTCGTCGGGTCGATGTACTCCAGTGTGCTCGGAAAGTTCGACGACTCCGTTCTCGGTCAACACGCCGGCCCGACGCGCGTCGTGCTGAGCACTTACGTCGACTTCGAGGCGTGGATGATGAACGACCGCCTGGGGATTCCGGACCAGGCCACTGTTTCCTGGGACGATGGCCAGGCCAGCCCGGACGCGATGATGTCTGTGCGCACGAGTGCGCTGGCGATCAACAAGCAGTCCCACGGGGCGACGTTCAACGGCATCAACATCGGGACGAAGGCCAAAGACGCCGAGTCGGCTTGGAAGGACGGCACCGTCTCCGTCGACGGAGGCCGTGCCTCGGACGACTTCAAAGCGGTGTTCTCGACCTTCGGGATCATCGGCAAGTACATCGCGAGCAACGAGATCGCAGCCTCCGACTTCGAGTCGGGGATCAAGACCTCGATCACGCAACTGGACGAGAGCCCGGATGCCAAGAAGCGCTGGTTCGTCGACAAGAAAAGCTACGGCGACGTACAGGAGTTCGGTGAGGAAAACGGGCCGAAGCCGGTCGATCACCCGGTGATCTCGACCGACGGCACGGGCTTGACCTCCTCTCGTCCCGGCCAGGATTCGACGGTCTTCACCACGACGGGGACGAAGGCTGGCTGTGGCTTCACGGTGGGCAGGACACCCTCCTCATGCAACCTGTCTCCCCTGGCGGCGTACAACTACCTCAACACCGGGTTCAACCCCGGCTCACTGGCCATGTACTCATCGAACAACGCCACCAGCGGGTTCACCCGCGAGAACCACATGGCCGTCAGCCAGGTGGGCACGGGGCCGGCGAAGTTCATGTACTGGAGCAACGCGGCCACGGTCCTGGGCTCCATCGTCCTGCTCGGCTTCTGGTACGCCATCGGCATGCTGGCCGGGGCGATCAAGTGATCGTGTACTCCACGGCAATGATCATGGAAGTCCTCGTCACGCTGTTCGTCTACCAGTTCGTCTCGGAATTCCTGATCTCGGTCCCGGACATCATGGCCGGCCCCGTGTCGAGCTTCATGAGCCCGGGTGGCCTGTGGGGCAGCCCCACGCTCGGCGGGATCATCGTGGTGGTCCTGACCCTGATCTCCTCGCTGGTGATCATGGGCATCACCTTCGCCCTGCTACGGGTGCGCAAGACTGTGCTGCAGGCGATGGACGAGGTGGTCACCAAGCTCGTGGACAAGTTCCTCGAGACGAACAGCACGCCGAAGCCGGACAAGGGCGGGCTGATGCCGTCTCTGGCCGCGGGTGTGGGGTCTGGCGCGGGAATGGCCATGGGGAACAAGCTCGCCAACGGGTTCGACAGCAAGACCAGCGGTCCGGCGTCCCCGAGCGGGGGCAAGCCCACGGGCAAGACGGCGTCGACGAACGCCGGCGGCACGAACGGGGGCGCCACGGAGTTGACGTCCGGTAAGCAGCAGCTGGCCCTCGAGGGCGGCGGGCACGAGGGTCCGGATGGACCGGACAGTCCGGTGCTGGATGGTGGTCCTGGTGGTAGTGGCTCCGGCGGCGGCAGTGACGGCGTCAAGGCTCTGCCGGGCGGCACCGGTCCCGCCGGCGGTCTGGGCACGCCCGGTCGCGACGGACAGGCCGACAAGGGTGGTCCGCTGCAGCTGACGAGTGGCGGAGCGGGCAGCTCGCGCTCGGACAAGCAGACGGCGCAGGGTCTGAGCGCCCAGGGTGGCCTGTCGAACCTCGGGTACACCGCGGACGGCCACAAGGTCATCCAAGGTGAGGTACTTTCCTCGTCGACGGACCCGTCGAGTTCTCGTGGTGGTGCTCAGGGCGAGAGCGGCGCCAACGGCGCTGGTTCTGTCCCGACCAGCGGAGCCCGTGGGGCTGTCGCCGGTCAGACGGGACCGACGCAGTTCGGCACGGGCTCCCAGGGTGCGCAGAGCCAACAGGACGGCAACCAGCAGGCTGCACCGCAGCGCTTCGGCGGCGACGCCGTGCCAGCCCCGGCTCCTGCTCCGGCTCCGACGCGGCCGGGTGCGCCCAGCGCGCGTCCGACCCAGTTCGGCGCGGGCTCCCAGGGTGCGCAGAGCCAACAGGACGGCAACCAGCAGGCTGCACCGCAGCGCTTCGGCGGCGACGCCGTGCCAGCCCCGGCTCCTGCTCCGGCTCCGACGCGGCCGGGTGCGCCGAGCGCGCGTCCCAAGGGCTCCGCTCAGAGCACCCCTGCCCCGGCTCGGGCCCAGACCCCCATCCGGCCGCCGGCACGGCAGGAGCAGGCCGAGGCGCAGACGAACAGTGACCGGCTGCTGCCCGTGGACAACGCCCGCCGCGACGGCTCCTCGGCTCCGAGGCAGCCAGGGGCCGGTGCTCCGGCTGCGGGTCGGGCTCCGGCTGCGCCTGGTGCGCGGACTCCGGGTCGGACACAGGCAGCGCGTCAGCCGGGTTCGATCCAGACGTCGACGCCGCGCCCGATGCCTGCCCCGTCGGGGCGTGCTCCCCGGCCGCCGGCTCCTGCACCGGCTCCTTCGCCGCAGCAGGCTCCGGTTCCACGTCCGCACCGCATGGCCGATCCGGCCCCCCGGAGCGTGGAGACCCCGGAGCCGCAGCAGCGGCCGGCCGTTGGCCCCCGCCGGGGCCGGCGCGAGGAGGACTGATCCTCCGATCGAGGGCGAGCGTGGAGGCCTGACGCACCCGGTGAGATCGATCAACCTCACCGGGTGCGTCGTCCATACCGGGCGCCGCAGCTTCAGGAGGAGACGTCAGAGGCTTGGCCAGCCGAGGAAGGACAGAACCCCGTGGACGCGATGCCCACGGGGTTCAGTGCTGCTCGCCGGCCGGCGGGACGTCGAAGCTACTTGGCACACTTGGTCTTGAAGCCGTCCAACAGTGCCTTGCCGGCATCGGAGTCGTCACGCACGTACACGCTGCCGCCGATGCTGATCGAGGTGCTGCTCGTCGAGATTGACTCGCTGCCGGTCCGCTTGTTGCGGCTGTCGTCTCCGGCGACCGTCCAGATGATCTGGGTCTGATCCTTGGTGAACTCGCCGGCGCTGGTCACGCCCGGCTTCTCGTAGACACCATCGCAGCCGTACTCATGATGCGAGACGCTGTTGCCCTTGACGACCAACTGGCCGAGGTCGGACGTGCCGTTGACGTCCTTGACGTAGTAGGTGCCGTCGAACTTGCCGGCGCTGTCGCTGCTTCCGCCGCAGGCGGTGAGTATGAGTGAGCCCGCGGCCAGGGCCGCGACGGACACGGCAATCCCGGCCCGCGTCCTACGTGCAGTCCTGGTGATCCTCATGGCGTTTCCCTTCGTTCGTTATGGCAGTCGATTCGAGACGGACAGGCCAGTCAAAATAACCTATGGATAGGGGCTTTTGGCGGACCGGGACCGTTTGTCAGGTGCCTTCTCGGAGGTTGTCGGGCCGATGCCCGGTCAGCGCCCTTGCGGCCTGGGCCTGATGGGTCGCGTGTTCGCCGTCCTGGACGCGCCACTGCTGACGCTGCACCGGCGGGGCGTCTGCCCCGCTCCGGACACCGCGGCCCCGCCCTGCCCGTGCCGGAGAACCTCACCGATCTGCTGTCCGGCGCCGTGGGGGCCGTCATGGACAGCACGGCAGCCACCGACGCCGCCGAGCAGAGTGCCGCCGCACGGCTGAGCCGCGCCCTGCGTGCCGCCGCCTACCGCGAGCGGACCGAGGAGCCTTTGGACCGCGCGGCGGACGCATCTCCACCGCGGTCCTGCGCGACGCCACGCGCTGGGACGACGTCGTCACCGAGCTCGGCTTCGAGCACCTCCGGCGGCACGACCTCCGCCACACCGGACTGACATGGTTCGCCGACGCCGGCGTCCCGCTGCACGTACTACGCAAGATCGCCGGACACGGCTCGCTCATGGTGCTCCGTGCACCTCGTTCACTGCCACTCACGACAATGACCGCCGTCTGAACTGATCAGACCGACTGGATCACCAACCGGCCCCCTAAAACGATCTTGAGGCCGTATCGGATGCTTCCGATACGGCCTCTGACCTGCGACTCTTTCGAGTCGGGACGACAGGATTTGAACCTGCGACCCCTTGACCCCCAGTCAAGTGCGCTACCAAGCTGCGCCACGTCCCGATACCCGCTGACCTGGGGTTTCCCCTCGGCCGAACGCGCATGAGAACAATACCGCACTCCGCCGGGTGGTCGCGCGCACCTTTCCGGCCTCCGGCGCCGCGGCCGGCTCTTGACCTCAAGCAGGCTTGAGGTTGCATGATCCACTCATGTCTCACGCAACCGCGGACCCCGGGGTCCGCCACGAGGACCTGGGGCGCCTGATGGCGCTCATGACGGGGGCCGAGAAGCACGGCCCCGCCGCCACATCCACGCTCGACGTGCTGTGGGTGCTGTACGACCGCGTGCTGCGGGTCGCACCGGAGACGGCAGGCGATCCCGGCCGGGACCGGTTCCTGCTGTCCAAGGGGCACGGCCCGATGGCCTACTACGCCGTGCTCGCCGCGAAGGGGTTCTTCCCCGTCGACTGGCTGAGCGGCTTCGGCTCGTACGACTCCCCCCTCGGCCACCACCCGGACCGCGTCCTGGTCCCGGGAGTGGAGATCGCCAGCGGCTCGCTCGGCCACGGCCTGCCGCTCGCCGTCGGCAGCGCCCTCGGCCTGCGCGCGCAGGGCCTGGCCGATCCGGCCGTGTGGGTGCTGATCGGCGACGCCGAGCTGGACGAGGGCAGCAACCACGAGGCCCTCGCCTACGCGGGCTCCGCGGGCCTGGAGCGCCTGCACACCGTGGTGGTCGACAACGACTCGGCGACGCACGGCTGGCCCGGCGGCATCGCCTCCCGCTTCGAGGCGGCGGGCTGGTCGGCGGTGACCGTGGACGGCCGCGACCACGAGGCGCTTCACGCGGCGTTCACCGCGCCGCACCCCGGCCGGCCGCACGCCGTCGTCGCCCGCGTCGAGAAGAAGGCCTGACCGGCCCGAGGGGAACCCGAGGGTTCCGGAGATTCTGGAGGATTGTGTGGACACCATGCGGGAGCGGTTCGTCTCCGTGACGTCGCAGCTGCTCGACGAGGACCCGCGGCTGGCGCTGGTGCTGGCCGAGATCACCATGGACGGGTTCCGCCCCGCCCGGGAGCGCCACCCCGACCGGGTGCTGAACGTGGGGATCCGGGAGCAGCTGCTGGTCGGGGTGGGCGGCGGGCTGGCCCTCACCGGGCTCCGGCCGATCATGCACACGTTCGCCAGCTTCCTGGTGGAGCGGCCGTTCGAGCAGGTCAAGCTGGACTTCGGGCACCAGGGCACGGGCGGTGTGCTGGTCAGCGCCGCGGCGAGCTACGACTGGCCGGCGGGCGGCTTCACGCACATGGCGCCGGGCGACGTGGCCCTGCTGGACACCCTGGACGGCTGGACGGTGCACGTGCCGGGCCATCCCGACGAGGCGGAGGCGCTGCTGCGGCACGCGTACGCCGCCGGCGACGACAGGGTGTACGTCCGGCTCTCGGCGCTGTCGAACGGGGCGCCGCGCCCCGTGGACGGGCTGCGGACGGAGACCGTCCGGGAGGGCGGCTCGGGGGTGGTCGTCGCGGTCGGCCCGATGCTGGACAACGTCCTCGCCGCGACGGAGGGCCTGGACGTGACGGTCCTGTACGCGGCGACGGTCCGGCCCTTCGACGGGGCCGCGCTGCGCACGGCGGCCGGCCGGGCCGCGGCCGACGTCGTGCTGGTCGAGCCGTACCTGGCGGGCACGTCCACGGGAGCCGCGGCCGAGGCCCTGGTCGACGTACCGCACCGGGTGCTGGGGCTGGGCGTGGGCCGGGCGGAGCTGCGCCGCTACGGCACGGTCGACGAGCACACGGCGGCGCACGGCCTGGACGCCCGCTCGCTGCGCGAGCGGATCACCGCCTTCCTGCGCTGAGGCGGCTGGTCACCGGCGGGCGACCTCGGGGTGCGCCGCGGCGAGCCGCCGCGGGGCCGCCTGGAGCCAGGAGTCGGCGAGGATCGCCCGCAGTTCGGCCACGTCCTCGACGGCCCCGAGGCGGACGCGGAGCCAGGCGTAGCCGTCGTCGTGGCCGGCCCGGAGGAAGAACTTCTCCGGCTCGGCCGCGATGAGCTCCGCCCGGTCCTCCCTGGGGCACTTCACGCCCATCGAGGCGTCGTCGTCCCCGAGGGCGGCGAAGATCCGCCCGCCGACCCGGAAGGCGGGCATGCCCCAGGCGGGCTTCTCACTGCTGTCGGGGAGCGACAGCGCGACCGTACGGACGTCCTCGGCGGTCACGGCCATGGCGAGCCCTCCTTCCGGCACCGTCGGGGCGCTGCGGTCGACCGTAGCGCCTGCTGCGGGCTGCCGCCCGCCGCCCGGCCCCGGGCGGGTCAGCCGGCGCGGCGGGCGGACTCGCGGGCGTGGAGGATCCCGCCGAGTTCCGCGGCCAGCGCCTTGATGCCCGCGAGGCCCTCGGTGCCCCACTTGCGGGGCTCGGTGTCCACCGCGCACACCGTGCCGAGCACCATGCCGCCGCGGTCCGTGAGCGGGGCTCCGGCGTAGCTGCGTACGCCGCTCTCGTCGACGACGGCGTTGCCTGCGAACCGGGCGAAGTCCCGTACGTCCTCCAGGACGAGGGCCCGGCCCCGTACGACGACGTGCGGGCAGTAGCCGCGGTCGCGGGGCAGCACCCGGGCCGGGTAGCCGCTCGCGGGCGCGCCGGGGACGTGGTGCAGGCCGGCGAAGAACTGGCGTTCCTCGCCGACGAAGTTGACGCCGGTGTACGGGGCGCGCAGCTCCTCGGCGATGTGCCGCGCGAAGGCGTCGAGTTCGCCGTCGGCCCGCTCGCCGAGGCCCAGTTCGCGCAGCCGGACGGCGCGGGCGGGCGCCTCCCGGTCGACGGGTGTGAGCAGCAGGTGTCCGGTCGACTCGTAGTGGGTCACGTCGGTTCCCCCCGATCCGTGGGCTGGGCGGGCACGGCCGGTGCGGCCGTGGACAGCAGGTGGTGGACGAGCTCGGCCAGGACGGCCGTCGCGGAGGCCGTGAGCCGGGCGTCGCAGTGGACTACGGGCACGCCGGGCGGGAGCCCGACCGCTTCGCGGACCTCCGCGGCGGTGTAGCGGTGGCCGCCGTCGAACTCGTTGACGGCGACGACGAACGCGATGCCTCGGCGTTCGAAGAAGTCGACGGCGGGGAAGCAGTCGGCGAGGCGGCGGGTGTCGGCGAGGACGACCGCCCCGAGTGCCCCGGCGCACAGCTCCTCCCACAGGAACCAGAAGCGCTCCTGTCCGGGCGTGCCGAAGAGGTAGAGGACGTGGCCCGTGTCCAGGCTGATCCGGCCGAAGTCGAGGGCGACGGTCGTGGCCGTCTTCGCGTCGACGCCGTCGAGGGGGTCGGCGTCCGCGCGGATGCCGCTGAGGAGTTCCTCGGTGCACAGCGGCGGGATCTCGCTGACCGCGCCGACGAAGGTCGTCTTGCCCGCGCCGAAGCCGCCCGCGACGAGGATCTTCAGCGTCGCGGCCCGGGCGGTGGCGGCGGTGCCGCGGGTGTCACAGCCGGCGGCGTAGGCCATCGAGCACCGCCTGCAGGAGGGTCTGGTCGTCGGCGGCGGCGCACGGCCCGCCCCCGCCGGGGAAGCACGGCGCGGACGCCGTGACGGCCCCGGCTTCGACCAGGTCGGACAGGAGGACCTTCGCCACCGCCGCGGGGAGCCGCAGCTGCCCGGCGACCTCGGCGACGGTGACGGCCGCGGCGCCCGCGCAGAGGCGCAGGGCGGCGCTGTGCTCGGCCCCGAGCGGGGCGCGGGGCCGCGCCCCGGTCGCGGTCAGCGAGGAGAGCAGGTCGAGGGCGACGGCCGGGCGGGTGCGGCCGCCGCTGGCCGTGTACGGGCGTACGACCCGCCCCGCGGAGTCGTCGAGCCAGGGCGCCGGCTCGCGCGGGCCCCCCTTGCCGGGCACGGCGCGGGCCCGGATCACTCCGCTGCGGCGGCGGGCCGCCGGGGCGGGGCCGCCAGGTAGGGGCGGACGCTCTTGACGAGCATGGCCATCTCGTAGCCGAGGACGCCGGCGTCGGCTTCGCGGTCGGCGAGGACGGCGAGGCAGGTCCCGGATCCGGCGGCCGAGACGAACACGAGGGCGGTGTCGAGTTCGACGACGACCTGCCGCACCTCGGCGCCGTCCCCGAACCTGGCTCCGGCGCTGCGGCCGAGGGAGTACAGGCCGGAGGCGAGGGCAGCCAGGTGGTCGGCGGCGTCCGCGTCGAGGCCGTGGAGGCAGGTGACGAGGCCGTCGCGGGTCAGCAGCACGGCGCTGCGGGTGTAGGGGACGCGCTGCACGAGTCCGCTGAGCAGCCAGTCGAGGTCCGAGAGCCGGCTGGTCGCCGTTGCGGTGTCGCCGCCCATGGTGGTGCGCTCCTTGCTGGGTCCGGGGCCGGGTTCCGGCGTCGGGGTGGGGGTGGGGGTCACGTCTCGCCGTCCGCCTGGGCGAGGCCGAAGCCGCGTTGGAAGGCGGCCATCAGGTGCGGGTCGTGGACGGGCTGATCGGGTGCGGGCGGGCGGGCCGGTGCGGGGTGTCGCGCAGTCCGGGCGCGAGGTGTGACTGGGCGCGCCGGCGGGGCAGCGGCGGCCGCCCGGCCGCGGCCGCGGCCCGCCCGGCCGGTACGGGCACGCCCGCGGCGTCGGGGCCGGGGGGTACGGGCCAGGGGGCCGGGGCAGGGGCCGGGTTGCCGGGCGGTACCCGCCACGGGGCAGCGGCGGGCGCGGCGGCCGGAGCGGGGCCGCCGGGGAGCGGGGGCCCGGCGGCGCGGGCCGGCTCCGGCGCGGGGCGGGCCGGTTCCCGGGGCTCCGGGACGGCGGGCGCCGGGAGGCGGGGGTCGGCGTACGGGCCCGTCTGCGCCGGCGCCTGCATCCGGGCCGGGGCGGCGGCGGGGGGCGCGGCGGGCGCCTCCGGCCGCGGTACGGCCACCCGGGCCGGCTCCAGCGGCGGCGCGGCCGGAGCGCCGTTCCCCGTGGTGGGCCCGGTCAGCGGGCCGTTTCCGGTGCCCCAGGAGGTGGCCCGGGAGCCGCCCTGCCCCTCCCCCGCGCCGGAGGCCTGGGCTCCGAGCAGGTCCTGGGGCAGGACGAGCACGGCGTCCAGGCCGCCGTAGATGTTCGTCTTGAGCTCGACGGCGATGCCGTGCCGGCGGGCCAGCGCGGACACCACGAACAGGCCGATCCGCCCGTCGGCGAGCAGGTGCCGGACGCTGACCTGGTCGGGGTCGGCGAGGAGCGCGTTCATCCGGTGCAGTTCGGCGGCGGGCATCCCCAGTCCGCGGTCCTCGACCTCCACGGCGATGCCTGCGGTGACCCGTTCGGCGCGCAGCACGACGTCGGTGTCGGGGGCGGAGAACACGGTGGCGTTCTCGACGAGTTCGGCCAGCAGGTGCACGACGTCGGCGACGGCGTGCCCGCGGACGGTGCCGCCCGCCGGCGGCACCACCTTCACGCGCGTGTACTGCTCGACCTCGGCGACGGCCGAGCGCAGCACCTCGCCGAGGTCGATGGGCCGGGTCCACTGGCGGCGGGAGGCGGCGCCGCCGAGCACGGCGAGGTTCTCGGCGTGGCGGCGGATCCGGGTGGCGAGGTGGTCGACGTGGAAGAGCTCCTTGAGGAGGTCGGGGTCCTCGACGGTGTCCTCCAGGCCGTCGAGGAGCGTGATCTCCCGGTGCACGAGGGACTGGAGCCGGCGGGCGAGGTTCATGAACACCTCGACCTTCCGGTCGCTGTCGGAGGGCGCGGCGGGTCCGGCGACCCGTACGAGCGCGGTGTGCGCCTGCTCGCGGGCGCCGCGCAGCTCCTGGGCGAGCAGCCAGAACTCGTCGACGCGCCCGGGGTCGGTGCCGGGGGGCGGGCCGGTGGGGCCGCCGCGGACGGGCCGGTTCGGTGCCTCGCCGCGCTCCAGCCGTTCGGCGGCCGTCCGCAGCTCCTGGCGGCCGCGGATGCTGGAGCGGCGCAGGGCCTCGCAGCGGTCGCGGACGGCCTTGGCGGAGCGCTCGGCGCCGAGGAAGGCGGCGGCGAGCGCGCCGGCGACGAGCAGGGCGCAGCCGACGAGGACGGGCCACAGGCGCGGGTCGCGGTGTCCGGAGCCGCCGCCGAGCTGCAGGGTGAAGATCACGGCAGCGGTCCCGCTGAGGCCGGCGGCGAGGGCGGGCAGCACGGCCGCGCGCACCATCTGGGGCCTTATCTGCCGCCCGGGACCGCCGGCGGCGTGTCTCGACGGGGTGTGGCGGGCAGCGCGGGGTCCGGACATCGGCGTCCTCTACGTGGGGCCCGGGCTCCCCGGGGTATCCGGAGCCCGGTGTTGATCACCGGGTACCCACGCTAGACCGCATCCTCACGCCGCCGATGACGAGTTGGGGAAGTTCACCGGGGTGCTTCCTGCTCCCGGTGGACCGCTCGCACGACCGCCCGAATCCGCGGAGCGCGGATGTCCGGGCGGCCGCGGTCCGGGATCAGGCGGCCTGGTCCCTGCGGAGCCAGGCGATTCCGCCGGCGATGCTCACGGCACCGGTGAGGGGCACCGTGACGGCGGTGGCACTGTCCCCGAACGCCGGAGCGGCAAGCGCGGCAAGCAGACAGAACCCGGCGGCAGCCCACATGAGCCCCTCGCCCCGAACCCGCATCCGAATCCTGCTCACGCGTCTTCCTCCTTGGTCATCACACGGTCAACAAGGCGACGGGGAGATCCGCAAGAGAGAGCACGGCACACGGCACGGGCCGAATGGCGCCGCGCCGACGGCAGGACCGCACGCGCAGCACGCTGCACGCAAAGGACATGCCTTTCCCCCCGGTTGAACCTGCCGGTGGTCAGCCGGCACCCGTCACGCTACCAAACGGCGTTCGCCGGGAGCGGGGCCGCAATGCCAGGTCACGGGCCGTCCGGGACGTGCACCGCGCCCGTGCGCACCGCCGGCCACCCGCCCGGGCCCCGGCTCCGGCGGTGGGAGGCCAGGGCCAGGCTTTCGAGCAGCGGGACGGTGCGGGACCAGCCGAGGCAGGAGTCGGTGACGCTCACGTCGGGGCGCAGCTGCGGGGCGTGGGGGTCCTGTCTCCCGTCGGACAGGTATGACTCGATCATGACGCCGGCCAGGGAGGGGTCGCCGCCGGTGATCTGCCCGGCCAGGTCGGCGACCACGGCCGGCTGGCGGTTGTGGTCCTTGCCGCTGTTGCCGTGGGAGGCGTCGACCACGATGCGCCGGGGGAGGCCGGATGCGGCGAGGGCCGAGCGGGCCTTCGCGATGCTCTCCCGGTCGTGGTTCGGGGTGGGACCGCCGCGGAGGACGAGGTGGGCGTCGGGGTTTCCGGCGCTGCGGAGCGTGGTGAGGCGGCCGTCGGAGGAGAGGCCGGGGAGGGTGTGCGGGTGGGCTGCGGCCTGGACTGCGGCGATCGCGGTGTCCGTGCTGCCGGAGACGCAGTTCTTCATGCCGACCGGCATGGGGAGCCAGGAGGCCAGGTGGCGGTGGGGCTGGCTGGCTACGGTGCGCGCGCCGATGGCGGCCCACGACACCGTGTCCGCCACGTACGGGGCGAGGGCGGGATCCACGAACTCGTACGCGAGGGGCAGGCCCGTGGCGGCCGCCTCCGTCAGGAAGGACCGGCCGAGGCGCAGACCCCCGTCCAGGTCGGCCCTGCCGTCGAGGGAGGGGGAGGTGAGCAGGCCGGTCCAGCCAGTGACGGTGCGGGGCTTCTCAAGGTAGGCGCGGAAGACGAGGACCAGGTCGTCGGCGAGGCGCTCCGCGGCGTCGGCGAGCAGCGCCGCGTACTCCAGTGCGGCGGCGGTGTCGTGGACCGAGCAGGGCCCGACGACGACGAGCAGGCGGGGGTCCCGGCGGGCGAGGACGGCGGCGACGGTGTCGCGGTGCCGGGCGACGGCTTCGGCGCCCGCCGGGGGCAGGGGGTGGGCCGAGGCCAGCTCGGCGGGCGTGGGCAGCGGGCGGGCCGTGGCGAGATCGGCCGGCGTGGGCAGCGGGCGCACCGCGGCGGCGTCGGCCGGTGCGGGGAGGGGACGGGTCATGACTTCCTCACGTGGGTACGGGGCAGCCTGGTGGCCCCGGCGGCGGCGAGCAGGCAGAAGCCGAGCACCCACCAGAAGGTGTCGGCGAACGCCCGGGAGATGTCCGGGCCTCGGGCGGCGAGCCGGTTCTGGAGGACCACGGCGAGAGCCGCGGTGCCGACCGAGCCGCCGACGGTGTTGAGCAGGTTGAGCGCTCCGGACGCCCGTGGGAGGTGTTGGGGCTCGGTCCGGCTGTAGACGATGTTCATGACGGGCGCGCCGACCATCGCCATCCCGGCGCCGCGGACCACGAGGGCCGAGGCGACGGCGGCGTCCGGGAGTCCGTGGCCGAGCCAGGTGAACGGGAGCGTGCCGGCGACGATCAGCGCGATGCCGGAGACCGCCAGGGTCCGCGGGACGGTCTTGTCGATGGTGCGGTTGACCAGGACGGACCCGGCCGCCGCGCCCAGGCCCTGGGGGGCGAGCAGCAGCCCGGCCTCCCAGGGCGACAGCGCGCGGCCGGTCTGGAAGTACAGCGGCAGCAGGAACGTCGTCCCGAAGACCGACGCGCCCAGGACCAGGAGTGCCAGTGCGGCGGCGCCGAACGGCGGGCGGGCGAACAGCCGCGGGTCGACGAGCGGTGTGCGGCGGGTCCTCAGCCCGTGCACGGTGAAGGCGGCCAGCATCGCCAGGCCTGCCGCCACGGCGAGCGCGGACGGGAGGGTCCGGCCGTGGGCCGCCTCGGTCAGTCCGAGTACCAGCACGGCCAGGCCGGGCGAGAGCAGCAGCGCCCCGCGCAGGTCGAAGGCGGTCCGCCGGTCCGACGGCGGAATGTCGGGCACATGGCGGCGGGCGAGCAGCACCGCGGCCGCCCCGATGGGCAGGTTGACGAGGAACAGCCACGGCCAGGGTGCCACCGCGAGGAGGGAACCGCCGGCCAGCGGGCCGAGGACGGGGGACAGCAGCGGCACGACCGCGACGATGCTGATCACCCGCCCGGTGCGGCCGGGGCCGGCGACGCGGGCCAGGAGGGCCTGCCCGGTGGCGGGCAGCAGCCCGCCGCCGAGGCCCTGGAGTACGCGGAACACGGTCAGGCTGGTCGCCGACCAGGCGAGCGCGCACAGCGCCGAGCCGAGCAGGAACACCCCCACCGCGGCGAGCCAGGTGCGGCGGCCGCCGAACCGGTCGGCGAGCCAGCCGGACGCGGGCACGGCGGCCACGACGGCCAGCAGGTAGGCGGTGCTGATCCACTGGACCTCGGCGACGCCGGCCCCGAACTCGTCGGCCAGGGTGTCGATCCCGACGCTGACGATCGTGGCGTCGATCGTCGCCATGAAGGTGCCGAGGACCAGGATGAACGCGATCCGCAGCAGCCCCCGGTCGACCCGCTCGGCCGGCGGGGCGGCGTCCGCGCTCATCGGTGCTCCAGGAGGGTGCGCACATCGTCGTCGAGGCGGCTGCCCAGGGTGCGGAGCAGGTCCAGGAGTTCCTCGGCGAGGCCGTCGGCGTCCACCCCGGGCCGGCGGGCGAGGACTCCGGTCCAGCCGTCGCCGTCGGGCATGACGGTCAGGGTCACCGGGTGGTGCGTGGCCTCGCGGAACCGGGTGCCGACGACGGTCAGTCCGGGGGCGGGTTCGCGCAGCCGGTCCGGGTCCACCGGGTAGTTCTCGAACACCACGAGGCTGTCGAACAGCCTGCTGCGGCCGGTCAGCCGTTCCAGGTCCGTCAGGGCGACGTGGTGGTGCTCGACCAGTGCCCGCTGCCTGGCCTGCAGGTCGTGCAGCACGTCGGCGAGGGTGCCCGCGAGTCGTGCGCGTACCGGGACGGTGTTGGCCAGCAGGCCGATGATCTCCTCGACCCCCTCCAGCTCCGGGGGCCGGCAGGCGACCATCGCGCCGAAGCAGACGTCGTCACGGCCGGACCTGCGCGCGAGCAGCACCGACCAGGCGCCCTGGACCAGCGTGTTCCGGGTCAGGCCGCGCTGCGCGGCGAGCTCGGACAGCTCGGCGACCAGCGCCGCGTCGAAGGCGATGACCTCGGGCTCCTGCCAGGCGGGCCCGAGTTCCCGGGCCCCCAGGTAGTCCCCCTCGGGCAGACCGTCCAACTCGGCCGCCCAGGGGGCGAGGGCGGGCTCGTGGCCGGCGCGCCAGCTCAGGTAGTCGGCGAACGGCACGGGAGCGGACAGGCCGGGTTCCTCGCCGCTCAGGCGTGCGGTGTACAGGGCGAACAGCTCGGTGAGGATGCGCGGTGCCGACCAGCCGTCGGAGAGGACGTGATGGCTGGTCAGGACCAGGTCGGCGCGTTCGGGGGCGCGCCGGATCACGGTCAGCCGGTACAGCGGCCCCCGGGCGAGGTCGAACGGCTCGGCGAGGTCGGCGGCCAGTACCTCCTCCGCGGGCCCGTCGGACACGCGGAACTCCGGCCGGGCCGCCTCGGGGATCACCGCGAGGTCGGCGGGGAACACGGCGCCCAGGTTGGGGTGGCGGGCCAGCAGGTCGGCGCCGGCTGCGCGCAGGGCGTCGAGGTCGAGCGGCCCGGCCAGGGAGAACGCCGACTGCACGGTGTACGGGTCGGGGCGCTCGGTGCGGGAGTGCCGCAGCATCACCTCCTGGAGGGGGGTGAGCGGTTGTACCTCGGCGGCCCGGCGGCCGCCGTCGAGCGCCCGGATCTCCGGCGCGGCGGCGGTCCGCAGCAGCGCGGTCCTCAGGTGTCCGGCCAGGTCCTCGATCTCGGCGGCGGTGAACAGTGCGGACGGCCAGGTGACGCGGATCCGCAGCGCGTCGTCGCGTACCAGGGCGTTGACCATCAGGCTGTGCGGCAGGGGAAGCCCGGCGGAGCCGCCCGAGCCGAGCGGGTCGGCGTCCGGCGGCGCCTGCCAGGGGGTCTCCTCGGCCGGGGCGCCGGGGAACTGCCCGAGGTAGTTCCAGGCGATCTCCGGCCGTACCGGGTCCAGCAGGCCGGCGGTGGTGAGGACGCCGTGGCCGAGGCCGTCGCCCTGGGCGCGCAGCCGCTCCGCGACGGCCTTGACGCCGTCGTCGGCGTGGACCCGTACCGGGTGGACGGCGGTGAACCAGCCGACGGTCTGCGAGAGGTCGACGTGCGGCGGGCGCCCGTGGCTCTCCAGCGCGACCAGCAGCTCCCGTGTGCCGCGCCAGGCCCGGACCGCCTGGGCGAGCGCCGAGAGCAGCACGGCGTCCGGTGTGGTGCGATGGGCGGCGGGCAGGGTCGTGACCAGGGCGCGGGTGGCGTCGGCGTCGAGCCGGATCTCGTGGTGGGCCGCGGTGGCCGCGGTGTCCCGGGCGGGATCGAGGGGCCGGCCGATCGCCGGCGTGGCGGTCATCCGCTGCCAGTGCGGCAGTTCGGCCGTCCGGTCGGCTTCGTGCAGGGAGCGGGCCCAGCCGAGGAACGACTGGCCGTGCCGGGCCAGCGCGCCGCCGGAGTGGGCGTGCCGGATGTCGTCCAGCAGGATGCGCCAGGACACGCCGTCGGCGACGAGGTGGTGGGCGAGCAGGACGAGCCTGCCCGGCCGGGCGGGACCGGCGTCGACCCACAGGGCGCGCAGCAGCGGGCCGGTGCGCGGGTCCATCGTGTCGCGGGCCCGGGCGGTCCAGGCGTCGATCCGGGACCGCGGCTCGTCGTCGGCCGGTATGCGGGTCAGCACGTCGGCTGCCGTCACGGCGCCGGCGGGAGGGATGCGCAGCACGGTGTCGCCGTCGGCCAGGCGGGCGCGCAGCACGTCGTGCCGGGCCAGGACGGCGTCGATCACGGCCTCCCAGGCGGCCTCGTCGCCGCCCGGGGGCACGCAGAGCTCCACCCACTGGCAGAAGCCGTCCGCGGCGGTGCCGGCGCGGTGCAGCAGGTCGTGCATGACCGGCGTCAGCGGGGCGTCGCCGACGGCGGGAGCCCCGCCGTCGCCGAGGGTGCGGGCCAGCGCCGCGATCCCGGCGACGGTCACTCCCCCGAACACGTCGCGGGCGGTCAGGCCGAGACCGCGGCGGCGGGCCCGGGACACCACCTGAAGGGCCACGATGCTGTCGCCGCCGATGGCGAAGAAGTCGTCGTCGGGTCCGATGGCGTCGGCTCCGAGGACGTCCCGGAACACGTCGAGCAGCACCGCCTCGGCCCCGGTGGCGGGTTCGCGCCGCGCCGCGGCGGCGGTCTGCGGGTCCGGCAGCGCGGCGGTGTCGAGCTTTCCGCCGGGGGTCAGCGGCAGCCGGTCGAGGGTGGCGAGGGCGGCGGGGACCATGTGGTCGGGCAGCTCCGCGGCCAGGTGGGCGCGCAGCTGTGCGGTGTCGGGGGCGGCGCCGTCGGTCGGGATGGCGTATCCGACGAGCCTGCCGTCGCGCACGATCACCGCGGCGGCGCGGACGTCGGGGTGGCGGGTCAGGGCGGATTCGATCTCGCCCAACTCGACGCGGAAGCCGCGGATCTTGACCTGGTGGTCGACTCGGCCGAGGAACACGAGCTGCCCGTCCGCGCGCCACCGTACGCGGTCGCCGGTGCGGTACATCCGCTCGCCGGGAGGGCCGTACGGGTCGGCGACGAAGGCCGCGGCGGTCAGGGCGGGGCGGCCGAGGTAGCCGCGGGCCAGGCTCGGCCCGGCGAGGTAGAGCTCGCCCGTCACGCCGGTGCCGACCGGCTGGAGCCCGCCGTCGAGCACGTAGGCGCGGACGTTGGGGTCGGGGCGGCCGATGGGCAGCGGACCGGCGCCGTCGTCCTCGTCGGGGTCGTACCGCCAGGTCACGGCGTTGATGGTGGCCTCGGTGGGCCCGTAGGCGTTGAAGAGCGCCCTGCGGCCGGTGCCCCAGCGCCGCGCCAGGCCGGGGTCGAGGCGCTCGGCTCCGACGACGAAGAACACGTCGGGGTGGACCGTGCGGTCGTCGGGCATGGCGGCCAGGAACGACGGCAGCAGGTTCACTCCGGTCACGCGGTGCTCGGCGATGTAGTCGAGCAGTTCGTCGCCGGGTACGCGCACCTCCTCGGGGGCGATCACGGACGTGCCGCCCGACAGCAGCGGCACCATGGTCTGCCAGAACGCGACGTCGAAGCCGGTCGACGCGAAGTGCAGGTAGCGGTCGTGCTCGGTGACGCCGACGACCTCCTCCTGGAGGGCGACCAGGTCGGGCACGCCGCGGTGGGTGAGCCCGACTCCCTTGGGCCGCCCGGTGGTGCCGGAGGTGTAGATGACGTACGCGAGGGAGTCGTCGGTGAGAGCGGCGCGCGCCCCGGCCGGGTCGGTGTCCGGTGCGGAGGCGAGCGTGGCCGGTTCGTCCAGCCTGAGTACCGGTAGGTCGCGGTCGACGGGCAGTTCGGCCCCGGTCGTCACGACGGCGGCCGGCGCGATGTCGTCGAACATGTAGGCGAGCCGGTCCCGGGGGTAGGCGGCGTCCATCGGCACGTACACGGCACCGGCCTTGGCCACGCCGAACAGCGCAACGGTCATCTCGACGTCGCGGCCCAGCAGGACCGCCACCGGGTCCTGGGGCCGCACCCCGCGCTCGATGAGCGCGTGGGCCAGCCGGTTGGCCTGCCGGTCCAGTTCGGCATAGCTGAGGCTGCGGTCGCGGCAGACCAGGGCTTCCGCGTCGGGCTTGCGGCGCACCCATCCGGCGAACTCGTCCAGCCAGTGCCCGCGTTGCCTGGCGGGCACGGCCTCCGTGCCGGTACGGAGCATCCGCTCGCGCTCGTCGGGGCCGAGGGCGGGCAGCCGGACGGCGGGCCGCACCGGGTCGTCGACGATCTCCCGCAGCAGGTTGTGCAGCCAGCGGCCGTAGTCGCGCACGGTCGCCTCGGCGAAGGCGCGCGGCTGGTAGCCGAGGCCGATGGTGATCTCGTCTTCGGGGATCACGATCACGGTCAGCGCATAGTGGGTGGCGTCGGTGATGTCCACTGCGGCCAGTTCCAGGCCCGGGGCGAGCGGGGTGCGCTTCCGGCTGGACAGCGGGAAGTTCTCCACCACCAGCATGGTGTCGAAGAGTTCGCCGAGGCCCGCTGCCCGCTGGATCCCGGGGAGTCCGACGTGGTGGTGCTCCGCGAGGGCGACGCTGTCGGCGTGCACGTCCGCCAGGAGGTCCCGCGCGGTCTGGTCCTGGGTGTGCCGGACGCGGACCGGGATGGTGGTGCCGAGCTGGCCGATCATCGACTCGACGCCGTCGACCTCGGAGGGCCGCCCGGACACCGGGCAGCCGAAGACGACGTCCCGGCTCCCGGTGAGCCTGCCCAGGAGCAGGCCCCAGGCGGTCTGGAGCACCGTGGTCAGGGTGACGCCCTGCTCGCGGGCGAAGGTGCGCAGCCGGTCGCTGAACTCCCGGCCCAGCGCGAGCGTCACGCGGCCGGGCCGCTCGACGCCGGTGCCGGTGCCCGCCGGTGCCAGGCGCGTCGCGTCGTCGAGTCCGGCCAGGGCGTCCCGCCACGCGTCCAGGGACGCGGGGTGGTCCCGGCCTGCCAGCCACCGGAAGTACTCCGCCAGCGGCGGGGCCGCGGGTGCGGCGGGGCCGCCGCCGAGTTCGGCGTAGAGGGCGAGCAGGGTGCGGCCGACCAGCGGCATCGACCAGCCGTCGAGCAGGGCGTGGTGGTTGGTGATCACCAGCTTGTGCTCGGCCGGGCCGGTCCGGGAGAGCAGGAAGCGGATCAGCGGCGGTCTGGCCGGGTCGAAGGGGCGCTCCAGTTCGGCGCGGGCGGCCTCGGGGAAGCGGTCGTCGCACCGCCACTCCAGGAGGGTGCCGGCGGGCACCACCTGCACCACGTCGTCGCCGGCCTGGGCGAGGTACACGCGCAGGGCGGGTTGGCGGCGCAGCAGTTCGCGGGCGGCCTCGGCCATCCGGTCGGGGTCGAGTTCGCCGACCAGGGTGGTCACGGCCTGGACGACGTAGACGTCGGTGTCGCGGTCGTCGCGGACCTGGGTGTGGAAGGAGAGTCCGACCTGGAGCGGGGTGGCGGGCAGGACGTCGGCGACCGGTCCGGCGGCGGCGCCTTCGAGCGCGTCGATGGCGGCCTGGTCGAGGTCGACGAGCGGCAGGTCCGACGGGGTGAGGCCGCCCGCGGTGTCGCGCGCGTGGGCGGCGAGCGCCTCCAGTGCCGCGTCCCAGGCCGTCTGCAGCGCCGCGACCGCTTCGGTGCCGAGCACCCCGGTCGCGGCGGTCCACTCGACGGCGAGCCGGGGCGCGCCCTCCTCGTGGACGAAGCAGTTCAGGGCCAGGACCTGTTCCAGGGCCTTGGCGCCGGGTTCGGTCACCGAGAAGGCGTCCTGCTCGGGCAGCTGCCAGCCCGTGCCGGGCAGGGGGGCGAACCGGCCGAGGTAGTTGAGCAGCACGTCCGGCGGCGGGGTGGCGGACAGCTCGGGGCCGGCCACCGGGTCGAGGGAGCGCAGGACGCCGTAGCCGAGGCCGCCGTCGGGGACGCCCCGCTTGGCCTCCTTGGCCGCGCGCAGCACCTGCCGCACGTCGCCGGCCGTGGGGACGCGGACCGGGTACTCGCTGGTGAACCAGCCGACCGTACGGGACAGGTCGAGGTGTTCGCGGCCGTGGCCCTCCATGGTGACGGCCACCGCCTCGCCGGCCGGGCCCCACGCGCGCAGGGCCAGTACGAGCGCTGCCAGCAGCACCTCGTCGGCGCCTGCCCGGTAGGCGGCGGGCAGGGTCGTCAGCACAGCCTCGGTGGCCTCGGCCGTGGCGAGGGTGACGGACCGGTGGGCGGTGGACACGGTGTCCCGCTCCTGGTCGAGCGGGCGGGCGCCCAGCCGTACGGCGGAGTCGAGCGCGGTCCGCCAGTGGTCGAGCTCGTCCCGCCGTGCTCCGGTCCTGCCCTGTTCGGCGAGGAGTGCTGCGTGCCGCCGCCATGACGCCCCGACGGGGGCGAGGCTGCCGCCCGTGCAGGCCGTCTGGAGGTCGGGCAGGAGCACCCGCCAGGACACGCCGTCCATGGCGAGGTGGTGGACGACGACGACCAGGCGGTCCGCCGTGCCGTCGCCGGTGCGCAGCAGCGCAGCCCGCACCAGGTCGCCGGCGCGGGGGTCGAGCTCCTCGGCGAGGCGCTCCGCGAGGGCGGTCGGGTCGGTGCCGGGGACTTCGCGGACGTCGGCCTTCACGGCCTGCTTCGGCAGTACCTCCAGTCCGTCGCCGCCGACCCGCAGCCGCAGCGCGTCATGGTGGTCGAGCACGGTCTGCACGCCCGTGGCGAGGTCGTCGAGGGCGAGCGTGTCGACGCGCAGGGCCGTCCACTGCGCGTAGCCGGCGACGGTGTCCACGTCGGGGTGCGGGTCGAGCAGGCCGCGCACGATCGGCGGCGCCGGCACCGGTCCGGTCGGCTCGTCCGCCGGCTCGGCCGCGTCGTCCACCGGCACGGAAGAGGCGGCCAGGGCGGCGAGGCTGCGGCGTGCCAGGAGGTCCCGCGGCCGCAGCACCAGGCCCTTGGCCCGCAGCCTGCTGCTGACGGTGATCGCGGTGATGCTGTCGCCGCCGAGGGCGAAGTAGTCGTCGTCCACGCCGACCCGCTCGATGTCGAGCACCTCGGCGAGGACCCCGCACAGCAGGCGCTCCCGCTCGGTGCGGGGCTCGCGGCCGCCGCCGGTCGCCGCGGGTGCGGGAAGGGCGGCGCGGTCGAGCTTGCCGTTGGGGGTGAGCGGCAGCGCGTCGAGCACCACCACGGCGGCGGGCACCAGGTGGTCGGGGAGCCGCTCGGCCAGGTGGGCGCGCACCGCCTCCGGGGTGGCGGAGGCGGACACGACGTAGCCGACCAGCCGCGAGGAGCGGACGGCGGCGGCGGCCGCGGTGACGCCGGGTACCGCGCCGAGTGCGGCCTCCACTTCCCCGGTCTCGACGCGGTGGCCGCGGATCT
Organism: Streptomyces sp. 2P-4; assembly: GCF_030167965.1. Classification (NCBI taxonomy): domain Bacteria; kingdom Bacillati; phylum Actinomycetota; class Actinomycetes; order Kitasatosporales; family Streptomycetaceae; genus Streptomyces; species Streptomyces sp. 2P-4. Next base: position 1,140,023 of record NZ_CP095011.1, read on the forward strand.
TGACCTGTCCGTCGCTGCGGCCCAGGTACTCCAGGCCGCGGCCGGGCACCCAGCGCGCCAGGTCGCCCGTGCGGTACATGCGGTCGCCGGGTGAGCCGAACGGGTCGGCGACGAAGCGTTCGGCGGTCGCGCCGGGCCGGCCGAGGTAGCCGCGGGCCAGGTGCGGTCCGGCCAGGTACAGCTCGCCCGCGGTGCCGCGCGGCACCGGTTGCAGGGCGCTGTCGAGCAGGTAGGTCCGGGTGCCGGCGAGCGGGTGGCCGATCGTCGGGGTGTCGCCGTCGATCCGCGCGGTACTGCTGGTGACGGATGCCTCGGTCGGCCCGTACATGTTGCGCGCGGCGGTCCCGGATCCGGCGATGCGGCGCCACAGCGCGGGCGGTGTCGCCTCTCCGCCGAGGACGAGCAGGGTGGGGCGGAGGTCGAGCAGTCCGCCGTCCAGCAGGGGTGCGGCCATCGACGGGGTGGTGTCGACGATGTCGATGCCGTCGCGGGCGCAGGCGGCGAGGAGTGCGTCGGCGTCGCGGGTCGTCTCGGCGTCGTAGACGTGCAGTTCGTGCCCGCAGAGCAGCCAGACCAGGTGCTCGAACGCGGAGTCGAAGGCGAACGAGTAGGTGTGGGCGGCGCGCAGCCGCCTGCCGGCGGCGCGTTCGGCCTCCGCGACGACGGTCGCCCGCTGGTGGTGCAGGAGTGCGGCGAGTCCGCCGACCCGGCCGAGCACCCCCTTGGGGCGTCCGGTGGAGCCGGAGGTGTGGATGACGTAGGCGAGGTGGTCGGGGTGCCGGGGTTCGGCCAGTTCACCTGCCGTCAGGGGAGTGCCGGGAAGTCCGGCGGCCTCGCGGACGAAGGAGTCCCAGGGCAGGCCGGCGACGGATCCGTCGGTGAGGACGAGCGCGGGGCGGGTGTCGTCGACGAGCGCGCGCAGCCGCTCCTGCGGGTGGGCGGCGTCCAGCGGCAGGAAGGCGGCTCCGGCGTCCATCACGGCGAGGAGGGCGGCCACCAGGTCGGCGGAGCGCGGCAGGGCGAGGGCCACGACGTCGCCGGGGCCGATCCCGCGGGCCCGGAGGGCGCGGGCGAGCCGGTGTACGCGGTCCGCGAGCTCCCCGGCGGACAGCCGGTCCGCACCGCACACCAGCGCGGTGCGTGCGGGGTCGGCGGCGGCCATGGCGTCGAAGGCGGTGGGGACGTCCAGGGGGGTGCCGGGCAGGGCACACGGCGACCAGTCGGCGAGGAGGCGGTCCACGTCGCCGGCGAGGGCGATCCGGCCCACGGGCCGGCCGTCGACCAGGTCGGCCAGCAGGGTGCGCAGGCCGGCCAGTCTGCCGTCGACGGCGGCTTGGTCGGTGCTGCGGGCGTCGACCTCGAAGCCGAGCAGCAGCCCGCCGTCGCGCGTCGGCAACACGCTCAGCCCCATGTCCTCGGGCGGGCCTCCGGCGACGTTGCGCATCACGCCGGTGGCGCCGGCGAAGTCGATCGCCAGGTCGAACGCCTTGAGGTTGATGCCGCGTCCGTGCAGGAGGGCGCCGGCGCCGGGCGCGCCGAGGTCGCGCGGCAGGTCCTCGCCGCGGTAGCGCTGGTGGTCGCGCATCTCCCGCATGGCGGAGGCGACGCTGCGGCTCAACTCCCCCAGGCGGTCGCCGGGGTGGACGGCGACCCGCAGCGGCAGCACGTTGACGGCCATGGCGGGGGTGCGCAGTTCGGCGGAGCCGGTCCGGCACATCAGCGGCAGCGCGAACACCACGTCGGTGCGGCCCAGCGCGCGGTGCAGGTACGCGGCGTAGCAGGCGATCAGCGCCTCGCCCCAGGTGACGCCCTCCCGGTCGGCGAACGCGCGGAGGCGGGCGGTCTCTTCGGGGGTGACGACGGCGCGGGCGGTCAGGGTGTGCTCGGGCGGACCGGCGGCGGTGTCGGGGTCGCCGAGGGGCCCGAGGTCGGGGAGCGGGGTGAAGCGCTCGACCCAGTACGCGCGGTCCTCGGCGGACTTGTCGCTGTCCCGGTAGGCGCGGTCGGCGGCGAGGAGGTCGGCGAAGCGGCCGAAGGGGGACGGCGGCGCCTCGGTGCTGCGTACGAGGGCGGTGTAGCGGGCGGCGGTGCGGCGGGCGAGCATCGCGGCGGTGTAGCCGTCGAAGACGAGGTGGTGGCCGAGCTGCGTGTACCAGACCTCGCGCTCGGAGAGCCTGATGACGGTCCGCGTGTACAGCGGCCGGTCCACCATGCCCCGGCACTGCCCGGCGGCCCGGGCCCGTTCGGCGTCGACGAGCGCGTGGGCTGCCGCCCTGGGGTCGGCTTCGCCGCTGACGTCGGCGACGCGGGGCGGCAGGACCGGTTCGCCGCTGATCGTCTGGCGCGGGCCGTCCGGGGTGTCGTGGAAGCGCAGCCGGAGGCTTTCGGCCTCCTCCGTGGTGGCGCGGACCGCCTCGGCGAGGGCGTCGGCGTCGACGGGGTCCGCGCCGGATATCTCCACGACGTCGCCGACGAGGTAGTACGGCGAGTCGGGTTCGAGGCGCTGGGCGTTCCAGATGCCCAGCTGGGCACTGGTCAGTGCGTGCAGGTCGTCCGGGGACACGCGTGCGGTGGTCACTTACTCTCCTTGCAGGGTGGGGACGACCATCGGCGTGGCGGTCACCGGGTCGGGGATGATGACGCTCGGCAGGTCGAACACGTCCTTGATCAGCGCTGCGTCCACGATGTCGGCGGGGGCGCCCTCGGCGACCACCCGCCCGTCCTTCATGGCGACCAGGTGGTCGGCGAACCGGCACGCCTGGTTGATGTCGTGGAGGACGGCGATCACGGTGCGTCCCTCGTCGCGCAGCCCGGCCAGCAGGCCGAGCAGCTGGTACTGGTGGGTGATGTCGAGGAAGGAGGTGGGTTCGTCGAGCAGCAGGCAGGGCGTCCGCTGGGCGAGCACCATGGCCATCCAGACCCGTTGCCGCTGCCCGCCGGAGAGTTGCTGCACGGGCCGCTCCGCCAGGTCGGCGACGCCGGCGGCGGCCATCGCGTCGGCGACCGCCTCCTCGTCGCCCTGCGACCACAGCGCCAGGAGCGGCTGGTGGGGGAACCTGCCTCGGCGTACGAGCTGTCTGACCTTGATGTCTTCGGGGGCCTGGGGGTCCTGCGGCAGGAAGCCGAGCTGCTTGGCGAGTGCCTTGGGCGGGTACCGCCCTACGTCCCGTCCGTCGAGGTGTACGTGGCCGGCGGTGGGGCGCAGCAGCCGGACGAGGGCGCGCAGCAGGGTCGACTTCCCGCAGGCGTTGGGGCCCACGATGGCGGTGAACGCACCGTCGGGGACGTCGAGGCTGAGGCCGGTGGAGACCACCCGGTCGCCGTGGCGCAGGGTGATCTCCCGCGCGGTCAGGCGTGCGGTCACGTTCGTCTCACTTCCTTGGCCAGCAGCCAGATCAGGTAGCAGCCGCCGATCGCGGTGCTCACGACGCCGACGGGCAGCGCGACGGGCGCCAGCAGCATCCGGGCGAGCAGGTCGGCGCCTTGGAGGAGCACCGCACCGGTCAGCGCGGCGGGGAGCAGGGGCACGCCGGCCGCTCCGGTGAGCCGGCGGCCGATCTGCGGGGCGGCGAGGGCGATGAAGGCGATCGGTCCGGCCACCGCGGTCACCGTGGCGGTGCAGCCGACTCCGGCCAGCACCATTAGCAGCCGCAGCCGGTCGAGCCGCACCCCGGTGGCGGCGGCGACCGCGTCGCCGAGCGCCGCCTGGTGCATGGCGTGGGCGCGGGAGGCGATGAGGGCCGTCAGCACGGCGATGACGGCGAACGGGATCCGGAGGTCGGGCCAGCCGATGCCGTTGAGGGAGCCGGCGCTCCAGCCGACCGCGGCGATCGCCACCTCCAGTTCGGCGCGCAGCACGATCCACGAGTTGACGGCGGTCACCATCGCGTTGACCGCGATGCCGATCACCACCAGCCGCAGCCCCGAGAAGCCCCGGTCGAAGGAGAGGAGGTAGATCGCTGCGGCGGTGGCGAGCCCGCCGAGCGAGCCGCGGAGCGGTGCGGAGGCCGGACGCCGGTGAGGGCCCAGGGTTGCGGGTGAGGTTCCGCCCCGCGAGGCCGAGCGCGTGAAGACGGCCCGCCGTGACGCGCGGCAGCCGCCACTCCGTGATCACCACGGAGCGCTCCGCACCGGTGAGTGCGGCGAACACCCTGCCCGGTGAGGACCAGGACGCGCCGTGGCAGAGCCCGAGCAGGGCCAGGCCGAGCCCGGTGGCGGCCAGCACCGCCGCGAGCGCGACCGTGCGGCGTTCGGCGTGCAGTCCGAGGATGTTCACAGTGATCCCTCCCCGTGGCGGCGGACGGAGCGGATCAGCACGGGGCCGCCGAGGAATGCGGTGACGATGGCCACCGGCACCTCGCAGGACCGGTCCCAGGACCATCGCGTGGAGCAGCAGCCACAGCGAGGAGCCGGCCGCCGCTCTGCGGACCAGGTGCGGCACGACCAGCCCGATGAAGAGGATCGGCCCGGCCACCGCGGTCGCCGCCCCGGTGAGGACGGTGATCAGCACCAGCGTCGCGGTCCGCACCCGGGTGACGCCGGCGCCCAGTGTGTGCGCCACGCTCTCGCCCAGCGTGAGGGCGTCGAGGGAGCGGCTCAGCAGCAGCGCCCCGAGCAGGCATGCCCCGATGGCGGCCAGCGGCAGTGCCAGGGGCGCCTGTTCGCGGGCCGCCAGCGAGCCGACGGACCAGAAGCGGTAGACGTCGAAGACGTCGGGGAGCATGAGCCTCATGCCGAGGGCGACGCCGCTGAGCACCGCGGTGAGGGCCACGCCGGCGAGGACCAGGCGCAGCGGCGAGGTACGCCCGATCGCGGCGACCAGGAGGGCCGCGCACACCGAGCCGGCGATGGCGAAGCCGAGCTGGCCGGCCTGCCCGGCGGCCAGGCCGAGGGCCGAGCCGACGGTGACGGCGAACCCGGCGCCCGCGGTGACCCCGAGGATGCCGGGCTCGGCCAGCGGGTTGCGGGCCAGCGTCTGGATCAGGGCGCCCGCCACCGCCAGCGCCGCGCCCACGGCGACGGCCAGCAGGGCGCGGGGCGCCCGGACGTTCCGGACGATCACGTGGTCGTCGGTGCCCTGGAAGTCCACCAGCGCCCGTACGACCTCGGCGGGCGGGACCGGGCGGGCACCGACGCCGGTGCTGAGCACGGCGACCACTGCCAGCAGCAGCAGTCCGCCGGCCAGCAGAGCGGCCTGCGGCGCGGGCCGCACGGATCCGGCCCGGGACGCGCGGCCTGCGGGCGTCACTGCTTCAGCAGGGGCGCGAACGCCGTGTCGATTGCCTCCAGGGTCTGGACGGCCTGCCCGTAGGTGGCGGCTTCGGTGTGGCGGATCGGGAAGGCCTTCCCGGCCTTGACGGCGGGCAGGTTCTTCCACAGCTCGGATTCCATGACGTACTTCACCGACTCGGGCAGGCTGCCGTCGGCCTTGACGGAGTAGGTGACGGCGTCCGCTGCGCCGAGGGAGGCGGGCAGCTCCTCCAGGGAGGGGTACTCGCTGACCCCCTTGGAGCCGGGACCGGGCTTCTTGACCTGGCCGTAGTAGGAGGCGCCGATGTTCTCGGCGACGTTGGTGCCCCACGAGCCGCTGAACTCGCGCTGGAAGGTGCCCTTGGCGGCCTCGCCGTACGAGCCGACGTGGCCGAACTTGAGCGGGGCCAGCGCGTCCTTGTACTTCTTGGCCAGTTCGGCGGCCTTGGCCTCGTACGCGGCCTGCACGGTGTCGAACTGCTTGAGTGCGCCGGCGGCGTCGGCCTGCCTGCGCGAGAGGTCGCGCCACGCGGACGGCACGGTGGGGCCGATGGCGACGACGGGGGCGATCGACTCCAGCCGCTTGACGTCGATGTCGCCCAGGACGGGGGCGGGGACGCCGATGACGATGAGGTCCGGTTCGGCCGCGGCGACGGCCTCGTAGTTGGTCTCGGTGGCCTGCTCGCCCGCCACCTTGGGCAGCTTGTTGTAGGCGGCCAGCGCCTCCTTGCCCATCATCGGCTCCCCGCGCTTCCACGTGGAGATCCCGACCAGGGGCGCACCGGCCTCGATCAGGGCGGGCACGGCGTAGCCGGTGGCCACGACGCGCTTCGGGGCGGCGGGGATCGTGATCTTCCCGTTGTCGGCGGCGAACACCCGGGTCCGGTTCTCGGCGCCGGCCCTGCCGGCCGGGTCGGCTGCGTTCTTCGACGAGCCGCATCCGGTCAGGGCCAGGGCGAGGGCCAGGGCGCCGATCAGGCCGGAGGATCTGCGTACGGACATGCGAAAGCTCCTTGAGGTTAGGTAAACCTAACCTTAGTTGATCTCTAGGGGTGGGGGGTACACGGCTGGTCAGTGGTCGTCGTCGTAGTCGGCGACCCCGCGCTTCCAGTAGCCGGTGATGTCCTGGTCGGCCCTGTCCAGCCGCAGGTCGTCGCGGGCCCAGCGGCGCAGCGGCTTGAGCTGCCCGGCCTCCCCCGCGGCCCAGACGAACACCCGCTCGCCCACGGGCACGGCCAGCGCGGTCACAGCCCGCGCCAGGGCATCGCCGGTGCCCGCGGGCCGGCCGCCGCGGTGCAGCCAGTGCACCTCGAAGCCGTCGGGTGCGGAGAGCTCGATCTCCTCCTCCGCGTCCGCGACTTCGAGGAACGCCCAGCCCCTGGCGGTCCTCGGCAGCTCCTCCAGCCGGCGGGCGATCGCGGGCAGTGCCGTGATGTCGCCCGCCAGCACGTAGCGGTCGTAGGCGTCGGGGACGACCAGCCCGCCGGGCGGTCCCGCGACGTGCACGACGGCGCCCGGACGGGCCGCGCGCGCCCAGTCCGACGCGAGGCCGTTCCCGTGCAGGGCGAAGTCGATGTCGATCTCGCCCGCCACCGGGTCGTGGCGCCGCACGGTGTACTCGCGCGAGGTGGGGGCGGGCCGCGGCCACGCCAGCACCGTGCCGTTCTGCTCGGGCAGCCGCAGCGAGCCGTCCGGCTCCGGGAAGAGCAGCTTGACGTGCTCGTCCGGCGCGTGGGCCTCGAAGCCCGCGGCGCCCCTGCCGCCGAGCGTCACCCGCAGCAGGCCGGCGCCGACCATGGCGGTGCGGACGACCTCCGCCTTCCGGACGCGGATCGGGTAGCCCACCTTCTCGGCGTGGCGGCCCGCCCGGACCTCCGCCATCCGCTCCAGGTGCCGGTGCCGGTGGTCGGCCCTGGTCATGCCTGGCCTCCCGTCAGGAGGGCCAGCCAGTGCGCCAGTTCCGGCCGCTCCGCCAGGTCGGGGAACTCCAGCGACTCCGCTCCGGCAGCACGCCAGCGCTCCACGAGCACCATCGTCCGCATCGAGTCCAGGCCGTGGTCGAAGAGGTTGTCCTCGGGCCCGATCTCGGCGGGCTCACAGCCCAGCAGTCCCGCCACGTCGGCCCTGACGCCGTCAAGCGTGAAGTCCCGGCTCATCGCCCGGCTCCCGCGGGGACCGGGGCGGCCAGCGCGGCCAGCGCGTCCGCCGTGGTGGTGACGACGCCGCAGCGCTGGGCGACGTACGCGCACGCCTGGTCGTGGCGTTCGCGGGAGAAGTCGGCGACAGCGTCGGCGACGAGGAAGGGCTGGATGTCGCGCATGAACGCCTCGACCGCGGTGGCCTGGCAGCCGATGTGCGCGTAGACCCCGGTGACGAGGAGCTGGTCGCGGCCCAGCGCCGAGAGCTGTTCGGCGAACGTGCTGCGCTGGAACGCGCTGTAGCGCCACTTGGCCAGGACGGTGTCGGCCTCGGCCGGGGCGAGTGCGGGCACGATGTCCGCGGCCTCCGGGTCCGCGTCGATGACCGCGCCGATGCCGTCGCCCCAGAACTCGGTGAGCAGGCCCCGGTCCGCAGGCGCCTGCCGGCCGGGCTGGGCGGTGTAGAACACCGGGACCCCTTGCGCGCGGGCGTGTGCGGCGAGCCGCGCGATGTTCGCCGTCACCTCGGGCACCGGCGCCCCGGCGTACGGTGCGAGGAAGTAGCGCTGCATGTCGTGGACGAGCAGGGCCGCACGGCCCGGCTCGGGCAGCCACTCCACCCGCCCTGCGGGCAGGTCGGCGGCCGCCGGGAGCGGGTAGGGCCGTATCGTGGGCAGGGACATCCTCATGGCTCCTTCCGGGCGAGCGCGGCCAGCGCCGCCCTCAGCTCGCGCTTGCTGGTCTTGCCGACCCCGGTCACCGGGAACTCCCCGACGACCTGGACCAGGTCCGGCACCTTGAAGGCGGCCACACCGCGCTCGCGCACGAACGCCCGCAGCTGCGGGCCGGTGGGGGCCGCGCCCGCGACGGGCACGACGTAGGCGCAGGTCCGCTCGCCGAGGTGGGCGTCGGGCACGGCGACGACGGCCGCGTCGAGCACGCCCGGGTGGGCCATCAGGTGGTTCTCGACCTCCTCGGCCGCGACCTTCTCCCCGCCCCGGTTGATCTGCTCCTTGGCCCGGCCGACGACCTCCAGGTGCCCCGCGGGCGTGCGGCGCACGAGGTCGCCCGTCCGGTAGAAGCCGTCCGCGGTGAACGCGGTGGCGTTGTGCTCCGCCGCCCGGTAGTAGCCGCGGATCGTGTACGGGCCGCGGGTCAGCAGGGCACCCGTCTCGCCCGGCGCCACGTCGGCGCCGGTGTCCGGGTCGACGACGCGGACCTCGTCGTCCGGGGAGATCGGCCGGCCCTGCGTGCCGAGCACCACCTCGTCGGGGTCGTCCAGGCGGGTGTAGCACACCAGGCCCTCCGCCATGCCGAACACCTGTTGCAGCCGGCAGCCCAGCGCGGGGCCGATCCGCTCGGCCAGCTCCCGCCCGCACTTGGCCCCGCCGACCAGCAGCACCTCCAGGGACGACAGGTCGCGGCCGGTGCGGGCGGCCGCCTGCACCCACGCGGCGGCGAGCGGCGGCACCACCCCGGTGATCGTGACCCGCTCGGCCTCGATCAGCCGGAACGCGGTGTCCGCGTCCGGCCGCGGCGCCATGACGGTGGCCGCGCCCGCGTGCAGCGCGCCGAGCACACCGGGCGAGCTGAGGGGGAAGTTGTGGGCCACCGGCAGCGCGGCCAGGTAGACGCTGTCCGGGCGCAGGCCGCAGATCCGCACGCTTTCGCGGACGCTGTACAGGTAGTCGTCGTGGGTGCGCGGGATCAGTTTCGACAGCCCGGTGCTCCCCCCGGAAAGCTGGAGGAACGCCACGCCTGCCGGGTCGGGGTCGGGCAGCTCGCGCGGCGCCGTCGCGGCGAGGCCGGCGAACTCGTCCGAGCCGACCAGCAGGACCCGGCGTACGGATTCCACGTCGGACGCGACGGCCCGCGCGGTCGCGGCGTGGTCGTGCCGCTCGTGCTCGCCGACGGTGATGACGGCGGCGGCCTCGCTCTGGGCGGCGAAGTGCCGCAGCTCGCTGCGCCGGTGGGCGGGCAGCGCGAACACCGGCAGGACGCCCGCGCGCCACATGCCGAACACGACCGGCAGGAACTCCGGGATGTTGGGAAGCTGGAGCACGGCCCGGTCGCCTGGTGCGAGCCCGGACGCGAGCAGGCCCGCGGCGATCCGGTGGGCCCTCTCGTCCAGTTCGGCGAAGGTCCACCGGGTGTCCCCGCCCACGACGGCGGTCCGGTCGGCGTAAGCGGCGGCCAGCGAGGTCAGCAGCGCCCCGAAGGTCTGTCCCCGCCAGTGGCCCGCGGCGCGGTAGCGCGCGGCGGTCCGAGGCGGCCAGAGGACGTGGTCGGCGGTCATACGGCGCCCTCCAGTCCGAGGGCGCGCAGCAGCGTGCGGAACTTCGCTCCGGTCTCGGCCAGTTCGGCGGCGGGCTCGGAGCCGGCGACGATCCCGGCCCCGGCGGACAGCCGTACCGTCCGCTCGCACACCTCTGCGCTGCGGATCGTCACCGCCCACTCGCCGTCGCCGTCGAGACCGGTCCAGCCGACCATCCCGGCGAAGTAGCCGCGGTCCTCCGGTTCGAGGTCCGCGATGGCGCCCACGGCCGCGGGGCCGGGCACACCGCCCACCGCGGGGGTCGGGTGCAGCGCCTCGGCCAGCCCCAGCGCGGAGCAGGCGGGGGCGGCCGGGTCCGCGAGGCGGCCGGTGATCCGGGTGGACAGGTGCCACATCGTCGGAGTGCCGATGACCTCCGGCTGCGCCGGCACCTCCAGGTCGGTGCAGAACCGGCCGAGTACCTCGGCCACCTGCCCGGCGGTGTGGGCGTGCTCGCCGAGGTCCTTGGCGGAGTCGCGCAGCCGTGCGACCGTCTCGCGGTCCTGTGCCTCGTCGCCCGACCGGCGGGCCGAGCCCGCCAGCGGGTTGGCCAGGACGGTCGCTCCCCGCCGGGACACCAGCAGTTCGGGGCTGGCCCCGACCAGGGTCCGCGGGGCGGGGTCGCCGGGCGCGGTGACGTCGGCGGCGAAGGCGTACGCGGCCGGGTCCGCCCGCACCAGCCGGGCCAGCAGGGCCGGCACCCACACCGGGGATTCCGCGGCCAGTTCGAGGGAGCGGGCCAGCACGACCTTGCTCAGCTCGCCGCGGCCGATCAGCTCCAGCGCGCGGCGGACGCTGTCGGCGTAGTGCGCGGGCTCGGGGCGCGGCGTGAGCGTCCACGAGGTGCCGGACTCCGCTTCGGGGGCCCGTACGACCGCGGGTGCGCCGGCACGCCGCACCACGGAGGGCACCACGAGGCCGCTCTCCGCTTCGGGGCGGAACCCGACGGCGCCGGCGACGACGGGGTCGGGCACCCCGGCCGCGGCGGCCGCGTCGAGCGCCTCGGCGGCGGCCCGGGCGTGCGACGCGCCGGCGGCACGGACCCTGGAGTGGACGCCGTCGGCGAGCAGGGTCCCGCGGGGGGAGGAGAAGTAGAACGAGCCGGGCAGGTAGGCGGCCAGCAGGTCGGAGGCCCGGTGCACGGGTCTGGGGCGCACGAGTGCGGGTATGGACACGTCGGCATTCCTTTCTCAGGCGCGCAGGGTTGCGCCGCCGTCGACGAACAGGTTCTGCATGGTGATGTGCCGGGCTCTGTCGGAGACGAGGAACAGCACGGCTTCGGCGATGTCGGCCGGGTCGGCGATGCGGCCGAGCGGTATGCCCGTCCGGAACTCCTCGGGGGTGCCCGCGATGACCCGTTCGAGGTCGTCCTCACCCGTCCACAGCTGGCGTTGCATCCGGGTGTCGGTGGAGCCGGGCGAGACCACGTTGCACCGGATGCCGTGGCGGGCGACCTCGAGTCCGAGGCAGCGGGTGAGCATGGCACTGGCGGCCTTGGACGCGGCGTACGCGCCCATCCCGGCGCGCGGTACACCCGCGGCGTTGGACGCCACCGTGACCAGGGCCCCGCGGCCGCGGGGCACCATCCGGCGGGCCAGTTCCCGCAGGACGAGGAACACGCCCGTGGTGTTGACGGCGAAGGTCTCGGCCCAGTCCTCGTCGGTGGTGTCGCACAGCAGGCCGGGACGCAGGATGCCCGCCACGGACACACCGGTTTCGATCGGCCCGATGCCCTTCTCGACCGCGGCCACCACGTCGGCGACGGCGGCACGGTCGGAGACGTCGGCGGCGAAGGGGACGACCAGCCCGGCCGAGCGTTCCGCGAGTTCCGCCAGGCCGCCCTCGTCGACGTCCACGGCGGCGACGGCGACGCCCTCGCGGACCAGGCCGTCGACCACGGCGGCGCCGATCCCCCTGGCCGCCCCGGTGACCAGCGCCACCGGCGGTGGGTTTCCCCCGGCCCGAACAGGCATGCAAACCCCCACACACAAAAAGTAAGGCCCGCCTAACTAAGGCAAGGCAAACCTAACTCTTGTATACGCCACGGGCAAGTTCACGGCAGTGCGACCTGCGGTGCAGCGTCAGAAAGCGGCACCGGCAAGGAGGTTGAGGCGTTTCGGCCGTGTGACGTCGTGTCATGTGCAGCAGGGCGCAGAAAGATCCGGCCCCGGGAACTCGTCGCACGCACCGTCCGACTACTGCTGCGTGGGGCGAACGACCGAAGGGTGTGTGATGGGCGGGCTGGATGTACGGATGCGGGGGGTCGCCTGCCGGCACGGCCGGGTGGAGGCCGTCGCCGACGTGGACCTGGAGATCGCCGCGGGCGAGCGGGTCGCGCTGACCGGGACCAACGGCTCGGGCAAGACCACCCTGCTGCGCGCTGTCCTCGGCCTGCACCGCCAGGTGACGGGCTCGATCCGGGTGGGCGGCCGGAGCGCGCGCACGCCCGCGGAATGGGCCTGGCGGCGCCGGGCCTGCGCCTGGATCCCCCAGAAGCCCGCCGCAGGACGGTTCCCGCTGCTCGGCGAGGAGTTGCTGGCCAGCAGTACCGCGCCGTCCGCCGCCGCCGGTGCGGCGGACCGGCTCGGCGTGGGGCAGCTGGCCGGGCGGCCGCTGCACACACTGTCCGGAGGCCAGTTGCAGCGCATGTACCTGGCCAGGGCGATCGGCTGCGTGGCCGCCGGGGCCGAGGTGCTGCTGGCCGACGAGCCGACCGCCGCGCTCGACTTCGACGGGCAGGCGGAGGCCGCCGACGTCCTGGCCTCGCTGCCGGTGACACTCGTCGTCGTGACCCACGACCGGGCCCTGGCGGACCGCTGCGACCGGGTCCTGGAGATGGCTGCGGGCCGGCTGCGGGAGGTCCGGTGACCACCCTCGCCACCGCCGACCTCGGCACGCTGCTCCAGCTGGCACCCGTGCAGCGCGCCGGGGCGGCCCTGCTGCTCGCCGCGATCGGCCTGCCCGTCGTCGGGGTCGTCATCGTGGGGCTCGACATCATGCCGGTGCGGTTCGCGATGATGCACGTCGCCCTGCTGGGCATCGCCGTCGGCCTGCTCACCGGGCTCGACCCGATGCTGTGCGCGCTCGTCGCCTGCGCCCTGGCCGGTGCGGGCGTGGCCCCGCTCGCCCGCACCCCGGACGGCCTTTCCGGGGCGATGGGTCTGCTGATGAGCCTGGCCATCGCGGCGGCGCTGCTGCTGCTCGCCGTGTCGGGGGTCAACGCCTCCGGGGCGTTCGCCCTGCTGTGGGGGTCGATCCTGTCTGTCGGCACCCCCGACCTCTTCGTCCTGGGCGTGCTCGCCGTGCTCGTACCGGGCCTGTTCTGGTGGAAGCGGCGCGACATCGGCCTGCTGCTGTACGACCGGGAGCTCGCCCAGTGCTCCGGCGTCGCCGTCAGGGCCCTGACCGCGGTACTGCTGGTGCTGGTCGCGGTCGCGGTCGCCGGAGCCATCAAGCTCACCGGGGCCCTGCTCGTCGACGCCCTGACCCTGCTGCCCGCCCTTGCCGCCCGACGGCTGGGCAGCTCGCTGAAGTCGATCACCCTGTGGGCGATCGGCATCGGCGTGACCGTGAACCTGACGGGGTTCCTCCTGGCCCTGTGGCTCGACTGGCCGCCCGGCCCGGTCCTCGTCCTGATGGCGGGAGCACTCGTCCTCGCCGTGCATCTCATATCCGAACGGAGAACCAGCCCATGGCGCGCACCCGCGTCCGCATCCCTTCCCTCCTCGCACTGAGCGCGGCCGCGCTGGCCCTCGTCACCGGCTGCGGCGGCAACAGCACCGGTGGCGCCGAGAACGGCACCACGTCGTCCCCCGCCGCGTCGGGTGCCCCCAAGGCCGGGAGGAAGCCCGTGGTGGTCGTCACCACGACGTGGGAAGGGGCCTTCGCCAGGGCCGCGGGCGCCGAGGACGTCAAGGTCATCGTGCCGCAGTCCGTCCACCACGCCCCCGACTACGACCCCAAGCCCTCGGACCTCGCGGCCGTGGCCAAGGCCGACTTCGTGCTGTACGCGCCGTTCGAGCCCTACGCCGCGAAGATCAAGGAGGCCGCCGGCTCCGAGGCGAAGCTGGTCGAGGTGAACCTCGACAACGACCCCGACAAGGTCAAGGCCGAGGTCGACAAGCTGAGCGGGCTCTTCGGCACGGCGGACGCCGCGACCACGTGGAAGACCGGCTTCGATGCCGAGTACGGGAAGCTGGCCGAGGACCTCCAGGCCGCCTGGCCCGGCGGCAAGAGCCCGAACGTCGTCACCCAGGTGTTCACCACCTGGGCGGCCAGGCTCGCCGGCGCCACCACGGTGGGCACGTACGGGCCCGAGGCCGTCACCCCGGCGCAGCTCGCCGGGCTCTCCGCGAAGAAGCCGGCGCTGGTCCTCGACAACGCCCACATGTCGACCGGGACGGTGCTGCCCGACTCGGGCGCCAGGCAGGTCAAGATCGTCAACTACCCGGGTGAGGACCTCGACCTGCTGCCCGTCTACCGCAACGCGGCGGCCGAGTTGAAGAAGGCCATGAGCGCCTCCTGATCACCTGCGCCGATCGGCATCCGACGACCGCATCCCGGGACTGCACGAACCGCCCCGGGATGCGCTCGTCTGCACTGTTGTTGTTCGCTGCGATTCGGCTCGCCGGAGGCCAACGGACGCGCAGCGGGCCGCCAACGGGGTTGGATGGTCGGGGCGACGGGGCCTTGCCGCTCAGCCGGCCTGCGCGAGCGGAGGTCCGGGGTCGGCCGCCGGGTCTGAGGCCAGGCCCGCGGTCAGCCGTTCGCGGAGGGCTGCCCGGTCGGGCTTGCCGGCCGGGGTCAGGGGAAGGGCGCCGACGACGAGGAGGCGCTCGGGGTGCTTCCAGCGCTCCAGGCCGTGCCCGGTCAGGTGGGCGCTGAGTCCGTCGAGGGTCGGGGTCTGCCCGGTGCGGGGAACCACGCAGGCCGCCAGGCGTTCGCCCATGAGCGGGTCGGACACGCCGACGCAGACGACGTCGCGCACCTGGGGGTGGGAGCTGAGTACGCGTTCGACCTCGGCGGGGCTGATGTTGGCGCCGCCGCGGATGACGATGTCCTTGAGGCGGCCGACCACGTGCAGGACGCCGTCGGTGTCCAGGTAGCCGAGGTCGCCGGTGCGGACCCAGCCGTCCGGCGTCCGGTAGCGGGCGTCCAACTCGGGGGCGGCGACGTAGCACAGCGGGGTCATCGGACCGCGCGAGATGATCTCCCCCACGGCTCCGTCGGGCAGCGCCGCGTGGGTGTCGGGGTCGGCGATGCGGATCTCCGCGACGCGCGGGTCGGGGTGGCCCGCAACGATGCCCGTACCGTCGGTCGGCGGGACCGTGTGGCCGAGGCCGGTGTGGCAGTTGACGCCGTCGGCGGATCCGTAGAGGTTCACGACCGGGCAGCCGAACGCCTTCGCCGCTGCCTCCGCCGTGGTCTCGTCCAGCGGTGCGCCGCCGAGGACGAGGGCGGTGGGCGCCGGCAGCCGTTCGCCCGTCGCGTCCAGGCGTTCGAGCATCATCCGGACCATGGTCGGCACGCCCAGGACGTGGGTGGGCTCGTGCTCCCGTACGGCTGCGAGGGCGGCGTCGGGGGTGAAGTGGTCGAGCAGGACCAGGGTGCCGCCGTGCCGGGCCAGGGTGACGGCGGTGCCGTTCGAGCCGAAGGCGGAGGCCAGCGGGACCAGGAACAGGCAGCGGGGCGGGGTGCCGTCCGGGATGAGGGAGGCGAGGAAGTTGCCGCGGCCGCCGGCGAGCGCGTTGTGGGAGTAGGCGATCATCTTCGGCTCGGCCTCGGAACCGGAGGACACCAGGATGCGGGCGGCGCTGTCCGGGTCGGGACGGGCGGGTAGGAACTCCTGCGGGTCGGAGCGCATGAGCTCGGACCAGGCCACGGCTCCTTCCGGTGCGCTCCCGGGGCCCACGGCGACGACATGGCGCAGGGCGGGCATGGACCGCGACAGCGCGTGCAGGTCGGCGGCGTGCCGGACGTCCCGGTGCTGGACGGAGGCGATGACGGCGACGGCTTCCGCCCGGCGCAGCAGGCACTCGGCTTCCAGGACGCCGCGGCCGACGGGGAAGGGGAGCGCGACGGCGCCGAGCGCGGCCAGGGCCAGGTCGGCGATCACGGCGTTGCGGTTGTCGGGCAGTTGGACGCCGACCACGTCACCCGGGCGTATGCCCAGGGCTCTGAGGCCGACGGCCAGGCATCGGACCTTGCGGTCCAGGGCGGTGTAGCAGAGTTTGCCCTTGGCGTCGAGGACGGCCGTGTGGTGCAGGTTCGCGATCTGGCGGGCCCGGAAGAGGCTGTAGAGGTCGAGGTCCGGGCAGGTGCCGTCGACCACCCACGAGCGGCGGAGGCCGGCGGGCAGCAGGTCGTGCAGTACGGGCCTGTCGGCGGTCATGCGAAGCTCCAGGGGTCGGAAACGGCGGGGGCACCGTGCGCGTCGCGGCTGATCGAGCCGGCGAAGCGCGGGTCGTGGTGCAGGTCGGACAGGTCGGTCGTGACCGCGGTGGCGGTCAGGCCGTGCGAGCCCAGCCGGGCAAGGGCGTCGGGGGTGCTCAGCTCGCGGAGGTCGTACGCGGCTGCGGCGAGGGCGCTGTCGTCCGTGGGAGCGATCCAGCCGTCCGCCGTGGGCAGCGGGTGGCGGAATCCGGCCGGGCGGCGGGGATTCCCACCTCGGGCCGCACGTGCCAGGGCGGGAGCGGTGAGGGTGTCGGCCGCGCCGAGCAGGGAGGAGTCCACGCGGACCCCGCGACCGGTGCGCTCCCTCAGCAGCAGCCCGGCGAGGACTGCTTCGGCGCCGTGCAAGCCCCCCAGTACGTCGAGCAGGGTCATCAGGGACGGCACCGGGGCCTCGCCCTCGGGTCGTACGGCCTCGCCGACCCCCGTACGCGCCTGGACCATGAAGTCGGTGCCCATGGGGGCGTCGGCGATCCGGTCGGCCCAGCCTCCGGTGTACGCGTACACGAGCGCGGGGTTGACCCGTGCCAGGTCGTCGGAGTCGAGCCCGAGACCGGCGGCCTTGCCCGGGGCCCAGTTGTGCAGGAAGACGTCCGCCTCGGCCGCCATCTCCCGCAGTCGGCGCCGGTCGGCCTCCGCCTTGATGTCGATCTCCACGGCCTTCTTGCCCCGGTTGAGGGCGAGCCAGCGCGCCGAGATGCCCGCGCAGGCCGGGGGCATGCCGCGCAGCGGGTCCCCGCCCGGCGGCTCGATCCTGACGACCTCGGCCCCCAGCAGCCCCAGGAGGTGCGCGGCAAGAGGGGCTTGGATACGCCGGCCCGCCTCCAGCACCGTCAGGCCGGCCAGAGGAAGCCCCACGGTGGGGGGCACCGGGTTGCCCGAGGCGACCCGCGAGGAGGGGAGGGGTCCGTCGGCCCCGTACGGCCGGAGGGACCACGGGGCCGCTCCGTCGGCTTCCGCGAGCCGGTCGGCGAGGGTGTGCAGGACGCACACCTCGGCTCCCGAGAGGGCTGCGGCCTGCCGGATCCGGGCCAGGGGGTGCGCTCGGGTGACGGTGTGGAGAGCCTGCGGGAAGGGGGCGCAGGCGGTGGCGTACCGGAACTGGAAGGGCCGCCAGCCCGCCCGCATCGCGTCGGCGGGCGCGTCCAGGGCCCGCCAGAACGCAGCCCAGGCACCCGGGTCGAGCGTCTCCAGCTCGAAGAGCACTCCCTCGGCGGAGGTGAAGGGCGGTCCGCCGGGTCCGAGTTCCGCGGCCTCGCCCTCGTCCGCCCCGGCGGCGGCCAGGTACTGGGACACCGCGAGCAGCCCGGCACGGTCCGCGCCGGTGCTGACGTGGGCGGCGGCCGTGCCGCGGGACTGGCCGATCAGGCCGGCGAGCAGCCCCTGAACGGCCAGGACGCCGGTGGCCGTCGCCGTGTAGTCAGCGGCCAGCCCGCGCGGGTGGCCGTCGCGGCGCCCGTGGACGGCCATGACGCCGGTGGCTGCCTGGACCGTGGCCTCGTCGACGAGGCCGCTGCCGGAGCCGCCCCAGGTGACGGTCGCCTGCGCGCTCTCGTAGCCACCGCCGGTGAGCGTGATGGCGCCAGGCGCGTCCTGCTGCCCGGCGACGTCGTCCTGTGCTCCGAGCAGCCGCAGGTGCTGTGCGACGACGCTCGTGATCTGCGGGGGTCCCAGGATGCCGAGGCGCAGTGTGTCGAGTGGCCGGACCGTCTGCGAGACTGCCGGTGACGCCATGCCTCTCCTCTCCCGGCGCGGCGGTGGCCGCCGCCGAGGTCGTACGGAAAACGCGCAACGCGGGAACTCGGGAGCATCCGCGCCCGACCAGTTCCACGGACAGACAGTCGGACAGACGTTCCCGCGAGTTCCCGGGAACCGGGAGGAACACGGTGGCGGTTTCACTCACGGCGAGCGGTGCGGCTCCCCAACCCGATGACGCGGCAACCGAGTTGAGGGCACGGGTCGAGCGCTTCGTCCGCACCCGGGTGATTCCGCAGGAGTCCGTTCTCGACGCAGGCGGGCCGGCCGCCGGGGCGGCCCTGCGGGAACTACGGTCCCTCGCCCGCACGGAGGGGTTGTGGGCCCTGCCGCTTCCTGCCGAACTGGGCGGCGGCGGGCTGCCGTTCTCCGTATACGCGCAGCTCGCGGAGGCCGAGGGCGCCAGTGACCACGGCCCCGCCGCCCTGGGGTCCGCCACGCTGCTCGACGTCACCATGCTGGCGCGGCATGCCGGTACCCGGGTACGGGAGAGGTACCTGGAGCCGTTGGTCTCCGGTGAGATCCGCACCTGCTACGCGATGACCGAAGCCGACGTCCCCGGAACCGACCCCTTGCTCACCGGCACCCGGGGCGGGTACGCGGCGGACGGCGGCTGGCGGATCACCGGCCGCAAGTGGTTCACCTCCGGGGCCGGGGCCGCCGACCTGGTGACGGTGCTGGCCCGTACCAGCGGTGCGCCGGGCGACCGTGAGGGGCTCTCCCTGCTCCTCGTCCCCACGGACTCCCCCGGTTTCCGGATCGTCCGTGAACTTCCCGTCCTCGGGGCGGCGGGCCAGTACGAGATCGAGCTCGACGACGTCCGCGTACCCGGCGACCACCTGATCGGCGAAGCGGGCCAGGCGCTTGCCGTCGCCGGGGAGCGACTCGCCCTGGGCCGCACCCTGCGCTGCCTGCGCTGGCTCGGCCAGGCCCAGCGCGCCTTCGACCTCATGTGCGCACGGGCCGCCACGCGCAGCGGCTCACGAGGGGCGCTCGCCGACCACCAGCTCGTCCAGCAGCACGTGTTCGACGCCCTGCTCGCCCTGCGCACCACCCGCCCCCTGGTCCACGAGGCGGTGGCGCTCATCGCCGCCGGACAGGACGCCCGTACCGAGGTCGGGCTCGCCAAGGTGGCCGCCGCCCGGATGCTCCAGCAGGTCACCGACTCCGCCATCCAGGTCCACGGCGCCGCCGGGCTCGGCCCCGACACCCCGCTTCCCGCCCTGTTCCGCGGCGGACGCGCGGCCCGCATCCTCGACGGCCCGGACGAGCTCCACATCACGACCGTCGCCCGGCGGATCCTGCGCGACTACGGCCCGCAGGCGGTCACACCCGGCTGATGTCGACGAGCCCGTCCAGCGAGGCAAGGCCCAGGGCCAGGAAGAAGTCGCCCCAGACCAGCTCGTGGCGTACGGCGAGGCCCTTGCCCGCGTCGTAGCAGCCGTCCAGCAGCATGCCGGCCGGAAGCCCGTTGTCCGCACGGGAGAGATGGGCTTCCGCGAGCCGGCTCAGGATGGCGGCGCCCCGGTACGAGCACGCGTCCGTCCATGCGCCGGGGACCCTGGCGAGCTTCATGAGGGCGACCGCGGTGATCGCCGCGGCAGAGGTGTCCGCAGGGCCGTCCGGCTCGGCGCCCTCCGCCGGCGGGACCAGCCGCCCGGTCGCCACGTCGTCCTGGGCCAGGAGACGATCGGCCGCCTCCACGAGATGCACCGAGCAGCGTGCCGCCACGTCCGGCCGCAGCAGGGCGTCGGCGATCGCGAGGAGCAGCCACGCCCGGCCACGGCTCCATCCGGGCCTCGGGTCGTCGAGCGGACTCCACGTCCCCGCCCCGTTGTCGAACTGCCAGGCAGGCGGCCGCTGCTCCCCGCCGGAGCCGAGGCAGAGGCCGAGGTGCCGGTCCAGGTGCGCGGCCGCTGCGGCCGCTCCGTCCGGCCCGGTCTCGGCCAGGAGGGGCACCGTCCCCGGGACTCCGTCGACCCGTGCCACCAGGCGGGGGCCTCCGAAGGCGCTGCCCCAGGGGACGATCCCGGTCTCGGGGTGGAGGTCCCCGAGGCAGGCCCGCGCCGCCCGGTCCCGCAGTGAGGCCGCTGCTTCGTCGCCTTCGGCGAGAGCGGTCCCGTACCAGAGGATCAGGCCACGGGTCGCGGTGTCCGCGTCCGCCCAGCCTTCCAGCCGGGCCGTGCACTCAGCGGCGGCCCGGCGGTCGGCATCGTGCCCCGTGTGGCGTGCGCGCAGCCACAGGAGCCCGGCCCAGAACCCTCCGGCCCACGAACCACGCCCGGTGGTCGTCCACTTCCCGTCCCGGGGATCGGCGTACAGCGGGAAGCGGGCACCGACCTCTGCCTCCGTCACCGCCACCCGTCCCATCACGGCCGCCAGTGCCCGTTCCGCCCAGTCCGCGGAGCTCACGCGCCGCCCCTCTCCTGGCCCCGGCGGTCATGACGGGCCCAGAAGAACGCGACGGCTCCCGCCACGGCGAACTCCGCGGCGACCAGGAGCCAGCCCGCCCCGTACCGGCCGCGCTCCGCGAACAGGCCGAAGAGCAACGGACCGGTCGCGAACCCGGCGAAGAACCCCGCGGCCACCAGGGCCGAGTCCTGCCCGGCCCGCCCGGGCTTGGCACGCTGCATGACCAACACCATGGACACGGCGTTGCCGGAGACGGCGAAGACGCCCACCGCGACGGCACCGAGCCACACCAGCGGGCCCGCCAGCTGGGCCGCCGCCAGCAGGACGGCAGCTCCCAGCGCGCCCCATGCCAGCCGGCCCGGCAGCCGTTCCGCACGCCCGGGGACGGCCGCCTTCGACCATCCCACCCGGCCGGCGATCCCCGTCACGCCGAGGACCGCCACCAAGGCGCCGGCCGCGGTCGGGTCCATGCCCAGCCGCTGCACGCCGTAGAGCGACAGGTACGTGTTGACCGAGGCGATTCCGGCGCCGAGGAAGAACGAGAAGGCGGCCAGCCACGCCACCATGCCGCGGGGAAGCCACGATGCCGGGGCCGGGGACGCGGACGGCGGCGCATCGGCCGGCAGTGACCGCAGCGCCCACACGGCCGCCAGCAGCGCGGCGCCGGAGGCCGTCCAGACCGCAGTGCGCCAGCCCAGTCCGGCGGCGAGCGCCGCGAGCGGCAGGCCCGCCACGAACGCCCCCAGCTGCACACCCGACTGCTTCAGACCCGTCACGGCGCCCCGCCGGGCGGGCGGAACGGCAGCCAGGACAGCCTTGTTGGTGGCGGGGTTGGCCAACGCCTGCGGTATTCCGCCGAGCGCCACCGCGCCCAGGAGGACGGCAAGATCCCGGGCGGCTCCGATCAGGGCCAGGGCGGCGGTCGCGACCAGCAGGAGGAGAACCAGTGAGCGCCTTGGGCCGATGCGGTCCACGATCCGGCCGCCCACCGGAGACAGCAGGGCAGCCGTTCCGAACCCGGTCGTCGTCGTCAGCCCGAGAACGGCGGGCGACACGCCCAGCTCCGCAACGAGACGCGGGCCCAGCGCCCCCATCAGGAACAGCTGCAGCATCGAGAACGCCATGACGCACGTAAGGAGAGCGGTCAGCCGCCGCCTCGCGCGCCCGTCCAACTCCGTTGGCGCTGACGCCCCTTGTGCTGCCGCCACAGAAGTCTCCGTTCTCCGGATGTTGCATACGCGGGCCGTCTGGGAAGGTCGTCGGGTGGCACGGGGCTCCGGTTCCCGCTCCTCCCTGTGCTGTGCGCCACAACCGACCGAAGCCAGCAGCGCCGAGGGCGAGGACGAGGACTTGTCATGAAGTGCGCACCCACCTGTCCGGCCGGGAAGTCCGGTGCGACGATGAACGCGCCATGAAGCGAGGCCGCTGTTCCCGAGCCGCACGGGCTGCAATGTTCGCAGCCGTATGCGTGCTGCTCGCCGCCACCGGCCACGTCCTCACGTCGGGCATCGCCGTCCCCTGGTGGGCTGTGCTGCCCGCCTTCGTCGGCACGATCGCAGCGGCCTGGGCCCTGGCGGACCGCGAACGCGGACTGCTCGCCGTCACCGGCGCGACGGTGGCCGTCCAGGCGCTGCTCCATGCCGGGTTCTCCCTGGCCCAGTCGCTGATCTACCCGTCCCTGCCGGCCGGTGGCTCCTTCGCCCGGCAGTGGGCCGCGTACCTGATGTGCGGCGAGGGCACGGGACCAGACCCGTCGACCCGCGAAACCCTCGAGGTCGCCGACGCGGCGGGACTCAGCACGCTCGTGTCCCAGCCACCGCCCGGCACCGCGATGACGGATGTCCACGGCATGCACCACCTGCATCACGTGCATGACGTCGCGTCCACGGCGGCCGGCACGGGCATGCCCGCCACCGGCCACGACATGGCCGGCATGTCCCCGACGGGCATGCTCGCCGCGCACCTGCTCGCCGCCGTCCTGTGCGGCCTCTGGCTCGCCTACGCGGAACAGGCGGCGTTCGGCTTCGTCCGCACCCTCGCGGCACGGCTCTGGATCCCCCTGCGGATCCTCTTCCGCCTCCTCGCACCGACGACGCCGCACCTTCACCGCGTCCACGTCCGCCGGTCCCGCCACCGCCACGCCCTGCGGCGGCTCCTCCTCGTCCACGCCATCACCTCGCGGGGTCCGCCGACGGGAACCGCTGTCCTGTGACAGTCGGCCCCCCGGGCGAACACTGACGGCCGCGCGCCGTCGCGCCTCGGGCATCGGCCATGCCCTCCGGCAGGCCGTACCCCCCTTCACCGGCCCCGCCGCGCGCGGCGCCGGACTTCCTTCACCCATGAGGACCTTGTGGCGATGACTCCTGCCCTGCCCACCCATGCCCGTACAACAGTCCGGAAGGGCTCCGGGCCCACCACCGGCTCCGACGCGACGGTGACGCGGCTTGCCCTGGAGGCCCGAGACGGCGATCCCGTCAAGGTCGACCGCTTCGTGCGCGCGCTCCACCGCGACGTCTGGCGGTACGTGGCCTACCTCAGTGCCGACACCCAGGCCGCCGACGACCTCACCCAGGACGTGTTCCTTCGCGCGCTGGCCGCCCTCCCCCGCTTCGAAGGCCGCTCCTCGGCCCGCACGTGGCTGCTCTCCATCGCGCGCCGCACCGTCGTGGACAGCATCCGCCACGCCGCCGCCCGCCCCCGCCTGTCGGACCAGCAGGACTGGCAGACCGCCGCCGAGCAGGCCCAGCCCCGCGGCGTGCCCGGCTTCGAGGACGGGATCGCTCTCGCCGAGCTCATGGCCGCCATACCCGCCGAGCGCCGCGAGGCCTTCGTCCTCACCCAGCTCCTCGGCCTGGGCTACGCGGAGGCCGCCACCGCCGTCGGCTGCCCCGTCGGAACCGTCCGCTCCCGGGTGGCCCGGGCGCGGCTGAACCTCATCGCACTCCTGACGGACACAGACCGGACGACCGCCGCGCCGGAGTCCCCCCTCCCGGCACGGGCCGGATGGAGCCGCCGCGAAGCCCGCGATCGCATCCTCACGGCAGCACGGGCGTAGTCCTCGGGTCGAGGACGCAGATGCCGCGGCCGCTGCTGCGGCTCAGCGTCAGGGGGCCGGTCTGCGGCACGGACGGCCCGCTCGCGCTCCTCCGGTGCCGACGCGGAGCCGTAGGCGTGCAACCGCTTCCGGCTCCGCGTCCGGCGTCATCGCTCGCCGGCGAGGTCCAGGTCTCCGGCCCGGGCGTCACTCGAAGGAAGATCCACCGGCTTGGGGCGACGCCACGGGTGAGCGATCGGATGGGAGATCGGACGCCACCAGGGCTCCGCCGGCAGCCTGCCCGCGGGCTCGAAGGGCTCGCCCGGACGCGGGAGCGCGACCGGCTGGCCGGCATCCTCTGCGGCGTCGACGGTCCACTCGGCCGGCTCGGCCCAGGCGTGGAGGGAGAGGTTGAAGGTGCCCCAGTGGATCGGGAGCATGACGCCGTGCGGGGTGGACCCCTGCAGGTCAAGGTGTGCTTGGACGCCCTGCTGGGGCGTCATGTGGATGTCCGGCCACGCACCGGGCAGCGGGGTGTGGTCCGTGTGGTTCTCGGGCCAGTGGTCGGAGTAGGCGCCGATCTGGATCATCGTGGCGTCGAAGGGGCCGTGGGCCGCGCCGATGGCGCGGAAGCCGTCGAAGTAGCCGGTGTCGCCGCTGTGGAAGATGCGGTGTTCGGTGCCGGCGACGACCCAGGACGCCCACAGGGTGTGCTGCTGGTTGCGCAGGCCGCGGCCGCAGAAGTGGCGGGCCGGGGTGGCCGTGAAGGAGAGGCCGGCGATCTCGGTGGTCTCGTTCCAGTCGAGTTCGCGTACGCGGTCGGCGGGGACGCCCCAGTGCTCCAGGTGGGCGCCGACGCCGAGCGGGACGGCGAAGACGGTGCCGGTTCCGGCGAGCTGCTTGACGGTGGGCAGGTCGAGGTGGTCGTAGTGGTCGTGGGAGATGACAACGGCGTCGACCGGGCCCAGTGCGGCCGGCGGCGCCGGTACGGGGTGCAGGCGGCGGGGGCCGGCGAAGGGGAAGGGGGAGCAGCGCTCGCCCCAGACCGGGTCGAAGAGGACGCGGCGTCCGTCGATCTCGGCGAGGACGCTGGAGTGGCCCATCCAGGTCAGGCGCAGCCCGCCGGCCGGCGGGCGGGCCAGGTCGGCGAGGGTCGTCGGGTGGACCGGGATGGGCGCGGCCGGGCTGCGCCGGACCCGCTCGTCCTTGCGGAAGTAGGCCTTGCCGAGTTCGAGCATGGAGCCGGAGGGCCGGGTGCGGGTGCCGACCGGGTTCCGGAAGGCGCCGTCCCGGAAGTTCGGCGAGTTCCGGATCCGCTGCATCCGTGCCCCGGAGGGGTCCGCACCGAAGGCCTCGGGGCGCAGGGTGCGCAGCTGCGCGAGCGGGGAGCGGGAGCCGGTCAAGGCGCCTCCTGGGGTGCGGCGGATGGGCGCGGGGCCGTGCCCGGCACGGCCCACACCCTGTCAACGCCCGACGGCCCCGGAGGATTCCGCCGGACGAGCGGGGGACGGCATCCGCTCTCCCCCGCTCCGCCGCCGCCCGGCGCCCGGCGTCCGGCGCCCGGCGCCCGGCGCCGGGTCCGCCCGTACTACAGCGGCAGCAGCTCCGGCCGCTTCGCCTCCACGTTGTCCCCCGAGGACTCGCCGCGCAGGCGGCGGCCGATCCAGGGGACGAGGTGCTCGCGGGCCCACTGGATGTTGTCGCGGGTGGCGTCGACGGAGCTGAGGGGCTGCTGCGGCGGCCACGGCTGGTCGGGGTCGGTCGGCACGTCGAGGCCGAGGACCTGGGCGGCGCGCAGGGCGACGCGGGTGTGGCCCTCGGGCGAGAGGTGCAGCCGGTCGAAGTCCCAGGCGCGGCGGTCCTGGACGGACTTCAGGGACCACAGGTCGAGGACGGGGCAGCCGTACTTGTCCGCGATGGCGCGCACGTGCGCGCTGTACGTGGCGACCTTGCCGCGCAGGTGCTTGAGGACGGGCACCCCGCGCGTGTCGAAGCCGGTGGTGATCATGACGAGGCCGACGGCGCCGGTGAGGTCGGCGACGGCCGCCTCGAAGCGCTCGGCGACGGCGTCGGGGTCGCTGCCGGGGCGGATGATGTCGTTCCCGCCGGCGCAGAAGCTGACCATGTCGGGGGCGAGTTCCTTGGCGCGCGGGACCTGTTCGGCCACGATCTGGTCGAGCAGGCGGCCCCGTACGGCCAGGTTCGCGTAGCGGAAGTCGCCTTCGGGCCGCTGGTCGGCCAGGAGGACGGCCAGGCGGTCCGCCCAGCCGAGGAACCTCCCGTCGGGCCCGGGGTCGCCGACCCCTTCGGTGAAGCTGTCCCCGATCGCCGTGTACGAGCCGATGGTCCTGCGTGCGGTCGCTGTCGTCTCTGTCATCGTCGTCACTGCCACAAGACCGTATTTTTCACCCCGCCACGTGACCTACGCCACCGTAGGAAGGGGTTGACGGTCCGTGATCTATACCACCCGGTCGGTTCGGAATAGAGGCGTGCGGGGCCGGGACCCCCCTCGGGCCCCGGCCCCGCACGGGTCCGGCCGCCGCCCCTGCCGGGGCGGGGTTCAGATGGTGACGCCCTTGGAGCGGAGGTAGGCGATCGGATCGATGTCGGAGCCGTAGGACTGGCCGGTGCGGATCTCGAAGTGGAGGTGCGGGCCGGTGGAGTTGCCGGTGGAGCCGGAGAGGCCGATGCCCTGGCCGGCGGTGACGCTCTGGCCGGCGGTCACGGACAGCTGGGAGAGGTGGGCGTACTGGGAGTACTTGCCGTCGGCGTGCCGGATGACGACCTCGTTGCCGTACGCGCCTCCCCAGCCGGCGGAGACGACGGTGCCGGCGCCGACGGCGCGGACCGGGGTGCCGGAGCTTGCGATGAAGTCGACGCCGGTGTGGTAGCCGCTGGACCACATGGCGCCGGACATCCTGTACGCGGTGGAGACGCCGCCGCCGACGGGGGCGACGAAGGCGCCGGCGGCGACGGGTGCGGCGGCCTTCGGGGCGGACGCCTTCGGGGCGGCGGCCTGCCGGTCGGCTGCGGCCTTGGCGGTGCGCTGGCCGGCGGCGGCTGCTGCCGCCGGGGCCGGGGCCTGCTTCTTCGGCGCGGCGGCGGGCTTGCCGGCGGGCTTTGCGGCCTGGGCCGGCGCCGCGGCGCCGGCGCCGCCCGGCGCGCCGAGGCTGAGCCGGAGGCCGGGGTGGATCAGCGACGGGTCGGCGCCGACGGCCTCCCGGTTGTCGGCGTACAGCTGCTGCCAGCCGCCCTCGACGCCCCGGTCCGCGGCGATGGTGGAGAGGCAGTCCCCCGGCACGACGGTGTACACGGCGGGGGCGGGGGCGGCGGCCGGTGCGGCGGCAATGGGCTGCGCCTGCACCGCCGAGGGGGCGTGCGGGGCGGCGGCGGGAGCCGCGTGGGCGCCGGCGGCGCCGACGAGCGGGAGCGCGAGCGCGGCGCCCCCGGTTCCGGCGGCGGCGAAGCCCCGGGCTATCGAGCGGGACTTCGGACGGCGGTGCTTGCCCTTGGCCGGCATGGCGGATTCCTCTCCGGCGCCTGCGAGGTGAGCTGTCGGGTTCGGACCGGGAGCTGTCCGGCCGGCACGGCCCCGCGAGCGGGACGTGCGCGGCTTCACCCCGAGCCGTTTCCGGAGGGGGAACTCCGGCGACGGCGGCCTACCTGGTTCCCCCGCTCCTGCCGGTCGCGTGAATGGTCGAGTGCGGTTTCCGGGCGGCGGCAGGATTAGGCGGTCCGTCCGGATCGGTCGCGAAGGTAATCCAGTCCGACGGGACGGAACAAGCCGCGAATTACCTGACGGATTCACAGGAACGCGTTTCCGGCGGAATTCCGGTCACCCTGTGTCCATTCGCTTGTGCCAACAGGCCTTCCGGCCGGGGCTTTCGCGTTTCCTTCTCGGGCACGCACGGTCACCGTATGATCTGGCTCACGGGGCTGCGCCCGATCCCCCCTCCGACAGCGGCACGTTGGCCCCAAGCAGCTCAATTCGGACATCCGGTGACGATGCGGAGGATCCACGTGACCCAGCAGATACCCACGCCCCCTCCGGCCGGACCGGCGCCCGAGCCGCAACTGGCCGGCGTACGCAACTTCCGCGACGTGGGCGGCCTCCCGACCCTCGACGGACGCCGGGTCAGGTCGGGACGACTCTACCGAAGCGGACATCTGGCGCATGCCACCGAAACCGATGCAGAGTTCCTCGAATCGCTGTGCCTGCACACCGTCTTCGACTTCCGCAACGCCGTCGACCAGGCCCTGGAGGGGCCCGACATCCCGCTCGCCGGCGTGCGCAACCTGAACATCCCGCTCTCCGACCCGGCCGCCGGCGCGGACTTCTGGTCGATGGTGCGCGACGGCGACACCGAGCAGCTCCGCGGCATCCTCGGCGACGGCAGGGCCGCCGCGCGGATGACCGCCTCCTACCGCGCGATGGTCGTGGAGCGCACCGCCGAGCACGGCCGGGTACTGCACGCGCTGGCCGAGGACAGCGTCCCGGCGCTCATGCACTGCGCCGCAGGCAAGGACCGGGCCGGGGTGGCGGTCGCCGTCACGCTCCTCGCACTGGGGGTGGAGCGGGAGGCGATCCTGGCGGACTACCTGGAGTCGAACGCCCCGCACCGCCGCTACCGCGTGCGCCCCGGCAGCGGCATCCCCGAGGCCCGCTCCCCCGAGGCGACGGAACTGCTCGCGCCGCTCTTCGACGCCCGCGCCGCGTACCTGGCCGCGGCCTTCGACACCATCGACGCGCACTGGGGCGGCACCGACCGCTACCTGGCCGAGGGCCTGCGCCTGGCCCCCGCCACCCTGGACCGCCTCCGCGACCGGCTGCTCGCCTGAGCTCCCGGGGCCTGAGGGCGCCGGCCGGCCGCCGGCGCCCCCGGACCGCTCAGCTCCCCGCGGCCGCCTGCCTGACGAGCGTCCGCCCGAACTCCCACATCAGCCCGCCCCCGTCGTGCGCCTCGTCCATGACCTCGCGGAAGGCCCCGACGAACCGGTCGACGTCCGCCTCGTCGATCACCAGCGGCGGAATCAGCTTGATGACCTCCAGGCGGTCCCCCGACACCTGGGTCAGGATCCGGTGCCTGCGCAGCAGCGGCACCACGACCATCTGGGCGAAGAGCCCCTTGCGGGCGGCCTGGAGCACCGTCCACCGGCTGCGCAGCCCCAGCGACGACGGCCGCCCGAACTCGATGCCGATCATCAGGCCCCGCCCCCGCACCTCGTGCAGCAGCTCGTAGTCGCCGACGAGTGCGGCGAGCCGCCCGCGCAGCAGCTCGCCCATCGCACGGGCGCGGGCCACCAGCTGCTCGTCCTCCATGACGGCGAGCACGGCGAGCCCGGCCGCCATCGCCTGCGCGTTGGAGCCGAAGCTGGCGGAGTGGACGAGCACCCGGTCCATGGAGGAGTACACCTTGCGGAAGATCCAGTCCCGGCCCAGGGTGGCGCCGACGGGGACGTACCCCCCGGACAGCGCCTTGGCGACGCACACCAGGTCCGGTTCGACGCCCGGCTCGTGCTGGTACGCGTAGAAGTCGCCGGTACGTCCGATGCCGGTCTGCACCTCGTCGGCGATGAGCAGCGCCTTGTGCCGGTGCAGCAGCTCCTGGGCGGCGGCCAGGAAGCCCGGCGGGGCGGCGTGCACACCCTTGCCCTGGACGGGCTCGACGACGAACGCGGCCACGTCCCCCCGGAGCAGCTCCCGCTCCAGGGCGGCCAGGTCGCCGAGCGGGATCCGGGTGTCGGGCAGCAGTGGCGCGAAGCCGTTGCGGAAGCCGCGCTCCCCGTTGACCGACAGCGCGCCGGCCGTCAGCCCGTGGAAGGCGTGGTCGCAGTAGAGGACCCTGGGCCGCCCGGTGGCGTACCGGGCGAACTTCAGGGCGGCCTCGACGGCCTCGGTGCCGCTGTTGCCGAAGAAGACGCGGTCCAGGTGGGGGCTGTACGAGAGCAGCCGCTCCGCGAGCAGGCCCGGCAGCGGCGGGCAGTCGAAGCGGGTCAGGTCGGCGAGTCCGGCGTCGAGGACGTCGTGCAGCGCCCGGCGCACCACCGGGTGGTGGCGGCCGAGCCCCATGACCCCGAACCCGGCCAGCATGTCCAGGTGGTCGTTGCCCTCGGCGTCCCAGAAATGGGCGCCCTCGGCCCGCTCGTAGACCCTGTCGAAGCCGATGGTGTGCAGCATCCGGGGCAGTTGCGGGTTGAGGTGGCGCGCGTGCAGCTCGTACCCCTCGGCGCCGCGCTCGGCCAGCAGGGCCCGCAGGTCGAAACCGGAGCCCGCTCCCCCGGTCACCGCCGGCCGGCCCGGCTGCCGCCGAGCGTCTCGCGGGCCGCGCGCAGCGACTCCTTCAGCGAGCCCATGGTGGCGAGGACGGCGGTCGGCTCGTAGCCGCAGTGCGCCATGCAGTTAGCGCACCGCGGGTCCTTGCCGCGGCCGTACCTGCTCCAGTCGGTCTCCTCGACCAGCTCCCGGTAGGTGGGCACGTACCCGTCGCTCATCAGGTAGCAGGGGCGCTGCCAGCCGAAGAGGGAGTAATTGGGAATGGCCCAGGCGGTGCAGGGGAAATCGGCCCGGCCCTCCAGGAAGTCCAGGAAGAGCGGCGAGTGGTTGAGGCGCCAGCGGCGGCGGTTTCCGCCTGCGAAGGCCTTCCTGAAGAGTTCTCTCGTCTGGTCGACGCCCAGGAAGTGCTCCTGGTCGGGTGCCTTTTCGTAGGCGTAGGCGGGTGAGATCATCATTTCGTCGACCTGGAGGTCGTCGTTGAGGTAGTTCAGCACCTCGATGACCGTCTGCGGGGTGTCGGTGTTGAAGAACGTGGAGTTCGTCGTCACCCGGAACCCGCGCCTCTTCGCCTCCCTGATGGCCTCGACGGCCTCGTCGAAGACGCCCTCCTTGGCCACGGACTCGTCGTGGCGCTCGCGCAGCCCGTCGATGTGCACGGCGAAGGCGAAGTAGGGGGACGGGGCGAACTTGGCGATCTTCTTGCGGAGCAGCAGCGCGTTCGTGCACAGGAAGACGTACTTGCGGCGGGCTGTCAACTGGCGGACGATCTCGTCGATCTGCGGGTGCATCAGCGGCTCCCCGCCCGCGATGGACACCATCGGCGCCCCGGACTCCAGGACGGCTCCGACCGCCTGGGCGACCGGCATGCGCTGTTTGAGCACCCCCGCCGGGTGCTGGATCTTCCCGCAGCCCTCACAGGCCAGGTTGCAGGCGTAGAGCGGCTCCAACTCGACGATCAGGGGGAACTTGTCGCGCTTGCGGAGCTTCTGTTCGAGCAGATAGGTCCCGACCCTGATGGACTGTCGCAGCGGCATGGCCATCTGGCTCACCTCCTGGGGAGCGGCGAAGAACGGTGCCAGTCGTGAAAAGCAGGCAGTAGGGCACGCAGTACACGGAAGGCCGATATTCCACCGCGGAGGGTGCCGATGCGGACGAGCTCGTGCTCCGGGGCGTCCACGACCACCCGGACGGCCGCAACGGGGCGGATCGCGCCGTCCGCGCCGGCGGCCCGGCTCGCGGCCCACAGGGTGGCCGCCGACTCCATGTCGACGCCGATGGCGCCCCCGGCGCGCAGCCGGGCCCGCTCCTGCCCGCGGACGACGTGGTCGGAGCCGGTCAGGACCCCGGTGTGCACGGTGCAGCCGGGTGCGGCGCGGGCCAGCGCCTCCGCGAGCCGGGAAACGCCGGTGCAGGCGACGGTTCCCCGGGGGTCGCGGGCCTCCTCGGCGACGACGAGGTCGCCGGGGT
Source organism: Streptomyces sp. 2P-4 (assembly GCF_030167965.1). NCBI lineage: Bacteria > Bacillati > Actinomycetota > Actinomycetes > Kitasatosporales > Streptomycetaceae > Streptomyces > Streptomyces sp. 2P-4. Next base: position 1,171,117 of record NZ_CP095011.1, read on the forward strand.
GCATGCCGGGGACGAGCCCGGCGCAGAACCCGGTGGCGAGGACGGCCGCCCCGGCCAGCTCCGGCGCCGCCAGGGCCCGTACGACGGCCCGCTCGGCGGCCCGCGGCCCCATCCCGGTGCGCAGGACGGTGGTGCCGGGCGGTGCCCCCCGTCCGCCGCCGAGGGCGGCCCGCTCGATGCGCAGGGCGCAGGCGACGAGCAGCGGGGCGGTCGCGGGGGCGCCGGGCCGGGCGGCTGCGGGCATCAGTGCGTCCCGGGCGTGAAGGGGTCCCCGTACAGGTAGCGGCCGAGGGCGGTGAGCGGGAACACGTGCCGGTAGAGGTGGTAGTTGATGGAGAAGTCCCAGGGGAAGCCGGTGCCCGTGAAGTGCGGCTCGTCCCAGGTGCCGTCGGGGAGCTGGGTGCGCACGAGGTGGGCGATGCCGCGTTCGACGGCCTTGCTGCCGCGCTCCCCGGCGGCCAGGAGCGCCATCAGCGCCCAGGCGGTCTGCGAGGGGGTGGAGGCTCCGCGTCCGGCCCAGGTCCGGGGGTCCTGGTAGGAGCGCTGGTCCTCGCCCCAGCCGCCGTCGTCGTTCTGTACGGACTCCAGCCAGGCGACGGCGCGCCGGACGGCGGGGTGGGAGGCCGGGATTCCGGCGGCGGCGAGGGCCGGGAGGACGGAGCCGGTGCCGTAGACGTAGTTGGTGCCCCAGCGGCCGAACCAGCTCCCGTCGGGCTCCTGCCGGTCGAGGAGCCAGGTGATGCCGCGGCGGGTGCGCGGGTCGTGGGCGCGGCCCTCGGCGGCGAGCATCTCGACGACATGGGCGGTGACGTCGGCGGAGGGCGGGTCGACGACCTCCCCGAAGTCGCAGAAGGGCAGCCGGTTGGGCAGGGTGCTGGTGTTGTCGGCGTCGAAGGCGGCCCAGGCGCCGTCGCCGGACTGCATGCCGAGGGTCCAGGTGACGGCGCGGTCGACGGCGGCGTCCAGGCGGTCGGGGTCGGGGTGGGCGACGCGGCGCAGGGCGAGGACCACTTCGGCGGTGTCGTCGATGTCGGGGTAGTTGTCGTTGTGGAACTCGAACGCCCAGCCTCCGGGGGCGAGTCCGGGTCTGCGGACGGCCCAGTCGCCGGTGCGGGTGATCTCCTCGCCGAGCATCCAGTCGGCGGCCTTGACGAGGGCCGGGTGGTCGGGGGGCAGGCCTGCGTCCGCGAGGGCGATCGCGGCGAGGCAGGTGTCCCAGACCGGGGACTGGCAGGCCTCGACCATGCGGACGGGTGCGGGGCCGGCGGGGAGGCCGTCGGGGCCGGGGGCGGTGTCCTCGCGCCAGACGGCGAAGCGGTCCAGGGAGTCCAGGCCGGCCCGCATCACGGGGTGCCCGAGGTCGTAGCCGAGGAGGTGGAGGGCGATCAGGGAGTAGACGGCCGGGGGCTGGATGCCGCCCCAGCAGCCGTCGTTCTCCTGCCGTTCGATGATCCAGCGGGCGGCGGCGTCCATGGCCGCCTGGCGCAGCGGGCGCGGCGCGAACCGGCGGTAGAGGTGCAGGGCCCGGTCCATGCGCTGGAAGAGCCCGTCCCAGGTGGCAAGGGGGGCGTAGGTGCGGGGAGGGACGGGCCGGCGCGCGTCGGTGTGGAGCTCGTCCAGGGCGAAGGGCCCGGGGCGGACGGGGCGGAGCGCCGAGACGACCGTCAGCGGGACGATGGTCTGCCGGGCCCAGCAGCCGAAGTCGTAGATGTTCAGCGGCACCCAGGGCGGCAGGAAGACCAGTTCGGGCGGGAGTTCGGGCAGGTGGTCCCAGCTCCACCAGCCGAAGAGGGCGAGCCAGATCCGGGTGAAGACGCGGGCGGCGGCGATGCCGCCGTGGGCGCGGATCCAGGCGGAGGCGCGGGCCATGTGGGGGGCTTCGGGTGCGTCGCCGGCCAGGCGCAGGGCGACGTACGCCTCGACGGTGGCGGACAGGTCGGGGGGGCCGTCGTGGAAGGTGGCCCAGGTGCCGTCGGCGCGCTGGCCGCCGCGGATGTGGCGGGCGGCGGCCGCGGTGGTGGCCTCGTCGCGGATGCCGAGGAACTGGCGCAGCAGCAGGTCCTCGGCGTCCATGGTGACGTTGGTCTCCAGGTCGCCCTTCCACCAGCCGGCCGGGTCCTGCCGGTCGAGGAGGTGGCGCACGGCCCGCGCGGCGGCGTCGTGGACGCCGGGCGGCCCGGCGGGCTGCGGGAGGTCCGCGCCGGCGGGGCGGGCGGGGGCGGTGCGGCCGGCCCCGCCCCGGTTGCCCGTGCGGGAGCCGGCGCGCAGGCCGGTACGGGCCGTGCCGGCGGGCGGCGGGGCCGTGGTGGTGTCCTCCGGATCGGCGTCCCGGGAGCCGGTGCCGTCGGTCGTCGCTGTCATGGCTTCCCCTTAACGTGCAGTGGCTTCTGCTGTGCTGGGGTCTGCCGTCGGCCGGCGCCGCTCAGGTGGGGGCGCCGGCCGGCGACTCGCGCGTCATATCCGTACCCGGGTGACGAGGGTGGCGGTCACTTCTTGCGTACGACGACGAAGTCGGCGAGGGCGGTCAGCTGGTCGCGGACCCGCTGGGGCATGTCGACGCCGTCGAGGGCCCGGATGGCGACGGCGTGCTGGCGGCGCGCCTCCTCCGCGGTCCAGGCGCGGCCGCCGGCCGCTTCGATGAGGGCGGCGCGGGCGGCGAACTCCTCCTCGGAGAAGTTCTCGAAGTCGTTGCTCTTGGCGTCGGCGGCGAGGAGTTCGCCGAGTTCCTCGGCGGCGGGGCCGCCTGCGGCGAGGGCGGCGACGACCGGGAGGGACTTCTTGCGCTGCCGCAGGTCGCTCCAGGTCTGCTTGCCGGTGGACTCGGGGTCGCCCCAGATGCCGAGGAGGTCGTCGACGGCCTGGAAGGCGAGGCCGAGGTGGTAGCCGTACTCCTCCAGCTTGTCGGCGGTGCGGTCGTCGGCGCCGCCGAGGACGGCACCGATGGAGACGGCGCAGGCGAGGAGGGCGCCGGTCTTGTTGCCCTCCATCTCCAGGCACTCCTCGACGCTCACGCGCTCGCGGTGCTCGTAGGAGATGTCCTGCGCCTGCCCGTCGATGAGCTTGCGGGTGGCCGTCGTCAGGCGGCGGGTGGCGCGGCCGGCCTCGACGGTGCCGAGCTCCAGCAGGATCTCGTTGGCGAGGGCGAAGAGGGCGTCGCCGACGAGGATGGCCTGGGCGGGGCCGTGGACCTTCCAGACGGTGTCGCGGTGGCGGCGCTGCTCGTCGCCGTCCATCAGGTCGTCGTGCAGCAGCGAGAAGTTGTGGACGAGTTCAACGGCCACGGCGCCGGGGATGCCGACCTCGGCGGGGGCGCCGGCGGCCTCGGCGGACAGCAGGGCGAGGGCGGGGCGGACGGCCTTGCCGCCGTCGCCGTCCGCCGGGTTGCCGTGGGCGTCGATCCAGCCGAAGTGGTAGGCGGCGACGGTGTCCATGGGCGCGGCGAGCCGGTCGACCGCGGCGCGGAGCACGGGGGTGGACAGCGTGCGCCCGCGCTCCAGGAGGGCGAGCGTGTCCGCCGCGGCCGCCTGCGCGGCTCCCTTGCCGGCATCCGTGTTCTCGACAGCCGGGTTCCCCGGGTTCACTGGCTCTCCTCTGTTTCCTGTGCGTGCTGCGCTGCCGTTCGTGCTGATGATCGTCATGCCGCCTCCGTCAGGGGGTGGGCGCGGTGGCGGCCGAGCGCGGTGAGGGCGGCGTGCGCCGCGTCCCATCCGCTCCGGACGGCACTCTCCATGGTCGCGGGCCAGCCGGTGGCGGTCCACGCACCGGCGAGATAGAGGCCCGGCGTGTCGGTCCGCGCGCCGGGGCGGAGCCGGCCGACGCCGGGGGTGGGGGCGAACGTGGCGGTCCGCTCCCGGGTCACGAAGAAGTCCCGTACCTTCGCGCCCCGTGCGGCGGGCAGGAGGCGCTCCAGTTCGGGGAGGTACTTGGCGCGCAGCACGGAGACCGGTTCGTCGATGTCGTCCTGGGCGGCGGACTGGGAGACGGCGAGGTACTGGCCGCCGTCGGGCAGTCCGGAGGAGTCGGTGCGGTCGAACACCCACTGGACGGGGGTGCCGAGGGCGGCGAAGAAGGGCTGCCGGAGCACCTTGCGGTCGTAGACGACGTGGACGTTGAGGATGGGGGCGGTGTCGATGTCGAGGAGCCGGTCGGGGTCGGCGAGGGCGCCGGGCGGGAGCAGTGCGTGGGCCTCGCGCTGGGGGACGGCGAGGACGACGGTGTCCGCGTCGAGGGTGCCGTCCTCGGTGGCGACCTGCCAGGCGCCGTCCGCGGTGCGGGTGAGCGAGGCGGCGCGGGCGCGCAGTTCGGTGCGGACGCCGGCGGCGTCGAGGGACGCGCGGGCGAGGGTGTCGTGCAGGTGGCCGAGGGGGACGCGGGCCCAGCCGATGTCGGCGGCGCCGTTGCCGGAGAGCAGGCCGGTCTTGAAGACCATGGCGGCCAGGCCGAGGGAGGAGCGGTCGGCGGTGGCGTTGAGGGTGGCGACGCCGATGAGGTCCCACAGGGCCTCGACGGTGCGCGGGCTCTGCCCGTGGCGGCCCAGCCAGGTCGCGAAGTCGATGCCGTCGAGGGCCGGGTCGGCGGGGTCGAGGCGGCCCAGGGCGAGGGCGGCGCGGCCGACTCCGGCGCGTTCGGCAGGCGTGAGGTGGGGGTAGCGGGCGAGGGAGGCCGCCAGGTGCAGGGGGACCGGCAGGGCGTTGCGGCGCAGCCGGCCGAGGCGGGGGCCGCGGGGGTGGGCGACGTCGAGGACGGGGACGTCGAGCCGGTCCTGGAGCGGGGCGAGGGCGGCGCCGCCGACCCGGTCGAGGAACCACCGGTAGGCGGTGCAGCAGCGGAGGTAGACGTGCTGGCCGTTGTCGACGGTGAGGTCGCCGCGCTTGAAGGAGAACGCGAGGCCGCCGAGGCGGGGGCGGCCCTCCAGGAGGGTCACCTGCAGGCCGGCGTCGGCGAGTTCGAGGGCCGCGGTGGTGCCGGCGAGGCCGCCGCCGACGACGACGGCGCGCCGGCCGGCGGTGCGGGCGGGGTCCTCGGAGCCGGTCGTGGGGGTCATCGGGTGCGCCTCCGCGTGCTCTGGCGGGTGATGGTCCGCGCGTCGAGGCCGGACAGGCCGCGGACGGCGACGTACGCCTTCTCGTGGGTGGGCAGCGAGACGCGGCCGCGGAGGACGGCGTCCGGTTCGCGTTCGATGCGGTCGAGGAGGCGGCGGTAGATGCCGGCCATCGCGGCGACGCAGGCCCCGCTGCGGCGGTCGAGGAGCGGCAGCAGCCGGTAGCCCTCGGCGAACAGGGCGCGGGCGCGGCGGACTTCGTGGTGGACGAGTCCGGCGAAGTCGGCGGAGGCGGGGAGCCGGCCGGTGCGGAAGTCGGCCGGGTCGCAGCCGAACTTGGCGAGGTCCTCGGCGGGCAGGTAGGTGCGGCCGTTGCCGGCGTCCTCGCGGACGTCGCGCAGGATGTTGGTGAGCTGGAGGGCGAGGCCGAGGGTGTCGGCGTATGCGGAGGCGTGCTCGGCTCGGGGCCCGGCGCCGGCGGTGGTGCCGAAGACGCCGAGGGAGAGCCGGCCGATGGCTCCGGCGACGCAGCGGCAGTAGGTCTTCAGGTCGTCCCAGGTGGCGTAGGTCTCGCCGCGGACGTCCATGAGGACGCCGTCGATGAGCTCGTCGAGTCCGCCGAGGGGGATGGGGAAGCGGCGGGCGGCGTGGGCGAGGGCGACCGCGACGGGGTCGGTGTCGTCCTCGTCGACGGCGCCGGAGCGGACCCTGCCGAGCAGGGCGCGGGTCTCCTCCAGGCGGGCGAGCTTGGCGTCGGGCGGCAGGGTGCCGTCGCCGATGTCGTCGACGCGCCGGGAGAAGGCGTAGAGCGCGGACATGGCCTGCCGCTTGTCGGCGGGCAGCAGCCTGATGCCGTAGGCGAAGTTGCGCGCCTGCGTGCCGGTGACGGCCTCGCAGTAGCTGTAGGCAGCCTGGACCTGCGCGGACGGCGCGGTGGTGTGTGCGGAACCCTCCACGGTCGGGCTCACCCCTTTCTCGGCGCGGTGCGCAGGACGGCGGCCACCTCGCGGAGCAGGCCGCTCCCGGTGGGCTTGGGCGGGCCGGGCAGGACGTCGAAACCGGCGTCGGCGATGGCGCGCAGGGCGGCGCGGCCGCCGCCGGTGAAGCCGGCGAGGAGCAGGCGCAGGCGGCCGCGGACGCTGCCGACGAGCGGGGTGCCCTCGTCGAGGAGGTCCCGGGCGCGGGCGGCCTCGTGGGCGATGAGGGAGCGGACGGAGGCGCCGGCGGTCGGTGCGGCGAGGTCGGCCTCGCCGACGCGGAAGCGGCGCATGTCCTCGGCGGGGAGGTAGATGCGGTCGCGGCGCAGGTCCTCGGAGACGTCCTGGAGGTGTTCGACGATCTGGAGGGCGGTGCAGATCGCGTCGGACCGGCGGATCCGCTCGGGGGTGGCGGTGCCGGTCAGGCCGAGGACGAGGCGGCCGACGGGGTTCGCGGACAGCTCGCAGTAGGCGAGGAGGTCGCCGTACGTCGCGTAGCGCGTGGTGTGCTGGTCCTGGCGGTTGGCCTCGATCAGGGCGCGGAACGGCTCGGGGGTGAGGCCGTGGTCGCGGACGACGGGCCGCAGGGCCGCGAGGAGCGGGTGGCGGGGCGGTGGCCCGGCGGCGAAGACGCGCCCCAGGTCGGCTTCGAGGGCGTCGAGCATCGCCGGCCGGTCGTCCGCGGCGGCGGCATCGAGGCCGAGGAGGACGGCGTCGCGGCCGCCGGGGGCGAGGTCGCCGTCGCCGATGTCGTCGACGAGGCGGGCGTATCCGTAGACGGCGGTCAGGCCGTCGCGCCAGGCGCGCGGGAGGAACGCGGGGGCCACGGGGAAGTTCTCCGTCCGGGCCTTGTCGAGGGTGGCGCTCGTGTGGGCGTCGGGGGCCGGGGCCGGCCGGGGACGGATGCCGTGCGCCGGGGTCACCGCCCGCCGCCCGCGGCGGGGACGGCCGTAATGCCTGGGGGCCGGAGAATTCCCGTAGCCATTGCCGTCATATCTCCCGTTCTACACTGCCGACCCAATGCATCCTATTTCGGACACGCCGCCGGACTTTCCCCGGGGGGTCCCAGGCCGTTCACCTGCGGGGAATCGTCCCCTCTTGCCGCGATTCAAGACCGCCCCAGCTTACGCTGTACAACGCCGCGGAACGCTCTGGGGTATTCACTGCGCCACCGAATGTCGGGCGTGAAATGTCCCGCGCAGGGCCGGGACATGCGAGGACCCCCGCTGCTCGGCGCGGCGGGGGCCCCATGCCGTCACGTTCAGTGACCGGACGCCTTCTCGTATGCCGAGACCACCTCGTCGGTGGGCCCGTCCATCAGGAGTTCGCCCTTCTCCAGCCACAGGACGCGGCTGCAGGTATCGCGGATCGACTTGTTGTTGTGGCTCACCAGGAAGACGGTTCCGGCCTGCTGGCGCAGCTCGCGGATCCGCGCCTCGGAGCGCACCTGGAACTTGCGGTCGCCGGTGGCGAGCGCCTCGTCGATCATCAGCACGTCGTGGTCCTTGGCCGCCGCGATGGAAAAGCGCAGGCGTGCGGCCATGCCGGAGGAGTACGTGCGCATCGGCAGGGAGATGAAGTCGCCCTTGTCGTTGATTCCGGAGAAATCGACGATGTCCTGGTACCGCTCGTGGATCTGCTCGCGGCTCATGCCCATGGCCAGGCCGCCGAGGACGACGTTCCGCTCGCCCGTGAGGTCGTTCATCAGGGCCGCGTTGACGCCGAGCAGCGACGGCTGGCCGTCGGTGTAGACCTTGCCGGACTCGCAGGGCAGCAGGCCCGCGATGGCGCGCAGCAGCGTCGACTTGCCGGAGCCGTTGGAGCCGATGAGGCCGATGGCCTCGCCGCGGTAGGCGGTGAAGGACACCCCGCGCACGGCGTGGACGCGGCGGACGCCGGGCGCGTCTCCCTTGCCCCTGCGGAGTATCTTGCTGAGCGCCGCCGTGGCGCTGCCGCGGCCGGAGCTGCCGGTGTTGACGCGGTAGACGATGTGCACGTCGTCGGCGATGACGGTGGGGATCGAGCCCCTGTTGTTCTCAGCCACGGCCGTAGCGCTCCTCAGCCTTCCAGAAGTACACGAAGCCGCCGAGGCCGATGACGACGGCCCAGCCGACGGCGAAGGCCCAGACGTGCGGCGGGAGGTTCTCGCTGCCGTAGCCGTCGATCAGCGCGAAGCGGATCAGGTCCATGTAGATCGCCGCGGGGTTCCACTGGAGGACGTCCGCGATCCACGCCGGGCGGTCCTTGAGCATCTCGTTGATCGAGAACATGACGCCGGAGGCGTACATCCAGGTGCGCGTCAGGAACGGCATCAGCTGGGCGAGGTCCGGGGTCTTGGCGCCCATGCGCGCGAAGATCAGCGCGAGGCCGGTGTTGAAGACGAACTGGAGCACCAGGGCGGGGATCACCAGCAGCCACGACAGCGAGGGGTAGCTGCCGAAGATGACCGCGACGACCAGCACGACGATCATCGAGTACATCAGCTGCTGGAGCTGCTGCATCGAGAAGGAGATCGGCAGGGAGGCGCGCGGGAAGTGCAGGGCGCGGACCAGGCCCAGGTTGGACGGGATGGCCCGCACGCCCGCCATCAGCGAGCTCTGCGTGAACGTGAAGACGAAGATGCCGATGACGAGGAAGGGGATGTAGACCCCCTTCTCCATGCCGCGGCCCGCGTTCAGGATGAGGCCGAAGATCAGGTAGTACACGAGCGCGTTGAGCAGCGGCGTCGCCACCTGCCACAGCTGGCCGAGCTTGGCCTGGCTGTACTGGGCGACCAGCTTGGCCCGGGAGAACGCCATGATGAAGTGGCGCCGCTCCCAGAGCTGCCGCACGTAGCCGGGCAGGCTCGGCCGGGCACCGCTGACGGACAGGCCGTACTTCCTGGCGAGCTCAGCAGGGGTCAGCCCCGCGTCTTCGGACGGCGGCTTGCTCGTGGCGAGGGCGCCATCCTGGGTTGTGTCACTCACAAGTTGAAACTTTCCGTCTTCACGATGCGGCAGAGGCGGACCGGGGACGAGAGGCGCTCTGTCCCTGGTCGCGCCATGTTCTCAAACGCCAGCGTGTCAGATGACAGGCGGTCGACCCAGCCGGGTCAGCCGCCAGACCGTACGCCACCTCATCGGGCGCCGGGGACCGCAGGGGGTGGTCCAGCCCTCCCTGAAGCCGCCGAACCACGCCTTGAGCGCCGGCCCGGAGGGCCTGCGCAGGAGCGTCAGCAGCAGCCAGACGCCCACGTAGACCGGGACCAGCGGGAGGGGCAGGTTGCGGCGGGCGAGCCACACCCTGTTACGGGCCACCATACGGTGGTAGACCGCGTGCCGGGAGGGGGCGGTCGCCGGGTGCAGCAGCACCATGTCCGCCCGGTAGTCGATCATCCACCCGGCGTCGAGGGCCCGCCAGGCCAGGTCGGTCTCCTCGTGGGCGTAGAAGAACTCCGCCGGGAGGGTGCCGACCTGGCCGAGGACCGCGGTCCGCACGGCGTTGGCGCCGCCGAGGAAGGTGGTGACCCGGGAGGACCGCATCGGGTCCGAGGCGCGCAGCCGGGGCACGTGCCGCCGCTGAGTGGTGCCGGTCTCCGGATCGGCGATGCGGAAGCTGACGATGCCCAGCCGGGGGTCCTCCGCGAAGGCGCGGCGGCACAGCTCGGCGGTGTCGGTGCGCTCCAGCAGCCCGTCGTCGTCGAGGAAGAGCAGGATGTCGACGTCGCTGCCGCCGGGGCCGAAGGCCTCGATGCCGACGTTGCGGCCGCCGGGGATGCCGAGGTTCTCGGGCAGGGCGACGGTGCGCACGCCGGCCGCGGGGTCGGCGAAAGCCGCGGGGTCCACGCCCTGGCCGACGACGACGACCTCGACCGGGTCGCCCTCCTGGCGGGCGACGGAGTCGAGGAGCGCCTTCAGCTCGTCGGGGCGGTTGCCCATGGTGATGACGACCGCGCCGACGCGCAGCGGGGCGCTCACCGCAGCCTGCTGGAGGCGAGGACGGACACGAGGTGGAGCACCGTCTGCAGCAGCGCGATGCCGGCCAGGACGGCCACGCCGAGGCGGGTGAAGTACAGGCCGCCCTGGATCTGGTCCAGCACGGCCAGCAGCAGGATCAGCAGCGAGGCCTCTATGCCGAGGATCAGGCGGTGGAACTTGAGGGCGGCAGCGGCCCGGCGGGCCAGGGCCATGCCGGAGGAGCGCGGCTCGGCGGCGGCCTCCTTGACCGGGGGCAGCCCGCCCTGGTGCCGGGCGACGCCGACCAGGTCGGTCTCCGCCTTGATCAGGATCGCGCCGAGCGCCGCGAGGGTGCCGAGGAAGGCCCACAGCCAGTCGATCCGGCCGCCGCCCCACAGGTCGGCGGCGCGCAGGCCGAGGCCGACCAGGACGGCCGCGTCGCACAGGTAGGCGCCGACCCGGTCCAGGTAGACCCCGGAGAGGGAGTACTGCTTCTTCCAGCGGGCGACCTCGCCGTCGACGCAGTCCAGCAGCAGGTAGAGCTGGACGGCGACCACGCCGAGGACGGCGCCCCAGACGCCCGGCACGAGCAGCGCGGGCAGCGCGAGGACGCCCGCCAGGGTCATCACGTAGGTCAGCTGGTTCGGCGTGACCTTGGTGGTGACCAGGAGGCGGGTGATGCGCAGGGAGACCTCGCGCATGTACAGGCGGCCGCCCCAGTGCTCGCCGCTGCGCCGGTCCTTCACGCCCTCCGGGTGAACGACGGGCCGGAGCTCAGCTACGGATGGTCTTGGCATAGTCGGCGTAAGCGTCCCTGATATCGGCGGCGGACAGGTTGCGGTGCTCCAGGATCGTGAAACGCCCGGGGCGGGTCTGGGGTGCGTACTCGACCGCGGCGACGAACTCCTCCGCGCTGAAGCCGATCTCCTCGGGGAGGACCGGCAGGCCGTGGCGGCGCAGCACCTCGGCGAAGAGCCCGGACTGCTCGACGGCGCCCCGCAGGTGCATCGCGAAGGCGGCGCCGAGGCCGACCTGCTCGCCGTGGAGCGCGGAGCGCCCGGGGTGGAGCAGGTCGAAGGCGTGGCTGATCTCGTGGCAGGCACCGGAGGCGGGGCGGGTGTCCCCGCTGATCGACATGGCGATGCCGGTCAGGACGAGGGACTCGGCGAGGACCGTGAGGAACTCGTCGTCGCCGCAGCCGCCGGGGTGGCGCAGCACGGCCTCGCCGGCGGTGCGGGCCATCGCGGCGGCGAGGCCGTCGACGGCCTCGCCGTTGACCTCGTGCGACAGCTCCCAGTCGGCGATGGCGGAGATGTTGGAGAGGGCGTCGCCGATGCCGGCGCGGACGAACCGGACGGGAGCCTCCTTGATCACGTCGAGGTCGATGACCATCGCGATCGGGGTGGGCACGCCGTAGGAGCCGCGGCCGTTGTCGTTGTCGAGGGTAGCGACCGGCGAGCAGATGCCGTCGTGGGACAGATTGGTGGCGACGGCCACCATGGGCAGGCCGACCCGCGCCGCGGCGTACTTCGCCACGTCGATGATCTTGCCGCCGCCCAGGCCCACGACGGCGTCGTAGCGGCGGCCCTTTATGTCGTCGGCGAGCTTGACGGCCGAGTCGATGGTGCCGTCGACGACCGCGTACCAGTCGGCGTGCGGCAGCACCGGCTCCAGCTTGGTGCGCAGTACCTGGCCGGAGCCGCCGCTGATGGCGATGGCCAGCTTGCCGGACGCGGAGATCCGCTGGTCGGCCAGGAGGCCGGCCAGGTCGTCCATGGCGCCCCGGCTGATGTCGACGACGACCGGGGAGGGGATGAGCCTCGTCAGTACTGGCATGCGATCGTCCGGCCCTTGGCGAGGTCGTCGTGGTTGTCGATCTCCACCCACCTGACGTCGCCGATGGGGGCCACGTCGATCGCGAAGCCGTCGTTGACGAGCTGCTGGTAGCCGTCCTCGTAGTAGAGGTCCGGGTCGCGCTCGAAGGTGGTCTTCAGGGCCTCGGCGAGGGCCTGGGCGGCCTCGGGCTCGATGAGGGTGACGCCGATGTACTCGCCGGTGGCGTCGGCCGGGTCCATCAGCTTGGTGATCTTCTGCACGCCGCGGCCGTCGGCGGTGACGACCTTCATCTCCTCGTCGGCCAGGCTCTTGACCGTGTCGAGGGCGAGGATGATCTTCTTGCCGTCGCCGCGGGCGGCGAGGAGGGTCTCCTCGACGGAGACCGGGTGGACGGTGTCGCCGTTGGCGAGGATCACACCGCGGCCGAGGACCTCGCGCGCGCACCACAGGGAGTAGGCGTTGTTCCACTCCTCTGCCTTGTCGTTGTCGATCAGCGTGATCGAGAGCCCGTACTTGGCCTCCAGGGCCTCGCGGCGCTCGTAGACGGCCTCCTTGCGGTAGCCGACGACGATCGCGACCTCGGTGAGGCCGACGGCGGCGAAGTTGCCGAGGGTCAGGTCGAGGACCGTCAGGCTCTCCTCGTCGCCCTCGGGGCCGACGGGCACGAGGGCCTTGGGCAGGGTGTCGGTGTAGGGACGCAGGCGGCGTCCGGCACCGGCAGCGAGGACAAGGCCGATCATGCTGGTTCTCCTTCGTCATGTACGGCGGGTGCCCCGGAGGAGACCCAGAAGCGGATGCTCTCGGCGAGCACCACGGTTGCCACGGCGACGGCCAGGGCGGTGAGCGCGAAGCGGAAGTCCGCGGCGCGCGTCGCCAGGACGGCGGCCAGGACCGCGGTCAGCAGCACCCGGCCGTCGTGGCCGCCGATCGTCCGCACGAGCCAGTGCGGGGGCGCGCCCGCGTTGCCGCGGATGCGGTAGACCGTGTCGTAGTGATGGTAGGCGACCGCCGCGACCAGTCCGAATGCCGCCGGGAGAGCTCCGGGGACGTCCGCCTTGGCGGCCAGGACCAGCACGGTGGTGTACTCGGCGGCCCGGAAGACGGGCGGGATCAGCCAGTCGAGCGCCCCGGCCAGGGGGCGGGCGACGGCGACCCCGGCGAGCACCGCGTAGCCGGCGGCGGCCGCCGCGGTCTGCCAGGCGCCGAAGGGCTGTGCCCAGGCCGTCCACAGCAGGCCGGCCGAGCCGGCCACGGCGGCGGCGAGCCCCGCGGCCGGCGCCGTACGGCCGAGGACGCGGCCCGCGGCGCGGGCGGCGAGCTCGGCGACCGGGCCGGTGTCGGCCAGGTCGGCCAGGGCGCGGGCGGCGCGCTCGGTGCGCCGGGCCTTGCGGGTGAGCGAGCGCAGCACCCGGCCGGCGGTGGTGTAGAGCGCGCCGAACGCACAGCCGGCGAGCAGCGCGTAGAAGACGATGCGGGGGGTGGTGAAGGCCGTCAGGACGGCGATCATCGCCCAGCGCTCGCCGATCGGCAGGATGATCATCCGGCGGAGCCAGACGGTCCAGCCGACGCTGTCGAGCCGGTCGGAGAGGGCCGCGGTGGGGCTGGTGTTCGCGGTCGCGTCGTGGTTGGCCTCGTTGAAGGAGAAGTCCACGACGTGCCGGCAGGTCATGAGGATCATGGCGCCGAGCGCGAGCCCCCACACGTCGTCGCCGCCGCGGGCGGCGCCCAGCGCGAGGCCCGCGTAGAAGGAGTACTCCTTCGCCCGGTCGAAGGTGGCGTCGAGCCAGGCGCCCATCGTCGAGTACTGGAGCGAGTAGCGGGCCAGCTGCCCGTCGGTGCAGTCCAGGACGAACGAGACGAGCAGCAGCACGCCCGCGGTGACGTACCCCCAGCGCTCGCCGGTGGCGGCGCAGCCGGCGGCGACGAGCGCGGTGGCCAGCGAGGCGGTGGTGACCTGGTTGGGGGTCAGGCCGCGGCGGGCGCACCAGCGGGCGATGTAGCGCGAGTAGGGGCTGATGAAGAAGGTGGTGAAGAACCCGTCCCGGGACTTCACGGCGGAGCGCAGGCGCACCGCCTCCTCGTCCACGGCCGCGACGGCGGCCTCGGCGGCCTGCCGCTCCGCCGCGGTCGCGGGGACGGCGGCGACGAGGCTGCCCAGCTCCGGCCGCTGGACCGGGGTCCCGGCGGCCTCGACGGCGGCGGCGAGCCGGTCGGCCCAGGGGCCGTCGCCGGCTTCCGTTTCGGGCAGCGCGGCGGCCTTGTCGAGGGCCGCGCGTGCGGCCGGCCGGACGGTGAGGGCACCGGTGACCGCGCACGCGTCGAAGCGCGGGTCGGTCAACGCGAGGCGCAGCGCGTGGACGTGCCCGACGAAGGCGCTGTCCACGACGGCCACCCGCTGGTCGGCGGGGACGGCGGCGAGGACCGCGGCCGCGTCCGCCGGGGCGGCCGCGGTGCGCACGTCGAAGCCGAGGGAGCGCAGCTCTTCCGCGAGCGGTGATCCGGGGACCGGCAGACCGGTGAGGATGACGGTCGACAGACGAACTCACTCCTTGCGGCGATCACGGCGGCAGACGCCGCACGGGGGCGCGGCAGCACGTCGGCTGAGGCTATCGGATGACGGGAAGCACGGGCTCACCACCCGTTTGGCTCCCCGGGTGCCGGCGGCCCCGGTGTCCGGGCGCCTCGGCGCGATCATCATCGGTGATCGCGCCGAGGTGCGACAAACCCCCGGATGTTAAAGTGGGGCGGCTCACGCCGGCTCCGGCCGGCGGAGCGGCAGGAGGCGGTCCCGCACCGGGCGGACCGCGACGAGGAACGGCCGCCCTTCGCGGGCGGACGGGGACCGGTACGGATCGGCCGAGCAGCCGGCGTACGGGTTCCGGGGATCCGGGAGGTGGGTTGATGGCCGTCGCAGCAGTCGCTGCCGTGCGCAGCGGGCTCCGGTTCGTCCCCCTTTCCCTGCGGGTGCCCGGCCGGTCCTGATCCCAGCGATCCGGCCCGTCGGCGGGTGCCCCTTTCCCTTCGAGGGTTCACGTTGACCGACCATTCCGGTTCTCCTTCCGATCACTGCACCCGCGCCGAGCTCGTGGAGGCGTTCTTCGCCCTCCACGCGGGCCTGCCCCGGCAGGCCCCCGGCTCCGACGCCACCACCCGGCACCTGCTGTCGCTGTGCGGGCCCCTGCCCGAGCGGCCGCAGATCCTGGACCTCGGCTGCGGCCCCGGCCGTAGCGCCCTCCTCCTCGCGCAGGAGGCCGGCCCGGCCGCCGAGGTGACCGCCGTCGACCTGCACCGCCCCTTCCTCGACGAGCTCCGCTCCGCCGCGGCGGAGCGCGGGCTCGCCGACCGGATCCGCCCCGTCGAGGCGGACCTGGCCGCGCTCCCCTTCCCCGCCGGGTCCTTCGACCTGGTGTGGGCGGAGGGCTCGGCGTACGTCCTGGGCTTCGACGCCGCGCTCACGCGGTGGAAGCCGCTGCTCGCGCCCGGCGGGACCCTCGTGCTCACCGAGTGCGAGTGGACCGCGGAGGAGCCCTCCGCCGGGGCCCGCGCCTTCTGGGACCCGCGCTGTCCCCTGCGCCACACCGCCCGCAACCTCGCGGCGGCGCAGGCGGCCGGCTACCGGGTCCTCGGGGTGCACCTGCTGCCGGACTCCGACTGGGCCGCGTACTACGGGCCGCTCGCCGAGCGGATCGCCGGGGCCGAGGCCCGCGCCCGGGCGGGGGACGCCCCCGCGGCGGCGGACGCCGCCGCGCTGGCCGAGGCCCGCGAGGAGATCGCCGTACGCTCCCGGCACGGCCGCGAGTACGGCTGCACCGGCTACGTCCTGCGCCCGGCGGACGCCGGCAGGGCGGCGGCCTGGCCGACCCGGCCGGAGGCCCCCGCGGACGCGGCCGCCGTACGGGCCGTCAACCTGGCGGCCTTCGGAACCCCGCTGGAGGCGGACCTCGTCGACGCACTGCGCACGGACCCGGCATGGCTGCCGGGGCTGTCGTACGTGGCGGAGGGCCCGGACGGGTCGGTCGCGGCGCACGCCCTGCTGACCCGCTGCGAGGTCGGCGGTGCGCCCGCCCTCGCCCTCGCCCCGGTGGCCGTCGACCCTGCGCTCCAGCGCTCGGGGGCCGGCAGCGCCGTCGTACGGGCGCTGCTCGCGGCGGCGCAGGAGCGCGGGGAGTCCCTCGTACTGGTGCTGGGGCACCCGGAGTACTACCCGCGGTTCGGGTTCGTCCCGGCCTCGCGGTTCGGGATCCGGGCGCCGTTCGAGGTGCCGGACGAGGCGCTGATGGCGCTGGTGCTCGACGCGACGGCGCCGCTTCCGCGGGGCCCGATCGCCTACGCGGCGCCCTTCGGCGGGTAGGCCCGCCGGGCCGGTGCGGCGCGCAGGGCGGGGTTTCCGCGCGCCGCACCGGCCGCCTACCACGCAGCCGGGGCAGACATGCGCGAATCGGCGAAGTGCGGACGAGTGTCGCGCGTGGGGCAGACTGGGGGCCTGAGTCCGAAGCGAAGGATGGGTATGCCGACCACACCAGCCACCGCCGCGAACAGCGCGCCCCACGGCACCGGCACTCAAGAACCGATCATGCTCGAACTGGTCGACGAGTCCGGCAACACCATCGGCACGGCGGAGAAGCTCTCCGCCCACCAGGCGCCCGGCCTGCTGCACCGGGCCTTCTCCGTGTTCCTCTTCGACGAGCAGGGCCGCCTCCTGCTCCAGCAGCGGGCGCTGGGCAAGTACCACTCGCCCGGCGTCTGGTCGAACACGTGCTGCGGTCACCCCTACCCCGGGGAGTCCCCGTTCGCCGCCGCCGCCCGGCGGACGCACGAGGAGCTGGGCCTGTCGCCCTCGCTGATGGCGGAGGCGGGCACGGTCCGCTACAACCACCCCGACCCCGATTCGGGTCTGGTGGAGCAGGAGTACAACCACCTGTTCGTGGGACTCGCGCAGGCGGCGCTGCGCCCTGACCCGGAAGAGGTCGCCGACACCGCGTTCGTGACCCCCGGGGAGCTGGAGAAGCGCCACGCCGAGGTGCCGTTCTCGGCGTGGTTCATGACGGTGCTGGACGCGGCCCGGCCGGCGATCCGCGAGCTGACGGGCGACGCTGCCGGCTGGTAGGCCCGCCGCTCAGTGCGTCCGGGCGGGCGGTACGGCGAGCGGCAGGGCCGCCCAGATGACCTTGCCGCCCGCCGCGGTGTGCTCGACGTCGCAGACCCCTCCGGCCTCCCGGGTGGTCTCGCGGACGAGCAGCAGGCCGCGGCCGCCGGTCTGCCCGAAGTCGGCCTCCAGCGCCTTGGGCCGGTAGGGGTGGTTGTCCTCGACGGCCACCCGTACCCACTCCCTGCCGATCGCGACCTCGACGGCCACCTCCGGGGACAGCAGGGCCGCGTGCCGCACCGAGTTCGTCACCAGTTCGGAGACGATCAGCAGCAGGGAGTACACGAGGTCCCGGTCGGCCGGCACGCCCTGGCGGCCGAGCAGCTCGCGGACCGCCCGGCGGGCCTGCGGAACGGATTCTTCAACGGCGGGCACGGTGAACCGCCACACGCCTTCGTACGCGAGCGGACCGGCCGGGGCCTCCGGCTCACCCGCCTCGACCGGCGGGACGCCCCCGCTGACTTCCATCTCCCGGCCCCGTCCTTCGCACTCGATCGTCTCCACTCGTCCAGAGTGGGGAACGTGCGGTGCGGACCGGACCGCTGACCACAACTCAGCGGGATTCGGCCGCTTTCCGACCGGCGGCGTATGACAGCGTCAGTTGTGCGACTGATCCTGATCCCCTGCGGGGCCCTCCCCGGCCGCTCGCCCGTCCCCGCCGCCCTCCTGGCCGACCAGACGCAGCACGCGCCGCGCCCCCACGCCCAGCGCGATCAGCGCCAGCCCGTCGAAGAGCAGGGCGAGGGAGAAGAAGGTCCCGATCACGTACAGGCTGCTGCTGGGCCAGCTCGCGAGGATCAGCAGGCCGAGCACGATACCGAAGGCGCCCTGGACGAGCGTCAGCCCGAAGTGCGCGCCCCGGACCACGATCGCCCCGACCAGCCGGAAGACGCCCGCGACGAGGAACAGCAGCGCGGCGAACATCGTCAGCGCCTCGGCACTGGCCTCGGGGCGGCGCAGCACCACGAAGCCCGCGGCGATGTTGACGGCGGCGACCATGACGGTCAGCCAGAAGTGGCTGCTGCCCCGCGACTGCACGGCCTGCACGAGGCCCACGATGCCGCCGACCAGCAGCAGCCAGCCGAACAGGAACATCGACGTGAGCGTCGCGAGCCCCGCGTACACCAGGCCGGCCAGCCCGCCGAGGACCAGGACCGCGCCGAGCAGGGCCAGCAGCGCGTAGCTCCGCCTGAGCTTCTTCGTCCCCTTGGCGTCGAGGCCGCCGGGCGGGGGGTCTGCGCCGTCTGCCGGGTCTGCGCCCATGGGCGTGCCACCTTTCAGCGCCCCCCGTCGGACTCCCCGATCATAGGATCGGCCGCCCGGGATAGCATCCGGCGCATGGACGCAGCCCTCCTGCACTCGGTCGACGACGGCGTCGCCACCGTCGTCGTCTCCCACCCCGCGAAGCGCAACGCCATGACCGCGGCGATGTGGCGGGCACTTCCGGAACTGCTGGACGCCCTGTCCGCCGATCGGGCGGTGCGCGTCCTGGTGCTGACCGGGGACGGGCCGACCTTCTGCGCCGGCGCGGACATCTCCTCCCTGGCCGGGAAGGAGGACCCGCAGGCCCTGGCCGTGCTCGCCGAGGAGGCCCTGGCGGCCTTCCCGAAGCCGACGATCGCGGCGATCCGCGGCTTCTGCGTCGGCGGCGGCAGCCAGCTCGCCGCCGCCTGCGACCTGCGCTTCGCGGAGGAGGGCTCCTCCTTCGGGGTGACGCCGGCCCGGCTCGGCATCGTCTACCCGGCCTCCTCGACGCGCCGGCTCGTCTCCCTCGTCGGCCCGGCCACCGCCAAGTACCTCCTCTACTCCGCCGAGTTGATCGGCGCCGAGCACGCCCTGCGGGCGGGCTTCCTCGACGAGCTGCTGCCGGCCGGGCAGCTGGAGCGGCGGGTCGCGGAGTTCGCCCGCATCCTGACGACCCGCTCGCAGCTGACGCAGGCGGCCGCGAAGGAGTTCGCCGACGGCCGGACCGGCCGGGCCGCCCACTGGGCGGCCGAGGCCGCCGCGAGCGGCGACACCGCGGAGGGCGTCGCCGCGTTCCTGGAGCGGCGGACCCCCGCCTTCACCTGGACGGCAGGGGGCTGACCCCGCGCAGCCGCGCGACCACCTCCGCCGGCGCCTTCTCGGGCGAGCCGGCGTCGTAGGGCGGCTGCGGGTCGTACTCGATCATCAGCTGGACGGTCTGCGCCTGCTCGTCCCCGGCGAGGCGGCCCACCAGCGCCAGCCCCATGTCGATGCCCGAGGACACCCCGGCGGCCGTGACGTACTTGCCGTCGAAGACGACACGCTCGCCGGTGGGCCGGGCGCCGTACGCCGGGAGGCGGTCCAGGTAGAGCCAGTGGCCCGTGGCGCGGCGGCCGTCGAGGAGGCCGGCGGCGGCGAGCAGCAGGGAGCCAGTGCACACCGAGGCGGTCCAGGTGGTGGCGGTGTCGACGGTCCGCAGCCAGTCGAGGACGGCCGGGTTGCCGGTCTGGGTCTCGGGGGCGGGGCCGCCGGGGACGACGAGGATGTCGGGGCTGACCACCTCGTCGAGGGCCTTGTCGGCGACGAGGGACAGCCGGCCGGAGTCACAGCGCACCGGGCCGGGGCGCTCGGCGACGAACACGGTCTCCGTGCCGGGCAGGTGGGCGAGGGTCTCGTAGGGGCCGACGGCGTCGAGGGCGGTGAAACCGTCGTAGAGCAGGACGGCGATCTGCATGTCTCCTCCGAAGGGGTGCGCCGGTACGGAACGGGATGCGGTCGGGGGTGGGCGTACGGCGGTGTGCGGCGGCCGGGTGCGGGTCAGCGGCCGAAGCGGCGGCGGTACTCCGCCGGCGGCTGGCCCAGGGTCTTCACGAACGCGCGGCGCAGCGCCTCGGGGGTGCCGTAGCCGCAGGCCCGGGCGATCTGGGCCACCCCCTCGCCGCTGTCCTCCAGCAGCCGCCGCGCGTGCTCGACCCGTACGTGCTGCACGTACCGGCCCGGGGTAACCCCGGTCTCGGCCTGGAAGGCCCGCGCGAAGTGCCGCGGCGAGAGCCCCGCGCGGGCGGCGAGCGCCTCCACGCCGAGGTCCTCCCCCGGGTGCTCGGTGATCCAGTGCTGGACCTCGCGCAGCGGCTCCCGCAGCGCCGTCTGGGCGGCGAGCTGCGCGCTGAACTGGGCCTGGTTGCCGGGGCGCCGCAGGAAGACGACCAGGTGCCGGGCGATCGACAGGGCGACCTGCCTGCCGTGGTCCTCCTCGACCAGGGCCAGGGCGAGGTCGATGCCCGCCGTGACGCCGGCGGAGGTGGCGACGGAGCCGTCGCGTACGTAGATCGGGTCCGGTTCGACGGCCACGCGCGGATGGTCGCGCGCCATCTGCTCGCACGCCGACCAGTGCGTCGTGGCACGGCGGCCGTCGAGCAGCCCCGCCTCGGCGAGCAGCAGCCCGCCCGTGCACACGGACACCAGCCGCTGCGCGCCACCCCCGTGGGCGCGCAGCCAGGCGGTGAGCCGCGCGTCGAAGTCTCCGTAGCGTCCTCCGGGCACGAGCAGGGTGGTGCCCGGGCCCGGCCGCTCGTCCTCCAGGGAGCCGTCGGGGACGAGGGTGAGGCCGCTGCCGGTCCGCACCGGACGCCCGTCGGGGGACGCGGTCCGGATCTCGTACGGCGTCCGCCCCGGGAAGTGCGAGACCGCGGCGAACACCTCCACGGGGCCGGTCAGGTCCAGGCTCTGCATGCCGTCGTAGAGGACGGCGAGCACGCTGCGGGGTGACATGGCTCCATGGTGTGAGCCCGGCCCGGGCGGCCGCAATGACGTGCTTCCCACCTATCCGGCCATCGGCCCGGGGCGGGGCCCCGCGGCGCCCCGGCTGCGGTGCGGGCGCGGATAGGATCGGTGCACCATGACTGCAACCCTCGTCGCCAAGAACATCGGTGCCGCGCACGGCGAGCGCACGCTCTTCGCCGGACTGGACCTCGTCGTCGCCCCGGGCGACGTCATCGGCCTCGTCGGCGTCAACGGCGCCGGGAAGTCCACCCTGCTGCGGCTGCTCGCCGGACTGGACGCCCCCGAGGAGGGCGAACTGCGGCTCTCCCCGCCCACCGGCACCGTCGGGCACCTGCCGCAGGAGCCGGAGCGCCGGCCCGGCGAGACGGTGCTGGAGTTCCTGCACCGCCGGACCGGCGTGGCCGCCGCGCAGGCGGAGCTGGATGCGGCGACGCAGGGCCTCGTGGACGGGGCGCCGGGCTCGGACGACGCGTACGCGACGGCCCTGGACCGCTGGCTGGACCTCGGCGGCGCCGACCTGGACGAGCGGGCCCGGGAGGTCGCCGACGAGCTGGGCCTCGCCGTGGGCCTGGACCTGCCGATGACCGCCCTGTCCGGCGGCCAGGCCGCCCGCGCGGGCCTGGCCTCGCTGCTGCTGTCCCGGTACGACGTGTTCCTGCTGGACGAGCCGACCAACGACCTCGACCTCGACGGCCTGGAGCGGCTGGAGCGGTTCGTCGGCGGCCTGCGCGCCGGCACCGTCGTCATCAGCCACGACCGCGAGTTCCTGGCCCGCACGGTCACCAAGGTCCTCGAACTGGACCTGGCGCAGCAGCAGATCAACCTCTACGGCGGCGGCTACGAGTCGTACCTGGAGGAGCGGGCGCGGGCCCGGTCGCACGCCCGCGAGGAGTACGAGGAGTACGCGGACAAGCGGGCCGCCCTGGAGGGCCGGGCCCTGATGCAGCGCAACTGGATGGACAAGGGCGTCCGCAACGCCCGCCGCAAGGCCACCGACAACGACAAGATCGGCCGGAAGCTGCGCGGCGAGGCCAGCGAGAAGCAGGCGGCCAAGGCCCGGCAGACGCAGCGCGCCATCGAGCGGCTGGAGGTCGTCGAGGAGCCCCGCAAGGAGTGGGAGCTGCGCATGGAGATCGCCTCCGCCCCGCGCTCCGGCTCGGTGGTGGCGACGCTGCGCGAGGCGTCCGTCAAGCGCGGGGACTTCGCGCTCGGGCCGGTGAGCCTCCAGGTGGACTGGGCGGACCGGGTGGCGATCACGGGGGCGAACGGCGCGGGCAAGTCGACCCTGCTGGCGCTGCTGCTCGGCCGGCTGGCCCCGGACTCGGGTTCGGCGGCGCTGGGTTCGGGCGTGCTGGTCGGCGAGGTGGACCAGGCGCGCGGGCTGTTCCTCGGCGGGGAGCCGCTGCTGGAGGCGTTCTGTGCGGCGGTCCCGGAGACCGAGCCGGCCGACGTGCGGACGCTGCTGGCGAAGTTCGGGCTGAAGGCGGCGCACGTCCTGCGCCCGGCCGCGACGCTCTCCCCCGGCGAGCGGACCCGGGCGGCGCTGGCGCTGCTCCAGGGCCGCGGGGTGAACCTGCTCGTGCTGGACGAGCCGACGAACCACCTGGACCTGCCGGCGATCGAGCAGCTGGAGTCGGCCCTGGAGGCGTACGAGGGCACCCTGCTGCTGGTCACGCACGACCGGCGGATGCTGGAGGCGGTGCGGGTGACCCGCCGCCTGCGCGTCGCCGACGGCAGCGTCGCGGAGCTGTAGGCGCGGGCCGTCCGGCGGCTACCGGGCGGCGGGCGGCCTGCGGGTGCGGGCCATCCGGCGGGCGACGAAGCCGCGCGGGAGGTGCCGTGCGGCCAGGGCGTACGCCCGGTAGCGGCGGCCGGCGATGCTGACGGGCCGGCGCAGGGCCAGATCGCGCAGGGCGCGGTCCACGACGGCCTCCGGCTCCAGCCACACCGCGTCCCGCAAGGACGTCGTGTCCATGCCTGCCCGGGCCTGGAACTCGGTGCGGGTGAACCCGGGCACCACGGCGAGCACCCGCACCCCGTACGGGGCGGCGTCGACGCGCAGGGACTCGCTGAAGGCGGTCACCCAGGCCTTGGCCGCGCCGTAGGTGCCGGTCGGGAGGAGTCCGGCCACGGAGGACACGTTGAGCACGGCGCCGCGGCGGCGGGCGCACAGCCCGGGCAGGACGGCGTGGGTCAGGCGGAGCGGCACCTTCACGAGGAGGTCGAGCATCCGCTCCTCGTCCTCCACGGGGCTGTGCGGGAACGGGGCGGCGAGCCCGAACCCGGCGTTGTTGACGAGGATGTCGACGGGCCGGGCGGGGTCGGCGAGGCGGTCGGCGACGCGCCGGAGACCGGCCTCGTCCAGCAGGTCGGCGGGCAGGACCTCGCAGTGCGCGCCGAACTCGCGGTGCAGCCGGCCGGCCGCCTCGCGGAGCCGGTCGGCGTCGCGGGCGACGAGGACGAGGCGGCAGCCCTTGGCGGCGAGGCCGCGGGCGAAGGCCGCGCCGAGGCCGGAACTGGCCCCGGTGATCAAGGCGGTGGTCACGGGAGGTGTCTCTTCCTGCGTGTTTGCTGCGTGATTGCTGCGTGATTGCTGCGTGTTCGGCTGCGTGTCCGGCTGCGTCTTTTCCTGCGGCGGTACGCGGTTCAGGGGGCGAAGGCGGCGGTCTCGGGCGAGCCGTAGGCGCGGGCGACGTCCACGAGGAAGCGGGCCTCGTCCTCCAGCCCGGTGCCCTCGGCCGGGGTCTGCATGGCGGCGGGCAGCACCCACTGCGCGGCCGGCCCCGGCATCCCGGACCGGCCGGCGAGCTTCGCCTCGCGGGCCTCCTTCAGAACGCAGGCCAGGGCGGCCGCCGGGCGCCGCGGCTCGGGGATGCCCCGCACGGTGACGTGGGCGGCGGCGAGTTCGGGCACGCCGGGGGCGACGTAGTCGCCGAGTATCAGGATGGCGTCGCGGGTCTCGATGACCTTGCGGTAGACGAGCAGGTTGCGCGGGATCGGCGGCCACAGCAGCTCCAGGAGGCGCCCGGCACGGGGCCTGGTGAGCGCGACGTGCGGCACGGCCTGGACCAGGTCGCGCCACAGCGGCCACAGCCGCCACGCGGTGGCGGTGTCGGCGGCGGCGCCTCGGAGCGCGAAGACGGTGGGGACGAGGATCGCGGCGGCGCGCAGCAGGCCGTGCAGGTTCATCGTCAGCGGCATCGCGGGCATCGCCCAGGTGCTGCCGAAGAGGGCCTTGAGGAGGAAGGCGACCCAGAACACGCCGGCGAGGGCGGTGCCGAGGCCGAACAGGCGCAGGCCGAAGGCGAGGGCGCGGCTCTCCGTGCGGCCGCTGTAGCGCCAGCACAGGGCGACGCAGACGGTGTTGGCGATCAGGTGCGCGGCGATCAGGAGCATCCAGTACGCCGTGGAGGGCACGGGGTCGCCCTGCGCGGGGATGGTGTGGGTGCCGTGCGCCGGGGCGGTCGCGTCGAGGACGGCGAGGGCGGCGAGCCAGACGGCCGTTCCCGTCCAGGCGGCGATCTGGAGGGCGCGGCCGCGGGTGGCGGCGGCGACGAAGTAGAGCACGGCGCCCGCGGAGAGCACGCCGATGAGGTTGCGGGTCAGGCCCACGGCGTGGGAGTGCGCCGGGTCGCGCATGGCGTGCGCGACGACGGCGGGCAGGTTCAGGGTCATCGCTGCGGCAGCGGTGGCGACGGCCAGCCACAGGCCGCGCTGCTGCGGGGAGCGCAGCGCGGCGGGCGCGCGCAGCAGGACGGCGGCCCAGAGGCAGACGACGCTGGGGACGGCGAGCGCGTCCCCGAGCGCGAGGAGCTCAGTGGCCACGGGTGCCCCGCCCGTAGCCCATGGCCGACTCCAGCCGCGCGAGGGTGCCGCGCAGTTCGGCGGCAGGCTTCGGGCAGGGCGTCGCCGTGCGGATGCGGATCATGCTGGCGAGCATCTCCGCCTCCTGCTCCTGGCGGGTGGTGTAGTTGGTGCGCCCGAGGACGACGGGGGCCTGGCCTCCGTTCTCCTCGGCGCGCAGCGAGTGGTGGCCGAAGAGGATGTGCCCGAGCTCGTGGAGGACGATGTGCTCGCGGTGCAGCGCGGTGGTGTGGCTCTCGTAGAAGACGTAGTCGACGCTGGCGGTGCCCACCCACAGCCCGCACACGCCCGATTCCGCGGCCTCCTTGGGCAGGGGGTGGAGGCGGATGGGCCTCCCCCGCTGCTCGGCCATCCGGTTGCAGAGCCCTTCGAGGGAAAAGGGGTGGGTGAGGTCCAGATGGCCGAGAATCTTCTCGCACCGTTTGCGGAGGCCGAGTTGCGAGTGGAGCATGTGATCCCTCTTCGGACCCTTTCGCGGGCAGCGTCGGTAGGCGTGAGCAGGCATGGGCGTGACGTCCTGTGCCATCGGAGGGCCTCGTAAGGTGCGGTCGCGAGGGGAAACGGAAAAGCCCGTCCGCCGGACGACGAACGGGCGTTCCCCATGCCTACAGATCATCTGTGCGGGTTGGCAAGGCATGTCCGCAGGTGGGGTGGCTATTCGGCCACCCCGCGGCGGGGCCTTTCCCGGGGCCCCGCCACGTGCCGCCGCGCACCCCTGCCGCGCCTCGCTACCGGGTGCGCCGCCCCTCGGGGCCGGCGAGGCCCGCGCGGCGCAGGGCGTCGGCCATCGCGCTGTTCGCGGGGGCGGGGGCGCCTCCGCCCTGGCCCTGCCTCCGGCCGTCGCCCTGTCCGCCGCGGCCCTGGCCGCCGCGCCGGCCGCCCTGGCGGTCCTGGCCGCCCTGGCCGCCCTGACCGCCGCCGCGCTGCTGTGGGGGCCGGCCGCCGCCGCGCCCGCCCTGGCGGTCCTCGCGCTGCCGCGGCGCGCCGCCCGCCGCCGCACCGTGCTCGTCGTCCAGGCGCAGGGTGAGGGAGATCCGCTTGCGCGGGATGTCGACGTCGAGGACCTTCACCCGGACGATGTCGCCGGGCTTGACGACCTCCCGCGGATCCTTGACGAAGGTCTTCGACAGGGCCGAGACGTGCGCGAGGCCGTCCTGGTGGACGCCGATGTCGATGAAGGCGCCGAAGGCGGCGACGTTCGTGACGACGCCCTCCAGGACCATGCCGGGCTCCAGGTCGCCGATCTTCTCCACGCCCTCCTTGAACGCCGCCGTCCGGAACGCCGGGCGGGGGTCGCGGCCGGGCTTCTCCAGCTCGCGCAGGATGTCCGAGACGGTCGGCAGGCCGAAGGCCTCGGTGACGAACTGCTCGGGCCGCAGCGAGCGCAGCACCGAGGTGTTGCCGATCAGCGCGGCGACCTCGCTGCCCGCGGTCTTCGCCATCGTCCGCACCACCGGGTACGCCTCGGGGTGCACGCTGGAGGAGTCCAGCGGGTCGTCGCCGCCGCGGATGCGGAGGAAGCCGGCGCACTGCTCGTACGCCTTCGGGCCCAGCCGGGCCACGTCCTTGAGCGCCTTGCGGCTGCGGAAGGGGCCGTTCGCGTCCCGGTGGGCGACGATGTTCTCGGCGAGGCCGGCGCTGATGCCGGACACCCGGGCGAGCAGCGGCGCGGACGCCGTGTTGACGTCGACGCCGACGCCGTTCACACAGTCCTCGACGACCGCGTCGAGGGAGCGGGACAGCTTCACCTCGGACAGGTCGTGCTGGTACTGGCCGACGCCGATCGACTTCGGGTCGATCTTGACGAGTTCGGCGAGCGGGTCCTGCAGGCGGCGCGCGATGGACACCGCCCCGCGCAGCGAGACGTCCATGCCGGGCAGCTCCTGCGAGGCGAACGCGGACGCCGAGTACACGGAGGCACCCGCCTCGGAGACCATCACCTTGGTGAGCTTCAGCTCCGGGTGGCGGGAGATCAGGTCGGCGGCGAGCCGGTCGGTCTCGCGGGAGGCGGTGCCGTTGCCGATCGCGACCAGCTCGACCGCGTGCTCCTCGGCGAGGCGGGCCAGCTTGGCGAGCGACTCCTCCCACCGGTTTGCGGGGACGTGCGGGTGGATCACGTCCGTCGCGACGACCTTGCCGGTCGCGTCGACGACGGCCACCTTCACGCCGGTGCGGAAGCCCGGGTCGAGGCCGAGGGTGGCGCGGGTTCCGGCGGGCGCGGCCAGCAGCAGGTCGCGCAGGTTCGCGGCGAAGACCCGGACGGCCTCGTCCTCGGCGGCGGAGCGCAGCCGCATCCGCAGGTCGATGCCGAGGTGGACCTGGATCTTGGTGCGCCAGGCCCAGCGGACCGTGTCGGCGAGCCACTTGTCGCCGGGGCGGCCGCGGTCGGCGATGCCGAAGCGGTGGGCGATCGTGCCCTCGTACGAGGACGGGACGGGCCCGTGGGAGGGGTCCTGCGGCTCCTCCGGCTCCAGGGTGAGGTCGAGGACGTCCTCCTTCTCGCCGCGCAGCATGGCGAGGACGCGGTGGGAGGGGAGCTCGGTGAACGGCTCGGCGAAGTCGAAGTAGTCGGCGAACTTGGCGCCGGCCTCCTCCTTGCCCTCGCGGACCTTCGCGGCGAGCCGCCCGCGGCCCCACATCCGCTCGCGCAGCTCGCCGATGAGGTCGGCGTCCTCCGCGAACCGCTCGGTGAGGATGGCCCGGGCGCCCTCCAGGGCGGCGGCCGCGTCCGCGACGCCCTTGTCCGGGTCGGCGAACGCGGCGGCCGCGGCGGCCGGTTCCACCGACGGGTCGGCGAGGAGGCCGTCGGCGAGGGGCTCCAGGCCGGCCTCGCGGGCGATCTGCGCCTTGGTGCGCCGCTTGGGCTTGAAGGGGAGGTAGATGTCCTCCAGCCGGGCCTTGGTGTCGGCCGCGTTGATCCGGGCCTCCAGCTCGGCGTCGAGCTTGCCCTGCTCGCGTACGGAGTCCAGGATCGCCGCGCGCCGGTCCTCCAGCTCGCGCAGGTACCGCAGCCGCTCCTCCAGGGTGCGCAGCTGGGCGTCGTCGAGCATCTCGGTCGCTTCCTTGCGGTAGCGCGCGATGAACGGGACGGTGGAGCCGCCGTCGAGCAGCTCGACGGCGGCCTTGACCTGCCGTTCCCGTACGCCGAGCTCCTCGGCGATCCTGCCTTCGATGGACATCGTCACGTTCGGTTCCGCCTGCCTTCGTCGTGCACTGGAAGGCTGCCCATTGTGGCAGGTGGCCGCGCCCGGCGGCGCGGTACGTCAGGCCTTTCCGAACGCGTCGGCGGGGAAGGCCCCGGCGGCGACGGCCTGGGCGACGAAGCCGCCGCCCAGCTCGGCGAGGCGGGCCAGGCCCGCGGCGCCGAGGTGCTCGTAGGGGCCGGCGTCGAGGCGGTCGGTGGCGTCCTCCAGCCGTGCGCGGACGGCCCGGCCCTCGGCGGTGAGCTCGCCGTCGGCGTCGAGGAGGCCGCGCTCGCGGAGCCGGGCGGCCGCACCGTCGAGGTCGGACTGCTCCCAGCCGCGGATCGCCTTGACCCACTTCGGGGTCATGCCGCGGCCGGTCGCGGTGTGGCTGACGAGCGCCTCCAGCGGGTCCAGCCCGGCCTGGAGGAGCGCGGCGAGGTGGCCGTCGCCGCGGTGCTCGCGCAGCAGGGTGGTGGCGTGCCACAGGCGCAGGTGGGCCTCGTCGGGGACGGGGAGGTCGGCGTGGGCGGCGTAGAGGGTGCGGGCGTGCCGGGAGCACCCCTCGGTCGCGCGCATCGCCAGGTCGGCGGCCTCGGCCATCGCCGGGGAGGTGACGGCCTCGTCGCCGAGGAGGCGGCGCAGGGTCCGGTCGGCGGCGCGGAGGCGGGCGGCGACGGCCTGCGCGGGGGTGAGGGTGTCCCAGACGGCGGGGAGGTGCCGGGCCACGAAGTCGTGGCGGTAGTTGTAGAAGGTGGCGGTGACGGTGCCGGCGCCGACGGCGCCCATGGCGGCGGCGCGGGAGGCGAGGGCCGCGGTGGTGCGGTCGGCGACGCCGAGGGCGGCGAACTCCGCGGACAGGTCCGGGGAGAAGTAGATCGTCGCGTGCAGCGGGTTGATCGCGGCGTGCCAGGCTCGGCGGGCGGCGTGCTCGGGAAGCGTCATGGCGGCCAGGTTACCGACTGCTCAGTATGCCAGGTCGGCGGGGGCCGGAAGGGCAGGCTCCGGGGGCCGGAGGGACGGGGCCCGGGGGCCTGCACGGCGGGGTTCGAGGGTCCGGCGGCGTGGGGCGGGCGACGGTCGGAACCCTGCGGTTTCGGCCTTTCTCGGCCGCGGGCGGCGCCCGCCGCAGCGGATCGCGGCGGGGTCCGAAGCGGACGCCGGGGGCGCAACCGCCCCCGTACGGAGGGCACGCGGCCGCCGGTGTGACGGCCGAATGGCGATCGTGTGACAGCCGGGGCCATGGACACGACATGGGGCGCAGGGGGTGAATACGGTCGAACACGACCACCCCCCGGACGACTTGGAGCCCACCCGTGCACCGCAAAGTCATCGCCCCGAGCGTGCTCGCCGCCTCCCTCCTGCTGGTGATCCCGGCATCGGCAGCGGGTTCGGCCGCGGGCGCCCCAGGTATCGGCGACCCCTACTACCCGGCGAGCGGCAACGGCGGATACGACGTGTCGCACTACGACCTGCGCCTGAAGTACCAGCCGAAGACGGACCTGCTGGAGGGCACCGCCACCCTGCTGGCCACCGCCAGGACGGACCTGTCTCGCTTCAACCTGGACTTCGGGCTGAAGGTCAGCGAGGTCCGCGTCAACGGCGCGAAGGCGAAGTTCGCCGCGTCCGGCGTGCACGAGCTGGAGGTGACCCCCGCCAGGCCGCTGCCGAGGAACACCCAGGCGACCGTCGTCGTCAAGTACGCCGGGAAGCCCTCGGAGTTCAAGGTCGACGGCTGGTCCGCCTGGCAGCGCACCCCGGACGGCGGTGTCGCCGCGCAGGAGCCCGAGGCCGCGGCCTGGTGGTTCCCCGGCAACGACCACCCGCTCGACAAGGCCACCTTCGACGTCTCGGTCAGCGTCCCCGACGGCACCCAGGCGATCAGCAACGGCGTCCTGCAGTCGCAGACCTCGCGCCTGGGCTGGACCCGCTACCACTGGCGTTCCAACAAGCCGCAGGCCACGTACCTGGCGACGCTCGCCGTCGGCAGGTTCGACATCACCACCGACAGGACGGCGAACGGCCTGCCCGTCCTGAACGCCTACAGCAAGGACCTCGGAGACAACGCGGGCGCCGCGCGGGCCTCCGTCGAGCGGACCGCCGAGATCGCGGAATGGCTCGAAGGGGTCTTCGGGCCGTACCCCTTCAACGCGCTCGGCGGCTACGTCCCGAACGTGCCGTCCGGCTTCGCGCTGGAGACCCAGACCCGCCCCTTCTACAGCCCGCGCCAGTTCGCCAACGGCGCCAACACCTCCGTCGTGGTGCACGAGCTGGCCCACCAGTGGTACGGCGACAGCGTCTCCGTGGCGGGCTGGCGGGACATCTGGATCAACGAGGGCTTCGCCCGCTACAGCCAGTGGCTGTGGTCGGAGAAGGAGGGCGAGGGCACCGCGCAGGAGCTCGCCGAGTGGACGTACGCGGTGCGTCCGGCGGAAGACCCCTTCTGGCAGGTCAAGCCGGGCGACCCGGGCCCGGACAACCAGTTCCACGCGGCCGTGTACGACCGCGGCGCGATCGCCCTCCAGGCACTGCGGAACGAGATCGGCGACGAGGCGTTCTTCAGGATCCTGAAGGGGTGGCCGACCGAGCGGGCGCACGGCAACGCGAACGTCTCCGACTTCGTCCGGTACGCGGAGCAGGCGTCGGGCAAGCCGCTGGCCGCGCTGTTCGACACCTGGCTGTACACGCCGGGCAAGCCTGCCTTCGGCACGCCGTCCGCCGCCGCGACGAAGGACGGGCGCGCCCCGCAGGCGGCGCCGGCCGCCGAGCGGGCGGAGCCGAAGTCGTGGAAGAAGATCACTGCGACGAACGGGGTCCACGACACCGGCCACGGCCACGGCCACAAGCACTGACCGGGCTGACGCGGGCCGCCGCCCGCCGCTCCCGCGCCGGCGCCCCTCAGCGGGCGCCGGCGCGCCGGCGGGCCCGCGCCCGGTAGGCCAGCGGCAGGTAGCGCAGCCGCTCGGGCAGCAGCGGGACGAGCAGCCGCACCGCCGTGCTGAACCGGCGCAGCCTGCGCTCCTGGGCCGGCGTCCACTCCAGCCCGATCGCGGCCCGCGCCTCCGGCGGCATGTACCCGACGGTGACGAACGCCCGGAAGTGCAGGAACGCCGCCCGCAGCAGCGGCCACGCCAGGCGCGTCAGGATCCGCACCGGCAGCGGGCCGCCCCGCGGCCGGGGCAGTGGCACGTCGGTGGCGACCAGCTCGCGGGCCACCTTGGTCGGCTCCAGCTCCTCGGCCAGCATGCGGCGGTAGTACGGCCAGTACTCCTCGACGGTCTGCGGCATGTCCCGGTCGCGGAGCCCGAGGATCCGCCCGACCTGGAGCCACTCCCGGTACAGCTGCCGCTCCTGGGCCGGGGTGAAGCGGCGCAGCAGGTACCTGCCGGCGTACAGGTAGACCGGGAAGCCGGTGGCGTGCACCCACGCGTAGCAGGCGGGGTCGAGGGAGTGGTAGCGGCGGCCCCGGGTGTCGACGCCCTGGATCTCCTTGTGCAGGCGGCGCACCCGGCGGCCCTCCTCGGCGGCCTCCCCGCCGCCGTACACCCACAGCTGCACGGAGCGCAGCGAGCGCTCGCCGCGCCCCCAGGGGTCGGTGCGGAAGACGGAGTGCTCGTCGACGCCTGCGCCGATGGCGGGGTGCGCGACCTGCATGGTGAAGGCCGCGGGCAGCATCAGCAGCGCCCGCACGTCCCCGGCGATGCTCCACAGCACCCCTCCGGGAGGCGGCGGCTGCGGCTCTTCCCGACGCGCTCCACCGGGGCGCGACCCCGGCTCGGCAGGCTGCTGTGCGGTCGTCATGGCGCTCCCCCTGGTCCGGTGCTCGTACGTCCAGTATGGCCGCACCCGTACCGTTTCCCCAGGTCGGGGCCGGGGTGGTGCGGCCCCGCCGGCCGCGGCGACGGCACATCGTAAGAACGGCGCCAGAAACCCTTGTCACGGGTGTTACCCAGAGGTAACCGCGGCTGCTTGGATGACGGGGTCGGTCTCCCCCACCCCGGATTGATGGAGCGTCCATGCCTCCTGTCCTCCCGTTCCCGCACCGCCGCCCCCGCGCCACCGCGGTGGCCGTCGCCGCGGCCGCGGCCTGCGCCCTGACCGCCGTCGGCGCCCCGCCCGCCGGCGCCGCCGAGGCGGCCGCGGGACCCCGGCTGAGCGTGCTGACGTACAACGTGTTCCTGATGAGCAAGAACCTGTACCCCAACTGGGGCCAGGACCACCGGGCCGCGGAGATACCCCGGACCTCCTTCTACCAGGGCCACGACGTGGTCGTACTCCAGGAGGCCTTCGACAACAGCTCCTCGGACGCCCTCAAGGCCAACTCGGCGGCGCAGTACCCGTACCAGACGCCGGTCGTCGGCAGGAGCCGGACCGGCTGGGACGCGACGGGCGGGGCCTACTCCTCCACCACCCCGGAGGACGGCGGCGTCACGGTGCTGAGCAAGTGGCCGATCGTCCGCAAGGAGCAGTTCGTCTACAAGGACGCCTGCGGCGCCGACTGGTGGTCCAACAAGGGCTTCGCCTACGTCGTGCTGGACGTGAACGGCACGAAGGTGCACGTGGTCGGCACCCACGCCCAGTCCACCGACCCGGGCTGCGGCGCGGGCGAGGCGGCGCAGATGCGGGCCCGCCAGTTCCGGGCGATCGACGCCTTCCTGGACGCCAAGAACATCCCGGCGGGCGAACAGGTCCTCGTCGCGGGCGACATGAACGTCGACTCGCGCACCCCGGAGTACGCGTCGATGCTCGCGAACGCCGACCTGGCGGACACCGACACGCGCACGGGGCACCCGTACTCCTTCGACACGGCCCTCAACTCGATCGCCCGCTACCGCTACCCGTCGGACCCGCGCGAGGACCTGGACTACGTCCTGTACCGCAAGGGCCACGCCCGCCCGGCCGGCTGGGAGAACAACGTGGTCAACGAGGTGTCGGCCCCCTGGACGGTCTCCAGCTGGGGCACGTCGTACACGTACACGAACCTCTCGGACCACAACCCGGTCATCGGCCGCTGACCCCGCCCCGGCGGCGACCCGCCCCGCTCCCGGCCGGGAGCGGGGCAGCCTCAGGCCCCGTGGACAACCGCCGCCACACCGTCCACGGCGTCCAGGGCCGCCGCCCACGGGTAGGGCTTCTTCTCGCCGGGCTGGTTCGGTACGAACCCGTCCTCGCCGTACAGCACCCGCACCCCGGCCGACCTGAGCGTTTCCAGCGACAGCGGGAACTGCGGGTGCTGCGCGTACGCGGCGTTCACGCACGGCATGACGGCCATCGGGATGCCCTTGCCGATGCCCTCCGCCACGACGCCCACGGCCCACGTGTCGGTGATGCCGAGCGCCCACCGGTTGACGGTGTTCATGGTCGCCGGGGCGAACAGCACCGCGTCCGCCGTCGGCCACACGTCCGGCTCGCCGGGCCGCTTGTAGCGCGTGCGGACAGGATGCCCGGTCAGGGCGGCGAGCCCCGGCAGGCTGCCGTCCAGCCAGTCCGCGGCCGTCGGGGTCAGACCCAGACAGACGTCCCAGCCGCGCCTTTGCGCCTCTTCCACGACCCCGGCGACCTCGAACACAGGCGGGGCGGCTGAACAGAGAAGGTACAGGGTCCTCGTCGTCATACCCCTGACCCTATGCAACCGCACCGCTCCCCGGGTTACTGGCGAAACCCGGCATCAGCGCCGAAGTCGCGCGGTAGCCTCGTCCATGACGAGTTCCGGACGGAGACCGCCATGCCTCTAGCCGACGACGACCACGCCGGTTACCGGATCAGGGAGCAGCGGCGCTTACGGCGCCTTTCCCAACGCGAGTTGGCTGACCGCATCCCGTACAGCCTCAGCCTGCTCAACCAGGTCGAGTGCGGCGCCCGCTCGGCAACTCCCGGGTTAGTGGCGGCAGTGGCGCAGGCGCTCGGAGTGGACGCGTCCAAGCTGACCGGACCCGCAGCCGCAGGTCCGCTGCCCTCCGAACGGCTGCTCGCCCTCGTGGCTCCGCTGCGGGAGGCGCTCGACCGGTTCGACCTGGGGCCCAACCCGGACCTGACCACAGTCCAACCGGCGCGTGACCTGATCGCTAAGGCGGACGCGGTGTGTCGGCAGGTGCGTGCCGCGCGCCTGCGAGCGGCGGCCGCTGCGCTGCCAGGCCTCATCCTGGAGCTGACCCACTGCGTGTGGACCTCGCCCTCCGCGCCGCTGTGGCGGGCCCTCGCCTCGGCCTACCGGACCGCCCACGACGTGGCGCTCAAGCTCGGCCACCCCGACCTCGCCCGCGTCGCCCTGGACCGCATGGGATGGGCCGCCGGGAAGGCCTCGGACCCGTGCACCGAGGCGGTGCAACGGTACAAACGCGCGATTCTCTGGCGCTGCGCGACGAGCCTGCCGCTGATCTCGTCGGGGCACGGCCTGCTGACCGGGGAGACGAGCCGCGAGGCCCTCGCCGTCGCCGGTCAGCTCCACCTTGGAGCAGTCACGGTCGCCGCGAAGAACGAGGATGCCTCTGCCGTGGCGACGCATCTGGCGGCCGCCCGCGAACTGGCGGACCGTGTCGGAGGCGAAGCCAGGGAAGTGCACTGGCTCTCATTCGGCCGGGTCAACGTTCAGCTGCACGAGCTTGGTGCGTCCATCGCGATGCGCCGCTTCGACGACGCTCTCGGCCAGGCCCGCGCGCTGAAGCTGCCGGATTCGATGTTGATGTCGCGCCGGGCCCGCTACCTGGTGGACCGAGCGCTGGTCGAGATGGAGGCCGGCTCCCCCAAGACGTCACTGCGGTACCTGGCGGAGGCCAGGAAGGCGGCGCCCGAGCAGACACGCCACCTGCCCGGTACGCGCGCCACCATCCGCGGTCTGGTGCACATGTCACGGCGGGCCCCGGACAGCCTCGGGGGGATGGCCCGCTGGATCGGCATGTAGCACTCACAAATCTGTGAGCGTTCCCCGCTCGCCCGGCCGCCACGCTGGTGCCTCCACCTCCTGACGATGTTGGGGAGCACCAGCATGGGCATGCCGCAGGATCACACGGGAGCAACCGCGCTGATCGCCCGAGCACTCGCCTCGTACGCGGAACGCCCCGGCCCGGAGGCCGTCGCGGCGCTCGTCGACGACCTGCTCACCTGCGGGCAGGAGCTCCACGGCTCGCTCTCCCGGGCGCCCTCGCAACACCGCCCCGCCGGAACGGTCGCGGCGCTCGCCGAGTGGGAGTACTTCGCGGCCGTCGGCCCCCTGGGGTCGGGCCCCCACGCAAACTGGAACTACGCCCGGGCCTTGGCCCGGATCATCCGGCAGCTGCTGGCCTCGGGGCGATAGCGAGACAGGCGGGCGGGGCTTCGCGACCAGTCCGGCGCACCAGGCGCGCCTTCCGACTGCTCGAACCACCGTTGGCGGGGCGGGCGAGGCGGGGTAGGCGGGAGCCACGCGGTCGGGGTCGGAGAGACGGCGGCGGGCGTGAGTTGGCGGGAGCCGACGACTCGGGGTCGGTGGGTGCGGGGGGTGTCCCGGCAGCCCATTGTCCTTCCGGGGCGGGCCGCCCTGTAAAGGGCGCGCCCGTTGGGCGCGTCGCTGCGCGATGGCCCTTCGGGCCACCCTTGACAGGACGACCCACCCCGGAATGCCAACAAGCTGCCGGGAAGCCCCCAGGGGAACGGCCTGGAGGGACCATCACCTACCGGCCGGATCAGAGCCGCTGCCCTCCCGCCCCGGGGCCCCTTTCACCCCACCGGCATCAGCAGACCCGCCAGCGAGAGCCGGGCGGGCTGTGACGTCGTGAAGCGATGCCCAGAGCATCATCCGCAGACAGGAGCGCGTCGGATCGCTACGGGGGCGCCGTCGGCTCAGCGGCTGACCCCCGGATCGCCGGATCATGGCGGTTGGCGGGTCGGATGCGGTCGTCCTGCGGCCGGAGGCCGATATGGGAGGAGCAGGGAGTGGGCTGGGGCGCTGCGCTGCCCCGGACGGCGGGCGGTCGCCGAGCAGCCCGCGCATGCAACGATCTGAGGCGCCTCCGCGCCCCGGGCGGTGGTCGGTCGCCGCAACCGACGAGGCCTGTGGCGGGCGGGGGCGCTTCGCTGCCCGTGACGACGGCCGATGGCCGATGGCCGATGGCCGATGGCCGATGGCCGCTGAGCTGAGGGCGCCCACGTAGCGATCCGGCGCGCTCCTGTCTGCGGATGATGCTCTGGACGTCGTTTCCCTACGTCACAGCCCAACCCGGTTTCCGTCGGCGGGTCGGCTGATGCCGGTGGGGCGAAAGGGGCCCGCGGGGCGGGAGGGCGGCGGCTCTGATGGCCCTGAATGGTCCACGTACCCCCAGGCCGTTCCCCTGGGGGCGTCCCGGCAGAAAAAATGCCTCCGGGGCGGGTCGGTCGGTCAAGGGTGGCCCGAAGGGCCATCGCGCAGCGACGCGCCCAACGGGCGCGCCCTTGACGGACCGGGCCGCCCCGGACACCATCAACTGCCCGGGACACCCCCAGACACACACCCGACCCCGACCCATCGACTCCCGCCCCCGGCTCCCGCCTCGCCCTCGCACCCCCGCCCCCGGCCCTGCGGCTCCCGCCACCCCCGCCCCGCCCTCGCCTTGGGCGCAGGCCGGGGTGCCGACTTCGACCGGAGCGCCGGCAGGGTTACCGGGGCTCGGGCGGGTCCGTGTACAGGGAGTCGATCGTGTCGGCGTATTTGTCGCGGACCACGCGGCGGCGGAGTTTCAGGGACGGGGTCAGTTCGCCCGTCTCCGGCCCCCATTCCGTGGTCAGCAGGTGGTAGCGCTTGATCTGTTCCGTGCGGTTGAGGCGGGCATTGGCGGTCTCGACCGCGGCGGCGATTTCCGCGCGCACCTGCGGGTGCCGGGCGAGGTCGGCGAGGGAGGCCGCCTCGATGCCTCGGGCCGCCGCCCAGGCCGGGGCCAGTTCGGCGTCGAGGACGAGGAGGGCGACGAGGTAGGAGCGGCCGTCCCCGTGGGCCAGGGCCTGGCCGATCAGAGGGTGTTCCTTCAACGTGTTCTCCACCAGGGCCGGCGAGACGTTCTTGCCGGTGGAGGTGATGATCAGCTCCTTCTTCCGGTCGGTCAGCCACAGGAACCCGTCCTGGTCGATCCGGCCGATGTCCCCGGTGGGGAACCAGCCCTCCGCGTCGTGGGCGCCCTCCAGCGTCCCGTCGGGCCTGAGGTAGCCGCCGAAGACGGTCTCGCCGCGGGCGAGGATCTCCCCGTCGTCGGCGATCCGCAGCTCCAGGCCCTCGATGGGCCGGCCGACCGAGCCGAGCCGGAACGCGTCGTGGCTGTTGACGGTGCACACGCCGGAGGTCTCCGTCAGGCCCCACGCGTCCATGACGGTGATCCCCCAGCCGGCCCAGAACCGTACGACGTCGATCGGCATCGGCGCGGTCGCGCTCGCCGTCCACAGCAGCCGGTCGAGCCCGGCCAGCCGCAGCAGCGGGTCCAGGACGTGCTCCTTGGCCCGGACGTACGCGGCCTCCGGCCCGGCGGGGACGGGCTCGCCTCGCTCCAGGTGCCCGGCCACGGTCCGGGCGAGGCCGTTCGCCTCCTCGATGGCCTCCCGCTGCTCCCGCGGCAGCCCGGCGAGCACCGCCCGCAGGCCGGCGGCGAGCTTCTCCCACACCCGGGGCACCCCGAAGAACTGCACCGGCCGCAGCTCCCGTACGGCGGCGGCGACGGCTGCCGGGTCGGCGACGAGCCGGACGTGCGCGGCGCGCAGCAGCGGCAGGTAGATGCCGAGGATCCGCTCGGCGATGTGCGCGAACGGCAGGTAGCAGATGTGCTCGGCGTGCTCGGGGAGTTCCACGCGCCGGTCGAGGCGGACGGACTGGAGCAGGATGTTGCGGTGGGTGAGCCGGACCCCCTTGGGGTCGCCGGTGGTGCCCGAGGTGTAGACGACGGTCAGCGGGTCCTCGGGGCGCAGCTCCCGCCAGGCCTTCTCGAAGGCGTCGGGGGTGTGCAGCCGGGTTCCGGCCGTGTAGACGGCGTCGTACGAGCGGTGCGCGCCCGCGGCGCCGGCGTCGGCCACGACGAGCCGCTCCAGCGGTACGGTGCCGTCGGCCAGCAGCGGTTCCCAGCGCGGCAGTTCGGCGGCGCCGCCGACGACGGCGAGGCGGGCCCGGCTGTGGCGGGCGGTGTACGCGATCTGCTCGGGGGCGGAGGTGCCGTACACGGTGACGGGGACGGCACCGAGGTGGACGAGGGCGAGGTCGGTGAGCCAGTGCTCGGGCCGGTTGCCCATCATGATCAGCACGTGTTCGCCGCGTTCGACGCCGAGCGAGGCGTACCCGGCGGCGAGGACGGCGACCCGGCGCCGCACCTCGGCCCAGCCGAGGGTGGTCCAGCCGGGGGATGCGGTATCCCCCGTGCGCCACGAGAGGGCGGGGAGGTCGCCGTACTCGGCGGCGTTGCGGGCGAGCAGGGCGGGCAGGGTGAGCTGTTCGGGACGTCCGGGCAGTCGCAGGATCGTGCTCATGGGCAGCTCCTCGCCGTTTCACATCGTTGGTGCGACAGCAATACTGTTGAACCGCGGTACCGGAACGGGACGTGCTGAGCAGAGAGCGGGGCGAGTGACCATGACCACCGGGGTGCCCGAGCCCACGCTCACCGTCGACGAGCTCGCAGCCCGGGCGGGGGTCACCGTCCGCACCGTACGGTTCTACAGCACCCGCGGGCTTTTGCCTCCTCCCGTGATCGGACCGCGCCGGGTGGGCCGCTACGGGCCCGAGCACCTCTCCCGGCTCGCGCTGATCGAGGAGCTCCAGCACCAGGGCATGACGCTGTCCGCGATCGAGCGCTACCTGGACGCCCTGCCCGGCGACCTCAGCGCCCACGACCTGGCCATCCACCGGGCGCTGGTGTCGTCGTGGGCGCCGGACGCGGCGGAGGAGGTGTCTCTGGAGGAGCTGGAGCGGCGGGCGGGCCGGCCGCTGCCGGAGGAGGACCTGCGCCGGCTGGCCGCGATGAACGTGGTCGGGGGCGGCCCGGAGCGGTTCCGGGTGGACCTGTCGCTGCTCCGGCTGGGGGTGGCGCTGCTGGACGTGCCGATCTCGCACGGGACGGTGCTGGCGGCCCGGGAGGTGCTGCTGGAGCACGCCCGGGCGACGGCCCGGGAGCTGACGCGGCTGTTCCGCGACGAGGTGTGGGGGCCGTTCACGGAGGGCGAGGACGATCCGGAGCGGGTGGAGTCGATGAAGGCGCTGTCCGCGCACATGCAGCCGATGGTGGTGCAGGCGCTGGTCACGGCGTTCCAGCGGTCGCTGCGCGAGGAGCTGAAGGCCCAGTTCGCCGCCGGCGACTGACGAGCGCGGACCGGCCGCGCCTCCCAACTGCCTGCGGCAGCCGGTAGGTTCGGGATCATGTCTGTGATCCACAAAACCACCATCACGCCGACCAAGCTCGAACTCCTCGCGGCCTGGCTGCCCTCGCAGCCGTGGTACGCCGCCACGGGCGGCGCGCCGGACCCGGTCAAGGCCGGCGGGTTCCGGCTGGACGACCCCGAGGGCGAGGTCGGCATCGAGTTCATGGTCGTCGCCGACGCCTCCGCGCCGGACCCGGTCGCCTACCACGTGCCGATGACGTACCGGGGGGCGCCGCTGGAGGGGGCCGAAGGGGCCCTGATCGGCACTGTCGAGCACGGGGTGCTGGGCACCCGCTGGGTGTACGACGCCGCGCACGACCCGGTGGCCGTCGGGCAGGTCCTCGCGCTGCTGCGCGGCGAGGCGCAGCCCTGGGCGCAGAGCATCGACGGTGCGCCGGACCCGACGGTCGTCGTGGAGGGGGGCCCGGGTGCGGCGGAAGGGCTCGATGCGGCGGCCGCGGCGGCCGCGACCACGGCGGAGGGCACCGAGGTCCGCTTCGCGGGCGGGCCGACGGTGCTGCGGATCGTACGCGCCCTGCGGCCGGGCGGCCCGCAGGGCGGTGCGGCCGGGGTCGTCACCGGCTGGACGGCCCCCGACGGCACCGCGCTCCGCGGGGTGTTCGCCGCGCTGGGCGGCGCCTGACGCACGCCTCGGGCGGCACCTGCCGGACGTCGGGCGGGGGCCGCCGGCCGGCGTGCGTCAGGCCGCCGCGTCAGTCCGCGTACGTCTCCCCGCGCTCGGCCTTCGCGACCAGCGAGGCGGGCGGCGTGAAGCGGTCGCCGTAGCGGTCGGCCAGTTCGCGGGCCCGGGCGACGAAGCCGGGCAGGCCGCCCTCGTAGCCGTTGATGTACTGGATCACGCCGCCCGTCCAGGCGGGGAAGCCGATGCCCATGATGGAGCCGATGTTGGCGTCGGCGATCGAGGTGAGCACGCCCTCGTCGAGGCAGCGGACGGTGTCGAGGGCCTCGGCGAAGAGCATCCGCTCCTTCATGTCCTCGAAGGGCACGTCCGCGCCGGGGCGGGCGAAGTGCTCGCGCAGCCCCGGCCAGATGCGGGAGCGCCTGCCCGCCTCGTCGTAGTCGTAGAAGCCGGCGCCGCCGCTGCGGCCGGGGCGGGCGAACTCGTCGACCATGCGGTCGATGACCTCGTCGGCGGGGTGCGGGGTCCAGGTGCGGCCCTCGGCCTCGACGGCCTTGCGGGTCTCGTTGCGGATCTTCCGCGGGAGGGTGAGGGTGAGCTCGTCCATGAGGGAGAGCACCTTGGCCGGGTAGCCGGCCTGGGCGGCGGCCTGCTCGACGGAGGCGGGCTCGACGCCCTCGCCGACCATGGCGACGCCCTCGTTGATGAACTGGCCGATGACGCGCGAGGTGAAGAAGCCGCGCGAGTCGTTGACCACGATGGGGGTCTTGTTGATCTGCCGGACGAGGTCGAAGGCGCGGGCGATGGCCTCGTCGCCGGTCCGCTCCCCCTTGATGATCTCCACGAGCGGCATCTTGTCGACGGGCGAGAAGAAGTGCAGGCCGATGAAGTCGGCGGGGCGGTCGACGCCCTCGGCGAGGCCCGTGATGGGCAGGGTGGAGGTGTTGGAGCACAGCAGCGCGTCGGGCGCGACGACGTCCTGCACCTCCTGGAAGACCTTGTGCTTCAGGGAGGTGTCCTCGAAGACCGCCTCGATGACCGCGTCACAGCCGGCGAGGTCGGCGGTGTCGGCGGTCGGGGTGATCCGGGCCAGCAGCTCGGCCCGGGCGGCCTCGGTGGTGCGGCCCTTGGCGACGGCCTTGTCGAGCAGCTTCTCCGAGTACGCCTTGCCCTTGGCGGCGGCCTCGGCGGTGACGTCCTTCAGGACGACCTCGATGCCGGCGCGGGCGCAGGAGTAGGCGATTCCGGCTCCCATCATCCCGGCGCCGAGGACGGCGACGCGGCGGACGGTGCGCGCCTCGACGCCGCGGGGGCGGCTGCGGCCGGCGTTGACGGCCTGGAGGTCGAAGAAGAACGCCTGGATCATGTTCTTCGCGGTCTGGCCGGTCACCAGCTCGGTGAAGTAGCGGGCCTCGATGGTCTGCGCCGTCTCGAAGTCCACCTGGGCGCCCTCGACGGCGGCCGCCATGATGTTGCGCGGCGCCGGGTACGGGGCCCCGTTCAGCTGCTTCTTGAGGTTCGCGGGGAACGCGGGCAGGTTCGCGGCGAACTTGGGGTGGGCGGGCGTGCCGCCGGGGATCCGGTAGCCGGGCGCGTCCCAGGGCTGCCTGGACTCGGGGTTGGCGTCGATGAAGGCGCGGGCCTTGGCGAGCATCTCCTCCGGCGTCGCGGCCAGTTCGTGGACGAGGCCGCTGTCGAGGGCGCGCTTCGGGCTGTACTGGGTGCCCT
The DNA here is from genome assembly GCF_030167965.1 of Streptomyces sp. 2P-4. NCBI lineage: Bacteria > Bacillati > Actinomycetota > Actinomycetes > Kitasatosporales > Streptomycetaceae > Streptomyces > Streptomyces sp. 2P-4. The sequence goes on from NZ_CP095011.1 coordinate 1,212,553, forward strand.
GGAGCAGGACCTTCAACAGCGCGTCGGTGATGCCCATGAGGCGGACGGTGCGGGTGACGCCGCCTGCGGCGGGAAGCAGGCCGAGGGTGACCTCGGGCAGGCCGATCTTCGAGCCGGGCGCGTCGAGCGCGATGCGGTGGTGGGAGGCGAGGCAGATCTCGTAACCGCCGCCGAGCGCGGCGCCGTTGATGGCGGCGACGACGGGTACACCGAGGGTCTCGATGCGGCGCAGCGCGCGCTTGATCCCGGTTCCGGTGTCGAAGGCGGCCTGCGCGTCCTCGGGACGCAGCCGGATCATCTCCTTGAGGTCCCCGCCGGCGAAGAAGGTCTTCTTGGCAGAGGTGTAGATGATGCCGCGGATGGAGTCCTTCTCGGCCTCGGCGCGGTCGGCGACGGCCGCGATCGAGTCCGTGAAGGCCTGGTTCATGGTGTTGGCGGACTGGTCGGGGTCGTCGAGGACCAGCGTGACGACGCCGGTCTCGTCCTGTTCCCAGCGGATCGTGGTGGACTCGCTCATGTTCGCTACTTCCGTGTCGGGGGGATCAGGGGGTGCAGGACGATGTCAGAGGCGCTCGACGACGGTGGCGACGCCCATGCCGCCGCCGACGCAGAGGGTGGCGAGCCCGTAGCGCTTGTCCTGGCGCTCCAGTTCGTCGACCAGGGTGCCGAGGATCATCGCGCCGGTGGCGCCGAGGGGGTGGCCGAGGGCGATGGCGCCGCCGTTGACGTTGACCTTGTCGAGGGAGACGCCCATGTCCTTGACGAAGCGCAGGACGACGCCGGCGAAGGCCTCGTTGATCTCGATGAGGTCGATGTCGTCGATGGTGAGGCCGGCCTTGGCGAGGGCCTTGCGGGTGGCCGGGGCGGGCCCGGTGAGCATGATGGTGGGCTCGGATCCGGACACCGCGGCGGACACGATGCGGGCACGCGGCGCCAGGCCGGCCCGCTCGCCCGCCTCGCGGGAGCCGATCGCGACGAGCGAGGCGCCGTCGACGATGCCGGAGGAGTTGCCCGCGTGGTGGACGTGGTCGATCTTCTCGATCCAGTGGTACTTCTGCAGGGCGACGGCGTCGAAGCCGCCGAGTTCGCCGATGTCGGCGAAGGACGGCTTGAGCTTCGCGAGGGTGTCGGCCGTCGTCCCGGGGCGGATGAACTCGTCGTGGTCGAGGACGACCAGGCCGTTGCGGTCGGTGACGGGGACGAGGGAGCGGGCGAAGCGGCCCTCCTTGACGGCGGTCGCGGCGCGCTCCTGCGAGAGGGCGGCGTACTCGTCGACGTCCCGGCGGGAGAAGCCCTCGATGGTGGCGATCAGGTCGGCGCCGATGCCCTGCGGGACGAAGTTGACGTCCCAGTTGGTCATCGGGTCGTTGAACCAGGCGCCGCCGTCCGAGGCCATCGGGACGCGGGACATGGACTCCACGCCGCCCGCGAGGACGAGGTCCTCCCAGCCGGAGCGGACCTTCGCGGCCGCCAGGTTCACCGCCTCCAGGCCGGACGCACAGAAGCGGTTCTCCTGCACGCCCGCGACGGTGTCGGGCAGGCCCGCGGCGATGGCCGCGATGCGGGCGATGTCGGAGCCCTGGTCGCCGACCGGGCCGACGACGCCGAGGACGATGTCGTCGATGGCGGCGGGGTCGAGTCCGGGGTTGCGCTCGCGGAGCGCGTGGATGAGGCCGACGACCAGGTCGATCGGCTTGGTGCCGTGCAGGGACCCGTTGGCCTTGCCGCGGCCGCGCGGCGTGCGGATCGCGTCGTACACGTACGCTTCGGTGCTCACTGGTCAAGCCTTTCGAGGGGAGGTTAGCCGAGCAGGGAACGACCGATGATCTCCTTCATGATCTCGGTCGTGCCGCCGTAGATGGTCTGGATCCGGCCGTCGGTGAAGGCCCGCGCGACCCGGTATTCGGTCATGTAGCCGTATCCGCCGTGGAGTTGCAGGCAGCGGTCGGCGACCCGCTTCTGGAGCTCGGTCGCCCACCACTTGGCCATCGAGGCGTGGACGTGGTCGAGCTGCCCGTCGGAGTGGTCGGTGATGCAGCGGTCGACGAACGTGCGGGTGACAGCGCACTCGGTGGCCATCTCGGCGATCTCGAAGCGGATGTGCTGGAGCTTCGACAGCGGCCGTCCGAACGCCTCGCGCTCCTTGACGTACGCGGTGGTGATCTCCAGCAGGTGCTCGGCCGCGGCGATGCCGGCCATCGCTATGGCGAGCCGCTCCTGGGCGAGGTGGTTCATCAGGTGGACGAACCCGCCGCCGAGTTCGCCGAGCAGGTTCTCCTTGGGGACGCGCACGTCGTGGAAGAACAGCTCGGCGGTGTCCTGCGCCTTCTGGCCGATCTTGTCGAGGTTCCGGCCGCGTTCGAAGCCCTCCGCGCCGCGCTCGACGACGAGCAGCGACAGGCCGTGCGCCCCTCCCCCCGGGCCGGTCCGGGCGACGACGATGACGAGGTCGGCGAGGATTCCGTTGGAGATGAACGTCTTGGATCCGTTGACCAGCCAGTGGTCGCCGCGGTCCTCGGCAGTGGTGCGGATGCCCTGGAGGTCGCTGCCGGCGCCCGGTTCGGTCATCGCGATCGCGGTGATCGTCTCGCCGGAGCAGAAGCCGGGCAGCCAGCGCCGCTTCTGCTCTTCGGTGCCCAGGTTGACCAGGTACGGGCCGATGATGTCGTTGTGCAGGCCGAGGGCCAGGCCGGGGGTGCCGGCCCGGGTGAACTCCTCGGCGAGGACGGCGGCGTACCGGAAGTCGGGGTTCCCTCCGCCGCCGTACTCCTCGGGGACGGCGAGGCCCAGCAGCCCCTGCCGGCCGGCGGCCCGCCATGCGTCCCGGCTGGTGATGCCGTCCTTCTCCCACTGCTCGTAGTGCGGCAGCACCTCCTTGGCGAGGAAGGTGCGGACGGTGTCGCGGAACGCCTCGTGGTCGGCGTCGAAGATGCGTCGTTGCATCGGTCTTCCCCCTACAGCCAGCTCTTGACGGTTTCGATCAGCCGGGCCGGCTCGGGGCCGACGGGCGTGACGTTCGGCATCGTGATGCCTGCCTCGCGGAAGGCCTCGATGCGCTCGCGGACATATCCGGCGGGCCGGCAGAGCGTCATCAGCTCGCAGAACCCGTCGGGCACGGCGGCCGCCGCGTCGCGCTTGCGGCCGGCGAGGTACAGGTCCTCGTCGGGCATCGCGGACAGCTCCATCAGGCGCCGCCCTTCCCGGCCAGGCCCGGCACGTCCCAGTCTGCGGCCACCGACGCGGTGTCCGCGCCCGGCTGCGCGGGCCCGCCGCGCACCGCGGCGGGCGTCGCGGAGAAGCGGGGGGCGGGCGCGGGCTGGACGATGCCGCCGACGTCGGTGAAGGTGCCGCGGGCGGCCAGGTGGGGGTGGTGGGGTGCTTCGCGCAGCGACAGGACGGGCGCCACGCAGGCGTCGGTGCCATCGAAGACCTCCGTCCACTCCTGCCGCGTACGGGACTTGAAGGCGGCTGCGACGGCCGCGCGCAGTTCCCCCCAGCGGGCCGCGTCCTTGCGGGCGGGGGCCCGGTCGGCGATGCCGAGAAGGGTGGTGAAGGTGTCGTAGAACTGCTGCTCCAGCGCGCCGACCGCCATGTACCCGCCGTCGGAGGTCGCGTAGGTCCCGTAGAAGGGGCAGCCGCCGTCGAGCAGGTTCGCGCCGCGGCGGTCCTGCCAGCCGCCGGCGGCCATCATGCCGTGGACCATGGCGGTCAGGTGCGCGGTGCCGTCGACGATGGCCGCGTCGACGACCTGGCCGGCGCCGCCCGGGGCGGCGGCGTGCCGGAGCGCCGCGAGGATGCCGATGACGAGGTAGAGGGAGCCGCCCGCGTAGTCGCCGAGGAGGTTGGCCGGGACGGCCGGGGGCTCGCCCGGCGTCCCGATCATGCCGAGGGCTCCGGTGACCGCGATGTACGCGATGTCGTGCCCGGCGGTCGGGGCGAGCGGGCCGTCCTGGCCCCAGCCGGTCATGCGGCCGTAGACCAGGCGCGGGTTGCGGGCGAGGCAGGCGTCGGGGCCGACGCCGAGCCGCTCGGCGACACCCGGCCGCAGGCCCTCGATGAGCACGTCGGCCCGCTCGGCCAGGTCCAGGACGAGAGCGGCGCCGCCGTCGGCCTTCAGGTCGACCAGCACGGAGCGCTTGCCGCGGTTGGTGGTGTCGTACGCCGGGTCGACGGCGAGGCCGCCGCCGCCGGGCCGGTCGACGCGGACGACGTCCGCGCCGAGGTCGGCGAGCAGCATGGCGGCGAACGGGCCGGGGCCGATGCCGGCCAGCTCGACGACGCGCAGGCCCGCGAGCGGGCCGCCGGGGCCGCCGGGGCCGCCGGGGCCGCCGGGGCGGCCGGGGCCGGGCCCGGCGGCGCCGGTGTGGCCGCGCGCCTGCCCGGCACCTGTCACTGACATCGAACCCCCGGCATCCTGGTGTGCGAGCGTGTGAGTGTGTGACACAACCGATGTAACACCAGCGATGCTAGGAACGGGTCACCCTCAGCACAAGAGCAAGCGCTTAGCCGTTTGACGCGATCCGCTCGTCCAGCTCCTTCACGTGCCGCTTCAGGGCGACCGTCCGATAGCTCTCCTCTACCCACTCGCACAGCACCGCCGCCGGCGGCGCCCCCGGCTCCCCGAGCGGCACCGACACCCATCCGGACCGGCCCAGGCCGTACCCGGTGGGCTCCGCGCCCGGTGCGGCCATGGCGTGGCCGTGCAGCGTCTCGTCCCTGAGCTTCACCGAGATGCCCGGGGGCTGCGGGCCGTCGGCGCCGCCCAGGAAGACGAAGATCTTCTTGTTGACCTTCACGACGCAGTCCTCGGGCCCCCAGGGGAACTCCTCGACCGCCTCGGGCAGCCCCAGGGCGAACTCCCGGACCGCCTCCCACTTGCGTACCGCAGCCTTCACCGACTCCTCCGCCCGACGCCGTCCGCGCCCGTACCCGGCCACCGGCCACCGGCCGCCGGCCACCGGCCTCCGCGGACCCACGCTAGCCCCCCACGCCCCGCCGAGCCGGACAACCGGACCGGGCACATCCGACAAACGGACCTGTGACCCGCGACCTGCGGAAACCCCGGCGTTCGAGGTCCGTTCGACTCTGTACCCTGAGCGGGCTTCAGCCTTGTTCAAAGGCTCAACAACTTTTCCATGGGGGGAAACCCGGTGTCCTACCGCCGACTCGCGGCACCCGCCGCCGTCCTCGCGGCCGGTGTCGCGCTCGCACCCGCCCCGGCATACGCGGCCGGCCCGGCCTCCGGCCGGCCCGAGCCGCACGGCATCGCCAAGCCCGACCAGGTCAGGCCGCAGCAGCGGGAGGCCGCCGCGTTCACCAGCCCTGCCGACCGGTCGGTCCGGCAGGCCCCCGCGGCGGGCCGGGCGGGTGCCGCCTCCGGCGACACCGCACAGAACGAGATAGCCGTGGGCCTCCAGGCCTTCACCACCAGCGCGCACGGCATCGAGGTCGACGCCGCCACCACCGGCACGGCCAACGCCGTCTCCGTCTCGGTCGACTGGGGCGACGGCACCGCCAGCGAGGGGACGTCCGCCGGCGGCCAGAAGCTGACCACCCCTCACCAGTACGGCAAGCCCGGCGGCTACACGGTCCGCGTCACGGTCACGGACCACGTCACGCAGGCATCCGCCGTCAACCAGATCGCCGTCTGGACCCAGGGCTCCCACTTCACGCCGCACACCCCGCAGCGCCTCCTCGACACCCGCAACGGCACCGGCGGCTACCGGGGGAAGGTCCCCGCCTACGGCCAGGCCCGGCTCCGGATCGGCGGCAACGCCGCCATCCCCGCCGGGGTGACCGCCGTCGTCCTCAACGTCACCGTCACCAACACCACCAGCGGCGGCCACATCACCGCCTACCCCGACGGCGGCGAGAAGCCGACCACCTCGAACGTCAACTTCGCCCCCGGGCAGACCGTCCCGAACCTGGTCATCGTCCCCGTCGGCAGGGACGGGTACGTGAACCTGTACAACGGCGGCTGGGAGGGGGTCGACCTCATCGCCGACGTCACCGGCTACTTCACCAAGTCCGCCTCCAGCGGCTACACCCCGCTGGACCCGCAGCGCCTCGTCGACACCCGCAACGGCACCGGCGCCCCCCAGGGCCAGATCAAGGGCTACGGCACGCTCACCAAGCCGATCAGGGGCCTGGCCAACGCCACCGCCGTCGCGCTGAACGTGACGGTCACCAACCCCAGGAGCGACGGCCACCTCACCGTCTTCCCCGGCAGCGGGACCGCCCCGGCGGTGTCGAACCTCAACTTCAGCGCCGGGCAGACCATCGCGAACGCGGTGATCGTCCCGGTCAGCGCCTCCGGCGAGATCAGCATCCGCAACGGCGGCTGGAACCCGACCGACGTCATCATCGACATCGTCGGCTACTACAGCCCCGCCGGCCCCAACGCCTACGTGCCGCTCAAGCCGGACCGCCTGCTCGACACCCGCGACGGCGCCACCTGGCCCTGGGGCCCGCTGAGCGGCCGCAGCTACGTGTACATGCCGCTCGCCGACGGGTTCCCGCACACCAAGGGCTTCGTCCTCAACACCACCGTCACCAACCCCAAGGGCCCGGGCCACCTCGCCGTCGCACCGGACCCGAACTCGCTGGCCGACTACGACAACGGCACCGAGCAGTGGCCGCCCACACCGGCCTCCTCCACCCTCAACTGGACCCGCGGCAGGACCGTCCCGAACCTGGTCCAGGCGGGCACGGGCCCGTACGGGATCATCGACATCTGGAACCAGAGCGACGCCGACATCGACCTCGTCGTCGACATCTTCGGCCTGTACGAGGACAACTGACCCCGGCCGGCGCCACCGCCGCCGGCCCCGGACACGGCGCCCCCGCAACGGCTTTCGGCCGGGCGGGGGCGCCGCCCGCACCGCCGTCGGCGCACGCTAGCCTCGGCCACCGGTAACAGCTGGGAGGAGCCGTGATGAACGAGGAAGTTCGACAGGCCGGTCCGACGGCGGGACGGGGCGAAGGGGGCCGGAAGCGGGCCGATCGGGACGACCACGCCAACCGGACCGACCAGGCCGGCAGGGCCGACCGGACCGACCAGGCCACCGGACCCGCGGCGAAGGAGGCGGACCGCCCCCACGATGTCGTCCTCTTCGGCGCGACCGGCTTCGTCGGTGCCCTGACCGCCGAGTACCTCGCCGCGAACGCCCCCGCCGGCTGCCGGTGGGCCCTCGCCGGCCGCGACCCCGCCAAGCTGCAACGCCTCCGCGACCGCCTGACCGCCCTCCACCCCGCCGCCGCGGACGTCCCGCTGCTCCAGGCCGACGCCTCCGACCCGGCAGCCGTACGGGAACTCGCCGCCGCCACCCGCGTCCTCGCCACGACCGTCGGACCGTACGTCCTGTACGGCGGCGAGATCGTCGCCGCCTGCGCCGCCTCCGGCACCGACTACGTCGACCTCACCGGCGAGCCGGAGTTCGTCGACCGCACCTACGTCCTGCACGACGCGCGCGCCCGGGAGACCGGCGCCCGCCTGGTCCACGCCTGCGGCTTCGACTCCGTCCCCGCCGACCTCGGCGCGTACTTCACCGTCGCGCAGCTCCCCCGGGACGTCCCGCTCCGCGTGGACGGCTTCATGCGCTCCAACGCCCTCTTCTCGGGCGGCACCCTCGCCTCCGCCCTCACCGCCATGGGCCGCGCCCCGCAGACCCTCGCAGCCGCCCGCGAACGCCGCCTCCACGAGCACCGGCTGCCCGGACGCCGCGTCCGCGGGCCCGTCGGCGTACCCCGGTTCAGCCGGGAGACCGGAACCTGGGCCCTGCCCCTGCCCAGCCTCGACCCGCGCATCGTGACGCGGTCCGCCGCCGCGCTCGACCGCTACGGGCCCGACTTCCGCTACCGCCACTACGCCTCGGTCAAACACCTCCCCTTCGCCCTCGGCGGCACCGCGGCCGTCGGAGCGACCGCCGCGCTGGCGCAGCTGCCGCCCGCCCGGCAGTGGCTGATGGACCTCTGGGAGCCGGGCCGCGGCCCCGACGCCGAACGCCGGGCCCGCAGCTGGTTCACCGTCCGCTTCGTCGGCGAGGGCGGCGGCCGCCGCGTCCTCACCGAGGTCTCGGGCGGCGATCCGGGGTACGGCGAAACCGCGAAGATGCTGGCCGAGTCGGCCCTGTGCCTGGCCTTCGACGCGCTGCCGCAGCGTGCCGGACAGCTCACCACGGCCGTCGCGATGGGCGACTCCCTGCTGGACCGCCTCCAGAAGGCCGGCATCCGCTTCCGCGTCGCCTCGGCCCGCTGAGGCCCCCGCCCGTCGGCGGGCCCGTCAGGACGCCTCGCGCAGCGCCCGCCGACACAGCGAGTCCGCCCGGCGGGTGCTCTCGGGAATCCGGAACCGCGGGCTGAGCGCGAGGGCGTGGGCGCAGGCGTTGTCGAGCGAGATCCGGTGCCCCACCGACACGTACACCGGCTTGATCCCGTCCTGCGTCCGCAGCGCCCTCCCGACGACACGGCCGTCACCCGCGAGCAGCGCGGCCGCGTCGCCGCGGCGGGCACCGGGCTCGTCGTAGGTGAAGGTGAAGGGGTTCTTCGCCACGCCCATGCTGGGCAGCCCCGTCACCACCCCGAGGTGGCAGGCCAGCCCGAAGCCCCTGGGGTGCGCCAGGCCGTAGCCGTCGCAGACGACGAGGTCCGGCGGCGCGGACAGCGCGTCGAGCGCCGCCAGGACGGTCGGCAGCTCCCGGAAGGCGAGCAGCCCGGGCACGTACGGAAAGCTGACGCGCCCGACGGCTGTCCGCTCCTCGACGACGTCCAGCGTCGCGGCATCGAGCACGACGGCCGCGGCGGCCACCAGGTCCCGCTCGTCGTCGTAGGCGACGTCCACGCCGGCGACGAGCCCGCGCCCCGGCGGCGGCCCGACCTCGTCGAGCACGACGGCAGCGCGCAGTTCATCCTGTATCGCCCGGGCCTCGGCCTCGTCGGCGGGGGTCTTCACCATGGTCATGTGATGCGAGAGTAGCCTCACCTCCATGTTCGTCATGGAGCTCACCTACATCGCACCCCTCGAAGCCGTCGAGGAACAGCTCGACGCCCACATGGCGTGGCTGGACGCCCACTACGCGTCGGGCGTCTTCCTCGCCTCGGGCCGCAAGGTCCCCCGCGACGGCGGCATCATCCTGGCGTCGGGCGTCTCCCGCGAGGAGATCGAGAAGATCGCCGAGGAGGACCCCTTCACCACCGCGGGCCTCTGCGAGTACCGCATCACGGAGTTCGTCGCGACGAAGACGTCCCCGTCCCTGTCGGCGGCGCGGGAGACGCCGCAGGGCTAAGGGCGCGGACGACGCGACGGCGGGGCGGGGAAGCGGGGCGGGGAAGCGGGGCGGGGCGGGGCGGCGGGTGCCGCGGGATCGGCGCCGAAGAGGCAACGGCAGGAGCCGGGTTGGCGGAGCCGACGCCCCGGAACGCCAACAAGCTGCCGGGACACCCCCAGCACCACCCCACCCCGAGCCCCGGCTCCCGCCCCCACCACCCCCGCTGCCGCCTCGCCGATCCCGAGCGTGTGGGTCCCGCCCTCCCCCACCTCCTCCCGCCTCACTCCCGCTCCAGCCGCCCCACCCGCCCCTTCTCCCCCGCCGCCCAGCAGCTGCCGTCAGGGGTGCAGTCGACCGTGTCGAACGAGCCCGCCGCGAGCGGGTGCCAGGTGCGGCCGCCGTCGGTGGTGGCGTCGGTGCCCGTCGGGCCGACCGCGAGGGCCGCGGCGCGGGTGTGCGGGAGCCACGCCGCGCCCGAGCGGTAGGCAGGCGGCGGGGTGGCGGCGGGGCTCCAGGTGCGGCCGGCGTCCGCGGAGCGGGCGGCGGCCTGCGGGGAGGGCTCGCCGGTGCGGTAGTCGCCGCCGACGGCGAGGCCCGCCGTACGGTCGCGGAACGCGAGGGCGAAGACGCCCTTGGCCGGGTCGCCTGCCGGGATGCCTGACTCGGTGGCCCGCCAGGTGCGGCCGCGGTCCGACGAGTGCAGGATGCGGGCGGTGGCTCCGCCTCCGGTGGCAAGCCACACGTCGCGCGGTCCGGCGCTCACCAGGCACTGGCCGCTCGCCGCGAAGCCGGCTTCGCCGGGCAGGGCGGGCGGCATGCCCGCTTCGGGCAGGACAGTCCAGCTGCGCCCGCCGTCGTCGGTGGACAGGATGCGGAACCTGCCGTCCACCGGGTCGCTCATGGCGAGGCCGTGCCGGGAGTCGAAGAAGGTCAGGCAGTCGTAGAAAGCGCGGGGGTCCGGGTTCCTGAAGGTTTCGGTCCAGGTGCGGCCGCCGTCGTCGGTGCGCAGCACCCGCGACGCCTCGCCTTCCCCGATGGAGAGGGCGACGGCGCGGCGGGCGTCGAACGCCTCGATGTCGCGCAGTTCGAGGCCTTCGGCGGCGGCGGTCGGAGGTGAGACGTCCCGCCAGCTGCGGCCGCCGTCGGTGGTGCGCAGGACGGTGCCCTTGGAGCCGGCCACCCACGCGGTGGAGCGGCTGACGGCGGCCAGGCCGCGGAAGCGGGCGTCCTTGCCGGTCTGCTTGAGGGCCCACCCGGCGCCGCGTAAGGCGTGGGTGTCGCCGCCGGCGACGGCGGGGACGGGGGCATCCGCGGGGGCGTGGGCGGTGGCGGTGGCGGTGGCGTCCGCGTGGGCGGGGCCGGGGGCGGCGGTGAGGGCGATCGCCACAGCCGCCGCGGACATGCCAATTCTCGGGAATCTCATGGCGCCGGAAGCTAGTGCACCTGCGGATGTGCCGTCCAGGGCGCCCGCGGCGCGCCGGGAAAGCCCGCCGCCCCTCCCCCGGGCACCCGTTGGGCCTGTGGAGTGAGCGTGAATCGGCCGTTCTCGATTCACCCTCGGACGGGGGCCGAGTGGGGCGTCCCTTCGGTCGGCGGACCCGCTTTGATCACCGTACGTGATCACATGGACGCGTTCCGGCCAATCGGTGACGCAGCTCACGTCATCGCCCGTGCACGGATTTGCCGATTGCGGCGTCTATCGGGTTGCCGGTCTCCAGCCCAGACCCGGCAGCAGATCCGCCGCAAGGGAGCGAGCCTTGATCACTGTTATCGAGCAGGCCGTGCAGGCACGTCTGGTAGCCACCGCGCCGAAGGTGGAAACCGTACCCGTCACTCTCTGCTACGACCGGTCGGATCCGTTCGCGGTGCGGATGGCGTTCCCCGCTCCGGCCACGCTGGAGGGCGTCGAGGTGTCGTGGACGTTCGCCCGCGAACTGCTGAGGTCGGGCCTGATCAGGCCGTCGGGCCAGGGCGACGTGCGGGTGCGCCCGTACGACGGGGACCGGACGACGATCGAGTTCCACGCCCCGGAGGGTGTCGCGATCGTGCTCATGGCGACGGCGGAGCTGCAGCGTTTCCTGCGGAGGTCCGCGGAGGTGGTTTCGCCGGGGCACGAGCACCTCTACCTGGACATGGACCACAGCCTGGCGGAGCTGATGCGCGGTCCGCGCTGAGCCCGGCGGCGTCCGGGTAATTCGTTTGCGGGCGGCTTCGGCCGCCCGTAGCGTCGTCGGCGTTCCCATCCCCGCCGAAACGGAGCAGGACGTTGCTCTTCTGAGGTCCGAGACACCGACCGACAGGGTCGATCCGGCGCACCCGCGCATCCCACCCGTCTTCGGCTGTCTCCCCAGTTGCTCGCACCACTCACGCAACCTGGAGGCCTCCATGGGTAACACCTCTTCATTCATCACCTGCTCCGCGCTCTCCTTCGACTGGCCCGACGGCACTCCCGTCTTCGACGGCTTCGACCTGGCGGTCGGCCCCGGTCGCACCGGGCTCATCGGCCGCAACGGCAGCGGGAAGTCCACCCTCCTGAAGCTGATCACCGGCCGACTCGTGCCGCGCGACGGCCGGTTGGCCGTGTCGGGCACGGTCGGCCACCTGCCGCAGGACATCACCCTCGACACCTCGCTCCGCGTGGACGAGGCCCTCGGCATCCGCGCCGTGCGCGCCGCCCTGCACGCGATCGAGGCAGGCGAGGCGACCGAGGCGAACTTCACCGCCGTCGGCGACGACTGGGACGTCGAGGAGCGGGCCCTGGCGGCCCTCGACCAGCTGGGCCTCGGCGCGGTCGGCCTGGACCGCACGGTCGGCGAACTGTCGGGCGGCGAAGGCGTGTTGCTGCGGCTGGCGGCACTGCTGCTGGCGCGGCCCGACGTACTGCTGCTGGACGAGCCGACGAACAACCTGGACCTGCGGGCCCGCCGCCGGCTGTACGCGGCGGTCGAGTCCTGGCCGGGAGTGCTGCTGCTGGCCAGCCACGACCGGGAGCTGCTGGAGCGGGTCGACCGGATCGCCGAACTCCACGAGGGCGAAGTCCACTGGTACGGGGGCAACTTCAGCGTCTACGAGCAGCAGCTGGCCGCCGAGCAGGAGGCGGCCGAGCGGCTGGTGCGGGCGGCGGAGGCCGATGTGCAGCGGCAGAAGCGGGAGCTGTCGGACGCGCACGTGAAGCTGGCCCGGCGCAGGCGGTTCGCGCAGAAGATGTACGAGAACAAGCGTGTGCCGAAGATCGTCGCGAACAACCTCAGGAGCGCGGCGCAGCAGTCCGCCGGCAAGCACCGCACCCTGCACGCGGAGCGGCTCACGCAGGCGCGGGAGCGGCTCGGCGAGGCGGTGGAGGCGGTCCGGGACGACGACGAGATCCGCATCGAGCTGCCGGCGACGCTGGTCCCGCCGGGCCGGCGGGTGCTGGACCTGTCCCGGCTGCGCCTGGCGCACGGCGCCGGGGCGCCGCTGGAGTGGGACCTGCGGGGGCCGGAGCGGATCGCCCTGGTGGGCCGCAACGGCTCGGGCAAGACGACGCTGCTGCGGACGGTGGCGGGGCTGCTGGAGCCGGAGGCCGGGGAGGTGGCCGTCCACGTGCCGGCGCGGTTCCTGCCGCAGCGGCTGGACGTGCTCGACGACGGCCTGTCGGTCGTGGAGAACGTGGCCCGTTTCGCGCCGCAGGCGTCGAACAACGTGGTGCGGGCGCGGCTCGCGCACTTCCTGTTCCGCGGCGCCCGCGCCGACCGGGCCGCGGGTGCGCTGTCGGGCGGGGAGCGGTTCCGGGCGGCGCTGGCGGCGCTGCTGCTGGCCGAGCCGGCTCCGCAGCTGCTGATGCTGGACGAGCCGACGAACAACCTGGACCTGGCGAGCGCGGAACAGCTCGCCGGCGCGCTGGACGCCTACCGGGGGGCGCTGGTCGTCGCGAGCCACGACGTGCCGTTCCTGGAGTCGATCGGCATCACCCGCTGGCTGCTGCTCGACGGCGGCCTGCGGCCGACGACGGCGGAAGAGGTCCGCGAGACCCTCTGGTCCGCCTGACCCGAAGGGCCGCTGCGGCCCTGCTGCCCCCGTCCCCTGCCTGCCGTTCGGCCGTATCCGGCCGTCAAGGCGGGGGCGGGGGCCACCTTCCGGCGTGACATTCGCCGCGTCTGCGGTCCCGCACACCCCGATCAACTGCACAGATAACGGGATGTAACCGGTCACATGAACGCCCGGGGCTTGGCTGGCCCTCACGGTCCGCTTAACCTACGGCGTCGTAGGCTACGGAACCGTAGGTAATTCGCTTTGTCCCCAGGAGTACCCGTGACGATCACCTCTCCCCACCTCGGCAGCTCTGCGGCGTGGACCGACGCGAAGCTGCTGTATGCGCTGGAAGAGGTGGTCGAGAAGGAACTCAACCGCCACCTGAAGGTGACCAAGGACTGGATGCCCCACGAGTACGTCCCGTGGAGCGACGGCCGTAACTTCCCGGCGTTCTTCGAGGACGGCGAGGCCTGGGACCCGCAGCAGTCCAAGGTCACCGACATCGGCAAGATCGCCCTGGTCGTGAACCTGCTGACCGAGGACAACCTGCCGAGCTACCACCACGAGATCGCCACGCTGTTCGGGCGCAACGGCGCATGGGGCACCTGGGTGCACCGCTGGACCGCAGAGGAGGGCCGCCACGGCATCGTGATGCGCGACTACCTGCTGGCCTCGCGCGCCGTGGACCCGGACAAGCTCGAGGCGTTCCGCATGCAGCACATGTCGGAGGGCTTCGAGTCCGACAACCGCCACTCGATGCTGCACTCCGTTGCGTACGTCGCCTTCCAGGAGCTGGCCACCCGCATCTCGCACCGCAACACCGGCCACCAGTCCGGCGACCCGGTCTGCGACCGGATGCTGGCCCGCATCGCGCAGGACGAGAACCTGCACATGGTCTTCTACCGCAACCTGCTGGGCGCGGCCTTCGACATCGCCCCGGACCTGACGATGCAGGCCGTGCGCGATGTCGTGGTGAACTTCCGGATGCCCGGACACGGCATGCCGGGCTTCGAGCGCATGGCCGCCCAGATGGCGATCGGCGGCGTCTACAACCTGCGCATCCACCACGACGACGTCCTGAGCCCCGTCATCCGCTTCCTGAAGATCATGAGCATCGACGGTCTCGGCCCGGAGGGCCTGCAGGCCCAGGAGGAGCTCGGCCTCTTCATGGACGGCCTGGACTCCGAGGCCCGCAAGTTCGACGAGCGCCTTGCCGCCCGCGCGGCCCGCCTGGCGGCCCGCAAGGGCTGACCGGCCGCTGCCGAGGCCCGGCCGGATACCGGCCGGGTCAGCGGCGGGGGCGCAGCGCGAGGCGCTCCGCCTCGGACAGCCCGCCCCACACGCCGAAGCGCTCGTCGTTGGCGAGGGCGTACTCCAGGCAGCCGGTCCGCACCTCGCACGCCGCGCACAGCCGCTTCGCCTCCCGCAGCGAGTTGCCCGGCTCGGGGAAGAAGAAGTCCGCCCCCGTCTGCGCGCACAGCGCGAACTCGTACCAGGCAGGGGCCGCGGAGGCAGTGGCGGGAGCGGTGGTGGTGTTCATCGACATGCCGCCGATCCTCACGCCCGCCGATGGACGTCTGATCAACGACCCATCAACACGGCCGACGCACCGGTGGCACCGCAGCCCCTGCCGCGCCGTCCCCGACCGAGGATGGCACCGCCCACTGACATCCGACCGCCGCGCGCCCCCGGCCGGGCTCAGTCCGCCCGCGGCTCCTCGGCGGACTCGGCAGGGCCGGTGTTCTTCGCGCGGCTCGGCTGGACGCGCTTGGGCTCGCCCGGCATCTTCGGGTAGTCCGGCGGGTACGGCATGTCGCCGAGCCCCTCGTCGTGCTCCTGCCGCTCTGCGAGCTCCAGCGCCGCCTCAAGCCTGAAGGCGTGGTCGTCCATGTCGGCGTGCAGGTCGCCGAGCTCGGCGTACCGGGCGGGCATCGTGGTGATGTCGAAGTCCCGGGGCTCCGCGGAGTCCAGCTCGTCCCAGCGGAGCGGGGCCGATACGGGGGCGTGGGGGCGCGGGCGGACGGAGTACGCCGAGGCGATGGTGCGGTCGCGTGCCGTCTGGTTGTAGTCGACGAAGATCCGCTCGCCGCGCTCCTCCTTCCACCAGGCGGTGGTGACCCGGCCCGGCATACGGGCCTCCAGTTCACGGCCGATCGCGATCGCGCAGCGCCGTACGTCGGTGAAGGTCCACCGCGGCTCGATCGGGACGAACACGTGCAGCCCGCGCCCGCCCGAGGTCTTGGGCCAGCCGCGCAGGCCCAGCTCCTCCAGGATGTCGCGCAGCTCGTGCGCGGCGACGACCGCGTCGCCGTAGTCGGTGCCCGGCTGGGGGTCGAGGTCGATGCGCAGCTCGTCGGGCCGGTCGGTGTCCTCCCGGCGCACCGGCCACGGGTGGAAGGTGAGGCAGCCGAGGTTGGCGGCCCACAGTACGGCGGCCGGCTCGGTCGGGCAGATCTCGTCGGCGGTGCGCCCGCTGGGGAAGGCGATGTGGGCGGTGGGGATCCAGTCGGGCAGGGTTTTCGGGGCGCGCTTCTGGAAGAACGACTCGCCCTCCACCCCGTCGGGATAGCGCTCCAGCGTGGTGGGGCGGTCTCGCAGGGCGCGCGTGATGCCGTCCCCCACGGCCAGGTAGTACCGGGCGACGTCGAGCTTGGTGAGGCCCCGCTCGGGGAAGTACACCTTGTCCGGACTGGACAGCCGCACCTTCCGGCCGCCCGCTTCCAGCTCGACCGCGTTCCCGGATGCACCCATGTGCGCCACGGTAGGCGGGCCCGACCCGACGCGCATACCGGGCGAATGCGGACGTACCACCGCAGAATCGTGGGCATGGACCTGCCCGTGATGCCGCCCGTGCTGCCGATGCTCGCCAAGTCCGTGGCGAAGATCCCGCCGGGCATGCAGTACGAGGCGAAGTGGGACGGCTTCCGCGCCATCGTCCACCGCGACGGCGACGAGATCCAGCTGGGCAGCCGCACCGGCAAGCCGCTGACCAGGTACTTCCCCGAACTCGTGAGTGCTTTGAAGGAGAACCTGCCGGACCGCTGCGTGGTCGACGGCGAGATCGTCATCGTGCACGGCGGGCGGCTGGACTTCGACCGGCTGACCGAGCGGATCCACCCCGCCAAGTCCCGCATCGACCTCCTGGCCTCGACCACCCCCGCCAGCTTCGTCGCCTTCGACCTGCTCGCCCTCGGCGACCGGTCCCTCCTCGACGCCCCGCTCACCGACCGCCGCAGCGCCCTGTGCTCAGCCCTTTCCACCACTCGGCCCCCCGTCCACCTCGCGCCCGCCACCACCGACCCCGCGCTCGCGCAGCAGTGGTTCGAGCAGTTCGAAGGCGCCGGACTCGACGGCGTGGTCGCGAAACCCCTCGACCTGCCCTACCGGCCCGATGCGCGCCTGATGTTCAAAATCAAGCACGAGCGTACGGCCGACGTCGTCGTCGCCGGTTTCCGTTTCCACAAGAGCGGTCCGATTGTCGGATCGCTGCTGCTGGGCCTCCACGACGACCGCGGCGCCCTCCAGCACGTCGGCGTCTGCGCCGCCTTCCCCATGAAGCGCCGCGCCGAACTCGTCGGGGAACTCGCCCCGCTGCGCATGGAGGACGTCTCCAACCACCCCTGGGCCGCCTGGGCCGAGGAGTCCGCCCACGAGAGCGCCCGCCTGCCCGGCGCGCAGAGCCGCTGGACCGGCAAGAAGGACCTCTCCTGGGTGCCGCTGCGCCCCGAGCGCGTCTGCGAGGTCGCGTACGACCACATGGAGGGCGACCGCTTCCGCCACACGGCGCAGTTCCGCCGCTGGCGCCCCGACCGCACCCCCGAGAGCTGCACGTACGCCCAGCTCGACGAGGTCGTCGGCTACGACCTCGCCGCGGTCCTCGGCGCCGGCCCCGCCGCCGTCTGAGCACCCGCGCCGCCGCCCCGCTCGCGCAGCCCCGCCGCCCGGCCCGTTCACCCGCCGGTCAGCTTCTCCCACTCCGCCCGGTCCGGGCCGGCCGCGTTCGGCTCGTAGTCCGGCCGGGCCTCCAGCCAGCGCGCGACCCGCTCCCGGACCCCGGGGTCCCCGTAGGCCCGCTCGGGCCGCTCGGCCAGGTGGCGGACCCTGGCCCGGGCCCGCATCACCTCGGGGTCCTCCAGCGCACAGTCGAACAGCGCCGCCGTCTCCCGCGTCCTGCCCGTCCGGGCACCCCGCGTCGCGAACCGCTCTCCGACGGCCGCATCGGCGACGACCTGGAAGTCGAACCACGGCTTGAGCGTGCGCACCGCCCACGCGTGGTACGCACGCACGTACTGCGCCGATCCGGTGTCCCGGTCGGCCGTACGGGCCACGCGGAGCGCGGCCCACAGGGCGAGCGACGTGCCCTGCCCGAGCGTCGGGTTGGTGTGGGTGACGGCGTCGCCGACCGGGACAAGCCCGCGCACCACCGGCCCCCGCTCGTCGACGAGGGCGCTCCACCGGTTGTCCAGGCTCGCCGTGGCCAGGACCCCGGTCAGCGGCTCTGCGCCCAGGGCCAGCCACGCCGCGCCCGGTGGGAAGGCGCGCGCCGCCCGCTCGAAGACGGCCGGATCGCGCAGGGCCGAGCGGGTCGGGTCCTGCGTGTGGACGAAGACGGTCACGGCGAAGGTCCGGTTGTCCGCCGGGAAGACCGCGCACCCGGAGAACGCCCCGCCCGCCACCGACCACGGCCTGCGCGGCCCCTCCCCCATGCCCTCCGGCAGCCGGTACCAGCGGCAGAAGTACGCCAGCCCCGTCCGGTGCCGCTCCACGGCCGGAGGCCGGCAGCCCGCCGCGGCCAGCCACCGCTCGCCGCCGCCGCGACGGCCGCCCGCGTCCACGACCAGGTCCCCCTCGCGGGCCCCGGCGGCGGTCGCCACCCCGATCACCCGGGCCGGCCCCGCCGCACCCGCGGCGGCCTGCTCCACTTCCAGCCCGGTGACCGGCTGACCATGGTGCAGAACCGCGCCGGGCTCCGCGCGCAGCGCCGTGACCAGGGCGCTCTCCAGGACGATGCGCCGGGCCTGGACCATGACGAGGTCGTCGTCGCCGGGCCGCGCGGGCGGCGGTACGTCGAACCAGTCGAGCTCGCTGCGCTCGCGCGCGCCGAGCCGGAGCATCTCCGCGTACACGTCGGGAAGCTCGCGCCGCAGGAGGTTGCGGGCCGCCCCGAGGAGGACGTGCGGCTGGGCGGCCTGCGGGACGGCCGGGCGGTGCCAGCCGAACGAGTCGCGGTCCAGGGCCGTGCCCGGGGCCCGGGTGTCGCGTTCGAAGAGCTCGACGGTGTGCCCGCGCCGTGCGGTGAGCAGCGCGGTGGCGAGGCCTCCGACGCCTCCGCCGATGACCAGCACGTGTGCCATGTACGCCCCGCCCCCCGTGGACCCGCCGGATCGCCCAGAGCCTGCGCCGGCGGTCCCTGCTCGAAACCCGCACGCCAGTTCGCGCCGCGGGTCCGGTGGGCCTGACGGGGCCGGCGGGGCTACTGCGCCCCGTGCGCCTGCCGGGCCCGGTGGGCGTCGAGGGCCCGCCGCGTCGTCTCCTCGATCAGGTCCGCGTTGATCGCGACGGCCGCGCGCACACCGGCCGCGGCCGCCGCCGCCAGCTGGTCCATCGGGCTGGTGACGTTCCCGGCGGCCCAGACTCCGCGCAGGGCGGTCGCGCCGGTCGCCGGGTCCGCTTCCAGGCAGGTGCCGAGCTGCACCCCGTCGCGCTCCACGCCGGTCACCGGCAGGCCGAGCGACCGGGCCACCCCGGCGCGCGCGGTGAAGCGCGGCGCCACCACCAGCGCCCGGCAGTCCACACCCGCGCCGCCCGCCAGGGTCACCCCGGAAAGACCCCCGGCGCCGACGGTCAGGCCGATGACCTCGCCCTCGACCACACGCACCCCCAGCGCCGCGAGCAGCTCCCGCTCCTCCGCCCCCGGCCGCCAGGTGTGCGCGAGCAGCGTCACCCGGCCGCTCCAGTTCCGCCACATCTGCGCCTGGTGCAGGGCGAGCGGGCCCCCGCCGAGCACGGCGATCGGCTGGTCGCGCACCTCCCAGCCGTGGCAGTACGGGCAGTGCAGCACGTCCCGCCCCCACCGCTCGCGCAGCCCCGGCACGTCGGGCAGCTCGTCGACCAGGCCCGTCGCCAGCAGCAGCCGCCCGGCCCGCACGGCCGACCCGTCCGCGCACCGCAGCACGAAGCCGCCCTCCGCCGCCCGGTCGGCCGCGAGCACCGTCCCCGCCGCATCCGACCGGACCTCCGCGCCGTACGCGGCCGCCTCGGCGCGCCCGGCCGCCAGCAGCTCCGCGGGCGCGGCCCCGTCCCGCCCGAGATAGCCGTGCAGGTGCTCCGCGGGCGCGTTGCGGGGGCTGCCCGCGTCCAGCACCACAACCGCGCGCCGCGCCCTCGCCAGGGTCAGCGCCCCGGCGAGCCCGGCGGCGCCGCCTCCCACGACCGCCACGTCGTACACCCGTCCGCCATCCGTGCCCATGCGTGCCTCCCTGCGTCGTTGCCACGGGCCCTCTGCGTCGCCCGTACCCTGCGGGCGAGGGTGCGCCGGCAGCCGGCGCCGTGTCACACCGCTTTGCCGGACCGGCAAACTGGTCGGAGCCGCACGTCACCAGGAGGGACAGTCCCATGACCACGCATCCCGAACGCCCCCAGCGCGCCGCCCCGCACCCCAATGCCGTCGTCGGCGTCGGGCTCGTCGTCTGCGACCGGGCGGGGCGGGTGCTCCTCGGCCGGGCGCACGACGGCCGGTGGGAGCTGCCCGGCGGGAAGGTCGACCCCGGGGAGGGCTTCGAGCAGGCCGCGGCCCGGGAGCTGGCCGAGGAGACGGCCCTGCGGGCGGACCCGGCGGACATCCGGATCCTCGGCGTGCACATCGACGCGCAGGGCGGGGTGACCCGGCTGACGGCCTCGGCGGTGGCCGCGGCGGCCGAGGGCACCCCGCGGGTCACCGAACCGCACAAGATCACCACGTGGGAGTGGTTCGCGCCCGCCGACATCCCGGAGGCCCTGTACGCGCCGTCCGCGCACGTCCTGCGCACCTGGCGGCCGGAACTCGTCCCGGCGCTGCCGCAGGGGCCCGCGCACTCCTACCCGACGGCCCCTCCCGGGCGGTGACCGGCGCGGTTCAGCGCAGGTACTCCAGGCCCGGGTGGACGGCCCGGTACCCGTCGAGCAGCCGCCGGGCCACCGCGGCCGAGTCCACCAGCGGGTGCAGCGCGAACGCCTTCGCCGCGGCCGCCCGGGAGCCGCTCTCCGACGCGGCCAGCACCTCGCGCTCCACGGCCTTGACCGCGGTCACCAGGCCCGTCGCGTGCAGCGGCAGCGGGTCGGCCGCGACCGGGTGGGCGCCGTTCGCGTCGACCAGGCAGGGCACCTCGATGACGGCCTCCGCATCGAGGACGGACAGCGTCGACCGGTTGCGGACGTTGAGGATGAGCGTGGTCCGCTCGTCGCGGGCGATGGCCCGCATCAGCGCCAGCGCGACCTTCTCGTAGCCTCCGGACTCCATGTCGCCGTCCTCGCGCCCGCCGGCGCCGGCCGCCTCGCGGTTCTCCGCCATGTACGTGGCCTCCCGCTCGGCCCGGGTCCGCTCCCAGGCGGCCAGAGCCGCCCCGGGGGCGACGCCGGGCCGGCCGGCCTCGGCGTAGAAGCCGCGCTGCTGGTCGCGCAGGAACGCGCCGCGGGTCTGCCGGGCCTCCCGGTAGGCGCGTACGGTCTCGCGGTTGAAGTAGTAGTAGTGCAGGTACTCGTTCGGGATCGCGCCGAGCGCGCGCAGCCACTCGGCGCCGAAGAGCCGGCCCTCCTCGAAGGACTCCAGCGCCTTCGCGTCGGCCAGCAGACGCGGCAGCTCGTCGCGGCCGCCGACGCGCAGCCCGCGCAGCCAGCCCAGGTGGTTGAGGCCGACGTAGTCGACCCAGGCGTCCTCGGGGCGGGCGCCGAGCACCCGGGCGACGCGCCGGCCGAGCCCCACCGGGGAGTCGCAGATGCCGATGACGCGGTCGCCGAGGATCCCCGCCATGGCTTCGGTGACCAGGCCGGCCGGGTTGGTGAAGTTGATGACCCACGCCTCGGGGGCCCGCCGGGCCACGGCCCGCGCGATGGCGCGGGCGACCGGCACGGTCCGCAGCCCGTACGCGATGCCGCCCGCGCCGACGGTCTCCTGGCCCAGCACGCCCTCGGCCAGGGCCACCCGCTCGTCCGCGGCGCGCCCCTCCAGGCCGCCGACGCGGATCGCGGAGAAGACGAAGTCGGCGCCGGCCAGGGCCTCGTCGAGGTCGGTGGTCGCCCTGACGGCAGGGGCGGGGCCGGGCGTCGGGGTGCGGGGGTCCGCCGCGGCGGCGGCCGCCTGGCCGGCGAGCACGCGGGCCATGGCGGCGAGCCGCGCCGGGTCCTCGTCGTGGAGCACCACGTCCGTGACGCGGCCCTCGCCCCCGTCGCCGAGCAGCGCTCCGTAGACGAGCGGAACCCGGAATCCGCCCCCGCCGAGGATGGTCAGCCGCACGCCCCTACCGCCCTTCGCCAAGTGCCGCCGCCGATGCCACGATCGGCGGCATTCGGTCGGCGGCGCACGTGTGAGGGCTCCAGTGTCCCCCGCGCCGGGCGGCGTACGGGGCTCAGTCGCCCAGCGAGGGGACGGCGCGGAGCCTCGGGCCCTGACGCTGCGGGGCGGATCCGCCGCGCGCCGGGCCGGCTGCGGGGCCCTGCGGGGCCGAGAGGACCAGCGTGATCCGGGTCAGGCCCATGGCGTCGAGCATCCGACTCGATTCGGCCACGATCCGGCACCGGACGAGGCCCGCCTGGGGGTCCCAGTGGCGGACGGTGCGGACGGCGCCGTCGCGCTCGGCGGCCTCGGACCCGTGGGTCCTCAGCCAGTGGGGGACGCCGTACCGGTAGGCGGCCTCCATGAAAGGGTCCCGGGCGATCTCCTGGCGGATGCTGCGCAGCCCCTGGTCCTCGGGAGCCGCTTCGAGGGCGTTGGCGAACTGGGCCATGAGCGGGACGCACCAGGCCGGTTCGTGGTCCTCGAGCACGGCGGCCGCGTCGGGGTGGAAGAGCACGAAACGCAGGAAGTTGTCGTCGGGGAGGGCGGTCGGGTGGGGGCGGACCGACTGGAAGAGCCGGTCGAAGGCCGAGTTGGTGAGCGCGACGTCCCAGCGGTGGTCGACCAGGACGGAGGGGTGGGGCACGGCCTCCATGAGGGCGGCGTAGTCCACCAGGTAGTCGCGCTGGGCGGGGTCGTCGGGCAGCCGGTTGTCGGCGGCCGCCCGCCAGGTCGGCGGGGGGTCGCGGTCGACCATGACCCGGAACAGCCAGAAGCACTGCCGCTCGCTCATCTCCAGGGCTTCCGCCAGGGCGAGCAGCTTGCGGTCGGTCCATTCCTTGACCAGGCCGCGTTCCCAGTTCCCGTAGGCGCGCACGCTGATCCGCAACCGGGCGGCGAGGTCTTCCTGGCTCAGGCCCAGTTCCTCGCGGCGCTGGCGCAAAATCTCCTTGCGTCGCTCCGACCGCACTGCGCCGCGTGCGGACTCCTCGCCCGCCAGGCGCTCCTCACCGGCTCGGGCGAGGCCATCGGACGGGCCCACCGCTGCGAGATGTGGCACCGAGAGCTCCCCCTCCTCACGGTCTGGATCTTCAATTTCCTGTGGCGATCCTGCTACCGACTTCATTCGAGTGTCAACTATCGTGGCAATTCCAGCCTCTTGACAGCTCATTCCCGCCACAGCTGTGGCAAGTTCTGGCCCTGCGGCGGCGGAACGGCTAGATTCCAAAAGCCGACCATGTGCCCGAACCGACTCGCCGCGATCTAGGAGAACCACTGGTGACAGACGGCTTCCCGGCTCCCGTCGCGGTGGCCAACCCGTCCCTGGCAGCCACCGTCACGCGCGTCGCCGAACTCGCGGGCAAGATGGGCCGCGACCCCAACAAGGTCTTCGACCTGCGCCGCCTCTCCGAGGCATCCGGCGTGCCCACCGACGTGGTGAAGAGCCTGCTGGACGGCCGACCGGCCGGAGAGCCCTGCCTTCAGACCCGGTTCCTCCAGCGCCTGGACCTGCTCCGGCGGACCCGGCTGAAACCCAACGGCCGCCGCTACACCCAGCAGGAGATCGCCGACGGCGCCGGCATGTCCCGCCAGCAGGCCGGCGCGCTCATCAACGGCGACCGCCGCCCCACCATGGAGCACTGCGACGCCATCCAGCGCTTCTTCGGCGTCCACGCCGGCTTCCTCACCGCCCACGACTCCGACGCACTGCTCGACGCACTCCTGCGCACCGAGCAGCAACTGCTCCAGGACTACGCGGGCCGCACGCGCGAGACCGTCCCCTCCCCGGCCGCGTCCGCCGGCGACCCCCTGGCAAGACTCCTGCAGAACCACGGCGTCCGGGGCATCGCCTGGCGCGCCGCCCAACTGCCCAGCGACAAGCACCGCGACAAGGTGACCGAATGGCTGGACATGCTCCTCGAAAGCGTCAAACCGAATGAATCCTGACCCAGTCGAGAGTCTGGGTCTGATCCTTGAGTCCTGATCCGGATCCACGCCGACGGGGAGAACGGTGAGCATAGGCAGAGAGCAGCGCCGGTTGTGCGGCGAACTGGTGGCCGGCCTCCGGCTGCCCGCGCCCGTGGAACCCGTGGACCTCTACGCCGCGCTCTGCGAGGGCATGAGCAGACACCGCGGCCGTCGGGTGGACTTCCGGATGGCCTCCTTCCCGCCCGGCACCGCCAGCGGACTGTGGCTCGACCTCGCCGACCGCGACCTGGTCGTCATCGAGGAGCGCACCGCACCGGACCACCAACTCGTCATCCTCGGCCACGAGCTGTGGCACATGAAGGCCGGCCACTGCAGCCACCACGTCGACGGCGCGGCCGTCGCCGCCCGGCTCCTCACGGACGAGGCCGACCTCGGCGAAACCGTCCGCCGCGTCGCCGCACGCACCCGCGCCGACGTCCGGGAGGAGACCGAAGCCGAGACCTTCGGCCTCCTCCTGGGCAGCCGCTGCCGCACCTGGCTCGCGGGCGCCGCCCACCGGGCCCCCGCCCAACGCGACCAGCTCGCGGGCCGCATCGAGGCGTCCCTCGGATATCGGGGGCACAGGAACGACCGTTGAACGGCCAGGACTACTACATACCGGCGGCGGCACTGGCGGTCGCACTCGCCTTCAAACTGCCGGCCCTGCGCAACAACTGGCGCGACCCCCTGCTGCGCTCGGTCTGCGCCCTGCTGATCCTGGCCGGCTCGGTGTTCACCTTCGCCGCTCCCCCGACCATCGCCGCCGTCAACGGGTGGACCGGCGTCACCAACTTCTCCGCACCCCTGGTCTACTGCCTCATCACCATGTTCAGCGCCTCCTGCCTGGTGCTCATAGTGAACTGGCGCGGTGGACCGCCCGAACAGACCCGCCGCACCTCCCGCCGCTGGATCGTCGGCTACGGGGTCATCGTCGTCGTCCTGGTCGTGCTCTTCCTGCTCGGCGAAGCCCCCGTCGAGCGGCTGCGCGACTTCGACACCTACTACGCCAACACCCCCTACATCCGGTACATGATCGCCCTGTACCTGACGGCCCACCTGGTCGCCGCCGTCGTCATGGTCGCCATGTGCCTGCGCTGGTCCCTCCAGGTACGCGGGTGGCTGCGCACCGGCCTGATGATCATCGTGGCGGGGTACGTGTTCAACCTCAGCTACGACGCCACGAAGATCTCCGCGGTGGTCGCCCGCTGGTTCGGCCACGACCTCGACGACCTGAGCACGTACGCCGCTCCTCCGCTCGCCTCCATCGGCGCCCTGGTCAGCGCCGTCGGGTTCGTCCTGCCGCTGGTGTGCCAGCGGATGTCCGACAACTGGCAGACCTGGAACACCTACCGCCGCCTCGGCCCCCTGTGGGCCGAGGTCCAGCCGTGCGCGCCGAGCGGGACGCCGTGCGTGAAGATGTCCTGGTGGTCACCGCCCGAGCTGCGGGTCATCCAGCGCGAGTCCGACATCCACGACGCGTTCCTCCACCTGGGACCGTACTTCGACGAACGCCACCGCGACCGCGCGTACGAACTGGCCGTGGCGGGCGGAGCCGACGAGGACACGGCCCGCACGGTGGGCGAGGCGGCGATGGTCTCGGCGGCGGTACGCGCCCACGCGGCAGACCCCGACGGCAGAACCATCGGCTCCCGCGAAGACCTCCCCCCGGACACCCCGACGGGCCCCCGAGACCTCCTCGGCGTCTCCCAGGCCCTCCGCGACTCCCCGGTGGTGGCGGCACTCCGCGGGGCGGCAACACTGTCGGGGCCGGGCGCCAGCTGAGGAGGCGGGGCGGGAAGGACGGGAGCCGGCGCCTGGGGGTCGGCGAGGCCCCACCCCCGCCGACGCGTCCCCGCCTACCTCACCCCCGCCGCCCCCCGCCGCCACCGCCGAGGCCGCGGTTCCCGTCTTCCCTCACGCCTTCGCCGCCATGGCCGCCGCTCGGGGGAACAGTTCCTGGAACGGGCTCGCCGAGTCGATTCCCTCTCGGCCGTACGGGGCGTCGAAGCTCCAGACCAGGAACAGCAGGAAGACGATCAGGGCGGTGAACATGCCGGCCAGCAGGAGTTCGCGGCTAGAGCGGCGGATCTGGAGGGTGAAGATCAGGCCGATCGTGACGACACCGCCCGTCAGGAGGCCGAACCACACCACGTCCGGCAGGGTCGACTCGTCGCTCTGGACGCGCGAGTGGCGGGCGTCGTCGGCGATTGCGATGTGGTCCAGCAGCGGCTGGTAGGCCTGGGCCTGGAGTTCGGTCGTGGGGCTCTGGTGGGTGACGTCGCTGCGCAGCTTCGCCAGCAGTTCGCCGCCTTCGGCGGACGCGGTCTCGCCCGCCGTCAGCTTCGGCCAGTCGACGGCGACGGTGTGGGCGACGTAGGCGTCCACCTCGCCGCGGATACGGTTCCGGACGGCCGCCGGGTAGACGTCGGCGCGCTGGCTGACCTCGTACAGCGCCTGCGCCTCGCGGCGCACGCTGTCCTCGGCAGCGCCGCGCGCCTCCCAGACGCCCGCGATGGCGAGGCCCAGGACGATCGCGTAGACCACGCCGACCATCATGGTCATGTACTCGATGACGTTGGGCGTTTCGCTGGTGTCCTCGTCCGGGGAGACCCGGCGGTGCCGGAGCGCCGTGAAGGCGAAGACAAGGGCGCAGACGAGCACCATGGCGGTGGCCAGGACCAGCCATTCGGACACGAGGAGTTCTCCCGTCGGGTAGTCGGGTAGTCGGGTCGGTTGGTGGGGGCGCGGACGCCGGGCGTCAACCGCGCCCCTTCGAGCGCGGTCGCAGGGCGGCCGCGGCGAGTACCGCCGGGGTGGTCACGACGGCCATGGTCATCACGATGGACAGGTCTCCCGCCTCGCGCGGAGCCGCCGCGTGTGAGCGGTACGGGCGCACCCGGAAGGCGGTCGTCTGCGCGGCCACCGCTGCGGGCGGGGGCGGGGCGGTCGCTGCGGGCGGCGGGGGCTCGGCAGGCGGCGCGGGATCCGGTGCGGGTGCCGGGGGCTCCGCAGGCGCGGGCAGGGCCTTCGCCGCGGGTAGCGGGGGCGGGGGCGCGGCGGGGCCTCGCCCGGGGTGGTGCACGGTGGGCGCGGCCGGGGCGGGGTCGGGGGCGGGGGGCTGGAGGGCCGGGGGCGGTCCGGGCGGGGGTGGCGGGGCGACGGGTGGGGCCGGGGGCTGCGGCGCGGGGACGGGGGCCGGTGCGCAGGCGGCGGGGGCGGCCGGGGCCGCGGGCTGGTCGGGGGCGGTCAGGGCCGGGGGTTCGTCGGGGGTGGCGGCCGGGTCGTCGTATGCGTACGCGACGTGGGCGTGCAGCGGACTGAGGGCCGCCGCCAGGCCTGCTCCGGCGAGGTACTGCCAAGCGGTCACCGCGGCCTCCGTTCCGCTGGGGCATGTGGGGGTTCGGCAGAAGAAACGATCACGGCCGGGTCACGACACGCCCTGCGGCCCCGAGAGCCCCGCACGGGGTACGGCCCGTCTCCGGCGGCCGCTGCGGGCGGCCGTCGGCGGCCGCCGCGTGGTTCACCCGGCCGGCCCAGTACGCCGCGGCGGTGCGCGCCGGGCCGCCCGATGATCGGAGCAGCGAATTGCCGCAGGTAGACAGCGTGTCGGCCGACGGTCGGCGGTCAGACAGGGACGGACGGTGGCGGTGGAAGCGGAGTTCGGGGACGGCGGGGCGGGCGGGCACGGTCTGGAGGCCGCGGTCGACGCCCTGATGGACGGGCTGCAGGCGGACCTCGTACGGCTCGCGGCGATCCCCTCCGTGGCGTTCCCCGGGCATCCGCCGGAACCGGTGCGGGAGGCGCACGACCTGGTCGCCGCGCTGCTGCGGGACGCCGGCGTGCCGGTGGTGGAGCGGCTGGACCTGCCGGACACGGCGCCGGTCGTGTATGCGGAGGTGCCGCCGCCGGAGCCGGACGCGCCGACGGTGCTGCTGTACGGGCACTACGACGTGCAGCCGGCGGGCGACCCGGCGCTGTGGCGTTCGCCGCCGTTCGAGCCCACTCCGGTGCCGGGCGGGCTGCGGGCGCGGGGCATCGCCGACGACAAGGCGAACCTGATCGCCTACGTGGGCATGCTGCGGCTGTACGGGGGCCGCCCGCCGGTCGGGGTCAAGCTGGTGGTGGAGGGGCAGGAGGAGTACGGCAGCGCCTTCGCCGGATACCCTCCGGCCGATCCGCAGCGCTTCGCCTGCGACGCGGTGGTGATCGCGGACGTCGGCGGCCTCCGGCCGGGGACGCCCACGCTGACGACGGGGCTGCGCGGGACCGCCGAGGTGGTGGTGGAGGTGCGGACGCTGGCGGAACCGCTCCACAGCGGCGAGTTCGGCGGCGCGGCCCCGGACGCCCTGCTGGTGCTGCTGCACGCGCTGTCGACCCTGCACGACGCGAACGGCGACGTCGCCGTGCCCGGTCTGCGGCGCGAGCCGTGGCAGGAGCAGGAGGCGGGGTGCACGGAGGTGGAGTTCCGCGACCTGGCCGCGGTGCACGACGGGCTGCCGCTGCCGGGCACCGGAACGCTCGGCGAGCGGCTGTGGAGCGGGCCGGCGGTGACGGTCGTCGGGCTCGACGCGCCGGCCGTGGACCACGCCTCCTCGTCGGTGGTGCCGTACGCGCGGGCCCGGCTGGACCTGCGGTTCCATCCACAACAGGATCCGGTCGAGGCGCAGGACGCGCTCGTACGGCACCTGCGGGCGCAGCGGCCGTTCGGGATTGCGCTGACGGTGGTTCCGGGCGCTGCGGGCCCCGGTTTCGAGGCGCGGACGGGCGGGCCCGCGTACCGGGCGGCGCTGACGGCGCTGAAGGAGGCGTGGGGCACGGCGGCTTCGCCCGTCGCCTCGGGCGGTTCGATGCCGCTGGTGCGCGCGCTGGCCGCGGCCGCGCCGCAGGCCGAGCTGCTGCTGTTCGGGGCGCAGGACAGCATGTGCAAGGCGCATGCCCCGAACGAGCGGGTACTGCTGTCGGAGCTGCGCAGCACGGTGGTGGCGATGGCCGCGTTCGTGCGGGAGTACGCGGCGGACTACCGTGCGGGGGGCCTGGGCCCGGCGGGGCGCGGCGGCTCGGGCGGGTAGCCGCCGGGAGGGGCGGGCTGGGGTCGCGGTGGGTGCGGAGGCTGTTCCGCACGGCACCGGTGGGGGAACCGCCGAGGGCGGCACCCGTGCGGGTGCCGCCCTCGTGGAGCCGGGGTGTGCCGGGCCGCCCGTGTTCAGGCTGCCTCGACGCCGCCGAAGCGCTCCCGGTACGCCTCCAGGTCCTCCTCGGTGATCTTCGCGAAGAGCACCGGGGGAACGGTGAACGGGGTGCCGGCCGGGACCGCGTCGAGGGCCTTGGCGTGCTCCTGCGTGATCCAGGCGGCGTTGTCGTCGGCCAGCCGGAACGCCGAGCGCATCGCGCGCGCCGACGCCGGGATGAACGGCTCCGAGACCACCGAGTACAGGTGGATGAGGTTCATCGCGGTGCGCAGGGTGAGGGCCGCGCCCTCCGGGTCCGTCTTGATCTCCAGCCAGGGGGCCTTCTCCTCCAGGTAGGAGTTGCCGGCCGACCACAGGGCGCGCAGCGCGGCCGCGGCCTTGCGGAACTGGAGCGCGTCCATGTGGCCCTCGTACTCGGCCAGCAGTTCGGCGATCTGGGCGCCGAGGCGCTGCTCGGCCTCGCCTGCGTCCTTGCCCGCGGGGACCTCGTCGCCGAAGCGCTTGCGGGAGAAGGAGAGGACGCGGTTGACGAAGTTGCCGAGGGTGTCGGCGAGGTCCTTGTTGACCGTGGCGGTGAAGTGCTCCCACGTGAAGGACGAGTCGTCGGACTCGGGCGCGTTGGCGATCAGGAAGTAGCGCCAGTAGTCGGCGGGGAGGATCTCCAGCGCCTGGTCGGTGAAGACGCCGCGCTTCTGGGAGGTGGAGAACTTGCCGCCGTAGTACGTGAGCCAGTTGAAGGCCTTGACGTAGTCGACCATCTTCCAGGGCTCGCGGACGCCGAGCTCGGTGGCGGGGAACATCACCGTGTGGAACGGGACGTTGTCCTTGGCCATGAACTGGGTGTAGCGGACGTCGGCGGCCTCGTACCACCAGGACTTCCAGTCGCGGGCGGCCGGTTCGAGGTCCGCCCACTCCTTGGTGGCGCCGATGTACTCGACGGGCGCGTCGAACCAGACGTAGAAGACCTTGCCTTCGGCCGCCAGGTCCGGCCAGGTGTCCGCGGGGACCGGGACGCCCCAGTCGAGGTCGCGGGTGATGGCGCGGTCGTGCAGGCCCTCGGTCAGCCACTTGCGGGCGATGGAGGACGCCAGCTGCGGCCACTCCTCCTCGTGCTGCGCGACCCACTGCTCGACCTCGTGCTGGAGCTCGGACTGCAGCAGGAAGAGGTGCTTGGTCTCGCGGACTTCCAGGTCCGTGGAGCCGGAGATCGCCGAGCGGGGGTCGATGAGGTCGGTCGGGTCCAGGACGCGGGTGCAGTTCTCGCACTGGTCGCCGCGGGCCTTGTCGTAGCCGCAGTGCGGGCAGGTGCCCTCGACGTAGCGGTCGGGGAGGAAGCGGCCGTCGACCGGCGAGTACACCTGCCGGATGGCGCGCTCCTCGATGAAGCCGTTCGCGTGGAGCTGCCGGGCGAAGTGCTGGGTGATCTCGCGGTTCTGCTCGGAGGAGCTGCGTCCGAAGTAGTCGAAGGACAGCTCGAAGCCGTCGTAGACGGCCTTCTGCGCGTCGTGGGCCTGGGCGCAGAACTCGGCGACGGACAGGCCCGCCTCCTTGGCGGCGAGTTCGGCGGGGGTGCCGTGCTCGTCGGTGGCGCAGATGTAGAGGACGTCGTGGCCGCGCTGGCGGAGGTACCGGGCGTACACATCCGCCGGAAGCATCGACCCGACCATGTTGCCCAGGTGCTTGATCCCGTTGATGTAGGGAAGCGCGCTGGTGATCAGGTGTCGAGCCATCCTCGGATGCTCCATTTCATATATGCGGTTGCGACGTGCCGTGACGGATTGTGATCCGGTTCATCGTATCGAACCGCCGAATGGGCACGCGCCCGCATTTCTCTCGGGTGGGCTTAATGCAAAAGCGAGGGAAGTGACCTCGGTGTCACGGCCCTCGCCAGGGCTCATGCTACAGGCGGAGGGGGGCGGCCCTGACCGCTGTCCGCGGTGCGACTGCGGGGGCGTGCGGCGGTCGCGCAGGGCGGAAGCGGAGGGCGGGGCGGCGTCCGGCATATGCGTACGAACCGGCTGGAGCCGGGTGTAGTCGAAAACCGTCAGCTACTGATCATCACCGAACGCAATGCTCCAGCTTCATCGTTCCGCGCACCGGCGCACGCCCGCACTGCCACTCTGAGCCGCGCACGCGGCATGAGGTGAGGTGGAGCGGTGAGCGATGGCGGACCAGAGGAGTCCGGTGGGGCCGTGGGACTGCCCAGCCGACGGCGGCGGCCCACGCCCATGAGCCAGTGGAACCCGACGGCACGCTTGTCGTACTGGGCGTTCCACGCCAACCGGAGGCCCTCGTACATGCGCTTCGCGTACCTGCAGCTGGGCTCCGACGCGGCAGCCGAGGACGCGGTGGACGCGACGTTCGACTCGATCATGCACGAGTGGCTGCGGATGCTCCACATGGACCGGCTCGACGCCTACGCATGGACGATCCTCAAACAGCGCCTCGTCGACCGGCAGCGTGCGCGCAGCACCGGGCCCGAGCCCATGCACATCACGGCCTTCGAAGCCGCCCTCAAGGAGGCCCGGGCTGACCGGTACGAGGTGCTCGCCGACACCATCCGCTTCTACTCCGCCGTCTCCCGCCTCGCCGAACGCCAGCGCGACGCCGTGCTGCTGCGCTACGGCCTCCAGTGCACCCCCCGCGAGGCCGCGTCCGTGATGGGCGTCGACGAGGCCACCGTCCGCTCGCAGCTCGGCCAGGCGCACCGGCGGCTCGCCCGCCTGCTCGACGCCTCCGCCGGATCATGACGCGGGGCGAGCAGGGGCAGCCGTACGGCGACGGCGCCGCCCGCCGCCCGCTGGCGGAGTTCCTCGCCCGGGCGGCCGTGCGCGACCGCTACCCCCACTACGACCTCGGCGCCGCAGAGGCCCGCCTGCTGCGCACCGCCCGCCGCAAGGGCGCGGCGCCGCCCGCCCGGCGCCGCGCGTACGGCTGGAGCGATCCCGGCAGGGACCGCCCGCTGGACTCCGAGCGGGCCCGGCGCGACCTCAAGGCCGCCTGCCTGGAGGCGGTCTGCTCCCCGCACGCCGGGGCGCGGCTGGACTCGTTCCTTCGGACGGCGCACACCGACCTGGCCGGCGCCGCCGTCTTCGGCTGCCTGCTGCACCTGGCCGGGCTGCGCGACGGGGCGCGGTTCTGGTGGCAGTACGCGGCCGGCTCCGGGCGGGCGGGGACGGCGCCCGCCGCGTACTGCCTCTTCCTCGACCACTCCCGGCGCGGCGAGCACCACGACGCCGCGGTGTGGGCGCGCGAGCTGGACCGGCGCGGCTTCCGGCCGGGCGGCCGCCGGGACCTCCGCGAGGTCACGCTGTGCGCGCAGGCGGCCGTGCTGCGCCTCGTCGACCAGCTCGACGACCCCGACCTGGGGCCCGTGCCGCTGCCGCGGCCGGGGCTGCCGGGTGTCCTGGAGGTGTTCCGGGCGCCGGACCCGGCGGCGGGCGGCGCGGCCGAGGCGGAGCCCGGCGGCGGGGGCGGGAGCGGGGGCGAGGCCGGCCGGACCGCGGACGGCGGCCGCGCGGAGGTCCCCGCCGGGATCGGCCCCGTCGCGGCGGCGGCCTCGTCCGGACCGGGCCCCGGAGGCGGCGGTACGGGGACGGCCACAGGTACGGCCACAGGTACGGGTACGGCCACGGGCGAGGCGCTCGCCGAGGCACGGCGCGCGCTGGCCGTCGTACGGGTCCTGGAGAAGCACCCCCTGGGCGTACGGGCCTCCCAGCTCGCGCGGGAAGCCGCCCTCGCCGAGCCGGAGCTGGCGCCGCTGCTGGCCATGCTGTGCGAGGAGGAGTACGCGTACCGGCCGGGCGCGGGCGTGTACGCGCGGGGGCCCGCCCTGGACCGGCTCGCCGCGCCCGGCGCGGGGGGCCTGGCAGGGCAGCTCCAGCGCACGCTGTCCCTGGCGCGGGACAGCGCCGGGGCGGCCGTCTACCTGAGCCGGTACACCGACGGCGAAGTCAGGATCACCCAGATGGCCGACGGGCCGGCCGCGCCGCCGGTGCGGGAGTGGGTGAACTTCACGGCGGCCGCGCACGCCAGCGCCGTCGGCAAGTGCCTGCTGACGCAGCTGGACCCGGACGGGCGGCGCGACCACGTCGCCCGGCACCGGCCGGCCCGCCTCACCCCGCGGACGATCACCGACAGCCGGGCGCTGTTCTCCGCGCTCGACGCGGTGGCGCCCGGGGCGCCCGTGTTCGACCTGCGGGAGTACTCGCCCGGGGTCGTGTGCTCGGCCGTCCCCATCGCGGCCGGCGCCGCCGCAGGGAGCCTCGCGCTGTCGCTGCCCGCAACGCACGCCCACCGGCTGCACGAGGCCACGGCGGCCCTGCGCCGCAAGGCCGTACCGGTCCTGCTGGCCCTGCTGCTCTCCGGCGCCATCCCGCCGGACGCGCCGGCGGACGGAGCAGGTGCGGGACGGTCCGGGCCGCCGGGGGACGCCGGCCGCGCTTCCGGGCGTACGGAGCGCCCCGGGCGGGGCTCCGGTCCGGCGGCCGCGGCCGCGGCGCCCCAGCCGACCCGGGTCACTGCGGAAACGCTGCGGCACCTGCGCAGCCTCTTCCGCACGCCGCTGGTCGGGGCCGCCGCGGCCACGGCCGCCGGACCGCATCTGGTCAGCGATCCGGCAGCGGAGGCGGCGTACCTGTTCGAAGCCGGCCCGGACGGCGGCCCGCCCCGCCTGGCCCTCCCCCGCACGTTCGCACCGCTGACCCCGCGCTGCCTGCGTACGCGGGACGGGCTGGTGGTGCTGGGCACGTGACGCAGGGCCGCGGACCGGCCCGCTGACCGGCGGGACGTGTCCGCCGTCCCGGCGCGTACGTCGACCCGGGCGGCTCAGCCGGTCCGCGTCAGCCGGTCCGCGTCAGCCGGTCCGCGTCAGCCGGTCCGCGTCAGCCGGTCCGCGCCGGAGAGTACCGCCGCGGCCAGTGCCTCCGCGGCCGCCGAGACGCGCGGGCCGCGGAGCAGGGCGAACTCCACCGGCCCCAGGTCCGGCAGTCCGGGTACGCGGGCGAGGCCCGGCGGGACCAGCCCGCGGGTGTGCGCCATCACTCCCAGCCCTGCGCGCGCCGCGGCGACCAGGCCGCTCAGGCTGCCGCTCGTACAGGCGATGCGCCAGGCCCGGCCGTCCCGCTCCAGCACCTCCAGCGCCCGCGCCCTGGTGATCCCCGGCGGCGGGAACACGATCAGCGGTACGGGCCGGTCCGGATCGACACGGAGCCCCTCTGCGCCGATCCACACCATCCGGTCCCGCCACACCAGGCGGCCCCGCTCGTCCTCCGGCCCGCGCCGCTTCGCCAGGACGAGGTCCAGCCGGCCCGCGTCCAGCCGTTCGTGCAGCGTCCCCGACAGCTCCACCGACAACTCCAGGTCGACCTCGGGGTGCTGGTGCCGGAACGCCTCCAGGATCTCCGGCAGACGGGTCAGGACGAAGTCCTCCGACGCCCCGAACCGCAGCCGGCCCCGCAGCCGGGTGCCGGTGAACCAGGCCGCCGCCCGCTCGTGCGCCTCCAGGATGGTCCGGGCGAAGCCGAGCATCGCCTCGCCGTCCTCCGTCAGCTCCACGCGGTGCGTGTCCCGCAGGAACAGCGGCCG
Source organism: Streptomyces sp. 2P-4 (assembly GCF_030167965.1). Taxonomy (NCBI): domain Bacteria; kingdom Bacillati; phylum Actinomycetota; class Actinomycetes; order Kitasatosporales; family Streptomycetaceae; genus Streptomyces; species Streptomyces sp. 2P-4. The sequence goes on from NZ_CP095011.1 coordinate 1,247,103, forward strand.
GCCCGTCGCCTCCTCCAGCCGCCGCACGTGCTGGCTGACCGTGGACTGGCGCACCCCGAGGCGGCCGGCCGCCTGCGTGAAGCTCAGCGTCTGGGCGACCGTGAGGAACGTGCGCAGCTGCGCCGGGTCGTACATGGCGCCCATCGTCCCACGGCCATCATGCAGCGCGATGGCAGTCAGTGCGGTGTACGGGTTTCCCGATGAGCGGAGCAGGCCGACGATGTGGAGGGAGCGCGGCCGCGACCGGCCCGCCCGCCTCCGGCCCGCCCGCCGCCCCGTCGACCGCAAGTGAGCCCCGCCCATGCCCCGCCGCCTCCGACTGCCCGCCCGGCTGCCGCTGGATCCGTACGTACTGGCCCTGCTCGGCACCGTCGCCCTGGCCTCCCTGCTCCCTGCCCGCGGGACGGCCGCGACCCTCGCCGAGGGTGCGGCCGCCGTCGCCGTCGCGCTGCTGTTCTTCCTCTACGGGGCGCGGCTGTCCACCCGTGAGGCGCTGGACGGGCTGCGCCACTGGCGGCTCCACCTGACGGTGCTGGCCTGCACGTTCGTGCTGTTCCCGGTGCTGGGGCTGGCCGCCCGCGGGCTGGTGCCGTGGGTGCTGACGCCGCCGCTGTACGGGGGGCTGCTGTTCCTGTGCGCGGTGCCGTCCACCATCCAGTCGTCGATCGCGTTCACGTCGATCGCCCGTGGGAACGTGCCCGCGGCGATCTGCGCGGGCTCCTTCTCCAGCCTCGCCGGGATGGTCCTCACGCCCCTGCTGGCCGCCGTGCTGGTCGGGAGTGCCGCAGGCGGGTTCTCGGCGGACGCGCTGGGTCGGATCGCGCTCCAGCTGCTGGTGCCGTTCCTGCTCGGGCAGGCCCTGCGCCCGCGGATCGGCGGCTTCACCACCCGGCACCGGGCGGCGCTGGGGCTCGTGGACCGCGGATCGATACTGCTGGTGGTGTACGCGGCGTTCAGCGCGGGCGTCGCCGCCGGGATCTGGCACCGCGTCGGGGTGCTGCGGCTGGGGGCGCTGCTCGCGGTGGAGGCGGTACTGCTGGCCGTGATGCTGCTGGTGACCTGGTACGGGGCGAAGCGGCTCGGGTTCGGGCGGGCGGACCGGATCGCGATCCAGTTCGCCGGGTCGAAGAAGAGCCTGGCGGCGGGGCTGCCGATGGCGAGCGTGCTGTTCGGGGCGCAGGCGAGCCTGGCGGTGCTGCCGCTGATGCTGTTCCACCAGATGCAGCTGATGGTGTGCGCCGTGCTGGCGCGCCGCCGCGCCCGGGACCCGGAGGAGGCGGCGGAGGCCGGGGCGGTCGTCGCGGCGGCGGGTGTGCGCCCGTGACGGCTCCGCCCGGGGTGTGGCGCAGGTCTCCCCCGGCTGCCGACGCCCTTGCAAGCGGGGCCCGTTAACGTTCGGTGGTGACCTGGATACGCCCGCTCGGTGCCCGCGCCGAACGCCCCTGCACGCTCGTCGTCTGCCGCGGCTGCTGCTGCGGGGACCCCCGCAAGAACCCGGGGACCGACCACGCCGGCCAGCTGGCCCGGCTCCAGGAGGCGGCCGCCGCCTCCGGCGGCCGTGTCGCCGTACGGACGAGCGACTGCCTGGGCCCGTGCGCGCAGGCCAACGTGGTCGTGGTGCAGCCGGCGACGGAGGCGCGGCGGCGGGGCGCCCGCGCGGCCTGGTTCGGGTGGGCGCTGGACGACACGGCGACGGACGAGGTCATCGCCTGGGCGCAGGCGGGCGGCCCGGGCGTGGCCCCGCTGCCGGCGACACTGGACCTGCACCGCATCGAGCCGCCGGAGCCGAAGACGCCGGACGCCGGCCGGTCCGGCGCCCCGAAGGCCAGGGGCGGCAGGGCGCGGCGGGGCCGCTAGGGGCGTTGCGAAACCCCCTGGCCGACCGGGGCGGGGAACTCGATCCGCTCCTCGCCCGCGTAGATGTTCATGTCCCCGCCGCGCAGGAAGCCGATCAGGGTGAGCCCCGCCTCCTGGGCGAGGTCGACGGCCAGGGAGGACGGCGCCGAGACGGCCGCGAGGACGGGGATGCCGGCCATGACGGCCTTCTGGGCGAGTTCGAAGGAGGCCCGGCCGGAGACGAGCAGCACCGACCCGGCCAGCGGGAGCCGCCCGGCCTGCACGGCCCGGCCGATGATCTTGTCGACGGCGTTGTGGCGGCCGACGTCCTCGCGGACGTCGAGCAGCTCGCCGCCTGCCGAGAACAGGCCGGCCGCATGGAGCCCGCCGGTGCGGTCGAAGACCTTCTGGGCGGCGCGCAGACGGTCGGGCAGCTCGCCGACGAGGCCGACGGGGAGGCGTACGGGGTCGGCGGCGGGAGGGAAGCGGGTCGCGGTGCGGACGGCGTCGAGGCTGGCCTTGCCGCACAGGCCGCAGGAGGACGTCGTGTACACGTTCCGTTCGAGCGTGATGTCCGGCAGGGCGACGCCCGGGGCAAGCTGCACGTTGACGACGTTGTAGGTGTTGGAGCCGTCCTCGGCGGCGCCTTCGCAGTACGTGACGGCACGTACGTCGTCGGCGGAGCCCACGACGCCTTCGCTGACGAGGAAGCCGACGGCGAGGGCGAAGTCGTCGCCGGGGGTGCGCATGGTGATCGCCAGCGGCTTGCCGCCGAGGCGGATCTCCAGCGGCTCCTCCGCGACGAGCGTGTCGGGGCGCGTTCCGGCGACGCCGCCCCGGACCCTGACGACGCGGCGGCGCTCGGTGACCCGTCCCATGGTGTTCAGCCCGCCCGTCCTCGCCCGCGTCCGTGTACTGCGTCGTACACCTGTCGGGCCCATTGTCCCGGATCGGGCGGAGGCTGTGGAATCTCCAAATTCCCGGGCGGTAATCCTGTCGGAACCCTCGCACCCGTACCGACCGGTAGCCGGTCAAGCTGGGTGATCCTGACTGCCGTACGAGGGGGATTCGCGCCCATGACCGGTTCACGCGTGGTGGCGCTGGGGCACTACCAGCCTGCCGGAGTGCTCACCAACGAGGACCTGGCGGCCATGGTCGACACCAACGACGAGTGGATCCGCTCGCGCGTCGGCATCAAGACCCGGCACATAGCGGGAGACGACGAGCCGGTGGACGAGCTGGCCTTCCAGGCGGCGGGCAAGGCCCTCGCGGGCGCGGGCCTCGCCCCGGACGACGTCGACCTCGTCCTGGTGGCCACCTCGACGGCGATCGACCGCTCCCCGAACACGGCCGCGCGCGTCGCGGCCAAGCTGGGCATGGGCGGCGGGCCCGCGGTGATGGACCTCAACGTGGTCTGCTCGGGCTTCACGCACGCGCTGGCGGCGGCGGACCACGCGATCCGCGCCGGGTCCGCGAGGCGCGCGCTGGTGATCGGCGCCGACAAGATGACCGCGATCACGGACTGGACCGACCGCACCACCTGCGTCCTGACGGGCGACGGGGCGGGCGCGGCCGTCGTCGAGGCGAGCCAGGAGCCGGGCATCGGGCCGGTCCTGTGGGGTTCCGTCCCGGAGATGGGGCACGCGGTCCGCATCGAGGGCACTCCCCCGGTCTTCGCCCAGGAGGGCCAGGCCGTGTACCGCTGGACGACGGGCCGGCTGCCCGCGCTGGCCCGCGAGGTGTGCGAGAAGTCGGGGATCACCCCGGAGGAGCTGGCGGGCGTGGTGCTGCACCAGGCCAACCTGCGGATCATCGAGCCGCTGGCCCGGAAGATCGGCGCGGTGAACGCGGTCGTCGCCCGGGACGTCGTCGACTCGGGCAACACCTCCGCGGCCAGCATCCCGATGGCACTGTCGAAGCTGGTGCAGCGCGGCGAGATCCCGTCGGGCGCCCCGGTCCTCCTCTTCGGCTTCGGCGGCAACCTCTCGTACGCGGGCCAGGTCGTCGCCTGCCCGTGACGCCCGGGCATGCCGCCCCGGCCCGGACGGCATGCCCGCAGGTCAGCGAGCACCCAGCCGTCGAAATACCTGGTCGGAACCACGCCGAACTGCTGCTATTGTTGTCCATGTCGCCGCGGGAAACCGGGGCGGTCACCTGGTCCGGGTGGCGGAATGGCAGACGCGCTAGCTTGAGGTGCTAGTGCCCTTTATCGGGCGTGGGGGTTCAAGTCCCCCCTCGGACACCGACAAGAAGACCCCTGTTTCGGCAGGGGTCTTCTTCGTTTTGCGTGCCGGGCGGGGCGGAAGCTCGCCCGCGGCGGGTTCCCGCCATGTGTGGTGGGTTCGCGGCCGGGCCGGTGGGCATGCTCTCCGCCGCTTTGTCGTCGTCCCGTCCCCGCTGTGCCTGCGGGGCTCCCATCGGGGCGGCGGAGGCGGTGTGCGGAGAGGAGCGGGTGTGCGGGAGGTTGTGGTCCCGCCCGTGGTGGTGGAGACGGCCGTCGGGGGGCTTGCCGACTGCGTGTTCCGCAGCGCCCGGGAGGAGCCGGGCCGGGTGGTCATGGGCCGCAAGCAGGACGGGGTCTGGCGGGACGTGACGGCCGGGGAGTTCGCCGCCGAGGTGCTGGCGCTGGCGCGCGGGCTGGTGGCGCAGGGGGTGGAGTTCGGGGACCGGGTGGCGGTGATGTCCCGGACCCGGTACGAGTGGACGCTGTTCGACTTCGCGCTGTGGGCGGTCGGCGCCCAGCCCGTGCCCGTGTACCCGAGTTCCTCCGCCGAGCAGGTGCAGTGGATCCTGTCCGATTCCGGGTGCACCGCGTGCGTCGTCGAGAACGAGGACCAGGCCATGACCGTCGGGTCGGTCCTCGGGGGGCTGCCGCGGCTGCGGCGGCTGTGGCAGCTCGATGCCGGGGCCCTCGCCGCGCTCGTCGCCGACGGGCGGGTCGTGCCGGAGGACGCGGTGCACCGGCGGCGGGGCGCGGTGGTGCCCGAGGCCGTGGCCACCGTCATCTACACGTCGGGGACGACCGGGCGCCCCAAGGGGTGCGTGCTGACCCACGCGAACTTCATGTTCGAGGCGGACACGCTGGTCCGGCGGTGGGAGCCGGTGTTCCGGACCGGGCCCGGGGAGGTGCCGTCGACGCTGCTGTTCCTGCCGCTCGCGCACGTCTTCGGGCGGGTGGTGGAGGTCGCGGCCGTCCGGGCGGGGGTCAAGCTGGGGCACCAGCCGGAGCTTGCGGCGGCGGAGCTGGTTCCGGAGCTGGCGGCGTTCCGGCCGACGTTCGTGCTGGGTGTGCCGTACGTGTTCGAGAAGGTGTTCGCGGCGGCCCGCCGGGCGGCGGAGGCGGAGGGGCGGGTCGGTGTCTTCGACCGGTCCGTCGAGGCGGCCGTGCGGTACGCGGAGGCGTGCGAGCTGCAGGCGTTCGGGGCGGGGCCGGGGCCGTCGGCGGCGCTGCGCGTGCAGCACCGGCTGTACGAGCGGCTGGTGTACGGGCGGGTCCGCGCGGCGGTGGGCGGCCGTGTCCGGTACGCGATGTCGGGCGGGTCGGCGATGTCGCGGCGGCTCGGGCTGTTCTTCCAGGGCGCCGGGATCACCGTGTTCGAGGGGTACGGGCTGACCGAGTCGTGCGCGGCGGCCACCGCCAACCAGCCGGGCGCGACGAAGTACGGCACGGTGGGCCGGCCGATCCCGGGCGGGGCGGTGCACATCGCCGAGGACGGGGAGGTGTGGCTGCACGGGCGGCACGTGTTCTCCGGCTACCTGGGCGACGCCCGGGCCACGCGGGCGGTGCTGCGCGGCGGCTGGCTCGCGACCGGCGACATCGGGCGGCTGGACGAGGACGGCTACCTGGTGATCACCGGGCGGAAGAAGGAGATCCTCGTGACCTCCAACGGCAAGAGCGTCGCGCCTGCCGCGCTGGAGGAGCGGGTGCGCTCGCATCCGCTGGTCGCGCAGTGCGTGCTGGTCGGCAACGACCGGCCGTACGTGGCCGCGCTGATCACTCTGGACGAGGAGGGGGTGGCGCACTGGCTGTCGATGCGGAGCCGCCCGCAGCTGCGGGCGGCCGAGCTGGTGCACGACGCGGACCTGGCGGCGGAGGTGCGGCGGGCCGTGGTGGCGGCGAACACGCTGGTGTCGCAGGCCGAGGCGATCCGGGCGTTCCGGGTGCTGCCCGAGCAGTTCACGCCGGAGCGGGGGCTGCTGACGCCGTCGCTGAAGCTGCGGCGGCGGGCGATCGAGACGGCGTACGCGCGGGAGGTCGCGGCCCTGTACCGGCCGTGACCCGCGCCTGGACCGCGGTCCGGGCGCGGCCGTACGGGTGGATCCGGGCCCGTCCGGGTCGCAGGCGGGCCGCTGCGGGGAGGGGCGGGCGCGGCGGCGGGAATACGTCGGGGCGGGCGGCCGTACGGGCGCCCCCGGGCCGGGGCGTGCCCGTACGGCTCCGGTTCGGCCCCCGCCACCCCGAGGAACGGCAGCGTGAACGACATCCCCGCGATCACCCTCAACAACGGCGTCCCCATGCCCCGGCTGGGCTACGGCGTCTGGCAGGTGCCCGACGACGAGGCCGAGCGCGCCGTGCGGACGGCGCTGGAGGCGGGCTACCGCAGCATCGACACGGCGGCCGCGTACGACAACGAGACGGGCACCGGGAAGGGGCTGGCGGCGGCCGGGGTGCCGCGCGAGGAGGTGTTCGTCACGACGAAGCTGTGGAACGGCCGGCAGCGGACCTGGCGGCGGGCCGAGGTGCTGGAGGCGTTCGGGAGGTCGCTGGACCGGCTGGGCCTCGACCACGTCGACCTGTACCTGATCCACTGGCCGCGTCCGATGCGCGACGACTTCCTGCACATCTGGGAGGCCTTCGAGGAGATCGCGGCGAGCGGGAGGGCGCGGGCCGTCGGGGTGTCGAACTTCCGGCCGGAGGATCTGGCGCGGCTCGGCGAGCGCAGCGCGCTGGTGCCGGCGGTGAACCAGGTCGAGCTGCACCCGCTGTTCCCGCAGGCCGAACTGCGGGACCTGCACGGGCGGCTGGGCATCGCCACGGAGGCGTGGTCGCCGCTGGGGCAGGGCGGTGAGCTGCTGCGGCTGCCCGAGGTGGCGGACGTCGCCGGCCGGTACGGGCGTTCCCCGGCGCAGGTAGTGTTGCGCTGGCACCTCCAGCTGGGGAACGTCGCGATCCCGAAGTCGGTGACGCCGTCGCGGATCAGGGAGAACCTGGACGTGTTCGGCTTCGAGCTGGACGCCGCGGACATGGCGCGGCTGGAGGCGCTCGGCAGTGGGCCGCGGGCCGGGCGTATCGGGCCGGATCCGGCGGTCTTCGACATCTGAGCGGCTTCGGTTTCCGAGCAGCTTCGACATCTGAGCAGGGGGCTCGCTTGTCCGTTCCGGACGGGGTGTACCGGGTGCGCAACGTGGCGAGCGGGCTGCTCCTGCGGCTGGAGGGCGGCACGGCGGTGGGGGTGGGGCCGGAGGGCCCGCCCGCGTCGGCGGCCGCCGTGCAGTGGCGGCTGTCGCCGGTGCACAGCGGCGGCGGCATCGTCCATGTGGTGAGCGTGCACAACGGCAGGCGGCTGGACGTGGCGAACGCGTCGACGGAGAGCGGCGCGCGGGTGCAGGTGTGGCGGCCGAACGAGTTCGGTGCGCAGGAGTGGATCGTCGAGGAGCACCTCGACGATCCGGGGGTGGTGTCGCTGGTGGCGTGCATCAGCGGGCTGTCGCTGGAGGCGGACGGGGAGGGCCGCGCCCGGCAGGGCGAGGACACCGACTCGCCCGCGCAGTGGTGGCGGCTGGAGCCGGTGGCGTAGCGGGTCCCGGTGGCGGGCCCGGCCGGGCGGCGGCGGTCTGCTGTCAGTGCGCGCCGTGGGCCGGGGCCAGGGCTTCGACGCGCTCGGCGAGTGCGAAGTCGGACTCGGTGACGGCGTCTCCCGCGCTGTGCGTGTTCACCGAGAGGCGGACGGTGTTGTAGCCGAGGGTGAGGTCGGAGTGGTGGTCGAGTTCGTCCTGCACGGCGGCGATGTGCACGACGAGCGCGCCCGCCGCGACGTGTGAGCCGAGCCGGTAGGTGCGGTGGAGGCTGTCGCCCTCGAAGGACCAGCCGGGCAGCTCCCGCAGCCGGTCCTCGATCTCCTTCTGCGAAAGCGGTTCTGCTGCCATCGGCGTGCTCCTTCCCCTGCCGGGTCCAACTCCTGACGAGGGGTCAAGGTTCCCACAGCAGGCGCGGGAAGGAAGGCTCCGCGCCGGTCCGGCGCGCTGGGGTAGCGTCGTGTGCATGGCGACCATGACACGTGCGGGCGGCGGCACCGTCGGGGAGCTGCTGCGCACCTGGCGGCAGCGGCGCGGCATCAGCCAGCTGGAGCTCGCCGGCCGGGCCGACTCCTCGGCGCGGCACATCAGCTTCATCGAGACGGGCCGGTCCGCGCCCAGCCGGGAGATGGTGCTCCGGCTCGCCGACCGCCTCGACGTGCCCGTCCGCGAGCGCAACTCGCTGCTGCTGGCGGCCGGGTACGCGCCGCAGTACGCGCAGACGCCGCTGGCGGACCCCGCGATGGGGACGCTGCGGGAGGGGCTCCAGCGGCTGCTGACCGGGTACGAGCCGTACCCGGCGCTCGTCGTGGACGCGGTGTACGACGTGGTCGCGGCGAACCGCGGTGTCCTGATGCTGCTGGACGGGCTGCCGGAGCACCTCCTGGTGCCGCCGCTGAACGCGATGCGGATCACCCTGCACCCGGAGGGGCTGGCGCCGCGGATCCGCAACCTGCCCGAGTGGCGGGGCCACCTGCTGGCGCAGATGGAGCGGCAGATCGCGCTGTCCCGCTCGCAGGTGCTGCGCGCCCTGTACGAGGAGGTGGCGGCCTATCCCGTGCCGCAGGGGCGGGCCGCCGGCCCGGCGGGGGACGGCGGGGCGGTCCCGTACATCGCGCTGCCGCTGGTGATCGAGCACGACGGGCGGGTGCTGTCCTTCGTGTCGTCCATCGCGACGTTCAACACGCCGATGGACGTGACCGTCGCCGAGCTGGCCATCGAGACGATGCTCCCGGCCGACCCGGCGACGGTGGAGTACCTGCGCTCACTGGCGGTCTGACGCGGCGCAGGCCCGCAGCGCCAGGTGCTGCAGGAGGGCGAAGCCGGCGACGGCGAGCGCCTGCGCCGGGACCCACACCAGCCCGGCGGCGGTGGGGGCGTCCCACAGGAACAGGGAGACGAGGCTGAGCACCGTCCAGGCGCAGTTGGCCTCGATGACGAGGGCGACGGGCCGGGCCGGGGGCCGGCGCCGCGAGGCCGTCCAGGCGACGGCTGCGGCGTAGGCGGTGAGGAGGAAGCCGAGGCCGAACAGCGTGTCCGCGCCGATGCCGAGGAGCCGGCCGAGGGGGGCGCTGAAGGCGGCGTAGGCGAGGCCGTTGGCTCCGGTGACGGCGGCGTCGAAGGCGAGGAAGCGGCGCAGGGCGGTCTGCGGCACCGCGGTACGGGCGACTCCGGCGACCAGGGTTGCGGACACGGCGGATCAACCTCCAGAGGGGGCGGCGGGGTGGACGGGCGCGGAACGGGACGGGCGGCGGAGGCGGCCGGGGCCGCTCCGGGGTGGGCCGGGGCGCTTCCGGCGGGCCGCGCCGTCCGGTGCCCCCACTGTGCCGCCGGGGGGTTGCCGCGGTCGATTACCTCAGGGGTCATGGGAGTCGGCCGGGCTCGGGCCGGGGCGGGGCAGGCCGGGGCCAACGTTCTTTGATGTGGAGCGCAGGAAACGTTGGGTTCTTATCTCCCTCTTGCGGCTCGCGGGCTACGCTGCTTGCAAGCCGATCGACCCTCGAACGTCCTGTCGACACAGGGAGAACCACACGGTGGATGCCGTTTTCCGTCCCGCCCTCGCCGCGACCTGGGAGCGCGTCGCGGTGCTGGCGGAGCAGCGGGGGGCGGATCCGCGCGAGGTGCTCGACGCGGAGCGGCTCGGGCATCTGAGCGGGGTCGAACCGGCCCTGATTCCGGCCGTGTTGGCGGGGGCTGCACCGGCCGTGCCGTTATGCGTGCGGGTGCACCGGCGGTTCCGGTGGCTGCGGGCCACCCGGCGGGACAGGCAGGGGCGGGAGTGGCCGCTCGCCGCGATCGCCGACGACTTCGACGCCCCCGGGGCGTCCCTGGGCCCGCTGAACGCCGGGACCGGGCTGCCCCGGTTACGGCATGCGGCGGGGGTGCAGCGCTTCTTCGGGGTGTACGCGGGCTTCCTCCTCGCCGACAGCCGGAGCGCGGTGGAGCGGGCCGTCGCGGCCGTGGCGACCTCCACCTGCCCCGGCGCCACCGTGCCCGCCGCTCCGGGGGCGGCCGCGGGCGCCGTGTCCGGGTCGGGCGCCGCCGACGACCTTGACCTCCTCTCCCACCTGACGGGCATGCCGCCGCACGCCGTCGCGCAGACCCTCGAGGGCCGGCCGCCGCGGCTCCCGCTGCCGGAGCAGGTCCACCAGCGCTTCACCCATCTGCGGCGCACCCGCCTGCGGCCCGACGGCCAGCCGCACTCGCTGGACGCGATCGCCCGCTCGTTCGACGCCTCGGGGCAGTCGCTGACCCGCCTCGCCCGCGGCGAGGGGCTGCCGAGCCTGGCCGCGGCCGCCGGCATCCAGCGGTTCTACGGGGTGGACAGCGGCTTCCTCCTCGCGGACGACACCGAGGCGCTGGCGGCCGCGCTCGCCGACATCGAACACGGGCTGCTGGCCTCCGGCGGGGACGCGGCCAACCCGATGCTGGGGGCCCTGCGGGCGCATGACGTCCGCGGCATCGCCGCGCGGGCCGGCCGGCTCTCCGCCGCAGGCCGGCAGTCGCTGCGCGACCACCTGGACGACCTGCTGGCCCGGGAGGGCCGGCTCGGGATCCCGGGCGCACGCGGGGAGGGCCCGGCCCGCACGGTGCGGGGCCGCGAAGACGCTGCCGAGGGGGGAGTGCCATGAGGACGACACGGACCATGCGGAAGCTCGGCGCGGATCTGCTGGCGGGCGTGCGCCTGGCCCCGCCGGCCGACGCCGCCGCGATCATCGGGAGCCTGTGCGCGGCGTACGGGCGCAGGCGCGGCGGCCGGCCGGTGAACTTCCGGTTCGCCGGGTTCCCGCCGGACACCGCCAGCGGGCTGTGGCTGGAGATGGCGGACCGCGACCTGCTCGTCATCGAGGAGCGGACCCGGCCGGAGCACCAGCTCGTCATCGCCTGCCACGAGCTGTGGCACCTGGAGGAGGGCACCTGTGACAGCCACGGCCCGGGCATGGCGGTCGCCGCCCGGATCGCGGGCCGCCACGGAGACCTGGCGGAACTGCTGAACTCGCAGGCAGGGCTGGGGAGCGTCGTACGGCAGGCGGCCGCCCGGGCGGACCGGCAGGACCCGGCGGAGATCCGGGCCGAGACGTTCGGACTGCACCTCGGGAAGATCCTCAAGGGTTTCCTGGAGCCGCCCCGGCAGGCGCAGTGCGAGCAGATCGAGCGGATCGGCACGGCCCTGGGATGGGCGCGGTGAGGCAAGGCACGGAGAGGCAGGGCACGGAGAGGCAGGGCACGACGGGGCACGCCGCGGCAGGCCGCACGCTGCGGGCGCCGCGCCCCGCACCGCCCTCCCGGCCGACGCCCCCGCCGACGCCGCCGACGCCCCCGCCGACGCCGCCGACGCCCCTGCCGGCGCCGCCGCCGACGCCCCTCGCGCGCCGCTGACCGCCTGCGGCCCCGACAGAGAGCAGCACCCACACATGACCGCTTACCCCCAGCCCCGTCACGCCGTCGTCATCGGCGGCAGCATGGCCGGGCTCCTCGCCGCGGCCGTGCTCGCCGAGCACGCGACGGTCACGATCGTCGATGCCGACGTGCTGCCCGACGGCCCCGTGCCGCGGCGCGGGCTCCCGCAGGCCCGGCACGTGCACGTCCTGTGGTCGGGCGGGGCTCGGGCCATCGAGAAGATCCTGCCGGGGATCACACAGGAGTGGATCGCCGCGGGCGCGATGCGCCGCAGCCTGCCCGTCGAGCTGGTCACCATGACGGCGCAGGGCTGGATCCCGCGGTGCCGGGAGAAGCAGTTCACCATCTCGTGCAGCCGGGACCTCCTCGACGCGGTCGTCCGGGCCCGGGTGAGGGGCCTGCGCGGGGTGACCGTCCTCCAGCGGAGCCGGGTGCGGGCCCTGGAGGGGACGGCGGCCCGGATCACCGGCGTCCGCGTCGACACCCCGGAGGAGAAGGGGCGGCTGGTCAGCGCCGACCTAGTGGTCGACGCGAGCGGGCGCGGCTCGCGCTCCCGGATCTGGCTGCGGGAGCTCGGCGCGGGCGGGATCCGGCAGGCTGAAGTGGACTCCGGGCTGGTGTACGCGACGCGGCTGTTCGAGGCACCGCCGGGGGCACACGAGTCGGGCTTCCCCATCGTCAACGTGCAGTCCGATCCGCGGGTGCCCGTCCCGGGCAGGACCGCGACGATCGTGCCAATCGAGAACGGGCAGTGGCAGGCGACGCTGTCCGGCACCCGCGGCGGGCAGCCGACCGGGGATCCGGAGCTGTTCGTCCCGTTCGCCAAGAGCGTCCGCGATCCCATCGTCGGCGAGCTCCTCGAAAAGCGCCGACCGCTCACGGACGTCGCCGTCACGCAGGGCACCGCGAACCGCCGCGTCTACTTCGAGAAGGCCGACCTGCCCGACGGGTTCTTCGCGGTCGGGGACTCCGTGGCCACCTTCAACCCGCTGTACGGGCAGGGCATGACGGTCGCCGCCCGGGGACTGCTCGCGGTGCGGGCGCTGCTGCGGGCCAAGGGGCTCGCCCACCCGTCCATCGGCCGGGAGGCGCAGCGGGCGCTGGCCCCGCAGGTGGCCACCGCCTGGGAGCTGGCCACGTCGCAGGACATCCTGTACCCGGGGGCGACGGGGATGCGGCCGCGGACCGGGACCGGTCTGCTGAACGCCTACGTCAGCCGGCTGATGACGGGGGCGACCACGCGGGAGGCGCTGACGGCGGCGTTCCTCCAGGTCATCACAATGAGCAGTCCGCCCACGCACTGGCTGGGCCCGTCGGTGGTGTGGCACGTGCTGCGCGCCTCCGACCGGGGTGCGCTGAAGGCCGCGCCGCTGACGGCCGCCGAACGGGCCGTCGCCGGGCTGGACGCGGACCCCGTACGGGCCGCCGTTGCGGCCGCGGAGCCGGCCGGCCCCCCGCCGTCGCCGCCCGCGGACCCCGCCGGCTCCCCCGACCCCGCCGACCCCGTGGACCCGGTCGATCCGGTGGGCCGTGCCGGCCGGGCCCGATGACGGACGGGCTCATCCTCTACGTGCCGGGGTCGGTGCTGATCCTGGCCCTGCTGATCAAGGCGCCGACGCTGCGGCGCGGCTGGGACCAGCCGCTGATGCGCGCGGTGTGCGCGGTGCTGTTCGCCGGCTGCCTCGTGATGTTCCTGGCGGCTCCCCCGACCATCGCGGCGGTCAACCGGCTCACCGGGATCACCAACTTCTCGGCGCCCCTGGTGTACGGGGCGCTGACGGCGTTCTCCGGGTCGTGCGTCGTGCTGGTGCTGCACTGGAGCGGCGGCCCGCCGGCAGCAGTGCGGCGGGCCACCCGGCTGACGGTCGCCGTGTTCGGCGCGGTCACGCTGCTGATCGTGCTGCTGTTCGTCAGGGGCGAGGCGCCCGTGGAGCGGCTGCGGGACCTCGACACGTACTACGCGAACACGCCGTGGGTGCGCGAGATGATCGTCTGCTACCTGCTGGCGCACACGGCGGCCAGCTCGGTGATGACGGTGCTGTGCTGGAAGTGGCTGCGGCGGGTGGGCCCCTCGCTGCGCCGGCTGCGCCCGCTGCGGACCGGCCTGGCGCTGATCGTGCTGGGCGGGGTCCTCGACCTGTGCTACCTGGTCTCCAAGTGGGCGGCGGTCGGTGCGCGCTGGGCGGGCCGCGACTGGGACGCGCTGTCGACGTACGTGGCCCCGCCGTTCGCGGCGGCGGCGGCGCTGATGGTGGGCTCCGGTTTCATCGTGCCGCTGGTCGGCGGATCGCCCGCCTGGCGGGACTACAGCCGCTACCGGACGCTGCGCCCCCTGTGGAAGGAACTGCGCGGGTTCGCCTCGCCGAGCGTGATGACGGTGCCGCTGACCTGGTGGTCCCCGATCGGGATCCGGCTGATCCACCGCGAGTCGGTGATCGACGACGGGATCCTGGCGCTGGGGTGCTGGTTCGACCCCGGGGTGCGGCTGGCGGCGTACGAGGCGGCGCGCGCCGAGGGGATCGGGGAGCCGCAGGCGTCGGTCGTGGCGGACGCGGCGATGCTCGCGGCGGCCGTGCGCAGGCGGGCCGCCGCCGACCTGGCGGGCTGCGTCGGGGAGCACCGGGAGCCGGCCGACCGGGGGCCCGACGACCCGCACCGGCTGGATTCGCGGCCGCTGGCGGAGCTGGCCCGGGAGTTCAGCTCCTCGCCGATCGTGGCTGCGGTGCGGCGCGCCCCGGCGGAGCCGGAGCCCGCTCCGCGGCCGTGGGAAGGCCGGAACGCCCCGGGGTGAGGGATCCGGGGCGTTCCGGCGGTACGGGGGTGCGGGCGCGGCGGCCGACCCGCGGGCGGTCAGAGGTCCGTGAGGGAGAGGCCGGCCTGGGCGGCGGCGGCCTGCACGGTCTGCTCCAGCAGGACGGCGATGGTCATCGGGCCGACGCCGCCGGGGACCGGGGTGATCAGGGAGGCGCGGGCGGCGGCGGACTCGAAGTGGACGTCGCCGACGTTGCCCTCGTTGTAGCCGGCGTCCAGGACGACGGCGCCGGGCTTGATGTCCTCGCCGCGGATGAACTCGGCCTTGCCGACGGCGGCGACCAGGACGTCGGCCTGCCGGACGATCGAGGACAGGTCCTTGGTGCGGGAGTGGCAGTAGGTGACGGTGGCGTTCTGCTCCAGCAGCAGCATGCCGGCGGGCTTGCCGAGGATGGCGCTGCGGCCGACGACGACGGCGTGCTTGCCGGTCAGGTCGACGTCGTACTCGGCGAGCAGGCGCATGATCCCGCCGGGGGTGCAGGAGACGAAGCCGGGCAGGCCGAAGCCCATGGCGGCGAAGGAGTGCATGGTGACGCCGTCGACGTCCTTGCCGGGGGCGATGGCCTCGAAGGCGGCCCGCTCGTCGATGTGGTGCGGCACCGGGTGCTGGAGCAGGATGCCGCTGATCTCCGGGTCCTCGGAGAGGGCGGTGATGGTGGCGACGAGCTCCTCGGTCGTCGTCTGTGCGGGCAGCGCCACGTGCCGGGAGGTGATGCCGGCCTTGGCGCAGCGGTTCTGCTTCATCCGGACGTAGGTGACGGAGGCGGGATCCTCGCCGACCAGCACGGTCGCCAGGCAGGGGGCGGTTCCGGTGCGCCGGGCGAGGTTCGCGGCGTGCAGGGCGGTCTGCTCGGAGATGCGGCGGGCGAGGGCGGTGCCGTCCATGAGCCGGGCGGTCTGGGCAGTCGTCATAGGGGTCTCCTGGGCGTCGCTGCGGAATCGCGGTTCGCCCAGGCGCGCGGCAGTCGGCGTACGCGGGGGTACGCCGGGCGTACGGTCGTACGCCGGGCCGCTCCCCGGTGGTGATCCACCCGAACGCCAGTCACGGCCCGCGACCACTGTAGTCGAACACGGCGGGCGGAATATCGGTGGATGGCCCGCTCCCCGCCTGGGACGATATGGATCATGACGCGAACTTTCGACCATCTGGTGGCGGAGGCGGAGACCGTCTCGGTGGACGGGTGGGACTTCTCCTGGCTGGACGGGCGGGCCACTGAGCAGCGCCCCTCCTGGGGCTACCAGCGCATGCTGGGCGAGCGCCTGGCCCGGGTGCGGTCGGTGCTGGACGTCCAGACCGGCGGCGGGGAGGTCCTCGCCGGGGCCGGGCCGCTGCCGCCGCTGGCGGCCGCGACGGAGTCCTGGCCGCCGAACGTCGACCGGGCCACGCGGCTGCTGCACCCGCTGGGCGCGGTCGTCGTCGCCGATCCCGACGAGCCGCCGCTGCCGTTCGGCGACGGGGCGTTCGAGCTGGTGTGCAGCCGGCACCCGGTGACGGTCTGGTGGGACGAGATCGCGCGGGTGCTGGCCCCGGGCGGCACGTACTTCTCGCAGCAGGTCGGGCCGGCGAGCGTCTTCGAGCTGGTCGAGTTCTTCCTCGGCCCGCAGCCGGATGGGGTCCGGCGGCGCCGGCACCCCGACGACGCCGTCGCCGGGGCCTCGAGGGCGGGGCTGGAGGTGGTGGACCTGCGCTCGGAGCGGCTGCGGACCGAGTTCCACGACATCGGCGCGGTGATCTATTTCCTGCGGAAGGTGGTGTGGATGGTTCCGGGATTCACCGTGGGGCACTACCGTGAGCGGCTGCAGGAGCTCCACGAACGCATCGAGCACGAGGGTCCGTTCGTCGCGCACACCTCCCGTTTCCTCATCGAGGCCCGCAGGGCGGGCTGAGGGGCCGGTGGGGCGGCCGGCGGCGGCGCGGGGGCGCGGACGGTTTTCGGGCCGAAAGGTTGCCCGCACACAGCGTGGCGCAGGTCACTCAATTCAGCGCGTAACGAATCGACTCGGGCCCGCGATGAACCGACAGGTGTCCTCGCGCGGCCCGGAATACAGACCCCTCTCGGGTCTGTTTCCCGATCCGCGCGATGATGTCCCGCCCACTTCCTGTCTGTTCGCAACGAGAGGCTCCTTGTGTCGCTCAGCCCGTCCCGTACGTTCCCTCCGGAGATCGCCGAATCGGAGGCCCTGGTCGCTCTCGTCGAGCGCGGCCGCGAGCAGGGTCACATCAACGGTGACGACGTGCGCCAGGCCTTCGAGGCCGGCCGCATCCCGGTGGACCAGTGGAAGCGGGTCCTGCGCAGCCTGAACCAGGTCCTGGACGAGGAGGGTGTCGCCCTCCACGTCAGCGCGGCCCCCGCCACGAAGGCTGCCGCGAAGAAGCCCCGCAAGGCTGCCTCCGCCCCCGCCCGGACCGTGACGAAGAAGGCCGTCGCCGCGCCGCGGCCGATCGGCGCGCGGAGCAAGGCCGCGACCGCCGCGGCCGCCGCCGCCGCGACGACGGCGGCTGCGGCTGCCGCCCCGGCGGCGGCTATATCCGCTTCTCCGGCCGCCGCTGCCGAGGCCCCGGAGGCCGCTGCCGCCGCCGAGCCGAAGAAGCGGACGGTCAAGAAGGCCGCCGCGAAGAAGACGGCCGCCAAGAAGACCGCGGCGAAGAAGGCCACCGCGAAGGACGCCGACGACGCCGAGAACCCGTCCGTCGAGGGCGAGGACTGGGCGACCGAGGACCTCGTCGACGAGGTCGAGGAGGAGGCCCCGGCGGGCGCCGTCCAGGGCTTCGTGCTGTCCGACGAGGACGAGGACGACGCTCCGGCGCAGACGGTGATGGTGGCCGGTGCCACCGCCGACCCGGTCAAGGACTACCTGAAGCTGATCGGCAAGGTGCCGCTGCTCAACGCCGAGCAGGAGGTCGAGCTGGCCAAGCGGATCGAGGCCGGCCTGTTCTCCGAGTACAAGCTCGAAGAGGAGGAGGACCTCAAGCCCGCGTACCGGCGCGAGCTGGAGATCCTCGTCGAGGACGGCCGCCGGGCGAAGAACCACCTGCTGGAGGCCAACCTCCGCCTCGTGGTCTCCCTGGCGAAGCGGTACACCGGTCGCGGCATGCTCTTCCTGGACCTGATCCAGGAGGGCAACGTCGGCCTGATCCGCGCCGTGGAGAAGTTCGACTACACCAAGGGCTTCAAGTTCTCCACGTACGCGACGTGGTGGATCCGGCAGGCGATCACCCGCGCCATGGCCGACCAGTCGCGCACCATCCGCATCCCGGTCCACATGGTCGAGATCATCAACAAGCTCGCCCGTGTGCAGCGGCAGATGCTGCAGGACCTCGGCCGCGAGCCCACTCCGGAGGAGCTGGGCAAGGAGCTCGACATGACCCCGGAGAAGGTCATCGAGGTCCAGAAGTACGGCCGCGAGCCGATCTCCCTGCACACCCCGCTGGGTGAGGAGGGCGACAGCGAGTTCGGTGACCTGATCGAGGACTCCGAGGCGGTCGTTCCGGCCGACGCGGTGTCGTTCACCTTCCTCCAGGAGCAGCTCCAGTCCATCCTGGGCACGCTGTCCGAGCGCGAGGCGGGTGTCGTGTCCATGCGGTACGGCCTGAACGACGGCCAGCCGAAGACCCTCGACGAGATCGGCCGCGTCTACGGGGTCACCCGTGAGCGCATCCGCCAGATCGAGTCGAAGACCATGTCGAAGCTGCGCCACCCGTCCCGCTCCCAGGTGCTGCGCGACTACCTCGACTAGTCGCGGCGGCCAGGTGCGCCCGCAAGGGCCCGGAAACCCTCTCGGGGGTTTCCGGGCCCTTCGGCGTTCCGGGAGCGGTGCTCGGCGCTCCTGCGCAGGTCAGGCCGTCGCGCGGGACTTCCGGGCGGCCATCACCGCGTAGACGGGCACGCCCGCGAAGAGGAAGAGGACGCCCTGGTAGACGGCGGCGTACCCGGCGCCCGCGACCAGCCACATGGAGAACCCGAAGGCCAGCGAGGCGACGATGCCGTCGCGGACGAGGCGGCCGCGGTGGACCTGCTCGGACCGGCCGGTGAGCAGCAGGTGGATCTGCGCGGCGGTGGAGAGCAGGTAGGGGACGGTCGCGGTGAAGGTGGTGATCAGGACGAGGCTCTCGAAGACGCCCGCGGAGCCGGCCGTGTAGTTGTAGACGGTCAGGGCGGAGGCCAGCAGGACGGTGACGACGACGCCGGTGACGGGCACGCCGCGCCGCTTGGTCTCGAAGGCCTTGGGGAAGAGGCCGTCCTTGGCGGCGGCGTACGGGGTCTGGGCGCTGAGCAGGGTCCAGCCGTTGAGGGCGCCGAGCATGGAGACGACGGCGGCGCAGGCGACGACGGTACCGCCCCAGGTGCCGCCGAACATGGCGTTCACGGCGTCGGTGAAGGGGGCCTCGGAGGAGACGAGCCGGTCGTGGGCGACGAGGCCGAAGACGGAGAGGGTGCCCAGGAGGTAGACGACGGCGGCGCCGACGGTGCCGAGGACGGTGGCGCGGCCGACGTTGCGGGCGGGGTCGCGGACCTCGCCGGCGCTGACGGCGGCGGACTCCACGCCGAGGTAGCTGAAGAGCAGGATGGCGGCGGAGGCGGACAGTGCGCCGACGGGGCTCTGGCCGGTGGCCTGGAACGGGCCGAGGTTGGCGGGGTCGAAGAAGAACAGGCCGCCGACGGCGACGAGCAGCAGCGGGGCGAACTTCAGGACGGTCGCGACGACCTGGACGGTGCCCACCCAGCGGGTGCCGGCCAGGTTGGCGAGCGCGGGCAGCCACTGCACGGCCAGGGCGGCGAGGCACATCGACCAGGTGTGGTCGCCGACGGCCGGGAAGAGGACGGCCAGGTAGCCGACGGCGGCGACGGCGAGGGCCGCGTTGGAGACCCAGGAGGTGATCCAGTAGGTCCAGGCGGCGAGGAAGCCCGCGAAGTCGCCGAAGGCGGCCCGGGCGTAGACGTAGGGGCCGCCGGTGTGCGGGAGGCGCTCGGCGAGGCGGCCGAAGACCAGGGCGAGGGCGATCGCGCCGAGGGTGAGGATGCCGAAGGCGAGGAGGCTGATCGTGCCGAACGGGGCCACCGAGGCCGGCAGGAGGAAGATCCCGCCGCCGATGATGTTGCCCATGACCAGGCAGGTCGCGATGGGGAGGCCGAAGCGGCGGGCGTGCGGGCCCCCGCTCCCCCCGTCGGTCTCGCGGGCCTCGGCGACCGGGGATCCGGGGGCCGCGGTCGGGGCGGGCGGGGCTATGGCAGGGGTGGTGCTCACGGGGGTCGCGCCTCGGGTGTTTCACATGCCGGACAGGTCGACACATGCTCCGGTACGCCGCCCGGGCCGCCAAATCAACGGCTTTCGTCCTGTACGGGCACCCCTGCGGAAGGAAACATTCCGCCGGGTGCGGGCCGCGGCCGCGGATCCTTCGGCGGCATTGCCGGCTCCGCTTCCGCCCGCCCGCCCGGCCCGACCGGGACCTGCGGCCCGTCCGCCTCGCGCAGCCAGCCCCGCAGGACGCGGTGCACGGCCTCGGCGCCGACCAGGCCCGGCTCCGGTCCGGGCAGGTCGGCCGGCCACATCAGGAAGGCGTGCCCCTGCTCCCCGCCCAGGCCGCCGTGCGAGCCGATCTGCTCCTCGAAGGCGTGGACCTGCCCGGTGGCCGGGTCGTACGCCGAGTTGACCATGATGTCGGGGACGTGCGGGAAGGCGTCGGTACGGGCGACCGCCGCGGCCGCGCCCGGCCCGTACGCGGCGAGCAGCTCCTGCGCCGCGGCAGGGTCGGACAAGGGGGCGCAGGCGCCCCCGGGGCCCAGGACGTGGCCGTCGACCAGCAGGAAGCCGATGCCGGGGTGGTTGGCGAGGGTCGGCAGCAGGGCGGGGTGGGCGCGCTCGATCCACTCCCGGGTGGCCCGGCCGGGCACGTCCGGGAAGGAGATCACCGCAAGGTTCCCGGAGGCCAGGACGACGGGGTCGGTGCGGCCGGGCCGCGGGTGGGCCTCCTCGCCCTCCTCGACGGGCCGGTGCAGGGCCGCGAGGACGGCGGCGCGGGCCTCGGCGCCGCTCGGGGTGCCGCCCGCCCGGCGGGAGACGGGCAGTCCGCAGCCGGCCCGGACCAGATCCTTCACGGTGAGGCCGTAACGGCCGAGGAAGGTCTCCCCCGGGCTCTGCCCGTGGTCGGACAGCAGCACGATCCGGTAGGCGCGCGGGGCGTGCTCGGCGACGCGCGCGACGAGGGCCAGGCTGCGGTCGAGCCGGGCCAGGACCCGGTCGGTGTCGCGGCCGCGCGGGCCCGAGTGGTGGGCGACCTCGTCGTAGGCGACGAGGTCGGCGTAGACGGCGGCCCGGCCGGCGAGCATGTCGCCGATGACGGCGGCCACGACGACGTCCCGCTCGACGACGGTCGCGAACGCCCGGATCAGCGGGTACAGGCCGCCCCGGGACACCCGCGGCCGGTCGCCGCGCAGCCTGGCCCGCACCGACTGGCCGATCTCCCGCCCGACTTCGGCGGTGAAGGACAGCGCGGTGCGGACGGCGTTGGCCGGGTCGGAGAAGTACGCGAAGTAGCCGGCGCGGGAGCGGTTGGCGCGGCCGCGGCGGGCCGACACCGAGAGCACCA
Organism: Streptomyces sp. 2P-4; assembly: GCF_030167965.1. Classification (NCBI taxonomy): domain Bacteria; kingdom Bacillati; phylum Actinomycetota; class Actinomycetes; order Kitasatosporales; family Streptomycetaceae; genus Streptomyces; species Streptomyces sp. 2P-4. The sequence continues at coordinate 1,268,035 of NZ_CP095011.1, forward strand.
GCGCGAGTTGGTCGGCGCCGCCGCTGAACAGGTTGCCCCGGCTGGCCCCGTCGACGGCGAGCAGGCCGGCGTCGCCGGTGCGGGCGACGGCCCGGCGCTGGAGCTCCGCGGCGCTGGTGGGCCGGTTGCAGACCATCACCTCGCCGGTGTCCTTCTCGTACCAGCGGAATGCCGGCACGTCGAAGGTGGTGCCGTGCAGGATGCCGAGCTGGCTGGCGCCGGTCTGGCTGGACCAGTCGGTGCGCCAGGGCATGACGCGGTGGCCGGTCTCCAGCCAGGACGCGGCCGTCGGCATGGTGCCGTTCCCGGCGGCCTCGCGCAGCACCTCGTACCCGACCCCGTCGAGCTGGAGGAAGACCAGGCCCGGCGGCGGCTCGCGGCCGGGCGCGGCCGCCCGGCGCTGCCGGCGGCGCCGGGCGGCGAGCCGGTACAGGCGCCTGCGGTAGGCCTCGTCGTCGCGGACCGCGAGGGCGGTGGAGGTGGCGGAGGCGACGGCGGACATGGCGGCCGCGACGACGACGGCGGTCTCGGGGGCGGCCCGGCCCTGCCCGGAGGGGACCAGGCTGAGCGCCATCAGCAGCAGGGAGCCGTTGAGGAAGAAGACGAGCAGGCCGAGGACGAGGGCCGGTACGAGCAGCAGGGCCCGTACGAGCAGGGGCCACACGAGGGCGCTCAGGAGGCCGAAGGCGCCCGCGCCCCAGGCCGCGGCGAGGCCGGCCTGTGTGATGCTGGCGCCGTCGCCGGACTGCAGCCGGAAGTCCGGCAGGATCCCGGCCAGGACGAGCATCGTCAGGGTGGAGACCGCCCACACGGTGAGCACGCGCACCGCGGCGCCGCCCGCCGTCCGCCACCGTCCTCGCCGCACGCCGCACCGCCTCGTGTCTCCCCCGGCCGGCGCCGCGCGCCCCGGCGCCGCCTCCAGCGTCGCACAGGCGGGGCGGGAGCGGCCCGTTGGCGGCAGGCGGGCGGGAGCGGACGGCGGCCGCGCGGGGGTGCGCGGGGCGCGGACGCGGGCGCGGTGCGGGGCGGGGTGTGCGGCGGGCGTGCGGCGGGCGCGGGGCGCGGGGCGCGGGGCGTACGGCGGGTGCCCGGGGCGTCAGGTGCCGTCGTAGCCGGCGGTCGGCATCGACAGCCGGCGGTGCACCTCCGCCTTCATCGCCGGGGTGTACTGCGGCTCGTCGAGCCCGGCGGTCTCCCACCGGACGCCGCGCCTGCGGCACTCGGCGGTGAACTCCTCCACGGAGCGCAGGGCCCGGGCGAGCACGCGGCGGTTGGGGGCGACGAACAGGTCGACCCGGCCCGCCTCCACGTCGCTCCACAGGCCGCAGTGGTCGGCGCGCAGTCCGTAGACGAGGAACTCCTTGGTGACGACGTACCCCTGGTCGGCGGCCCAGCGGGCGCACATGGCGTGCTGGCTCCGGGTGTCGACCGCGAAGGGGTCCGTGTCGAGTTCCTCAAGCGGGGCCAGGCTGGCGATCGCGGCCACGCGCAGCTCATCCATGCCGCCCGACCCTACTCCGATCCGCGGCCGCGGAGGAGGGGGCTGCGGGGCCGGGTTGGCGGGCGCCGTGCCGGGGGCAGGCTCCGGGTGGCGGGCTTAGTCTCGGTTCGGAGGCCTGCGACTGCGACGGGGAGGCCGGTGCCGGTGGAGATCACCTGGTGGGGGCATGCCGCCTGCACGGTGGAGGATTCCGGGGTGCGCGTGCTGACGGACCCGCTGTTCGCGCCGCGGCTGGCGCACCTGCGGCGGCGGCGCGGGGTGCTGCCGCCGCCCGAGGCGGCCGTGGCGGACGTGGCGGTCGTGTCGCACCTGCACGCCGACCACCTGCACCTGCCGTCCCTGGCCCGGCTCGCGCCCGGCACCCGCCTGGTGGTGCCGCGGGGTGCGCTGCGGGCGGTGCCGGGGCTGGCGCGGCTGGCCGGGGTGCGCGGGCTGGCCGTGGTGGAGGCGGTGCCGGGGGACGTCGTCGGGGTCGGGCAGGGGGTGCGGGTGCGGGCGGTCAGCGCGCGGCACGACGGGCGGCGGATGCCGTGGGGGCCGCAGCGGGTGCGGGCGCTGGGCTTTGTAGTGGAGGGTGCCGGGCGGACGTACTTCGCCGGGGACACGGGCCTGTTCGCCGCGATGGCCGGGGAGGTGGGGCCGGTCGACGTGGCACTGCTGCCGGTGGGCGGCTGGGGCCCGTACCTCGGGCCGGGGCACCTGAACGCGGCGGGTGCGGCGCGGGCGCTGGCGGCGCTGGCGCCGGCCGCGGCGGTGCCGGTGCACTACGGGACGTACTGGCCGATCGGGATGGACGCGGTGCGGCCGCACGAGTTCCACGCGCCGGGGCAGGAGTTCGCCCGGCTGGCGGGGCGGGCGGCGCCGGGGTCGGCGGTGCGGGTGCCGGGCCACGGCGAGCGGGTGCGGTTCCCGTGAGGGGCGTCGCGGTGGCGGCGGCCGGGGGCTGGGCGTGGGCGGCGGGCGGGGTGCCGGCGGAGACCGCCGAGCAGGCGGTCGGCTATCCGGCGCTGTTCCTGCTGGTGGCGGTGGGCGCGCTGGTTCCGGTGGTGCCGACCGGGGCGCTGGTGAGTTCGGCGGCGGTCGTGGCGTTCCACCGGGCGTCGCCGCCGCTGGGGGTGCTGCTGGTGGTGGGTGTGGCCGCGCTGGCCGCGTTCGCGGGGGACCTCACCCTGTACTGGCTGGGTGGGCGCGGGGTGCGGTCGCCGGGCGGGTCGCGGGGGCTGGAGCGGCTGCGGGCGCGGACCGCGCCGGAGCGGCTGGAGCAGGCGCGGGCGGGCCTGGAGCGGCACGGGGTGCAGGTGCTGGTGGTGTCCCGGCTGGTGCCGGCCGGCCGGATCCCCGTGATGGCCGCGTGCCTGCTGGCGCAGTGGCCGCTGCGCCGGTTCGCGCGCGGGGACGCGCCCGCGTGCGCGGCGTGGGCGGCGGCGTACGGGCTGATCGGGATCCTCGGCGGGTCGCTGTTCGCGGAGCCCTGGCAGGGCGTGGTGGCGGCGGTGGTCCTGGCCCTGCTGGCGGGCGCGGCACCGGGGCTGTGGCGGCGGCTGCGGGGCGTGGGCGCGGGGTGACCGCGCCGTGGCCGCCGCGGGGCGGGCGTACGGAGGCGGGCGTACGGAGAGGCGCGTACGGGGCGGGTCACCAGCAGCGGGACGCGCCGATCGGCAGGTCCCACAGGTCATCGCGGGAGAGGCCGGCGCGGTCCCAGGCGGCCCGGACCCGCTCCAGCGGCTCCGTGACCGGCTCGGCGGAGAGCACGAACGTGCCCCAGTGCATGGGCGCCATGCGCCGGGCCCCGACGTCGATGCAGGCCTGGACGGCCTCCTCGGGGTCGGCGTGGACGTCGCGCAGCCACCAGCGCGGGGCGTAGGCGCCGATCGGCAGCAGGGCCAGGTCGATGCCGGGGTGGCGGCGGCCGATCTCGGCGAACCAGTGGCCGTAGCCGGTGTCCCCGGCGAAGTAGAGCCTGTGCGGGGCCGGCGAGCGGGTGTCGGTGAGGATCCAGCCGCCCCACAGGCTGCGGCAGGTGTCGAGCAGGGTGCGCTTGGACCAGTGGTGGGCCGGGACGAAGTCGAAGCGCACGCCGTCCAGTTCGGCGGCCTCCCACCAGTCGAGCTCGGTGACGCGGGCGAAGCCGCGGCGGCGGCACCAGCGGCCGAGCCCGGCGGGGACGAAGAGCGGGGTGTGCCGGGGCAGCCGGCGCAGGGTGGGGGCGTCGAGGTGGTCGTAGTGGTTGTGGCTGATGACCACGGCGTCGACCGGCGGGAGGTCCTCCCAGGGGACGCCGACCGGCGTCATCCGGGCGGGTGTGGCGAGGATCCGGCGCGACCAGACGGGGTCGGTGAGCACGGTCAGGCCGCCGGTCCGCACCACCCAGCTGGCGTGGCCGGCCCAGGTGACGCAGGAGGTGCCGGGCGCCAGGACGGGCAGCGGGGCCGGCGCACAGGGCAGGTCGGGGATGCCGCGCAGTCCGTCGGGGCCGGGCCGGAAGGCGCCCTCGCGGGCGAGGCGGGCGTAGGCGCGCAGGCCGGGCATCGGGGTGGTGAGCCGGTCGGCGAAGGAGCGGGGCCAGAGGCGGCGCTCGCCGAGGGGGCGCGGGGCGGGGCGGGATCCCGGGCGGGGAGCGGTGCCCGGGGGCTGCGGCGGGCGGCGCGGGGCGGCGGCGGGGGCGCTGGTCTGATCCCTCATCAGGGAGTCTCCGTTCACGGCGGATCGGGCTCGTCGTGGCGGTCGGCGGTGCGGGATGCGGTCAGGGCGTCGGCGGCGGCGGCGGGCTCGGCACCGGGTGCGCGGCCGGGTGCCGGGGCCGGGTGCCGGGGCCCGCGGCCCGGGGTTCCACGGCGGGCGGACCGGGGGCGCGGGGTGCGGGCCGGGGGCGCGGGGTGTGGGCCGGGGGCCGTCATGGCGCCAGCCCGGCCAGGACCGTGCCGAGGTGGTCCAGGGAGGCGCGTATGGACGGCAGGGCGAGCGGGTCGCGGACGGTGAGGGCCGCGAGGCGCTCCCCCGGGGTGGCACCGAGCAGGGGGCCGGTGGAGAGGCGGACCCGCAGCGAGCCCAGGTCGTCGGCGAAGCGCTGCCCGCCCGGGGTGGGGGTGCCGAGCCGGGCGCCGAGCCAGTCCTCCAGCTCCATCGCGTCGCGGATGCCGTGCCGGGCGAGGCCGGCGCGCAGCGGGTCCAGGTCGGCGTAGACGTGCCGGCCGGCCTGCGGGGGCCGGGCGAAGGCCCCGGCAGCGAGGAGGGTGCGGTGGACGGCGCCGGCGACCGCACCGTGCAGGGCGGCGGCCCGGCGGGCCCGGTCGGCGACGGCGGCCGGCTCGTCCAGGGCGAGCGCGGCCGCGGCGGCGACGGGCCCGGCGACGAGCGCGCCCGTCGCGGCGAGCACGTCGAGGGTCTGGGCCCGCAGCCGGGTGCCGTGCGGCGTGCCGGGAAGGCGGGCGACGGCGGCGGGCCACCCGGCGGGCAGCAGGGCGCCGGACAGGTCCAGCAGGACGGCGGCCCCGCCGGGCAGCATCTCCGCGGGGTTCAGGACGAGGGTGCGGTGCGGGACGTGCACGGTGTCGCGCCAGGTCTCGTCGCTGACGACGAACAGCCCGGCGGAGGCGGCGGCCTCGCAGGCCTCCCGCAGCAGCTCGGGCGGCGGCACGGTCGCGGTCGGGTCGTCGGCGACGGACAGCAGCAGCACCCGAGGGTCGCCGCCCTCCGCCCGCACCCGGCGCACCGTCTCCAGCAGCGCGTACGGGTCCGGTACGCCGCCGCACTCGGCCGGGGTCTGCACGTGGTAGGCGCGGCGTCCCAGCAGCCGGATCTGCGGGGTCCACCAGGCGGGGCAGGGCCGCGGCAGGAGCACGTCCCCGCCGTGCGCGCCGAGCAGCGCCAGCAGCAGGGCGGGCGCGCCGGGCCCGGCGGCGACCTCGTCGGCGGCGGTGGGCAGGCCCCGCCGCTGCCAGTGCCGGGCGGCCGCCTCCAGCAGGGGCAGGGCGCCGCCGGGGGGTTCGGGGTCCGAGCGGCTCGCGGCCGTGGCGAGGGCCTCGGTGAGCCCGGGCAGGACCGGCAGGCCGGGCTCCGGCGCGGGCGGCCCGAACCGGACCGGGCCCCGGCCCTCCGCGGTGCGCTGCATCCCGGCCACCTCGCCCTGCCTTCCCCGTCGCGTAGGCCGCGCCGCTCGACCCTGCCCTTTATACGGTCGTTCGCCGGGATGCGCCTGTTGTGGGAGGGCACCCGGCGCACTCATGCGGCGCGGCCGGTGAGGGCGAGGAGGCGGGTCTGGTCGTCGGCGCCGGGCGGGGGCACCAGCGGCGGGCCGTACATGCCCGCGGCGGCGAGCCCGTCGGCGTACGGGGTGATCTCGTCGAGGGCGAACCGGACCAGCCCGGCGGGCAGGCGGTCGTCGGCGCCGACGGCCCGCGCGAGGTCCCAGGCGTGCACGACGCAGTCCGCGGTGAGCTCCGCGCAGTACGCGGCGGCCTTCGAGGGGCCGTAGGAGAGGGAGACGATGCGCTCCAGCGCCCAGGGGGAGGCGAAGGCCGTGTGGGCTGCCCGCGCGGCCCGGTCCCAGGCGGCGGCGGGGTCGTCGCCGAGGATGTCGCCGGCGAAGCGGTCGCCGACCTCGGCGACGGTGCAGCCCTCGGTGACCAGCGGCGGCACCCACAGCTGCTCGGCGGTGACGTGGTTGACGAGGTCGCGCACCGTCCACTCGGCGCAGGGGGTCGGAAGGCCCCGCTGGCCGGGCGCCACGGCGCGGACCCGCGATCCGAACAGCCGGAGCGCCTCTGCGTGCTGTTCGAGGAGTGGCTCCGGCATGCTCCCACCGCCTCCGACGCGGCCCGACGCCCCGGGGCCCACTCTCCTCGCCCCCGGTGCGGCCTGCCACACCGCGTCCGCATGCCGGGATCCGCGTCCCGCGGGGCGGGCGCCCAGTCCGGCCCGCGGACCGCCTCCGGGGCCGCGGAGAGCGGCCCGTACGCCACGGATGCGGGGCGCTCGTGCGGGTTGCGGACGCGGAGGCCCGCGTACGGGAACGCCCCGTCCCGGGCCGACCGTGGCCGGCGGCTCCGGTGTTCCGCTCGACAGGCAGTGGACGCGGCCGCTGCGGCCGTCAGCCGGACTGCTGCGCGAACCCCCCGACGACGAGGTCCGCGAGGAGCGCGCCGGCCCGGCCGTCGGGGTCCAGGTCCGGGTCGTAGATGGTGACGTTGAGCCCGACGCAGCGCGGCGACCCGATCAACACTCGCAGCAATTCGGCCAGTTCGGCGGGGAACAGGCCGCCGGGGTCGGGGCTGTCGACGGCGGGCATCACCGAGGGGTCGAGGACGTCGGCGTCGAGGTGCACCCAGAAGCCGGCGGTGACGGGCGGGTGGAGTCCGTCCAGCGCCGCCCGGGCCGTGGCGGCGGCGCCCCGGGCGCGGATGTCGCCGACGGTGGCGGTGCGGATGCCGGCGGCGCGCAGTTCGGGGAGGTCGGGGTCGCCGTCGCGGAGCCCGAAGAGGCGGACGTCCTCCTCGCGCAGGTAGGGGCCGCGGCCCTCCAGGTCGGTGAGGTCGGCCTGGCCGCGGCCGGTGGCCAGGGCGAGTTCCTCGCCGCCGGCGGCGCCGACGGGCCCGTTGGCGGCCTCGTTGCCGGGGTGGCGGAAGTCGGCCGAGCCGTCGATGGCGGCCAGCCCGTACCGGCCGAGGCGGCGCAGGGCCAGTGAGGCGCCGAGCTGGATCGAGCAGTCGCCGCCGAGGACGATCGGGAACTCGCCGGCCGTGAGGTGCTTCTCGATGCGGTCGGCGAGGGTGGCGGTGTACGCGGCGAGCGGCCCGGCGTGGAAGACTCCGTCGCCTTCCCGCCAGTCGCCCCGGTCGTAGCGGGGCGGTACGACGACGCCGCCCTCGCGGGCGCCGAGCCGGCTCAGCAGGCCCTGTTCGCGCAGGGCTCCGGCCAGCTTGTACACGCCGGGCACGGTGCCCGGAACGGGCGGCCGCAGGCCGAGGTTGGAGGGTGCGTCGAGCAGGACGAGGCTTCGCATGGGATCATCCTGCGCCATGGCGGCCGCCCCGGCCAGAGGCCCCCGCGGCCTCGGCCGTGATCGCCCAGCGCTCGTGGTCGCGCCAGGCGCCGTCGACGAAGAGGAAGTCCGGGGAGAGGCCCTCCAGCCGGAAGCCGCGGCTGCGGACGAGGCCGATGGAGGCCGTGTTGCCGGGCTGGATGTTGGCCTCCAGGCGGTGCAGTCCGAGCCCGACCCCGGCCCCGGCGGCCGGGGCAGCCTGGGCGGCCGCGCCGGTGTGGGCGCCTGCCCGGTCGCCGCCGCCCGCGAGGGGGGCGAAGGCGTGGGCGAGGACCAGGTCGAGGCCCTCGCCGAGCAGTCCGCGCCCCGCGGCGTGCGCGAACGCCCCGTATCCCAGGGCCCCGCACTGGAAGGCGCCGCGGACGATGTTGTTGACGTTGACGAAGCCGGCGATGGCGCCGGTCGCCCGCTCGCACACCAGGAAGCCCGCCCGCCCGCCGCCGTCACCGCCGCCGGACAGCCGGGCCGCGTACGGCCCGTACGCCTCCAGCGTGTCCGGCGGGGACAGCCACGGGTGGTGCAGCCCGCGGCTCTCGCGTACCCGGGCGGTGAACTCGGGTCCGTCGGCGGCCCGGAAGGGGCGCAGTGCGACCCTGTCTCCTTCGGCGAGGTACGGGGGAAAGGACATCGCCCCAGCCTATGCGCCATGGCAGGATCACACGGTGACCACCGACTCCCCCGCCGGCGGCGGGCTGCTGGAAGCCGCGGTGCGCAACAACGCCGAGTGGTGCGCCGTTGTCTGCCCCGGCGGCACCTTCACGGCCGACGCCTGGACCAGCCCGCACCGCACCCCGCCGTACTATCCGGACGCCGTCACCCTGACCCGCGGCGCCTCGGCCGCGGCGCTGACCGCGGCCGTCGACTCCGCCGCGCCCGGCTGCTCGGTCAAGGACTCCTTCGCGGTGCTCGACCTGGCCCCGGCCGGCTTCGAGGTGCTGTTCGAGGCGCAGTGGATCCACCGCCCGGCCGGGCCGCCCGCCCACCCCGGCTCCCTGCACTGGTCGCGGGTCGGCACTCCCGCCGGACTGGCGCGGTGGGAGGCCGCCTGGGGAGGCGGGCAGTCCGCCGGCCTCTTCCGCCCCGGGCTGCTCACGGCCGGGATCGCCTTCCTGGCGGGCCGGACCGGCGACGGCCGGATCGCCGCCGGGGCCGCCGCCAACACGGCCGCCGGAGTGGTCGGCATCTCCAACGTGTTCACGGCCGGGGACGTTCCCGCCGACGAGGCCTGGTCGGGCGCCCTCGACCGGATCTCCGCCCTGTGGCCCGGCCTGCCCGTCGTCGGCTACGAGGCCGGGGAGGATCTGGAGACGGCCGCCCAACACGGCTTCGCCCCGCTGGGCGGCCTGCGCGTCTGGCTGCACGCCTCCGCTTAGGGCCTAGGCCGTCTCCAGCCGCAGCCGCGGCACGTCCGTCCGCTCGATGCCGAACACCTGCGCATACAGGGAGAGTTCCGCCTCCAGTGCGCGGACCATCGTCTCCGCCCGGCGGAACCCGTGCCCCTCGCCCGCGAAGGCCAGGTACGCGTGCGGCACGGACCGGCCGCGCAGCGCCGCCAGCAGCCGCTCGGCCTGCGCGGGCGGGCACACCGCGTCGTCCAGCCCCTGGAGCAGCACGAAGGGGGCGGTGATCCGGTCGGCGCGGGCGACGGGCGAGCGCTCCCGGCAGATCACGGCGAGGGTCTGCGGCGGCCCGGCCAGCCCCTCGACGTAGCGGGACTCCAGGTCGTGGGTCTCCTCGGCGAAGCCGCGCAGGTCCAGGACCGGGTAGCGGATCGCCGCGCAGGCGTACAGGGACGTCGAGGCCAGCGAGGCCGCGGCCGTCCAGCCGCCCGCGCTGCCGCCGCGGATGGCGAGGCGGGCCGGGTCCGCGGTCCCCTCGTCGGCGAGCGCCCGGGCCACGGCCGCGCAGTCCTCCACGTCGACCACGCCCCACTGCTCGCGCAGCCGCTCCCGGTAGGCGCGCCCGTAACCGGTGGAGCCCCCGTAGTTGACCTCGACGACGCCGATGCCGCGGGAGGTGAAGTAGGCGATGTGCAGGTCGAGGACGGGCGGGACGTGCTCGGTGGGCCCTCCGTGCGCCCACACCGCGTACGGCGGCAGCTCGTCGGCGGGGGCCCGCCGGGCGGGATGGTGGGGCGGGTAGACGTGCGCGTGGATCTCCCGGTCGTCCGGGCCGAGGAAGGTGCGGGTCTGCGGCTCCGGGTAGTACGCCGGGTCCACGGGGGCGGGGGCCTGCGCGCCCACCACCCGGGCGTGCCCGGTTCGGGTGTCGAGCTCGACCACCTCGTAGGCGGTGCGGGGGCTGGCCGCGACCCCGTAGACGAGGTCGCCGTGCGCGGCGAGCGTCGGCTGCCAGGCGGTCCACGGCCCGGCGGAGTCGACGAGGTCCCCGGTGTCGGGGTCCAGCACGCCGAGGACGCTGGAGCCCAGCCCGTGCAGGACGGCGACGAGGCCGCCCGCGGGGCCGTCGGTGCGGGTTCCGGCCCCGGGCAGCGGGACGAGCCAGTTCAGCCCCGGCCGCCACAGCGCGCCCCCGAACTCCTCCTCCCGCGGGCACAGGTTCACGGCCTCGCCGGTCTCGGGGTCGACGCGGTACGGGTTCCACCAGCCGCTGCGGTCGCTGACCGCGAGGAGGGTGCCGTCCTGCGCCCAGTCGGCCTGGGCGACGGCCTCGTCCGGGCCGCCGAGGACGGTGCGCGGATCGGCGAGGGTGCCGTCCGCGGTGATCCGGGAGAGTTCGGCCTCGGTGCCGTCCCACGGCATGCGGGGGTGGTCCCAGACGAGCCGGACCGCATGCCGGCCGTCGGGGGACAGGCGCGGCCCGGTGCTGAAGCGGTGCCGGTCGTCGGTGAGCTCCCGTACGCGGGAGCGGTCCTCGGCCGCCGACCCGTCCAGCGGTACGGCGGCCAGGACGCGGCGGACGTCGGTGGGCGCGGGCCCGGTGAACTCCTCCAGGACGCACCAGGCCTCGCCGCCGCGCAGGACCGGGTCGGCCCAGCGCAGGGGGCGGCCGGGCGGGGACGGCGGGGTGAGGGGGCGGGGGGCGGGGCCGCCGGGCGCGTCGGGCTCGTACGCGTACATGCGCTGGTCGGCGAAGTGGACGAAGACGAGGAGCGGCCCGCCGCGGGGCCGCTCGGTGCCCGCCCAGGGGCGGCCGCCGTACTCGGTGAACGCGCTGCGGACGTTCCACGGGGCGGGCAGGGCCGGGCGGGGCGGGCCGCCGTCGGCGGGGCGCCGGACCAGGGTGCGGCGGCCGCCTTCGGCGGGGCGCGGCTCGGTCCACCAGACCTCGGGGCCGATGGTGCCGAGGTATTCGGGGCGGCCGTCGAGGGAGGCGGCGAGGGCGGCGCCGATGGGTGAGGGCCAGCTGCCGTACGGCTGCTCCCGGATCGCGGCGGGCGGCGGGTCGGCGGGGTGGGGGGCGGCGGCGTGCGGGGCCGCGGCCGGGGGGTCTTCCCGGGCGGCGTCCATCACAGGGTCCGCAGCGCGTGGTCGAGGACGCGGACGCCGAAGTGCAGGGCGTCGACCGGGACCCGCTCGTCCACGCCGTGGAAGAGGGACCAGTAGTCGAAGCCGGGCGGGAGTCTGAGCGGGGAGAAGCCGTAGCCGGTGATGCCGAGGCGGGAGAACTGCTTGGCGTCGGTGCCGCCGGCCATGCAGAAGGGGACGACGCGGCCGTCGGGGGCGAAGCGCTCGACGGACTCGCGCAGGACGGCGAACGTCCGGCTGTCGACCGGTGCCTGCAGGGCGTCCGTACGGTGGTGGAACTCCCACTCGACGTCGGGCCCGGTCAGCTCGTTCAGGGTGGCCAGGAACTCCTCCTCGCCGCCGGGCAGTGTCCGTCCGTCGACGTACGCGGTGGCGGTGCCGGGGATGACGTTGACCTTGTAGCCGGCGCTGAGCATCGTCGGGTTGGCGCTGTTGCGCAGCGTCCCTTCGACGAGCGCCGCGGCCGGGCCGAGCTTGGGCAGCAGCCCGTCGAGGTCGGTGCCGCGGGCGCGCGGGTCGACGTGGAGGCCCTGGAGGGCGGCGAGTTCGGTGATGCAGGCGGCGACGGTGTCGGTGAGGCGGACGGGCCAGGTGTGCTCGCCGATCCTGGCGACGGCCGCGGCGAGCCGGCTGACGGCGTTGGCGTGGTTCGGCTTCGAGCCGTGCCCGGCCGTGCCCCGGGCCGTCAGCTTCAGCCAGGCGGTGCCGCGCTCGCCGGCCGCGATCGGGTAGAGGGGCTGGCGGGGGCCGTTGTGCACGGTGAACGCCCCGGACTCGCCGAGCCCCTCCGTACAGCCCTCGAACAGGCCGGCATGCCGGTCGGCGAGGTAGCCCGCACCGTCGACGGCGCTGTCCTCCTCGTCGGCGGTGTACGCGAGGACGACGTCCCGGCGCGGGCGGGCGCCGGCGCGGGCCCAGGCGCGCACCACGGCCAGGACCATGGCGTCGGTGTTCTTCATGTCGACGGCTCCGCGGCCCCACACGACCCCGTCGCGGACCTCCCCCGAGAAGGGGTCGGTGCTCCACTCGGCGGGGTCGGCGGGCACCACGTCGAGGTGGCCGTGGACGAGGAGGGCGTCGGCCGAAGGGTCGCTGCCGAGGATGCGGGCCACCACGTTGGTACGGCCCGGGGTGCGCTCCAGCAGGACGGGCTCCAGGCCGGCGGCGGCGAGGCGCTCGGCGACGTACTCGGCGGCAGGGCGCTCGCGGCAGTCGCCGCCTCCCCTGTTGGAGGTGTCGATGCGGATGAGGTCGGAGGTGAAGGCGACGGCCTCGTCGAGGGCGGTCCGGTCGACCGGGGACTCCTCGGCCGGCGGCTCCGCGGGCGGGGTGTGCGCGGCCGGGCGCTGGGGGGTGACAGCGGGCATGTCAGCCATACTGCTCCTCCACGGCCGCCGAGACGACCGTCGTGACCGCCTTGAAGGTGCGGATCCCCTCGTACATCGTCCCACTGGTGTACGCGGCCCTGCGCTCGCCGGTGCGCTCGACGCCGGGGACGACGGTGGCGGCCATCGCCAGGTGCTCCGCGTCGAACTCCATCTCCACGGTGTGGGGGCCGCGGCTGACGGGGTCGCGGCGCACGGCGAGGGCGGCGGCGGCCTTGGCGGCGGCCCGGATGTCGGCGGCGGTGCGGGCGGGGGTCCGGCAGACGGCGGCGTACCGGGAGACGTGGTCCTTGACGGCGACGGTCAGCGCGTCCGGGGCGTAGCCGGCGGCGTCGGCGCAGGTCAGGTCGTCGCCGGTGACGAGGACGACGGGGACGCCGAACTCGGCGACGACGTGGGCGTTCAGCAGGCCCTCGCTGGCGCGGACGCCGTCGAGCCAGACGCCGGTGAGGGAGTTGGCGAGGTAGGTGTGGGCGAGGACGCCCTCGGAGCCGGCGCCGCAGTGGTAGCCGACGAAGGCGATGCCGTCGACGTCGCCGTGCTGGACGCCCTCCACCATGGAGAGGGACTTGTGGCGGCCGGTGAGCATCTCGGCCCGCTCGTCGAGCTGTTCGAGGAGCAGGTTCCGCATGGTCCAGTGGGCTTCGTTGACGAGGACCTCCTCGGCCCCGCCGTCGAGGAAGCCGAGGACGGCCGCGTTCACGTCGGAGGTGAACATCGGGCGGCAGCGCTCCCACTGGGGAGTGCCGGGCAGGACGTCGGCGGGCCAGGTGACGCCGGTGGCGCCTTCCATGTCGGCCGAGACGAGGATCTTCATCGAACCCCCTGGGCGGTCGGCTGCGCGCGGCGCCGGCTGACCGGGCGGCCCGCCCGCCCGCGCAGGCGTCCAGCCTAGCCCTCCGGGGCTGCCGCGGGCCGTGGACCGCGCCCGCGGGCCGGCGGCTCGTCCGCAGCGGGAATTCCACCCGATCCGGTGAGCCGCCGGGCGGTGTCGCCGTCCGGCGGAGGCGCAACGGCCTTGCTCAGGATTCGACTTCGTTCGCGAGGTTCTCGAGGACGGTGTCGTAGATGCGGCCGAGGCCCTTGGGGGCGAAGGTGCGCTCGAAGAAGCCGCCGATGCCGCCGGCGCCGTTCCAGACGGTGGTGACCACGGCCTTGGACTTGCCCTCGCCGGCCGGGGTGACGGTCCAGGTGGTGACCATGGAGGAGTTGCGGTCCTTCTCCACGAGCTGTCCGTCGGTCGGCTCGGTGACCTCGAGCAGGCAGTCGCGGACGCGCTTGCTGGTGGCCTGGAGCTTCCAGTGGACGAGGGTCCCCTCGCCGTCGCCGCCCTCGCGCACCTCGTACTCGCTGAAGTGCTCGGGCAGCAGCTTGCGCCGGGTACCGGTGTAGTCGGCCAGCGTGTCGAACACGGTCTCCGCGTCGGCCGCGATGATCCGCTCCGTGGTGGCCTCGACCTGCGCCATACCTGTTCCTCCAGCAGTTGTGTTGCCTAGACGGCCGCAAGCCAACCACCTCGGACCGGAAGCCCCAAAATCGGGGCCCGAACGCCACCTCGTACGACGGCGGGAGCGCCTGCCTCCGTGACACCCCCGGTGCTCCGGCCCGGGGCGCCCGGCGCAGTGGCCGGCGGCAGGGCCGCCGGGCCCTCGCAGGGGGTCTTTGCCGGAGGGGCCCGTGCAGCGTGCGCCCGGGTGAGCGCGGACGGCCGTGCGGGGCTCATCCCATCGGGCCAATCCGGCGTTGAGTAGCGGCTTCCCGGCCGGGGTTTCCGGGACGATTCCGCCCAGAACACTCGGCTGGGAGGCCCCATGCTGCACCCGTTGAAGAAGCGCACCCCCCTGACGAAGCGCATCGCCCTCGCGCTGTCGACCGGCACCGCCGCGGCCGCCGCCCTGGCGGCGGCTCCGGCCGGGGCCGCCGTGACCGCCGGGGCCGCCGTCCCCGCCGCCGCCGGCGCACCGGCCGCCGCCCCGGCCGCGCTGCGGTGGACCAAGTGCGGGACCACGCGGTATCCGTCCCTGCAGTGCGCCTCCCTCCAGGTCCCCCTCGACCACGCCGCCCCGCAGGGCCGCCGGATCACGCTCGCGCTGACGCGCGTCCCGCACACCGCCGCCAAGAGCCAGGGACCGCTGCTGGTCAACCCGGGCGGCCCGGGGGGCAGCGGCCGCAACCTCGCCCCGTACATCGCCTCGGCCCTGCCCAAGGACGTCGCCGCCCAGTACGACGTGATCGGCTTCGACCCGCGCGGCGTCGGCCGCAGCGAGCCCGCCCTCGACTGCGCCGCCGGGCACTTCGACCCCGTACGCCCGGACTCCGTCCCCCGCACCGCGCAGGCCGAGCAGGCCAACCTGGACCGGGTGCGGGCCTTCGCCGAGGCCTGCCAGGCCAGGCACGGGGACGTCCTGCCGTACATCGACACGGTCTCGGCGGCCCGGGACATGGAGGCGATCCGCGCGGCGCTCGGCGCGCCGAAGCTCAGCTACTTCGGCTACTCGTACGGCACCTACCTGGGCGCGGTGTACGCCAAGCTGCACCCGGGCCGGGTGCACCGGATGGTCCTGGACTCGGTCGTCGACCCGGACGGGGTCTGGTACGAGGACAACCTGGCGCAGGACCGGGCCTTCGACGCCCGCCACCGGGCGTTCCTGGGCTGGGTCGCCGACCACGACGCCGTCTACCGGCTCGGCACCGACCGGGACGAGGTGGAGGAGCGCTGGTACGCGATGCGCGCGGCGCTGGCCGCGGAGCCGGCGGGCGGCAAGGTGGGGCCGTCCGAGCTGGAGGACACCTACATGCCGGGCGGCTACTACAACGGCTACTGGCCGGTCCTCGCCGAGGCGTTCTCGAAGTACGCGGCGGACGGCGACGCGGCCCCGCTGGTGGCGGCGTACGAGAAGTTCGGGGCGGTCGCGCCGACGGCGGGCAACGGCTACAGCGTCTACACGGCGGTGCAGTGCCGCGACTCGGCGTGGCCGTCGGACTGGAACCGGTGGCGGGCCGACATGTGGCGCACCCATGCCCAGGCCCCCTTCATGACCTGGAACAATGCCTGGTACAACGCCCCGTGCGCGTTCTGGAAGACGGAGCCCCTCCAGGCCCCGGACGTGGCCAACGCCGACCTCCCGCCCGCGCTGCTGCTCCAGGCGACCGAGGACGCGGCGACGCCGTTCGGTGGCGCGCTGGCGATGCGGGAGAAGCTGAAGGGGTCGGCGCTGGTCGTGGAGGCGGGCGGCGGCAACCACGGCGTGTCGATGGGCGGGAACTCCTGCCTGGACGACAAGGTGGCCGCCTACCTGCGGACGGGCGCCGCGGCGGACGCCACGTGCGCCGCGCAGCCCGCGCCGCAGCCGTCCGCCGGTACGCGCGAGGCGGCGCCGGCGGCGGGCGGGGCGGTCCTCCACGGCCTCCTGGGCTTCCGGAGCTGATCATCGGACGGGGGCGATCGCACCCGTGACGACCACGGCACCCGGCGCCTTCGCCGCCGTGCCGGAGCAGGAGCCGCACCGGGCCGGTTCAGGGCAGCGCGCGCAGGGACCGGGTCGCGGCCACCGCCAGGCGGGGGTGGGCCTGGGCGCGGGTGAGGACCTCGCGGGCGCGCGCGTCGGCCAGTTCGCCGAGGCCCTCCACACAGGCGAGGGCCACCCGCCAGTACGGGTCGCGGGGGGAGAGCAGCCGGGACAGGGTGCGGATCAGGGCGGGCGCGGACTCCGGTGCGCGCAGCGCCGTCAGCAGGCGGACCGGCTGAAGGGCGTACGCGGTGCGCAGCTCGTTGGTGGCGAGGGCGGCCGCCGCGCGGGCGGTCCGCGGGTCGCCCAGGACGGCGAGGGCGCGGGCGGCGGCCGCGCAGCGCGGCGGGTCGCGGTGGTTCAGCAGCAGCACCAGCGGTTCGAAGGCGCGGGCGTCGCGGGCGAGGCCGAGCCGGTAGGCGGCGAGCTCCCGCGCCCACAGGGGCAGGCCGGCGCCGGTGAGGGCTGCCGCGAGGGCGTCGGGTCCGGCGGCGAGGAGCTCCCCGTAGCGGGGGGAGCCCCCCGCTTCCGCCCGCAGGCGTTCCAGTACGTCCGGTGAGTCCTGTGCGTCCGGTGCGTAGGTCACCGGCACACCCTAGGGGCAGGCGGGCGGGCCCCGGGGGCGTTTGCCGTGATGGCCGCCCGACACCGGTGGTCGCCGGCCGGCTGCGGCGCAGGCGCCGCGCCCGCAGCGCGGCGCACGTCACACCGCCCGGCGTCTTCCCTGCTCTGGCCAACGAGTTACCGACGGGTTAATCTGCCGTCATACGTTCGGGGTCGGCCTGGTGACGCAGCCGCCCCGTGCCAGTCGGTCCGGTGCCCCGGCCGTCCCCTGCGGGCGGCGAGGCGCCCTTCGCACCGCCCTCTGTGCCCGTGCCGCCTTCCGCGGCCGGTGCTCTGCTTGCGGCGCGGCCCCGGGACAGGGTCCGCCGTCCTCCGCTCCGCCCCCTGCTTCGGCTGCCTGTGCGGAAATCCCCTGTGTTTCCCCGGCCGCGTGTCGTGCGTCGCGCGCCGCCCCTCAGTCGTCACCCTCATCCACTGGAGTCCCGCGATGGACCTTCCGTCCACGTCCGGTCAGCCCGCTCTGCAGACCATCGCCGTCGTCGGCCTCGGCACGATGGGCACCGGCATCGCCGAGGTGCTCGCCCGCGCCGGCCGCGAGGTCATCGGCATCGACATCAGCGAGGCCGCCGCCCGCCGCGCCACCGAGTCCCTCGCCGCCGCGACCGCCCGCTCGGTCGCCCGCGGCGAGCTTTCCGAGCAGGAGCGCGAGGCCGTGCTGGCGCGGCTGCGGACCTTCGGCGAGCCGGCGGCCGCCGCCGACGCCGACCTCGTCGTCGAGGTCGTGCCGGAGGACTACGCCCTCAAGCACCGGATCTTCACGGAGCTCGACGCGGTCGTGCGCCCCGACACCATCCTCGCGACGGGCACGAACGCCCTGTCGGTGACCCGGCTCGCCGCCGAGTCGCTGCGCCCCGAGCGGGTGCTGGGCCTGCACTTCTTCCACCCGGCGCCGGCGATGAAGCTGGTCGAGGTCGTCTCCAGCGTCCTGACGGCCCCGCCGGCCGTGGAGGCGGTCACCGCCCTGGCCCGGGAGCTCGGCAAGGAGCCCGTCTCGGCGGGCGACCGGCCCGGTTTCGTGGCCGACGGCCTGCTGTTCGGCTACCTGAACCAGGCGGCCGCGATGTACGAGTCGAAGTACGCCTCCCGCGAGGACATCGACGCGGCGATGCGGCTCGGCTGCGGCCTGCCGATGGGGCCGCTGGCGCTGCTGGACATGATCGGCGTGGACACGGCGCGGACCGTCCTGGAGGCCATGTACGAGGCGTCGGGCGACCGGCTGCACGCGCCGGCCCCGATCCTGGGGCACCTGGCGGAGGCCGGGCTGACCGGCCAGAAGTCGGGGCGCGGCTTCTACACGTACGAGGCCCCGGGCAGCCAGTCCGTCGTGCGGGACGCGCAGACGCCGCTGGACGGCGCGGGCCTGGGTGAGGGCCGGCCGGTCTCGCGGGTCGGCGTGGCCGGCTCGGGGACCATGGCGGGCGGGATCGCGCAGGTCTTCGCGCAGGCCGGGTACGAGGTGGTCCTGGCGGGGCGCAGCCTGGAGAAGGCGGAGGCCGCGAAGGCGGCGATCGGCAAGTCCCTGGACCGTGCGGTGTCCAAGGGCCGGCTGACGGCGGAGGCGGCGCAGGGGACGCTGGCGCGGATCGCGCCGGCCGGTTCGCTGGACGCGTTCGCCGAGGTCGACCTGGCGGTCGAGGCGGTCGCCGAGGACCTGGCGGTCAAGCAGGAGCTGTTCGCCGCGCTCGACAAGGTCTGCCGGCCGGGCGCGGTGCTGGCCACGACGACGTCCTCGCTGCCGGTGATCGCCTGCGCCCGGGCGACGTCGCGCCCGCAGGACGTGGTCGGCATGCACTTCTTCAACCCGGCTCCGGCGATGAAGCTCGTCGAGGTGGTCCGGACCGTCCTCACCTCGGACGACGTCCACGCCACGGTCCGCGCCGTCTGCACGCGGATCCGCAAGCACCCGGTGGACTGCGGGGACCGGGCCGGGTTCATCGTGAACGCGCTGCTGTTCCCGTACCTGAACAACGCGGTCAAGATGGTCGAGCAGCACTACGCCTGCATCGACGACATCGACGCGGCGATGAGGCTGGGCGGCGGCTACCCGATGGGCCCGTTCGAGCTCCTCGACGTGGTCGGCCTGGATGTCTCCCTGGCGATCGAGAAGGTCCTCCACAAGGAGTTCCGCGACCCGGGCCTGGCCCCGTCCCCGCTGCTGGAGCACCTGGTCGCGGCCGGCTGCCTGGGCCGGAAGACGGGCCGCGGATTCCGTGAGTACGCCCGCCGGTAACCGGAGGGCACCCGAGCCGGATGCGTGGGGAGGGCTGCTCGGGTCCGCCGGACCCTCACGGCGGACCGTTCCCTCCGAGCCCAGTGCGGGCCCTCCCCCGCATCCTCCACCCCCGGCGCACCCCCCTCAGGCGCGCGCCCCGGCCCGGATGAAGTACTTTCGCTCTATGTCCCAGCCCGCCAAGACCTCGTCCCGCGCCGCCACGGCCTCCGACAGCCCGGAGAGCGCGGCCGGCACCAAGGCGGCCGCCCAGCGCCTGAAGATGCGCCGCGAGCTCGCGGCCGCCGCGATGGAGCTGTTCGCGACGAAGGGGTACGAGGCGACCACGGTCGACGAGATCGCCGCGGCCGCCGGAGTGGCGCGCAGGACCTTCTTCCGGCACTTCCGGTCCAAGGAGGAGGCGATCTTCCCGGACCACGACGACACCCTGACCCGCGCCGAGGCCGTGCTGGACGTGGCCCCGGCACACGAGCACCCGCTCGACACGGTGTGCCGCGGGATCAAGGAGGTCATGAAGATGTACGCGGCCTCCCCGGCGGTGTCGGTGGAGCGCTACCGGCTGACCCGGGAGGTGCCGGCGCTGCGGGAGCGGGAGAT
This sequence comes from Streptomyces sp. 2P-4, assembly GCF_030167965.1. Taxonomy (NCBI): domain Bacteria; kingdom Bacillati; phylum Actinomycetota; class Actinomycetes; order Kitasatosporales; family Streptomycetaceae; genus Streptomyces; species Streptomyces sp. 2P-4. The sequence continues at coordinate 1,287,409 of NZ_CP095011.1, forward strand.
CGCCTCCGTCGCCCGGTACGAGCGGCTGTTCACCCGGTACCTGCTGGCCCATTTCGACGAGGCGGAGCACCACGACGGCAACGACGACCCGCTGCTGGCGGAGGTGGCCGCGTCCGCGGTGGTGACGGCCCACAACCACGTGCTGCGGCGGTGGCTGCGCTCGGGCGGGCAGGGGGACGTGGAGGCGCAGCTGGACCACGCGTTCGCGATCGTGCGGAAGACCTTCGGGACGGGCATCGGGGCCGGCCGGACCCTGGCGTCCGTACCCTCCCCGGCCGGCTCGGGCGCGGATGCGCCGCCCGCGGCGGTGCGCGCCCAGGACGAGGTGCTGGTGGCGGTGGCGCGTACGGACGCCCCGCTGGAAGAGGTCATGCGGACGATCGAGGAGGCTTTGCGCAACGCCTAGACGGCGCCCCGGGGGTTCCCGGGACCTCCTGAAGCGACAAGCGTCACAGCGGCCGCTCCCCTCACGGGAGCGGCCGCTTCCGTTTGTCCGAGTTGCCCCTACTCACCGGTAACTCTGATCGATCATCGCTCATCTGCGCAGGTCAATCGGCAAATGAGAGAAAGTTTTGGCACGCCGTGCCTTGTCGAGTGACACGGGGTGCCATACGTTGAAGGTGTCCGGATGTCCCCGCGGTCCCGGCCCACTCGGCCACGGAACGCGCCCCGGACGCCTGCGTCACCAGGCATGCACGCCGCACCACCGGCGTCACCCGCACCACCGCTCCAGCCGGACCGACGGCACAGCAGCACCCACCACCCAAGCAACCCGCGCACCCGCGCTCCCTCAGCGCACCCTCATCAGCGCTCCCCCGGCCCGCCGGGGCGCACCCCCAGGAGGCAACACCGTGAAGGACATCCTGGACGCGATCCAGTCGCAGTCCGCGACGGCCGAGGACTTCGCTGCCCTGCCGGTTCCCGAGTCCTACCGCGCCATCACCGTCCACCAGGACGAGACGGAGATGTTCGCCGGGCTCACGACCCGCGAGAAGGACCCGCGCAAGTCCCTGCACCTGGACCAGGTCCCGGTGCCGGAGCTCGGCCCGGGCGAGGCCCTCGTGGCCGTCATGGCCTCCTCGGTCAACTACAACTCCGTGTGGACCTCGATCTTCGAGCCGCTGTCCACCTTCGGCTTCCTGGAGCGCTACGGCCGGGTCTCCGACCTCGCCAAGCGCCACGACCTGCCGTACCACGTCATCGGCTCCGACCTGGCCGGCGTCGTCCTGCGCACCGGCCCGGGCGTCAACTCCTGGAAGCCGGGCGACGAGGTCGTCGCGCACTGCCTCTCCGTCGAGCTGGAGTCCTCCGACGGCCACAACGACACGATGCTCGACCCCGAGCAGCGCATCTGGGGCTTCGAGACCAACTTCGGCGGCCTGGCGGAGATCGCCCTCGTCAAGTCGAACCAGCTGATGCCCAAGCCGGACCACCTCAGCTGGGAGGAGGCCGCGGCCCCCGGCCTGGTCAACTCCACCGCCTACCGCCAGCTCGTCTCCCGCAACGGCGCCGGCATGAAGCAGGGCGACAACGTCCTGATCTGGGGCGCCAGCGGCGGCCTCGGCTCGTACGCCACCCAGTTCGCCCTCGCGGGCGGCGCCAACCCCATCTGCGTCGTCTCCTCCCCCGAGAAGGCCGACATCTGCCGCTCGATGGGCGCCGAGGCGGTCATCGACCGCAACGCCGAGGGCTACAGGTTCTGGAAGGACGAGCGCACCCAGGACCCGCGCGAGTGGAAGCGCTTCGGCTCGAAGATCCGCGAGCTGACCGGCGGCGAGGACATCGACATCGTCTTCGAGCACCCCGGCCGCGAGACCTTCGGCGCCAGCGTCTACGTCACCCGCAAGGGCGGCACCATCACCACCTGCGCGTCGACCTCGGGCTACATGCACGAGTACGACAACCGCTACCTGTGGATGTCGCTGAAGCGGATCATCGGCTCGCACTTCGCGAACTACCGCGAGGCGTGGGAGGCCAACCGCCTGATCGCCAAGGGCAAGATCCACCCGACCCTGTCGAAGGTCTACTCCCTGGAGGAGACCGGCCAGGCCGCCCACGACGTCCACCGCAACGTCCACCAGGGCAAGGTCGGCGTGCTCTGCCTGGCCCCCGAGGAAGGCCTCGGCGTCCGCGACCACGAGCTCCGGGCCACGCACCTCGACGCCATCAACCGCTTCCGGAACGTCTGACCGACCCGAACCGTCGTCGGACCGATCAAGGGCCAAAGGGACAGCCTGAGATGACAGAGCGCCAGAAAGACCGTCCGTGGCTCATGCGGACGTACGCCGGCCACTCCACGGCCGAGGCGTCCAACGAGCTCTACCGCCGCAACCTCGCCAAGGGCCAGACCGGCCTCTCGGTCGCGTTCGACCTGCCGACGCAGACCGGCTACGACCCCGACCACATCCTCGCCCGCGGCGAGGTCGGCCGGGTCGGGGTCCCCGTCTCCCACCTGGGTGACATGCGGCGGCTGTTCCAGGACATCCCCCTGGAGCAGATGAACACCTCGATGACGATCAACGCCACCGCCATGTGGCTGCTGGCGCTCTACCAGGTGGCCGCCGAGGAGCAGGGCGCGGACATCTCCAAGCTCCAGGGCACCACCCAGAACGACATCGTCAAGGAGTACCTCTCGCGCGGGACGCACGTCTTCCCGCCCGGGCCCTCGCTCCGCCTGACGACCGACATGATCGCCTACACGGTCAACCACATCCCGAAGTGGAACCCGATCAACATCTGCAGCTACCACCTGCAGGAGGCGGGCGCCACTCCGGTCCAGGAGATCAGCTACGCGATGGCCACGGCCATCGCCGTCCTGGACTCGGTGCGGGACTCGGGGCAGGTGCCCGAGGAGCGCTTCGGCGAGGTCGTCGCCCGCATCTCCTTCTTCGTCAACGCGGGCGTCCGCTTCATCGAGGAGATGTGCAAGATGCGCGCCTTCGGCCGCATCTGGGACACCGTCACCCGCGAGCGGTACGGCATCGCCGACCCCAAGCAGCGGCGCTTCCGCTACGGCGTCCAGGTCAACTCCCTCGGCCTGACCGAGGCGCAGCCCGAGAACAACGTCCAGCGCATCGTGCTGGAGATGCTCGCGGTCACCCTCTCCAAGGACGCCCGCGCCCGCGCCGTGCAGCTGCCCGCCTGGAACGAGGCCCTCGGCCTTCCCCGGCCGTGGGACCAGCAGTGGTCGCTGCGCATCCAGCAGGTCCTCGCCCACGAGAGCGACCTGCTGGAGTACGACGACATCTTCGCCGGCTCGCACGTCATCGAGGCGAAGGTCGACGCCCTGGTCGCCGACTGCCTCGCCGAGATCGACCGGATCCAGGAGATGGGCGGCGCCATGGCGGCCGTCGAGTCCGGCTACCTGAAGTCCCGGCTGGTCTCCTCGCACGCCGAGCGCCGCGCCCGGATCGAGGCCGGCGAGGACAAGATCGTCGGCGTGAACTGCTTCCAGCAGACCGAGCCGAACCCGCTCACCGCCGACCTGGACACCGCGATCATGACGGTGGACGGGGCGGTGGAGGACACGATCGTGGAGCGGATCCGCCTCTGGCGCGCCGAGCGCCAGGAGTCCTCGGACCGGCAGGGCGGCGGCGACCCGTTCGTCTTCCCGACCGTCTCCCAGGCCCTGGACCGGCTGAAGCAGGCCGCGGCCGGCACGGAGAACCTGATGGAGGCCACCCTGGAGTGCGCCCGCGCCGGCGTCACCACCGGGGAGTGGGCGAACGCCCTGCGCGAGGTCTTCGGCGAGTTCCGGGCCCCGACCGGCGTCTCCTCGGCGCCCGTGGCCGTGACCGCCGAGGAGGGCACTCCGCTCGCCCTCGTCCGCGAGAAGGTCGCCCGCACCGCCGACGAGCTCGGCAGCGGCCGGCTGCGCCTGCTGGTCGGCAAGCCCGGCCTGGACGGGCACTCCAACGGCGCCGAGCAGATCGCCGTCCGCGCCCGCGACGCCGGTTTCGAGGTGGTCTACCAGGGCATCCGGCTGACCCCGGAGGAGATCTCCGCTGCGGCGCTGGCGGAGGACGTCCACTGCGTGGGACTGTCCATCCTGTCCGGCTCGCACAGCGCGCTCGTCCCGGACGTCCTGGAGCGCCTGCGCAGCGCGGGGGCGGGCGACATCCCCGTGGTGCTGGGCGGCATCATTCCCCAGACGGACGCGGAAGCGCTCATGGCGGCCGGAGTCGCCGCCGTGTTCACCCCCAAGGACTTCGGTATCACGGAGATCATCGGCCGTATCGTCGACGAGATCCGCAAGGCCAACAAGCTCAGCCCCCTCATCAGCACGGAGGTCCCCGCATGACCGCCCACCCGGCACCCGCCACCACCCCCGCCGGCGGCACCCCTCCCGGCCCGGCCCCGGTGAACCGGCTGCGGCCCCGCCGCTCCTGCCTCGCCGTCCCGGGCTCGAACCCCCGCTTCCTGGAGAAGGCCCAGGGCCTGCCCGCCGACCAGGTCTTCCTGGACCTGGAGGACGCCTGCGCCCCGCTGGCCAAGCCCGAGGCCCGCCACACCATCGTCAAGTTCCTGAACGAGGGCGACTGGACCGGCAAGACCCGGGTCGTGCGGGTGAACGACTGGACCACCCACTGGACCTACCGCGACGTCGTCACGGTGGTGGAGGGCGCGGGCCAGAACCTGGACTGCATCATGCTGCCGAAGGTGCAGAGCGCCGAGCAGGTCGTCGCGCTCGACCTCCTGCTGACCCAGATCGAGAAGACCATGGGCTTCGAGGTCGGCCGGATCGGCATCGAGGCGCAGATCGAGAACGCCCAGGGCCTGAACAACGTCAACGCGATCGCGCAGGCCTCCCCCCGCATCGAGACGATCATCTTCGGCCCGGCCGACTTCATGGCCTCCATCAACATGAAGTCGCTGGTCGTGGGCGAGCAGCCGCCCGGCTACCCGGCGGACGCCTACCACTACATCCTGATGAAGATCCTGATGGCGGCCCGCGCGAACGACCTCCAGGCGATCGACGGCCCCTACCTGCAGATCAAGAACGTCGACGGCTTCCGCGAGGTCGCCGGCCGCGCCGCCGCGCTCGGCTTCGACGGCAAGTGGGTGCTGCACCCCGGCCAGGTCGAGGCGGCCAACGAGGTGTTCTCCCCGTCGCAGGAGGACTACGACCACGCCGAGCTGATCCTGGACGCGTACGAGTGGTGCACGTCCGAGGCGGGCGGCAAGAAGGGATCGGCGATGCTCGGCGACGAGATGATCGACGAGGCCAGCCGCAAGATGGCCCTGGTCATCGCCGGCAAGGGCCGCGCGGCCGGCATGCAGCGCACCGGCAAGTTCGAGATCCCGGAGGCCTGACCCGATGCAGTTCGGACGCACGTACGAGGAGTTCGAGGTCGGGGCCGTCTACAAGCACTGGCCCGGGAAGACGGTCACGGAGTACGACGACCACCTCTTCTGCCTCCTGACCATGAACCACCACCCGCTCCACATGGACGCGAACTACGCCGAGAAGACGACGGACTTCGGCCGCAACGTGGTGGTGGGCAACTACATCTACTCGCTGCTCCTCGGCATGTCCGTGCCGGACGTCTCCGGCAAGGCCATCGCCAACCTGGAGATCGAGTCGCTGCGGCACGTCGCCCCGACGTTCCACGGCGACACGATCTACGGCGAGACCACGGTCCTGGACAAGACGCCCTCGAAGTCGAAGAGCGACCGCGGGATCGTCTACGTCGAGACCAAGGGCTACAAGCAGGACGGCACCCTCGTCTGCGTCTTCCGGCGCAAGGTGATGGTGCCGACCGAGACGTACACCAAGGAGCGCGGCGGCGAGCAGCCCGGCCGGCCCGAGCTGAAGGAACAGGGGAAGTAAGCCATGACGCGTCTCGCCCAGACCGCCGGCCTGACCGACGTCCAGCAGGAGATCCTCAAGACCGTCCGCGAGTTCGTGGACAAGGAGATCATCCCGGTCGCGACCGAGCTGGAGCACCGCGACGAGTACCCGCAGCAGATCGTCGACGGCCTGAAGGAGCTGGGGCTCTTCGGGCTGATGATCCCCGAGGAGTACGGCGGTCTCGGTGAGTCGCTGCTCACGTACGCGCTGTGCGTGGAGGAGATAGCCCGCGGCTGGATGTCCGTCTCGGGCATCATCAACACGCACTTCATCGTGGCGTACATGCTCAAGCAGCACGGCACGCAGGAGCAGAAGGACCACTTCCTGCCGCGGATGGCGCTGGGCGAGGTGCGGGGCGCGTTCTCGATGTCCGAGCCGGGGCTGGGCTCCGATGTGTCGGCGATCACGTCGAAGGCGGTCAGGGACGGCGACGGGTACGTCCTGAACGGCCAGAAGATGTGGCTGACCAACGGCGGCACCTCCACGCTGGTGGCCGTGCTGTGCCGGAGTGACGAAGGACACCCCGAGGGCACGGCGCCCCACAAGTCGATGACGACCTTCCTGGTGGAGAAGGAGCCGGGCTTCGGCGAGGTCCGCCCGGGCCTGACCATCCCCGGAAAGATCGACAAGATGGGCTACAAGGGCGTCGACACGACCGAGCTCATCATGGACGGACTGCGCATTCCGGCCAATCGCGTACTCGGCGGACAGACCGGCCGGGGCTTCTACCAGATGATGGACGGGGTCGAGGTCGGCCGGGTCAACGTGGCGGCGCGTGGCTGCGGCGTCGCGCAGCGCGCCTTCGAGCTGGGCGTCTCGTACGCCCAGCAGCGCCACACCTTCGGCAGGCCGATCGCCCAGCACCAGGCCATCCAGTTCAAGCTGGCCGAGATGGCTACCAAGGTGGAAGCCGCTCATGCGATGATGGTCAACGCAGCTCGCAAAAAGGACTCCGGGGAACGAAACGACCTCGAAGCAGGGATGGCGAAGTACCTCGCCTCCGAGTACTGCAAGGAGGTCGTGGAGGACGCGTTCCGCATCCACGGCGGCTACGGCTTCTCGAAGGAGTACGAGATCGAGCGCCTCTACCGGGAGGCGCCGATGCTGCTGATCGGTGAAGGTACTGCCGAGATCCAGAAAATGATCATTGGGCGACGCCTGCTCGAGGAGTACCGACTCCAGGGCTGAAAGTCCCTTTTGCGGCGGATCCTCCAGGGGTCCGCCGCAAAGGGATCACTGGCAGTCACTGGCTGACGGGCATCGACTCGGCTTCTGGCTTGCCCAGTTGTCGCGCGCAACCGATAGCATTCCAGAAAAGCCGCCGTCCCGTCCCCCTGTTTGCGGCGCGGCAATCCACCGCTACGAAGGTCATCCATGCCCCACAGCCAAACCTCTGCACCTCGCGACAGCCTCTCCGGCGTACGCCTCGCGCGCGGAGCATCGCCGTGGCTTCTGCCGACCGTCGCCACCGCGGCGCTCAGCCTCGCCCGGGCCCGCAAGTCCGGACGCTGGGCCGCGGCGGCCGTGCCCGCCACCGCTCTCGCCGCGGGCATGCTGTGGTTCTTCCGCGACCCCGAGCGGGAGATCGCCCAGGGCCGCGTCATCTCGCCGGCCGACGGCGTGGTGCAGAGCATCATGCCGTGGAAGGACGGACGCACCCGCGTCGCGATCTTCATGAGCCCGCTGAACGTCCACGTCAACCGCGCGCCGCTGGCCGGCACGGTGACGTCCGTGGAGCACATCCCCGGCGGGTTCGTCCCGGCGTTCAACAAGGAGAGCGAGAACAACGAGCGCGTCGTCTGGCACTTCGACACCGAGCTCGGCGACATCGAGATGGTGCAGATCGCCGGAGCGGTCGCGCGCCGCATCGTCCCGTACCTGCCGGCCGGCACCAAGGTGGAGCAGGGTGAGCGCATCGGTCTGATCCGCTTCGGCTCCCGCGTCGACATCTACCTCCCCGAGGGCGTCGAGGTCGCGGTCGAGGTCGGTCAGGCCACCACCGCGGGGGTGACCCGAATTGACCGTGACTGACCCGGAGACTCCCGCCACAGGCTGGGTGCCCGAGGCCGCCGAGGAGGAGGCCGCCGAGGACGACATGCCGCTCTCGCTGCGGCTGTCGATAGCGGACACCCTCACCCTCGGCAACGCCACGTGCGGGTTCATGGCGGTGTACTTCACCACCACCGGGATCCTCATCCCGCACCTCACCGGCAGCGGCGAGTCCGGCATGGCCCGGCACAGCGCGGCGACCGCGGTGATACTGATGCTGCTCGCGGCGGTCTTCGACCTCTTCGACGGCATCGTCGCCCGGAAGCTGCGCAGCTCCCCCATGGGCGCCGAGCTGGACAACCTGTCCGACCTGATCAGCTTCGGGCTCGCGCCGGCGTACTTCGTCCTCGTGTACGGGATGGTCGCCGACGACGCGCACCAGAAGGTCTCGGCGCTCGCGGCGATCGTCGTGCTGCTGGCGGTCGTGCTGCGACTCGCCCGGTTCAGCTGCGTGACGATGAAGGACGGCATGTTCCAGGGCATGCCGAGCCCCTTCGGCGCCCTCACGGTCGTCTCGATCGTGCTGCTGGAGCTGCCCTTCCCGCCGACCCTGCTGGCGATCATCGGTGTCGCGTGGCTGATGGTGAGCCGCGTCGAGTACCCGAAGCCGCGGGGCGTCCTCGCGATCGCCATGCTCAGCTGGATCATCAGCGCCATGGGCCTGCTCGCGGCGTGGGCGTTCGACGCGCCCGGCGGCCAGCTGCTGCTGCAGACCGGCTGCGCCCTGCAGATCGCCCTGGCGGCGACCATTCCGCTGTTCGCCACCACCCGCCGGGCCAACACCTTCCGGCACAACCGCCGCGAGGCCCGGGCAGCCCAGCTCCCGTAGCCCGCAGCACCGCACCACCGACGAGGGCCTCCGCCGCCGCCAGGCAGCGGAGGCCCTCGCGTGTTCCGGCCGGTACGAGCGCCCCGGGGGCCGGACCGCCCGGACCGGGCCCGGGCCCCGGCGCGGGGCAGGCCGCGTAGCCTTGATGTCGGAAAACGGCCAGCCCGGCGCCGCCCGGGCCGGAATGCTGGGAGCCATGTACACCGACACCGAGCGCTGCGTCAGGGCCGTGCAGTCGAAGGACGCCCGCTTCGACGGCTGGTTCTTCACCGCCGTGCGGACGACGCGGATCTACTGCCGGCCCAGCTGCCCGGCCGTACCGCCCAAGGTCGAGAACATGACCTTCCTGCCGAGCGCGGCCGCCTGCCAGCAGGCCGGGTACCGCGCCTGCAAGCGGTGCCGTCCCGACACCTCGCCCGGCTCCCCCGAGTGGAACGCCCGCGCCGACGCCGTCGCCCGCGCCGTACGGCTCATCCAGGACGGTGTCGTGGACCGCGAGGGCGTCCCCGGCCTCGCCTCCCGCCTCGGCTACTCCACCCGCCAGGTGGAACGCCAGCTGAACGCCGAGCTCGGGGCCGGGCCGCTCGCGCTCGCCCGCGCCCAGCGCGCCCAGACCGCCCGCCTGCTGATCGAGACCTCCGAGCTGCCGATGGGCGACGTCGCCTTCGCCGCCGGGTTCTCCTCCATCCGCACCTTCAACGAGACCGTCCGGGAGGTCTTCGCCCTCGCCCCCGGCGAGCTGCGCGCCCGCGCCGCCGGCGGCAGCGCGGGCAGCACGGGCGGCGGCGCCCGGCAGGCCCCCCGGATCCCCGGCACGATCAGCCTGCGGCTGCCGTTCCGCGCCCCGCTCAACCCGGACAACCTCTTCGGCCACCTCGCCGCGACCGCCGTCCCGGGCGTCGAGGAGTGGCGGGCCGGCGCCTACCGCCGCACCCTGCGGCTGCCCTACGGCACCGGGATCGCCGCGCTCACCCCGCGGCCCGACCACATCGGCTGCCAGCTCGCCCTCACCGACCTGCGCGACCTCACCATCGCGATCAGCCGCTGCCGCCGCCTCCTCGACCTCGACGCCGACCCCGAGGCCGTCGACGGGCAGCTGCGCGCCGACCCGCTGCTGGCGCCACTCGTCGACAAGGCACCCGGCCGCCGGGTGCCGCGGACCGTCGACGCCGCCGAATTCGCCGTACGGGCGGTGCTGGGCCAGCAGGTGTCCACCGCGGCGGCCCGCACCCACGCCGCCCGCCTGGTCTCCGCCCACGGCGAACCCGTCGCCGACCCCGACCCGGCGGGCGGACTCACCCACCTCTTCCCCACCGCCGGCGCCCTCGCCGGCCTCGACCCGGAGGCGCTCGCCCTCCCGCGCAGCCGCCGCACCACCCTGACCACCCTCGTCACCGCCCTGGCCGACGGCTCCCTGCCGCTCGGCGTCGACATCGACTGGGAGGAAGCCCGCGCCCGCCTCACCGCCCTGCCCGGCATCGGCCCCTGGACCACCGAGGTCATCGCGATGCGGGCACTCGGCGACCCCGACGCCTTCCTCCCGTCCGACCTCGGCCTGCGGCGGGCCGCGCAACAGCTCGGGCTGCCGTCCACACCTGCGGCGCTCACCGCCCGCGCCGCCGCCTGGCGGCCCTGGCGCGCATACGCCGTCCAGTACCTGTGGGCCACCGACAGCCACCCCATCAACCACCTGCCCGCCTGAGGAGCGCCCGGCATGACCAGCATGACCACCAGCACCGGCAACGGCACCGCCGCCAAGCAGCACACCGTCGTCGACAGCCCCTACGGACCCCTCACGCTGGTCGCCTCGGACGGCGTCCTGTGCGGGCTCTACATGGTCGGGCAGCGGCACCGGCCCGCCGAGGAGTCCTTCGGCGCGCGGGTCTCCGCCGAGGAGGAGCCGTTCCCGGAGGTCGTCCGGCAGCTGGCCGCGTACTTCGCCGGCGAGCTGACCCGCTTCGACCTGCCCCTCCGCATGGAGGGCACCCCGTTCCAGCGCAGCGTGTGGGACCAGCTGGTGCAGATCCCGTACGGGCAGACCTGGTCGTACGGGGAGCTCGCGGCCCGGCTCGGCAAGCCGAACGCGTCCCGGGCCGTCGGCCTCGCCAACGGGAAGAACCCGATCGGCATCATCGTCCCCTGCCACCGCGTGATCGGCGCCTCGGGCGGCATGACCGGCTACGGCGGCGGCCTGGACCGCAAGGTCCGCCTGCTGGAGCACGAGTCCGGCAAGGCGGCCGCCGCCCCGGCTGCGGAGGCCCTCTTCTGACGCGCGGGGCGGAGGTCACAGCGCTGACGGCGGCCAGGACCACGGTGGCGGCGAGCCGCCGCCGGGACCGGTACGGGGCGACCGCCTTGGCGGCTCCGTGGAACTCCTCACGCGTGAGCTCGTAGGCCTGGGTGGTGAAGGAGGCTTCGCCCATGCCGTGCACCCGCAGAGGGCATTCCCCCGCCGCCCGCCGCTAGACCACGGCCAGCGGCACCAGCAGGGCGAAGGCGGCGCCGGCCTCCACGGCGTAGCCGAAGAGGGACGGGTGCTGCACCGGGGCTGCGAGCAGCACGACGCTCTGCCGGGCGGAGGCCGCCTCCACCCAGTCGGCGTCGGCCCCCAGGTTGCCCTGGTACCAGCCCTCGCAGGGGCCCGGCCCCGAGACGGCGAGCAGGTCGTCCTCACGGCGGTAGAAGGCCTGCCAGCCCTCGGCGGGGGCCGACCACCCCTCGAAGTCGCTGAAGAGGGCCCAGCCGCCCTCGCGTATCGCGGTGTCGAACAGCCACACCGGGGTGCCGTCGGCGGTGACCTCGCCGCTCTCCTGGCGGTCGGTGGTGAAGTGGACCATGGGCAGCGCATCCGGCCCGTCGGCCGTGCTCGGCCAGGCGTACATGGTGATCATCGCTCGATTGTGTCCTGCCGCGTGTAAGCGCCGTGTCACCGACCCCGCGTCAGAAGGCTTCCGGGCGGCGGCCGTTCTCCAGCTCCACCGCGCCCCCGCCCGACTCCAGCACCCGGCACGCCTCCAGCGCCCGCCGGCCGAGCGACCCGAGGAGGTAGTCGGGGAGCTCCGCGGGGGCGACGAGCCGCCAGGACAGCAGCTCCTCCTCCTGCAGCCGGATCGACGCGAGCTCGTCGGCGCCGAGGACGCCGCCGTCGAAGAGGTACGCGACCAGCGGGGGCCGGCCGGGGCCCACCGTCCAGTCCACGGCCAGCAGCCGGCCGAGCGGCCGGTCGAGCCCGATCTCCTCGGCGCTCTCGCGCCGGGCGGCGGCCCGCGGGGACTCGCCCGCGTCGGACTCGATCGTCCCGCCGGGCAGCGCCCAGCCCTCCCGGTAGTTCGGCTCGACGATCAGGACGCGGCCCTCCGCGTCCCGGTACAGCGCGGCGGCACCCGCCAGGACGCGGGGCAGGCTCGCGATGTACGTGGCGTAGTCATCCGTGGTGGTCACGCGGCCACCCTACCGACCGGGCACGGGGGGTGGGGCGGGCGCCGGGAAGGGGGGACCCGGCGGGCGGGCGAGGCGCGCATTTCGCGCCGTTTGGGCATCATTCGCCCATGTATCGGGGCGGGTGTGGCCCAGGCCACGCATGGGCTTTAGAGGATCCTCCGGATAGGCTCGGGGTGGCGCGACTGCACTGTTCGAAAGCAAGGGATGGCAAGGTGACGGACGGAGCAGTATCTGAGGCCGCGCGCGTGCTGATCGCCGCGGACAAGTTCAAGGGCTCGCTCACGGCCGTTCAGGTCGCCGAGCGGGTGACAGCCGGCCTGCGCAGGGCCGTACCCGGCGTGGAGGTCGAGACCCTCCCCGTCGCGGACGGCGGCGACGGCACGGTCGCGGCCGCCGTGGCGGCCGGTTTCGAACGCCGGGAGGTACGGGTCACCGGGCCGCTCGGCGAGCCGGTCACGGCCGCCTTCGCCCTGCGCGACGGCACCGCGGTGGTCGAGATGGCGGAGGCCTCCGGCCTCCAGCTGCTCCCGGCGGGCGTCTTCGCCCCGCTGACCGCGACCACGTACGGCTCCGGCGAGGTCCTGAAGGCCGCCCTGGACGCCGGGGCCCGCACGATCGTCTTCGGCGTCGGCGGCAGCGCCACCACCGACGGCGGCGCGGGCATGCTCGCCGCGCTGGGCGCGGTGTTCCTGGACGCGGACGGCCGGCCCGTCGGTCCGGGCGGTGGCGCCCTGGCCGGGCTCGCCTCGGCCGACCTGTCGGGCATCGACCCGCGCTTCGCGGACGTCGGCTTCGTCCTGGCGAGCGACGTGGACAACCCGCTGACGGGCCCCAAGGGCTGCGCGGCGGTGTACGGGCCGCAGAAGGGCGCGACGCCCGAGGACGTGGAGGCGCTCGACGCGGCGCTCGCCCACTACGCGCGGGTCCTGGAGCAGGCGATCGGCCCGAAGGCCGCCGAGCTCGCGGCCTCGCCCGGCGCCGGAGGCGCGGGCGGCATCGGCTACGGCGCGCTGCTGCTCGGCGCGAGCTTCCGCCCCGGCATCGAGCTGATGCTGGACGTGCTCGGCTTCGCCCCCGCCCTGGAGCGGGCGACGCTGGTCATCACCGGCGAGGGCTCGCTGGACGAGCAGACCCTGCACGGCAAGGCCCCCGCGGGCGTCGCCGCGGCGGCGCGGGCTGCGGGCAAGGAGGTCGTCGCGGTGTGCGGCCGGCTCCGGCTGGACCAGTCGGCACTCCGCGCGGCCGGCATCCGCCGGGCGTACCCGCTGACGGAGCTCGAACCGGACCCGGCAACCTGCATCGCCAACGCGGGCCCCCTGCTGGAACAGGTGGCGGCGAACATCGCGGCGGAGGTGCTGGGCGCCTGACCGGCGCGGCCGCGCCCCCGCGGGCCGGGGGCGCGGTGGGGTCGGCCGGCGTCGGAGTGCGCGGCCGGCTCGATCGAGGAGGAGCGGTGCTTCCGCCGGGCGGGAGTGAAGGGCAGCGGGGGCTGCCCGCCGGTCCGCTGTCCTTCCGGGGCGGGACGGGCTGTCAAGGGCCCTCCTCCCCGGAAGAACGATGGGACTGACGGGAAGCCCCCACCGCCGAGTCCCTCCGCGCCCCGACCCGCCGAAGCCGCCCCTGCCCGCCCGCCCCGCGCCCGTCGCCATCCCCCACCCGGAGCACCACCCCCTGCCTCCGCCCCCACGCCTCCCGCCCCCTCCCGGGCCCCGCCCCCGCCGCCGTGCCCCGGTCCTCCCGCGTCCGTTCCCGGGCTCCACCCCGGCCTGGCCACGCGCGGATCCGCGTGTCGGTGTTAGAAATGGCTCATGGCGGGACGATTTGGTCGGCCCAGGAGATCGCCGCCCCGGCAGCCGACCGGGCAGGACCCGGGGCTGGTCGCGCGCTTCGCCCGGGGGGCGCACAGTGTCGCCGGCCAGGTCTTCGCGTTGCAGGCGGTGATCGTGCTGCTGCTGATCGCCGCCGCCGCGCTCGCCCTCCTGCTCCAGGCCCGCTACGACAGTGAGCGCGACGCCCGCAACCGCTCCCTGGCCGCCGCCGCGTCCTTCGCGCAGGCGCCGGGGCTGCCCGCCGCCCTGGCGGCGCCGGATCCGACGGCCGTGCTGCAGCCGCTCGCGGAGGCGGCGCGGAAGGCGTCCGGGGTGGACTTCGTCGCGGTGATGACCACCGACGGCATCCGCTACACCGACTCGCGGCCCGCGCTGATCGGCGAGCGGGCCTCCGGGGACCTGTCGCGCGCCGCCGGCGGCGAGGGGTTCACCGAGATGTTCCGCGGGGAGCCCAGCGACGCGGTGCGCGCCGTGGTGCCCGTGCGGAACGCGGACGGGCAGGTCATCGGGCTGGTTTCCACCGGGATAGAGGTCGGCAACGTCTCCGAGACCGTGGAGGGCCAGCTGCCGCTGCTGCTGGGCGCGGCGGCGGGGGCCCTGCTGCTCGGTACGGGCGGTGCCGCCCTGGTCAGCCGGCGGTTGCGGCGCCAGACGCGGGGGCTGGGCGCGGCGGAGATGGCGCGCATCAACGAGCACCACGAGGCGGTGCTGCACGCGGTCCGCGAGGGCGTCCTGATCATCAGTGCCGACCACCGGCTGCTGCTGGCCAACGACGAGGCGCGGCGGCTGCTGGCCCTCCCGGCGGACGCGGAGCAGCGGCACGTCTCCGAGCTGGGGCTGGATCCGGGGACGGAGGCGCTGCTGCTGTCGGGGCGGATCGCGACGGACGAGGTGCATCTGGCGGGCGACCGGCTGCTGGCGGTGAACGTGCGGCCGACGAAGCCGTACCGGGGGCACCCGTCGGGCAGTGTGATGACGCTGCGTGACTCGACGGAGCTCGCGGCGCTGTCGGGGCGTGCGGAGGTGGCCCGGGAGCGGCTGCAGATGCTGTACGAGGCGGGGGTGCGGATCGGGACGACGCTGGATGTGGCGCGGACGGCGGAGGAGCTGACGGAGGTGGCCGTTCCGCGGTTCGCGGACTTCGTGACGGTGGAGCTGTTGGAGCCGGTGCTGCGCGGGGAGGATCCGGCGCTCGCGGCGGGGGTGCAGACGGAGATGCGGCGGACGGCTGTGAGCGGGGTGCGCGGCGACCAGCCGTTGCAGCCGGTCGGGGACGTGATCCGGTTCGAGGTGCCGACGGCGCCGATGGCTGCGGCGCTGGACGCGGGCCGGGCGGTGCTGGCGGCGGATCTGAACGCGGCGATGGGGTGGCGTGCGCAGGACGAGCGGGGGACGCGGGAGGCGTTGGACTACGGGCTGCATTCGCTGATCTCGGTGCCGTTGCAGGCGCGCGGGGTCGTGCTGGGGATGGCGAATTTCTGGCGGGCGGACACGCCGGAGGCGTTCGACGAGGAGGACCTGTCGTTCGCGGAGGAGCTGGGGGCGCGGGCGGCGGTGTCCATCGACAACGCCCGCCGGTACACGCGGGAGCATGCGACGGCGGTGACGCTGCAGCAGAGCCTGCTGCCGCGGGTGCTGCCGGAGCAGAACGCGGTGGAGGCGGCGTTCCGGTACCTGCCGGCGAAGGCGGGGGTGGGCGGGGACTGGTTCGACGTGATCCCGCTGGCGGGGGCGCGGGTGGCGCTGATCGTGGGGGACGTGGTGGGGCACGGGGTGCATGCGGCCGCGACGATGGGGCGGCTGCGGACGGCCGTGCACAACTTCTCGACGCTGGACATGGCGCCGGACGAGCTGCTGGGGCACCTGGACGAGCTGATCGACCGGATCGACCAGAACGAGTCGGGCGCGGCGGGGTCGGGCCACGGCGGTGACGGGTCGGCGGAGCCGGCGGGGATCACGGGGGCGACGTGCCTGTACGCGGTGTACGACCCGGTGTCGGGGCGGTGCACGATGGCGAGTGCCGGGCATCCGGGGCCGGCGCTGGTGTGGCCGGACGGGCGGGTGGAGTTCCCGGAGGTGCCGGTGGGGCTGCCGCTGGGGGTGGGCGGGATGCCGTTCGAGGCGGTGGAGCTGCTGCTGCCGGAGTCGACCCGGCTGGCGCTGTTCACGGACGGGCTGCTGGAGGACCGGGACCGGGACTTCGACACGGGCTGCGCGATGCTGGGCGAGGTGCTGGGCCGTCCGGGCCGGCGGACGCCGGACGAGGAGTGCGCGGACGTGCTGGCGGCGCTGCTGTTCCCGTCTCCGAGTGACGACATCGCGCTGCTGATCGCGGACACGCGGCGGCTGGAGGCGGACCGGATCGCGGAGTGGGAGGTGCCGCCGGATCCGGCGGCGGTGTCGCGGGTGCGGGGGGCGAGTGCGGCCAAGCTGGCCGAGTGGGGGCTGGACGAGGTGGCGTTCACGGCCGAGCTGATCCTCAGCGAGCTGGTGACGAACGCGATCCGGTACGGGAACACGCCGATCCGGGTGCGGATGCTGCTCGACCGCAGCCTGATCTGCGAGGTGTCCGACGCGAGCAGCACCTCGCCGCACCTGCGGTACGCGGCGACGACCGACGAGGGCGGCCGCGGGCTGTTCCTGGTGGCGCAGTACGCGGACCGGTGGGGGACGCGGTACACGGAGCGCGGGAAGGTGATCTGGGCGGAGCTGCCGCTCACGGCGGCGGCGGAGCCGCCGGGTCCGGCGCCGGATCTGGACGCGCTGGAGGACCTGGCCTGGTGAGGGCCGGGCGGCGGCCCGGCTGGTGCTGTCGTCGTGCGGGTCAGGTGGGGGGCGGCGGGCCGGCTGTCGTCCGGGTGAGGAGGAGTGCGACGTCGTCCTGGGGGGCGGCGGGCAGCAGGTGGGCGAGGATCGTGTCGCACAGCCGGTCCAGGGGGCCGTGGGGGCCGCGCAGGGCCCAGCCGAGCTGGGCCATGCCCTGGTCGAGGTCGCGGTCGCGGGCCTCGATGAGGCCGTCGGTGTACAGGACGAGGAGGCTGCCGGGCGGCAGGGCGATGTGCTCGGTGCGGAATTCGCGGTCGCCGGTGCCGAGGGGGGTGCCGGGCGGGCCGTCGAGGAAGGTGACCCGGCCGTCGGCGGTGGCGACGGCGGGCGGGGGGTGGCCGGCGCGGGCGAGGGTGCAGCCGCCGGATGCGGGGTCGTGGACTGCGTACACGCAGGTGGCCATCTCGTCGGCGCCGAGGTCGGCGACGACGGCGTCGAGGGAGCGCAGCAGCTGGTCGGGGGGCACGCCGTGGCGGGCGAGGGTGCGTACGGCGGTGCGGAGCTGGCCCATGACGGCGGCGGCGTGGACGCCGTGGCCCATGACGTCGCCGATGACGAGGCCGGTGCGGCCGCCGGGGAGGCGGAGGGCGTCGTACCAGTCGCCGCCGACGTCGTGGTCGCTGGCGGGCAGGTAGCGGCCGGTCAGTTCGAGGCCGCTGACCTCGGGGAGGGTGCTGTTGGTGAGGCTGCGCTGGAGGGTGAGGGCGGCGCGCCGCTGGTTGGTGTACATGCGGGCGTTGTCGATGTTGAGTGCGGCGCGGGCGACGACCTCGTCGATGAGGACGCAGTCCTGTTCGTCGAAGGGTTCCCGGGTGGCGAGCCGGGTGACGGTGACGGCGCCGAGGACGGTGCCGCGGGCGACGAGCGGGATGAGGCGGGCGGAGCCGAGGCCGGCGAGGTAGGTGCGCAGGGCGTCGGCGCGGGGGTCGCGGATGAGGGCGGGGATGTCGGAGCGGTAGAGGTTCATGGGCCGGCCGTCGGCGATGACCTGCTCGTACACGGTCCCCGGGGGGATCTTGAAGGTCTGGCCGGGGAGGAGCCTGCTGGTGGGGGCGCCGGGGTCGGGGAAGGCGGCGGCGAGGCGGCGCAGGACGCTGCGGTGGGTGCCGGCTCCGTCCTCGTCGAGGACGGCTTCGAGGAGTTGGACGTCGGCGGAGTCGGCGAGGCGCGGGACGAGCACTTGGGCGATCTCCTCGGCCGTCTGCCGCAGGTCGAGGGTGGTGCCGATGCGGGTGCCGGCCTCGGCGAGGACGGCGAAGCGGCGGCGGGCCCGTTCGGCGTCGAGCTGGGCCTGCCGGCTGTCGGTGATGTCGATCAGGGAGGCGATGACGCCGAGGGCGCGGCCGGATCCGTCGAGGAGGGGGGCGTAGGAGCAGGACCAGGTCCGGTCGTGGTCGGGGTCGGCGGGGGTGCGGCCGGTGCGGCGGACGTCGACGACGGCGGTGCCGCGTTCGAGGACCTGCTGCATGGTCGCCTCCAGGGCGGCGGCGTTGACGCCGGGGACGACCTCGGTGAGCCGTTTGCCGAGGTGGTCGGCGGCGCTGACGCCGTTCATGCGTGCGAGGGCGTCGTTGACGCGCAGGAACCGCAGGTCGGGGCCGAGGGTGGCCAGCCCGATCGGCGACTGCGTGAACAGGCTCTGGAGGGCGGCGAGGGAGTCCCGCATGCGCAGGACCTCGCTGGTCTCCACCGCGATGAGGAGGGCGCCGGTGCGGCCCTGCCGGTCGACGGCGGGGACGATCCACATCTCCATGGTGACGCGGTGGCCGTCGCGGTGGCGGACGGGCAGGGTGCCGACGACGGTCTCGCCGGCCTGGACGCGCCGGGTGAGCTGGCGGGCCAGCTCGTGGTTGGTGTCGGGGACGAGGACGTCGGCACCCGACCGGCCGAGGATGTCCTCGGGGCGGTGCCCGAGGAGGTCCTGGGCGGCGAGCGACCATTCCACGACGCGCCCGTCGGCGTCCTCCCGCCACAGGGCGATCGGCAGCAGCTCGCGGAGCACGCCCGCGTACCCGACCGCCGCGGTGGGCCGGTCCGGGCCGCCGCTCGCCGACTGCTTCGTGTCCACCCTCACCGACCTCACCCCGGAGGGTCCGATTCGTACCGAATTCACCCTATCCGAGGCTCAGGGGCGAGGCCCTGCCCCGCGGGCCGTACGGGCCCGCCCGCGCGGGTACAGCCACGGCAGCGCGAAGGTGGTCCACAGCAGCACCGCGTACAGGACGAGCACGCCCCACCAGCCGCCGAGCGGGCCCCGGCCGAACTGCACCAGGGCGGCAGCCGCTCCCCCGGCCAGCGCCGCCGGCGGCAGCAGCGGCCACCGGTCGGCCCCGGGGGCGAGGAGGGCCGCCGCGGCGAGGGCGGAGCAGGCCCCGACGAGCACCGTCCGCTCCGCCGGGCCCAGGCCGGGGGTGTGCACGCCGTGCAGGAAGCCGAGGGCGACCGGCGGGAGGGCGGCCGCCGCGATCGGCAGCGCCGTGCGGGCGGGGGCCAGCAGGCTCCGCGGCAGGGCCTGCCGCACGCCGCAGGCCAGGGCGAGCGCGGCGTACAGGCAGATCGGGACGTGCGGGAGCAGCGAACCCCACCGGCCGGTCGCGAAGGCGGTGGCGAGCCACAGCAGCACGGCGGCGGCCAGGGTGCTCCACGGCGCCAGCACCCCGCTGAGCGGGGGCGCCCACACGAGCGGTTTCAGCAGCCCGAGCACGCCCTGCGGCAGGCGGCTCCAGCGGCGGCCGGCCGGCTGGACCGCCGGCCAGGCGAGCAGCCCGGCGCGCAGGGCCGCCCGGCGGGGGTCGGGGGCGCGCAGCAGCCCGCCGACGGTTTCGGAGCCGGTGGCGGCGAAGGCGTCGAGGGCCTCGTCGAAGCGCTCCGGGCCGAGGGGCGGCAGGTCGGGCAGGGGGTCGGGGGGCCGGTTGCCGCCGCCGAGCGCGAGGAGGAGCGGGAGCTCCTCGTCGAGGATCTCGCGCTGGCGCAGCTCGGTCAGCACGTCGCGTACGCGCTGCCAGGGGCCGACGGCCTGCGGGGAGCGGGCCGCGAGGTCGGCGGCCCAGGCGCCGGTGAACCGGGCGCCCAGGCCGGTCGCCTCGGCGAGGCGGCTGCCCAGCTCCGGCAGGTCGGCGGCGAGGGCCGCGTAGCGCTGCTCCAGGCGCTCGTCGGTGGCGGCGACGGAGACCAGGGAGGCGGCGCCGTCGAGGCGGCCCCACGTCCAGTCGCTCATCCGCCACCGGACGCTGAGGAAGGCCGCGAAGTTGTTCAGCTGGTTGCCGCTGAGCTTGGCGCGGACGATGTCCTCGGCCTGCGGCGCCTCGCCCAGGCGGCCGAGGACCGTGCGGGTCGCCCAGCTGGTGTCGGCGGCCGAGACGGCCCGGAAGGAGATGCCGGTGGGCTCGGCGAGGGGGTCCGGGCGCAGCGGCCCCAGGAGCACCTCCGCGAAGGCGAGCGCGTCGCCCATCCCGGGGAACGGGGCCGTGGCGGCTTCCTTCAGCGGCTCGTAGCCGTCGAGGCCGGGGGGCGCGGCCTGCCCGATCCGGCCGGCGAGGTGGGTCAGCAGCGGCCACAGGGGGGCGTGGACGGCGGCGAGGTCCTCGGACGCGGCGGGCGGCGGGGCGGGGGCGGGCGGGGCGGTGGTGACGGCCCGGGCGAGGCGGAGGGCCCAGGCCTCCCACTCTGCCGGGGGCGACTCGGGCGGCGGGGTGTGGGGCAGGAGCGCCCGGAGGCGCAGCGCGGCGCTCCGGTAGGGTGCGGCGGCGTCGGCGGGCGGCTCCCCGCCGGCCAGTGCCTCGCGGTAGGCGGCCAGCAGGAGCCGGTCCCGGGCCGCGATCACGGCGGCGACGGCGAAGCGGGCGGCGTAGAGCCGGCGGCGCAGCTCCCGGACCGTGCCGGAGTCGGCGAGCGGGTCGGCGTCCTCCCAGGCGCGCACCCAGTCCATGAGCAGGCGCACCGTGCGGGCCAGGGGCAGCGGCGAACAGCCGGGCCGGGGCAGGGCGGCCGCCCCGTCGGGCAGGACGAGCCGGGCCGCGGCCGCGGGCTCGCGCAGCCGGGCGAACAGCTCGGCGGCTCCGCTGCCGTGCGCGTCCAGCGGGTCCAGCGGGCCGGGTCCGGCGGGCAGCGGCAGGGCGTCCGGGCCGGTCACGTCGGCCGGGTCCGCGAGGAGCCGGATCAGCCGCGCGGCCTCGGCGGCGCCGACGGTGCGCCGGTAGCGGCCCAGGCGGGCGAAGGCGGTCTCGCCGAGCGTGTCGAGGTGCGGGGGCAGGACGCCGCCGGCGCAGTGCCGGTACCGGGCCGCGGCCTCGGCGGCGTCCAGTTCGAGGGCGTCGTCGCGGAGCGACTCCGCGCCGGCCTTCACCGCGAAGGAGCCGGCGGCCGCACGGACGAGGCGTGTGGCCCCGCGCCGGGCCGCCCGGCCGGTGGCGGGGGCCGGCGGGAACGGCGGCACGGGCTGCAGGAACAGCAGCCACCGCTCGGCGGGGCGGACCGCGGGGGCCGCGGCGATGGCCCGCACCGCCCAGGCGACGGGGATGTTGTCGAGCACTCCCCCGTCGACGAGCTCGACGCAGCCGTCCAGGTCGGGGTCCGGGTGGCCCGTCTCGCTGCTGACGCCGCGCATGTCGACGGTGTACGGGTCGGCGGAGGCCAGCTGCGAGCCGGGGCCGACGTACACCCGGGCGGGCTCGAAGGCGCCCGGGAAGGACGACGAGGCGCGCGCCGCGTACGCCAGCCGGGCGAGGGCGGCGTCGCGGGCGGTGCCGGTGGACTCGTCCGGGAAGTCGGTCAGGCCGGCGCGGTGGCGGAACCGGAAGGAGGCCTGTGAGCGGCCGACGAGGAGCGGCGCGCCGAGGGTGGGCCGCACCCGGTCCGGGCGGGGCCGCAGCCGGGTCGCGGTCAGCATCAGCCGCAGCGAGGCGGGCGGCTTCCAGCCGGGCGGAGCCTCGTCGACGAGCCGGCCGAGGGCGGTGCACAGCTCCTGGTGGAAGACGGCGTCCCCGCGCAGCAGCGAATCGGGCACGGAGAACGGCCGCGACCGCCGGAGCAGCCCCTCCAGATCCCCCACCTCCAGCCAGAGGTCGCGTACGCCCCGCCCGAACGGCATCCCGTAGACCAGATGGCAGGCCATCAGCACCCCGTTCAGCCCTCCGGCACTGGTCCCTGCCAGCACATCGATGTCGACATGCCGATACCCGCAGGCCGCCAGCATCCCCCGGTACACCCCCTGCCCGCCGCCGGCGGGCGGGTCTGCGGCCTCGGCGCCGCCCGCGGCACCCGGGCGGACCGCACTGCCCGCAGCCCCAGGGCCGGCCGGCGTGTCCGACGAGTACAGCCCCTCCCCACCCGGCGCTCCCTCCGCCCCTTCCGGCCCGCCCTGCCCGCCCGCGGCATCGGCGGCGGGCGGCTGGGCGCCCTCGCGGCCCTGCGGGCGTCGCCCGGGAGCCGCGGCCCGCAGAGCCGCGGTCTCACAGCACGCCCCGCCCATCCACACGGCGAGGCTGACGCCTCCGCGCATCGCCAGGGCAAGGCGCAGCTCCGTGGCGGGCCGGCCCGGGGGGTCGTCGCTCATGCCCCCAGCTTGGCCCGGGACCAAGCGCCCCGCACCCGGGCGACCCGAGCGCCTCGGGGGTGCACCACGGGAGGACGGAAGTCGCCTCACAGGCAGGCGGTTTGGCCGACGGGAGGCCCGGCAGGGCACCCGTCGGGCGGGCTCCCCGCACCCGCGGGCGGGGGCGGGAGACCCGGTACCCGCCGCAAGCGGCATGCGGTCACCGGCACCCGCGACGCGGCCCGGTCCGACGCGGCGCGCATCCGGCCGGACGCGCTCCCCGGCAGACCGGCCAACTCAGATTGCGATCCACGGAGATTGACGTGCCGCCGGCAGAAGGGAGCAACGGCGCAGGCTTCGCGTGCCCGGCGGACAGCGCCCACTCCGCCCTCATCGGGGCCGGCCCTGACAGGCCCGGCCCAGGCCTCGCGGCAGCCGGCATGAGAAGGGCCGTGTACGCGGCAGGGCGGCAGCGTGCGGGGCACCTACCGTCCGGTGTCACCGGGCGGGTGCAGTTGGAGCAGGTCCCAGCGGTTGCCGTACAGGTCCCGGAAGACGGCGACCATGCCGTACGGCTCCTGCCGGGGCGCCTCCTCGAACACGACGCCGGCCGCCCGCATCCGCGCGTGGTCGCGGTCGAACGCGTCGGTGTGGAGGAACCAGCCGACCCGGCCGCCGGTCTGGTCTCCGATACGGGCCTCCTGGTCGCCGGTCGCGGCCCTGGCCAGGAGCAGGGCCGTCTCCCGGGACCCGGGCGGGGCGACGACCACCCATCGCTTGTCGTCGTCGATCCGGGTGTCTTCCCGGAGCTCGAACCCGAGGGCGTCCCGATAGTAGGCGATGGCTTCGTCGTAGTCACGTACGACCACGGTCACGAGTCCGAGACGGGGCATGAGGCGATCCTGCCTCCGCGGCGCACCCATGCGCCATCCTGACCCGCCCGGCCCCCTGAGCCTTCCCCGGCGTGGGCCGCGGCCGCGGCGCGCCCGGGGCCCTCACGTGGGGCGCCCGGCTTACTCCCAGTCGTCCCAGGGCGGGTCGGTTTCCTCCGCGTCGAAGGGGGGTTCCTCGTCCAGCGGGGGCTCGTCGTCGTGCGGCGGGCGGGCTGCGGGGGCCGGACTCGGGGCCTCTGCGGCTGCCGGGGCCGCCGTGGACAGGGGGGCCAGGGTCGCCAGGATGCCTTCCGCGTACTTGGCCAGCTTCGCCTCGCCCACGCCGCCCACCGTGCCCAGTTCCGCCGTGGTCGTGGGGAGGCGGGTGGCGATCTCCCGCAGCGTCGCGTCGTGGAAGACGACGTACGCCGGGACGCCCTGCTCGCGGGCGGTGGCGGCGCGCCAGGCCCGGAGGGCCTCGAAGACGGGGACCGCGGCCGCCGGGAGGTCGACCGGTACGCGGGCGCCCTTGCTGCCGCGGCTTCCGGATTCCTTGCGGGCCTGGCCGCCGGCCGGTGCCTTCTCCTTCCGCAGGAGGACGGTCCGGCGGCCGCCGAGGACTTCCCCGCTGGCCTCGGTCAGGACGAGTGTCCCGTACTCGCCCTCGACGGCGAGCAGGCCGAGGGCCAGCAGCTGGCGGACGACGCCGCGCCATTCTGCGGTGCCGAGGTCCGCCCCGACGCCGAAGACGGACAGCTGGTCGTGGTCGAACTGGATGACCTTGGCGGTCTTCTTGCCCTGGAGGATGTCGATGATCTGGCCGGCGCCGAACTTCTGCCGCCGCTCGCGGGCGAGCCGCCACACCGTGGACAGGAGTTTCTGCGCGGCGACCGTGCCGTCCCAGGATTCGGCGGGGGTCAGGCAGGTGTCGCAGTTGCCGCAGGGGCCGGACTCCTGCCCGAAGTAGGCGAGCAGCCGGACCCGGCGGCAGTCGACGGTCTCGCAGAGGGCGAGCATGGCGTCGAGATGTGCGGTCAGCGAGCGGCGGTGGGCGTCGCTGCCCTCCGATCCCTCGATCATCTTGCGCTGCTGGACGACGTCCTGGAGCCCGTACGCGAGCCAGGCGGTGGCGGGTTCGCCGTCGCGGCCGGCGCGGCCGGTCTCCTGGTAGTAGCCCTCCAGTGACTTGGGCAGGTCGAGGTGGGCGACGAAGCGCACGTCCGGCTTGTCGATGCCCATGCCGAACGCGATCGTCGCCACGACGACCACGCCCTCCTCGCGCAGGAACCGGGACTGGTTGGCGGCGCGGGTCGCGGCGTCCATGCCGGCGTGGTAGCCGACGGCGTCGATGCCGTGTTCCGCGAGGAACGCCGCGGTCTTCTCCACGGAGGACCGCGACAGGCAGTAGACGACGCCGGCGTCCCCCTCGTGCTCGGTGCGGATCAGGTCCAGGAGCTGCTTGAGCGGGTTGTTCTTCCCCGCGATCCGGTACTGGATGTTGGGCCGGTCGAAGCTCGCGACGAAGTGCCGGGCGTCCTCCAGGCCGAGCCGCGTGGCGATCTCGGCGTGCGTCGCCGGGGTGGCCGTGGCGGTCAGGGCGATCCGCGGGACGGCGGGCCAGCGCTCGTGGAGCATCGACAGCGCGAGGTAGTCGGGGCGGAAGTCGTGGCCCCACTGGGCGACGCAGTGCGCCTCGTCGATGGCGAAGAGGGAGACCTCGCCCTGGTCGAGGAGGCGCTGCGTGCCCTCGGTGCGGAGCCGTTCGGGGGCGAGGTAGAGGAGGTCGAGCTCGCCGGCGAGGAAGAGCTGCTCAACGGTGCGCCGCTCGTCGATGCCCTGGGTGGAGTTCAGGAAGCCGGCCCGGACGCCGAGCGCGGTCAGTGCGTCGACCTGGTCCTGCATGAGGGCGATCAGCGGGGAGACCACCACGCCGGTGCCGCGCCGGACCAGGGCCGGGATCTGGTAGCAGAGCGACTTGCCGCCGCCGGTGGGCATCAGCACGAGGGCGTCGCCGCCGCCCGCGACGTGCTCGATGATCTGCTGCTGCTCGCCGCGGAAGGAGTCGTACCCGAAGACGCGGTGGAGTACCTCCAGGGCGGCGCTGGTCTCGGGGGTCGCGTCCGTAAGGGTCATGACGGGCAGCCTACCGACCCGCGGGGACACCGCGCTGCGGCCTGTGGAAAACCCCGGCGGCCGGAGTGCGGTCAGTGGCCGTGGCGGGCGGCGAGGAGGCGGTGCAGGCGGCCCGCCCCGTCGTCCGCGGGTACGGGCGCGGGCTCCGGCCGCGGGCCGGGGCGGGCGGGCTCCCCGGCGGCGTCCGCGGACGGCTCGGGGGACGGCTCGGGGGACGGCTCCGCGGCCGGGCACCACAGTGCGGCGGCGGCGAGCGCGGAGCCGGCGGCGAGCACCCCGAGGGCGGCGGCGGCCGCGGTCAGGCCGGCGGTGGCGCCGACCCAGCCGGCCAGCGGGTACGTCAGCAGCCAGCCGGCGTGTGAGAGGGAGAACTGCGCGGCGAAGGCCTCGGTGCGCCGCCCGGCCGGGACCGCCCTGCGCACCAGGCGGCCCGCGGGGGTGAGCACCGCGGACCCGGCGGCGCCGAGCGACGCCCACGCGGCGAGCAGGGCGGGCCAGCGCCAGGGCCCGGGCGCGGCGGCGGTCAGGGCGCCGGCCGCGGCGAGGACGGCGGCGAGGGCGGCTCCGCCGCGCAGCATGACGGTGCGGTCGGGGACGCGGTCGAGGAGCCGGGGCAGGGCGAGGGCGACGGCCATGGAGCCGGCCCCGTAGGCCCCGAGCGCGAGGGCGACGTCGCCCGTGCCGCGGCCCAGCAGGTCGCGGACGTAGACGACGGTGTTGACGGCGACGAGGGAGCCTGCGGCGGCCACGGCCAGGTTCAGCAGGAGCAGGGCGCGCAGGGGCGGGGCGGCAAGGAGGAGGCGCATGCCGGCGGCGGCGCGGGTGTGCGCGTGCCCGGCGTGCCGGCCGGCCCCGGCTGCGGCGGTGTCCGCCGCCGGTCGCGGTACGGCGGCGGACAGGACGAGTACGGCGGAGGCGAGGAAGCCGGCGACGGTGCCGAGGAAGAGGCGGTCGTAGGTGGTGACGGCGAGGAGGGCGGCGGCCAGGGCGGGGCTGAACAGGCTCTCCAGGTCGTAGGCGAGACGGGAGAGGGAGAGGGCGCGGGTGTAGTCGCGCTCGTCGGGCAGGACGTCGGGTATCACCGCCTGGAAGGTGGGGGTGAACGCGGCGGAGGCCGCCTGGAGCAGGAAGACCAGCAGGTAGACCTGCCAGACGCGGTCGACGAACGGCAGGGAGAGGGCGACGGCGGCGCGGGCGAGGTCCGAGCCGGCCATGAGGGCGCGGCGCGGCAGCCGGTGCGCGAGGGCGCCGACGGCGGGCGCGACGGCGACGTACGCCACCATCTTGATCGCCAGGGCGGTGCCGAGGACGGATCCGGCGCGAGGTCCGGCGAGGTCGTAGGCGAGGAGTCCGAGGGCGACGGTGGCCAGGCCGGTGCCGGTGAGGGCGACGACCTGGGCGGCGAACAGGTGCCGGTAGGTGCGGTTGCGCAGGACCGGGAGCATGCGGGGGCCTTCCACTCGGCGGGGCGGGCTCTCCCTACCACCGTAGCGTCATGTGCGCAGATGCGCACATGACGATCACGCTCCGGATGGAGCCGCCCGCGCATCCGGACCAGCCCAAGCGCCGCGCGCCGAGCGCCGCGCGCCGTGGACCGGGTGCCACGGATCGGGGCCACGGGTCCGGCGCCTCGCGCCGGGTACCAGGGGCCCGCACGCAGCGGGCCGGGCGGCACCTCGTCGGGGCGGGACCCCTAGGCTGTCCCCATGCCTCCGAGCAATCCCCTGCCACCTGCCGACGCCTCGCACCTGCGGGCGCCGGACGGTGCGCGGCTGGCCGAGGCGGCGGCCGTGTTCGCCCTGCTGTCCGACGCCACGCGCCTGCACCTGCTGTGGCTCCTCGCCCAGGGCGAGTCCGATGTCGGCTCGCTGGCCGAGCAGTGCGCCGCCTCCCGGACGGCCGTCAGCCAGCACCTGGCGAAGCTGCGGCTCGCGCGGCTGGTGGAGGCCCGCAAGGAGGGGCGGTACGTCCACTACCGGCTGACCGACGGCCACCTGCGGCGGCTGGTCCTGGAGGCGCTCAGCCACGCCGACCACCGGGTGAGCGGAGAGGCCCCGCACGACTGACACGTGCCGCGGCCGCACCTGGCCCGTGCCTCCCTCGGCGGCCCGCGACGTGTCGGGGCCGCCCCGCTGCGGGTAGTCCTCCGGGGTCCGCGCCGGGTCGGCCGGCGGGACGGCCGCGGACGGGCCGGCACGCCTGCGGCCGGGGCGCCCTCACCGCCGGCGGGGAGCGCACATGACCGATCCGCAGACCCGCGGCGCCGGGGGCGGGGGCGGGGACCGCCCGGACCGGCTGGTCCAGATCGTGCACCTGACCAGCCCGGACGGCGTCCCGCCCGGCCTCGCCCGCGAACTCGCCGACTGCTGGGCGGCCGTGGTCAACGCCGGCGGCGCCGTGATCGCGCCGGGCATGCCCATGCCCCCCGTGGCCGCCTCCGCCGTCGCGCCCGTGGTGGAGCTCCTCCTCGGCGGACTGCATCCGGCGCGGTGCCGGCTGCTCGCCGCCGTACGCGGCGGGGCGCTCGCGGGGTGGCTGGTCCTGCGCCGCGACCCCCACCCGCTGGTCGCCCACTGCGCGGTGGTCAACCACGTCCAGACTCACCCGGGGTTCCGGGGCCGCGGCACGGGGACCGCGCTCATGGGGGCCGCGGCCGCCGTGGCGCGCGGCGCGATGGGGGTGGAACGGCTGCACCTCAGCGTGCGGTCCGGCTGCGGTCTGGAGGGGTTCTACCGGAGGCTGGGCTGGGAGGAGGTCGGCCGCTGGCCGGGGGCGCTCCGGGTGGCTCCGGGCGACGACCGGGACGACATCCTGATGAGCCTCACCCTTTGACTCCTCCCCGCCCTGAAGGGACGGGGATTCCCAGCTCACTTCGCCTGACCCCCGGCGGGGGTGCAGGTCTTACAAGATCAGCACTGGCCGGGTACGAGACCAGCCCGGACGAGCATCACGCGGGCGGAGTTCTTGTCCCTGGGGGACACTGCTGCGCACGCGGTGCACGTATACGTTCTCTCGGAAAGAGGCAGGCGGTGCTTGGCTCTCGCTCCGCAGTGCGCGCAGTCCATGGTGGTGTGCGCGGGGTGGACCAGGTGCACGGTGCGCCCGTGCTTGCGGGCCATCTCGACCAGCGCGGTCTTGACGGCTCCGATCGCGGCGTCTGCCGCCTTGCGGGCCATGGTGGACTTGGCGAGGAACTTCGGGCGGAAGTCCTCCACGGCGAGGTGGTCGAAGTCGCGGACGACGGCCTTGGCCCACTTGCGGCCGGTGTCCTGCCGCTGCCGGGCGATCTTCTTGGACACCTTCGCCGCCGCCCGGCGGGCCTTCCGGTAGCCGTTGGTGTCGGGCCGGTTTCTTCGCAGTCCGGCGCCGGGCCATCATCCGCTGGTAGTGCGCGAGCCTGGCCGCGGCCGTCTTCACGTGCTGGGCGTGGGGAAGGTCGTGGGCGTCGGACGTGGTGGTGGCGGTCTCGCTGACGCCCCAGTCGATGCCGATGGCCCGTCCGGTCTCCGGCAGGGCCTCGGTCACCGCCTGGACGACGAACGACGCGTACCAGTGGCCGAGGCTGTCCCGGTACACCCGCACGCTCGACGGGTCGGACGGCAGGCCACGCGACCACACCACCGTCAGCACGATCCCGCCCGCCAGGTGGAGGCGGCCGCCCTTGAGGCGGAAACCCCGCTGGGTGTAGTTCA
Organism: Streptomyces sp. 2P-4; assembly: GCF_030167965.1. NCBI lineage: Bacteria > Bacillati > Actinomycetota > Actinomycetes > Kitasatosporales > Streptomycetaceae > Streptomyces > Streptomyces sp. 2P-4. Next base: position 1,316,464 of record NZ_CP095011.1, read on the forward strand.
GCGACGGCAGCGCGTCCCGCTTCCGCTTGATCCGGGGCATCCCGGCCCGCTGCCGCATCGGCAACCGCGCCTTGACGTCCCCCAGCGCCTTCGCCCGGGACTTGGCGAAGTCCCGGATGATCTGCTGCTGAGGAACCGAAGCACCCTCACGCAGCCACGCCATCGACCGGCGCGCCCCGGTCAGCATCCTGTCGAGCTGCGCCGGACCACACGTGATCTTCTCCTCGGCGTCCCGGTTGAGCCGGTGGACCTTGCGGGACATCGCCACGCACTCGTTCCACACCCACCGGCACCGCCCCCACTCCGCTTCCACAGCGGTACGGGCCGTGGACGACAGACGCAGCCGGAAGGTGTACCGGGCGTGCCCGGCCACCGTCTCGGACATCACTGCCGTCGTCATGATCCGCAACGTAACATCCGCCACTGACAACGAAAGAGAGTGCAGGCCAGAACAGATGCGAAGAGAACTCCGGCGCTCCGCGCCTCCGCGCCAAGGACCCATTCCTCCCCGGCCTGAAGGCCGGGGCATCCTGGGAGAAATCAGGTGACCGCCGCCGGACCGGCGGCGCGCAAGGCCCGGGCTGGGCCGCGAGGCGCCCCGTGGCACGAACCGGCGCGGGGCGCGGGGCCCGCGTACGCCCACGCCCACGCCCGGGCATCGCACCGGCCGGGCCTCCGGGCCGGGCAGGGGTCGCCCCGCGCGGGCTTCCGTACGCCGTCCCCGGCTTCCGCATCGCGGCCGTCACCCCCGGCCGCCGCGCCGGGCGGCAGACTCCGGGCCGGGCGTTGGGCCGGGGGCCGTGCCGGGCCGAGGCGCCGGGCGGAACGCGGGCCGGGCGGCGGGCGGACCGCGGGCCGGCCCGGGGACGCGCCGGCCTCCACCCCCGCCGGAGCGGATGGTTCCGGTCGGGCGGATCGCCCGGTCGGCGCCGGGTTTGTTCCGGCCGCACGCCCCCCGTGCTTCCCCACGCCCCCTTTAGCTGCGGCAGTTGTGGAGCGATGATGTGCACAGCCGTGCGAATCGATCACGGAGCGGGCCCGCAGTCGATCGTCTGGGAGGGACGGCCGGAATGAGCGACGCCCCCTTGTACCTGCAACCGAGGCTCACAGCGGGCCCGGCCTCGCTGCTGCGTGCCGGACCGTTCCTGCACGGGCTCGTCGACGGGCTGGGCTCGCCGCTCGCCGTCGTCCTGCCAGAGGAGATCGGGCGCAACGCCGCGCAGTTCGCCGCCGTCCTGCGCCGGCACCGGCTGGGCGGCCGCATCTACTTCGCGCACAAGGCCACCGGCTCCAGCGCCCTCGTCCGCCACCTCGCCGCCACCTCCGCCTGCCTGGACGCCGCCTCGCCGGAGGAGCTCCAGCACGCGCTCGGCGCCGGTTTCACCGGCGGCCGGCTGATGGCGACCGGCCCCAAGGACCCCGCCTTCCTCTGGCTGGCGGCGCGCACCGGCACGACCGTGAACGCCGACGGCCCGGGCGAACTGGAGCAGGCCGCCCGCCTCGTACGGGCGCACGGCCTGCCGCGGCTGGAGGTCGTCCTGCGGCTGTCCGGGTTCGAGGCGGCCGGGGCGCGGACCCTGTCGCGGCGCAGCCGCTTCGGCACCCCGGCCGCGGCGCTGGGCCCGCTGCTGGACCTGCTGGAGAAGCACCGCGACGCCCTGGAGCCCGTCGGCGTCGGCTACCACCTGGACACCACCAGCACCGACGAGAAGGCCACCGCCCTGGAGGGCTGCATCCGGGCGGTCGACGCGCTGCGCTCGCGCGGGTTCCGGCCTCGCGCGATCGACGTGGGCGGCGGATACGGCGTCAGCTACCTGGCACACGCCGCCCAGTGGGAGCGGTACACCACCGCCCTCACCGAGGCGGCGCTGGGCCGCCGCGGCCCGCTGGCCTGGGGCGGGTATGGCTACGGCCTGCGCGTCGAGAACGGCACCCTGAAGGGCTCGCTCGCCCTCTACCCGGCCCACCGGCCGGCGGCCGGGCCCGCGTACCTGGACGAGCTGCTGTCCCGGCCGGCCCCCACCCTGGGCAGACCGCTGGGCACACTGCTGCTGGAGAGCCTGTGCGACGTGTACGCCGAACCGGGCCGCGCCCTCGCCGACCAGTGCGGGCTGACCCTCGGCCGGGTCCTGGAGGTGCGCACCGACACCGGCGGCCCTCCGTGGGTGCGGCTCGCGCTCAACGCCGGCGACGTCGGCCTGGAGGACCACGGGGTGCTCGTCGACCCCGTCCTCGTCCCGAGGAGAAGCGAGCCGCCGCCCCCCGACGGCCCCGGCGCGGTCGGGGTGCACCTGATGGGCAACCTGTGCCTGGAGGCCGACCTGATCACCCGTCGCACCGTCTTCCTGCCGCGGCTGCCGGACCCCGGCGACCTGCTGGCGTTCCCGAACACGGCCGGCTACTGCATGGACTTCACGGCCACCCGGGCGCAGCGGCAGCCCACGGCCCGGAAGGTCGCCGTCAGGGAGGAGGAGGGCGTCTGGCGCTGGTGCCTCGACGAGCAGTACTGGCCGGTCACGGAAGCGGGGGGATGAGGCGCATGAGGTACGACAGCATCACGGAGGCCATCGGCAACACGCCGCTGGTGCGCATCGACCAGGACGTGCACGGACTGCGGAACATCGACCTGTACGCGAAGCTGGAGATGCTCAACCCGTTCGGCTCGCTGAAGGACCGGCCGGCCTGGAACATGGTGCGCGACCGGCTCGCCGGCGCGGCCGCCCGCGGCGAGACGGTCGTCGAGCTGTCCAGCGGCAACACCGCCAAGGCGCTCGCGCTGATCGCGGGGATGCACGGGCTGCCGTTCAAGAGCGTCACCAACCGCATGCGGGTGCCCGAGATCAAGGACCTGCTGCTGCTGCTCGGCGCGCGGATCGAGGAGCTGCCCGGGCAGAGCGAGTGCCTGGACCCGACCGACACCGCCGATCCGCTGACCCTCTTCCACCAGCAGCTCAGCGCCCCGGGGAGCACGCACCTCCACACCGACCAGTACTTCAACCCGCTGAACGCGCAGGCGCACGCCGAGGGCACCGGCCCGGAGATCATCGCCGATCTGGACGGCCGGGCGCCGGACTGGTTCATCGCCTGCGTGGGCACCGCGGGCTCCTCGACCGGCATCGCGCGGTCCCTGCGCGCCCACGATCCGGCGGTCCGGGTGGTGGGGCTCGTCGGCGCGAAGTCGGACTTCATCCCGGGGATCCGCACCGCCGACGAGGTGCAGGAGGTGGGCCTGTTCGACCCGGCGGTGTACGACGCGATCGAGGCGGTCACCTCCGACGAGGCCCTCGACGGCATGCTGGTGCTGCTGCGCCGCTGCGGGATGCTCTCCGGGCCGACGGGAGGGGCGGCGTACCACGGCGCGGTGCGCCATCTGCGAGCGCTGGACGCGGAACTGACGGAGCGGCGGACCGCGGTGTTCGTGGTGTGCGACCGTACGGAGGGCTACCTCGGCTACGTCCGGCAGCGCCGCCCGGAGCTGCTGGGCCGGCCGCCCGTGCGGAACTCGGCCGACACCGTCACGGACGCCGAGCTGGCCGCCGCCCGCTCCGTGGAGGTGCCGGAGGCGAGGGCCTGGGTGGAGTCGGGGCGGCCGCTGGTCGTGGACCTCCGCGGGCCGTTCGCGTACGGGGCGCTGCACATCGACGGCTCGGTCAACATCGTGGACGAGCTGTTCGCGGAACTCGTGCGCGGCGGGCTGCCGTTCAGCACGAGCCGGCCGGTGCTGCTGGCGTGCCCGATCGGCGAGCAGTCCCTGCGGTACGCGGCCCTGCTGACCCGTATGGGTCACCCGGACGTGCGCAGCCTCGCCGGCGGGATCGTCGCGTGGCGGGACGCGGGCGCGCCCCTGGTGCGCGACTGATGGCGGGGCCCGATCCGCAGCCGGACCCGCGGGCGGACCCGCGGGCGGAGCTGCGGGAGCTGGCGCGGTGGCAGCGGCCGCTGCGCGCCGACTTCCCCATCGTGGCGGCCAACCCGGAGCAGGCGTACCTGGACAGTGCGGCGACCGCGCAGAAGCCGCGGCAGGTCCTGGACGCGGTGCACGCCTACCTGACGACCTCCAACGCCAACGCGGGCCGCGGCTCGTACCCGTGGGCGAACGCGACGACGGCGCTGGTCGCGGGGGCCGCCCAGCGGGTACGGGAGTTCCTTGGCGACCGGTCGGCGGGGGCCGGCGCGGGCGCGTCGCCGGTGCACTTCACCAGCGGGACGACGGAGGGGCTGCGGACGGTGGCGCGCGACTGGCTGCCGCAGCTGCTGCGCGACGGCGACGAGATCGTCGTGCCGTTCGGCGACCACCGGGCCAACCTCGCCCCCTGGCTGGAGGCGCGGGACCTGCTGGCCGCGCAGGGGGTGCGGATCGCGGTGCGGGAGATGCCCTGCCAGGCAGTGACCGGCGACTACGACGCGCGGGCGCTGGCCGCGCTCGCCGGGCCGCGGACCCGCTTCGTGGCGGCGACCCACGTCCACCACGTGTACGGGGCCGACATGAACGTGCACCGCATCCGCGAGGCGGTCGGCCCGGACGTGCCGATCTGCCTGGACGCCGCGCAGAGCGTCGGCCACCAGCCGGTGTCGGTCGCCGACCTGGACGTGGACTTCCTCGTCTTCTCCGGGCACAAGGCGCTGGCCCTGCCGGGGACGGGCGCGGTGTGGGCCCGCGGCGAGCGGGGGCCTGCGTTCCGGCCGGGCGGCTGGGCCGGTACGCCGAACACCGCGGGGATCGCGAGCCTGGCGGCGGCCCTGGACTGGCTGGAGGCCGCCGGGGTGGAGCGGATCGCCCGGTGGACGGCGGCGCTCGCGTCCGTGCTGACCGACGGGCTGTCCCGGATGCCGGCGTACGAGGTGCTCGGCTGCCGCAGCAGCCTCGCCGCCGACACGGCGGTGCAGCGGCGGGGCTCCATCGTGACGTTCCGCCACCAGGCGATCGGCTCGCAGGACCTGGGGTTCATCCTGTTCAGCCACGGCTTCATGGTGCGCTCGGACGACCACTGCCAGGCGGGCCGTGACCCGCAGGACGGTTCGGTGCGCGTCAGCCTGCACGTCTACAACACACTCGAAGAGATGGAGAAGTTGCTCACCGCCCTCGCCAAGCTGCAATGATTTTCACTATGGACTTGAGTGCGGTGACGGCGGCGCGCTGGGTGGAGCGCTGGGAGTGCCAGCAGCAGCGGTACGCGGTGGACCGCGAGGAGCGGTTCACGGTCATCGCTGACGTCGTCGAGCAGGCCACCCGCGGCAGTCGTGACCCCCTGCTGCTGGACCTGGGCAGCGGGCCGGGCGCACTGGCCGCGCGGCTCGCCGGGCGGCTGCCCGGCGCCGAGGTGGTCGCCGTCGACGCCGATCCGCTGCTGCTGGAGCTGGGCCGCGCCCACTACGGGGCCGGCGCCCGGGCGCGGCTGCGCCACGTCCGCTCCCTGATCGGGGCGCCGGGCTGGCTCGACGCGCTCGGCCTGGACCGGCCCGTCGACGCGGCCGTCTCCACGACCGCCCTGCACTACCTCGACCGGGACACCCTGGCCGGCGTCTACCGCGATCTCGCCGAACGGCTGGCACCGGGCGGCGTGTTCGTCAACGGCGACCACATCCGCCCCGACTCCCCCGCCATCCGCGACCTCGCGGTCGACCTCGGCCGCCGCCACGCCGAACGGAACCTGGCCTTCACGCACGAGGACTGGCAGTCGTGGTGGAAGGGCGCAGCCGCCGACCCCGAGCTGGCCCCCTACCTGAACCTCCACGACACCGCCTGCCATCCGCCGTGCGCGGACGCGGACCTGCCCGTGTCGACGCACGTCGCCCTCCTCCGCGAAGCGGGCTTCCGCGAGGCGGGCACGGTCTGGCAGTACGGCGACAGCCGCGTCCTGGCCGCCCTCCGCTGACCCCGCCCTGCGGCCCTCCCCGCCCCGCCCCGCCCGAGCGGCGCCGCCGGGGGTCGCGGATTCTGCGGCAGCACCCGCCGACCGCGGCACGTGCTTCCCGCCCGGCCCCGGTCCGGTCGGTGCGGACTCACGGGGCTCAGGCGGGGCGGGGTCCCGTCACGCGGTCGCCGCGGGGCCGGTCTGCTCGGCGAACGCCTGGTAGGCCCGCTCGTCGTAGAGGACGAACCTGACCTCCTCGACGCGCGTCCCGGCGCCCCGGACCGTCTCCACGGCGATGCGGGCGCCGTCGTCCATCGGCCAGCCGTAGATGCCCGTGCTGATGGCGGGGAACGCGATCGTGCGGGCGCCCAGTTCGTCCGCGACGCGCAGGGATTCGCGGTAGCAGGAGGCGAGGAGGGCGGAGCGGTCCTCGTCCCGGGACCAGACCGGCCCCACGGTGTGGATCACCCACCGGGCGGGGAGGCGGCCGGCGGTGGTGGCGACCGCCCGGCCCGTCGGCAGGCCCTTGCCGTAGTGGGAGGCGCGCAGGGCACGGCAGGCTTCGAGGATGTCCGGTCCGCCGCGGCGGTGGATCGCGCCGTCGACTCCGCCGCCGCCCAGCAGGGAGGAGTTCGCGGCGTTGACGATGGCGTCGGCGTGCTCGGCGGTGATGTCGCCGCGGACGAGGGTGATGCGGACCATTCACGGGGCCTTTCGCAGGTGCCGCCACACGGCTTTGGCCGCGTTGTGCCCGGACATGCCGTGGACGCCGGGGCCGGGCGGGGTGGCGGAGGAGCAGAGGAAGACGGCCGGGTGCGGTGTCGTGTACGGGGACAGCGACAGGCGGGGGCGCAGGAGGAGTTGGAGGCCGGAGGCGGCGCCGCAGGCGATGTCCCCGCCGACGTAGTTGGGGTTGCGGGCGGCGAGCTCCGGCGGGCCGGCCGTCGCGCGGGCCAGGACGAGGTCGCGGAAGCCCGGTGCGAAGCGCTCCAGTTGGCGTTCGACGGCGTCGGTGAGGTCGCCGTCCCAGCCGGCGGGGACGTGCCCGTACGCCCAGAAGACGTGCTTGCCCTCGGGTGCGCGCCCGGGATCGACGAGGCTGGGCTGTGCGGTGATCAGGAACGGGTTGCGCGGGGCGCGGCCGCTGCCGGCGAGTTGCAGGGCGGCGTCGATGTCGCGGGTGCGGGGCCCGATCTGGACGGTGCCGGCGCGCCGCGGCGCTTCGGCGGTCCACGGGACGGGGCCCGACAGCGCGTAGTCGATTTTGAAGACGGAGGCGCCGTAGCGGTAGCCGTCGTAGAAGCGGCCGAGGCCGGCGATGCGGGCCAGGGCCGTCGGGGAGGTGTCGAAGACGTACGCGCGGGCGGGCGGCAGGTCGTCGAGGCGCTTGACCTCGAAGTCCGTGTGGACGGCGCCTCCCAGGTCGGCGAGGTAGGCGGCGAGGGCGTCCGAGAGGGACTGGGAGCCGCCGCGCGGCATGGGCCAGCCGACGGCGTGCGCGGCGAGCGCGAAGACCAGGCCGACGGCGCCGGTGGCGATGCCGTTCAGCGGGGCGATGACGTGGGCGACGAGCCCGGAGAACAGGGCGCGGGCCCGCTCCTCGTGGAAGCGGCGCATCAGCCAGGTGGCGGGCGGCAGCCCGGCGAGCCCGAACCGGGCGAGGGTGACGGGGTCGCGGGGCAGCGCGGTCGCGGGCAGGGACATGAAGTCGCGGACGAGCGTGTCCCACCTGCCGAGGTACGGCTGGACGAGCCGCCGGTAGGTGCCGGCGTCGCGCGCGCCGAAGGAGGCCGCGGTCTCGGCGACGGAGCGGGAGAGGACCGCGGCCGTGCCGTCGTCGAAGGGGTGCGCCATCGGCAGCGGCGCGTGCAGCCACTCCAGCCCGTACCGCCCCAGCGGCATCGCGCCGAACGCGGGGGATCCGGCGCCCAGCGGGTGGACGGCCGAGCAGGGGTCGTGCCGGAACCCCGGGAGGGTGAGCTCCTCCGTGCGGGCTCCGCCGCCGACCGTGCCGGCGGCTTCGTACACGGCCACCGAGTGTCCGCGGCGGGCCAGTTCGACCGCGGCCGTGAGCCCGTTGGGCCCCGCCCCCACCACGACCGCATCGAGAATCGACGGCACCATGTGACCCCTTCGTCCGGCGGCGGCTGCGCCCCCAGGATATTCCGACACCCTGTGCGCCCCGGTACGCCTCACACCTCGCGCAGCAGGTCCCGGACGCGTACGGCGGTGGCCTCGTCCCGGCCGACGGCGAACGGCAGCTCGTTGTCCCGGTCGACCCGGAAGGGGACCCCGGCGACGGTGCTCTGCGCGCCGCCGGCCTCGTCGACGAGGAGCAGCCCGGCGGCGTGGTCCCATGCGGAGGGCCAGGTGAAGGCGAGCGCGTCGACCTGGCCGCGGGCCACCTTCAGGTACTCCAGGCCGGCCGAGCCGCAGGGCCGGGCGGCGACGCCGGGGACGTCGAGGCGGGAGAGGATCCGCTTGTCCCGGTCGGTGGTGTACAGCGGGTGGGCGATCGCGACGCGCAGCTCGGCGCCCGGTTCGGGGGAGCCGCAGGCGAGCCGCTCGCCGCCGAGGTGCGCGCCCTGCCCGCGGACGGCGGTGGCCATCTCGTCGAGTGCCGGGGCGAACGTCCAGGAGGCGAGGATCTCGCCGCGGTGGGCGAGGGCGACGAGGGTGCAGAAGGCGGGGTCGCCGGAGACGAACTGGCGGGTGCCGTCGACGGGGTCGACGATCCAGACGGGGGCGTCGCCGCGCAGCGCCCCGTAGACGGTCGGGTCGGCGTGGACGGCTTCCTCGCCGACGACGGCCGAGCCGGGCAGGAGTCGGGTGAGGGCGGCGGTCAGGTGCTCCTCGGCCTTGCGGTCGGCGACGGTCACGAGGTCGTGCGGCCCGCTCTTCTCGTCGACCTCGTGGTCGGCGAGCTGCCGGAACCTCGGCATGATCTCGGCGGCGGCCGCCTTGCGGACGGCTTCCTCGACGGCGGACAGGTCTCGGGCCAGGAACTGTTCGATCATGTCTCCATCACACCATGCCGGGCCGCCGAGCCGCACCGGAAATCGGGCGCCGGGGGCGGTGCACGCCCCCGGCGGGGCCGGGCCGGACGGGGTGGTGATCGCGTTCCGCCGTGCGGGGTGCCAGGCCCGTGCCGAGCGCCACGGTGCGCGAGGTCCCGCTGCCGCCCGTGGACGAGGCGCCGCTGCCGTACCGGCTCCCCGACGGCGGGGAGTGCCCGCCGCGGCTGGCGCCGGGCAGCTTCGCACACGACCCCGAGCCGTACCACCCGTCGTGGACGCACCCGCCCGCCGGTGCACCGGCCCCGGCCCGGGGCTCCGTACGCAGTGCTGGGCCGGGGAGAGTCCACGGGGTGGCGGAGGTGCCGCGGCGCCGGCAGGGCTGTTGCGGGCCGAGCGGCTCGCAGGGCCCGAACCTGGCGTGCGCGGGGTGCGGGCGGGAGGTCGCGGTGGAGACCGCCGACTGCGGGACACCGCAGCAAGTGGCTTTTCTCCCGGATGCGGTCGTCCCGGCGGGGGCGGTGCCGCGGGGGTGAGGGCACGGTCAGTGGGCGAGGGACTTCGCCGCCGACCGCTCCCCACTGGTCATGTCCCTTTCGGTTTCCGCCCACAGCGACTGACGGGAAGCCTCCGCCAGACCTCGCTCGGCAGCCCATATGCGGACCATCTCCACCGGCTGGTCGCGGACATAGTCCGCCCGCGCGGCCGGGGCGGCATCCCGCAGGCCGTTCGTCCAGGCCGACGTGATGCGTGCGCCCCCTTCACTGCCGGAGGGGCCTCCGGCGGGAGCGGCCAGAAGCGCCTCGGCGGCCTTCGCCCGCCAGGACGGCGACTTCTCGCCGCCCAGCCGCTCCTCCACGGAGGCCGTAACGGCGTTCAGGGAGCCGAGGACCCGGGCGCCGCGGTAGGCGCCGATGTAGCGGCTGTCGCTCCCGACGCTGTCGGATGACCCCTCGGTGGAGATGGCCACCATGTCCTCCGCAGCGTGCCGAGCAGCGGCCCGGCGGATGTCCGCGTACGCCTCTGGATCCTCCCCGACCGCCACGAGGACCTCGAGCAGGACGTTGTAGGAGACCGACATGTGCACGCCCTCGGCGTCCTCCCAAGGCGGTTTGGCGGCCCCCGCGTTAATGATGTACGTGGCGTCCAGGGAGTGCAGGGTGATGTACAGGTCGGCCGTGTAGTCCGCGAGGGCCGACGCCAGCGGGCGCCGGAGCTCGGGGTCGAGCCGGATCCGGCCGTCCTTCGACGGAATCGCGTTGAGGACCGTCTTCATCGCCTGGGCCTGGGCGACGGTGTGCCGGCCCGGCTCACCGCCCGTGGTGGCCTTGGTGATCGAGGCGCCCAGTTCGGCGCACGTGGCGGGCCGGTCCCCGCCGGCTGCGGCCACGGCGCCGAGCAGCCGCTCGTTCCGCAGCAGCCCGCCGCAGGGTTCGCCGGTATCCCGGCCGAGCACGAGCCAGCCGCCGACCCCGCCGACCAGCGCCAGGCACAGGGCCAACAGCACGGCGATGCGGGGGCGGAGTCGTCGGCGGACTGACGTCGTTTCGGACATGGTCTTCCTCGTTCGGGCCGCTGTGGCTCAGTTGGTGGTGTCGGTCAGGTACTTGTGCGCGGTGTCGGTCCCCAGGTGCTGACCGTGCAGCACCTTCCTGGTCAGTTCCTCCGTCTGGCTGTCGCCGAGGTCGGGACGGTCCTTCGCCCAGTCCTCGACCAGGATGGGGACCTGGGTGTTGGCACTGAGATACCGGTTCACGATCTCCTTGTTGGCCTCGGCGTCCGCCGCGGCCTTCATCTCGTTGGCCCATTGCCAGGTCCACATGTCCACACCTCGCTGGAGCGAGTCACCGACGGCTACGGAGACGCCGCCGACCGTGAAGTACAGCGGCGTCAATGCGCCGCCGATGATGTGGTACGCGACCTTCGACTTGTAGTCGGCCGCGCTGTACTCGGCTGTGCGCTTGTCGTTGATGACGTCTTCCATGACCGAGTTGTAGGCGCCGATGGCGGATCCAAGCTTGTCGAGCGGTACCTCGAGTTTCGCTCCGGTCGCGCCCTGGGGGATGCCCTCCATGACGAGGCCCGCGTAGCGGGATTCCGCCTTGTAAAGGGTGGCGTACGCCTCCGGATCGTCCGAGAGGCCGCGGATGAACTGGACGAGATCCGCTGGCGAGACAGCCAGGTGGGTATTGCCGTCCCTGTAGAAGTGGCCCGTGCCCACGTTTCTGACGTATTCGCCGTTGCTCCCCGCTCGGAATGCTCGTGTGGCGGCTCAGCCCGTCTTGACCCGCCTGCGGAAGTCCTCCATCGGGATGGTCTTCTCGTCCTCGGGGAGGGTGAGCGGGAACTTCTCCCCGTAGGAGTCGTACTGCGTGGTGCTGGACTGGCCGTTTCTCGTCGATGCCAGCTCCAGGAGGCGGGAGGTGCCGGACTCCAGGTAGTACGTGTCGCGGGCGCCGCCGGCCGATGCCGTGTAGGCGCGGGCCTGCTTGCCCTGGGCGGTGCGGTCGGCGTCCGGATTATGTTCGGCGGCCTCGGGGATCTCGAAGAACATGGTGCAGCCGCCTTCCGCCTTCGACGTGATGAAGCGGTCGAACAGCTCCGGCGGCACGGTGATCGACTGCCCCCTGTCCCTCAGCGAGTTGGCGAGCATGGACGCGCTGGTGTACGTCTTGCCGTCCTTGCAGAACACCTCTCCGGATCCGCCGGGCCAGGATGCCTTCAGGTGGAAGCCCTCCTTCGGGTCCCACCAGGCCTCCTGGCTGCCCCCCGCGAAGGCCGTCGTCGTCCCGGACGAGTGGAAGGACGTCGAGCGGAGCTGGTCGTTGGCCTTCTCCACCGAGGTGCCGTCGGGTGAGCCGCAGCCGGCCAGGGTCAGTGCCGTCAGTGCGGCGAGGGCGGTCGCCGCGGTGCGGCGGGCTGCCGGGCGAGCCGTGTTTCGCGCCGTCAGGCGTCCTCTAATCCGTCGCTCGTTCTGGTACGCCATCTCCGGCACCCCCGTGTCCGTGGCCGAGGTGACCGGAACCGGCCACGCAAATCGATCATACGTGTGATCACGAGGCCGAAGCGGAATCGCAACCTCCCCAAACCCGCGGCGACTGGACGAGGTGTGGCGCACATCACAAGCCCACCTCGAACTCCGAGAGTGAGTCGAGAGAGCAAATAAGGTTAGCCTTACCTAAATTGCAGTGCGGAGTTGCTGTTCGGCATTTCCCGCGCGACCCCTGACGCCGCCCCCTTCACGACAGCACGCCTCACAAGCGGCACCCCTACCCCAGGAGACGGAAGCACATGACCCTACGGGTGGCGGTAGCCGGAGCCAGCGGCTATGCCGGCGGAGAGATCCTGCGTCTGCTCACCTCGCATCCGGGAACGGAGATCGGCGCCGTCACCGCCCACCGCAGCGCGGGCCGGCATCTCGGCGACGTGCAGCCCCAGTTGCCCGGCCTGGCCGACCGGGTCCTGGAGGAGACGTCGGCGCGCACACTGCGCGGGCACGACGTGGTGTTCCTCGCCCTCCCGCACGGGCAGTCCGCACCCCTCGCCCGCGAACTGGAGCCGGACGCGCTGGTCGTGGACTGCGGCGCCGACTTCCGGCTGCGCGACCCGGCCGACTGGAAGCGGTTCTACGGATCGGAGCACGCCGGCACCTGGCCGTACGGCCTGCCCGAACTTCCCGGACAGCGAGCGGAGTTGAGGGGCGCCTCGCGGATCGCCGTACCCGGCTGCTATCCGACGACCGTCACCCTCGCGCTGTTCCCCGCCTACGCGGCCGGGCTGGTGGAGCCCGAGGCCGTGGTCGTCGCGGCGAGCGGCACCTCGGGAGCCGGCCGGGCGCCGGGGCAGCACCTCCTCGGCGCCGAGGTGATGGGGTCGATGACCCCGTACGGGGTCGGCGGCGGCCACCGGCACACACCCGAGCTCACCCAGAACCTGTCGCGGGTGGCCGGCGAGCGCGTGACGGTCTCCTTCACCCCGACGCTCGCACCCATGCCGCGCGGCATCCTCGCCACCTGTTCGGCCCGGCTCCGGCCCGGCGCAGCGGCCGGCGCCTGCGGCGACGGCGGCGAGGAGGCGGTGCGCGCGGTGTTCGAAGCGGCGTACGCGGACGAGCCGTTCATCCGGCTGCTGCCTCCCGGCCGGTGGCCGTCCACCGGCGCGGTGCTCGGCTCCAACACCGTTCAGGTGCAGGTCGCCGTCGACTCCGAGGCGCGCCGCCTGATCTGCGTGAGCGCGATCGACAACCTGACCAAGGGCACCGCCGGCGGCGCGGTGCAGAGCATGAACGCAGCCCTCGGCCTGCCGGAGTGGCTGGGCCTGTCCACGAACGGAGTCGCCCCGTGAGCGTGACTGCTGCCCGGGGATTCCTCGCGAGCGGCGTCGCCGCCGGGATCAAGGAGTCCGGGGATGCCGACCTGGCGCTGGTGGTGAACCTGGGCCCGTCCCGGGCCGCCGCCGGCGTCTGCGCCTCCAGCCGGGTGCAGGCCGCGCCCGTCCGCTGGTCGCGGCGCGTGCTCGCGGACCGGCGGGTCGCCGCCGTCGTCCTCGACTCCGGGGGCGCCGACGCCGGTACGGGGCCGGAGGGCGCCTCCGACACGCAGGCGGCGGTGGAGCGCACGGCGCGGGCCGCCGGCGCGGACCCCGCCGAGGTGGCCGTCTGCTCCACGGGCCTGATCGGCGTCCGCCTGCCGATCGACCGCCTCCTGCCCGGCATCGACACCGCCTCGGCCGCCCTGTCGCCCGACGGCGGCAGCGACGCGGCCGTGGCGGTCGTCGACGCGGCCTCGGAGGAGGAAGCCGGCACCGTGGGCCGCTCCGTGGCCCGGAACAACCTCCTCAAGTGCGCGCTGAACGGCGAGGACCCCCACTGGGGCCGGGTCCTCTCGGCGATCGGCATGACCGACGCCGTCGTCAACCCCGACCGGCTCGACGTGGCGATCAACGGCGTCTGGGCGTGCCGCGACGGGGCCCCTGGGAGCCCCTGGAGAAGGCGGACCTGTCGGGGCGTCGGGTCGCCGTCACGGTCGGCCTGCGCTCCGGCGGCGCCTCGGCGGTCCTCTGGACCAACGACCTCACGGCCGGGTACGTCCACGAGAACAGCGCCTACAGCTCATGAGCGGGATGGGGAGGACACAGATGGGGAGGACACGGATGCGCACCGAAGTCGCACGGCCGGCCACGGAGGCCGGAGCACCGTCCGCGGCGCCGTCCTGGAGCGAGGAACTCCAAGGCCGGACGGTCGTCGTCAAGTTCGGCGGCAACGCCATGGTGGACGGGGCGCTCCTCGACGCCTTCGCCCGCGACATCGTGGAGTTGCGGCGGGCCGGCGTGCTGCCGGTCGTCGTCCACGGGGGCGGCCCGCAGATCAGCGCCATGCTCGACCGGCTGGGCCTGGAGTCCCGTTTCGAGGCGGGCCTGCGGGTGACGACCCCGGAGGCCATGGACGTCGTCCGCATGGTGCTGACGGGGCGCATCCAGCGGCAGCTCGTCGGCGCGGTCAACGCCCACGGCCCGTACGCCGTGGGGCTGTCGGGCGAGGACGCGCATACGCTGACCGCCGTGCGGCGCCGGGCCGAGGTGGACGGGCGGCCCGTGGACCTCGGGCAGGTCGGCGAGGTCGTGGCCGTCGCCCCCGACACCCTGCGGGCCTTACTGGACGAGGGCCGCATACCGGTCGTCTCCCCCGTCGCGCGCGGCACGGACGGACAGGTCTACAACGTCAACGCCGACCTCGCCGCGTCGGCCCTGGCGGTCGCGCTCGGCGCGGCCCGGCTCCTCGTCCTGACCGATGTCGCGGGGCTGTACGCGGACTGGCCGCACAGCACCGAGGTGATCGAGCGGCTGACGGCCGCCGAGCTGGGCGGACTGCTGCCGGGCCTCGCGAGCGGCATGCTGCCGAAGATGGAGGGCTGCCTTCAGGCCGTACGGGCGGGCGTGGACCGGGCCCAGGTCGTCGACGGCCGCGTACCGCACGCGGTGATGCGCGGCTTCGCCGCCGGGAAGAGCCCCGGCACCACGATCGTGCCGGACGAACCCTCCGGCCGCCCCGCACCCGGGGAGCCCCGGCCATGAGCCCCGCCGGCGGCACCCCGCTCACCGGCCGGTGGCGGGGACGATGGACACCTCGGTCGCCCGGCGACCGGCCCGGCGGTCGACCTCGTCCCGGGCCAACCGCCCTTCGGTAATTGCTGCGAAGCGGTCTTCGATCTCATCAGGAGTCGGCTGGCGGCTGGCATCCATTCCCTGACGGTACGGGCAGGGCGAACGCCGGCTGCGCGGCAATGCGCCTCTGCCGGGCGTACGTGTGCGGGCCGGCAACGCGGCCCCGTGCCGTGCCGGGCGGCGCGGCACGGGGCACCTTCCCGGCCACGGCACTACAGGGGGCAGGCCAGGACGCGGGCGCCGCGGGCCGGGTCCAGGGAGCGCGCCCAGGCGGCCGGGGCCAGGGCCGGGCCGACCGGGGCGAAGCCGTGGCGGAGGAAGAGGCGGCCGCTGCCGGTGGTGGCGGTGAACAGGGCCGTCAGGGAGCGGTTGCGGGCCCGGGCGAACGCCGCCTGGAGGAGCCGGGCGCCCACGCCCGAGCCCTGCCGGTGCGGGGCGACGCAGAAGTTGTACAGGACGCCCGCGGCGGGGTGGATGCGGAGCCCGAGGCAGCCTTCGAGGGTGCCGTCGAGGGTCTGCGCGACGAGGAAGTCGCCTGCGTGCGCGAGGTAGAGGGAGAGCGGGCGCTCGCGCAGGGCGCCCGTGCGGACGAACGGCCGGGAGAGCGCGGCGAGCGCCGGCGCCTCGTCCCGGCGGGCCGGCCGCACGGTGAACGCGGGGGCGGCGGCGGGATGGGCGGTACGGGTGCGGGGCGGCGCGGCGGGAGGCGGCGGGGCCGTGGTCAAGGCGTTCCTTCCTCGGGTTCCACCGTGCGCGGGCAGGGGCTCCCGGAGGGGGCCGGGAGCTCCCGGAGAGGCCGGGGCGCCGCGCAACTCCGGTGAGGGAGACAGGAGTTAGGTTAGCCTTACCTTGCTTGTAGGCCAAATCGGGGGCGCGCCACACGCCCCCGCGCTCCACGCCCCTGCTACTTCGCCCAGGCCTCCCTGGTGTCCCGGCCGTCCACGAGGGTCGTGACGACCTCGATGTCCCCGATCCGGGAGGCCTCGACCCGCCGCGGGTCGTCGCCGAGGACGGCCAGGTCGGCCCGCTTGCCCGCGGTGAGGCTGCCGGCGCTGTCGTCCCAGTGGCAGGCGTACGCGCCCGCGACCGTGTACGCGCGCAGGGCCTCCTCGACCGTGACGGCCTCGCCGGGGCCGATGAGGGCGCCCGACGTGGAGGCGCGCTCGACCATGAACTGGACCGCCCGCAGCGGTGAGCCGTCCGTCACCGGCCGGTCGGAGCTGCCGACGAGGGTCACCCCGTGGTCGAGGAAGCCGCGGCCCCGGTACATCCACGGCGCGCGGCGCTCCCCCATGACCGCGGCGTAGTCGTCGCCGAAATAGCGCAGGAAGTTGGGCTGGACGACCGCGCTGACGCCGAGGCGGGCGAAGCGCGGCAGCTGGTCGGGGCGGATCAGGCCGGCGTGCTCGATGCGGTGGCGGGCGCCGGGCCGCGGCCGCAGCTCCTGCGCCCGCTCCAGCGCGTCGAGGGCGAGGTCGGCGGCCCGGTCGCCGATGGCGTGGACGGCGAGCTGCCAGCCGCCGAGGTGTCCGTCCACGATGAGGCGGGTGAGTCGCTCGGGGTCGTCCTGGAGCTGCCCGGTGTGGCCGTCGAGGCCCTCGTACGGCTCGGTGAGCGCGGCCGTCCGGGCCATCATGCCGCCGTCGGTGTAGATCTTCAGGGCGCCGACGGAGAGCCAGTCGTCGCCGAAGCCGGTGCGCAGGCCGAGGTCGAGGGCGCGGGGGATGCCGTCGTGCTCGTGGGCCGCGGCCGGCTTGAGGGTGTCGCCGCCCGGCATGAGCTGGACGCGCAGCGGGAGCCGGCCCTCGTCCCGCAGGAGTTGGTAGGCGCCGAGCTCGACGGGGCTGTGGCCGAGGAGGCCGCCGCCGATGCCGGCTTCGGCGCAGGCCGTGATGCCCTCGGCGAGGCAGGCGCGGCCGGCGTGCTCGATGGCGTCGGCGAGGTCGGCCTGGGAGTACGGCAGCCGCAGTCGGCGTACGGCGCCCATGGCGCTCTCGACGAGGAGGCCGTCCTCGTGGGGGACGTCGGCCGGGAGGAGGGCGAGCACGGCGCTGTTGACGACGCAGGCGTGCCCGGAGTCGTGCATGAGGAAGAGGCGGCGCCCGCGGCTGACCGTGTCGAGTTCGCGGGCGGTGAGGTGCCGGCCGAGGGCCCGCTGGTCGTAGCCTCCGATGCTGACCCATGCGCCGGCCCCGCGCGAGCGGGAGACGGCGCCGTCGATGGCGGCGAGGACGTCGTCGACGCGGGTGAGGCCGGCGATGCTCGGGGTGCGGGCCTTCAGTCCTGTCCACGACAGGTGGACGTGGCTGTCGATGAACCCGGGGAGCACGGTGGCCCCTTGCAGGTCGACGACCTCCCGGGCGGGCAGGGAGGTCGCGGCCTCGTCCAGTCCGACGATGCGGCCCCGCCAGATGCCCAGGTCGCGGGCGACCGGGTGGGCCGGGTCCATGGTGAGGATGTTCGCGTTCGTCAGCCTCGTGCACAGCATCATGCGCGGTCCGTCCTCAACGGGGTTCGGCCATCACGGCGTCGGTGGCGGCGGCCGGGGCGCCGTCCCCGGTGTCTTCGGTGTCTTCGGTGTCTTCGGGGTCTTCGGGGTCTTCGGGGTCTTCGGGGTCCTCCGGTGCGAACCGCCTGGGTGCGGCCGGCACCATCAGGGGCGTGCCGGTCTCGGGGTCGTCGATGATGCGGCAGGGCAGCCCGAAGACGTCCTCGACGAGTTCTGCGGTCATGACGTCGGCGGGGGCGCCCTGCGCGGCGATCGTGCCGCCGGGGCGCATCACGATCAGGTGGGTGGCGTAGCGGCACGCCTGGTTGAGGTCGTGCAGCACGGCCACGACCGTGTGGCCCTTGCGGGCGTGGAGTTCGGCGCACAGGTCGAGGACGTCGACCTGGTGGGCGATGTCGAGGAAGGTGGTGGGCTCGTCCAGGAGGAGCAGCGGCGTCTGCTGGGCGAGCACCATGGACAGCCAGACGCGCTGGCGCTGGCCGCCGGACAGGTCGTCGACGGGCCGGTCCGCCAGCTCCAGGACGCCGGTCTGCCGCATCGCCTCGACGACGGCGGCCTCGTCCTCGGCGGACCACTGCCTGAGCATTCCCTGGTGCGGGTAGCGGCCGCGGGCGACGAGGTCGCCGACGGTGATGCCGCCGGGGGCGGTGGAGGTCTGCGGGAGCAGTCCGATGCGGCGGGCGACCTCGCGGGAGCGGTACGAGGAGATCGCCGCGCCGTCGAGGAGGACCCGGCCGTGGCGGGGGCGGAGCATCCGCGCGAGGGCTTTGAGGAGCGTGGACTTGCCGCAGGCGTTCGGCCCGATGATCACGGTGAAGGAGTGGTCGGGGATGTCGACGCCGAGGTGGGCGGCCACCGTCCGCTGGTCGTAGGAGAGCGTCAGGTCCTCGGCGCGCAGCCGGGGCGTCGGGAGGTTCGTTCCAGTCATGCGCGGCTCTTTCGCGACTCGGTGATCAGCAGCCAGATGAGGTACAGCCCGCCGATGGTGCCGGTGGCCGTGCCGACGGGGAGGAGGGCCGGGGCGAACAGGCGCTGCGCGGCGAGGTCGCTCGCGGCCAGCAGCAGCGCGCCCGTGAGCGCGGCCGGCAGCAGGGCCGGGCCGGCGGTGCGGGTCAGGCGGCGGGCGAGCTGGGGTGCGGCCAGGGCGATGAACCAGATGGGGCCGGTCACGGCCGTGGCGAACGCGGCCAGGGCGACGCTGACGAGGAGCAGCACGGTGCGGGTCCGGGTCACGTCCACGCCGAGGCCGGTGGCGGTCAGGTCGCCCATCTCCACCATGGAGAGGCGGCGGGAGAGGAGGAAGGCGGGCGGGAGGAGGACGGCAACCGCGATGAGGATGGCGTTGGCGTGCGTCCAGCCCCGGTTGCCGAGGCTGCCGATCAGCCACGCCTGGGCTTCCAGGGCCTCCTGGAAGGTGGCGCGGGTGATCAGGTACGAGTTCACGGCGAGCAGGAGCGCGCTGACGCCGATGCCGATGACGACGAGCCGGAAGCCGTGGAGGCCGCGGCCCAGCATGAGGAGGTGGACGGCGGCGGCCGTGGCGAGGCCGCCGGTCAGGGCGCCGATCGCGATCTGGGTCATGCTGCCGTGCAGGACGATGATGACGGTGAGCGCGCCGACGGCCGAGCCGTTGGTGAAGCCGATGATGTCCGGGCTGCCCAGGGCGTTGCCGGTGAGGCCGGTCAGGAGGGCGCCGCTGACGGCGAGGGCGGCGCCCACGGCGAGCGCGGTCAGCAGGCGGGGCAGGCGGAGGGTGTTGACGACGAAGTCGGCGCCGCCGGAGCCGCCGCCGGTGAGGGCCCGCAGGACCTCGGCGACGGAGAGTTCGTAGTCGCCGGTGGTGAGGGAGAGGAGCGCGACGGCGATCAGGGTGAGGAGGATAGCGGCGGTCACGGCCAGTGCCCTGCCCTGGACCCGTACGGACACCCCGCGGGCACCCGGGATGCGCAGCACCGTTCCGGTGACCACGCGGGGCCGGTGGAGGAACCCGGTCGTCGCGGCGGGCGGCTTCGCGGCGGGGGCGGGGGCCGGGGCGGCGCTCACAGCATCACCAGCTTTCGGCGGCGGCACAGCGCCAGGAACACGGGGGCGCCGATGAAGGCGGTGACGATGCCGACCTGGATCTCGCCGGGGGCGCCGATCAGCCGGCCCGCGATGTCCGCGCCGATGAGCAGGACGGGCGCGAGGAGCATCGAGTACGCGAGGACCCAGCGCTGGTCGGGGCCGACGACGAACCGGGCGATGTGGGGGACGACGAGCCCGACGAAGGCGATCGGCCCCGCGGCGGCCGTGGCTGCGCCGCACAGCAGCATGACGCCGACGGCGCCGAGGATCCGCGTCCGGTTGACGTTGACGCCGAGCGCGCGGCCCATCTGGTCGCCGAGGGCGAGGGCGTTGAGCGAGGGGCCGAGCAGCAGGGCGATGAACAGGCCGGCGGCGATGAACGGGAGGATCACGTACACGACGTCGAGGTAGCGGCCGGCGAGTGAGCCGACCGTCCAGAACCTGAACTGGTCGAAGGCGCTCGGGTTCAGCAGCAGGACGGCCGAGTTGAAGGCGTACAGCACGGCGGTCACCGCCGCGCCGGCGACGACCAGGCGGTCCGGCGTGGCGACTTTGCGCCCCGAGGAGCCCAGCAGGTAGACGGCGGCCGAGGCGAGGGCGGCGCCGAGGAACGCGAACCAGACGTAGCCGAGGACGGAGCCGACGCCGAGGAAGGCGAGGGCGGTGACGACCCCGGCGGACGATCCGAGGCTGATGCCGAGGAGGCCCGGCTCGGCGAGCGGGTTGCGGGTCAGCGCCTGCATCAGCGCCCCGGACAGGCCGAGGGCGGCGCCGACGAGCAGGCCGAGGAGGGTCCTGGGGATGCGGTAGTCGTGGATGATGATCGAGGTCTCGGAGCCGTCCGGGTGCCACAGTGCGCTCCAGACCTCGGTGAACGGCAGGCCCCGTGTCCCCGTCCACACGCCGAGGAGCGACACCAGGACCAGCGCGGCGAGTACGGCGAGGAGTCCGGCGCCCCGCAGGGCGGCGGCGGTGCCGCGTGCTGTGGGCACGGCGGCGGGGGCGGCTTCCTCGTGGGACACCGCCTGCGTTTCGACCGGCAACGACATTTCCCCCTGACGGCGGTGCACGCGTACCGCGATCGTTCGGTGCTGTAGGGATGGGGCGGCGACTCGGCGCACATGAGGCTTGCAACTTAGGCGAGGCTAACCGAACGTGGTGGGCGGGTCAACGTGCCTGAAAGCAGGGCGAGATGGACCTGCGGGCCGCATCCGCAGAGACGTTCGAGCCCGGCACGGGCGGCCGACTTCTTAGAGTAGCCTTACCTAACTTCCCAGAGCTCCGGATGGAGAATCACATGCCAGTTGGAGGACCGACCGGGGGGCTCGTCCTCCGCCGGGCGATCAGGGGACAGCGCCGCAGAGTCGCCTCTGCCTCCCTGCTCGGCATGACCCACCAGGGGTGCGAGGCGCTGGTCCCCGTGGTGATCGGCGCCGCCATCGACACGGCGGTCGCCACCGGGTCCGCGCAGGCGCTCCTGCGCTGGCTCCTGTTGCTCGGCGTCCTCTTCCTCGTGCTGTCCACCTGCTACCGGACCAGCGCCAGGATCGCCGAAGGAGCCGGCGAGCACGCCGCGCACCGGCTCCGCCTCGAACTCGGCGCCCGCGTGCTCGACCCGCGCGGCGGCGCCGACGCGAACCGGCTGCCGGGCGCGCTCACCAGCATCGCCACCAACGACGCCCGCCGCGTCGGCTCGGTCGCCACCGTCCTCCCCTACGGCTGCGCGGCCATCGCCGCCCTCACCGTCAGCGCCGTCGCCCTGCTGCGGATCTCCGTACCGCTCGGCCTGCTGGTACTGCTCGGCATCCCGCCGCTGCTGTGGCTCGGCCACCGCATCAGCCGGCCCCTGGAGCGGCGCAGCGAGGCCGAGCAGGAGAGCGCCGCGCACGCCTCCGGCGTCGCCGCCGACCTCGTCTCCGGGCTGCGCGTCCTCAAGGGCATGGGCGCGGAGGCAGCCGCCGTGGCCCGCTACCGCACCACCAGCCAGGACTCCCTCGCCGCCGCACTCCGCGCGGCCCGCAGCCGCGCCGGCCACGAGGGCGCACTGCTCGCCCTGACCGGGGTGTTCATCGCCGCCATCGGCATCGCCGGCGCCTACCTCGCGATGGACGGCACCATCAGCGTCGGCGACCTGGTCGCCGCCGTCGGCCTCGCCCAGTTCCTCCTCGGCCCCTTCCAGCTGCTCGCCTACTCCAACGCCGAGTTCGCCCAGGCCCGCGCCTCCGCCCGGCGGATCGCCGAGGTCCTCGCCTCCCCCGCCGCCGTCGACGGCGGGGAACGGGCGCCCGCCGGCCCGGAAACGGCAGCCGGGCACATCCGGCTGCGGGACGTCCGCCTCGGCGCCCTGCGCGGCGTCGACCTCGACTTCCCCGCCGGCAGCCTCACCGGCGTCGTCACCCGGGACCCGGCCGCCGCCCACGACCTGCTCCTCGCCCTCGCCCGGGAGACCGACCCGGCCGGCGGACGCGTCGAACTCGACGGCGTACCCCTGACCGAACTCGACCCCGACCGGCTGCGCCGCACCATCCTCGTCGCCCACCACGACGCCGACCTGTTCGAGGCCAGCCTCCTCGACAACGTACGGGCGGGCGCCGCCGGTTCCGACCCGCAGGCCGTCGACGCCGCCCTGGCCGCCTCCGCCGCGGACGAGGTCGCCGCACTGCTCCCCGACGGGGCGGACACCGTCCTCGCCGAACGCGGCCGGTCCCTCTCCGGCGGGCAGCGCCAGCGCGTCGCCCTCGCCCGGGCCCTCGCCGCCGACCGCCCCGTCCTCGTCCTGCACGACCCCACCACCGCCGTGGACACCGTCACCGAATCCCGGATCGCCGCCCGCCTGCGGGAGGTCCGCCGGGGGCGCACCACCGTCCTGGTCACGACCAGCCCGGCCCTCCTCGCAGAAACCGACCGGGTCGTCGTCCTCGACGGGGGAACCGTCGCCGCCGCCGGCGCGCACACCGAACTCGTCACCGCTGACGAGGCCTACCGCACGGCGGTGCTCGCATGAGCGCCGTACACGAGGACCGCACGTGCCCCGCCGAACCGGGGCCGGAGAGGGACAGGGACATGAGCGGGACCACCGCGCACGACGGCACGGACCGCACGCTCCTGCCCACCGCGGGCGGCGCCGAGAGCCTGGCGGCGCTCCGCACGATCCTGCGCGGCCACCGGCTCCTCGCCGCCACCGCCGTCCTCGTCCTGGTCGTCGGGACCGGCATCGGACTGCTCACCGCCCCGCTGCTCGGCCACATCGTCGACCTGGTCGTCGGCCAGGAGGGGCCGCGGGCCCTGACGCTCCCGCTGGTGCTGCTCGTCGGGGTCGCGCTGGCCCGCGGCGCCGCCGGCGCGGCAGGCAGCGCCCTCGTGGCCCGGCTCGGCGAGACCGTGCTCGCCGCCGTGCGCGAGCGGTTCATCGAACGGGCGCTGCGGCTGCCCCTCGAACGCGTCGAAGCAGCCGGCTCCGGGGACCTCGTCTCCCGCGTCACCAGCGACGTCGCCGTGATCGCCAAGTCGGTGCGGCAGGCCCTGCCCGAGTTCACCCGCTCCGCGCTCACCATCCTCCTCACGCTCGCCGGACTCGCCGTCCTCGACTGGCGGTTCCTCCTCGCCGCCCTGCTGGCCGTGCCCGTCCAGGTGCTGTCCGTCCGCTGGTACCTGCGCCGCGCGGCACCCGTGTACGCCGAACACCGCGTCGCCACCGGCGCCCTCCAGCACCAGCTGCTCGACAGCATCGGCGGGGTGCGCACCGTGCGCGCCTTCCGGCTGAACGAGCGGCACACCGCCCTGCTCGCCGACCGGTCGGGCGCCGCGCGCGACGTGGCGCTGCGCGGGCTGCACATCGTCACCGGCTTCTTCTCCCGGCTCAACCTCGCCGAGTACATCGGGCTCGCCGCCATGCTCGGCACCGGCTTCCTGCTCGTCCGGAACGGCTCCGTCACCATCGGCACGGCCACCGCCGCCGCCCTGTACTTCCACAGCCTCTTCAACCCGGTCAACGCCGCGCTGTTCCTCCTCGACGACGCCCAGTCCGCGGGCGCGAGCTTCGCGCGCCTCGTCGGCGTCGCGAACCTGCCCGCCGAGCCGGCGCCGCGGGGCGGGAGCGTCCCGGCCGACGGCGCGGTGAAGGTGACCGGGCTCGGCCACGCCTACGCCGGGGGGCGGCCCGTCCTGAGCGGCGTCGACCTCGACGTGCGCAGCGGTGAGCGGGTGGCGCTGGTCGGCGCGAGCGGCGCAGGGAAGACCACCCTGGCGAAGGTCATCGCCGGTGTGCACACGCCCGCGAGCGGGACGGTCTCCCTCGGCGGGGTCGACGCCCGCGAGCTGGGCCCGGAGGGGGTGCGCCGCACCGTGGCCCTGATCAGCCAGGAGGTGCACGTCTTCGCCGGCCCGCTGGCCGAGGACCTGCGGCTGGCCCGGCCGGAGGCCACGGACGAGGAGCTGCGGGGCGCGCTCGACAGGGTGGGCGCCCTGGAGTGGGCGCAGGCCCTGCCGGACGGCCTCGCGACCGTGGTCGGCGAGGGCGGGCACCGGCTGACCGTCGCCCAGGCCCAGCACCTCGCGCTCGCGCGGCTCGTGCTCGCCGATCCGCCCGTCGCGATCCTGGACGAGGCGACCGCCGACGCGGGCAGCGCGGGCGCGCGGGTCCTGGAGGAGGCGGCCGCGCGCGCCCTGGAGGGCCGTACGGGCCTCCTGGTCGCCCACCGGCTGCCGCAGGCCGCGGCGGCGGACCGCGTGGTCGTCCTGGACGGCGGCCGGATCGTCGAAACCGGCACGCACGGCGAACTCGTCGCGGCGGGCGGCCGGTACGCGGCGCTGTGGGCGGCCTGGTCGGACAGCCGCCAGGTCGCGGACACCCCCGCAGCGGCAGCCGGCGAGCCGCCCTCCGGGGCCCCCGAGGACCGGAAGCAGGCCGGCCCGGCCCTCGGCGTCCACTGACAGCCCAGGCCCGCCGGGCCCGGCACGCCTCGCCGGCGTCGCGACCACGCGACGCCGGCGAGCTGCGTTCTCGGGCGTTCCGAGGGGGTACCGCCCGGCCACCGGGCGCCGTGTGACGCCCTCCGCGCGCGCCGCCGCCCGCGGAGGGGGTCCTCCGCGGGCGGCGGTGCCGGTGTGGGCGGGTGGGCGGGTCAGCCCTGGCGGGCGGCGAGGCTGGCGGGCCTCAGGTCCGTCCAGTGCTCCTCCACGTAGGCCAGGCAGGCCTCGCGGGTGTCCGGGCCGGCGGCGGTCCGCCAGCCGGCCGGGACCTCGGCGAAGGACGGCCACAGCGAGTGCTGGTTCTCGTCGTTCACCAGGACCAGGAAGGTGCCCTGCGGGTCCTCGAACGGGTTGGTGCTCATGCGGTGTCACTCCTCTGGGACGGTGCGGTGAACAGCTCGGACAGCGGCTGTTCGGGACGGGCTGCCGCATTGCGCAGCAGTCCGAGAAGTTCGTCGGCGAGCCGCCGTGCCTTGGCGGTGCCGAGCAGGTCGGTGGCGTGGGTCAGGGCGCAGTGGACGGGGCCGTCGCCGTGCGGCTCGTGGAAGCCCAGGGTCAGGTCGGCCCTGGTCCGCCCGGTCGGCACGGCCTCCAGCGAGCCCGCGCCGCCTTCCAGCAGGCTCAGGTCGGCCTGCTCGTGGTGGACCACCATCACCTGCGGCCCCTCGGCGGGCAGGCCGGTGGCGCTGGCGACCTCCTCGTACGGGACCTCCTGCCGGTCGAGGGCGCTGAGGACGGTCTCCCGTACCCGCCCGAGCAGTTCCGTGAAGGCCGGGTCGCCGGCGGTGTCGGTGCGCAGCACGACCGTGCCGAGGAAGCTGCCGACGAGGTCGGCGAGCCGGCCGTCGGTGCGGCCGGCGACCATGGTGCCGATGGGCAGGTCGGTGCCGGCGCCGTGGCCGGTGAGCAGGGCCGCGAGGGCGGCGTGCAGCACCATGAACATGCTGGTGCCGGTGGCGCGGGCCAGTTCGTCCACGGCTGCGTGGAGTTCCTCGTCGAGGACGAAGGCGACGTGGCCCGCGGGGCGTCCCGCCTCGTCCGCGGCGGCCGGCCGCGGCCCGTCGGCCGGGAGCGCCAGCCGCTGCGGGGCGCCTGCGAGGGTCTCCCGCCAGTAGGCGAGCTGCCGGCCGCCGCGGCTGTCGGGGTCGGCGGGGTCGCCGAGGACGTCGTGGGCCCAGCGGGTGTAGTCCGCGTACGAGACGGGCAGCGGCTGCCAGTCGGGCGCCCGGCCCTCCCTGCGCGCCGCGTAGGCGGTGGTCAGGTCGCGGAACAGCGGGACGACCGACCACTCGTCGGCGGCGAGGTAGTGCAGGGCGAGGAGCAGGGCCTGGCTGCCGTCGGGGCCGGTGAGCAGGTGGGCCCGCAGGGGGGCCTCCCGTTCCAGGTCGGGTGCTTCGGCGGCGAGTTCGCGCAGGCGGGTGCCGAGGTCGGCGCACTCGTGTGCGATCAGGGCCGGTGCCTGGACGGGCCGCTGGTGGACGGCGCCGTCGTGTTCGGCGAAGGCCGTGCGCAGCGGTGCGTGGCGGGCCGTGACGTCGGCGAGGGCCGCGGCGAGCGCGTCCGTGTCGAAGCCGTCGGCGGAGCGCAGGGCCAGGGCGTGGTCGAAGCCGGGGCTGCGGCGGTAGGCCCGCCACTGTGTGCGCTGGCCGGGTGCGAGCGGCAGCGGCCCGCCGCCGGGCGCGGCGGGGTGCAGTGCCGGGCGGGCGGCCGCCGCCCCTGCGAGCTTGCCGGCGAGGCCGGCGACGGTCAGGGCGTCGAAGACGTCCCGGATGGCGAGTTCGGCGCCGAACTCGGTGCGGATGCGGCCGAGGAGCCGCATGGAGGCCATCGAGTGGCCGCCGAGCGCGAAGAAGTTGTCGTGGACGCCGACGGTGTCCAGCTTGAGGATCTCGCAGAACAGTGCGGCGAGGCGCGCCTGGGTCCCGTCGGCCGGGCGGGCGTCCCCGGTCATCGCCGACCAGTCGGGCGCGGGGAGCGCCTTGCGGTCCAGCTTGCCGTTCGGGGTCAGCGGCAGCGGCCCGTCGAGCGGGACGACGAGCGCGGGCACCATGTACTCGGGCAGCAGGGCGGCGACGTGGGCGCGCAGCTCCTGCGGGTCGGGGCCGGCGCCCCGTTCGGGGACGGCGTAGCCGACGAGGCGGACGATGTCGCCGTCGCGGTCGGGCAGGACGGCGGCCTGGGCGACCGCGGGGTGCGCGGCGAGGGCCGCCTCGATCTCGCCCAGCTCGATGCGGAAGCCGCGCACCTTGACCTGGGTGTCGACCCGGCCGAGGAAGTCGAGGTTGCCGTCGCGGCGCCAGCGGGCCCGGTCGCCGGTGCGGTACATGCGGCTGCCCGGGGCGCCGTACGGGTCGGCGGTGAAGCGTTCCGCGGTCAGGCCGGGCTTGCCGAGGTAGCCGCGGGCGAGGCCGCGTCCGGCGACGTACAGCTCGCCGGCCACGCCGGGCGGGACGGGCCGCAGGTGCTCGTCGAGGACGTAGGCGCGGGTGTTGGGGTCGGGGCTGCCGATCGGGACGCGGCCGGGCGGGGTGCCGCCGTGTTCGCGGGCGGGCCACAGGGTGGAGTTGACGGTCGCCTCGGTGAGCCCGTACGCGCAGATCAGGTGCGCGGTGGCGCCGAACCGCTCGAACAGGTCCGGCGGCACGGTCTCCGTGCCGACGAGGACGGTCGACCCCTCGGGGAGGGCGCAGCCTGGCGGGAGCGCCGACACCAGCGACGGCGGCAGGATCATGTGGGTGATCCGCTGGTCCGCGAGGAAGTCGGTGAGCGCCGGTCCGGCGACCCGCGCCTCGTCGGTGACGAGGACGAGACGGCCGCCGCGGCACAGGGCCATCGCCAGTTCGAAGACGAAGACGTCGAAGCCGATCGAGGCGAACTGCAGGACCCGGCTGTCCGGGCGCAGGCCCATGCGGTCGACGGCGGTCGCGACGAGGCTGGAGATGCCCTCGTGGGGGACGACGACGCCCTTGGGGCGGCCGGTGGAGCCGGAGGTGTAGATCACGTACGCGGCCTGGTCGAGGGCGATCGGGCCGTCCTGCACCGGCCCGCCGGGGAGCGCGTCGAGGGCGGCGGCCGTGTCGGGGTCGTCGAGGAGGACGACGGGGACGCCCGGCACGTCGGGGATCTTCCCGGCGACCGGCTCGGTGCCGACGACGAGGGCGGCCCCCGAGTCCTCGACCATGTACGCGAGGCGGTCGGCGGGGTGGGCGAGGTCGAGCGGCAGGAACGCCGCGCCGAGCTTCATGGCGGCGAGCACGGCGGCGACCATGTCGACGGAGCGGGGCACGGCCACGCCTACGGTGCTCCCGGCGCCGGCGCCGTGCGCGGCGAGGAGCCGGGCGAGGCGGTTGGCTCGGGCGTCGAGCTGCGCGTACGTGGCCGAGCGGGCCCGGTCGACGACGGCGACGGCGTCGGGCCGCTCGGCGAGCCGCCGGGCGAACAGGTCGGGGAAGGAGGCCTCCTCGACCTCGCGGGGCAGCCCGTTGAAGCCCTCCAGGACGAGCCGGCGCTCGGCGTCGTCGAGGATCTCCGCCCGGGACAGGGGGCGTTCGGGTGCGGCGGCGAGGGCGGCGACGAGCCGGCGGAGCCGGCCGCCGAGCTCCTCGGCGCTCTCGGGGTCGAACAGCTCGGTGGCGTACTCCAGGCGGCAGCCGAGGGAGCCGGTGCCACCGTCGGCCGGGGTGTGCTCGGTGAAGCTGAACACCAGGTCGAACTTGGCGGAGCGGATCCGGTACGGGACGTACGCGACGGAGAGGCCGGGCAGGGCAAGCTCCTCGCCGGTGCGGGCGTGGTAGCCGACCATGACCTGGAAGAGCGGGTTGCGGGAGAGGGAGCGCGTCGGGTTGAGCGCCTCGACGACGGCCTCGAAGGGCACGTCCGCGTGCGAGAACGCGGCCAGGTCGGTCTCGCGGACCCGGGCGAGAAGCTCCGTGAAGGAGGGGTCGCCGCCGAGGTCGGTGCGCAGGACGAGGGTGTTGACGAAGAAGCCGACCAGCTCGTCCAGGGCCTCGTCGCCGCGGCCGGCGATGGGCGAGCCGAGCGGGATGTCGGTGCCGGCGCCCATGCGGTGCAGCAGGGCGGCGACGGCCGCGTGGACGACCATGAACATGCTGGCGCCGGTGTCGCGGGCGAGCCGCCTGAGGGACTCGTGGGTGTCGGCGTCGAAGGTGAGGTCCAGTTCGGCGCCGGTGAACGCCGGGCGGGCGGGCCGGGGCCGGTCCGTGGGCAGTTCCAGCTCCTCGGGGGCGCCGGCCAGGGCCGTGCGCCAGTGGCCGAGCTGCCGGGCGGCCAGGCTCCCGGGGTCCGCCGGGTCGCCGAGGAGGCGCTGCTGCCAGAGCGCGTAGTCGGCGTACTGCACCGGCAGCGGCTCCCAGGCGGGGGCCTCGCCGCGTGTGCGGGCGGTGTAGGCGGTGGCCAGGTCGCACAGGAACGGGCGGTCCGACCACTCGTCGGTGGTGATGTGGTGCAGCAGCAGGACGACGACGTGGTCTTCGGGTCCGAGCTCCACGAGGGTGGCGCGCAGCGGCAGTTCGGCGGCCAGGTCGAAGGGGCGGGCGACGGCCTCGTCGACGATGCCGGGCACCTCGTCCTCCGCGGCGCGGACGAGTTCCACGGCCGGGCGGGCCTCGCCGGCAGGCAGCACCCGCTGGAGGGCCTGGCCGTCGGGCGTGGTGGAGAAGACGGTGCGCAGGGCCTCGTGGCGGTCGGTCACGTCGGCGAGGGCTGCCCGCCACGCGCCGGTGTCGAGGGCGCCGCGGATCCGCATGACCAGCGGGAAGTTGTAGGCGGCGGAGGTGCACTCGATCTGCTGGATCATCCACAGCCGCTGCTGGGCGTGGGAGAGCGGCAGCTCGTCGGGGCGGTCCCCTGCGGTCAGTGCGGGGCGGGCCGCCCCGGCGCCGCGGTCGGCCCGCTCCACGAGTTCGGCGACGGTGGGCGCCTCGAACAGGTCGCGGATCGCGAGCTCGGTGTCGAGGGCGGTCCGGGCGCGGCTGACGAGGCGGGTGGCGAGCAGCGAGTGCCCGCCGAGCTCGAAGAAGTCGCTGTCGATGCCGACGCTGCCCTCGGGCAGGCCGAGGACCTCCGCGAACAGGGTGCACAGCGTCTCCTCGCGCGGCGTGCGCGGGGTGCGGCCGGCGGCGGCCCCGGCGAAGTCGGGTGCGGGGAGGGCCCGGGTGTCGAGCTTGCCGTTGACGGTCAGGGGCAGGGTGGGGACGGTGGCGAGCGCGGACGGGACCATGTAGTCGGGCAGGCCTGCCTTCAGGTGGTCGCGCAGGCGCTGCACCAGATCCTCGCCTGCGCCGGCGCCGGGCTCGGGGACGACGTAGCCGACGAGGCGCCTGGTGCCGGCGGACTCGTGGACGACGACGGCGGCGTGGGCGACGGCCGGGTGCGCGGACAGGGCGCCCGCGATCTCGCCGAGTTCGATGCGGTAGCCGCGGATCTTGACCTGGTCGTCGGTGCGGCCGAGGAAGTCGAGCAGTCCGTCGGGCCGCTGCCGGACGAGGTCGCCGGTACGGTACATGCGCTCGCCGGGCTCGCCGAACGGGTCGGCGGTGAACCGCTCGGCGGTCAGCCCGGGCCGGTCGTGGTAGCCGCGGGCCAGGCCGGTGCCGGCGATGTACAGCTCGCCGGGGCAGCCCGGCGGGACGGGCCGGAGCATGGCGTCGAGGACGTGGGCGCGGGTGTTGCGGATCGGGACGCCGACGGTGGAGGTGGGGCTGTCCGCGGTCGACCCGCCGAGCGTGTTGATCGTGTACTCGGTCGGCCCGTACAGGTTGTAGCCGTACGTGCCGTCGGTGCGGCGCAGCCGGTCCCAGACGCTGTCGGGGACGGCCTCGCCGCCCAGCAGGACGAGCGCGGGCCGGTGCCTGCCCGCGGCCTCGTCGTGCTCCAGCAGGCCCTGCTCGATGAGGAGCCGGGCGTAGGTGGGCGTCACGTTGACGACGTCGACGCGGTGGGCGTCGCAGTACGCGACGAGTGCCTCGGCGTCGCGGCGGAGTTCCTCGTCGCAGACGTGCACCTCGTGGCCCTCGACGAGCCAGAGGAGCTCCTCCCAGGACATGTCGAAGGCGAAGGAGACGGTGTGCGCGATGCGCAGCCGCCGTCCGCCCGCGGAGGCGACGGCCGGGTCGAAGATCTCCTTCTGGTGGTTGAGCTGCATGTTCGTCAGGCCCCGGTAGGGGGTGACGACGCCCTTGGGGCGGCCGGTGGAGCCCGAGGTGTAGATGACGTACGCCGGGTGCTCCAGGCGGCCGGGGACGCCGCGGGCGAACGCGGGCCGTTCGGCGTCGGTGATCTCCGCGCCGGACAGGGCGGCCAGTTCGGCGGCGACCGCCTCGTCGTCCAGGAGGAGTTCCGGGGCGGCGGGCCCGTCGGGGCCGCGCAGGGCCGGGGCGACGGCCGCGGTGGAGACCAGGCACAGCGGCCCGGTGTCCTCGACCATCAGCCGCAGCCGGTCCGCCGGGTGGTCGAGGTCCAGCGGCAGGTAGGCGGCGCCGGTGCGCAGGACGGCGAACAGGGCGGCGACCATGTCGATGGAGCGGGGCAGGGCGAGCGCAACGGCCTTCTCGGGCCCTGCGCCCCGGGCGAGCAGGAGGCGGGCGATCCGGTTGATGTGCGCGTCGAGTTCGGCGTACGTGAGGGCCCGCTCGCCGAAGACGAGCGCGACGGCGCCCGGGGTGCGGGCCACCTGCGCGGACAGCATGTCGGCGATGGTCTCGTTCGGCACGGGCTCGCGGCTGCCCTCCCGTCCGGCTGTCAGGGCGGCGCGCTCGGCGGGCAGCAGCAGGTCCACGGCGGCGGTCCGCGCCGTCGCGCCGTCCGGGCCGTCGAGGAGGGCGCCGAGCCGCTCCAGGACGGTGGTGAACCGGCCGAGGACGGCGGCGGCCGCCTCCGCGCCGAAGAGGTCCGGGCGGGCCGCGAGGGTGACGCGCAGCCGGGTCCCGGGCGTGACGATCAGGGTGAGCGGGAAGTGGGTGCCGTCCACGTTCGACACGTCGGTGATGCCGTGCCGCCGCCGCAGTTCCGCGGCCCGCTCCTCGCCGTCGGCGGAGCGCAGCACGAACAGGGTGTCGAAGAGGCGGCGGTGGCCGGTCTCCTGCTGGAGCGTGCCCAGGCCCACGTACTCGTACGGCATGACGGCGGCGCGCTCGGACTGCATGCGCCGCAGCAGGTCGAGCAGCGGCTCGTCCGGGGCGAAGGCGACCCGGGCCGGGATGGTGTTGAGGAACATGCCGATGATGCCGGCCGCGTTCGGGACGTCCACGGGCCGCCCGGCGACCGCGGTGCCGAAGGCGACGTCGCCGCGCCCGGTCATCGCGGACAGGACGAGCGCCCAGGCCGCGTTGAGGACGGTGTTGAGGGTGAGGCCGTGCCGGCGGGCCAGGGCGCGCAGCCGGTCGCCGGCCTCGCGGGAGAGCACGGCGTGGTGGTCGGCGGGGATGACGGGGCCCGCGTCGCGGCCGGCCGGGGCGACGAGCGTCGGCTCGTCGAATCCGGCGAGCGCCTCGCGCCAGGCGCCGACGGCGCGGGTGGTGTCCTGCCGGTCCAGCCAGGCCAGGTAGTCGCGGTACGAGCCGGGGGCGGGCAGGCCGGCGGTGTCGCCGGACCGCTCGTACAGGGTGAACAGCTCCTCCAGGAACAGCCAGGCGGACCAGCCGTCCCACAGGATGAGGTGGTGGGTGATGACGAGCCGGTCGCGGCCGTCGGCGAGCCGGATCAGGCGGAGCCGGCACAGCGGCGGCGCGGACAGGTCGAAGCGCTGCCGGCGGTCGGCGGCGAGCAGTTCCCCGACGCGGCGGTCCCGCTCGCCGTCGGGGAGGCCGGCCAGGTCGGTCACGGTGAGCGGGATCTCGGCGCCGTCGGCGATGAACTGCACGGGCCGGGGCAGGCCGTCGCTGGTGAAGCCGGCGCGCAGGCTCGGGTTGCGGTCGAGGAGGGCCCGGCAGGCGGCGCGCAGCCGGTCGGTGTCCAGGCGGTGGTCGAAGTCCAGGGTCTCCTGGGAGAGGTAGACGTCGAGGGCGTCGCCGGTGTCGTAGGTGGCGTGGAAGTACATGCCCTCCTGGAGCGGGGAGAGCGGCCATGTGTCGGCGACGGGCAGCCCGGCGGCGGCCTCGACGCGGGCCGTCTCCTCCGGGGTCAGGACGAGGCCGCCCAGCGGGGCGGGGGCGGGCGGCCCGGCGGCCGGGGAGGCGGCGTTGAGCTGGTCGAGGAGGGCCTGGAGGGCCGGGTCGACGGCCGCGCCGGCGGCTGCCTGCGCGGTGAGGACCGCCCGGAGGGCGGCGGCGGCCTGTCCGGCGTCCGTGGCGGACACGGTCACGTCGGCGGCCGGGGCGCCGTGGGCGGCGTCGGGGGCGGTCCCCGGGGTGGCGGAGGGCTCGTCCGGCACGTTCGCCGCCGCCGCCGCGGCGAGCGCGGCGGGCGTGCGGTGCTCGAACACGTCGCGCGGGCTGATGGCCAGTCCCCTTTCACGGGCCCGGGTGGCGACGGCGATCGAGGTGAGGCTGTCGCCGCCGAGCATGAAGAAGTCGTCGTCGGCGCCGATGCCCTCGACGCCGAGGACCTCGGTGAGGATCCGGCAGAAGGCGGTCTCCCCCTCGGTGCGGGGGGCGCGCCCGCCGGCCCGGGGCGCGGGCTCCGGCGACGGCAGGGCGTTCTGGTCGAGCTTGCCGCTGGGCGTGAGCGGCAGCTCGTCCAGGATGGCCGCGGCGGCGGGCACCATCGCCGCGGGCAGGGCCTCGGCGAGCGCGGCGAGCAGGGCCTGCCCGTCCGGGGAGGCGCCGGGCGCGGGGACGGCGTAGGCCAGGAGGACCCCGTCGCGGGCGGTCACGGCGGCGCGGGCGACGCCCGGCAGGGCGGACAGCGCGGCCTCGACCTCGCCGAGTTCGATGCGGTTGCCGCGGATCTTGACCTGGCGGTCGGTGCGGCCGAGGTACTCGACGGCCCCGTCGGGGCGGCGGCGTACGAGGTCGCCGGTGCGGTACATGCGCTCGCCGGGCCCGCCGAACGGGTCGGCGGTGAAGCGCTCGGCGGTGAGGCCGGGCCGGTCGTGGTAGCCGCGGGCCAGCTGGACGCCCGCGAGGTACAGCTCGCCGGGCACCCCGTCGGGCACGGGGCGCAGGAACGGGTCGAGGACGTGCAGGCGGGTGTTCCAGACGGGCCGCCCGATGGGGACGGCGGGCCCGGTGCCGCCCTCGTACGGGAAGTGGGTGACGTCGACGGCCGCCTCGGTGGGCCCGTACAGGTTGTGCAGCGGGACGGGGCCGTGCACGGACCCGGAGGTGAGCTCCCACCAGCGGCGGGCCTCCGCGCCGGTGAGCGCCTCGCCGCTGCAGAACACGCGGCGCAGGGTCGCCGCCCAGCCGGGCGGGCCGCCTGCGCCCTCCATGGCCCGGGTGAAGGCGGCCAGCATCGACGGGACGAAGTGCAGGGTGGTGATCCGGTGGGCGCGGACCAGCTCGGCCAGGTAGGCGGGGTCGCGGTGGCCGTCGGGGCGGGCGAGGACGACGGCCGCGCCCGCGGTGAGCGGCCAGAAGAACTCCCACACGGAGACGTCGAAGCCGGACGGGGTCTTCTGCAGGACCCGGTCGTCGGCGGTGAGCCGGTAGGCGTCCTGCATCCAGGCGAGCCGGTTGACGATGGCCCGGTGGGTGACGGCGACGCCCTTGGGTCGGCCGGTGGAGCCGGAGGTGTAGATGAGGTAGGCGGGGTGGTCCGGTCCCGCGGCGGCCGCGGCGGGCGTGCCGGCGGCGGGCTCGTCCTGGTCGTCCCGGCCGAGGACGAGGCGGTCGAGGCCCTCCGCGCCGGGCAGGCGGCGGGCGGCCTCCGGGGTCGTCACGACGGTCCGCGCGCCGGAGTCGGCGAGCATGTACGCGACGCGTTCGGCCGGGTAGTCCAGGTCGAGGGGCAGGTAGGCGGCACCGGCCTTGAGGACGCCGAGGAGGGCGACCACCAGCTCGGCCGAGCGGGGCACGGCGACCGCGACGTACTCCTCCGGTCCGGCGCCGCGGGCCCGCAGCCGGGCGGCCAGGGCCTCGGCGCGCCGGTCGAGTTCGGCGTACGTGAGGGTGGTGTCCTCGAAGACGGCGGCCGGGGCGTCCGGGGTCCGGGCCGCCTGCGCGCCGACGAGGGAGACCAGGGTGGCCTCGGGGACGTCGTGCGCCGTGGCGTTCGCCGCGGCGAGGGCGGCGCGCTCCCGGCCGGAGAGCACGCCCGTACGGGCGGCCGTGCGCTCGGGGTCCTCCACCAGGGTGCGCAGGAGCGCGGTGAAGCGGCGGGCGAGGTCGGCGACGGCCGGCCCGTCCAGGCGGGCCGCGTCGTGCTTGAACCGCAGCAGCAGGCCCTCGCCCGGTTCGACGACGAGTGCGAGCGGGTAGTGCACGGCGTCGAACACCTCGGCGCCGGTGATCCGCAGGCCGCCGGGGTCCGTGCCGTCGTCGGGGCCGCCGGTGGGGAAGTTGCCGAAGACGACGAGTGTGTCGAAGAGCTCGCCGCCGCCCGCGAGCCGCTGGATGTCGGCGAGTCCGAGGTGCTGGTGGTCGAGGAGGGCGGCGTGCTCGTCCTGGACGCGGGCCAGCAGCCCGGCGAGCGTCTCGTCGGGGCGCAGGGCCACGCGGGCCGGGACGGTGTTGATGAACAGGCCGACGGCGGAGTCCAGTCCGGGGACCTCGGTGGTCCGGCCGGAGACGGTGGTGCCGAAGACGACGTCCCGGCTGCCGGTGAGCGCGCCCAGGAGCAGCGCCCACGCGCCGTGGACGACGGTGCTCAGGGTGAGGCCGCGGCTGCGCGCGAAGGCGTGCAGGGCGGCGGTGAGGTCCTCGGGCAGGCGGGTGTCCACCTGCCCGGGCCGGGCGGGGGTCCGCTCGCCGTCCCCCGCGGTCGGGGCGAGCCGGGTGGGCCCGTCCAGTCCGGCGAGGGCGGCGCGCCAGGCGTCGCGGGCGGCGTCCCGGTCGCGGGAGGCCAGCCACGCCAGGTAGGGGCGCGGGTCGGCGGGCTCGGGCAGGCTCTCGCCCCGGTAGGCGGCGGCGAGTTCGCGCAGGAGGACGGTGACGGACCAGCCGTCGGCGACGATGTGGTGCAGGGTGAGCAGGAGGCGGTGGCGCCTGCCGTCGCGGATCAGGGTGGCCCGCAGGAGCGGCGGCCGGGCCAGGTCGAAGCGCTCGGCCCGGTCGGCGGCGAGGATGTCGCCGAGGGGGGTGTCGGCGGTGTCGGCCTCCCGCCACGGCAGTGCGGCCCGGTCGGCGAGCCGCTGGACGACCTCGCCGCCGGGGAGTTGGCGGTAGGAGGCGCGCAGCAGGGGGTGCCGGTCGAGCAGCAGCCGGAGGGCGCCGCGCAGCCGGCCCGGGTCGACCGGGCCGTCGCCGAGGTCGAGGAGTTCCTGGACGACGTACAGGTCGGCGGCGTCCTCGTCGAAGGCGGCGTGGAAGTAGAAGCCCTCCTGGAGCGGGGAGACCGGAAGGGCGTCCTCGTCCAGCGGGACGGGGGCGGTGGCGGCCGGGGCGGCGGGGTCCGCCTCGGCGGCGGCGCGGGCGAGCGCGGCGACCGTGCGGAGCCGGAAGACCTCGCGCGGGGTGAGGGCCAGCCCGGCCTCGCGGGCCCGGCCGACGAGTTGGATGGCGACGATGCTGTCGCCGCCGAGCTCGAAGAAGCTGTCGTGGACGCCGACCGAGGGCAGGCCGAGGACCTCGGCGAACAGTCCGGCGAGCACGGTCTCGACCGGTCCGGCGGGCGCGTCGGCGCCGCTGAGGGCGGTCCAGCGGGGCTCGGGCAGGGCCCGCTGGTCGAGCTTGCCGTTGGGGGTCAGCGGCAGCGGCCCGTCGAGGACGACGACCGCGGACGGCGCCATGTGGTCGGGCAGGGTGTCGGCGGCGCGGGCGCGGGCGGCGGAGGCGGCCGCCTCGGCGTCCGTGCCGTCCTCGCCGACCAGGTAGGCGACCAGGCGCTTGACGCCCCGGTGGTCCTCGCGGGCGAGAACGGCGGCCTGGGCGATGCCCGGGCAGGCCATGAAGGCGCTCTCGATCTCGCCCGGCTCGATGCGGTGGCCGCGGATCTTGATCTGGCCGTCGGCGCGGCCGAGGAACTCCAGGTTCCCGTCCGCGCCCCAGCGGACGCGGTCGCCGGTGCGGTACATGCGGGTGCCGGGCTCGCCGTAGGGGTCGGCGACGAACCGCTGCGCCGTCAGCGCCGGCCGGCCGAGGTAGCCGCGGGCCAGGCCGCGCCCGGCGACGTACAGCTCGCCCTCGGCGCCGACGGGCACCGGGCGCAGGGCGGTGTCGAGGACGTAGGCGCGGGTGTTGGGGTCGGGGCGGCCGATCGGGGCCGGGCCGGGGCGCCCGGGGTCGGCGGGCCACAGCGTCGAGTTGACGCTGGCCTCGGTGAGCCCGTACGCGACGACGACCCGGACCCGGCCGGCCCAGCGGGCGATGAGCTCGCCGGGCACGGCCTCGGTGCCGACGATCAGGACGGAGCCGTCCGGCAGCCCGCACTCCGGGGGCAGCGCCGACACCAGGGACGGCGGCAGGATCATGTGCGTGGCCCGGTGCCGGGCGATGTACTCGGTCAGGGCGGGGCCGGCGACGCGGCGCTCGGCGGGGACGATGATGATCCGGCCGCCGACGCACAGGGACATGACCAGGTCCCAGACGGTCACGTCGAAGCCGACGGACGCGAACTGCACGACGCGGCTGCCGGCGGTGATGCCGATGCGGTCGGTGGCGGTGGCGATGAGGCTGCCGACGCCGTCGTGCGGGACGACGACGCCCTTGGGGCGGCCGGTGGAGCCGGAGGTGTAGATGACGTACGCCGCCTGGTCCAGGGCGACGGGCACGCCGGGGGCGGTGTCATCGCGGCGGGCGAGGGCGTCCGCGGTGGCGGGGTCGTCGAGCACCAGGTGCGCGACGTCCGGCAGCTCGGGCAGCTCGCCGGCGAGCTCCCGTACGGTGACCACGGTGCGGGCGCCGGCGTCCCGGAGCATGTAGGCGATGCGGTCCCGGGGGTGGTCGGCGTCCAGCGGCAGGTAGGCGGCGCCGGCCTTCATCACGGCGAGCAGGGCGGCGACGAGTTCCGGGGAGCGCGGCAGGGCCACGGCGACGACGTCCTCGGGGCGGACGCCCGCGTCGAGGAGGTGGCGGGCGAGCCGGTTGGCGGCGGCGTCGAGCTCCCCGTACGTCAGCTCCTGCTCTTCGAGGACGAGCGCGACGGCGTCGGGCGCACGGCGCACCTGCTCCTCGAACGCGGCGGGCCAGGAGAGCTCGGCGGTCTCGCGCGGCGCGGTGCCGAACTCCCTCAGCAGGGCGCTGCGTTCGGCGGCGGAGGTGAGGTCGAGGTGGCCGACGGGGCGGTCGGGGTCCGCGGTGAAGGCGCGGAGCAGGGCGAGGAAGCGCCGCTCGTGGCCGGCCAGGGCCTCCTCGTCGCAGACGGCGGCGTCGGCGTCGAGGTGCACGGCGGCCGCGCCGCCGCCGGGCAGCTCGCCGAAGCCGAAGGCCAGGTCGCTGACGGGTCCCAGCCACTCCGGCCGCAGGACGGCCGTGCAGTCTGCGAAGTGCAGGTCGTCGGGCCGGGGCAGGATGTTGACGGTGGGGCCGACGAGTTCGGCGACGCCGTCGACGAGTCCGAGGTCCCTGGCCAGGTCCTCGGCCCGGTAGCGGCCGTGTTCGACCGCCTCGGCGACCGCGTCGCGGACGTCGGCCACGAGCGTGCCGGCGGTGGTGGCGGGCCCGACGGCCAGCCGCAGCGGGACGATGTTGGAGAGCATGCCGGGGACGGCCGCGGACACCTCGTCCTGCCGTGCCGCGACGGGCAGGCCGAGGACGAGGTCCCGCTCCCCGGTCACCCGGTGCAGGTATGCGGCGACGGCGGCGATCAGCACGCGCGAGGCGCGGGTGCCGGCGCGGTCGGCGGCCGCGTTGAGCCGGCCGACCGCCTCTGCGGACAGCTCCACCGACCGCCTCAGGCGGCGGGAGGTGAGGGCGGGGGCCCGTTCGACGAGGCGGGCCGGCTCGGCGCGGCCGGCCATGCGCTGCTGCCACCAGGCGCGCTCCGCCGGGTAGCGGTCGCAGGCCCGGTGGGCGCGGTCGGCGTCCACGAGGCGGGCCAGGGACCAGTCGGGGTCCGCGGGGGCCTGCTCCCCGCGGGTGTAGAGCTCGCCGGCGCGCCGGGAGATCAGGGCGACGCCCATGCCGTCCACGAGGATGTGGTGGTAGCGCTGGTACCACCAGGTGCGGTCGTCGGCGAGCCGGAGCAGGGCCTGGGCGAAGAGCGGCCCCGCGGCGAGGTCGGCGGGCCGGTCCCGGTCGGCGGCGATCCACTCGCCGGCCGCCTTCTCGGGGTCGCCGGCGCCCCGCAGGTCGACGACCGGGATGTCGGCGGCGGGGGCGACGGGGGTCTGGCGGGGCTCGCCGTCCTCCCCCGGCGCGAGGCGCACGTGGAGGCACTCGGCTTCCCGGACGGCCTGCCGCACCGCGGCGGCGAGGCGGTCGAGGTCGGTGGCGCCGCGCAGTTCCAGGGCGAAGACGATGTTGTAGGCGGAGCTGTCGGGCTCGATCTGCTGGGCCAGCCAGATGCCGGTCTGCCCACCCGTCAGGGGAATCCCGGGTGCCGGTGTGCGGTCCGACTCGACGTCAAACATCGTACGTTGTGGCCTTTCCCTGGTGGTGCGGCGGTGAGCGGCTGGAGGCGGGCGCGGGTCGGGCCGCGGGGGAGGCCGCGTCGTCCTCCCCCGCTCCGCCCCGGCGGTGTGGTGCTACCTGACGGCGGTCAGCAGCGGCTCGATCTCGGTGATGGCGTAGGGGATCGAGAGGACCGTGTTGAAGGAGAACGCGGCGCCGACGTCCGGGTCCTGGTAGGGGACGAAGAGGTCGCGCTTCTCCTGGTGGACCTTCAGGTTCCGGTAGAGCGGCTCGGCCTTGATGCGGTCGTTGGCGCCGGTGCTGGAGGTGACCCACACGACGCGGTCGACGTCGAGGACGTTCAGCTTCTCGGCGCTGAGCTCGGCGACGTTGAAGCCGGGCTTGGCGAGGGTGTCGATCTCGGGCTTGAGCGTGAAGCCGAGCTCCTGGAAGAAGATCGACTTGGGGTCGGTCCTGGTGAAGGCCGAGTACTTGCCGGCTTCGAAGCTGTCGGCGACGACGAGGGTCTTCTGCGCGAACTCGGGGTGCCTGTCGCGGACGGCCTTGAAGCGGGCGTCGACGTCGGCGATCAGCTTGTCGGTCTCGGCGGCCTTCCCGAGGGACGTGCCGATCTGCCGGGTCATCACCTGCCAGGAGGCGCCGTAGTCGGGCAGGTCCTTGGGCTGGGCGACGACCTTCGTGAACTTCGAGAGGGTGTCGTACTGCTCCTTCTTCATGCCGGAGTACTGGGCGATGACGAGGTCCGGCTTGAGCGCCGCGATCTTCTCGATGTTGTACTCGTCGCGCTCACCGACGATCTCCGGCTTCGCGGACCCCCACTTGTCCTTCGTCCACGGCCACTTTCCGTACGGCTGCTCCTTGAACCAGTCCACCGCGCCGACCGGCTTGATGCCGAGCGCGAGGACGGCGTCCTGGTCGGACAGGCCCAGGGTGACGACCCGCTTGGGCTCCTTGTCGATCGTGGTGCTGCCGTACTTGTGCTCGACCGTCACCGGGAAGGCGGCGGACGCGGTGCCGGAGTCGGCCGAGGCCCCGGACTTCGACTCCGCCTTCTGCGAGCCGCCCCCGCAGGCGGACAGGGCGAGGGCGGCGGCCGTGGCGACGGCCAGGCGTGGCAGGTGGGTGACGAACCGCTGCAGAGCGGGGCGCGAACCGTTGGACACAGATGTTCCTTTCGGGGGATCTCACAGTGCGTGCCCCGACCACAGGGCGCGGCTGCGCTGCCCGGCGGGCGAGGCGTGTGGGGGCTCGGCCAGGGGTGGACCCTGGGGTTTGCGGGTGCGCCGGGCCGGTCACAGCACTAGCTGGCCAGGCCGATCCCGTCGGCGACCGGGCGGGGCCCGTTCTGCGCGGGCGCCGCGGGGCCCCGGTCGAGGATGGAGTCGAGGATCTCGCCGACCCTGACGGCCGTGTTGGAGAGCAGGGACGACGTGATGCCGTGGGTGTGCTCGGTGCCGCCCTGGAGGTAGATCCTGCAGCGCAGTTCCGGGTCGGTGGTGAGCCGGTAGTCCCGTTCGACGCGGATGCGCCCCTCCTCGTCGCGCAGGCAGTGCTCTGCGACGGGGCCGAGGAGGCCGGTGGGGTCGGCGGGGCTGTAGCCGGTGGCGTAGACGACGACATCGGCGTCGAGGACCGTCTCCTCGCCGCTCACCAGGGAGGTGATGCGGGCGTGGACCCTGCCGTCGCGCTCCTCGACGCCGGTGAGGCGGGAGACGTTGATGAAGCGGAGGCGCTCGGTGCCG
Source organism: Streptomyces sp. 2P-4 (assembly GCF_030167965.1). Taxonomy (NCBI): domain Bacteria; kingdom Bacillati; phylum Actinomycetota; class Actinomycetes; order Kitasatosporales; family Streptomycetaceae; genus Streptomyces; species Streptomyces sp. 2P-4. The sequence goes on from NZ_CP095011.1 coordinate 1,357,408, forward strand.
AGGACCTTCTCCTGGTACGCCTGCCGGTAGAGGTCGTCGATGAGGTCGATGTCGACGACGGAGTAGTTGGTGTTGCCGTGGTAGTCCATCAGCTTGCGCTTGACGTCCCCGGGGGCGGCGAAGTACTCGTCGACGGCGGCCGGGTCGAAGATGCGGTTGGCGAAGCTGCTGTCGTCGGCTGGGCTGTAGCCGTAGCGGGAGAAGACGGCGCAGATCTCGGCCTCGGGGAACCGGCGGTGGAGGTAGGCGACGTTCTCGGCGGCGCTCTGTCCGGCGCCCACGACGACGAAGCGGCCGGGGTTCGCGCCGTCCAGCGCCTCGACCTTCGTGAGCAGCTCGGAGTTGTGCCACACGCGGTCGGTGCGCTCGACGCCCTCGGGCATGAGCGGGCGCAGGCCGGTGCCGATGACGAGGTTGCGGGCGCGGTGGACCACCGTGTCGGTGCCGGAGCGGGCCGTGACGTCGAGGTACTCGATGGCGCCGTCCCGGACGACGGGCTCGACGGCGACGACCTCGTACCCGTAGGAGACCATGTCGTCGACCTTGGCCGCCGCCCACTCGAAGTAGTCGTGGAACTCGACGCGGAGCGGGAAGAGGTTCTTGTGGTTGACGAAGTCGACGAGCCGTCCCCTGCTCTGCAGGTAGCACAGGAAGCTGTACTCGCTGGTCGGATTCCGCAGCGTCACGAGGTCCTTGAGGAAGGACACCTGCATGGTCGCGTCGTCGATCAGCATGCCGCGGTGCCAGCCGAAGCCGGGCTGCCGCTCGAAGAAGTGAGCGGTGACGGCCTCCTGCCTTCCGACGCGGGCGTTGTGCTCGCTCAGAGCTATCGCCATGGCCACATTGGACGGGCCGAAGCCGATGCCAATGAGGTCGTGGACCAGTGGGGCGTCGCCAGGAAGACCCTGAGACATGTCACTCCCATCGTGCGGAACTGCCGCCTGTGAGGCGTGGGGCGAAAAGAACGCGACACCGGCCCGGGGTCACCGCAAGCCAGTGGGAACTTAGGTAAAGCTAACCTCACCTGCACTGAGCTGTCGACCCGACAAACCGGACAGCTGACGGCCGCTCAGCCTTCAACTGGCTTGAACATGCACCGTATTGCAATGTTAGGTAAGCCTTGCTTTACTTGCCGCGGTCATTCGCTCTTCCGAGGAGGAACCCCCATGCGGGTCGTCATGTTCGGTTACCAGACGTGGGGTCACCGCACCCTGAAAGCCCTCCTGGAGTCCGAGCACGACGTCGTGATGGTCGTGACACACCCCAAGAGCGAGCACGCCTACGAGAAGATCTGGAGCGACTCGGTCGCCGACCTGGCCGAGGAGCACGGCGTGCCCGTCGCCATCCGCAACCGGCCCGACGACGAGGAGCTTTTCGACCTCCTCAAGGCGGCCGATCCGGACATCATCGTGGCCAACAACTGGCGTACGTGGATCCCTCCGCGGATCTACTCGCTCCCCCGCCACGGCACGCTGAACGTGCACGACTCGCTCCTGCCGAAGTACGCCGGCTTCTCCCCGCTGATCTGGGCCCTCATCAACGGCGAGGAGGAGGTGGGCGTCACCGCCCACATGATGGACGAGGTCCTCGACGCAGGCGACATCGTCGAGCAGCGCGCCGTCCCGGTGGGGCCCGCCGACACGGCCACCGACCTCTTCCACAAGACGGTCGACCTCATCGCCCCCGTCACCACCGCCGCCCTCGCCCGGATCGCCGCCGGGGAGACCGAGTTCACCCGGCAGGACCGCTCCCGGGCCAGCTTCTTCCACAAGCGGTCCGAGGAGGACATCCGCATCGACTGGACCTGGCCGGCCGACGTCCTGGAGCGCCTGGTCCGCGCGCAGTCCGCGCCGTACCCGAGCGCCTTCACCTTCCACAAGGGCAGGCGCCTGGAGATCCTCTCCGCCGTCGTGTCGGAGGGCCGCTACGGCGGCACGCCCGGCCGCATCTTCTACCGCGAGGGCGAGGGCGTCGTGATCGTCGCCGGCGCCGACGCCCGCACCGGCCGCAACCACGGCCTCGCCGTCACCCGCGTACGCACGGAGGACGGCCGAGAGCTGCCCGCCACCGAGTACTTCACCTCCATGGGCGGCTACCTCACCGGCCGCCCGTGAGCTGCGGGGCAGCGCAGCCCCGAACACTCCGGCGCCCCTCGGACGGTCCTGAGGGGCGCCGGCATTTCACGACACCGCCGGGTCGCCGGACCAGCGACCCGCAGGGCCTGCAAGGGGGAGCGAATGGATCAGCCGGTCGTCACCGGCACCGCACGCGACGCGTCGGGAGCGGAGTTCGCCGTCGTCGGCATCTCGAACATGCCCGCGACGGACTGGGCCCAGGTCTTCCGGGCCCTCGCGCAGACCGACCTGACGCTCGCGGGCGGCGCAGCGGCCAGGGCGGTGAGCCAGGGAGCCGGGATGACGCCCCCGAGCGTCCTCGACCTCAACGCGTACCTCATGTACGCGGTCGGGAAGGCCGCGCGCCGGCGGCTCACCGAGCGGCTGGCCGCCCACAACCTGCGGCTGTGGCACCTGACCGTCATGGCGCTGGTGGCCGACATGGGCCCGCAGATGAAGACGCTCCTGGCCGCGCGGCTCGACATGAACACCAGCGACCTGGTGAAGGTCGTCAACGACCTGGTGAAAACCGGCCACGTCGTCTGCACCCGGGACCGGGACGACCGGCGGAAGGTCCTCGTCCGGCTGGCCCCCGGGGGGCGCGCCTTCCTGGACCGGCTGAACGCGGACATCGCCGCCACCGACGACGACGTCCTGGCCCCGCTGAGCGGGGACGAGCGCCGGGTGCTCGCCTCCCTGCTCCGCCGGGTCCACCGGCACCTCGACCCGGACCCGGCCGACGCGGGCGCCGCAGCGTTGGGTCAGCGGCAGGCGCCCTCGACGTAGGTCGCATGGGACAGGTACAGGGCGGGCATGCCCGCGCGGGAGAGGGCCTCCGCGTCGACCGGCGCCCCCGGGAGGAGGATGCGCTCCTCGGCCCGTGTCAGCGACAGGAAGACGCAGTACTCGGTCTCCGTGTCCTCGGTGCCGACCGTGTAGCCGCCGTTCTTCGCCTTGCTCGCGTGGACGCCGTGGCCCGGACCGATGCCGCTGTCCCTCACCGCGCCGGAGACGATGAAGTGGTGGTCGCTCTCCGGAGTCGTGTACTGCCGTGCGCCCTCCAGGTCCTTCACGCCCTTGCGGACGGCGTCGCGGAACTCCCCCTCGCCCCACGTCCAGTCGGCGCGCAGGCCGAAGAGCACGCCGAGCGCGATGAGGGGCGTGATGACGATGAGGGCGAGGCCTACGGGGTTGCGGTGGTTGTAGACGTACCGGCTGGTCCCCCACCTGCTCCGGACGAAGACCGGCTCGTCGCTCACCGCGCCGCCTGCGGTCGGCCGGCGCCCGTGCGAGCCTCCGCGGGGAGCGCCGCTCGTGCGCACGCGCATCGTCCGGGGCGGATCGGGTACCTGCGGCGAAGTGCGTTCGTCATGGCCTGATTTTAGCGGTGCCGGACATCCTTTCGGATGAACGGTCCACGGGACAGGACGGGGGCGGGCCGGAGGGGCCGGACGCAGCCGTCCGGCCCCGGGGCGGTCACTGCTTCGGCAGCCAGGCCTTCCAGGTCGCCTCGTTCTCCTTCACCCACTTCTCGGCGGCCTTCTGCGCGGACATCCCGTCAGCGGCGACGTACTTGGCGACCAGGTTCTGCTGCTCGGTCGTCCACGTGAAGTTCTTCAGGAACTCCGCCGCGTCGCCGCCGTCCTTCGCGAAGTCCGCGTTCATCCACTTCTTCAGCGGCACGTCCGGGTAGGCGCAGGCGACGGCCTGCTTGTCGGCGTCACAACCCTCCTTGTACGGCGGCAGCTTCACCTCGACGAGGTCCATCGTCGCGTTCATCCACTGCGGGGTCCACCAGTAGGTGAGGAAGGGCTTCTTGTTCTTGTACAGCTGCTCCAGCTGCGCGAGGTGCGTGGCCTCGGCGCCCGCCTCGATCGGCTTGTAGTCCAGGCCGAGGTTCTTGATCAGGGCGTTGTCGTACGAGACGTAGGACGGGTCGCCCTTGATGAACTGGCCCTTGTCCCCGCTCTCCGGGGTCTTGAAGACGTCCGCGTACTTGTTGAGGTTCCTGTGGTCCGTGATGTCCGGCTTCTCGTCGGCCAGGTACTTCGGGACGAACCAGCCGATGTGGCCCGTCACGCCCAGCTCGCCGGCCGAAACGACGGACTTGTTGCCCTCGACGTAGCGCTTCTCCTCCTGGGGGTGGCCCCAGTCCTCCAGGATCGCGTCGATCTTGCCCTGGCTCATCGCGTCCCAGGCCGGGGTCTCGTCCATCTGCTGGGTCTTGACCTTGTACCCGAGTTCGTGCTCCAGCAGGTACGCGGCGACGGCCGTGTTGACCTCGGCGCCGACCCACGACGGGGTGTGCAGGCTCACCGTCTTGGAGTCGCCGCCCCGGGTCTCGGCGGCGCCGCAGGCGCTGACCGTGAGCAGGGCGAGGGCGCCGGTCGCCGCGAGGAGCGTTCTGGAACGGCGGGACCGGGCGCCCGGGCGCGGATCGGTGTGGGCGTGGCCGGTGCGGGCGATGTCGGTGCGGGCGATGTCGGTGCGGGTGCGTGCGGGCATGGTGGTGTGCCTTCCGGTTGACGGGGAGGGGGATGGTCGGGGACGGGCCGCTCAGTGCCGGGTGTCGGCCGAGGCGGTGCGGTCGGCGGGCTGGGTGAGCTTGTCGAGGGCCAGGCCCAGGCAGACGATGCCCGCGCCGGCGATCAGACCGGTGCCGAGTTCGCCCGCGGTGAGGCCCTTGACCACGTCGAAGCCGAGTGCCCCGCCGCCCACCAGGCCGCCGATGACGACGACGGCGAGGACGAGGACGACGCCCTGGTTCGCGGCGACCAGCAGCGCCGGGCGGGCGAGCGGCCACTGCACGTCGCGGATCTGCTGCCAGGTGGTGGCGCCCAGGGAGCGGGACACCTCCATGGTGGCGGGGCTGACCTGCCGCAGTCCCTGCGTGGTGACCCGCACCACGGCGGGCAGGGCGTACACGGCCGCCGCGGTGATCGCGGCGACCCGCCCCGCGTTGAAGAGCTGGACTACCGGGATGAGGTAGATGAACTGCGGCAGCGTCTGCATGGCGTCGAACACCGGGCGCAGCAGCCGTTCGACCGCCCGTACGCGGGCCGCGAGGATGCCGATCGCGAAGCCCAGGACCAGGGTGAGGGCGACGGCGACCAGGATCTGGGAGAGCGTGTACAGGGCCTTGTCCCAGATGCCGAGCACGCCGGTGCACCCCAGGGCGAGGACGGCGGTCAGGGCGCCCCGCCAGGTGCCGACGAGCAGGGCCACGGCACCGGCGAGCAGCAGCAGCGACCACCACGGCAGGGCCTGGAGGCCGTCGTTCAGCGGGTTGAGCACCCAGCTGGTGGCGTTGCCGGCCCACACGGAGGTGCCGCCGAACACGGGGACGTCCTGGTACACGCTGCCGACCAGCCAGTCGACGGCGGTGTTCAGCGGTGCGGCGATGTCCACCGTGGCCGCTTCGGGCCACTCGCCCAGGGCCCGGCCCGCCAGCAGGCCTCCGCCGGCCGCCGCGAGGGCGATACCGGTTCCCTTCCGGCCGACCGGGACGCCGCTGCGCGCCCCGGCCGCAGCCGTCGTCCGGTCGAGCCACACGGCGATGAGGACGATGGCCAGTCCGGCGGTGAGGCCCTGGCCGAAGTCGCGGGTCTTCAGCGCCTGGTACACGCTCTCGCCGAGACCGCCGGCGCCGACGACGGAGGCGATGACCACCATCGACAGGGCCATCATGATCGTCTGGTTCAGGCCGAGGAAGAGCTGCGGCCGGGCCATCGGCAGCCGTGCCGTCCGCAGCCGCTGCCACCGGGTCGCCCCGAGGGACCTGGAGGCCTCCAGGACGGCCGGGTCCGCGCCGCGCAGGCCCAGCGCGGTCATCCGGACCATCGGGGGTGCCGCGTAGATCACCGTCGTGATGAGCGCGGACGGGGTGCCGATGCCGAAGACCAGGACGAGCGGGAGCAGGTAGGCGAAGGACGGCAGGACCTGCATGGTGTCGAGGACCGGGCGCAGCATCCGCTGGGCGGTGTCGGACAGTCCGCAGGCCAGGCCGAGCAGGATGCCGACCGCGGACGCCACGGCGACGGACACCAGCATCAGGGCGAGGGTCTCGGTCGACTGCTCCCACAGGCCGAGGAGCCCGCAGCCGGCCAGGGAGGCGAAGGCGACGAGGGCCGGGCCGGCGCCTTTGCGGCCGGCGCCGCCCGCGTACCAGGCGAGTGCGGTGGCGGTGGTGAGCACGCCCGCCCAGCCGATGGCGGTGAGCAGGTCGTGGACCTGGGCGACCGAGTCGGTGGCCGCGTTGGACAGGTGCAGCAGGAAGTAGAGGAAGACGGGGTGGGTCTCGCGGTTGTCGACCACCCAGTCGGCGAAGGTGTCGAGCTGCGGGGCCAGGTCCAGGCGCAGTGCCTGCGGCCAGCCGCCGTCGGCGAGCAGGGCGGCGGTGGGCAGAAGCAGCGCCAGGACCAGCAGCACCGCCGGGGCGGCGGGGAGGGCCGGGCGCCAGGAGCGGCGGCTGCCCGCCTGCTCGGCGCGGCTGCGGCTGTTCCCCCCGGCGACGGGGGGGCGGGAGGTGGTGGCGGCGCTCATGCGGTCACCGGGTCCGTGTCGGTGTCCGTGGCGGCGGCCTGTCCCGCGCCGGCGGGCGTGCCCGGCTCCGTGCGTGCGGCGGGGACTGCGGGGACGGCCGCGCCCGTGCTGCCGCTGCCCGGTTCCAGGCCTGCCACGACGGCCAGCAGCCGCGCGTGGTCGACGACGCCGAGGAGTTCGCCGTCCGCCTCGATCCGGGCGGGGACGCCGTCCCGGGCGACCGCGGCGATGCCGTCGGCGACCGTGGCGTCCGGTGCGAGCACCGTGCCCCGTTCCGCCTCGTCGCCGATGGCCGGGCGCATCGCCCGGGACACGGGGACGATCTGCTCGCGCGGTACGTCGCGCACGAAGTCGCGGACGTAGTCGTCGGCGGGGCGGGTGACGATCTCCTCGGGCGTGCCGAGCTGCACGATGGCGCCGTCCCGCATGAGGGCGATGCGGTCGCCGAGCTTCAGGGCCTCCGCGAGGTCGTGGGTGATGAACACCATGGTGCGGCCCTCCTCCCGGTGGAGCCGGGCCACCTCCTCCTGCATGTCGCGGCGGATCAGCGGGTCGAGGGCGCTGAACGGCTCGTCGAACAGGAGGACTTCGGGGTCGGCCGCGAGGGCGCGGGCCAGGCCCACCCGCTGCTGCTGGCCGCCGGAGAGCTGGCTGGGGCGCCGCTCTTCGAGACCGGCCAGGCCGACCTTCTTGATGACCTCGCGGGCCTTCGCCCGCCGCTCGCCCTTCGCCACGCCCTGGATCTCCAGGCCGTACGCGACGTTGTCCAGGACGGTGCGGTGCGGCAGCAGGCCGAAGTGCTGGAAGACCATCGCGGCGCGGTGCCGGCGCAGCTCGCGCAGCCGGGCCGGGTCCATGGCGAGGACGTCCTCGCCGTCCATGGCGAGCTCGCCGGAGGTGGGCTCGATGAGCCGGGTGAGGCAGCGTACGAGGGTCGACTTGCCGGAGCCGGACAGGCCCATGACGACGAACACCTCGCCGCGGCGGACGTCGAAGGAGACGTCGCGGACGGCGGCCGTGCAGCCCGTCCGCTCGCGGATCTCGGCGGTCGACAGGGCGGCGAGGCCGGGGTCGGAGGGCACTCGGCCGGCCTTGGGCCCGAAGACCTTCCACAGGCCGCGGACGGAGAAGACGGGATCGTGGGGGGCCATCAGGCGGCCTCCTTCGGGTCGCCGGCCGGGGCAAGGAGGTCGGCGCACTTCTCCCCCACCATCAGGACGGCGATCATCGGGTTGACGGCGGGGATGGTGGGGAAGACGGACGCGTCGGCGATCCGTATGCCCTCCAGGCCGCGGATGGTCAGGTCGGGGGCGACGACGGCCATGGCGTCGTCCTCGGCGCCGATCCGGCAGGTGCCGGCCGGGTGGTACACGGTGTGCGCGGCCTTGCGGGCGTACTCGCTCAGCTCCTCGTCGCCGGTGACGTCGGGGCCGGGGCAGACCTCGCGGCCGAGCCAGGACGCCAGCGGTTCGGCCGCGGCGATCCTCCGGGCGATCCTGATGCCGTCGACGAGGGTGCGGGCGTCGTGGTCGTCCTCGTCGGTGAAGTAGCGGAAGTCCAGGGCCGGCTTGGCCTCGGGGTCGGCACTGGTCAGGTAGAGCCGGCCGCGGCTGCGGGGCTTGGGGATGTTCGGTGTCATCGACACGCCGTGCGCGGGCCGTTCGTAGCCCAGCCGCTCGGGGTTGTCGGTGAACGGCACCTGGTAGAAGTGGAACATCAGGTCGGGTCCGGCGGACTCCGGGTCGCGGCGTACGAACAGTCCGGCGTCGCTGTCCATCGCGGAGTTCTCGGGTATCGGACCGCGGGTCTCCCAGACGATCACGGACTCCGGGTGGTCGAGCAGGTTCTCGCCGACGCCCGGGAGGTCGTGGCGGACGTCGATGCCGAGTCCGGCCAGCTGCTCGCGCGGCCCGATGCCGGAGTGGAGCAGCAGCCGCGGCGTGTCCACCGCTCCGGCGCAGACGACCACCTCGCGGGAGGCCCGTACGACGAGTTCCTCGCCGTCGGCGGCGCGCGCCCGTACGCCGGTGGCGCGGACGCCGTCGAACTCCAGCCGGTACGCCCACGTCTCCAGCAGCAGGTGCAGGTTGGGCCGGTCCAGGTAGGGGTGCAGGTAGGCGACGGAGGCGGAGGAGCGCTTGTTGTCCTCCGGGTGGTAGGCGAGGTCGAAGAAGCCGACCCCCTCGTGGAAGGGCTTGCGGTTGAACCCCTCGACCTTGGGCACGCCGAGGGCTTCCTGCGCCGCGTCCACGAAGTCGCGGGCGATGGCGTTGCGGTCCTTCTCGTCGACCGGGACGATGTTGTTGAGGAGCTTGCCGAAGTACGGGTCCATCGACGCGGCGTCCCAGCCGTCGGCGCCCATCGCGGCCCACTCGGCCCAGTCGGACGGCAGCGGCTTGAACGCGATCAGCGTGTTGTGCGAGGAGCAGCCGCCGAGGACGCGGGCCCGGCTGTGCCTGATGTGGGAGTTGCCGCGCGGCTGTTCGGTGGTGGGGTAGTCGTAGTCCAGGTCGCCGCCGAGCAGGCCCATCCAGCGGCGCAGGGTGAGGACGTCGGGGCGGTCGACGTCGGACGGGCCGCCCTCGATGACGGCGACGGTGACGGCGGGGTCCTCCGTGAGGCGGGAGGCGATCACCGAACCGGCGGTGCCACCGCCGACGATGACGTAGTCGTAGGTGCGGTCGGACATCCTGTGTTCACTCCATGAAGCGTGGGGGCGTACGGGTGGCTGTTCCGGCTCCCGGGCGGTGCGGGCGCCGCACCCGCCGGGGCAGAGCGGGGGTCAGCCGGAGAACCACCGGACGGGGCGGGGCGCCAGGTTCTGGTAGACGTGCTTCGTCTCGCGGTACTCGGCGAGGCCGGACGGGCCGAGCTCGCGTCCCACGCCGGACTTGCCGAAGCCGCCCCATTCGGCCTGCGGGAGGTAGGGGTGGAAGTCGTTGATCCACACGGTGCCGTGGCGCAGCCGGCCGGCGACCCGGCGGGCCCGGGCCGCGTCCGCGGTCCAGACGGCTCCCGCAAGCCCGTACTCGGTGTCGTTCGCGAGAGCGACCGCCTCGTCCTCGGTGTGGAAGGTCTCCACCGTGAGGACGGGGCCGAAGACCTCCTCGCGGATCACGCGCATGCGCCGGTGGCAGCGGTCGAGGACGGTGGGCTCGTGGAAGTACCCGCCGGCGGGCCTGGTGGCGGAGGGCTCGGGGCGGCGTCCGCCGCTGCGCAGCACGGCCCCCTCGGCGAGCGCGGACGCGACGTACTCCTCGGTGCGCTCCAGCTGGGCCAGTGAGACGAGCGGGCCGCACTCGACGCCGTCCTCGGTGCCCCGGCCCAGCCTGATCCGGGCGGCCCGGCGGCTCAGCTCGGCCACGAAGCGCTCCCGTACCGACTCCTCGACGATCAGCCGGGAGCCGGCGGAGCAGACCTGCCCGCTGTGGATGAAGGCGGCGTTGAGGGCCTGGTCGACGGCGGTGTCGAAGCCCTCCGCGGTCCGGCAGGCGTCGGCGAAGACCACGTTCGGGTTCTTGCCGCCGAGCTCCAGGGCGACCTTCTTGACGCCGGGTGCCGCCGCCTGCGCGACCTTCACCCCGCTGGTGAGGCCGCCGGTGAACGAGACGAGGTCGACGTCGGGGTGCTCGGCGAGCCGGGCGCCGACCGTGTGGCCGGGGCCGGTGACGAGGTTCGCGACGCCGCTCGGGAGTCCGGCCTCGGCGAGCAGCGCGATCAGCGCGACGGTGCTGAGCGGGGTGATCTCGCTCGGCTTGACCACGAAGGTGTTGCCGGCGGCCAGGGCCGGCGCGATCTTCCAACTCGCCTGCAGAAGCGGGTAGTTCCAGGGCGTGATCATCGCGCACACGCCCACCGGCTCGTGGACGACGACGCTGTGCACGGTGTCACTGCCGGCGTCGACGACGCGGCCCGGCCCCTCGGCCAGGACCAGGTCGGCGAAGTAGCGGAAGGCGTCCGCGACGCAGTCGACGTCGGCTCGCCCCTCGGCGAGCGTCTTCCCGGCGTCGCGGCTCTCCAGGAGGGCCAGTTCCTCGCGGTCGCGGACCAGGAGCCCGGCGGTACGGCGCAGCAGCGCGGCCCGCTCGGCCACGGGGGTGCCCGGCCAGGCGCCGGAGTCGAAGGCGGCACGCGCCGCGGCGACGGCGGCGTCGGCGTCCTCCGCGCCGCCCTCGGCGACGACCGCGAAGGGCAGGCCGTCCGCCGGGTCGAGGATCTCCCGCGTCTCACCGCTGAGCGCGTCGCGCCAGGTGCCGTCCGCGTGAATGGTCGTTCGTGTCAACAACAGTTCGGTGCTTTCTGCTTCGAGCCGGTCCGCTCCGCCGTGCGGCTGCAAATGCGGCGCGGACCGCCGGCATGACAGGGCCGTGGGCCACGGGGTCCACCGGGACGGGACCCGCTCCGGGGCCGCCGCCGCCGGTGAGCCGGAGGGCGGGTACTGGTCATGCGGGCCGAACTTACCCAGCAGAAAGTGAAATCGCATGGGGCGCGGGCCTTGCCCTGGGCAGGCCGGAGTGCTATCCCCGCAGCCGCCTCCACTCGCCGCAAAGTGACAAAGTCAACAAGATGTTTGAGCAAATCGGTCGAAAGTGGCACGCAGTGGACTAGATAACGAAAAGATTACATCTTTGCTCAGTGCCACGTTCGCGATCGGAACGTTATGCCTTTGAGGGCGATTCGTGGGTTTGGCCGCGCCGGAACCGGACAAGCAGACCGTCGGCGCAGGGTACAAAGGGTCGTATGCACGAGCATCAGGAGACCGACCCGGCGCAGGACGACATCGAGGCCGTCACGCGCGCCGTACTGACGGCGTCCCGCCTGCTGGTGGCCGTGTCGGCACGGTCGCTGGCGACGGTCGAGGAGACCATCACCTTGCCGCAGTTCCGGATGCTCGTGGTCCTGTCGACCCGCGGGCCGTCCAAGCTGGTGGTGCTCGCGGAGCACCTCGGAGTCCAGCCGTCCACCGCCATGCGGATGGTGGACCGGCTGATCGCGGCCGGCCTGGTGAGCCGCCGGACCAACCCCGCCAACCGGCGTGAGACGGTGCAGAGCCTCACCGAGGAGGGTCAGCGGGTCGTCCGGCACGTGACCGCACGGCGCCGGGCGGAGATCACCGGCATCCTGCGCCGGCTCGACCCCTCCCAGCGCAGCGCCCTCGTCTCCGCGCTGAACGCCTTCAACGCCGCCGGCCGCGAACCGTCTTCCGGGGCCGGGGACGCCGATCCGCTCCCCCTGGGCTGGTCCGACCCCGCGGACGACACCCCGTAGGGGCCCCACGGGGGCAGCGCAGGGGCGCCGGCGGCTTCGCCCCCGCGAGGGAGGTGGCGGCGCTCAACCGCGGTGCTGCGGCTGGGTGTGCCTCGGGTAGTCGGAGTAGGCGGGGCAGTCGGGATTGCGGCAGGGGCCCTGCTCCCACACGGGGACGAAGACGCCGAGCGTCTTGTGCCGTCGCTTGATCACGGTGTCGACGTGCTGCTTGCACACCGGGCAGACAAGCACGCCTTGCGGCCCGGTCTCGTGCTGCGTTTTACCCATTCTTTAATGGTAGGGCGAGGGGAGGATCGCGGCAGCGGCTCCGGTCGGCGGCCGCGTACTCCTACTGCCGGCGCGGCGGGGGCGGAGGATCGGGAGGATCAGGAGGGGCGGGGGGTTGCCGGTCCTCCGCGTCACCGGCCGTCGGCGGCCGGGCCGGGGCCGGCAGGCGCAGGCTGAACACGATGGACACCGTGAGAATGGCGGCGATGACGGCCAGGCTGAGCGGGGAGGGGATCTCCGGGATCGACGGGCTGATCATCTTGTGGGACGCCTGGAGGATGAGCTTGACGCCGATGAAGGAGAGGATGACGGCGAGGCCGGTGTTGAGGTAGTGGAACCGGTCCAGGAGGCCCGCGAGCATGAAGTACAGGGCACGCAGGCCGAGGATCGCGAAGGCGTTGCTGGTGTAGACGATGAAGATGTCGTCGCTGACCGCGAGGACGGCCGGGACGCTGTCGACGGCGAAGATCAGGTCTGCCGCCTCGATCGCCACGACCACCGCGAGCAGCGGGGTCGCCACACGCTTGCCGGCCTCCCTGACGAAGAACTTCGTTCCCTCGTACTCGTCGCGGACCGGAACGATCCTCCTCAGCATCCGTACAGCGAGGCTACTGCCCGGGTCGAAGTCCTCCTCCTCTTTGAGGAGCTTGTAGGTGCTGTAGAAGAGGAGGGCGGCGAAGGCGAACAGGACGGCGGTGAAGCGGCTGACCGCGGCCACGCCGAGGGTGAGGAAGACGCCGCGGAAGACGAGGGCGCCGATCACTCCGAAGAACAGGACGCGGTGCTGGTAGGCGCGGGGGACCTTGAAGTAGCCGAAGATCACGGCGAAGACGAACAGGTTGTCGACCGACAGGCTCTTCTCCAGCAGCCACGCGGTCGTGTACTCGGTCCCGGCGGTCGTGCCGAGGACGAGGAAGACGACGCCGCCGAAGGCGAGCGCGAGGCCGACCCACAGCCCGCTCCAGGCGGCTGCCTCCTTGAACCCGATGACGTGGGCGCTGCGGTGGGCCAGCAGGTCGACCGCCAGCGAGACCACCACCGTCGCGGCGAACGCGATCCACAACCAGAGCGGCACATCGAGCACGCCGGTCACACTCCCCTGGGCGGCGCCGAACTCACCGACTCTGGCAATTCTGGTGCATGGCGCCCCTTGCGGCGCGGCGGGCGCTGCTCAGGGACGCAGAGCAGCACGCGGTGCACGCCCCGGCCGGCCCGCCCCGCGCCCGCCGGCACGGTGCCGGGTCGCGCTTTGCCGGTCCACGGCGTCTCAGGCCGGTTCACCGGCCGGGTCCGCACCCGTACCCGTACCTCTGCGGACGATCACCACAGGGCAGGGGGCATGCCTGGCGCACTGCTGGCTCACCGACCCCAGCGTCAGGCCGGCGAAGCCGCCCCGGCCGCGGCTGCCGACGACCAGCACCTCCGCTCCCTCGGCTGCCGCAAGGAGCACCTCGGCCGGGCGTCCTCGGACGAGGCGGTCTTCCATCCGTACGTCCGACCGCGCCTCCCGGGCCACAGTCCGCAGCTCCTCCCTCATCTTGGACCTCGCATGTGCGGCGTCGAAGTCGGCGTCCACCGCAGGAGCGGACCAGCCCACGCCGCCGGGCAGGTCGTAGGCCGCGACGGCATCGACGTGACCGCCGATGACGGCTGCGTACCGGACCGCCCAGCGCAGTGCCTCGTATGAGGGCTCGGAGCCGTCGATGCCCACCACGACGCGGAGGCCCAGGCCTGTGCCGGCCATGATGACCGCCTCCTTCCGGGTCATGTGGCCTGCCCCTGCCCACCGGAGGTGGGTCCACCCCTTTCCGGCTCGGGGGAGTACGCCCCACCGTCTCGCCCCGGACTCCGCCGCACCTACCCGGTGGTCGCGTCCCCGTTCCGGCGGCCGGCCGAGGGCTTGCGGTCCGGCGGCTCTCCGCCGGCCGCGGGCCGGATCCGGACCTCCTCGATGACGTCCTTGTCGACCGCGGTGACCTCGACCGCCCAACGCCCGACCCCGACGGCGGAGCCCGGTTCGGGGAGGCGGCCCAGCCTGTGCAGGACCAGGCCGGCCACGGTGGTGTAGGGGCCGGCTTCCCCGAGGTCGGACGGATCGATCCCGAGGTCGGGCAGGCCGCGGACGGGGAAGGAGCCGGGTGCCAGCCAGGAGCCGTCCGGCTGGGGGATCACGTCCTGGCTGTCGCGGACCGTCTCGTCGTAGATCTCCCCGACGATCTCTGCCAGCAGGTCCTCCAGGGTGACGATGCCCTCCACCGACCCGTGCTCGTCGGTGACGAGGGCGAACTGCTGCCGGTCCGCCTGGAAGCGGCGCAGCGCCTCGGTGACCTTCATGTACTCCGTGAAGACGGTGGCCGGGCGTGCCAGGTCACCCACCGGGGTGTCGTCCTCGCTGGTGGTCACGTCCTTGATGTGGACCACGCCGACGACTTCCTCGAAGCCGGCCGCCGTGACCACCGGTGCCCGCGAGTGCCCTGCACGGGCGAGCTCGGTGCGGGCCCGGGCCGCCGAGACCTCCGACGAGAGGGTGAACACGGCGCGGCGCGGAACGAGTGCCACGCGGAGCGTCCGCTCGTGGATCTCCAGGGCGCTGGAGATGATGGTGCGCTGTTCCGGGGTCAGTCCCCGGTGGCTGACCACCATGTCGCGGAGCTCCTCCGGGGTGGGCGGCTGGCTGCCTGCCTTCGGATCGCCTCCCAGGAGCCTGACCAGGAGGTTCGTCGTCTCGCCGAGCGACCAGACGACGGGACGGGCCAGCGTCGCCAGAGCGTTCAGCGGTGTGGCGGCGATGAGCGACCAGCGCTGCGGGTACTGCATCGCGAGGCGTTTGGGTGCCAGCTCTCCGACGACCAGGGTGACGAAGGTGAGCAGCGCGGTGACCAGGGCCACGGCGAGCGGGGCTGCGGCCCGGCCCGCGAATGCCAGGAGGGGCACGAGCGGCTCCGCCAGGGACACGGCGGCGGTGGCCGAGGCGAGGAAGCCTGCCAGGGTGATGCCGATCTGGATGGTGGCGAGATAGCGGTTGGGGTCGTCCGTCAGCCGGACGAGGCGGGCTGCCGCGGCGGACCCGTCTTTCCGGCGCAGCCTGCGCAGCTGGCTTTCGCGCAGGGAGACGAGGGCGATCTCGGTGCCCGCGAAGAGCGCGTTGAGGACGATGAGGGCGGCGATGAGCGCGATGTCCCACCCGTATCCGTTCAGCGCCCTGCCCTCCGCTCTCGGTCCGGGGAGTGGGCCGGTCCCGACTCCGGCGGCTGCTGCATCCGTCTCCGGCGGCTGGATCCGGACCGGCCGATCCGCGCGGCCGGACCCCGGGCGGCCCGCTTCCACCGGCCGGAAGAGGCAAGCCATGATGTCACCCCGGCTGATGTCGGAGCCGGTGACCACGCCGACGACCGCCTCGCCCTCCATGGCGACAGCACGGTGGGCCGGACTGCACTGCGGGACGGGCCGCGGACGCCGGTCGGCGGTCGGCGGTCGGCGGTCGGCGGCACGCGGGTGGGCACCCGAACCCTCCGGTCCGCCGGCTCGCTGCCGGGCGACGGCGTGCGCGTGTCCTCCCGGCCTTCCGGGGTAGGCGCCGCTGGAACCCACCGGGGCCGGGATTGGGGCTTCCAACGCGGCGACCCGCCCGTCGACCGGGCGGAGCGGGACGAGCTCAGCGCGTGGCAGCCGGGCAGAGCACCGGACGGCACCCGGTCGCGACACACCGCAAGGTGAAAGGAGCACCGACATGACCAGCACTGTCGAAGAGATGCTCGCCACCCATCCGGCCGACCTCGGGTCCATCGACCAGGCGAAGCTCACGCGTTGCATCGAGGAGTGCATCGCGTGCGCGCAGGCCTGCACGGCCTGCGCGGACGCGTGTCTGTCCGAGGGCATGGTGAGCGAGCTGACCAAGTGCATCCGCACGGACATGGACTGCGCCGACATCTGCACCGCCACCGCGGCCGTACTCTCCCGGCACACCGGCTACGACGCCAACGTCACCGGCGCGATCCTCACGGCATGCGCCGCGGTGTGCAAGGCCTGCGGCGACGAGTGTGCCTCGCACGCCGACGCCCACGAGCACTGCCGCGTCTGTGCCGGGGCGTGCAGGTCGTGCGAGGAGGCGTGCAACGAGCTGCTGGCTGTCCTCGGCTGAAACCGGAGTCCCGCAGTCCGGGCGCCGCCGGGCAGCCGCCGCGGGTGTTCGGGCATGCCCTGCCCTACCGCACGAGGCGGCCACGCTCCCGGGAGCCCCGGACTCGGGACCGCCGCCGACCGCCGCACCCCTGTATCCAGGCCGTTGCGGCGAAAACCTCCCCCCGCCCGTCGAAGAGATAACTTTTACGTCGCAAATCTGGCACAGAGCAAATGCGTTGCGTTCTCGTTACCAACGGCCGCACCAGGGGGAGATATCCGGACATATCCGTACGCCGATTGGGTGCCGAATGGTTTCCTCGGCACCGAATCGGTTCGCGCGAATATCACAGTCAACACCCACAGCAAAAGCCCTACGCCGCATGTCATTTCGTCCGCTGCTGGGTAACTTCGGCCCGCATGACCACTGCTCATGCAGACCCGGCATCCCTCCGAACACCGCTCCGCTCCCCTTCCGGCCTGCGCCTGGACCGCCCCGGGCCCGAGGACGGCCCCGCTCTGTGGCGACTGGCACGCGAGGCGAAAACCCTGGACGTGAACTCCGTCTACAGCTATCTGCTCTGGTGCCGTGACTTCGCCGGCACCTCCGCCGTCGCCCGTGACCGCACCGGGCGAGTCATGGGATTCGTGACCGGCTACGTCCGTCCCGATGCTCCGGGCACCCTGTTCATCTGGCAGATCGCGGTCGACGAGTCCGTGCGCGGTCTGGGCGTCGGCGGGGCGCTGCTCGACGGGCTCTCCCTGCGTGTCGCCACCGAGCACGGCATCGACCGCCTGGAGACCACCATCACCCCCGGGAACGCCGCGTCCGAGCGGCTCTTCACCTCGTACGCCGAGCGGCACGGCGCCCGCGTCACGCGGGAGACCCTCTTCCCCGCGGACCGGTTCGCCGACTGCCGGCACGAGTCCGAGGTGCTCCACCGCATCGCGCCCCTGTCCTTCTGAACCGCCCGCGCACCGCGGGCACCGAACCGGCGCCGGCTCACGAGGCAGTCGGTATCCCCACACCTCTGGAGAAAGAATCTTGACCACGACAGCACCTGGCCGGACCGTCTTCGACGCCGTGGAGTCGGAGGTGCGCAGCTACTGCCGCGCCTGGCCGGTCGTCTTCGACCGTGCGGAAGGAAGCCGGATCCACGACGAACAGGGCCGCACCTACCTCGACTTCTTCGCCGGCGCGGGCTCGCTGAACTACGGCCACAACAATCCCGTCCTCAAGCGCGCCCTGCTCGACTACATCGGGCGGAACGGGATCACCCACGCCCTGGACATGTCGACCACGGCCAAGCGCGCCTTCCTGGAGACGTTCCACTCGGCGGTGCTCGAACCCCGAGGGCTGCCGTACAAGGTCATGTTCCCGGGCCCGACCGGCACCAACGCCGTCGAGGCGGCCCTGAAACTCGCCCGCAAGGCCAAGGGGCGCGAGGCCGTCGTGTCGTTCACCAACGCGTTCCACGGCATGTCGCTGGGCTCGCTCGCGGTGACCGGCAACGCCTTCAAGCGTGCCGGGGCCGGCATCCCCCTCGTGCACACCACTCCCATGCCGTTCGACAACTACCTGAACGGGAGGGTTCCGGACTTCCTCTGGTTCGAGCGCCTGCTGGAGGACCAGGGCTCCGGTTTCAACCACCCCGCCGCGGTGATCGTGGAGACCGTCCAGGGCGAGGGCGGGGTCAACGTCGCGCGCGCCGAGTGGCTGCGCGGTCTGGCCGACCTGTGCCGGCGGCGCGACATGCTGCTGATCGTCGACGACGTCCAGATGGGCTGCGGCCGCACCGGCGGGTTCTTCTCCTTCGAGGAGGCCGGGATCGTCCCCGACATCGTCACGGTGTCCAAATCCATCAGCGGGTACGGGCTGCCCATGGCCCTGTGCCTGTTCAAGCCCGAGCTCGACCTGTGGGAGCCGGGCGAGCACAACGGCACCTTCCGCGGCAACAACCCCGCCTTCGTCACCGCGACGGCCGCCCTGGAGACCTACTGGCGCGACGGAGCCCTGCGCGAACACACCCTGGTCAACGGCGGGCGGATCGAGCGGTCCCTGCGCGAGCTGTGCGCGGAGCACGGACGGCTCGGCGCCACGTACCGCGGGCGCGGCCTGGTCTGGGGCCTGGAGTTCACCCACAAGGAGCGCGCCGCTGCCGTGTGCCGCAAGGCGTTCGAACACGGCCTGCTCATCGAGACCTCGGGCCCCCAGGACGAAGTGGTCAAGCTGCTGCCGCCCCTCACCGTCACCGCGAGCGAACTGGACGAAGGGCTGGGCATCCTCGCCCGTGCCGTCCGCGACACCGCCTGACCACCGGCCGCGACCCCGCACCTCACCACGAAAGGCACCTGCACCGTGATCGTTCGATCGTTCCGGGACATCGAGGGCACCGACCGCCATGTGAAGTCCGCCTCCGGGACCTGGGAGAGCAAACGCATCATCCTGGCCAGGGAACGCGTCGGCTTCTCCCTCCACGAGACCGTGCTCTACGCCGGCACCGAGACCTCCATGTGGTACGCGAACCACGTCGAGGCCGTGGTGTGCCTGGACGGCGAGGCAGAACTCACCGACGAGGAGACGGGCGAGACCCACGCCATCACGCCGGGAACCATGTACCTGCTTGACGGCCACGAGCGCCACACCCTGCGCGTGAAGCGGGAGTTCCGCTGCCTGTGCGTCTTCAACCCGCCCGTCACCGGGCGCGAGGACCACGACGACAACGGGGTCTACCCGCTGCTCACCGAACCGGACCCGGCCTGACGTGCCCGGCCTGCCCGATCTGATCGCCGGCCGACCGGCCTCCGCCGAAAGGAACGAGGACAGCACCACCATGAGCACTGCTTCCGCCCGCGCCACCACCGACCTCTACCCCACCCGGGGGGCCGAGGAGGCCTTCATCGGGCGCAAGGACCCCGTCGTGTGGTCCGAGCCCGGAACCGCGGGCCCGTTCTGGGCCCGGGAGCTCGAACAGTTCGACCGCGACGGCTTCCTCTCCGTCGAGCAGCTCATCACCCCCGCCGAGGTGGACACCTACCGGACCGAGATGGAGCGCCTGCTGTCCGACCCCGCCGTGCGTGCCGACGACCGGTCCATCGTCGAGCCCAAGTCCGGCTCCGTGCGCTCCGTGTTCGAGGTCCACCGGATCAGCGAGGTCTTCGCCGGCCTGGCGGCCGACCCGCGGGTCGCGGACCGGGCGCGGCAGATCCTCGGGTCCGACGTGTACGTGCACCAGTCCCGCATCAACCTCAAGCCCGGATTCGGCGCCAGCGGCTTCTACTGGCACTCCGACTTCGAGACCTGGCACGCCGAGGACGGGCTGCCGAACATGCGCACCGTCTCGGTGTCCATCGCGCTGACGCCGAACTACGCCACCAACGGCGGACTCATGATCATGCCCGGATCGCACCGGACCTTCCTGGGCTGCGCCGGCGAGACCCCCGAGGACAACTACAAGCGGTCACTCCAGATGCAGGTGGCCGGCACCCCCTCCGACGAGGCGCTCTCCACGTTCGCCTCGGCCTGCGGCATCCGGCTGTTCACCGGTGAGGCAGGCTCCGCCACCTGGTTCGACTGCAACGCGATGCACGGCTCCGGCGACAACATCACCCCGTTCCCGCGCAGCAACGTCTTCCTCGTGTTCAACAGCGTGGAGAACCGCCCCGTCCAGCCCTTCGCCGCCCCCGTACGACGCCCCTCGTACATCGCGTCGCGCGACTTCACACCCGTCGGCTGAACCGGGCCGCGCCCCAGGACGCACACCCGGTCCCGGGCCGTCGGCCCGTCTGCCGCGGCCCGCACCGGGCGACCGTCCCCACCTCGGAGAAAGGAACCCCTGATGCCCCGGCCCGCCCACCCCAGCCGCAGACGACTGCTCTCCCGTGCAGCGCTGCTCACCGGTGCCGCGCTGCTTCCGCCCCTGACCACCGCGTGCAGCAGGACCGAACCGGGCACCGGAGCCCCCGACGGGGACGCCGCCCTGCTGGACGGACTGCGCGAACAGGGCTTCGTCCGGGTCGGGTTCGCCGGGGAGGCCCCGTTCGGCTTCCAGGACGGCGGCACGCTCGCCGGGGAGGCCCCCACCCTGCACCGGGAGATCTTCACCGCGCTGGGCGTGCCCGAGCTGCGGCCCGCCCTGACGGACTTCGGCGCACTGATCCCCGGGCTCCTCGCCGGACGGTTCGACGTGGTCAGCGCGGGCATGGCCATCACCCCCGAACGGTGCGCCAAGGTGATCTTCTCCGAGCCGGAGTTCGTCTCCCCCACCGCGCTGATGGTGCGCAAGGGCAACCCGCACGGGCTGTCCGACCTGAAGTCCTGCGCGGAGCAGGGCGTGGCGGTGGGGGTGCTCACCGCGGCCGTGGAAGCCGCGTACGCGAAGGCCGCAGGCGTCTCCCCCTCGGCGGTGAAGGCGCTCGCCAAGCAGCAGGACGGCCTCGACGCCCTGGTCGCCGGGCGGATCGACGCCTTCGCCCTGACCGGCATCTCGCTGCGCTGGCTCGCCAAGGTCAACCAGGCGGCCCCGGTGGAGGTGCTGGAGCCGTTCGTGCCCGAGCTGGAGGGGAAGCCCAGGTACAGCCCGGGCGGGGCGGTCTTCCGCCCGGGTGCCGGTGCGCTGAGGGACGCCTTCAACCGGGAACTCGCCGGCATCACCGGCGATCCGGCGCGGTACGTGCGGCTGCTCGGCAGGTACGGCTTCACCGAGCGCGAGGTGCCTCCGGCGTCCCTGCGTACGGCCGACCTCTGCCGGGCGTGACGGACGGGGCCTCGTATGAACGAGTTCTTCGACGAGTTCGTCCGAGCGGCGCCCCGGGTCGCGGACGGACTGTGGACCACCGTCCTCGCCACCGTGCTGGGGGCCGCCGCTGCCCTGGCGGTGGCGTTCGCGCTCGGTCTGCCCGCCGGCTCGCCGAAACGCTCGGTGCGCGCTCCGGCCCGCCTGGCCGTGGAGTTCCTGCGCGGGACCTCGCTCTACGTCCAGCTGTTCTGGCTGTTCTTCGCCCTGCCGGTCCTCGGCTTCCGCCTGGAGCCGCTGGCCTGCGGAGTGCTCGCCCTCGGCCTGAACTTCGGCGCGTACGGCGCGGAGGTCGTCCGCGGAGCGGTGAGCGCGGTGCCGCCCACCCAGTCGGAAGCCGCGGTCGCCCTCGGGATGGGGCGTTGGCTGCGGCTGCGGCGGGTGGTCCTGCCCCAGGCGGCGGTGCTGATGATCCCGCCCTTCGGGAACCTCCTCATCCAGTTGCTGAAGGCGACCCCGCTGCTGTCGCTGATCACCGTTTCCGACCTCACCTTCCAGCTGGACCAGCTCCGCTCCGCGACCGGGGACACCGCCACCGCGTACCTGACCCTGCTGCTGATGTACTTCGCCCTCGCGGCACTCCTGTCCTCCGGCATGAACCTCCTGGAGTCGGCAGCGGCAGCCCGGCTGGGGCGGCGGCCCGAAGGCGGTGAGGCCTGATGTGGTCGTGGGACACGGCACGGGACGGCCTGCCCGCGGTGCTCCAGGGGTTCGGGCTCACCCTCACGGCGACCGCACTCGGCTCGGTGCTCGCACTGCTCCTCGGCCTGGCGGTCGCGCTCCTGCTGCGCGCACGCACCCGATGGATCACGCTGCCCGTCGCCGCGGCGACCGGGTTCATCCGCTCCACCCCGCTGCTGGTGCAGCTGTTCGCCGTCTGGGTGCTCGTCCCCGGCGGCGACGCCCTCACCCTGGGGACCGCCGTACTGGGCGTCCACTACGCGGCGTACACGGCCCAGGTCTACCGGGCCGGAATCGACTCCGTGCCCCGCGGGCAGTGGGAGGCGTGCGTCGCCCTGTCCCTGCCGCGCAGGCGCGTGTGGAGGGCTGTGGTGATACCGCAGGCGGTACGCAACGTGCTGCCGTCCCTCGGCAACTACGTCATCTCGATGTTCAAGGAAACGCCCTACCTGGCGGTGATCGCCGTGCCGGAGATGGTCCACCGCGCGAACGAGTACGGCAGCACCCACTTCGCCTACCTGGAGGCCTACACCACGGCTGCGGTGGTCTTCCTGCTGGCGAGCTGCCCCACCGCCCTGCTGATGCGACGTCTGGAGAAGCGACTTGCCCACTGACCCGAAGACGCACGGTCCCGAGATGATCCGCTTCGAGGGGGTGGTCAAGCGCTTCGGCGCCCGGACCGTCCTGGACGGCCTCGACCTGTCGGTCGCCCCCGGCGAGCGGGTGACGCTGATCGGGCCGAGCGGCTCGGGCAAGACCACGATCCTGCGGCTGCTGATGACCCTGGAGCGGGTCACGGAGGGCATCATCCACCTCGCCGGACGCCCTTACTCCCACATGCCCCAAGGGCCGGCGGGCGGACTCGTCCCGTCCGACGAGCGCTACCTGCGCACCGCCCGGCGGCGCGTCGGCATGGTGTTCCAGCAGTTCAACCTCTTCCCCCACATGAGCGTACTGGAGAACGTCGTGGAGGCCCCGGTGCACGTGCTCGGCGTGGACCGGGACGAGGCGGAGGCCCGGGCCCTGGAACTGCTCGACCTCGTCGGCCTGACAGTCCGCAGGGAGGCCCGTCCGGCCCGGCTCTCCGGGGGAGAGCAGCAGCGGGTGGCCATCGCCCGGGCCCTGGCGATGCGCCCCGAGGTGCTGCTGCTCGACGAGGTCACGTCGGCTCTCGACCCGGAGCTCGCGGCGGGCGTACTGGACGTCCTGCGCGACGTCGCTCTGACCACGGACATCACCCTGCTGTGCGTGACGCACGAGATGGGCTTCGCCCGCGAGGTGTCAGACCGGATCCTGATGTTCGACCACGGCCGCGTCCTGGAATCCGGTCCGCCGGACCGGGTCTTCGAAGCCCCGGAGCACGAGCGCACCCGCTCCTTCCTGCGCGCCGTGCTGTGACCGCCCCTGTCCCGCCGTCCGAGCGGTCGTCGTGAGCCCCCCATGTGCCCGGAGGGGATGCGGCGACGCCAGCCGTTGACCGCCGGAATCACTTGCTGCCCGTCGACTCCGAGGTCGCGGAGGGCGCGGAGCTTCTCGGTGCGGGCGTCGGCCGCGCCCGGGAGGCAGAAGCGGTCGGCGACGGTTTCTCCCCGGGAGAGGACGCTTGCCACGCGCCCGGTGTCCCGCCTGCCCTCGTACGCCGAATAGTGCACGTTCATGTGGTGGGTCTCGGCGGAGCAGTCAGGGCCTCGCTCAGGCAGCGTCAGACCGGGAAACTCCCACCTCGCCCGCCCTCCGAGAGCAACGGACCCACCGCCGACGCTCTGCCTTGCCGTCGCAGGTACCGGCACGCGAGGTCCTACTCGGGGCGGTTCTCCGCGGGGTCCCAGTAGTTCGCCAGCATCGCCGCCGGCCAGGCCGGAGTGGTGACAGGGCCGCGGGGACCCATCTCCTCGAAGTACGGGGCGAGGTCGTAGACGGGAGTTCCGGCGACGGCGTCGAGGTCGGTGACGTAGAGGTCTCTGCCGTCCACCTTGAGCAGGCGCGGGAAGGAGGTTGCCATGCGGTTGGGGCGCCGGTGGTTTCGGTGCACGAAGGTGCCGGTGGGCTCCCAGGTCGGGTCGTTGCGGGGGCTGCGGGCCCCGAGGTGGAGGTCGGCGTCGGAGCCGAGGTGGAAGTGCCAGGTCACGATCAGGTGGGAGAACCTGTCGATGCCGCGCAACGTGTCCGGCGGAAGGTCCGGGCGCAGGCGGATGATCGATTCGACTCCGCCCTGGTAGTCGTCGGCCGGCGTCTGGTGGCCGCCGACGACGTGGGCGATGGCCTCGATCGTGATCGGGTCGTGCACGCGTTCCTCCCCTGGGACTACCGGATCGGCTTGGACGCTGCTCCGGCTTGGACCGGTGGTGTGCTGGCGCGGTCAGCGTACCCGGCTGATCATGTTGCGGGCTCGGCCGTCCAGGGCTGCAAGGGTCGTTCCTCCGCGTCCGCGATAAGGATCATTGCTGCTCCTTCGCTCGCAAGTCCATCAATCACCTGCGCGCTGCGGTGACGCCCCGCTTCCTGGAGGTGGACGAGGTCGCTCCGAAGCGTGCCGACGAGCTCGGACAACAACTGAAGGCGCGAACTGCGAACGAGCCAGTCAGAATCACCTTCCCGAGATGCGGACGGTCAGGGGCAGTCATTCGGCGAGCGCGGGGATGATCTGCGCGCCATAGGCGTCGATCGTGGCTTCGCGGGCGTCGTGCATGTCGTAGACGGCGAACTGGTCGACTCCGAGGTCCCGAAGGGCCCGCAGCTTCTCGATATGGGCCTCCACCGGGCCCAGGAGGCAGAAGCGGTCGACGATGGCGTCGGGGACGAAGTCGGTGGACGGGTTTCCGGCGCGGCCGTGGTGGCTGTAGTCGTAGCCGTGGCGGTCCTTGATGTACGCGGTGAGCTCGTCCGGGACCATGCCCGAGTGCTCGCCGTACCGGGAGACCAGGTCGGCGACGTGGTTGCCGACCATGCCGCCGAACCAGCGGCACTGGTCCCGGGCGTGGGCCAGGGCCTCCGGGGAGTCGTCGGCCGTCACGTACGCCGGGGCCGCGACGCAGATCGTGAGCGCGTCGGGGTCTCGGCCGGCCTCTCGGGCCGCGTCCCGGACCGACTTCACCATCCACTCGGTGAGGAAGAGGTCCGCGAGCTGGAGGATGAAGCCGTCGGCCTTCTGCCCGGCCAGGGCCAGGGCCTTCGGGCCGTAGGCCGCCATCCAGACCGGCAGTCTGCCGTTCCTGATCCACGGGATGCGGACCGGGTTGCCGTCGACGCTCGCCTCGCGGCCCTCCGCCAGGTCGCGGATGACGTCGATGGCCTCGCCGAGGCGGGCCAGGGTGTTCGGCTTGCGGCCGGCGACGCGCATCGCGGAGTCGCCGCGTCCGATGCCGCAGACGGTGCGGTTGCCGTACATGTCGTTGAGGGTGGCGAAGGTGGAGGCGGTGACCTCCCAGGTACGGGTGCCCGGGTTGGTGACCATCGGGCCGACGTGCAGCTTCTGCGTGTTGGCGAGGATCTGGCTGTAGATGACGAACGGTTCCTGCCACAGCACCGCGGAGTCGAAGGTCCAGCCGTAGCGGAAGCCGTTGCGCTCGGCCCGCTTCATGAGGCTGACGACCTGGGAGGCGGGCGGGTCGGTCTGCAGGACGAGGCCGAAGTCCATGCGGGGTCTCCTTACAGGTACTGGCAGGTGGAGCGGTGGATGAACGCCCCGTGGCCGGCCCGGCCGGTGTACTGGCGGCGGTCGATGACGAGTTCGCCGCGGGAGAGGACGCTCTCCACGCGCCCGGTGACCCGCCTGCCCTCGTACGCCGAGTAGTCCACGTTCATGTGGTGGGTCTCGGCGGAGAGGACCTGTTCGGCGTGCGGGTCGTAGAGGACGATGTCCGCGTCCGAACCCGGCGCGATGGTGCCCTTCTGCGGGTAGAGGCCGAACATGCGGGCCGGGGTCGCGCAGGCGATCCCGATCCAGCGGCGGCGCGAGATGTGCCCGTCGACGACCGCCTGGTGGAGCAGGTCCATACGGTTCTCCACCCCGGGGAGACCGTTGGGGATCTTCGAGAAGTCCCCGCGGCCCAGCTCCTTCTGCCCGCGGAAGCAGAAGGGGCAGTGGTCGGTGGACACCACCTGGAGGTCGTTCGTACGCAGCCCCCGCCACAGCGCCGCCTGGTGCTCCTTCGGCCGCAGGGGCGTGCTGCACACGTACTTGGCGCCCTGGAAGTCCGGCTCGGCGAGGTTGTCGGTGGAGAGGAAGAGGTACTGCGGGCAGGTCTCCCCGAAGACCGGCAGCCCCTTGTCCCGGGCGGCCGCCAGCTCGGCCACGGCCTCCTCCGCCGAGACGTGGACCACGTACAGCGGGGAGCCGGCGACCCGGGCGAGCTGGATCGCCCGGTGGGTGGCCTCGGCCTCCAGCAGCACCTTGCGGACCTCGCCGTGGTGGCGGGGGTCGGTCTCGCCGCGGGCCAGTGCCTGTTCGACGAGGACGTCGATCGCGATGCCGTTCTCGGCGTGCATCATGATCAGCCCGCCGTTGCCGGAGGCCCGCTGCATGGCGCGCAGGATCTGCCCGTCGTCGCTGTAGAAGACGCCCGGGTAGGCCATGAACAGCTTGAAGGAGGTGATGCCCTCGCCGACGAGGAGGT
The DNA here is from genome assembly GCF_030167965.1 of Streptomyces sp. 2P-4. Taxonomy (NCBI): domain Bacteria; kingdom Bacillati; phylum Actinomycetota; class Actinomycetes; order Kitasatosporales; family Streptomycetaceae; genus Streptomyces; species Streptomyces sp. 2P-4. The sequence continues at coordinate 1,383,811 of NZ_CP095011.1, forward strand.
CCATCTCCTTCAGGGTGGCCTCGTTGACGTCGGAGAGGATCATGTGGAAGGCGTAGTCGACGGCGCAGTTGCCGTCCGCCTTCGCGTACCAGGCGTCGAGGCCTTCGCGCAGGCCGCGGCCGACGCTCTGGACGGCGAAGTCGACGATGGTGGTGGTGCCGCCCCAGGCGGCGGCCCGGGTGCCCGTCTCGAACGTGTCGGAGGCGGACGTCCCGCCGAAGGGCAGCTCCATGTGGGTGTGGGCGTCGACACCGCCCGGGATGACGTACTTCCCGGTCGCGTCGAGGACGCGGTCGGCCGTCCAGGCTTCGGCGGCCGCCGAGCCGTGGGCGGCGAGGGCGGCGACCTTGCCGTCCTCGACCAGGACGTCGGCGTGGAGTTCGTCGGCGGCGGTGACGACGAGGCCGCCGCGGATCAGGGTGCGGTGGGACATGCGGCGCCTCCCGGCTACACGATGCTGCGCAGGGCCTGTTCGATGATGTCGGCGCCCTCTTCCGCCTCGGCGACGGTGAGGGACATCGGGGGTGCGATGCGCAGCACGCTGGTGTTGTGCCCGCCCCCCTTGCCGAGGAGCAGGCCGCCGCGGCGGGCGGCTTCCAGTACGGCCGACGCGGCGTCGGGGGCGGCCTGGTCGGTGCCGGGGCGGGTCAGCTCCACGGCGGCCATCAGGCCGCGACCGCGGACCTCTCGGACGGCGGGCACGGAGGCCGCGGCGGCGCGGAGCCGTTCGAGGAGCAGGCCGCCGACGCGGCGGGCGTTGCCCTGGAGGTCGTGTTCCAGGAGGTAGCCGAGGTTGGCGAGGCCGGCGGCCATGGTGACCGGGGAGCCGCCGAAGGTGGAGATGGAGTTGGTGTCGAGGCAGTTCATCACCTCGGCGCGGGCGACGACGCCGCCGATGGACATGCCGTTGCCGATGCCCTTGGCGAAGGTGAGCATGTCGGGCGGGCCGCCCCGGTCGTGGGCCTGCCAGCCCCAGAAGTGGTCGCCGGTGCGGCCCCAGCCGGTCTGGACCTCGTCGCTGATCCACAGGATGCCGTGCCGGTCGAGGACCTCCCGGAAGGCGGCGTACAGGCCGTCGGGCGGGGAGGTGAACCCGCCGACGCCCTGGACCGGCTCGGCGATCAGCGCGGCGACGGAGCCGCGGGCCTGGCCGAGGACGTCCTCGAGGTCGGCGACGGCGGCCGCGGTGAACTCCGCGTCGGGCAGGGCGGCGAAGGGGCCGCGTGTGCGGACGGCGCCGTGGACGTAGTACGTCTGCAGCGGCGACAGGCTCGTCGGGGACCAGCCGCGGTTGCCGGTGACGGAGACGGTGGTGAAGGACCGGCCGTGGTAGCTGTTGCGCATCGCCAGGATCTGGTTGGAGCGGCGGTACGCGGTCGCGAGCAGCAGGGCGGCGTCGTTGGCCTCCGTGCCGGAGGTGGTGAAGAAGACCCGGGCGTCGGGGATGCCGGAGAGCGCGGCGATCCGCTCGGCGAGCTCGACCATGGGGCGGTTGAGGTACAGGGTGGAGGAGTGGATGAGCCGGCCGGCCTGCTCGGAGACGGCCTTGGCGACCTCGGGCAGGGCGTGCGCGGTCATCGTCGTGAGGATGCCGCCGAAGAAGTCGAGGTAGCGGTTGCCGTCGGCGTCCCAGACGTGGCGGCCCTCGCCGTGCGTGAGCTCCAGGGGGTTCTCGTAGTACAGCGCGAGCCAGTCGGGCATGACGGAGCGGTGGCGGCTGAGCAGGGGGGTCGGGTCGGTCACGGCTGTACGAGCCCTCCGTAGGCGTCGGGGCGGCGGTCGCGGTAGAAGGCCCACTGGGTGCGGACCTGCGCGATGAGGTCGAAGTCCAGGTCGCGGACGAGGAGTTCCTCCTCCTTGTCGCTTGCGACGTCCCCGACGAACTGCCCGCGGGGGTCGACGAAGTAGCTGGTGCCGTAGAAGTCGTTGTCGCCGTACTCCTCGCGGCCGACGCGGTTGATCGCGGCGATGAAGTACTCGTTCGCGACGGCGGAGGCGGGCTGCTCCAGTTGCCACAGGTGTGCGGACAGGCCGCGGTGGGTGGCGGAGGGGTTGTAGACGAGCTGGGCGCCGGCGAGGCCGAGGGCGCGCCAGCCCTCGGGGAAGTGGCGGTCGTAGCAGATGTAGACGCCGACCTTGCCCACGGCGGTGTCGAAGACCGGCCAGCCGAGGTTGCCGGGGCGGAAGTAGTACTTCTCCCAGAAGCCCTTGACCTGCGGGATGTGGTGCTTGCGGTACTTGCCGAGGTAGCTGCCGTCGGCGTCGATGACGGCGGCGGTGTTGTAGTGGAAGCCGGGGCCCTCGATCTCGAAGACGGGGACGACGATGACCATGCCGGTCTCGCGGGCGAGGTCCTGCATGCGGCGGACGGTGGGGCCGTCGGGGACGGGCTCCGCCCAGCGGTAGTGCTCGGGCTCCTGCACCTGGCAGAAGTACGGGGCGTTGAAGACCTCCTGGAACCCGATGATCCGCGCGCCCTGGGCGGCCGCCGCGCGGGCGTGCGCCTCGTGTTTGGCGATCATCGACTCGGTGTCTCCGGTCCAGGTGGCCTGGACGAGTGCGGCGCGGACGACTTGGGCCATGAGCTGCTCCTCGCGACGGGAACGCCGACTTCTACGCACGTAGACGGTGTGCGTAGGGAGTAGAACGTAGGCCCCGTCACACGGCGGGGCAAGACCGCCTTGCACGGTTGGAGCAGTCGGTCGTAATCGTGCACGGCTCGGTCAGACTCGTTCACAGGGTGGTCGGTTCAGGAGTCGGGGAGTTTCGCGACGCGCAGGGCGTGGACGAGGTCGCGGCGGTGTCCTGCGGAGACGGCCTCGGCGGCGCGCAGCAGGCGGGGGACGAGCCGGTCGGGGTCGCGGCGGGCGGTGCGGGCTGCGTCCTCCGCGGTCCGGGCCCGTACGAACGCCTCCAGGACGGCGTCGGCCTCGCGCTCCCGGCCGGCGTCGAGGAGCGCGGTGGCGGCCTGGGCGATGTCGGCGGCGGGCCGGGCCACGCCCTGGCGCAGCAGCGCCGCGCAGTCGGCGTGCCGCCCGGCCGCCCCGAGCGCGGCCGCGACCGCCGCGAGCCGTTCGGGCGGCAGCGCGGCCGCCTCCCACAGCAGGGTGGCCCAGTCGGCGCCGAGCCCGGCGCGCCCCAGCGCGTCGGCGAGCGCGGGCAGCCGCTCGGGCGGCCAGCCGGCCGCCGCACACAGCAGGGCGTACGCCTCTCCGCCACGCCCGGCACTCCGCAGCCCGGCCAGCTCCCGCACGGTCCACCCGATGTCGGCTGCCGGTCCGTCGGCGGCGCCGGGGCCCGCAACAGGCCCGGGGGCAGGGGCAGTTCCGCTCACGGCGGAGGCCGGGGCCGCGACGGGACGGGCGGCTCCGGCGGCGGCAGGGTCGGCTGCGGCCGGGTCGGTGGCGGCAGGGTCGGCTGCGGCCGCTTCCGACGCCCCCGCAAACCGCGCGCCCCGCGGGGCCGGCGCCGGTGCCGGTACCGGCCCGGCGTCGTACGGAACCCCTGTCGGCGGCGCGTCCTCCGCGGCCGCCGCGCCCGCGTACCGCGCCCCGCCCGCCTTCCGCGCCCGCCGCCGCGACGGCGGCGACGGCGGCACGACGGCGGAGCCGGCACCGTCCTCCGGGTCCTTGTCGCCGGCGGCCGGGGCACCGCCCGGGAAGCCGCCCTCCGCGGAGCGGTCCGCGTCCTCCGTCCCGCGCGGGCCCTGGGGGGCGGGCCCCGCCTGCGGCGGGTCGGCCGGGTGGGCGGCGGGCGCCCGCCGTGCGGTGCCTGCGGGCGGCATACCTGCGGAGCCGGTCCCGCCGGGACGGCCCGCCCCGTGCAGGCCCGGGTCCGGCGCCCCGTCCGAGGCGGGGTGGGCGCCCTGGACGGGCGCCGGCGGCGGATGGGGGGCCGCACCTCCCAAGGGGCTGTGCCCCGGCTGCACCGCCGTCGGCGGGGCCGGCGGCGTGCGGTCGGGGGCGGGCTCTCCGCCTCGCGCCGGTTCGCTGCGCGCTGGACGGCCCTGCCCCTCCCCGCCGCCTCCGCCCGGCGCCGGAGGCCGTGCGTGCGGCTGGGCGGGTACGGCAGGGAGGGCGTCGGCGGGGTGTGCGGGGCCCGGGGCGGGCGCGAGGGCGGCCAGGCGGGCGGTGAGGTCCGCGTGGCGGTATGCGGCGCGGGCCGTGTCGTCGCGGAGCCAGGCGTGTTCGGACGCGAGGGCCGCCGCCTCCGTGCGGTCGGCCGCCCCCGCGAGGCGGGCCGTCAGGGCGTGCAGGGCGGCTTCGCAGGCGGTGCGCTGGGCGGCGGCGGCCGCGACATGGGCGCGGAGTTCCTCCGCGCCGCCGGGCAGGCGGTCCCACTCGGCGGCCGCCTCGGCGCGCAGCCGGGCCGCGTAGCGGACCTCGCGGGCCGCGATGCCGGCGCCGCGGGCCGCCTCCAGGTCGGCGAGCAGCGACTCCACCACGTCCCACGGCGGCAGCGCCTCGCCCTCCAGGCAGGCCCGCAGCCCCTCGGGGTCCCGGCGCAGGAACTCCCCGTACCAGCCGGCCCCCGGATCCAGCCGCCGGGTCAGGCCTCGTAAGTAGCCGGAGAGTCGTGCGGTCGCCGGCGAGGTCGCGGTCTCCATTGCCGCATTGGATACCACCCGTGTTACGGGCGGGCTACGGGCGCCTCACGTGCGGATGGCGATCGCCACGTGCGGGCGCTTGCCGAGGCGGGCGGCCGCGGCGGGCAGGTCCACCGCCCAGAACTGCCAGGTGTACTTGCGCGACATCAGCCGCCGCACCCGCTTCAGCCCGTCCGCGTCGAGGATCCGCGCCGTTCCCTCCAGGACGCCGGCGCCCGGCTCGACGCGCCCGCGGACGTCGCACGGTGCGAGCGAGACCCGGCCGTTGTTCCGGATCCGCTTGACCTTCCAGGAGTCGCTGCGCGTCCAGACGAACAGCTCGCCGCCGTCCGCGACCGCCCACACGGGCGTGGCGACGGCCGTGCCGTCCTTCCGGTACGTGGTGAGGCTGACGTACTTGCCGCGTCCGAGCTCTTCGAGGGTCATCCCGCGAGGCTACGGCACGCCGGCCGGGTCGCGGCCGTCCGGTGGGGCGGGTGCGGGGCCGCGGGGCGCGGTGCCGCCCGGGGCGCCCGTACGGTGCGGGGCGTCTTCGGGGGCCGCGCAGGCGGCGACGAGCAGGCCGGCGGCGAGGACCGCGCCGAGGAGTCCGATTCCGAGGCGCTGGGGCGCGTTGCTCTCTGACACGCCCTCACGCTTGCCCCGCGGCCCGCCGCTCCCATCCCGGATTGGTCCGTTCGGCCCGCCCGGGGCACCCCGGGCCTCCGGCCGGTCAGGCCGGGACGAGGGCGCAGCGGCGGACGACGTCGTCCAGGGAGAGGCCGAGCGCCTGCGCCAGCGCGGCGACGGTGAAGAAGGCCGGGGTGGGCGCCCGCCCGGTCTCGATCTTGCGGAGGGTCTCGGCGGACAGCCCGGCCGCCGCCGCGACCTCGACCATGCTGCGCCCGCCGCGGGCCTCGCGGAGCAGGCCGCCGAGGCGTTCGCCGCGCTCGCGCTCTTCGGGGGTGAGGGGGGTACGGACCATGGCCCCATCGTACCGCCGGCCCCCAACAACAATCCCGGTAAAGTTATACCGGTATAGTTATTGGCATGGTGCAGTTGAAGACGGACAAGCAGATCGACGAGATGCGCGCCGCGGGCCGCGTCGTGGGCCGCTCCCTCGCCGCGGTGCGCGCGGCCGCGCGCGTCGGGGTGACGCCCCGGGCCCTGGACCGGGTGGCGCGCGGGGTGCTCGCGGAGGCGGGGGCGTCCTCGCCGTTCCTCGGCTACCGGCCGCGGTTCGCCCCGGTGCCCTTCCCCGCGACGGCGTGCATCTCGGTCAACGACGCGATCGTGCACGGCATCCCGGACGACCGCCCCCTCGCCGACGGCGACCTGGTCAGCGTCGACTTCGGCGCCCGCCTGCGCGGATGGGTCGGGGACGCCGCCGTCAGCTTCACGGTCGGCCGCCCCCGCCCCGCCGACCTGCGGCTCGTCGAGACGGCGGAGGCCGCCCTCGCCGCCGGCATCGCCGCCGCCGTCCCCAGCAACCGGATCGGGGACATCGCCCACGCGGTCGGGACGGTCTGCCGCTCGGCCGGATACGGCATCCCCGACGGGTTCGGCGGGCACGGCGTGGGCCGCGGGATGCACGAGGACCCGGGCGTTCCCAACGAGGGCCGGCCGGGGCGCGGCATGCCGCTGCGCCCCGGCATGGTCCTGGCGATCGAGCCGATGCTGATCGCGGGCGGGACGGACGACTACACCTGCGACGGGGACGGCTGGACCCTGCGCACCGCCGACGGCAGCCGCGCCGCCCACGCGGAGCACACGGTCGCCGTCACCGCCGCCGGCCCCAGGATCCTCACCGCACCGTGACCGCCGGCCCGCGCGGAGCCCGGTCCCGGCTCACCCGCGGCCCGGCGCCACGCCCGGCCCGGCGTCACGGCCTGCCGTGCGGGTGGACCGCCATCGCCGAGCCCCCGCCGCGCCGGGTGCGCTCCGCGGCCGCCAGCCAGCGCCCGTCCGGGAGCCGCTGTACGCCGGTCGCGGCGCCGATCTCCGGGTTCAGCCGGAAGGCGTGGCCCAGCGCCTCCAGTTCGCTGCGCAGCGGGCTGTCCCACAGCCCCGGCTCCAGATCGGTGGCGGCCTGGTTGCGCTGGCTGGCGCGCGGCGCGGCGATCGCGTCGACCAGCGGCAGCCCGCGGTCCAGGTGCCCGGTCAGGGTCTGCAGCACCGTGGTGATGATGGTGGCCCCGCCCGGGGATCCCACCGCGAGGACCGGCCGCCCGTGCTCCAGCACGATGGTCGGCGACATCGACGAGCGCGGCCGCTTGCCGGGCCCCGGCAGGTTCGGGTCCGGCACACCGGGGGCGGCCGGGGCGAAGGAGAAGTCCGTCAGCTCGTTGTTCAGCAGGAAGCCCCGCCCGGGGACGGTGATCCCGCTGCCTCCGGTGGACTCGATGGTCAGCGTGTACGAGACGACGCTGCCCCAGCGGTCGGCGACCGTCAGGTGCGTCGTGTTCTCCCCCTCGTACGTGGTCGGCACCGCCTGCCCGGCCGCGGCGCACGGCTGCGGGTCACGCGGGTCGCCCGGCGCCAGCGGGCTGGCCAGCGCCCGGTCGGGCCTGATCAGGCAGCCGCGCGCGTCCGCGAACCGCTGCGAGAGCAGCTCCCGCGTCGGGACCCGCTCGAAGGCCGGGTCGCCGACCCAGCGGCCGCGGTCGGCGAAGGAGATCCGGGAGGCCTCGATGAAGCGGTGCAGGTACTGGGCCTGCGACAGCCGGCCCAGGTCGGTGCGCTCCAGCATGTTCAGCGCCTCGCCGACGGTGGTGCCGCCGGAGGACGACGGCGCCATGCCGTACACGTCGAGGCCGCGGTAGGAGATGCGCGTCGGCTCCTGCCGCTTGGTGGTGTACGCGCGCAGGTCCGCGGCGGTCAGGTCGCCGGGGCGGACGTTGCGGGTGGCGGCCGGGTCGACGGGCGGCCGGCGGACGGTGTCGACGATGTCGTCGGCGATCGGCCCCCGGTACATGGCCCCGGTGCCCTTGCGGGCGATCTCCGCGTACGTGTCCGCGAGGTCGGGGTTCTTGAAGGTGGAGCCGACGACGGGCAGGGCGCCGCCGGGCAGGAACAGCTTCCGGGTGTCGGGGAAGTCCCTGAAGCGGGCCTCGTTGGCCTCGGTCTGGGCGCGGAAGGTCGCGTCCACCGTGAAGCCGCTGCGCGCGAGTCTCTCCGCCGGCTTCAGCAGCTGCCTGAGCGGCCGGGTGCCCCAGGCGTCGAGGGCGCTCTTCCACGTGGCGGGGGTGCCGGGGACGCCGACGCCGCGGCCGCTGGTCTGGCCCTCCGCGAACGGGATGGGGACGCCGTTCTCCTGGAAGAGGGCGGCGGTCGCCGAGGCGGGCGCGGTCTCCCGGCCGTCGATGGTGTGGACGCGGCGGGTGCGGGCGTCGTAGTGGACGAAGTACCCGCCGCCGCCGATGCCCGCGGAGTACGGCTCGGTGACGCCGAGCGCGGCCGCGGTCGCGACGGCCGCGTCGACGGCGTTGCCGCCGGAGCGGAGCACGCCGATGCCGGCGGCGGTGGCGTCGGGGTCGACGCTGGCGACGACACCGCCCCAGCCGACCGCGACCGGCGTCTTGGCGGGGGTGCCCTCCCCGGCCGGGGCGGGCGGGGCCGCGGCGCCGGTGGACACGAGGGCCCCGGCGAGGGCGGCTGTGAGCGCTAACAGACGTGGGGCGGGGCGGCGCATGGCGTACCTCCGGTCGGCGACGGCCTGTCGGACCCCCTGGGACAGGGCTGCGGTCGGCACTGTAACTTCACGGCCCCCTCCGCGTCAGGAAGGCCCGGCGGCGGCGGGCACTTCGGCTGCCGCGACCCGGTGATTCCCCGCGCCCGCGGCACTAGCATCCGGCACATGGACGAAGACCTGCGGAACATCGTGCTCGGGCTGGCGGCGACCGCGATCAGCGGCGGCTTCGGATGGGTGACCCGTACGTACGTGTGGCGGCGTGCGCTGCGCCGCAAGCAGGCGTTCTTCGGGCTGCCGACGGGCTCGGACTGCCTGTTCGTGGTGAACCGGCAGATGGGCGGCACGGAGGGGTCGGTGCACCGCAACGACGCGTTCGCGCTGCTGGAGATATCCGCCCTGATCAAGGACTGCGGGGCGAACGTCCAGATCGTCGCGCACGACACGGTCCGCCAGGGGTTCGGCGAGCGGGCCGAGTTCTGCGTCGGCGGGCCCGTCTCGAACGCCCGGACGGCCGCCCACCTGGAGTCGATGCTGCCGGGGGTCTCCGTCGACGTGTCGACGGATCCGGGCCCGGACCGGGGGGCGATCCGGGTGGGCGGGCAGACGTACCGGTGGTCCAAGGGCCGGGCCGAGCACGTCGTCCTGGCCCGGCTGACGAGCGGCCCGGGCACCCGGCCGGTGTTCCTGATATCCGGTCAGACGGCCGTCAGCAACCAGGCCGGGGCCCGCTACCTCGCCCGCCACCACCAGGAGCTGGCCCGCCGGCACCGCGGCAACCCGTTCTGCCTGGTGCTGAAGGTGGTCAACTCGGCGGCCTACGGGCCCGACGTGGTGGAGCTGCTGGAGGACGTCACCGCGGTGGCCCGGACACCCGCAGCGGCAGCCGCGTCATCCCGTTGATGAAGTTCGACACCAGGCGGCGCGGCGGTCCGGCGAGTTCGGGGGCGGGCATGGCGGCCCGCCACTCCTCCAGCAGCACCCGCAGCTGGAGCCGGGCGAAGTGGGCGCCGAGGCAGACGTGCGGCCCGTCGCCGAAGGAGACGTGCGGGTTGGGGGAGCGGTCCAGGAGCAGGCGCCCGGGGTCGGCGAAGACCCGCTCGTCGTGGTTGGCGGAGGCGTGGAAGACGACGACCTTGTCGCCCGCCCGGATCGTCCGGCCGGCCAGCTCGGTGTCGGCCGCGGCGGTACGGCGGAAGCTGAGCACCGGCGGGTGCACGCGCAGCAGCTCCTCGACGGCGCGGTCCGCGGGCACCGCCCCGGAGGCCAGCCGGCGGTAGGCGTCCGGGGCGCCGGCGAGGGCGAGCAGCGCGCCGGGGGCGGCCGAGCGCACGGTGTCGTTTCCGGCGACCGTCAGCAGGAAGAAGAACATCTCCAGCTCGGCCGGCTCCAGCGAGGCCTCGGCGAGGGCCGTCATGACGTCGCCGCCGGGCCGGCGCCGCTTGTGCCCGGCGAGTTCGCGGGCGTACGCGAACATCTCGCCGAGGAGGGCCGGGGAGCGCGGGTTGAGCGGGGTGCCGTCGGGCCCGCGCAGCGGCTCGGGGGCGTCCTCGGGATCCTGGTAGCCGATGACGCGCACGGTCCAGTCGAGGAGCAGGCCGCGGTCGGCGGCCGGGATGCCCAGCAGGTCGGTCAGGTTGAGCAGCGCGTACTCGTCGGTGACGGCGGGGACCACGTCGCAGGCGCCGTCCTCGGCCTTCGCGCGGGCGCCGGCGAGGAGCGTGCGGGCGCGTTCGCGGACGCGGTCCGCGAAGGCGTCGACCCGGGCGGGCGTGAACGCGCGGGAGACGGTGCGGCGCAGCCGGCCGTGGCCGGGCGGGTCCTGGTTGAGCATGGTGCTGCGCAGGAACGGCAGGTCGGCGGGGTCGGGATCGCGGATCTGGGTGGCGCCGGCCCAGGAGGAGTAGGCGGTGTGGTCGCGCAGGACGCGGACGACGTCGGCGTGCCGGGTGACGGCCCAGAAGCCGGGGCCGGCCGGCCAGCCCAGCACCTCGGGTTCGTCCTGCCAGGCGACGGGATGGCGGTCGCGCAGCAGCCGGTAGCGGTCGTGCGGGATGCCCGCGGCGTACAGGCGCGGGTCGAACACGTCGGGGACGGCGCCTTCTGCGGGGGCGGGGCCTCCGGTGCGGTCCGGGGATGCGGCGGGCATGGGCCCACGGTGGCGGGGCGGACCCGGCGGCGCAAGAGGGCCCGCACGGCCTGCCCGCTCCCCCGCCGCCCCCATCCCTCCCCCGCGGCGCGGCGCGCCGTCAGAGGCGGCCGGCGCGGCAGGGTTCGGGGGCCAGCACGGTGTCCTGGCCGCGCAGCCTCGCCTCCACCTGCGAGGCGGCGTCGGCCACCGCGGTGCACACGATCTGGCTGCGGGCGAGGTCCGACAGCCCGGCCACGTTGATCGGCAGGTGGACCTCCACGACGTCGCCGACGGGGCCGGTCGTGGTGGTCGTGGCGGCGAGTCCGGCGTCGACGGCGGGCAGTGCGGTCCCCAGGCCGGAGGCCAGCTCCCGCTGGCTCGGCCCGGCCAGCAGCCGGAACAGCGCGCCCTGGGCCCCCGGTTCGGCGTACCCGGACCGCATGGCGATCAGCCGCCTGTCGGGGGTCAGGAAGTACACCAGCGAGTCCGCGGTGCCGCTGGGCGCACTCACGGCGATCTCGGCGGGGGCCCCGCTCTCCACGACCCCCGTCGTCTTGATGCCGCAGCCGGCGAGCAGCAGCCCGGCCGCCGCGGCGGAGGCGGCGCGGGCGGCACCGCGGATCCTGTTCATGCGTCGGCCTCCAGGGGCATGTCGAGGGTGAACACGGCGCCGCCGGAATGCCCGTTGCGGGCCTCCAGGGTTCCGCCGTGCAGCCGTACGTTCTCCAGGGTGATGGCCAGGCCGAGGCCGCTGCCGGCGGAGCGGGTGCGGGCGGCGTCGGCCTTGAAGAAGCGGTCGAAGATGTGCGGCAGCACCTCGGGGGCGATGCCGGGGCCGCTGTCGGCGACCTCGACGACCAGCCGCGGCCCGCCGGGCTGCGGGCGGGTCCGCACGGTGACGCGGACGGGGGCGCCGCCGTGGCGCAGGGCGTTGCCGACGAGGTTGGCGAGGACGACGTCGAAGCGGCGCGGGTCGAGGCGGGCGCGGGCGTCGCGGGGCAGGTCGGTGACGACCCGGGTGCCGTCCCAGTGGCGTCGCTCCAGGGTCTTGCGGACGGCCTCGGCGACGTCGACCTCGTCCAGGTTGAGCTCGGCGGCGCGCGCGTCGAAGCGGGAGATCTCCATCAGGTCCTCGACGAGGACGGCGAGCTTGCCGGTCTCGGCGCTGATCAGCCGCAGGGCCGCGGCCGTGTCGGCGTCGAGGCCCGCTGCCTCCTCGTCGAGGACCTCGGTGACGGCGAGCATCCCGGCGAGCGGGGTGCGCAGCTCGTGGGAGACGTCGGAGGCGAAGCGGCGGGCCCGGGTCTCGGCGTCCCGCAGCTCGGCCACCGACGCCTCCAGGGCGCGGGCGGTGTCGTTGAACGTGCGGGCCAGTCCGGCGAGTTCGTCGGCGCCGCGGACCTCGATCCGGGTGTCGAGGCGGCCCCGGCCCATCTTCTGGGCGGCGCGCCGCATGTCCCGTACGGGGCGCAGCACGCTGCGCGCGGCGAGCAGGGCGGGGATGACGGCGGCGGCGAGGCCGGGGACGGCGCCGCGCTGCGCGGCCTCGACCATGGCCTGCACGGTGGTCCGCTCGGCGGAGAGCGGCATGGTGGCGAAGACGACGAGTCCGGTGGGCGGGCGGGTGTCGTTCGCGCGGAACACCGCGGGCATCCCGACGGCGAGGTAGGGGTCGCCGTCGGCGTCGGTGACGCGCTGGAAGGCGCCGTGCGGGTGGGCGGTGACCTGGCGGCGGAGCCGGTCGGTGACGACGGTGGAGGTGGGCGAGCCGTTGCTGGAGGCGCGCAGCCGGCCGTACTCGGCGAAGACGTTCCAGGGGTGCGGTTTGCCGCGCTTGGCGAGCTCGGAGACGAGGCGGTCGAGCTGCGCCTGGTCCATGGGCAGGCTGACGGGCTGGGCCTCCATCAGGTCGCGCAGGGTGCTGACGGCGGTGTCCTGGCTCTGTTTGAGGACGGCGTTGCGGGCCTGCTGGTAGGTGAGGGCGGCGGTGGAGACCGCGCTGACCGCGGCGACCAGCAGGAACGCCGCGATCAGGCGGGTGCGCAGGCCGAGCGGGGCGATGCGCCGCTCGCGCGGGGTGCCGCGGCGGCGGGGCCCGGCGTACCACCGGGGGCGCCCGGCGCGGGCGGCGCGTGCGGTGCGCCCGCGGTGTGCGGTGCGTGCCACCGGGCCCGCCTACAGGGGGCCGAAGCGGTAGCCGAAGCCCCGCACGGTCTGGATGTAGCGGGGCGCGCCGTCCGGGTCCTCGATCTTGTGGCGCAGGCGGCGCACACAGGCGTCCACGAGCCGGGCGTCGGCGTGGTAGCTGTGCTCCCACACGTACTCCAGGAGCTGCTGGCGGGAGAAGACCTGTTCGGGGGAGGCCGACAGGTGGAGCAGCAGCTTGAGTTCGCTGGGGGCCAGGGCGATGCGCTCGCCGCCCCGGGCGACGGTCAGCCCGGCCCGGTCGACGGCGAGGTCGCCGTGGAACTCCACCTGGGGCCGGCCGCCGGCGGGGGCGCCGAGGCGGCGCAGCACGGCCTTGATGCGCGCTTCGATGACCTCGGTGCGGGCGGGCTTGACGATGTAGTCGTCGGCGCCGGCCTCCAGCCCGACGACGATGTCGAAGTCGTCGCCGCGCGCGGTGAGCATGATGATCGGGACCTGGCTGGTCTCGCGGATGCGGCGGCAGACCTGTACGCCGTTGATTCCGGGCAGCATCAGGTCGAGCAGGACGAGTTCCGGGTGGAAGCCGCCCATCAGGGCGAGGCCGGCCTCTCCGGTGTCGGCGGCGGCCACCTCGTGGCCGCGGCGGCGCAGGCCGAGGCCGACTCCGGCGCGGACGGAGGGGTCGTCCTCGATCAGCAGTACGCGGGGCATCGGGCGGTGTCCAAGCAGTCGGGCTGCTCCCGGGTCAGCGGCGCTTGCGCCGCAGGGAGTCCAGCAGGCGGGTGAGGGCGGTCAGGCGCAGCGGCCGGGCGAGCAGGACGACGACGAGGGCGATCACGGCGGTTCCTGCGGCGGCGGCCGTGATGTCCCCTGCCGGGGCGGCGGCCCGGGCGGCGGCGTGGCCGGCGGCGGCCGCGGGCAGGGACGCGGCGAGGAGCCGCAGGTGGGTGCGCAGGGCGGTGTCGGTGTCCCGGCCGGCCGGGCCGGGGCGCGGGCCGAGCCGCCGGGCGAGGGTCCAGGCGGTCGCGGCGAGGCCGGCGCACAGGGCGGCGGAGTAGGCGGCGGCCATGCCGGTGACGGCCCAGCGCGGGGGCAGCAGCAGGAAGGCGGCGGCGGACAGCCCGGCGTTGAGTCCGGCGATGACCAGGTTCAGCAGGAAGGGGGTGCGGGTGTCGGAAAGGGCGTAGAAGCCGCGGGTGAGGACGTACTGGCCGGACAGCGCGATGAGGCCGGGGGCGAAGGCGGCGAGCATGCCGGCCATGACCGCGACGTCGGCGGCGCCGGTGCGGCCGTACCCGAAGACGCTGCCGATGACCCAGGGGGCGAGCGCGGCGAGCAGCGCCGCGGCCGGGACGACGAGGGCGGCGCTGGAGCGCAGCGCGGAGGAGACGTCCCGGCGGACGGAGGCGAGGTCGCCGTCGGCGGCGGAGGCGCTCATGCGGGGCATCAGGGCGGTGACCAGGGAGACGGTGATGATGCCCTGGGGGACGATCCACAGCTGGTGGGCGTTGCTGTAGGCGGTGTAGCCGGCGCCTCCGGCGAGGCCTGCCTCGACGGCCTGCCCGCCGGCGGTGGTGGACAGCCGGGTGACGACCCAGTAGCCGATCTGGTTGGTGAGGACGAGCAGGACCGTCCAGCCGGCGTTGCGCAGCGGCCGGGCCAGGCCGCTGCCGCGCCAGTCGAAGCGGGGGCGCCAGCGGAAGCCGGCGGCGCGCAGCGAGGGGGCGAGCGCGGCGGCCTGGACGACGATGCCGGCGGTGGTGCCGAGGCCGAGGAGGCGGGTCTCGGCGGCGGTGAGGCCGTCGCCGCCGTGGGCGGCGTACAGGAAGTACCCGAAGACGGCGGTGACCACGACGTTGTTGAGGACGGGGGTCCACATCATGGCGCCGAACCGGCCGCGGGCGTTCAGCACCTGTCCGAGCAGGGTGAAGAGGCCGTAGAAGAGGATCTGCGGCAGGCAGTAGCGGGCGAGGGCGGTGGTGGTGTCGGCCTGGGCGCCCGTGTACGGGGTGTACGCGGCGACGATCGCGGGGGCGGCGAGCACGGCGGCGGCGGTCAGCAGCAGGAGGGCCGCCGTGCAGGCGGTCAGCAGCCGGTCGGTGTAGGCGGCCCCGCCGTCGGGGTGCTGCCGGGCTGCGCGGACCAGCTCGGGGACGAAGACGGCGTTCAGGGCGCCGCCTATGAGCAGTATGTAGAGGATGTTCGGGACGGTGTTGGCGACGGTGTACGCGTCTCCGAGCAGCCCGGTGCCGAGGGCGGCGACGACGACGGCGGAGCGGACGAAGCCGGTGGCGCGGGAGACGACGGAGCCGGCGGCCATGAGGGCGCCGCTGCGCAGCACGGAGCCGCGGGGCTGCCCGGCGGCGGGAGCGGCGCCGCCGGGTGCTGCGGTGGTGCCCGGTGCGGGTGCGGCGGCGGTCACCGGCGGGCCAGGTAGGCCTGGAATGCCTTGTGCAGGGCCGCGTTCGCGTACCCGTCCATCGCTGTCTCCCACTCTCCGAGCGTTTCGACGACCTGTCCGCCGGTTCCGAGCTTCCAGCGCAGCAGTCCGAAAGAACGTTCGTCGGGGTCGAGTGTGGAGGGTACCCCGCGCATGTCGTACTCGTCCGCCCCGAGGGTGTGGGCGTCGCGCATCATGCGCCACTGCAGGGCGTTGCTGGGCCGCACCTCGCGGCGGTGGTCGGCGGAGGCGCCGGTCTGGTACCAGACCCGCTGCCCGGTGGACACCATGGTGTGGGCGGCGAGGACCTCGCCTTCGTGGACGGCGAGGTAGAGCCGCATCCGGCCGGGGGCCTCGGCGTTGAGGACGGCGTACTGCTGCTGGTAGTAGGCGAGGGAGCGGCCGAGGCGGAAGCCGTCGCGCTCCTCGGTGATGCGCAGCAGCCGGTGGAACTCGGGCAGGTCGGCGGCGGTGCCGAGGACGGTTTCCACGCCGGACTTGGCGGCCTTGCGGACGTTGCGGCGCCATTCCTGGTTGAGGCCGGACCAGAGGTCGTCCAGGGAGCGGCCGGCCAGCGGCACCCGGAAGACGTGGCGGGGCTGGGCGTCGCCGTCGTCCTCGCCCCCGCAGCGCTGCCAGCCGCGGGTGCGCAGGCGGTCGGCGAGGGCGGCGCCGACCGGGTCGACCTCGGTGGCGAGGACGTCGGCGAGGCGGCGGCCGGGCCCGGTGGCGGCCTTGAGGACGGCGGCGTCCCAGCGGCGGTAGGCGGGCGAGGGGCCGATGCGGACGGCGAAGGCCCCGGCGGCGCGCAGGTGGCGCATGAGGGGGCGCAGCCAGGGGTCGATGCGGGGGTCTGACCAGTCGGCGACGGGTCCTTCGGGGAGGTAGGCGAAGTATTTGCGGGTGCCGGGGAACTGGCGGTAGAGCACGAGTGCGGCGCCGGTGATTTCCCCGCCGGGGCGGTGCCATCCGACCGTTTCCGCCCGCCAGAGGTCCTTTACGGCGGCCCAGGAGGGGTATTGGAGAAAGCTGGCCCGACCGTGGCGGCGGAGGAATGCGCTGTATTCGGCGGTGGACAGGGAGCGCACCGTCCGGTCGGGCTCCCCGTGCCGCAGGGAGGGGGTGGCGAGCAGTGCGCACACGGCGGTGGCCTTCCTGTACGTCCCGTCCGGGCGGGGCTGTGGGTGGGGCGCACAGGACTCTCACAGGCGTCGATGACCGTGCTGCGCAACGAATGTGACCGTTCCATGACCGTTCTGCTCCGGTCCGCGTCACAGGCGGCTGCGGGATCTTTTCCGATGATTGCGCAACCTAGAGTCGCCCTGACCGCATCTCCTTGTGCGGACGATCCCTGACGCCGCTACCCGAGAGGGCCCTCCGTTGAGCCGCACACGCCGCCTCGCCCGACGCCGCCACGCCGTTGTGGCGGGCACCGCCGTACTCATGGCCGCCGCCCTGACCGCATGCGGCGGCGGTGGCGCGAAGGAGGGCGGTGACGCGAAGGGCGATCAGAAGAAGAAGTCGGAGATGGCCATCTCGGTGAACCTGACGGGCGAGCAGGCCAAGGCCGGGGAGCCGGTGACGGTCACGCTCGCCGAGGGGAAGCTGTCCCTGGTGAAGGTGTCCGACGGCAAGGGCGGCGAACTGCCGGGCAAGATAGCCGACGACGGCAGGACGTGGACCTCGGAGCGCAATGCGGCGCCGGGCACGCAGTACAGGGTCGACGCGCAGAACACCGACAGCCAGACCGCGACGGCGCAGTTCGGGACGGCGGCCGCGGACAAGGTGAACAAGGTCACGATCGTGCCGGGCAAGGGCTCCACGATGGGCGTGGGCCAGCCGGTCTCGCTGGTGTTCGACAACCCGGTGAAGAACAAGGCCGAGGTGGAGAAGCGCCTGAAGGTGACCACCTCGAACAACACCGAGGGTTCCTGGGGCTGGTTCAAGGACTACACCGGCAACGACCGCGTGGACTGGCGGCCGAAGGACTACTGGAAGTCCGGGACCGAGGTCAAGGTCGAGATGAGCCTGAACGGCGTGGACTCCGGCCCGGGCGGCGGCTACTTCGTCCGCGACTACGACACGAACTTCACGATCGGCAAGGACCGCCGGCTCCAGGTCGACCTGGACGCCAAGAGGATGAACGTGGTCGAGGACGGCCAGACCGTGAAGTCGATCCCGGTCTCGGCGGGCACGCCCGGCGGCAAGAAGGCCTCCTGGTCCGGGAAGATGGTGCTGATGACCAAGGAGGGCACCATCCGGATGGACTCCCAGACGGTGGGCCTGGGCGACGCCTACGACAAGATGGTCGACTACTCGATGCGCGTGACCTGGTCCGGCATGTACATCCACGCCGCGCCGTGGAACGCCGCGAAGTTCGGCCGGGAGAACGCCAGTTCCGGATGTGTCGGCATGAGCGACTCCGACGCCAAGTGGCTGTTCGGCACGGCCCAGGTCGGCGACCCGGTCGAGGTCGCGGGCAGCGGCTCCAAGGGCCGGGCCGACATCGGCAACGGGTACGGCCAGTGGAACCTCTCCTGGGACGAGTGGAAGGCCAAGAGCGCCCTCTCCGGCGCTGCCCAGAACGGCTGAGACGGCGCCGCCCCGCCCATAAGCGTGCATCGCCCAACAATCGTTACCAGTGCGTAACTTACCGGCGGGTTACCTCCGGTAAGCGGCTCCGGTTACCGTTCGGTCACTCCGACACCGGCGCACGCGAGGAGCCCCCTGTGGTCCGCACCCCCACCGCGGCGGCCATGGCAGCCGCCCTGGCCGTCGCCGCCCTGGGCCTGACACCCCATCAGGCCCGGGCGGCCGTCCCGTCCACCGCCCCCACCGGCTCCGCCCCCGCCGTCCCGTACGCCGAGGCCGCGGCGGCCGTACCGGGCCTGTCCTTCCACGACATCCCCGGCTCGGGCGGCATCACCCTCAAGGGCAACGTCCTCACCCCGGCCGGCTCCCGGCCCGGTAGCCGGCACCCGCTGGTCGTCCTCCCGAGCAGCTGGTCCATGCCGCAGGTCGAGTACCTGGCGCAGGCCAAGAAGCTCGCCGACTCCGGGTACGTCGTCGTCAGCTACACCTCCCGCGGCTTCTGGCTCTCCGGCGGGCAGATCGAGGTGGCGGGCCCGCCCGACGTCGCCGACGTCTCCGCCGTCATCGACTGGGCCCTCGCCCACACCCCCGCCGACCCCGCCCGGATCGGCGTCGGCGGCGTCTCCTACGGCGCCGGCATCAGCCTCCTCGCCTCCGCACACGACCCCCGCATCAAGGCCGTCGTCGCGCTCAGCGGCTGGGCCGACCTCGTCGAGTCCATCTACTCCGGCCGCACCCAGCACGTCCAGGCCGCCGCCCTGCTCGGCGCGACCGGGCGGCTCACCGGCCGCCCCGGCCCCGAACTCGACCGCATCCTCCGCGACTTCCTCGCCTCCGACCTGCAGCGCGAGCAGCAGATGATCGACTGGGGCCGCAAGCGGTCGCCCGCCGAACACGTCGACCGGCTGAACGCCAACGGCACCGCCGTCATGCTCGGCAACGCCTGGGGCGACACCATCTTCCCGCCCAACCAGTACGCCTCCTTCTTCGAGAAGCTGACCGGCCCGAAGCGGCTGGAGTTCCGCCCCGGCGACCACGCCACCGCCGAGGGCCTCGGCCTGTTCGGCCTGCCCAACGACACCTGGGACAGCGCCCGCCGCTGGTTCGACCGCCACCTCAGGGGCGAACGCAACGGCGTCGACACCGAGCCGCCCGTGCAGATCAAGTCCCGCAGCAGCAGCGGGTACGAGGGCTACGCCGACTGGAAGTCAGTCGGCTCCGCCGGCACCGAGAAGATCGCCCTCTCCGACACCGAGCACCTCTTCACCGGCGTCAACACCGGCGCCGACGGCGGCATCGTGCTCCTGTCCAGCGCCCTCGACCAGTTCACGAAGATCCCGCCCATGGCGTCCGTGCCGCTGCTCCCCCGCGCCTTCGCCGCGGTCTGGCAGTCGGACCGCCTCGGCTCCGAGCGCCGCGTGCGCGGCACCGCCCGCCTGCACACCACCGTCACCCCCACCCGGTCCGACGGCACCTTCGTCGCCTACCTCTACGACGTGGGCCCCCTCGGCATCGGCAAACTCGTCACCCACGCCCCCCACACCTTCCACGGCAAGACGCCCGGCCGCCCCTTCGGCGTCGACCTCGATTTGTTCTCCACGGCGTACGACGTGCCCGCGGGCCACCGCCTGGCCCTCGTCATCGACACCGTCGACCCCCTGTACGCGGAGTACAACCCCGCGGGGGCGCAGCTCACCTTCTCCTCGCCGCGCCAGGACCCCTCGTACGTCTCGGTCCCGCTCGGAGCCCGCTGACACCGCCGGGTGCGCACAGGCCGCCGGTCCCGCCCGGCGGCCGACGGGCCGCTAGCGGCCCTCGGCGCCCTCCGAGGCCTCCGCGTACGCCTGGGACAGCTCCGGCGAGCCGGTCATCGCCCAGGACACCCCCGACTCGATGACGTTCAGCTCGCGGCCCGAGGCGAGGCGGACCACCGGCTGGCCGTTCGGCCAGACCTGCCAGCGGGCCCCCGGGCAGGTCCGGATGATCACCGTCCCGAGGTAGAAGCCCGCGTCGTTGCCGAGCCAGGGCACCACCTCGGGCTCCCTGCGCCAGCGCGGCATCAGCTGGTCCAGCGCCTCCAAGGAGGCCGGGGTGCCGTCGAGTTCCAGCCCGGCCGCCCGCGCGTGGACGCTCAGCACCTCGCACTCCGCGAACAGCTCGCCGACGCCCGCCGGGTCTTCCGCCACCGCGGCGGCGAGACCCGCGCCCCGCTGCGTGTCGCTCCGGTTGCGCCAGTGGGCCAGAAAGGGCATGTCCATACCGAACAGCGTGGCACCAAGGGGCCCCGCGGGCCACAGGGCGCGCCTGTATTCCTGCGGCCGCGGGCCGGCCGTCAGGCGTCCAGGTCGAGGTCCACGACGACGGGCGCGTGGTCGGAGGCGCCCTTGCCCTTGCGCTCCTCGCGGTCGACGTACGCGTCGGTGACGGCCTTGGCGAACGGCGCGTTCCCGTAGACGAGGTCGATGCGCATGCCGCGGTTCTTCGGGAAGGCGAGCTGGCGGTAGTCCCAGTACGTGTAGGGGCGGTCGTACTTGAGGGGCCGCGGCACCACGTCGGACAGGCCGGCGGCGCGCAGTGCCTCCAGCGCGGCCCGCTCGGCGGGGGTGACATGGGTGAGGCCGGCGAAGACGGCGGGGTCGTAGACGTCCTCGTCGGTGGGGGCCACGTTGAAGTCGCCGAGCACGGCGAAGGGGCGCGGGCCGGCGGCGTCCTCGGCGACGGCCTCGGACAGCGCCCGGAACCACTCCAGCTTGTAGCCGTAGTGGTCGTGCTCGACCTCGCGGCCGTTGGGCACGTACACCGACCACAGGCGGACCCCGCCGCAGGTCGCGGAGATGGCCCGGGGCTCCTGGACGCCCTCGTAGTCCGGTCCGCCGGGCAGGCCCTTGACCACGTCCTCCAGGCCGACCCTGGAGAGCAGGGCGACGCCGTTCCACCTGCCGGTGGCGTTGACGGCAGACTCGTAGCCGAGCTCGCGCAGCGCGTCGTGCGGGAACTGCGCGTCGGAGCACTTGGCCTCCTGCACGCACAGGACATCGGTGCCGGAGCTCTCCAGCCAGGCCAGCAGGCGGGGCAGCCGGGCGGTGATGGAGTTGACGTTGAACGTGGCGATACGCATGCGTCCCAACCTACCGCCCGGTGCCGACAGCCGTCCGGCACCGGCCGTCCCGGCGCCGGGGCGGCGGCCTGCGGGGGCCGTCACACCTCGGTGGCCTCGCCCGCGGCGAGCCGCCCGTGGCCGGTGCGGCCGAGGTTCCCGAGGGCCGTGTCGTAGATCGGCCGGGCGATGTCGGCGAGGTAGACGTCGTGGATGTCGATGGCCCGGCGCGGCCGCACCTCGCGCAGGTAGTCGATCACCTCGGACACCTTGTTCCACGGCGCGTGCACCGGCACCATCAGCGTCTCGACGGGCACCCCGGGCACGGTGAGGGCGTCGCCGGGGTGGAACAGCGAACCCTCCACGAGGTAGCCGACGTTCGTGATCCGCGGGATGTCGGGGTGGATCACGGCGTGCAGCTCGCCGTGCACCTGGACGTCGAACCCGGCCGCGGTGAAGGCGTCGCCGTGCCCGACGGTGTGGACCCGGCCCGGGTAGGCGGGGGCGAGCCGCTCGGCGACGCTGCGCAGCGTCCACAGGGCGGCGGCGGGGTTCGCGTCGAGGGCGGCCCGCAGCCGGCCCTCGTCGAAGTGGTCGGGGTGCTCGTGCGTGACGAGCAGGGCGTCCGCGCCCAGGCCGGCGTCGGGCTCGCTGAAGGCACCCGGGTCGATGACGAGGACGCGCCCGTCCTTTTCGAGCTGGACGCAGGAGTGCAGCCGCTTGGTGAGCTTCATGATCCCAGGCTAGGGCCTACGGGACCGCGGTCGAGACGACGTAGACGCTCGGCTTGGCCGGGTCGGTGAGGTCGACGGTCACGTCGCGGGTGGGACGGGGGGCGGGCTGCTCCAGGGTGGTCCCGTACCAGGTCCTGTGCGGTTTCCAGTTCCAGCCCGAGACGGCCGTGTCGTGCGCGTCGATCGCCACGCCGCGGGTCAGCTCGGCGCGGCTGGTGCCGAGGTCGGCGAGGAAGCCGTCCAGGTCGGCGGGGGTGACGGCGAACTGCACGTACAGCCGGCTGGTGTGCCAGTTGTTCGTCTCCAGGAAGCCGACCTTCCAGGCCTTCTGGGGGATGGGCACGTCGTAGATGCTGCGCTGCACCCGCGAGGGCCAGGCGGGCCGGACCTTCGTGGCGCCGACCTTGGCGGCCTTGTCGCGGCCGCTCTCGCGGCTCTGCTGCGCGGAGACGGCGAGGTAGCCGGCGGGGACGCCGATCAGCAGCAGGATGATCAGGGCCGTGATCCAGCGGCGCCGGACGACGTGCTTGCGGTCCTCCGCGGGGGGCGGTGCGCCGCTCTCGTCGGGGGCGGGCGCCTGGCGGGGCAGGGTGGGCGGTGTCACTGCGTGTCGTCCTGGTCGTCGGGGCCGGGGGTCTTGCGGCGGCCGAGCTGCGCGTAGCGCTCGTACCGCTCGACGCGCCGGCGGGTGGCGCGGCGGAAGCGGCGGGCGACGAGCCGGGCGAGGTCGGCGGCCCCGACCATGCCGGCCTCGGGGCCGAGCTGGGCCTTGGCGATGCGGGCCTCGGGCCGGTAGCCGCGCCCGGTCAGGTGCCTGCGGAAGGCGTCCCGGGCGGGGCCGATCAGCAGGTCGTCGGCGGCGCTGACGCCTCCGCCGATGACGAAGCAGGAGGGGTCCAGGGCGGCGGCGAGGTTGGCGATGCCGACGCCGAGCCACTGGCCGATGTCCTGGAGGAGCTCGATGCACATGGCGTCGCCCTCGCGGGCGAGCTCGGTGATGAGCGGGCCGGTGATCTCCTGGATGTTGCCGCCGACGCGGGCGATGATGCCGTACGCCACCGGGGAGTCGGCGGCGGCGAGCTCGCGGGCCTCGCGGACCAGGGCGTTGCCGGAGCTGTACTGCTCCCAGCAGCCGCGGTTGCCGCAGGGGCAGCGGTGGCCGCCGGGGACGACCTGCATGTGGCCGAACTCGCCGGCGACCCCGTACCGGCCGCGCTTGACCTGGCCGCCCTCCAGGATCGCGCCGCCGATGCCGGTGCCGAGCGTGATCATGACGAGGTTGTCCTCGCCGCGGCCGGCCCCGAAGCGCCACTCGGCCCAGGCGGCGGTGTTGGCGTCGTTGTCGACCATGACGGGGACGGCGAGGCGGGACTGGAGGGCGTCGCGCAGCGGCTCGTCGCGCCAGGCCAGGTGGGGGGCGAAGAGGACGCGGGAGCGGTCGGCGTCGACCCAGCCGGCCGCGCCGATGCCGACGGCGTGGACGTCGTGGCGGTCGGAGAGGTCGAGGACGAGCTCGACGATGGTGTCCTCGACGACCTTGGGGCTCTTGGACTTGTCGGGGGTCTCGGTGCGGATCTTCTCCAGGATCACGCCGTCGGCGTCGACGACGCCCGCCATGACCTTGGTGCCGCCGATGTCGATGCCGACGGTGGGGACGCGGGGGGCGGTCAGGTGCGACCGGCGCTCACGGGACCCGATGGTCCGCAGGACGGTGCCCCGCGCCGACCCTCGGTGGGTGAGCGTGAAGTCCCGGTACGTGCTCATCGAGTCGTGTCGTCCCTCGGCGGTGCGGTGGTGCCCGCGGGCCCGGCGGGCTCGGGGGGCTGCGGTCCCGATTGTGCCACCCGGGCCAGTTCGTGGCTCAGCTCGTCCAGCTCGGAGCCGCCGGCCATCTGCCGGGTGAGCTCGTCGAGGGTGATCGAGTCGCGGGTGTGGCTGCCGGCCATCGCACCGCGCTTGAGCAGGACGAAGCGGTCGCCGACGAGGTGGGCGTGGTGCGGGTTGTGGGTGATGAGGACCACGCCGAGTCCGGCGTCCCGGGCGGCGGCGACGTACTTCAGGACGACGCCGGACTGCTTCACGCCCAGGGCTGCGGTGGGCTCGTCCAGGACGAGGACCTTGGCGCCGAAGTGGACGGCGCGGGCGATGGCCACGCACTGCCGCTCGCCGCCGGAGAGGGTGCCGATCGGCTGGTCGACGTCGCGCAGGTCGATGCCCATGCGCAGCAGCTCGGCCCGGGTCGTGCGGCGCATGAGGTCCACGTCGAGGCGGCGCAGCGGGCCGCGGCCCCGGGTGGGCTCGGAGCCGAGGAAGAAGTTCCGCCACACGGGCATGAGGGGGACGACGGCCAGGTCCTGGTAGACGGTGGCGATGCCGCGGTCCAGGGCGGCGCGCGGGTTGGCGAGTTCGGTCTCCTCGCCCTCGATCTCGAAGGTGCCGGAGTCGTGCCGGTGCAGCCCCGAGATGATCTTGATGAGGGTGGACTTGCCGGCGCCGTTGTCGCCGAGGACGCAGGTGATCCCGCCGGCCGAGACCTCCAGGGAGACGTCCCTCAGGGCGCGGATGCTGCCGTAGGACTTGCTGACTCCGGTCAGCTTCACGAGGGGTGTCACTTCGCCTCCGCCCGCTTGCGGACCCATGCGTTGAGCAGCGCGGCCAGCAGGAGCATCGCGCCGAGGAAGAACTTGAACCAGTCGGGGTTCCACTGGGCGTACACGATGCCGTTGCTGGTCATGCCGAAGATGAGGGCGCCCACGGCCGCGCCGATGGCGGAGCCGTAGCCGCCGGTCATCAGGCAGCCGCCGATGACGGCCGCGATGATGTAGAGGAACTCGTTGCCGACGCCCTCGCCGGACTGGACGACGTCGTACGAGAACAGGATGTGCTGTCCGGAGATCCAGGCGCAGAGGGCGACGCCCATGTAGAGGCCGATGCGGGTCCGGACGACGGGGACGCCGACGGCGCGGGCCGCGTCGGCGCCGCCGCCCACCGCGAAGATCCAGTTCCCGGCGCGGGTGCGCAGCAGGATCCAGGTGGCGAGGGCGACGAGGGCGGCCCACCACAGGACGGTGACCTTGAGGGTGACGGGGCCGAGGGTCCACTGGGAGGCGAAGAGCGCCTGCGCGGAGGGGAAGCCCTCCATGTCGGCGATGCTCTTGGTGGAGACGGTGCCGGTGATCAGCTTGGTGAAGCCGAGGTTCAGGCCGGTCAGCATCAGGAAGGTGCCGAGGGTGATGATGAAGCTCGGCAGCTTGGTGCGGGTCAGCATGTAGCCGTTGAAGAAGCCGAGCGCGAGGGTGACCAGCAGCGAGACGAGGACGCCGACCCACACGTTGGCGGTCATCTGGTAGCTGAACATCGAGCTGACCAGGGCCGAGGTGGTGACCATCACGCCGGCGGAGAGGTCGAACTCGCCGCCGATCATCAGCAGGGCCACGGGGACGGCCATGATGCCGAGGGTGGACGCCGAGTACAGGACGGTGCTCAGGCTGGACGCGCGCAGGAAGCTGTCGGCGGCGAGGGAGAAGAAGAGGAAGACGGCCGCGGCTCCG
Organism: Streptomyces sp. 2P-4; assembly: GCF_030167965.1. Classification (NCBI taxonomy): domain Bacteria; kingdom Bacillati; phylum Actinomycetota; class Actinomycetes; order Kitasatosporales; family Streptomycetaceae; genus Streptomyces; species Streptomyces sp. 2P-4. Next base: position 1,408,777 of record NZ_CP095011.1, read on the forward strand.
ACGACGGCGCCCAGCTCGGGCCGGCCGAGCAGGCGGCGCAGCAGCGGGACGGGCGCGAGCCGCTCGTCGGCGGGCGCGCCGGGCGCGGGGGCGGGGGCGGGGGCGGGGGCGGTCACCGGGTGCCCCGCTTGATGTACTCCTCCAGCGCGGCGGCCTCGGCGGCGGTGACGATCTGCGGACCGGTCAGGACCGGGCGGCCGCCGCCGAGCACGTCGGCGTTGTAGCGGTAGAGCCACAGCAGGTCGACCGCCTGGTAGCCCTGGAGGTAGGGCTGCTGGTCGACGGCGAAGCCGAGGACGCCGGACTTCAGGTCGCGGGCGACCGCGGCGTTGAGGTCGAAGGTGTCGACCTCGGCCTTGCTGCCCGCCGCCTCCTTCGCCTTCACGGCGGTCGCCGCGAACGGCGCGCCGAGGGTGAGGACCGCGTCCACGGACGGGTCGGCCTGCAGCTTGGCCTGGACGGCCGCCTGGACGGACGGCATGTTGGTGCCCTCGACGTAGAGGTTCTCCATGGTGCCGCCGAAGGTCTTCTTCGCCCCGGCGCACCGCTGCTCGTGCCCGACGTTGCCCTGCTCGTGCAGGACGCAGACCGCCTTCGTGCGGCCGCGGCGGGTCAGCTCGGCGCCGACGGCCTCGCCGGCGACCTGCTCGTCCTGGCCGATGTGGGTGAGCGCGCCGTACTCGGCCGACTGGGCGGATCCGGAGTTGACGGTGACGACCGGGATGCCGGCCTTGACGGCCTTGGCGACGACGTCCTTGAGCGCCTCCGGCTTGGCGAGGCTGACGATGATGCCGTCGGCCTTCTGGTCAATGGCGTTCTGCACGAGCTGGGCCTGCTGCTGCGCCTGGTCGTCGTGCGAGTAGACGAAGTTGATGTTGTCCTTCGCTGCGGCCTCCTTGGCGCCCTTCTGGACGATGTCCCAGAAGGTGTCGCCGTCCCCCGCGTGCGTGACCATCGCGAAGGTCCAGCGGGGGGTGGACACGGCGGGCCGGCCCGCCGCCGCGGCCTTGGCGCGATCCTCGGCGCGCTTGCCGCCCGTGCTGCTGCAGCCCGCGAGGGAGGCCCCCAGTACCGCCGCGAGCACGGCGCCGACGACGCGTACCCCTGTCCCGACCCTTGCCACGTTGCCGTGCCCTTCCTTCGTGCGGTGTCTTCGTCTTCCGCGGTCCGCTGATGTCAAAGCGGTCATTCCGGTTCCAGCCGCCCAGTATCCGCCACAGTGCACCATGTGCGGCCATCGGGGGCGTCCCGGCGATCCGGGCAGGCCCGGGTGCCCGCAGGCGGATTGACAGCACCGCCGCCGCGGTCCAGGTTGAGTGCATGCGCATCGGGCTGATCGGAACGGGCCGCATCGGGTCCTTCCACGCCGCGGCTCTGGCCCGCCACCCGGACGCCGGCTCGCTGCTGCTGGCCGACGCCGATCCGGGGCGGGCCGCGCGGCTGGCCGAGCGGCTGGGCGCGACGGCCGCCCCCTCCGTGGACCAGGTGTTCACCTGGGGCGTGGACGCGGTGGTCGTCTCCAGCGCCACCGACGCGCACGCGGAGCTGGTGGTGCGGGCCGTGCGGGGCGGGCTGCCGGTGTTCTGCGAGAAGCCGCTGGCCTCGGACCTGGCCCGGACGCTGTCGGTGCTGCGGGAGGTGGAGGCCGCGGGCGGGGTGCTCCAGCTGGGGTTCATGCGCCGCTTCGACGCCGGGTACCGCACCGCGCGGGAGCTGGTCCGCTCGGGTGCGCTGGGCCGGCTGCACACCGTACGGACGATGACGGCCGATCCGCAGCCGCCGCCCGCGCCGTACCTGGCGACGTCGGGCGGGCTGTTCCGGGACTGCCTGGTGCACGACTTCGACATGGTGCGCTGGGTCACCGGCCGGGAGGTGGCGCACGTGTACGCGGCGGGCTCGGACGCGGGCCCGCCGGTGTTCCGCGAGACCGGTGATGTGGACACGGCCGCGGCGGTGCTCGTCCTGGACGACTCCACACTCGTGACCTGTACGGGGACCCGCTGCAACGGGGCGGGGTACGACGTCCGGATGGAGCTGGCCGGGGAGCTCGACCAGGTCTCCTCCGGGCTGGACGACCGCACCCCGATCGCGTCGACGGAGCCGCACGGCCCGCCGCCGGCGGCGAAGCCGTGGACGGGCTTCCTGGAGCGGTTCGCCCCCGCGTACGAGGCGGAGCTGGCCGCATTCGTCCGGCTCGTGCGCGGCGAGGGGCCGAACCCCTGCGACGGCCGGGAGGCGCTGGCCGCGCTCCGCGTCGCCGAGGCGTGCGAACTCTCGCGGCGGGAGCGGCGCCCGGTGGACCTGGCGGAGCTGCCCGGCCTGTGAGCGGCCGGGCGCCGGCGCGGGCTGCGGCTGCCGCGGGTGGCGGGGCACGGTCCGCGGCTACCAGCGCACCGGGAGCCGGGTCACTCCCCGCATGAGGCTGCCGCGGACCCAGTCGGGCGGGCCGGCGCCGGGGTCCTCGGCCAGGGTCGGGAAGCGCTCCAGCAGGCCGCGCAGGGCGGTGCGTCCCTCCAGCCGGGCGAGCGGGGCGCCGAGGCAGAAGTGCAGTCCGTGGCCGAAGGCCAGGTGGCCCTGGGGTGCGCGCCGGATGTCGAAGGTGTCGGGGTCGGCGTAGCGGGCCGGGTCGCGGTCGGCTGCGGCGAGCGAGACGAGGACGGTGGATCCGGCGGGGATGAGGGTGGTCCCGATCTCCACGTCCTCGCGGGCATGCCGGTAGGTGGCGTTCTGCACGGGGCCCTCGTGGCGCAGCATCTCCTCGACGGCCCCGTCGAGGAGCCCGTCCGGGTCGGCGCGGAGCGCGGCGAGCTGGGCGGGGTGGGCGAGCAGGGCCCGGACGCCGTTGCAGATGAGGTTGACGGTGGTCTCGTGGCCGGCGATCAGCAGCAGGAAGGCCATGCCGATCAGCTCGTCCGGGGAGAGGGAGTCTCCGTCCTCGTCGCGGGTGCGGATGAGGGCGGAGAGCAGGTCCTGGCCGGGCTCCTGGGCCTTGGCCTCGACGAGCTCGGCGAGGTAGAGGCTCAGCTGCCGGTGGGCGGCGGTGTCGGGGGCGCCGGAGGGCGGGGAGACGACCGCCTTGGACCAGTGGCCGAACCGCTCCCGGTCGAGGCCGGGCACGCCGAGCAGTTCGCAGATGACGGTCATCGGCAGCGGGAAGGCGAGGGCCTGCACGAGGTCGGCGCTGCGCTGCGGGCGGGCCGCCATGGCGTCGAGCAGCCCGTCGGTGACCTCCCGGACCCGGGGGCGGAGCGCCTCGACGCGGCGGGCGGTGAACTCGCGGGCGACCAGGCGGCGCAGCCGGGTGTGCTGCGGCGGGTCGGACTCCAGCATGTTGAGGTTGGCGGCGGTGTGCGGGACGTCCGGCAGGCGCTCGCGCCAGTCCTTGGCGAGGCCGGGGTGGGTGAGGGCCTGCCGGGCCTCCTCGTGGCCGACGACGATCCAGGCCGGTTCGTACGCGTCCGAGGATGCGGCGATGCGGTGGACCGGGCCCCGCGCCCGCAGCGCCGCGTAGAAGGAGTAGGGGTCGGCCTGGAAGTCCGGGGCGTTTCCGCTGATGTCCGGTTGGGGCATGCGGCCCAGCGTACGGCGGGGGCTGATCCGCGGGCCCGCCCGTTTCCGGCCACTGTGCGGGCGTTGCGGCGCCGCGGCGGGGGCGGGTCAGAAGGTGCCGAAGGAGGCGCGGCCGGTGCGGCGGTAGGTGTGGATGGCGGTGCCCGCGGCGGTGGTGCGGGAGGCGGTGAGCTCGCAGGCGGTCGGCAGGCCGCCGCGGGGGAAGAGCCGGCGGCCGGCCCCCAGGTAGACGGGGAAGACGAGCAGGTTCATCTCGTCGACGAGGTCGCGGGCCAGCAGCCACTGGGCCAGCATGCCGCTGCCGTGCACCTGGAGTTCGCGGTCGGCCGGGAGGGCGTCCTTGACGCGGACGATCTCGCTCTGCAGGTTCTCGCCGTCGATGACGGTCGTCCCGGCCCACCGGGGGTCGGCCAGGGTGGTCGAGGCCACGTACTTGGGGAGTGTGTTGAGCCGGCCGGCGATGGGGTCCGCCGGGTCGGTGACCTGCGGCCAGTACCCGGCGAAGATGTCGTAGGTCCGCCGGCCGAGGAGGAAGGCCCCGACCCGGTCGAACACCTCGGTCATGAACTGCGCCATGCCGTCGTCGGCGTAGGGCACCAGCCAGCCGCCGTACTCGAAGCCGCCGCTGGGGTCCTCGGCGGGCCCGCCCGGGGCCTGCATCACGCCGTCGAGGGTGAGGAAGGTGGTCAGGGTCAGCTTGGCCATGGCCGGGCGCTCCTTCGGGTCGGTGTCGCCTGCACCGCACCAGGGTCCCCGCCCGCGCCGGGCGCGGCCGTGCGGCACGCACGGACTCCAGGTCGGATTCCTGCCGGACGCCCGCCCACCCCGCGACGTTTCATTGAAGCGTCAACGATTCAGCGGGAGGAAGGAACACCGTGAACGCGAACAGAGTGGCCCTCGTGACGGGCGGCAGCCGGGGCATCGGGGCGGCGACCGCGCTGCGCCTGGCGGAGGACGGCGCGGACGTGGCCCTCACCTACGTGAGCGGGGCGTCGGCGGACGCAGCCGCCGCAGTCGCCGCCCGGATCGAGGCCATGGGCCGGCGCGCCCTGGCGGTACGCGCCGATGCCGGGGACGCGGGGCAGGCGGCCGGAGCGGTGGCGGCGGCCGTGGACGGACTGGGCCGGATCGACGTCCTGGTCAACAACGCCGCGATCGGCGTGCTCGGCCCGCTGGAGGACCTGGCCGCGGCCGACGTGGACCGTGTGCTCGCCGTCAACGTGCGCGGCGCGTTCGTGACGGCGCAGGCGGCGGCCGGCCGCATGGGGGCCGGGGGCCGCATCATCACCGTCGGCAGCTGCCTGGTGCAGCGGGTGACCGCGCCGGGCGGCACCCTGTACGCGATGAGCAAGGCGGCGCTGACCGGCCTGACGAAGGGCCTGGCCCGGGAGCTCGGCGGGCGGGGCATCACCGCGAACCTGGTCCACCCCGGCCCCGTCGACACGGACATGAACCCGGCGGACGGGCCGTACGCCGCCCCGCAGAGCGAGGCGACGGCCCTCGGCCGGTTCGGCACGCCGGACGAGGTGGCCGCCGTCGTGTCGTTCCTGGCGGGCCCGGAGGCCGGCTACGTGACGGGAGCGGAGTTCTCGGTGGACGGCGGCCACGCCGTGTAGTGCGGCGCGGCCCGCGCGCCGCGGGGGTGTCGGCCCCCGCGGCGGCCGGGCGGCTGGGGGCCGGGCCGTCAGCCGCCCAGTTCCTGGTGGCGGGCGGTGAGGGCGGCCGTGCCCGCCTCCGTCAGGGAGCCGAACAGGCGCAGGCGGGAGAACCCGCCGTCGGGGAAGATGTCGATCCGGACGTGGGTGCCGACCGCCGGGGCGTCCAGCACGAAGCGGTGGTTCGTGTCGGGCTGCAGGCGGGTGCGCGGCAGGAACTCCGTCCACTCGCCGTCCTCGCCGGTGCGCACGGACAGCGAGGCCCAGCCGGCCGAGTTGCCCTTGAGGTAGGCGGTGTCGATCTCGACGGCGCGGATCTCGGACTCGGCGGCGAGCCGGTAGCGGATCCAGTCGTTGCCCTGGTCGCGGCGGCGGGCGGTCTCCCAGCCGTCGTCCATCTTGCGGGAGCGGCCCGGGTTGATGGTGTTGGTCGGCGGGGAGTAGAAGCGGTTGGAGGCGTCCTGGACGGCGCCGCCGTTCTCCAGGGCGACGACGTCGAAGGAGCCGAGGGCCGCCAGCCACGCGGGGTCGGGCAGCACCTCGCCGTGGACGCGCAGGCGGGCGATGCCGCCGTCCGGGTGCTGGTTGACCCGCAGGTGGGTGAAGCGCTGCTCGGCGTCGACCGCGAAGCCGTTGGCGGCGTGCCCGCCGACCGGGGTGCGGGGCACGAGGGTGGTCCACTTCACGCCGTCGGCGAGGAGGTCCTGCGGGGTCGGGGCCTGGGCGCCCGTCCAGTTGGCGCCCTCGACGGAGACGGCCTGCGGCATGTTGCCGCGGAAGTGGGCGGTGTCGACGACGATGCCGCGGATGACGCCGGGCGCGCCCAGGCGTACGAGCGCCCAGTCGTGGTCGTCGGCGGCGGGCCAGGGGTGCTCGGCGGAGGCGCCGCGGCGGCGGCGGGTCTCCCAGCCGTCCATGACCTTGCCCTTGTGGCCGAAGTGCTCGGGGTCGAACTCGGCGGGCTCGGGGACGAGGAGGTTCTCCCGCTGGGCGAAGAACTCGTCGTTCGCGGCGATCACACCGGCGCCGAGCTGCCGGTCGGCGAGGTTCGCGTACTGGGTGAACGGGAACTCGGCCGTGCGGTAGTCGGCGTACGGGTCGCCTCCCCCGTACGGGTTCGCGTTGCCGGTGAAGGAAGGGATCGCCACTGTCAGTTCTGCCTTTCGAGGAGTCGGCCGGTGGGCTCGGTGGGGGTGCCGTGGTCGGCGATCCGCACACCGCGCAGCCAGGTGGACCGCACGACGCCGTACAGGGTCCTGCCCGCGTACGCCGTGACCTGGTTGCGGTGGTGGAGCTCGGCCGGGTCCACGGTGAAGGTCTCGTCGGGGGCCAGGACGGCGAAGTCGGCGTCGCGGCCGGCCTCGATGGCGCCCTTGCGGCCGAGGCCCGCGAGGCGGGCGGGGGCGGTGGACATCCAGCGGGCGACGTCCTCCAGGGTGCGGCCGCGGCGGCGGGCCTCGGTCCAGATGGCCGGAAGGCCGAGCTGGAGGGAGGAGATGCCGCCCCAGGCGGTGGAGAAGTCGGCCGTCTTGAGGTCGGCGGTGGACGGCGAGTGGTCCGAGACGATGCAGTCGATGGTGCCGTCGGCGAGCGCCTCCCACAGCAGGTCCTGGTTGGCGGCCTCGCGGATGGGCGGGCAGCACTTGAACTCGCTGGCGCCGTCCGGGACCTCCTCGGCCGTCAGGGTGAGGTAGTGCGGGCAGGACTCGGCGGTGATGCGCACGCCCTCGGCGCGGGCGGCCGCGATCACGGGGAGCGCGTCACTGGAGGAGAGGTGCAGGACGTGGACGCGGGCGTCGAGGCGGCGGGCCTGGGCGATCAGGTTCTCGATCGCGGTGTTCTCGGCGGCGCGCGGCCGGGAGGCAAGGAAGTCGGCATACCTGGGGCCGGGGACGACGGGCGCGGAGTCCAGGTGGTGCGGGTCCTCGGCGTGCACGATCATCAGGCCGCCGAAGCCGCTGATCTCGGCGAGGGCCGCGGCGAGCTGCTCCTGGTCGAGCTGCGGGAACTCGTCGACGCCGGAGGGCGACAGGAAGCACTTGAAGCCGAAGACGCCGGCGTCGTGCAGGGGGCGGAGGTCCTTGGTGTTGTCGGGCAGGGCGCCGCCCCAGAAGCCGACGTCGACGTGCGCCTTGGTGCGGGCCGCCTCCTGCTTGACGGCGAGGTTCGCGGTGGTGGTGGTCGGGGGGAGGGAGTTCAGCGGCATGTCGAGGATCGTCGTGATGCCCCCGGCCGCGGCGGCGCGGGTGGCCGTCCAGAAGCCCTCCCACTCGGTGCGGCCGGGGTCGTTGACGTGGACGTGGGTGTCCACCAGGCCGGGGAGGAGGACGTCGTCCCCGAAGTCCTCCAGGCGGGCGCCGGCGGGCACGGGCGCCTCGTGGGGCAGCACGGCGGCGATCTTCCCGGCGGCGACGGCCACCGAGGCGGCGCGCGTCCCCTCGGGCGTGATGACGCGGGTCGAGCGCAGTACCAGTTCCACGTCGTCGGACACGCCGGAACCTCCCCATCTACTTCCACAGAGTGAAATTCAACGTTCTGTTGACGGAGTCTTCACGCCGATCCGGGGCCCAGTCAAGAGCGCCGTGGCACTGCACCGACACGCCGATGGTGCAATTGGAGGTTTCCACAGGATGGAATGATGTTTTCGCTATCCAGAATGTAGCTATCGCCGCCGGGAGGCGGACGGGTAGCTTCCCGACCACCTCCGCCACTCGGACAAACCCGCTCTGACCGGCGAGGACGGCGCCCACCCGGAACTGGGGCCGGCGCCGACCGACCGGTAGGCTGCTTCCTTGCCTGCCAGCACCGAAAGGACCGCGCCGTGCCGACGTCCAGCGCCAGCACCACCGACGCTTCCGCCAAGCCCACCGCCGGCAGCGGTGGCGTCCAGTCCCTTGAGCGCGCCTTCGACCTGCTCGAGCGCATGGCCGACGCCGGCGGCGAGGTCGGCCTGAGCGAGCTCTCCACCGCCAGCGGTCTGCCGCTGCCGACGATCCACCGCCTGATGCGCACCCTCGTCGCCTGCGGCTACGTACGCCAGCAGCCCAACCGACGGTACTCCCTCGGCCCCCGACTGATCCGCCTCGGCGAGTCCGCGTCGCGCCTGCTGGGCACCTGGGCCCGCCCGTACCTGGCCCGGCTGGTCGAGGAGACCGGCGAGACCGCCAACATGGCGCTGCTCGACGGCGACGAGATCGTGTACGTGGCGCAGGTGCCGTCCAAGCACTCCATGCGCATGTTCACCGAGGTGGGCCGGCGCGTGCTGCCGCACTCCACGGGCGTCGGCAAGGCCCTCCTGGCCCACACCCCGGCGGACGAGGTCCGCGCCCTGCTCGCCCGGACCGGGATGCCCGCGGCCACCGAGAAGACGATCACCACGCCCGAGGGCTTCCTGGAGGCCCTGGAGCAGGTGCGCAAGCTGGGCTACGCGGTCGACGACAACGAGCAGGAGATAGGGGTCCGCTGCCTGGCCGTGTCGGTGCCGGACTCGCCGACCGCCGCCGCGATCTCCATCTCGGGTCCGGCGGGCCGGGTCACCGAGGACCTGACCCCGTCCATCGTGCCGATCCTGCAGAACGTGGCGGCCGAGCTGTCCGTGGCCCTGCAGAGCCAGAGCCCCGCGTAGCGCGCCGAGGCCCGTGCGGGGGCTCCCGCACGGGCCTGCACCGGGGTCGGGTCACGCGGCCGGCAGCGGCTCCGTCAGCCTGCCGTCCGCCATCACCGCCGTGCGGTCCGCCCGCTCCAGGTGGGTGCGGTCGTGCGTGACCAGCACCGTGGCCGTGGACCGCTCCCGGGTGAGGGCGGCGAGCAGGTCGAGCACGGCCGCGCCGCGCTCGTGGTCGAGGGCGCTGGTGGGCTCGTCGACCAGGAGCACCGAGGGCTCGTTCATCAGCGCGCGGGCGATGTTCACGCGCTGGCGCTGCCCGCCGGAGAGCTGGTGGGGGCGCCTGCCGGCCTTGTCGGCGAGCCCGACCGCGTCCAGCAGCTCCAGGGCCCGGCGGCGCAGCGCCCGCGGCGGGCGCCCGGAGAGGTGCGCCATCGCCAGCAGCTGCTCGGCGGCGGTCAGCGACGGCAGCAGGTTGGGCTGCTGGAAGACGATGCCGATCTCCTCGCGGCGCAGCGCCGCCTTCTCGGCCGGGGTGAGCCGCGAGGTGTCCCGCCCGGCCACCACGACCCGCCCGGAGTCCGGGGTCACGAGGGTGGCGGCGACCGCCAGCAGGCTGGACTTCCCGGAGCCGGAGGGCCCGACGACGGCGGTGAGGGTGCCCGCGGGGACCTCCAGGGCGACGGCGTCGAGGGCGGTGAGCCGGCCCTCGCCGTCCGGGTAGGTGAGGGTGGCGTCGTGCACCAGCAGGGTCATCGGGCGCTCCCGAGGGCGGTCAGGGGGTCGACGGCGGTGATCCGCCGGATGGACAGCGCGGCGCCGAGCGCACCGAGCACGATCATGACGGCGGCCGGGAACAGCACGGTGCCGGCGTCGAGGACGAACGGGACGTCGCCGCCGCTGATCAGCGCGCCGAGGCCGGCGGCCAGGGCGGTGCCGAGGCCGGTGCCGAGCGCGAGCATCACCACGGCCTGGCCGAGGGCGTCGCGCAGCAGGTAGGGGGTGGAGGCGCCGAGCGCCTTCAGGACGGCGACGTCGCCGCTGCGCTGGATGGTCCACACGGTGAAGAAGGCCCCGGTGACGAGGGCGGAGATGGCGAAGAGGAAGCCGCGCATCAGCTGGAGCGAGCCGTTCTCGGACCGGTAGGAGCCGATGGCGCCGAGGGCGTCCTCGACGGTCCGCGCGGTGGTCCCGGCGGCCCGGTCGGCCGCGGCGAGCCCGGCGCCGGCGGAGGCGTCGACCGCGATGACGGTGGCGGCCCTGCCGGATCCCCCGCCGGGGGCCGTGGCGGGAGCCGTGCCGGGGACGGCGCCCGGGGTGCCGAGGCGCTGCCAGTCGTCCAGGTCCGCCCACACGACGGGCGTGTGGCTGTACGCGGCGGTGCCGGCGACGGCGGCGACGGTCAGCTCCAGCGGGCCGACGGCCAGCCGGGAGCCGGCGGTGAGCCCGCCGAGCTCCTCTGCCGCCTGCTCGGTCAGGACCACCCGGCCCGGACCGGGGCCGCCGCCGGCGGCAGGGGCGAGCGGGCCGCCCGGCTCCACGCCGAACACGGACACCGCCGCGGTGCGCTCCCCCGCCGCGGCGTCGGTGGTGCGGATGCCGAGCGGGTCGGCGGACCGCACCCCGGGCGTGTCCCGCCACGCCCGCCAGGCCTCCTCGGTGACCCGGGAGCGGGTGAACGACACCTCCTGCTGCCCCGGTGGGTCGGCGAAGGCCACATGTGAGGCGGGCAGCCCGGTGATCGCCGAGACGTTCTCCCGGGCCAGGCCGGCAGTCAGCCCCGACAGCAGGCCGACCAGCAGCGTGACCAGCACGACGACCGACCCCATGAGCGCGAAGCGGCCCTTTGCGAACCGCAGATCTCTCCAAGCGACGAACATGCCCCCACCCTGGCCGCCCAGGCCCCGCCGGGGCATCGTGCCCGGGGAGCGTTCCCCGTATCGAAGGTCGCACCCCGACATCAAACTTTTGATTGAAGGGACCCGGGGGCGGACGCGCATACGCTGGACGGGCCATGCCTGCTCCACACCCCGCCACGCCCCCGGCCCCCGCTCCCCCGGCGCCCCTCGCCGGGCGCCCGCTGACACCCGTCGCCCGCCTGCTCCGGCTGTGCCTGCACGGGCTGCTGGCCGGGCTGCTCGTCCTCGCCGCGGGACGCGCCTTCGCCGAAGCCGCACCCCACGCCGCCTGGACGGCCGCCGCCTGCGCCCTCCTCGCCGCCGTCTACGGCGCCGGGGTCCGGGCCCCGGCCGTCCACGCGTCGGCGCGCGCCGGGGCCGTCTGGCTCGGTGCGCTGGGCGCGGTGTGGGCGCTGCTGCTGGTGCTCTCCCCCGACGCGCTGTGGATCGCGTTCCCCCTGTACTTCCTCGAACTGCACCTGCTGCGGCTGCGCTGGGCCGTCGCGGCGGTCGCGCTGACGGCCTGCGCGGCCATCGGCTCGTTCGCCGCGCACAGCGGCACCCTCCGGCCCGGCGCCTTCCTCGGGCCGCTGCTCGGCGCCGCCGTGGCGGTCGCGACCGTCCTGGGCTACCAGGCCCTCTACCGGGAGAGCGAACACCGCCGCCGGCTGATCGAGGAGCTCATCGCGACCCGGGCCGAGCTCGCGGCGGCCGAACGGGCCGCGGGCACCACCGCCGAGCGGGAGCGGCTCGCCCGGGAGATCCACGACACCCTCGCCCAGGGCCTGTCCTCCATCCAGCTCCTGCTGCGCGCCGCGGAGCGGGCGCTGCCCGGCGGCGACCCCGCGCTGGCGCCCGCCCTGGAGCACATCGGCCGGGCCCGGGCCGCCGCCCAGGAGAACCTCGCCGAGGCCCGCCGGTTCGTACGGGCGCTGACCCCGCCGGACCTGGAGCGCGGCTCGCTGGCCGCCGCGCTGGAGCGGCTGTGCGCCGCGGCCCCGCAGGCCCGCTTCTCGCTCAGCGGCACCCCGCGGGCGCTGCCCACCCCGTACGAGGTCGCGCTGCTGCGGATCGCGCAGTCTGCGCTGGCGAACGTGGTCCGCCACGCCGGGGCCGGGCGCGCCGAGATCACGCTGACCTTCATGGACGCCTCGGTGACGCTCGACGTCGTCGACGACGGGTCCGGCTTCGACCCGGCGGGCGCCCCGCGCGGCGACGGCGGCTTCGGGCTGCCCGCCATGCGGGCGCGCGCCGAGTCGCTCGGCGGGCTGTTCACCGTGGAGTCGGCACCCGGGCAGGGCACTGCCGTCGCCGTCACGCTGCCGCTGCCCGCGGAGGCGGAGCCGCCGGCCGGGGGCGCAGCCACCGGCCCCACGGACAGGGAGGTCCCCCGATGACGATCCGGCTGCTGCTGGCCGACGACCACCCGGTGGTGCGGGCCGGGCTGCGCGCGGTGCTGGACACCGAACCCGACTTCACGGTGGTCGCGGAGGCGGCGACGGCCGAGCGGGCCGTGGAGCTGGCGGCCTCGGAGCCGGTGGACGTCGTCCTGATGGACCTCCAGTTCGGCGCGGGCATGCACGGCTCGGCGGCCACGGCCGCGATCACGGCCCGGGCGGGCGCACCCCGGGTGCTGGTGCTGACCACGTACGACACGGACGCGGACATCCTCGCGGCGGTCGAGGCGGGCGCCTCCGGCTACCTGCTGAAGGACGCCCCGCCCGAGGAGCTCGCGGCGGCGGTGCGCACGGCCGCGGCGGGCCAGTCGGCGCTGGCGCCGGCGGTGGCGCTGCGGCTGATGGACCGGATGCGGACGCCCACGGAGGCGCTGACGAAGCGGGAGCTGGAGGTGCTGCAGCTGGTCGCCGACGGGCTGTCCAACCAGCAGATCTCCAAGCGGCTGTTCCTGAGCCAGGCCACGGTCAAGTCGCACCTGGTGCACGTGTACGCCAAGCTCGGCGTGGACTCCCGTACGGCGGCGGTGGCGGCGGCCGCGGCCCGCCGCCTCATCCGGACGCCTTAGCGGCCGGCTCCAGGGCGGTGAGTTCTTCCGCCGACAGGCGCAGGGAGCCGGCGGCGACGTTCTGGGTGAGGTGGCCGGGGTCGCCGGTGCCGGGGATGGCCAGGACGTGGGGGCCCTGGTGGAGCGTCCACGCCAGCCGGATCTGGGCCGCGCTCACGCCGTGGGTGCGGGCGGCGGCGTGCACCTCCGGGCGGTGGCCGGCGGTCGCACCGGCGGTGCGTCCGGCGCCGGCGATCGAGTAGAACGGCACGAAGGCGATGCCCTGCTCGCCGCAGAGGTCCAGGAACTCCTTCTGCTCGGGTGATGCGCCGATGCCGTACATGTTCTGGATTCTACGGATTCGACCACTCAGACAGCGGCGGCCAGGAGGCTTCCGACGTGGGCCGCCGGGCCGGCGAAGACGCCGGAGGACAGCGCGGCAGCGGCGGCGCCCAGGACGGTCGCGGCGGCCGCAAGGGCGGTGCGGAGGCTCGGGCGGGGCATGGGGGCTCCTCGGGTGGCGGGGTGTCGGCCCCGCGGGCGGGGGCCGTGCCTCCAGGGGACCCGGCCGGCGGGGGCGGCGTCATGCCGCGGGATCGCGGGTCTTGACGCCGGGCCGTGCCCCGTGCCCCGCGCCCCTCTCCCCGGTCAGGCCACCCAGTGGGGCCGCTCGACCGACGGGGTGAGCGGGATGCCGTCGTGGAACGCCGCCGCGAGGCGGCGCACGCCGTCCTCCAGCCGGTCCTCGGGCAGCGTGTACGGGATCCGGACCCGGTGTGCGAAGGTGCCCGGGTCGACGCCGAATCGGGCGCCGCGGCTGACGTACACCCCCGCCCCGGCGGCCCGCTCGGCCAGTGCGGACGCGACCGGTTCGCCCAGGTCGATCCAGAGCGAGAGGCCGCCCGGCGGCACCCGCCAGGACCACTGCGGGGCATACCGCTCCAGGCAGCGTACGAGGGCGGCGCGGCGTGAGCGCAGCCGGGCGAGGCGCTCGGGCAGGGCGTCGTCGGCTCCGTCCAGGAAGGTGAGGGCGACCAGCTGGTCGAGGACGGATCCGGACATGTCCGCGGCGACCCGCACCGTGGCGAGCTCGTTGACGACCTTCTCCGCGGCCCGCACCCAGCCGACGCGTATGCCGCCCCAGTGCGTCTTGCTGAGCGAGCCGATCGTGAGGACGTGGTCCGCGGCGCCGCGCGCGCCGAGCGAGGCCGTCGGGGCGGGGGCGGGCACGTCGAGGGCGATGTCGGCGACGGTCTCGTCGACGACGAGCCAGGCCCCGGCGGCGCGGGCCGCCGCCATCAGCCGCAGCCGCTGCTCGGGCGGCATCAGGGTGCCGGTCGGGTTGTGGAAGTCCGGGATCGTGTACGCCAGCCGCGGCGCGGTCCCGCGCAGGGCCGACTCGGCGGCCTCCAGATCCCAGCCGTCGTCGGAGACGGGCACCGGGCCCGTGCGCAGGCCGGCCTGCCGCAGGGCGTCGAGGGCGTTCGGGTAGGTGGGGTTCTCGGCGAGGACCCGGTCGCCGGGCCGGCAGAGCAGGGCGGTGACCAGGCTGAGGGCCTGCTGGGCCCCGGAGGTGACGAGGATCTGCCCGGGGCGGGTGGGCAGGCCGCGGCGGGTGAACCGGGCGGCGACCGCGGCCCGCAGCTCGGGCAGGCCGAAGGGGTGGTAGCCGGGCTGGGCCGCGAACTCGGGCAGCCGCTGCGCGGCGCGCGCGAGGGCGTCGGCGAGGAGGTCGGCGGGGGCGCCCATGGCGGCGACGGCCAGGTCGACGGGCGGCCCGCCCGCGCCGTCGGCGTCGGCGGCGGCCGCCGCGGCGAGGTGGAACCCGCCGACGGGCCCGTGGCCCTCGGGCAGCTCGGTCCAGGTGCCGGAGCCGCGCCGGCTGCGGGCGTAGCCGCTGCCGCGCAGCAGGTCGTACGCGGCGGTGACGGTGGCCCGGCTGGCACCGAGGGCCTCGGCGAGCTCCCGTTCCGCGGGCAGCCGGACGTGGAGGGGGATCCGGCCGTCGAGGACCAGGCTGCGCACCGCCTCGGCGAGCGCCCGGTAGCGGGGGCGGGCGCGGACGTCGGCGGGCAGGAGGGACGCGAGGCGGCGGCTGCCGATCGTCCTGTCCGCCGTCCGGACCACTCGCCCGTCCGCCATGCCGTCCCCTGCCTCCCCCGGCGGCCGCGCCGATCGGGCCGATCAAGGTCCAGACTCGCCGGACGGGGCACCCGTTGGCAAGGAGATACCGGGGCGGGAGCGGGCGGCGGCGGGCGGGCCGGGGGCGGCGGGCGCGCCGCGTGCCGGACGGGGCGGGCGCGGACGGGGCGTCGGGGCGACAATCGCTGCCATGCCAGCCAACCCGAGCCGCCCGCCGGCGGCGGCCGTCCCGTCCGACCGGTCCGCCCACCGCGGCGATCCCGCGCCCGCGCCCACGCCCGCCGCGGACGCCGGCGCCGCCCCCGACGCCGCCTCCGCCTCCGCCTCCGCCGCCCCGGTCGCGGGGCTGCTGCTCGCCGCCGGGGGCGGGCGGCGCCTCGGCGGCCGCCCGAAGGCACTGCTGCCCTACCGGGGGCGGCCGCTCGTCGAGAACGCCGTGCGGGTGCTGCGCGAGGCGGGCTGCCGTCCGGTGCACGTGGTGCTCGGCGCGTCGGCGGCCGAGGTGCGGGAGCGGGCCGACCTCTCCGGCTGCGTCGTCGTCGACAACCCCGACTGGGCCGAGGGCATGGGCTCCTCGCTGCGGGCGGGCCTGGCCTCGCTCGCCGGTACGGGGGCCGGCGCGGCCCTGGTGTCGCTGGTGGACCAGCCGGGCATCGGGGCCGAGGCGGTGGCCCGGGTGCGGCGGGCGTACCGGTCGCCGGCCGGTCTGGCGGCGGCCGCGTACGGCGGGGAGCGGGGGCATCCGGTGCTGTTCGGCGCGGACCGCTGGGCGGACATCGCGGCGACGGCGGAGGGCGACCGCGGCGCGCGGGTGCACCTGGCGCGACACGCCGCCGAGCTGGTGCTGGTGGAGTGCGGGGACGTGGCGGAGGCGTACGACATCGACACGCCCGCCGACCTGGCGCGCCTGGGGTGAGGGGAGGCGGCGCCGGGCAGGAGCGGGGCGGCGCGGGCCCCGCGTGCGGGGCCCGCGCGGTGCGTGACCGGTATGGCACTGAGGGCCACGGGCGGGGGTGGTCTGTCGACTCGGAGAATCTCGACATCAACAAACCATTGAACTTCCACCATAAGGAAATTACTATCCACTGGTCAGAAGCGCCCTGAACCCCCAGACGGCGCCGGCGACCGTACTCAGGAACTCTCCACCCCCGGCGGCACTGCGTGCCGCCCCACGCGAGCATTCCCCCCGCGGCCGCAAGGCACCGCCGCTGAAGGAGTGACAGACATGTCCGCACCAGCGCCGTCGTCGCCGGCCCTTGTCGACGCGGAGCCGCTGCCCCGCCAGGACGAGGTCCTGACCGAGGCCGCCCTCACCTTCGTGGCCGAGCTCCACCGGCGGTTCACCCCCCGCCGGGACGAGCTCCTCGCCCGCCGCGCAGCGCGTCGCGCAGAGATCGCCCGCACCTCCCACCTCGACTTCCTCCCGGACACCGCACAGGTCCGCGAGGGCGAGTGGCAGGTCGCACCGGCCCCGGCCGCCCTGAACGACCGCCGTGTGGAGATCACCGGCCCCACCGACCGCAAGATGACCGTCAACGCGCTGAACTCGGGCGCCCGCGTCTGGCTGGCCGACTTCGAGGACGCCTCCGCGCCGACCTGGGAGAACGTGGTCCTCGGCCAGCTCAACCTGATCGACGCCTACGAGCGCCGCATCGACTTCACCGACCCGCGCACGGGCAAGTCGTACGCCCTGAAGCCGGCCGAGCAGCTCGCGACGGTCGTGATGCGGCCCCGCGGCTGGCACCTGGAGGAGCGCCACCTCACCGTCGACGGGCGGGCCGTCCCCGGCGCGCTGGTGGACTTCGGCCTGTACTTCTTCCACAACGCGCAGCGCCTGATCGACCTCGGCAAGGGGCCCTACTTCTACCTGCCGAAGACGGAGTCCCACCTGGAGGCGCGCCTCTGGAACGACATCTTCGTCTTCGCCCAGGACTACGTGGGCATCCCGCAGGGCACCGTCCGCGCCACGGTCCTCATCGAGACCATCACGGCCGCGTACGAGATGGAGGAGATCCTCTACGAGCTGCGCGACCACGCGGCCGGCCTGAACGCGGGGCGCTGGGACTACCTGTTCTCCATCGTGAAGAACTTCCGCGACGGCGGGGAGAAGTTCGTCCTCCCCGACCGCAACGCGGTCACGATGACCGCCCCGTTCATGCGCGCGTACACCGAACTGCTCGTGCGCACCTGCCACAAGCGCGGCGCACACGCGATCGGCGGCATGGCGGCGTTCATCCCCTCCCGCAAGGACGCCGAGGCCAACCGCATCGCGTTCGAGAAGGTCAAGGCAGACAAGGACCGCGAGGCGAACGACGGCTTCGACGGCTCCTGGGTCGCCCACCCCGACCTGGTCCCGATCGCCATGGCGTCGTTCGACGCGGTGCTCGGCGACAAGCCGAACCAGAAGGACCGGCTCCGCGAGGACGTGTCGGTGGCCCCCGGCGAGCTCATCGCGATCGACTCGCTGGACGCCAAGCCCACCTACGAGGGCCTGGTGGGCGCCGTGCAGGTCGGCATCCGCTACATCGAGGCCTGGCTGCGCGGCCTCGGCGCGGTCGGCATCTTCGGCCTGATGGAGGACGCGGCGACCGCGGAGATCTCCCGCTCGCAGGTCTGGCAGTGGATCAACGCGGGCGTCGTCTTCGAGAACGGAGAGCGCGCCACCGCCGAACTGGCCCGCCGCGTCGCGGAGGCCGAACTGGCCGCCATCCGGGAGGAGATCGGCGAGGAGGCGTTCACCGCCGGCCGCTGGCAGGATGCGCACGACCTGTTCCTCCAGGTCTCCCTGGACGCGGACTACGCCGACTTCCTCACGCTTCCGGCCTACGACCGCCTGACCGGCTGACCCTGGGCGGCTGTCGCCCGCCCGCCGGCGCCGCGATACGACGCCCCGCCCCCGGCCCGCAAGGAGCCAGGGGACGGGGCGTTTTCCGTGCCCGCACACGCGCCGGAACGACGCACGGCGGCACCTGGCGCCCCCCGCGCACGGCGTCCCGCGACCCGGCGGGACCGGCGGCGGAGTCCGCCGCGGCACGCACGGCCTCGAAACGGAATCCACACAGCCGAACGACCGGTCGGTCGTTACGGCATCGTAATCTGCGGCTACCTAGCGGTAACAACACGGCCCGTGTCACCTTTCCGACTGCCACCGGCCGGCGGTTTCCCCCACGTCCCCAGCCATGCCCCGGAGTTCGCTCCGGCTCCCCGGCATGGCCTACCGCAGGAGTTCCGCCGTGATCGGATTCCGCACCGCCGCCACCACCGAGCCCCGCCGCCGGATGCGACGGTTGGCCGTCGCCGGGATGGCCCTGCCGCTCGCCGCAGGCGCCCTGGCCGGCGGCACCGCCGGCACCGCGGCCGCCGCCCCGCAGGGCGGCCCTACCGCCGTCGTGACCATGGGCGACAGCTACATCTCCGGCGAGGCCGGACGCTGGAAGGGCAACAGCCTCACCAACACCGGCAGCCGCAACGGCACCGACCGCGCCTGGGTGTCCGGTTCCGTATACGACCCCTCGAAGGTGTACGGCGCCACCGCGGGCGGATGCCACCGCTCCGACTCCGCGGAGGGCCGCAGCGCCGGCCCGGTCGCCGACGTCGCCGTCAACCTGGCCTGCTCGGGGGCGACCACCGCGAACGTCTTCCGCGCGGCGAGCGGCGGCGTCCCGTACAGGGGGGAGGCGCCGCAGGCCGACCAGCTGGCTGCCGTCGCCGCCAGCCACGACGTCAAGGTCATCGCCCTGTCCGTCGGCGGCAACGACCTCGGCTTCGCCGACATCATCCAGGCGTGCGCGTACGACTTCGTCATCTGGAACTCCTACTGCCACGACGACCAGCAGTACGGCGTGGACCGGAAGATCGACGGGGTCATGGCGAACGTCGGCAAGGCTGTCGACGAGATCCGCGCCGTCATGCGCGGCGCCGGCTACGCCGACACCTCGTACCGCATCGTCCTCCAGTCCTACCCGTCGCCGATCCCGCGCGGCGCGGAGAACCGCTACCCGCAGAGCGACTGGAGCCGGCTGAACACGGGCGGCTGCCCCTTCTGGAACCGCGACTCGGACTGGGCGCGGGACTCGCTGGTCCCGCAGATCGCGAACCGGCTGAAGGCGGTGGCGACGCAGAAGAACGTCCAGTTCCTGGACCTCCGCGACATGCTCCAGGGCCGCGAGGTGTGCGCGAAGGCCAGCAAGCACGTCACCTCCACCGCCCCGGCGTCGGCGAAGACAAGCGAGTGGGCACGCTGGATCGACAGCAGCGAGACGCAAGGCCTGATCCAGGAGTCCATGCACCCCAACTACTTCGGCCAACTCGCCCTGGGCCGCTGCCTGTCCCTGGCCGCAGCCCGCCCGTCGACCTCGAAGGACACCTGCAAGAACACGGCAGGCTCCGACCAGACGGGCATGTACCTCACGCCGACCCCGTAGAGGAACGGGGCTTCGGCGCGTGCGGGGTCGGGGGTGCGACGGCGGAACGCGGGACGGCGGATGCCGGTCGGCCGCGGTCGGAGGGTGACGGCGGGGGGCCGGGGTCGGCGGTAGCCGACCAGTCGGCACCGGAAGCGCGAGGCGGGGGGCGGGGTGGGCGGGAGTCGATGGGTCGGGGTCGGTAGTGGTACTGGGGGTGTCCCGGGCAGTTGATGGTGTCCGGGGCGGGCCGGTCCCTCAAGGGCGCGCCCGTTGGGCGCGTCGCTGCGCGATGGCCCTTCGGGCCACCCTTGACCGACCGACCCGCCCCGGAGGCATTTTTTCTGCCGGGACGCCCCCAGGGGAACGGCCAGGGGGTACCTGGACCATTCAGGGCCATCAGAGCCGCCGCCCTCCCGCCCCGCGGGCCGCGTCCCGTCCCACCGGCATCAGCAGACCTGTCGGCGGGAGCCCGGGTGGGCTGTGACGTGGGGAAACGATGTCCAGGGCGTCATCCGGAGACAGGAGAGCGCGTCGGATCGCTACGTGGGCGCCCTCGGCTCAGCGTCCGACGGCCGTCAGGGGCCGGGCAGCGCTGCAGATCGCTACAGGGGCGCCGCCGGCTCAGCGACTGATCGCAGGATTGCAGGGGGCGGGGGCGGAAGGGGCCTTCTGCCGCCAGACGCCGGTATACGAGGAGGGCGGAGCGGGCAGGTGGCGCTTCGCCGCCCCCGACGGCCTTCAGCCGCCACAGGATGAGCAGCACGGAGCGAGCCGGTGCGCTTCGCCGCCCCGGACGGCAGCCGGACGCCGAGGTGAGGGAAGCGCGCAGCGAGGTGGGGCGCTTCGCGGCCCCAAGCGGCGGCCGGACGCCGTGCAGACAGAGGCGTGTAGCGATCTGTCGCGCCGCTCGGCCCCCACGGCCGCCGGTCGCTGAGCCGAGGGTGCCCACGTGGGGATCTGCTGCGCGCCCCGGCCCCTGGCGGCCGATGGCCGCTGAGCCGAGGGTGCCCACGTAGCGATCTGGCCGCGCCGCCCCGCCCCTGACGGCCGTCGGACGCTGAGCCGAGGACGCCCACGTAGCGATCCGACGCGCTCCTGTCTCCGGATGATGCTCTGGACGTCGTTTCCCGACGTCACAGCCCAACCCGGCTTCCGTCGGCGGGTCGGCTGATGCCGGTGGGGCGAAAGGGGCCTGCGGGGCGGGAGGGCGGCAGCTCTGATGGCCCTGAATGGTCCACGTACCCCCAGGCCGTTCCCCTGGGGGCGTCCCGGCAGAAAAAATGCCTCCGGGGCGGGTCGGTCGGTCAAGGGTGGCCCGCCAGGGCCATCGCGCAGCGACGCGCCCAACGGGCGCGCCCTTGACGGACCGGCACGCCCCGGACACCATCAACTGCCCGGGACACCCCCAGACACACACCCGACCCCGACCCATCGACTCCCGCCCACACCGCTGCCCCGTCACACCCCCGACACGGCCCCATCGGCCCCCGCCCACCCCCCGCCCCGCCGCCTCCCCCGCCCCGCGCCGCCGGCCCCCGCCCCGAAATCCCGATGATCCGCGCACCCACCGGCTGGCATGCTCTCGCGCATGGCAGCAGTCCGTACCGCACGTCCCAGCCTCTACATCTCCGTCGACATCGAGGCCGACGGCCCCATCCCCGGCCCCTACTCGATGATCAGCTTCGGCGCCGCCGTTGCCGGGCGGCAGGACGGGGACGCCTACACGCCCGCGGACCCCGAGCGGCAGAACTTCTACCGGGAGCTGCGCCCCATCAGCGACGCGTACGACCCTGAGGCGCTCGCCGTCAGCGGGCTCGACCGCGACCGGCTGGTGCGCGAGGGCAGCGACCCGGCGGTGGCCATGGACGCGTTCCGGGCGTGGGTGCGCGAGGTGGCCGCCGGCGCCGGGGCGCAGCCCGTGATGTGCGGCTACCCGGCCTCCTTCGACTGGACCTTCCTGTACTGGTACCTGATGCGGTTCGGCGGCGACAGCCCGTTCGGGCATTCCGGGTGCCTGGACATGAAGACCCTGTACGCGGTGAAGGCGCGGGTCCCGTTGCGGGCCGCCGTCAAGGGGCGGATGCCGTACGGGCTGCGCTCGCGCCGCCGGCACACCCACCACGCCCTCGACGACGCCGTCGAGCAGGCCGAGTTGATGAGCAACCTGATGCTGTGGCCCGGCCCGGGCGCGGCGTCCGCGGACGGCGCCCCGTAGCCGGGTGCCGGTACGGCAGCGCGGCGGGGCGTACGCCACGCCCGCAGTGGGTGGCGTACGCCCCGCCGGGGGCCGGGTTCAGTGGGCGGGCAGGGGGTCCGGGCAGGGTTCCGCGGCCTGGGCGCGTTTGGCGCCGAGGTGGTTGAAGGCCAGGTTCAGCACGATGGCGGCCACGCAGCCGGTGCTGATGCCGGAGTCCAGGACGACGAGCAGGTCCTTGGGGAAGGCGTGGTAGAAGTCCGGGGCAGCGATCGGGATCAGTCCGATGCCCACCGACGCGGCGACGATGAGGGCGTTCTCGCCGCGTTCCATCGCGGCCCCGGCCAGGGTCTGGATGCCGCTGGCGGCGACCGACCCGAAGAGGACGATGCCGGCGCCGCCGAGGACGGGCAGCGGGACCACGCCGATGGCGGACGCGGCGACGGGGCACAGGCCGAGCAGGATGAGGATGCCTCCGCCGGCGGCGACGACGAACCGGCTGCGGACCTTCGTCATGGCGACGAGTCCGATGTTCTGGGCGAACGCGCTGCACATGAAGCCGTTGAAGAGGGGGCTGACGGCGCTGCCGAGGGCGTCGGCGCGCAGGCCGCCCTCGATGGTGCGGGCGTCGGCCGGGCGGTCCACGATGCGGCCGAGGGCGAGGATGTCGGCGGTGGACTCCGTCATGCAGACCAGCATCACGAGGCACATCGAGACGATGGCGGCGACTTGGAACTGCGGTGCCCCGAAGTGGAAGGGCGTGGGGAAGCCGAGCAGGGGCGCGTCCGCGACGGGCGAGAAGTCGGCCATGCCGAAGGGGATGGCGAGGAGGGTGCCGGCGGCGAGGCCGAGGAGGATGGCGATCTGCCGGAGGAATCCGCGCAGGAGCCTGCGCAGCAGCAGGACGATGACGAGGGTGGCCGCGGCGAGCCCTATGTGCGGGATCGAGCCGTAGTCGGCGGCGGTGCGGTCCCCGCCCTGGGACCAGTTGAAGGCCACGGGCAGCAGCGAGACGCCGATGAGGGTGATGACGGTGCCGGTGACGACGGGCGGGAAGAAGCGGACGAGCTTGCCGAAGTAGGGGGCGGCGAGGAAGCCGACCACCCCGGCGACGATGATCGCGCCGAAGATCACGGGGAGGGCGTCCTCGCCGCGGCCCTTGCCGATGGCGATCATCGGGGTCACGCCGGCGAAGGAGACGCCGTTGACGAAGGGGAGCCGGGCGCCGATCCGCCAGAATCCGAGGGTCTGGAGCAGGGTGGCGATGCCGGCGGTGAAGAGTGAGGCGCCCATCAGGAAGGCCGTCTCCCCGGGGGTGAGCCCGACGGCCGGGCCGAGGATCATGGGTGGGGCGACGACGCCCGCGTACATGGCGGCCACGTGCTGGAGGCCGCTGGTGAACATCCTGAGCGGGGGGAGCGTCTCGTCGACCGGGTGCTTCTCCCCCGGTGCGGCGGCTGCGTCTTTGCGAAACCTGGGCGGTTGGGCCACGGCTTCCTCCGGTCGGTTAACACGTCGGCAGGACGTGGGTGTCATGGAGGGTGGTGCGTGCGGTCTGCGGGGTGGAGCGCGGGTGGGTCGCGGGGTGGTGCGTGCGGTCTGCGGAAACGATTCGCCCGAGTCTGTTGCCGCGCGCCGGCACGCGAAGGGTGGGGCAGAGGAAGGTGGTGGCACGAGTCACCGCCCCCGGGTGCGCCCGCGGAGAGGATCCGCGGGCGCACCCCGGGAACGGCTCCCGCGGACCCCGCTCGGGTCCGCGGCCGCCGGCCGGGGCCGTCCCCGGCCGGACTTCCGGGGGTCAGCCCTGCGCGGCGATGCGCGCGAGGCGCTGCGCCTCGGCCCGCGTGGAGCGGGCGATGGCGTCCTCGTCGGCGGTGAGCAGGCGGCTGTCCTCGACGATCTGCCTGCCGTTGACGAACGACGCCGTCACCGGGGCCGCCGCGCCGAAGACGAGGGCGGTGACCGGGTCGGCGATGGAGGAGTGCAGGAAGGTGGAGAGGTTCCACAGCACCAGGTCGGCGAGCTTGCCGGCCTCCAGGGAGCCGATGCTGTCGGCGCGGCCGAGGACCTGCGCGCCGCCGTACGTGCCGAGGCGCAGCGACTGGCGGGCGGTGAGCGCGGCCTCGCGGTGCACGGGGTTCAGGCGGTTGATGAGGAGCGCGTTGCGCAGCTCGGTGTGCAGTTCGCCGGACTCGTTGGAGGCGGTGCCGTCGACGCCGAGGCCCACGGGGACGCCGGCGGCCAGCATGTCCGGTACGCGGGCGATGCCGGCGGCGAGGCGGGCGTTGGAGGACGGGCAGTGCGCCACACCGGTCTTGGTGCGGGCGAAGGCCGCGATGTCGGAGTCGTTCATGTGGACGCTGTGCGCCATCCACACGTCCTCGCCGAGCCAGCCGGTCGACTCGAAGTAGTCGGTCGGGCCCATGCCGAAGAGCTCGTGGCAGAACTTCTCCTCCTCGACTGTCTCGCTGCCGTGGGTGTGCATGCGCACGCCGAGGCGGCGGGCCAGTTCGGCGCCCTGCTTGAGGAGCTCGGTGGAGACGGAGAAGGGGGAGCAGGGGGCGACGGCGATCTGGGTCATCGCGTCGAAGGAGGCGTCGTGGAACTTCTTGACGGTCGCCTCGGTGTCGGCCAGGGCCCCTTCGAGGGTCTCGACGGCGTGGTCCGGCGGCAGGCCGCCGTCCTTCTCGCTGCGGTCCATGGAGCCGCGGGCCAGGGTGAAGCGGACGCCCATCTCGGACGCGGCGCGGATGATCGCGCCGGAGAGGTCGCCGGCCCCCTTGGGGTAGACGTAGTGGTGGTCCATGGCGGTGGTGACGCCGCCGCGGGCCATGGCGGCGAGGGAGCCCTGCGCGGCCGAGTACGCCATCTGCTCGTCGATGCGCGCCCACGTCGGGTAGAGCGCGACGAGCCAGTTGAAGAGGTTGTGGTCGGTGGCCAGGCCGCGGGTGATCCACTGGTAGAAGTGGTGGTGGGTGTTGACCAGGCCGGGGGTCACGAGGTGGCCGGTGGCGTCGATCCGGCGCTCGACGTTCTCGAGGCCCGCGGGGGCGCTGCCCGGGCCGACGGACTCGATCCTGTTGCCGGCGATGACGATGTGGCCCGAGGCGTACTCGGTGTCGTTCGCGTCGACGGTCGCGATCGCGCAGTTCTCGATGACGATGCGCCGGGCCGCGCTGTCAGTGGCTGCCATGGGGCTTCCTCGTGCTTTCAGTGGCGGTGCGGGCACGGCAGGACCCGGGGATTTGAGTGCCGAAACCGGGGGCCGGCAGCTGACAGCACTGCCGCCCCGTGTGATGCTCCGGGTGCCGAGTTCGGGAAGTTCGCGGGTGTTGCGGGTGCGGGGTGCGGGTGGGGGGCCGGGGTCCGGGGCCGGGGGCTGCTGCGGAGCCCCCGGACCCGGGCGCCCGGGCCGGTGCCGGTGCCGGTCAGGCCTACAGGTTGGTGAGGTCCACCGGGATGCGCGCGTCGGCGCCGTCCCGCAGGATGGTGGCCTCGATCAGACCGTAGGGGCGGTCCGCGGCGAAGTACACCTCGTTGTCGTTCTTGAGGCCGAAGGGCTCCAGGTCGACGAGGAAGTGGTGCTTGTTCGGGAGCGAGAAGCGGACCTCGTCGATCTCCGAGCGGTGGTTGATGATGCGCGAGCCCATCTGGTACAGCGTCTGCTGCAGCGAGAGGGAGTAGGTCTCGGCGAAGGCCTCCAGCATGTGCCTGCGGGTGGCCTCGTAGGAGCGCTCCCAGTTGGGCATGCGCTGCTCGTCGTCGGTCCAGTTGAACCGCCAGCGGCCGGAGACCTGGGTCGCGAGGATGCGGTCGTACGCCTCCTGGAGGGTGGTGTACTTGTCCTTCACGTAGCCCCAGAACTCGGAGTTCGTGGAGTTCATGACGACCAGGTCCTTCAGGCCGGAGACGACCTCCCAGCGGGAGCCGTCGTAGGTGACCTGGGTGACGCGGGTCTCCTGGCCCTTGCGGACGAAGGAGTGCTTGACCTCGTCCGAGCCTATGAACTTCGAGTTGGAGTCCGAGGTCGGGATCCGCTCCCAGGCGTACTCCTCGATGCGGATGCGCGCCCGGTGGATCGGCTCCTGGCTGTTCACGAACCAGCGGGCCAGGTGGATGCCGAACTGCTCGGCGGACTCTATGCCGTACTCCTTGGCGAAGGCGTACACCGTGTTCTTGGTGGTGTCCGTCGGCAGGACGTTCGCGTTCGAGCCGGAGTAGTGGACGTCGTCCATGTCGCCGGAGAGGGCGACCGAGACGTTCAGGTCCTTGATGTGGTGGGTGTCGCCGTCCCGCGTGATCCTGACGACGCGGTTCTCTGCTTTGCCGTACTGGTTCTGGCCGAGAATCGTGGGCATGGTCTGCTAGCTCCCTCGGTAAACGGAGTAGCCGAACGGGTTGAGCAGCAGCGGTACGTGGTAGTGCTCGCCCGGGTGGACCGCGAACGTGATGGTCACCTCGGGGAAGAACGCACCGCTGTCCCTTACGCGGGGGGCGTCCTGCTGCGCCTCGGCGGCTTGCTTCTGTGCGAAGTACACCTCGGTCTCGAAGTCGAGGCGTACGTGGGTGGTGCCCTCCGGCAGGGCCGGGAGGTCCTTGCAACGCCCGTCGGCGTCGGTGGCCGAGCCGCCCAGGGCGGTCCACTCGGCGGCGGGGCCGCTGCGGGCCGCGAGCGTGATGGCGACGCCCTCGGCGGGGCGGCCGATGCTCGTGTCCAGGATGTGCGTGGACACGGAGGCGGTGGTGTCGGTGCTCATGCGCCTCGTCACTCTCCTTCGGCGAGTCGGGTCAGGCGAATCCGGTTGATCTTGACGAGTTCCCCGCGGGCGATCTCCCGCTCGGCCTCGGCGGTGTTCTGGATCCGGACCTTGACCGCGTCCCGCATCTGCTCGCCGGTCGCACCGGTGGCGCAGATCAGGAAGACGTGGCCGAACTTCTCCTGGTAGGCCAGGTTCAGTTCGAGCAGTTCGGCCTTGAGCTCCTCGGAGGCCCCGGCCATGCCGCGCTGCTCGCGGGCGGAGGTCGGGTCCCCGGGCTTCGGGCGGCCGATCGGCGGGTGGCCGGCCATCGCCTCCGCCAGGTCCGCCGCGGTGAGCTCCGCCATGGCGGCGTCGCTCGCGGCGAACAGGGCGGCGGCGTCGGCGAAGGGGCGCTGGGCGAGCATCTTGCCGCCCCAGGCCGCACTCGCGCACACCTCGTGCAGCTCGGCGGCGGCCGCTGCGTCGTCCAAGGTGTTGAACCGGGTCAGCCCCGGGGTCGGACTCGAAGTCACGGGAAGCCTCCGTGGCCTGGTTGCTTTGACGGGCTGCGCATAGCTAACGCCCTGGACAACACCGCGTCAACACTTTGTTGAAACTTCGCGTACACAAAAGCCGCCGTCCGGTGGATTTCGGAGCGGCGGCCTGTGACGGCGGGTGAGTTCGGCGTCACCCCTGGTTTTTGGCGTTCTCCCGGTTCAGGTAGTTGTAGACGGTGAACCGGCTCACCCCGAGGGCGGCGGCCACGGTCTCGACGCCGTGGCGCACGGAGAAGGCGCCGCGCGCCTCCAGTATCCGGACGACGTCCTGCTTCGCCTTCCGGTCCAGCTGTGACAACGGTACGCCGTGGCGGCGCTCCAGCGCGGCCAGGATGTGGTCCAGGGACTCGCCGAGCTGCGGCAGGCGCACGGCGAGGAGCTCCTGACCCTCCCAGGCGAGCACCACGTCGTCGGGCTGGGCCTCGGCCGGGTCCATGAGCACCCCGCCCATGGCGTCGACCAGCGGTTTGACCGCGGCGACGAACGGGTGGTCGCGAGGCTCGGTCATGCGCCGCCCTCCCCGATGACGTTCACCTGGAGGGACACGCGGGTCGCGCCGGCCCCGAGCGAGTCGCGCAGCAGCGCGGACACCGCCTCCAGGACCGCCCCGGCCTCGCCCTCGGCGGTGTTGCCGAACGGACCCACGTCGACGGCGTCCAGCTGGGCCCTCTGGATGACCTCGCGGGCGGCCACGGCGTGGGCGGGGGCCTCTTCGAGGTCGAAGGGCTCGGTCGTGAACTCCACTCTCAATCGCACCTGGTCAAGCTACCCCGAGGTACGGAAAAACCGGCAGCCCCCACTTGACAAGTGCAGCGCCCGGCTTGCAGTCTTCCATCAAGCAGAAACAAACTTCCGCAATACGGAAGGAGCGCACGCCCCTCATGGGATACACGGACCAGCGCTTCGATGTGAACCTGTCGATCCTCTTCACGGAACTCCCGCTCCTGGAGCGCCCCGCGGCCGCCGCCGCGGCGGGCTTCACCGCGGTCGAGCTGTGGTGGCCCTGGATCGACACCCCGACCCCGGCGAGGGAGGAGCTGGACGCCCTGAGGCACGCCCTCCAGGACGCCGGCACCCAGCTGGTGGGGCTGAACTTCTACGCGGGCCGGCTCCCCGGCCCGGACCGCGGCGCGGTCTCCGTACCCGGCGAGGAGTCGGAGCGCTTCCGCGCCAACATCGACGTCGCGGCGGACTTCGCCGCCTCCGTCGGCTGCAAGGCGCTGAACGCCCTCTACGGCAACCGCGTCGAGGGCGTGGACCCGGCCGCCCAGGACGAACTGGCCCTGGAGAACCTGGCCACCGCGGCCCGCGCCGCGCACCGGGTGGGTGCGGTCCTGCTGATCGAGACCCTGAACCAGCCCGAGTCGCCGCTCTACCCGCTGGTGAGCGCACCCGCCGCGATCGACGTCGTGGACCGGGTGAACGCGGCGACCGGCCTCGCGAACGCCAAGTTCCTGCTCGACCTGTACCACCTGGCGATGAACGGCGAGGACCTCTCGGAGGTCATCGAAAAGTACGCCGCCAAGACCGGACACGTCCAGATCGCGGACAAGCCGGGCCGCGGCGCCCCGGGCACCGGCGAGCTGCCGCTGGAGGACCTCCTCGACCAGCTCCGCAAGGCCGGCTACCAGGGGTTCGTCGGCCTGGAGTACAAGGCCGAGGACGCAGCCGCCTCCTTCGGATGGCTGCCGGCCGAGGCCCGCGCCGCCCGCTAGCCGCCTGGATTCCGGACGTTCCCCCAGGCGCGCCCGCCGCTTTTCGTACCCCGCTCCAAGAGCTTTTCCAGAGAAGGACCCGTCACCATGAGCAACAACCTCCCCAAGATCGCGTGGATCGGCCTCGGCATCATGGGCTCCCCCATGTCCGAGAACCTGCTGAAGGCCGGCTACGAGGTCACCGGCTTCACGCTGGAGCAGGACAAGCTGGACCGCCTCGCGGCCGCGGGCGGCACGGCGGCGGGCTCGATCGCCGACGCCGTCAGGGACGCCGACGTGATCATCACGATGGTGCCCGCCTCCCCGCAGGTCGAGGCCATCTCCTACGGCCCCGAGGGCATCCTGGAGAACGCGAAGGCCGGCGCGCTGCTTATCGACATGTCGTCGATCACCCCGCAGACCTCCGTCGACCTGGCCCGCAACGCCAAGGAGAAGGGCATCCGCGTCATCGACGCGCCCGTCTCCGGCGGCGAGGCCGGCGCCATCGAGGCCGTGCTGTCCATCATGGTGGGCGGCGAGCAGGCCGACTTCGACGCGGCCCTGCCGGTCCTGGAGACCCTCGGCAAGACCATCGTCCTGTGCGGCCCGCACGGCTCCGGCCAGACGGTGAAGGCCGCCAACCAGCTCATCGTCGCCGTCAACATCCAGGCCTGCGCCGAGGCCGTGGTGTTCCTGGAGAAGTCGGGCGTGGACCTGAACGCGGCGCTCGACGTCCTGAACGGCGGCCTGGCCGGCTCGACCGTCCTGACGCGGAAGAAGGACAACTTCCTGAACCGCGACTTCAAGCCGGGCTTCCGCATCGACCTGCACCACAAGGACATGGGCATCGTCACCGACGCCGCCCGCAACGTCGGCGCCGCCCTCCCCGTCGGCGCGGTCGTCGCCCAGCTCGTCGCCTCGCTGCGCGCCCAGGGCGACGGCGGCCTGGACCACTCCGCCCTGCTGCGCGCCGTCGAGCGCCTCTCCGGCTCGCAGGTCTGACCGGACCTGCCGCGCCCAACCCCCACAGCCGGGGGCCACGAGTTTCCGGGCGGTGCCGGTGCTGACACCTGTCCTGTCGCGCCCAAGCGCCGGCACCGCCCGGAACACCACCCTCCCTCTTTCTTCAACAAACTGTTGACGCTGCGTTCGGCCGATATCTAGGCTGTTCCGCATGACGGAAGCCGCTTTCCGTCAGCAGTTACCCGTACGGAAGGTCACCATGTCGAAGCGCACGCTGACGACCGAGTCCGGCGCCCCGGTCGCCGACAACCAGAACTCCGCCACCGCCGGCGTCGGTGGCCCGCTCCTCATCCAGGACCAGCAGCTCCTCGAGAAGCTCGCCCGCTTCAACCGGGAGCGCATTCCGGAGCGCGTGGTGCACGCCCGCGGCTCGGCCGCGTACGGCCACTTCGAGGTGACCGACGACGTCACCGCCTACACGAGCGCCGCGTTCCTGAACACCGTCGGCAAGAAGACCGAGACCTTCCTGCGCTTCTCCACCGTCGCCGACTCCCTCGGCGGCGCGGACGCGGTCCGCGACCCCCGGGGCTTCGCGCTGAAGTTCTACACCGAAGAGGGCAACTACGACCTCGTCGGCAACAACACCCCGGTGTTCTTCATCAAGGACCCGATCAAGTTCCCCGACTTCATCCACTCCCAGAAGCGCGACCCCTTCACGGGCAAGCAGGAGCCGGACAACGTCTGGGACTTCTGGGCGCACGCCCCCGAGGCGACGCACCAGATCACCTGGCTGATGGGCGACCGCGGCATACCTGCCTCGTACCGCCACATGAACGGCTACGGCTCGCACACCTACCAGTGGACGAACGACAAGGGCGAGGCCTTCTTCGTCAAGTACCACTTCAAGACGAACCAGGGCATCCGCTGCCTGTCCTCCGAGCAGGGCGCCGAGCTCGCCGGCCAGGACCCCAACTCGCACCAGACGGACCTGCTCCAGGCCATCGAGCGGGGCGTGTACCCGTCCTGGACGCTCTACGTCCAGATCATGCCGGCCGCCGAGGCCGAGGACTACCGCTTCAACCCGTTCGACCTCACCAAGGTGTGGCCGCACGCCGACTACCCGCTGCAGCGCGTGGGCCGCCTGGTCCTCGACCGCAACCCGGACAACGTCTTCGCCGAGGTCGAGCAGGCCGCGTTCTCCCCGAACAACTTCGTCCCCGGCATCACCGCCTCGCCGGACAAGATGCTCCAGGGCCGCCTCTTCGCGTACGCCGACGCCCAGCGCTACCGCCTCGGCGTGAACCACACCCAGCTGCCCGTCAACGCCCCGAAGGCGGCGGTCGCCGACAACTACGGCCGCGACGGCTTCATGGCCACCCGCAACGGCTCGCGGACCGACAAGAACTACGAGCCCAACTCCCACCAGGGTCCGGCCGAGACCGGCCTGGCGCTCGGCGCCCCGCGGGCCGTCTCCGGCTACACAGGCACCCACGCGGCCCCGCTGCACACCAAGGACGACGACTTCTTCCAGGCCGGCGAGCTGTACCGGCTGATGTCGGACGCCGAGAAGGAGCGGCTGGTGGCGAACATCGCCGGCGGCCTGTCCCAGGTGTCCCGCGAGGACGTCATCGAGAAGAACCTGGCTCACTTCCACGCCGCGGACGCCGACTACGGCAAGCGCGTCGAGGAGGCCGTCCGCGCCCTGCGCGACGCCTGAGCCACACAGGACGCACCGGGGCCCTGACGGGAGGTCGGGTCCCTGGTGCCGGCCCGCTGCCGAGGACCCGGATGAGGGGTGGTCCGCGGCACGGGCAGGACGAGGACCGCGGTGGCGTCGAGCCAGTGCGGTGGTAAAGGCCCCCAACGGCCCGCCTCTTGACCTGAGGGAGGCGGATCCGGGGTCCTGTCGGCGCCACCGCGGTCCCAGCCGCTCCGCGACCGCCCGCGGGCCGCGCACAGAAGCCCCCGCGCACCGGAGCAGACCTCCCCCACAGACCCGCCCGGCGGGAGCGAACGTCCTGTCGCGCCAGCCTCGCCCCGTCGGGCGGTACAGATCCACCCGGACCAGCGCCGGGCCGCGGACGGTCCCGCGGCCCGGCGCTCCGCTGTCCGCGCGCGCCTCAGGAGCCCAGGATGCGGGCCTTCTGCGCGGCGAACTCCTCCTCGGTGAGCACCCCCTGGTCCTTGAGCGTGCCGAGCTCCTTCAACTGGGCGATCTTGTCCTCCATGGAGGGCGCGGCCGCCGCGGGCGGGGGCTGGGAAGGCGCCTGCGGCGCCGCCGCCGCGCTCTGCTGCGCCTCCTGCTGGGCCTCCTGCTGGGCCCAGCGGCCGGCCTGGCGGCGCGAGACGCGGTTGGAGACGGCGGTGGCCGTCCCCGCGACCACCGCGGTGCGAGCGACGCCTCGAAGCAGTCCGGGCATGGTCTTCCTCCTCCGTCTCGTGTCAGGCCGCGCCGTCGAGGGCGTCCAGTGCCTCGACGATGTCCTGGACCGGTATGCGGCCGCTCGCGATCATCCGGGCGTCGGCCCGGCGCAGGGCTGCGGCCAGGGGCGCCGCCCACAGGTTCTCGTACAGGAGCACGGCCGCGGAGTCGCCCGGCCCCAGCAGCGTCCCGGCCTCGTCGAGGTCCTCCTGGCCGAGCAGGCCCGAGGAGGCCCCCTCGAAGAGGGTGAGGTCGAGGCTGCCGTCGCCCGTGACGTCGGCCAGGGCGAGGCCCCGCACCGACCCGTCCTCCTCCTTGGTGAGGAAGGTGAGGTCGAGAATGCGGATGATCCCGCGGTCCACGAGATCGGCCAGCAGGGGCATTCCCTCGCCGGTCAGGTGGCTGCCGGGGAATTCGACCACCAGGTAGTCGATGGGCCCCATCTCGTCGAGGCCGTTCTCTCTGGTCACGTCCGCTCCTCCTGTCGCATTCCGTCACACGGTCACGGACGAAGTCGACCGTAGACGCGCTGCAGCCCGCGGGAGGTCACCCCCCGCGGGTGAGGCACCGGGGCGGGCGCCGGGCCATGCTCGGGGGGAGGGGAGAGGCAGGAGCGCGCTGTCCGCGCACTCCCCTGCGCCCCGCCCGACGTGGTGAGGAGGAGCCATGAGCGCCCCCGAACGGCCCGTACCTCCGGAGCCCGCCGACGACCCCTTCGGCGGCTCCTCCGCAGCCCGCGGCGGCCCGGCCGCCGACCCCCTCGACCGGCTCGGGGCGCTCGGATCGTCCTGGAAGTGGGTGCTGGGCTCGTCGCTCGCGACCCTGGTGTTCGGCATCCTCATGCTGGTGTGGCCGGACAAGACGCTGCACCTGGTGGCGGTGCTCATCGGGCTCTACCTGCTGGTGGCGGGCGTCTTCCGGTTCGTGGCGGCGTTCGCCGGGTCCCACGAGGCCGGCGAGCGGGCGGCCGGGCTGCTGGCCGCCGTCGTGTACGTCGTGGCCGGCGTGCTCTGCCTGCGCGGCCCCCAGCTCACCATCACCGTCCTGGCGCTGGTCATCGGCATGGTGTGGCTGGCCTCCGGGATGCTGGGCGCCTACGCGGCCGTCGCGAACAGGGCGCTCCCCCACCGCGGCCTGGCGTTCGCGCTCGCGCTGCTCGGGATCGTCGCGGGCATCGTCGTGCTGTGCCTGCCGATCGAGTCCGCCGTCGCGCTCACGCGGCTGCTGGGGCTGTGGCTGATCCTGCTCGGCCTCGCGGAGGCGGCCGCCGCGTTTGCCCTGCGCTCGGCGCTGCGGCACTGACCGGGGGCCGGCGCCAGGGAAGCCCGTACGCCGCGGACGCGGAACGGCCCCCGCCCCTCCTGCGAGGGTGCGGGGGCCGCCGTGCGGTGCCGTGGTACGCCGGTCAGACCTTCAGGGCCTTGATGGCGGTCGGGGCGTGGCCGGGCTCGGTGGCGAGCTCCTCGAACTCGGTCACGTTGCTCATGTCGACCGTCTTGCTCATCGAGATGTTGGTGACGCGCTCCAGGATGGCCTCGACGACGACCGGGACCTGGTGCTCGACGGCCAGCTTCTTGGCCTGCTCGAAGGCGGCGCCCAGCTCGTCGGGGTCCGTCACGCGGATCGCCTTGACGCCCAGGCCCTCGGCGACCTTGACGTGGTCGACGCCGTAGACGCCGATCTCCGGGGTGTTGATGTTCTCGAACTCCAGGTTGACCTGGAAGTTGATGTCGAGGCCCGCCTGCGCCTGGCGGATCAGGCCGAGGTAGGCGTTGTTGACGAGGACGTGGACGTAGGGGACCTTGTGCTGCGCGGCGACCGCCAGCTCCTCGATCATGAACTGGAAGTCGTAGTCGCCGGACAGCGCGACGATCGGGGTCTCCGGGTCCGCGGTGGCGGCGCCGATGGCGGCCGGGATCGTCCAGCCGAGCGGGCCGGCCTGGCCGCAGTTGATCCAGTGGCGCGGCTTGTAGACGTGCAGGAACTGCGCGGCGGCGATCTGCGAGAGGCCGATGGTGGTGACGTAGCGCGTCTCCGGGCCGAACGCCTTGTTCATCTCCTCGTACACGCGCTGCGGCTTCATTGGGATGTTGTCGAAGTGCGTGCGGCGCTGGAGGGTGGCCTTGCGCTCCTGCGCGGAGGCGGCCCAGGCGGAGAAGTCGGGCAGCCGGCCCGCGGCCTTGAGCTCCTTCGCGATCTCGACGAACAGCTCCAGCGCGGCCCCGGCGTCGGAGGCGATGCCGTAGTCCGGGGCGAAGATCTTGCCGAGCTGGGTGGGCTCGATGTCGACGTGGACGAAGGTGCGGCCCTTGGTGTACGCCTCCAGGTTGTACCCGGTGTGGCGGTTGGCCCAGCGGTTGCCGATGCCGAGGACGAAGTCGGAGGCGAGGAAGGTCTCGTTGCCGTAGCGGTGCGAGGTCTGGACGCCGACCATGCCGGCGGCGAGCTCGTGGTCGTCCGGGATGGTGCCCCAGCCCATCAGGGTGGAGATGACCGGGACGTTGGTGAGCTCGGCGAACTCGACCAGCAGGTCGGAGGCGTCGGCGTTGATGATGCCGCCGCCGGCGACGATCAGCGGGCGCTCGGACTCCAGCAGGAGGGCCAGGGCCTTCTCGGCCTGGGCCCGGGTGGCCCGCGGCTGGTAGACCGGCAGCGGCTCGTAGGTGTCCGGGTCGAACTCGATCTCGGTGAGCTGGACGTCGATCGGCAGGTCGATGAGGACCGGGCCGGGGCGGCCGGAGCGCATCAGGTGGAAGGCCTCCTGGAAGACGCCCGGGACCTGCGCGGCCTCCAGGACCGTCGTCGCCTTCTTCGTGACGGGCCCCGCGATCGCCGCGATGTCGACGGCCTGGAAGTCCTCCTTGTGCAGCTTGGAGACCGGGGCCTGGCCGGTGATGCAGAGGATCGGGATCGAGTCGGCGATCGCCGAGTACAGGCCGGTGATCATGTCGGTGCCGGCGGGGCCGGAGGTGCCGATGCAGACGCCGATGTTGCCCGCCTTGGCCCGGGTGAAGCCCTCCGCCATGTGCGAGGCGCCCTCGACGTGGCGGGCGAGGGTGTGCTTGATGCCGCCGACGTTCTTGAGCTCTCGGTAGAACGGGTTGATCGCAGCGCCGGGCACGCCGAACGCTTGCGCGACACCCTCGCGCTTGAGGATCTCCACGGCGGCGGCTGCGGCTGTCATACGGGGCATCGGGTCTCCTGCAGGTCTGGCGGTCAGACTGTTTCCGCAATGCGGAATTCGTATTCTGTTATACGGAACAAGCTAAGCGGCGGGTCGGTGCACGTCAAGGCGTCCCGGCACCCCCGAACCCACCAAATGCCGCGTCCCGTTCAAGCGGGACGCACAAACAGCGGCCCGGCGGGGCCGGAAACCGCCGCCGCTGCCGCCGGGGCCGCCGCCCTTGCGGGAGCATGGACGCACCACAGCGACGGAGGAGGTCCGAGGCCCATGGCGGAAGCGGTACCGGTGCGCTGCCCGGAGTGCCTGCGCGAGAACGGCTACTGCCCCCCGGCCTTCCCGTGCGCGTGCGGCGCCCCGGCGGTGCTGCCGCTGGACCCGTCGGCCCAGCCGGCGGTGCTGACGCACCGGAACTGGTCGGAGGCGTGGGTGCGGGTGCGGTGCGCCGCGTGCGGGCGGGTCGGCGAGTGGCCGCAGCCGGAGGTCGGGTGCGGCTCGTGCGGCACGGTGGTGCGGCTCGCGGTGCTGCCGGCGGAGGCGCCGGGAGGTGCGGCGCAGGCGTACGGGGCCCCGCCCGGCGGGGCGGCACACGGCAGTTCCGGCGCGCGGCCCGCGGCGGCCGCCGCGGCCGGGGGCGGGCCGGGGGTGCCGGTGCCGCGGGCGCCGTTCCGCCCGGTGACGATCCGGACCGCGCGCGACGCCGTCGCGACGGCCGCCCTGTACCTGCGCTGGCTCGGCTTCCGCGACGTCCGCCGCCCCGAGGGCCCGCCCGTCCCGTCCGCCGCCGTGGACCTTCGCGCCCCCGGGCTCGTCGCCCAGGTGGACCCGACGACGGCGCCGGCCGGGCTGCGGGCCGTGGAGTGCGTGTGGCTGAACGGCCTTGCGGCCTCCGCCTCCTGCGTGTACTTCGCGCTCGCCGGCTACACGCACGAGGCCCGCTCCCGGGCGGACGCCCTCGGGATACCGCTGTTCATCATGGACCTGACGGGCATGCCGCAGCCGCTCAACGAGGCGGCCGAGGCCCTCGTCACGGCGGGTGCCTGACCGCCCGGACGGGGCGCCCGCCCCACCGGCCGCTCCGGCCCGCCCGGCCGCCGCGTAGGCTCGGGGCGGAAACCGCCGGCCCCGACAGTCCCTTCACCGCCGAGGAGAGCCGATGAGCCTGTACGACATCCCGCTGACCACCCTGGCCGACGAGCCCACCACCCTCGGCGAGCACAAGGGCAAGGTGATCCTGCTGGTGAACACCGCCTCCCAGTGCGGGCTCACCCCGCAGTACTCGGGCCTGGCCCGGCTGCAGTTCGCGTACGAGGCGAAGGGCTTCACCGTGGTGGGCGTGCCCTGCAACCAGTTCGGCGGGCAGGAGCCCGGCACCGCCGAGGACATCCGGACCTTCTGTGCGGCCGGCTTCGGCGTGACGTTCCCGATGCTGGAGAAGACCGAGGTCAACGGCGAGAACCGGCACCCGCTCTACCGCGAGCTGGTGCAGACCGCGGACGCCGACGGCGAGGCCGGCGACATCCAGTGGAACTTCGAGAAGTTCCTGATCTCCCCGGCCGGCGAGGTCGTCGCGCGGTTCCGGCCGCGTACGGAGCCGGAGTCCGAGGAGATCGTCTCGGCGATCGAGGCGCTGCTCCCCGCGCAGTAGTCCGCGGGCGGGCGGGGCGGCCGGGCTTCCGGCCGCCCCGCCCGGCGGGCCTCAGCCCAGCTCGGCCTCGTCGTACTCGGTGCCCGACCCGGCGGCCGTGAGGGCCCGCAGCTCCACCCGGCGGATCTTGCCCGAGACCGTCTTCGGCAGCTCCGCGAACTCGATCCGCCGGATCCGCTTGTACGGGGAGAGCACCGCGCGGGAGTGCGCGAACAGGGCCCGCGCCGTCTCGGGCCCGGCCTCCCACCCGGCGGCGAGGGCGACGTACGCCTTCGGGACCGCCAGCCGCACCGGGTCCGGGGCCGGTACGACGGCCGCCTCGGCGACGGCCTCGTGCTCCAGCAGCGCGCTCTCCAGCTCGAACGGGCTGATCTTGTAGTCGGAGGCCTTGAAGACGTCGTCCGAGCGGCCGACGTAGGAGAGGTATCCGTCGGCGTCGCGCGCCGCGATGTCGCCGGTGCGGTAG
Organism: Streptomyces sp. 2P-4; assembly: GCF_030167965.1. Classification (NCBI taxonomy): domain Bacteria; kingdom Bacillati; phylum Actinomycetota; class Actinomycetes; order Kitasatosporales; family Streptomycetaceae; genus Streptomyces; species Streptomyces sp. 2P-4. The sequence goes on from NZ_CP095011.1 coordinate 1,445,918, forward strand.
AGCCCGTCCGCCATGGACTCGGCGGTCCGCTCGGGATCGTCCCGGTAGCCGGTCATCACCCCGGCCGGGCGGGTGCCCAGGTCGACGCAGATCTCGCCCTCGTCCTGCGACTCCTTGCCGGTGACCGGGTCGAGGAGCACGATCCGGTAGCCGGGGGCGGGGCGCCCCATCGAGCCCGGCTTCACCGGCACCCCGGGGAAGTTGCCGATCTGCAGGGTGGTCTCCGTCTGGCCGAAGCCGTCGCGGACGGTGACGCCCCAGGCGTCGCGGACCTTCTCGATCACCTCCGGGTTGAGCGGCTCCCCGGCGGCGACGGCCTCGCGGGGCGGGGTCCGCAGCGTCGACAGGTCCGACTGGATCAGCATCCGCCACACCGTCGGCGGGGCGCAGAACGTCGTCACGCCGTGCCGGTCCATCAGCTCCATCAGCCGCTCCGCGTCGAAGCGGGCGTAGTTGTGCACGAAGACGGTGGCACCGGCGTTCCACGGGGCGAACAGGTTCGACCAGGCGTGCTTGGCCCAGCCGGGCGAGGCGATGTTGAGGTGGACGTCGCCGGGGCGCAGCCCGATCCAGTACATGGTGGACAGGTGGCCGATGGGGTACGAGGCGTGCGTGTGCTCGACGAGCTTGGGGCGGGCGGTGGTGCCGGAGGTGAAGTACAGCATCAGCGGGTCGTCGGCGGAGGTCTCGCCGTCGGGCGTGAAGTCGGGTTCGGCTCCGTACATGTCCGCCAACCGCCGCCAGCCCGAGGGGGCTTCGGGGCCGGCCGCGATCCTCGTGTAGGTGCCGGGCGCGGTGTCGAACTTGCCGGTGTCCTCGGCGCGCACGATCACGTGCCGTACGCGGCCCCGCTCGATGCGGTCGCGGAGGTCGGCCGTGCCGAGGAGCGGGGTGGCGGGGATGACGACGGCGCGCAGCCGCATCGCGGCGAGCATGACCTCCCACAGCTCGCGCTGGTTGCCGAGCATGACGAGGACGCGGTCGCCCGCGGCGACGCCCTGCGCGCGCAGCCAGGTGGCGGCGGAACGGGACGCGGCGGCCAGCTCCTCGAAGGTGAGGGCGTGGACGGTCCCGTCCTCTTCGGCGATGCGCAGGGCGTCGGCGGTGTTGCCGGCGGCGAGGCGGTCGAACCAGTCCTGAGCCCAGTTGAAGCTCCGCGGCCGGGGCCAGGTGAAGCCGGCGCTCGCGGCGTCGGGGTCGCCGCGGTGGGCGAGGAGGAAGTCGCGGGCGGCGAGGAACTCGGCGGCGGGGTCGCCGCCGGCGGCGGTCCGGGCGGTGTCGTGGGTCATGGAGGGCATCGTGCCGTGTGCGGTGCGGGGCCCACCAGAGCGGCGTCAGCCGCGGATTGACCCGAATCGGACGGCCCCGTTCCGCTCGGTCATGCCGGCGAGCAGCCGCTCCCCTTCGGCGACGACGCGGTCCTTCTGCGCGGCGCCGATCGTGTCGAACAGCTCGACGGTGAGACCGCCGCCGTCCTGCAGCCGCCACAGCCCGGCGAGGAACCCGTCGACGAGGAGCGTGCAGTGGGCCTGGTTGCCCGACCAGCTGCGCCCCTTGAGCCGGGGCGGGATGACGCGGCTGCGGTCGGCGTGCGAGAGCAGCAGGTTGTCGAACTCCGGCAGGAAGCGGGGCGGGGCGGGCGTGTCCTCGTCGGGCCGCGGCGCACCGGGCAGGTCGAACAGCTCGACGCCCTCAGGGTCGCGGAAGACCGCCAACTCCGGCCGGAGCCGCTCGAAGGCCTCCCGCAGCCGGGTCGTCCCCGCCCACACCTGCATGTCCTTGACGGACGCGGGCCCGAAGGCCCCCAGGTAACGCAGCACGAGGTCGTCGACGCCCTGCGGCCGCTCCTGCGCGGCGGAGACGGCCTCGGCGCCGAGCCACCGCTCCACGGTCGTCAGCCGCACCTGCCCGCTGCGGCCCCACACCCCGCGGGGCGTCACCTGGACGAGCGCCAGCCGCCGGGTGGCCGCCACGGACAGCCCCAGCGGATCGGCCCCGGGCCACTCCCGCAGCAGCTCGGCCCGGATCTCGGCCATGGTCCGCGGCTCGTCCTCGACGTAGTCCCGCACCCGCCGCGTCAACCGCTCCAGGTCCACCCCGCCGAGCCCCTTCCGGAACTGTGCCACCTCCCGATCCCGCGCGGCCTGCACGAGGGGCCGCAGGGTCAGCGCGTCGTGCGCGGTATGCGTGTGGATGGTGGACCGCAGCGTCACCATCCGCACGACCTCCCGCGCCTCCATGGCCGCGGCCAGCCCGGCAGGACGGAAGGAGGCGAGGCGGGCGTGCAACTGGAAATAGGGAGGCCGCACATTCTGCGCCTGAAGCCCGACCAGCCGCGAAACGGCCTCCCCCGCCTCCACGGGAACCCGCTCAAGCAGCATCTGCCGGGCGAGGGTGGCACGGTTGAGCGCGCGGGTGCCGAGTACGGGGTGCGTCGTCCTGGAGGCCATGGCAGCACGCTATCCCCGACGGCGGACAGGTTCCGTCCGCATTGCCGGACGCACCGGAGCGGGGAGAGTACAAGTGTCGATCAGACCACGGATGCCCGGTGCCGCATGGTGATCCTTGTGCGCCCGAGCGCCCAGCTCACGTATCGTCGCCAAGGTGACCAACGCACACGTGGCGAGCAGGCACCGCATGTCCTCTAATGATCTTGCTGAACTGGTCAAGGAGTTCGACCTCGGGGATGTCGTCGGCTGGCGTCATCTGGCTGATGGCCTCATGAACGTGAACTGGCAGCTGGACACGCTGCGGGGGGCCTTCGCTCTCAAGCGGGTCACGGATGTGCCGCTCGACGGGTTGCGCCGCAATCTTGCCGTGTTGCCGGCCCTGGCTGAGGCCGGCATTCCGGTGATCGTCCCTGTGGTGGGCTCGTCGGGTGGGGTCGTGGTCGAGGTCGGTGGGAGCGGGTACTGCTTGTTCCCCTGGGGACAAGGAGCGCACGTTCGTGGCGTGGACCTTCCCCACGCTCAGGCAAGGAGCCTGGGCACGCTCCTCGCCAGACTCCACCTGACGCTCGGGCACGCCGCCGAAACCGGGGTCCTCTCTCCTGTTCCCGACAGCCTCACCGCGGACGTCGTCACGCCGGAACGGGCGGCGGAGAAAACCGACCGGCTCGCCGCTGCTGCGCGGGCCCGCGGTACCGGCGACGCCTTTGACGCGGCGGCGCTCGACGCCCTCGCCAAGCGCCGGGGGCTGCTCGCCGAGTACGCGGCCCTGCGCCCTGAGAGAGACGTTCCCGCAGGGCCGTACGGCTGGACGCACGGCGACTTCCGGTACCGGAACCTCCTCTGGGCCGACGGCGAGCTGACGGCCGTCCTGGACTGGGACCGGCTGGGCGTCCGCCCGTACGCCGAGGAGGTCGTCCGTACAGCACAGGTGCAGTTCGGGGTGGAGGGCGTCTTCGACCTGGAGCGGGTGGCGGCCTTCGTGAACGGCTACTGCTCGGTGGTCCCGTTGGAGCCGACCGCGCTGCGCGACGCCGGACGCCGCCTGTGGTGGAAGCGGATGACGGACTTCTGGCAGCTCGAATTGCACTACCACCGGGGCGACCACTCCTGCGACGATCTGTTCACCGCCGACGAGGCGCTCCTCCACTGGTGGACGGAGCGGCTCGACAAGGTGGAGCGGGCGTTCGGCGGCGCTCTCTAAATCCCCAGCTCCCGGAGCTCTGGGATGCACGGGCGGGTAAAACGTGCCGCTCTGGTCCGTGCCCGCTCTCCCAACGCCTCACAGTCCACGTCTCGGATTGCTCTCGCCCGCGCCTCGGGGCGGGCGGTGGCGGGAAGGACGATTCCGGCGTCGCCGATGGCTTCGGGGATCCCGCCCCGGTTGGTACCGAGACGCCGTGGAGCGCGGCCTCGACGATCACGCGGGGGAAGGCGTCTTCCACAGTGGACGGGACCAGCAGCAGGCAGTGGCTGCGGTACAGCGGCTCCATGTCGTAGACACGAGCTGGTGCAGCAGCTCGGCGCCCTTGGCGGGGATGGGGTGCGGGTGCCGGGCGTGTGGGGTGTCCGGTCGCGGACGAACTTCGACACGGCCAGCCCGTAGTGGGGACGGCCGGCGAGTACGCCCAGGCCGGTGGCGGAGACGGAGTGGAGCAGGCCGGCGACGAGGGTGGTCGGCTTCGCCAGTTCGGCCAGCCGCGCTGATCCTTCCTGGGCGGTGAACACGACGTCGGGGCGGAGCTCCCCCAGGAGGCTGCCCAGTGCGTGCTCCACATTGTCCTGCAACACCAGCGCTAAAACACTCGCGGCCTGGCCTGCGGAAACAAGCAGCGCCCCCGGTCCCGGACGGGGGCGCTGTGGCGCAGCGGGGCGGGCCCGCCCTCAGCGGATCGCGGGGCCGGCATCGGCCCGCCAGTCGTTGAGCCGCTTGCGGATGCTCGAAACCATCGGCAGGTCGTCGATCGCTTCAGGGGCGAACCACGCGACCTCGAAGGACTCATCCGACGCCCGGAGGGTGCCGCCGGTGGGGCGGGCGAGCAGGCATATGGAGAATTCCTGTCGTACCTCGCCGTCGTCGTACGCGAACACGTGCCCGGGGTTGGTGTACGTCCCCACGATTCCCGTGATCTCCACGGTGATACCGGTCTCCTCCAGCGTCTCCCGGACCGCACACTGCGCGATGGACTCTCCCAGTTCCATCACGCCGCCGGGCAGCGCCCACATTCCGTTGTCCGTGCGCCGCTGCAAAAGAACACGGCCGGCGTCGTCCACGACGACAGCCGAGGCCGCGGGAACCAAGCTGTTCGCCTTCGGCGCGTTCGGGTCGTCTTCGTAATCACGCCTGGGCATGGGCAGCCTCCCGGATGTCGCGTCCACGGCTCCACAGCTCCTCGACGTGGGCGGCGAAGCGGTCGAACATGCCATCTGCTTGGCAGCGTCGCAGGTGCATCATTGGCGAGTCGTGTCCCACCTTGCGGGCCAGGAGCGGGGTCACGATCATCTCGTCATCGAAGCGGAAGACGGACAGACCGACGTGCCCCGTCTCGAAGCGGCCTTCGATTTCGGGTACGTCCTGGAGCTTTGCCAGCTCGGCAAGGGTGACGGCGATCCGCGTTGAGAGGGTGAGCGGCACGCCTTCTTCTTCCTCCCGTGCGGCAGTCACAGGACTGTCCGGGTCGCCGATCAGGAAGCGGATCCGGCATCCGGTCTGAGCCTTTCGCCGCAGGGCGCCGCTCAAGTTCGCCTGCTCCAGCCACAGGAAGTAGTTGGTGTAGCCGGCGAAAACCAGTTCACGCCGCGCCTTGGTGATCAGGGAACGCCAGAGGCTGGCGGGCGCCGCCGAGCGGTAGGGGTAGACCTGGACGAGTTCGCGGTTCGGCCCTGTCGTGACGGCCGAACGGATCGCAGTGGGCCACAAGTTCTGTTCCTCCTCACGTAAAGCCTCGCAGGCCGCCCACCGGTGCCGGGCGTGAGGGATGCGGTTTGGCTCGGCGATCCAGCGGGCCACCGTTTTGGCGTCGACCCCGCAATGCTCTGCGAGCTGCGTTTCGGTCATGTTCGCATCGGCCATGGCCCGACGCAGGGCGTGATTCATTGTTCGCCTCCCAGGGACGTACGGCCCTGCACGAACGCTAGCCAGAGAACGTCCCAAACGTCCTGCAAACGGGGTGGGAACGCCCCCCTTGACGTCGCAACATCGATACCGCACCACCACGGAGAGTCATCACACCAAGGCGGGAGGGGCGCGGCGGCCATGGCGCAGGAGCTTCCGAAGCGCGTACGACGGCTGGGCGAACTGGACGTTGCCATAGCTCGGAAGGCCTTTCACAGGCTGGGGCGGGAGGACTGCCCGGTGCCGGAGTGGGTGCCGGCCGACGCGGCGCCGGTCCGATCCACGGTGACGGGTTCTCCGGCGATCTTGCGGGCCGTCGCGGCCGGACTGGAGGGACTGCGCAATGAGCAGCGGTCAGACCGGGGCGGCCCTGGTGCTGGGCACGCCGGCCCTTGAGCCGGTGCCGGTGCAGGGTGGTGCCCGATCTGCGAGGCCGCGGCCCGCCACCGGGAGACGGTCCGGCCGCTGGGCAGCGCGGTCAGCCTGCACGCCGCGAACAAGACGATCAGGCAGCACCCGCACCGCGCCGCGGCCGACTTCCAGGCGGCGGCGTGAGCGCCCCGTGGCGCCCGACGCGGGCGCACCTTGACGCGCACGTGGTCGAGCTGGCGGACAACATCGTTGCCCTCGGGGTGCAGTTGGGCCCGGACGACGTCTTGGCGGAGTGGGCTCGGCTGACCACGCCGCGGCCCGGTCCGGTCGACCCTGCGGTGTGCGAGCAGTGCCGAGAGCTTCGCGACGACCTGCGGGCGGCGGCCGCGCGTGGGTACGGGGTCGAGGAGATCACCGAGTGCATGCTCGCGCACATGCGGTTCGGCCACCCCGACGACCACCGGGTGTTCCCGGCCTCCCTGCGGTCGGGTCGGTCTGCAAGTACCTGTTCGTTCGAGACGAAGGAGTACCTGTGCGTATCGAGTTCATGACGGCCGCCGACGGCGGCGAGCACGGCAGCGGCGGAGGCGACGACCAGAGCAGCGACGGGCACCCGGGCCAGCCCTGGACGCCTCCGCAGGACCCGCCGAACCCCGACGGCAGCACGCCGCCCGGTGACGGGACGCACCGCAAGTGACGCGTGATGCTCGTGTGGACCGCCCCAGCCGTAAGGAGCTGGGGCGGCTCCTGATGGATACCCGCGCGATGTCGTCGGACTGGGCGCCGACCTTCGCGGCCGTGGACCGCGCCGCGTTCCTGCCCGACCTGATGTGGCCCTTCGACATCGCACGGCAGACCAGCGTGGCTGTGGACCGCACGGAGGATCCCGAACGGTGGTTCGCAGCGGCGGACGCCAACGACCCGATCGTGACGCAGTGGGACGACGGCCGGCACCGCGGCCGGGAGCCGGGCAAGGTGTCGACCTCGTCCTCGTCCATGCCGTCCGTGGTCTACTCCCTGCTGCACGACCTGGACGTCGACGACGGCATGACGGTCCTCGACGTGGGCACCGGGACGGGCGAGACGGCCGGGGCCCTCGCGCACCGGCTGGGCAGCAGCAACGTGACGACGATCGAGGTCGACCGCGCAGTGTCTGCCCACGCCCGCGAGCGGCTGTGCACGCTGGGGCTGTACCCCCGTGTCGTGGTGGGGGACGGCTTCGAGGGTCACCCGGCGGGCGGCCCGTACGACCGGATCCTCGCCACGGTCGGTGTGCGCAGCTTCCCCGGCGCGTGGGTGGAGCAGGTCCGCGACGGGGGGCTGCTCGTCGCCCAGTGGGGGACGCACTTCACCTCCGGCGACGCCGTCGCCTGCCTGCGGGTCAAGGGCGGGGAGGCTTCTGGGCGGTTCACCCGGCACGTGGAGTTCATGAAGCTCCGCGCGCAGCGGGCGGGCGCCCGGCCGCACGCCGAGTACATGGGGGCGGGCGCGTTCGCGGACGCGGCGACGAGCACGGCGGAGGTGACCGAGGCGGAGTTCGTCACCGGCCGGTACACCGACCTGCCGTTCGTGCTCGGGCTGCGTGTGCCGGACGTCGTGCAGGCCGTCGCGGACAAGCGGGACGGTGCGCGGCCGGTGTGGTTCTACAGCCGCTCTGACCTGTCTTGGGCGTGCGTGATGTTCCTCGACGGCCAGGAGGACGCGCAGGTATGGCAGTCCGGGCCGCGCCGGGTGTGGGACGAGGTCTTCGAGGCGTACGGGTGGTGGATCAACGAGGGCCGGCCCGCCGTGGAACAGTTCGGCCTCACCGTAGGTCCGCAGGGGCACCGCGCATGGTTGGACCACCCGGACAACCACTGGGGCGTGTGAACGCAGAAGGCGCCCCCGCACGGGCCCACGTGGGGCCGTGCGGGGGCGCTGTGCGTCAGCGGGCGGTGCCGGCCTGCCAGAGTGCGAGCAGCAGGCCGACAGCGGCGACCAGGGCCGCAACGGGCAGGGGCCAGCGACCGCGTTCCAGGGCGTCGAGGCGCTGCTCATGGTCGGCTATCTGCTTGTCGGTCTGATCGCTGCGCTGCACGAGCAGGGCGAGGCTTCCGTCGATGCGGGTCATGCCGACCTCGACCACGGCCCGCAGGCGTTCCAGTTCGAGGGCGACGTCGCCCTCGCCCGGCGGGTTGGTCACTCGGTGGCTCCGTCCTGGTCGACCAGGCCCAGGCCGATGCGGTCGAGCAGGGCCTCGACGGCCGGCAGGGCCATGACGCGGGCGAGGCCACCGGCGACGGCGAGAGCCGCGGCCACCCACGGCAGGTGCGGGGGGATGCCGGCAGCGCCGACGATGGCGGGCAGGGCGACGGCCAGGGCGACCGCGGTCTGTACGAGGGTGCGGGCGGCGCGCTTAGTGAATGGCCAAATCTGCCCCCTCTTCTACTGAACCGTCGGGGTGAGTCAACTCACGCTGCCAAACTGGCTGGGCCCGTCACTGGGCGGGCGTTCACGCCAACAGGAGGCAGAAGATGACGAGTTCAACTCCACCCGGTGATACGTGGGGCCGGCGGATGCTGAGGATCGTTGGTAACGCGGTTCGAGGGTTCCGCGCCGGGCCCACTTACCCCCCGCGTGGCGCAAAGGTGCTGCTCGTGTCCGTGACGATCGCCTTCTATCTAGCGGGCGCAGGACACCACCTGGTTGAAGGTCTTACCGGCCTCGACGCGGGTTGTTCTGCCCAGGAGCACGCCGTCGCACTCGGCGAGATGTACGAGGTGTGATCGGGGCGCAGGAAGGAAAGCGCCTTGAGGCGGTCGCGGAGCTGGTGGGGACGCTACCGCGCAACCACCGGCTGGAGTACATGCTCAGAAGCCGACCGTATGACAGAAACCGACCGGTAGCGGCCTCATCCGACTCCCGTGCCGGAGCTGCACGGGGCGGGCGGCCATCCGTTCGCGGTGCTGGTGATGGGCAGTGGTCTGCACGAACCTGTACGTCGTCTTCGAGAAGCGCGGCCGGCTTTGGCCGGCACGGGGCAGCCCAGCACCGGCCTCAGTGCCCAGGGCCGCGCAGACGGGCCGCGTCAGGAGGTCGGCATGTCGTAGGTGATCCACATCGTGCGGGTGGCGACCCGGTCGTACTTGCTGCGGGCTCGGTGGTTGTCGTCCGCGGTGATCCAGCGGACGACGCTCCAGCCGTGCTCCGCCGCCAGGTCGCGCAGGGCCGTGAGGAGGAGGTCCGCGGCCCCCGAGCCGCGGCTTTCCGGGGCGACGAAGAGGTCGTCCAGGTAGCAGCCCGTCGTGGCGGACAGGGGGCGGGCGAAGGGGCGGTAGTGGGCGAGGCCGACCAGCCGGCCGTCGGCCGCCTCGGCGACGAGGCCGGACACCTCGTGGCCGGGGTCGTCCAGCCAGGACCACACGGTCGCCGCCATCTCCTCGGTCTGGTCGACCTCGTAGAAGTCGGCGTAGCCGCGGTAGAGGACGCGCCACTGCGCGAAGTCCCCGGCGCGGACGGGTCGGATCTGGATGCCGGTCGACATGGGCTCACCCTTCGGTCGCGGGGGCCGGTCCCCCGCCGTGCGGTCCACCGATGATGCGGGACGGGGGCGGGGGCGGTTCCCCCGGGGCTCCGTCAGTGGAGGACGTCGGCGGCCTGCAGGCCGTGCTCGCCGAGCCAGCTGAAGGTGAGGCCGCGCTCCTCGGCCTCCTGGGCGAGGAGGCGGCGCAGGAGGTCCGCGGCGAGGGTGAGGGCCTGGATGCCGTCGATGCCGTGGACCTCGTGCACCTCTGAGCCGTCGAGGCCGTCGATGCGGCAGGGGCAGATCCAGTCGCCGGAGGGGTCCGGATCGGGGTAGGGGGCGCCGAGTTCGAGGGCGAGCGGAAAGGGGGCGCCCTCGCCCGCGCGCGGTACGGCCTCCAGGCGGCGGTCGGCGATCAGCGTGCCCAGGGGGTGGGCGGCGGGGGTCATCGGTCCTCCGGAGGGGTGGGGCCTCGTGGTCGCCGCCATCCTTGCAGGCCCCGCTCACGGCACCAGCAGGCGCTCCCTGAGGCGTTCCGCGGTGTGCCGCGTGATGCCGACACGGTCCGTGAGGTACGCGGCCGGCGAGCCGTGGTGGGTGGTCAGGTCGGCGAGGGCCAGGGACATCACGGTCGCCGGCGCCCGGCCGTACGAGGGCCAGCGCATGGTGCGGCCCGGGTTGGCCTCGTGCCAGTCGGCCAGGAGGCGGGCGGTGGCCAGTTCGGTCAGGGCGAAGTCGGCGAGGATCTGCTCCTCGGGCACCTCCAGGAGGGTCAGGACGAGCGCGGCGACGAGCCCGGTGCGGTCCTTGCCGGACGTGCAGTGGAACACCGCCGGCCCCGGCCCCTCGGCGAGCAGCTCCAGGACCTGCCGGATCTCGGCGGCGCCGTCCTCGGCCACCTCCGCGAACCGGTCGGCGAGGTAGCGCCAGGGGTCGACGTCCGGGTCGATGGCGGACTGGTCGTACGGGCGGTGCTCGATGCTGTGGTTGGCGTACGTGAACCGTTCAGGTTCGGGGATCCGGCCCTTGGCCTCGATCTCCCACGGGTAGCGCAGGTCGACGACGGTCCGCACGCCGAGCCCGAGGAAGCGCTCCCAGTCCGCGCCGCGCAGCTTGCCGAGGGAGTCGGCGCGGTAGAGCAGGCCCCACGCCACGGTGCGGCCGCCGGCGGTGCGGTAGCCGCCGAGGTCGCGGAAGTTGTGGAGCCGGTCGAAGGGGACGTGGCGCCGGGGGTGCTGGCGGACGGCTGCCGTATGCTGCGGTTGCTGTCGGATGGCGGTCAACTGCGGCTCCTCGGGGCGGGTTTCGGCGGCTCTTGCCGATCAAGGATGCCGTCTGCTGCGCCCCGCCGCGAGGCGGGCGCGTAGGGTACGGGGACCCCGGGCGCGGGCGCGGCCGCCGGACCGGGTGTCGTGCAGCCGTCCGGGCGGGAGTTCCACATGGTCAGCACCAGCCGCAGCGGCAGCGGCCGCCGCCCGCGGCGTCTGCGGGTCCGGCTCCTCGTCGGCGCGGGCGCGGCGCTGCTGGCCGCCGGCGGGGCGGCGTACGCGTGGGGGCTGCCCGGGATCCTCGCGCACTCGGCCACCGGCGACCGGGCGCGCGGCAGCTACGCGGCGGATCCCGCGGACGGCGACCGCGCCGCCGCGGCCCTGCTGGCCGGGGGCGTACGGCAGGTCCCGGCGGCCGGGCGGAGCGGGCCGGGCGAGGCCCCCGGCCCGGCCGAGGCGCCCGGCGCGGCTGCCGGCGGCGGGCAGTCGGCCGGGCAGGCGCCCTCCGGGCCGCTCGCCGCGCGCCCCGCCGCCGCCGAGCCGGCGATCGGGGCGCTGTTCTCGCCCGGCGGGGACGGCGACGGCCCCCACCACTGCTCGGGCGTCGTCGTGCACGCGCCCGGCGGCGACCTGGTGGCCACGGCCGCGCACTGCGTGCACCGCCCGCTGCTGGGCTTCCGCACGAACCTCGTCTTCGTGCCGGGCTACCGGGACGGGCAGGCCCCGCACGGCGTGTGGGTGCCCACCCGGATCCACGTGCACCCCCGCTGGGCGGCCTCCCAGGACCCGGACCACGACATCGCGTTCCTGCGCGTCCGCCGCCCCGGCCGCCCCGGCGAGCGGCTGGAGGACACGGCCGGCGCGTACCCGGTCCGGTTCGGGGCCGGGCTGCCGCTGCCGGCGCGGCTCGTCGGCTATCCGGGCGGCGCGGAGCAGCCGCTGGACTGCTCCACCACCGCCGTCGCCGAGTCGGCCACACAGCTGCGGCTGGACTGCGCGGACGTCCCGAACGGCACGAGCGGCGGGCCCGTCCTGGCCGGCGGCCGCACCCTGATCGGCGTCATCGGCGGCCGGGACGGCGGCGGCGACGAGTGGACCTCCTACAGCATCCGCTTCGGCGACGCGACCCGCGAGCTGTACGAACGGGCCACCCGGGCCGGGTAGCGGGCCGCCGGCCCGGCGCCTCAGCCCCGGGCGGGCGGGCCGCCGTGGTGGGCGGGGTAGGCGGCCGTCAGCGGCGGGGCCGAGGGCAGCCGCCACCTGGACAGCACCCGTACGACCGTCGCCGGTCGCAGCAGCGTCTCGGGCGGCTCGGACAGCGACAGCACGCGGAAGAAGGGGCGGGAGAGCGCCGGGTCGCTGTTCGCACCGGCGATGACCCGCGCCATGTAGTGCTGGAGCACCTTCGTCGCCCGGTCCGCGGGCGGGCCCTCCGTGCCCGGGTAGCGCATGTCCTCGCTGGTGGCGATCTGCCAGGCGGTGTCGGCGACGGCGGCGGTGCGCGTCTGGATGCGGCGGGACGCCGCGGCGACCTCGCCCGGGGTGAGTCCGCGGATGGCGGCGGCCAGGGCGCCGGCGGCGAGCGCGGCCACGGTCATGCCGTGCCCGTACACGGGGTTGAAGCGGCAGGCGGCGTCCCCGAGCACCGCGAAGCCCGGCGGCCAGCGGTCCAGCCGCTCGAAGTGGCGGCGCTCGTTGGAGGTGCTGCGGAAGCCGGTCGGCGAGGACAGCGGTTCGGCGCCGCGCAGGGCGTCGTACATGGCCGGGCTGCGCAGCGTCCGCGTGTACTCCAGGAACTCGGCGTCGCCGGTCGGCGGGGCGTGCTCGCCGTTGCCGATGAGGGTGGCGAGCCAGCGACCGTCGTGCAGGGGTACGAGCACCCCGCCGCGCGGGATGTCGGGGCGGCCCTGCACGTACATGCCGTGCCAGCGCCGCTCCGGGTCGGGCGGGAGGGAGTAGTACCGGCTGGAGTAGCCGAGGTGGGAGTCGAAGCGGGTGGTCTGCGGGGCGGGCAGGCCGAGGGCGGCGAGCCAGGCGGGGGCGCGGGAGCCGCGGCCGGTCGCGTCGACGACGAAGCGGGCCGGGAGCCGCTCGCCGCCGCGGAGCCGGACTCCGGTGACGGTACGGCCGTCCGGGCCGGTGAGGAGGCCGTCCGCGGGGACGCCCGCGCGGATGCGGATGCGGTCGTCGCGCAGGACCTCGCGGCGCAGCGTCCAGTCGATCAGCTCCCGGCCGGCGATCAGCAGGCGCGCGCCGGGCACCTGGCCGAACCAGTCGGCGGAGCTGAGCCACAGGAAGTCGCGGGGCGACTCCAGCAGGGACGCGCCGCCGGCCAGCAGCTCGCGGGTGGTACCGGGGAGGAGTTCCTCCATGGTGTCGAGGCCGCGCGCCCAGAGCACGTGGACGTGTCTGGACTGGAGCACGCCGCGCCGGAAGGCCGGGCCGGTGTCGGGGAGTTCGTCCCGCTCCACGACGGTCACCCGGGCGAAGCGCGCTGCGAGGACCCGTGCCGCGAGCAGGCCGGCCAGTCCGCCGCCGAGCACGACGGCGTGGTCGTCGGCGCCTGGGTGGTTGTCCGTGTCGTCGTCCATGCGGCCGAGTCTGCCGCGGGGGGCGGGCCCGGGTTGAGGCCCCATCCGGGGCGCCCCGGCGCACTCCGGGGGCGGACGGTCTCATACGAGGGCGCCCCCGGTGCGACGGGCCTGCACCGGCGCGCGGCATGCGAGCCGGCGGCCGGGGCGCGCCCTCGGTGCAGGTGGGGGCGCTGGTGGCGGGGGGCGGGCGATCGGGGCGGGTGACCGGACAGTAGGCTGCGGGTTCGGCGCCGGGCGTGCCGTCGGGCCGGTTGTGCGGGCCGGGTGTACGGGCCGGTTGTGCGGGTCGGTCCGCCGTCGCGCGGCCCGCCCGCTCGACATCCTCGATGCGCCGTCCTGTCAGCCGTCTCCGTTCCGATCCCGAGGTAGCGCGCCGTGAGCCCCGTACCGCCCCCCGTGCCCGTTTCGGTCGTCGGCGTCGGTGCCGACGGGTGGGGTGGGCTTGCCGCCGCCGCGCAAGACGTCCTCGCTTCCGCCGAGGTGCTGATCGGGGGGCCGCGGCAGCTCGACCTGCTGCCCGCCGGCGAGTGCCCCGGGGAGCGCGTGGCGTGGCCGAGTCCGCTGCGGCCCGCCGTGCCGCGGCTCGCCGCCGAGCACGCCGGGCGCCGTATCGCCGTCCTGGCCAGCGGGGATCCCATGTTCTACGGGATCGGCCGCGCCCTGTCCGAGGAGCTCGGGCCCGAGGCCCTGCGGGTGCACCCCCACCCGTCGTCCGTGTCGTACGCCTGCGCCCGCCTCGGGTGGCCGGTGGAGGACACGGAGGTCGTGACGGTCGTCGGCCGTCCCGTGGCCCGGCTCGCCGCGGCCCTGCACGACGGCCGCCGGGTGCTCGTCCTCAGCTCCGGTGCGGCGAGCCCGCGCGAGATCGCGGCGCTGCTGCGCGAGCGGGGCTTCGGCCCGAGCCGCATGCGGGTGCTGGAGCAGCTCGGCTCGGAGCGCGAGGACGCGTACGAGGGCACCGCCGACGGCTGGGACCGTCCGCCGGGCGACCCGCTGAACGTGGTGGCGGTGGACTGCCGCCGGGACCCGGCCTCCGCGGTCCCGCGGCTCGGCGCGACGCCGGGCCTGCCGGATGCGGCGTACGAGCACGACGGCCAGCTCACCAAGCGCCATGTGCGGGCGGCGACGCTGTGCGCGCTGGCCCCGGCGCCCGGGGAGCTGCTGTGGGACATCGGGGGCGGCTCCGGCTCGATCGGCATCGAGTGGATGCGGACGCACCCGTCCTGCCGGGCGGTCGCGGTGGAGCGCGTCCCGGAGCGGGCCGGCCGGATCGGCCGCAACGCGGCCGCGCTCGGCGTGCCCGGGCTGCGCGTGGTGACCGGCTCGGCTCCCGCGGCGCTGGCCGGACTGCCCACCCCGGATGCGGTGTTCGTCGGCGGCGGGCTGACCGCGCCCGGTCTGCTGGACGCGGTCTGGGAGGCGCTGCCGCCCGGCGGCCGGCTCGTCGTGAACACGGTCACCCTGGAGTCCGAGGCGGTCCTCGGCGAGCGGCACCGCCGCCACGGCGGCGACCTGGTCAAGCTGTCCGTCGCGCACGCCGTGCCCGTCGGCGGGTTCACGGGCTGGCGGCAGGCGATGCCGGTGACCCAGTGGTCCGTCGTCAAGCCGGCCGCTCCCCCGGCCTCTTGCGGCTCCCCCGCCCCTCCCTCCTCCTCATCCTCCGACGACGACGACAAGGACCAGCAGTCATGACCGTGTACTTCATCGGGGCGGGCCCCGGTGCCGCCGACCTGATCACGGTGCGCGGGGCCCGGACGCTGGCCGCCGCCCCGGTCTGCCTCTACGCCGGCAGCCTCGTCCCGCGCGAGCTGCTCGCCGAGTGCCCGGACGGCGCCCGCCTGGTGGACACCTCCCGCCTGAACCTGGACGAGATCATCGCCGAGTGCGTCCGGGCGCACGAGGCGGGCCTGGACGTGGCGCGGCTCCACTCCGGCGACCCGTCGGTCTTCAGCGCGGTCGCCGAGCAGATGCGGCGGCTCGACGCGGCGGGGATCCCGTACGAGGTCGTGCCCGGCGTGCCGGCGTTCGCGGCGGCGGCGGCCGCGCTGAAGCGGGAGCTGACGGTGCCCACGGTCGGCCAGACGGTGATCCTGACCCGGATCGCCCAGCAGGCCACGCCGATGCCGCCGGGCGAGGACCTGGCCACGCTGGGCCGCAGCGGGGCGCTGCTGGTGCTGCACCTGGCGACCCGCTACGTCGACCGGGTCGTGGAGGAGCTGCTGCCGCACTACGGGGCCGAGTGCCCGGCCGCGGTGGTGGCGATGGCGAGCCGCCCCGACGAGCTGGTCCTGCGCGGCACGCTGGCCGACATCGCCGGGCAGGTGAAGGAGGCGGGCCTGGTCCGCACGTCCGTCATCATCGTGGGCCGGACGCTGGGCGCGGAGCAGTTCCGCGACAGCCACCTGTACTCGCCCGAGCGCGACCGGCATGTCTGCTGAGGCGGGATCCGCGCCGCACGTCCTGGTGCTGGGCGGCACCACCGAGGCCCGGCGCCTCGCGGAACTCCTCGCGGAGGGGGCGGCGGACGCCGCGGGCCGCCCGTGGCGGGTGACGACGTCCCTGGCGGGCCGCGTGGCCGCGCCGGTGCTGCCGCCGGGCGGGGTGCGGATCGGCGGGTTCGGCGGGCCGGAGGGGCTCGCCGCCTGGATCGCCGCGCACGCGGTCACGCATCTCGTCGACGCCACCCACCCGTTCGCGGAGCGGATGAGCTTCAACGCGGCGGCCGCGGCCCGGCTGGCGGGCGTGCCGCTGCTGGCGCTGCGCCGCCCCGGATGGTCGCCCGGGCCGGGGGACGACTGGACGTTCGCCGCCGACCTCGCGGAGGCCGCGTCCCTCCTGCCCAGGCTCGGCAGCCGGGTGTTCCTGACCACCGGCCGGACCGGTCTGCACGCCTTCGCGCACCTCGCGGACCCGTGGTTCCTGGTGCGCTCGGTGGACCCGCCGGCGGCGCCCGCGCCGCCGCGCCTGGAAGTCCTCCTGGCGCGCGGGCCGTTCAGCCTGGACGACGAGCGCGCGCTGCTCGCCCGGCACCGCATCGACGTCCTCGTCACCAAGGACAGCGGCGGCCAGGCGACCGCCCCGAAGCTGGCCGCCGCCCGCGAGGCGGGTGTCCCGGTGCTGGTGGTGCGCCGCCCGCCGGTGCCGGCCGGGGTGCCGGAGGCGGGTACGGCGGCTGCCGCCGCGCGGTGGCTGCACGGCCCGGCAGGCCGGTCCTGAGCCGCCGCGGCAGCGCCCGGCGCCGTCGTGCCCCGGGCCCTGCTGCGGCTGCCGCCGCCCGTCAGGGGTAGCGGCGGGGCGTCCAGGCGACGGAGGTCCCGTCGGGCCGCTCCGTGACCTGTGTCTGCGAGGAGCCGATCAGCAGGATGGTCCGCATGTCGACCTCGGACGGCTCCAGCGTCTCCAGCGTCACGACGCGGACGGACTGCTCCGGGCCGCCCACGTCGCGGGCGACGACCACCGGGGTGTGCGGGGAGCGCAGCTCCAGCAGCAGGTCGCGGGCCTTGGCGACCTGCCAGGTCCGGCTGCGCGAGCCCGGGTTGTACAGGGCGAGGACGAGGTCCGCGGCGGCGGCCGCGCGCAGCCGTTCCGCGATCACCTCCCAGGGCTTGAGCCGGTCGGACAGGGAGACGGTGGCGTAGTCGTGGCCGAGCGGGGCGCCGGCCGCGGCGGCGGCCGCGTTGGCGGCGGTGACGCCGGGCAGGACCCGTACGGGCACGTCCTTGTAGGCGTCCTGCGCGGCGGCCTCCAGGACGGCGGTGGCCATGGCGAAGACGCCCGGGTCGCCGCCGGACACGACGGCGACGCGCTTGCCGCGGCGGGCGAGGTCAAGCGCGAACTCGGCGCGCTCCGCCTCGACCTTGTTGTCGGAGCCGTGCCGGATCTGGCCCGGCCGGGCGGGGATCCGGTCGAGGTAGGTGGTGTAGCCGACGAGGACCTCGGCGTCGGACAGCGCCCGCCGCGTCTCGGGGGTCAGCCACAGCGGTCCGGCGGGCCCGGTGCCGACGACGGCGACCTCGCCGGGGCCGGACGGGACGCTGCCGGGGTTGCCGACACGGCTGGGGACGACCGCGACGGAGAAGTAGGGGACGGTGTCCGGGTCGGTGTCGGCGAGCAGCCCGGTCCGCTCGCCGTCCATGGTGGCCCGCTCCACGTAGCGCGCCTCGGCGAGGCGGCCGCTCGTCTCCAGGGCGCGGCGGACGGCGGGGAAGGTGCGGCCCAGCTTCATGACGACCGCGGAGTCGGTCGCGGCGAGCCGCGCGGCGAGCTCCTCCTCGGGGAGGGTGCCGGGGAGGACCGTCAGGACCTCCTCGCCCTCGACGAGCGGGGTGCCGAGGCGGGCGGCGGCGGCGCTGACCGAGGTCACGCCGGGGATCACCTCGGCCTCGTACCGGTCGGCGAGCCGCTTGTGCATGTGCATGTAGGAGCCGTAGAAGAGCGGGTCGCCCTCGGCGAGGACGGCGACGGTGCGGCCGGCGTCCAGGTGGGCGGCCAGGCGGGCGGCGGAGGCCTCGTAGAACTCCTCCATCGCGCCCTGGTAGCCGCCCGGGTGGTCGGTGGTCTCGGTGGTGACCGGGTAGACCAGCGGCTCCTCGATGTGGTCGGCGCGCAGGTGGCGGGCCGCGATCGAGCGGGCGATGGAGCGGCCGTGGCGGGCGCTGTGGTAGGCCACGACGTCGGCCTCGGCGATGGCCTCGACGGCGCGCAGCGTCATCAGGGACGGGTCGCCGGGGCCGAGGCCGACGCCGTAGAGGCGGCCCTTGGCCGGGGCGGCCGCGCTCCCGGCGGCTGCGGGGGTCGCTGCGGGGGTTGCTGCGGTGGTGCTCATTCTTCCTCGCTCGCGATCGCGTTGAGGGCGGCGGCCGCGAGGGCGCTGCCGCCGCGCCGGCCGCGGACGACCAGGTGGTCGAGGTTCGAGGGGTGCGCGGCGAGGGCGTCCTTGGACTCGGCGGCGCCGATGAAGCCGACGGGCACGCCGATGACGGCGGCCGGGCGCGGGGCGCCCTCCTCGATCATCTCCAGCAGGCGGAACAGGGCGGTCGGGGCGTTGCCGACGGCGACGACGGAGCCCTCCAGCAGGCCGCGGTCGCGCCACACCTCCAGGGCGGCGGCGCTGCGGGTGGTGCCCATGCGGGCGGCGAGCGCGGGGACGGCCGGGTCGGAGAGGGTGCAGACGACCTGGTTGTCGGCGGGGAGCCGCTTGCGGGTGACGCCGCTGGCGACCATCTGCACGTCGCAGAGGATGGGGGCGCCCGCGTGCAGGGCGGCCCGTGCACGGAGCACGATGTCCGGGGTGTAGCCGAGGTCCTGGGGCAGGTCGGTCATTCCGCAGGCGTGGATCATGCGCACCGCGACCTGCGCCACGGAGGCGGGCAGTCCGGAGAGGTCCGCCTCGGCGCGGATCGTGGCAAAGGACTGGCGGTAGATCTCCGCCCCGTCCTTCTCGTACTCGAACACTGTGTACTCGCTCATTTCTTCGCTGCGTCGTGGGAGGGGGTGCGGCATGCGTCGGTGCGGCGTGCGTCCGCGAGGACCGCGGCCAGTTCGGAAGTCTTCACGGTCCGGTGCGCCGGACCGGCGGTTCCGGCTGCGGCGAGCGTGACGGCGTACCCGTCGCCGGTGGCGACCAGGTCGACCCACGCGGTGCCGCGGGGGTGGCCGCAGCGGCGCTCACAGCCGGACCAGTGCACGGGCAGCGGTCCGGTCGCCCGGGCCGCGACGGCGCGCGCGTCGGCCCGTACGTCGGCGAGCGCCTTGGCGCAACCGGGGCGCCCCGTACAGGCGGTGACGGACCGCCAGGGGCTGTCGGGGGCGGTGGCGAGGCCGGCGCGGGCGAGGGCGGCGAGGGCGGAGTCCGCGGCGCCGGCGGCGAGCCCGGGGACGACGACGCCCCGCCAGGGCGTGAGCCGCATGCGGCCCGACAGCCTGGCCAGCAGCCGCCACTGGGCGGTGTCGAGGCGGCCGAGCGGGGCGAGGACGGACAGCGCGGCCGGTCCGCCGGGGGTGCCGCGCACCACGCCGGGCAGGGGCTCGGGCCCGCCTGGGCCCTGCGGGGCGTCGAGCGGAACCACCTCGGCCGGGATCCCGGCGGCGGCGAGGCGCGCCGCCAACCCGGCGGCGCCCGGGCGGTGTTCGGGCGGCAGCTCGGCGACCCGCCAGGCGCGGGTGCCGGCGGCGCGGGCCGCGTCGAGGAAGCACAGGGCGGCTGCCACGGCGGCGCGCGGCGCGTCGTCCGCGGCGACGCGGGCGGCCCGGGAGTCCGGGCCGCCCGGCCCGAGCCACAGCAGCGCCTGCCCGCCCCCGCATGCCAGGACGTTGGCGTCGGCGGACAGGGACAGCACGTCGCCGCGCCCGTCGTCGACGGCGAACAGGAACCGCCCCGACAGTGCGGCCGCGGCCGGCTCCGCGCACAGCTCCCGGTCCAGGCGGGCGACCCAGGGTGCGACGTCCGCCCGCCCCCGCCCGTCCAGGCCGGTCAGCGGTGAGGCGACGACGTTGCGGACCCGCTCGTGCCCGGGCGCAGGCAGCAGCCCGGCCCGCTCCAGGACGGCGGCCAGTTCGCCGCCGCAGGACGCGCCGAGGCCGCGGAGTTGGGCGTTGCCGCGCGAGGTGAGGTCGATGTGCCCGTCGCCGAGCCGGTCCGCTGCGTCGGCGAGCAGCCGGGCCGCGTCCGCGCCGAGGATGCCGCCGGGGATCCGGATCCGGGCCAGGAACCCGTCGTCGGCGGCGTGGAGCCGCAGTGCGCCCGGGCAGGCGTCACCGCGGTCACGTATGACCGGTTCGTCCCGCGATACGGCGGAAGGGGGCTGGGGCATGGCGGCGAGCATACCCACCGATGCGCTCCCCCCATGCTCCCGTGAGCTGTGGCCGACGCCACCCTCCCCGACTCCCGGCCGGGGGCGGCGGCACCTAAGATGACCTTCGGCGTGCCACACGGCCCGCTCATCGCCGAGGACGGCGACATGGGAGGAAGCCCGGTGCGATTCCGGCGCGGTCCCGCCACTGTGAGCCCGGCAGAGCAGCCGCTCGGCGCCGGGTGAGCCAGGAACTCCCGCCGTCCCCACTGCCCGGGGCGCGGAAACCCCGAGGAAGGCCTGCCGCCGCATGATCCTGCTGCTGTCGACGTCCGACACCGATCTGCTCAGCGCCCGCGCCGCCGGGGGCCCCGTCCCCTACCGGTTCGCGAACCCCTCCCGCCTTCCCCTGGACGACCTGCCCGGCCTCCTCGACGGCGCCGACCTGGTCGTCGTACGCCTCCTCGGCGGCCTGCGCGCCTGGGAGGACGGCCTGGAGGTGCTCCTGGACCGCGAGCAGACCCGCCCGGTCGTCGTGCTGACCGGCGAACAGGCCCCGGACGCGCAGCTGATGGAGGCCTCGACCGTCCCGATCGGCATCGCGGCCGAGGCGCACGCCTACCTCGCGCACGGCGGGCCGGACAACCTGGAGCAGCTGGCCCGCTTCCTGTCCGACACGGTGCTGCTGACCGGCCACGGCTTCGAGCCGCCCGCCGCCGCGCCGACGTGGGGCCCGCTGGAGCGCCCCGACGCCCCGTCCGCCGCGGCCGACGGCCCGCGGATCGCCGTGCTGTACTACCGCGCCCACCAGATGAGCGGCAACACCGCCTTCGTGCACGCGCTGTGCGACGCGATCACCGCGGCGGGCGGGTCGCCCGTGCCGCTGTACGTGTCCTCCCTGCGCACGCCCGAGCCGGAGTTGCTCGCCGCCCTGGAGGGCGCCGACGCCGTCGTCACGACCGTCCTCGCGGCCGGCGGCACCCGCCCGGCGACCGCCTCCGCCGGCGGGGACGACGAGTCCTGGGACGCCGGCGCGCTGGCCCGCCTCGGCGTGCCCGTCCTGCAGGCGCTGTGCCTGACCGGGTCGCGCAGCGCCTGGGAGGAGAACGACGAGGGCCTGTCCCCGCTGGACGCCGCGACGCAGGTCGCCGTCCCCGAGTTCGACGGCCGCCTGATCACCGTGCCGTTCTCCTTCAAGGAGTTCGACGCGGACGGGCTGCCCGCCTACGTCGCCGACCCCGAGCGCGCCGCGCGCGTCGCCGGGATCGCCGTGCGGCACGCCCGGCTGCGGCACATCGCCCGCGCCGACAAGAAGATCGCACTGGTGCTGTCGGCGTACCCGACGAAGCACTCCCGGATCGGCAACGCCGTGGGCCTCGACACCCCGGCGAGCGCGGTCCGGCTGCTGCGCGCCCTCATCGACGGCGGCTACGACTTCGGGCCGGCCGAGAACATCCCGGGCCTGGTCTCCGGCGACGGCGACGAGCTGATCCGCGCCCTGATCGAGGCCGGCGGCCACGACCAGGACTGGCTGACGGAGGAGCAGCTCGCCCGCAACCCGGTCCGCATCCCCGCGGCCGACTACAGGCGCTGGTACGCCGAACTGCCGGCGGAGCTGCGCGAGCAGGTCGAGGAGCACTGGGGTGAGGCCCCCGGCAGCATGTTCGTCGACCGCTCGGCCAACCCCGAGGGCGACATCGTCCTCGCGGCGCTGCGCCGCGGGAACCTGCTGATCCTGATCCAGCCGCCGCGCGGCTTCGGCGAGAACCCGATCGCGATCTACCACGACCCGGACCTGCCTCCGTCGCACCACTACCTGGCCGCCTACCGGTGGATCCAGGCCGCCGCCGAGGACGGCGGCTTCGGCGCCGACGCGATGATCCACCTCGGCAAGCACGGCAACCTGGAGTGGCTGCCGGGCAAGAACGCGGGCCTGTCCGCGGCCTGCGCCCCCGACGCGGCGCTCGGCGACCTGCCGCTCGTCTACCCGTTCCTCGTCAACGACCCGGGCGAGGGCACCCAGGCCAAGCGGCGCGTGCACGCCACCCTCGTCGACCACCTGGTGCCGCCGATGGCGCGCGCCGAGTCGTACGGCGACATCGCGCGCCTGGAGCAGCACCTCGACGAGTACGCGCAGATCTCCGCCATGGACCCGGCGAAGCTGCCGGCGATCCGCGCGCAGATCTGGACCCTGATCCAGGCCGCGAAGCTCGACCACGACCTGGGCCTGGAGGAGCGCCCGGACGACGACGGCTTCGACGACTTCCTGCTGCACGTCGACGGCTGGCTGTGCGAGGTGAAGGACGCGCAGATCCGCGACGGCCTGCACGTCCTGGGCGGCGCCCCGGCCGGTGAGGCCCGCGTCAACCTGGTCCTGGCCATCCTGCGCGCCCGCCAGATCTGGGGCGGCACCACGGCCCTGCCCGGCCTGCGCGAGGCCCTCGGCCTGGACGAGTCCAAGGCGACCCGCACCTCCGCCGACGAGGCGGAGGAGGCGGCGCGCGGGCTGGTGCAGGCGATGGAGGACGCCGGCTGGGACCCGGCCGCCGTGTCCCGGGTAGCCGCCGGGCACCCGGAGCAGGTCGCGGCGGTGCTGGACTTCGCGGCCCGCGAGGTCGTCCCCCGCCTGGCCGGCACCACCGACGAGATCGCGCACGTGGTGGCCGCGCTCGACGGCCGGTTCGTCCCGGCCGGCCCGTCCGGCTCGCCGCTGCGCGGCCTGGTCAACGTGCTGCCGACCGGCCGCAACTTCTACTCCGTCGACCCGAAGGCCGTGCCCTCCCGCCTCGCGTGGGAGACCGGCCAGGCACTGGCGGAGTCGCTGCTGGAGCGCTACCGCACCGACAACGGCGAGTGGCCGGCGTCGGTGGGCCTGTCCCTGTGGGGCACGAGCGCGATGCGCACGGCCGGCGACGACGTCGCCGAGGCGCTGGCCCTCCTCGGCGTGCGCCCGGTGTGGGACGAGGCCTCGCGCCGGGTGACCTCCCTGGAGGCGATCCCGCCCGCCGAGCTGGGCCGGCCCCGCGTCGACGTCACGCTGCGCATCTCCGGCTTCTTCCGGGACGCCTTCCCGCACGTCATCGGCCTGCTCGACGACGCGGTACGGCTCGTGGCCGCGCTCGACGAGCCGGCGGAGCAGAACTTCGTACGGGCCCACGCGCAGGCCGACCTGGCCGAGCACGGGGACGAGCGGCGCGCCACCACCCGCATCTTCGGCTCCCGGCCGGGCACCTACGGCGCCGGCATCCTCCAGCTGATCGACTCGCGGGACTGGCGCACCGACGCCGACCTGGCGGAGGTCTACACGGTGTGGGGCGGCTACGCGTACGGCCGCGGCCTGGAGGGCCGCCCGGCGCGCGCCGAGATGGAGTCCGCGTACAAGCGGATCACGGTGGCCGCGAAGAACACGGACACCCGCGAGCACGACATCGCCGACTCGGACGACTACTTCCAGTACCACGGCGGCATGGTGGCGACGGTCCGCGCGCTGCGCGGCACGGCGCCGGAGGCGTACATCGGCGACTCCACCCGCCCGGAGACGGTCAAGACCCGCACCCTGGTGGAGGAGACCAGCCGCGTCTTCCGCGCCCGCGTGGTCAATCCGCGGTGGATCGAGGCGATGCGCCGGCACGGCTACAAGGGCGCCTTCGAGCTGGCGGCGACGGTGGACTACCTGTTCGGGTACGACGCCACGACGGGCGTGGTCGCGGACTGGATGTACGACAAGCTGACCGAGACGTACGTCCTGGACCCGGAGAACCGCGCGTTCCTGGAGGAGGCCAACCCCTGGGCGCTGCACGGCATCGCCGAACGGCTGCTGGAGGCGGAGTCCCGCGGCATGTGGGAGAAGCCGGACCCGCAGGTGCTGGAGGCGCTGCGGCAGGTGTACCTGGACACCGAGGGCAACCTGGAGTCCGACGGCGGCTGACGCGGGCCCCGCACGCCGCCGCCCATAGCGTCCGCGGCGCGGCGGCGTGCGGTGGACGGCGCCGCTTCACCTGATGCGGTGAAGCGGCACTTGGGGCGGCCGGGAGGCGGGTAGGGCACAGCCGATCCCGTGCGGGGGGACGGCGTCCGGGGACGGTTCCGGCCTTCCGCAGCCCCGGACCGAAAGGCCTGCCCCGACGTGACCCAGCCGTTCCGCCTGCCGGACTTCTACGTGCCGTACCCGGCGAGACTCAACCCGCACCTGGAGGCCGCCAGGGAGCACACCCGGCGGTGGGCCCGGGGCTTCGGGATGCTGGAGGGCTCCGGCGTCTGGACGCAGGAGGACCTCGACGCGCACGACTACGCGCTGCTGTGCTCCTACACCCACCCCGACTGCGGCGCCGACGCCCTGGAGCTCGTCACCGACTGGTACGTGTGGGTGTTCTTCTTCGACGACCACTTCCTGGAGGTGTACAAGCGCAGCGGGGACCGCGAGGGCGCGCGGGCGTACCTCGACGGACTGGCCGCGTTCATGCCGATGGACCTCGCGGACGGGTTCCCCGAGCCGGCCAACCCCGTCGAGGCGGGCCTCAGGGACCTGTGGCAGCGCACGGTCCCGGCGATGTCCGCGGCGTGGAGGGAACGGTTCGCCGAATCGACGCGGAACCTGCTGAACGAGTCGATGTGGGAGCTGCACAACATCGGCATGGGGCGGGTCGCGAACCCGCTGGAGTACATCGAGATGCGCCGCAAG
Source organism: Streptomyces sp. 2P-4 (assembly GCF_030167965.1). NCBI lineage: Bacteria > Bacillati > Actinomycetota > Actinomycetes > Kitasatosporales > Streptomycetaceae > Streptomyces > Streptomyces sp. 2P-4. Next base: position 1,470,688 of record NZ_CP095011.1, read on the forward strand.
GTCGGCGGGGCGCCCTGGTCGGCCGGGCTGGTCGAGTACGTGGCGGCGGAGGTCCCCGCCCGGGTGGCCCACGCGCGGCCGCTCCAGGTGCTCCGCGACGCCTTCTCGGATGCCGTGCACATCCGCAACGACATCTTCTCGTACCGGCGCGAGGTCGAGGAGGAGGGCGAACTCTCCAACGCGGTCCTGGTGTTGGAGACCTTCCTGGACTGCACCACGCAGGAGGCCGCCGACCTGGCCAACGACCTGCTGACGTCCCGGCTGGAGCAGTTCGAGTACACGGCCCTCGCGGAGGTGCCCGCGCTCGCCGCCCGCCACGGGCTCGGCCCCGACGAGGCCGCGGCCGTCCTGGCGTACGCGAAGGGCCTGCAGGACTGGCAGTCCGGCGGCCACGAGTGGCACATGGCCTCCAGCCGCTACATGAACGAGGAGGCGCGGCGCTCCGCCCCGCGGACCCTGCCGTTCCTGCCCGGCGGCCTCGGGACGGCGGCCCTGGACTGGCGCTCGGTCCTCACGCCCCGCTCGCTGGAGCTGCGCCGGCGCCGGTTCTCGCACGTGCCGTTCCGGAAGGTGGGGCGGCGGATCCTGCCGGACATCGACCTGCCGTTCGCGCTGTCCCTCAACCCGCACCTGGACCGGGCCCGCCGCGAACTCACAGCGTGGTGCCGGGTGGTGGGGATGCTCGAACCGCAGCCCGGCGACCCCGGCTCGGACGTCTGGACCGAGGACGTGCTGGCCGGCATGGACCTGGCGCTGTGCGCGGCGGGCATCGACCCGGACGCCGCGCCGGAGGCGCTGTCGCTGGGCGCGCAGTGGCTGGCCTGGGGCACGTACGGGGACGACTACTACCCGCGGGTGTTCGGCGCGGCGCGGGACCCCGGCGGCGCGCGGGCGGCTGCGGACCGGCTCGCCGCGATGATGCCGCCGGAGCCGGGGCAGGGCCCGGAGCCGCTCACCGCGCTGGAGCGCGGCCTGGCGGACCTGTGGGCGCGGACCGCGGCCGGTCTGGACGGGCAGGCGCGCGCGGGGTTCCGCCGCCACGTCGTCGCGATGCTGGACTCCTGGGTCTGGGAGATCGCGAACACGGCCGTGAACCGGGTGCCGGATCCGGTGGACTACGCGGAGATGCGCCGCTTCACCTTCGGCTCGGACCTGACGATGTTCCTGGCCCGGCTCGGCCGCGGGGACGGCACCGCCTTCCCGGAGGAGCTGCGCCGCGAGGGGGCGGTCCGCTCGCTGGAGAGCGCCGCCGCCGACGTCGGCTGCCTGGTCAACGACCTGTTCTCGTACCGGAAGGAGATCGAGTTCGAGGGCGAGGTGCACAACCACGTGCTCGTCGCGCAGCACTTCTTCGGCATCGACTACCCGCAGGCGGCCGCGATCGTCGCCGACCTGCTGGCGCAGCGCACCCGGGAGTTCGAGCACGTCCGCGACCACCAGCTGCCGGTGCTGTGCGACGACCGGGGGCTGGGGGCCGCGGAGCGGGCGGCGCTCGCCTCGTACGTGCGGGAGCTGGAGGACTGGATGGCGGCGATCCTCCACTGGCACCGCAGCGTGCGCCGTTACCGGGACGAGGAGCTGCGGCCTGGGCCCGCCGGGCTGCGGGCGCTCCTGGCGGGCCCCGGGTTCGGGATGGCGGCGGCGCGGATCTCCCTGCCGTCGTGAGCCGCGGCTACCGGGTCCCGGTCCAGTCGGCCGGGACCCGGCCGAGGCGGACGCGCTGCGGGTGGTCGCCGACGGGGACGGAGACCCGCTTCTCGCCGGTGGCGAAGTCGATGGCGGTGACGCGGTCGGAGCCGCTCTCGGAGATGACGCAGGCCGTGCCGTCGCCGCTGACGGTCGCCCAGTACGGCTTGTCGGCGGGGACGAGCGGCCCCTCGGCGAGGGTGGCCCGGTCCACGACGGTGGCGTAGTCGTCCATGGTGCCGGCGATGCACAGCTTCGCGCCGTCCGGGCTCATGGCCATGCCGTGGTGGCGGGAGTCGTTGACCCAGGCCGTGCGGTCGGCGGGGGTCTTCGGGTTCTTCGGGAGGGTCTTGACGCGGGTGATGCGGTCGGCGGCGACGTCGTACTCGGCGAAGCCGTTGAAGAAGGAGACCTGGAAGTACAGCATCGACTCGTCCGGGGTGAAGGCGTTCGGCCGGATCGAGTCGGACAGGTCGGAGCGGCCGGCGGCGTCGAGGCGTTCGCGCATGTCGACGGTGCGGACGGTGCGGAAGGTCTGCGCGTCCACGACGGTGAACTTCCGGTCGCCCTTGGTCCAGTCGAGCCAGGGCGCGTCCAGGGCGGTGTTGACCTCGCCGATGGAGGCGTTCCAGATCAGCCGGCCGTCGCGGGAGAAGGTGTTCTCGTGCGGCTTGTCGCCGGTGGCGAACGAGCCGACCTGGCGGCCGGTCGCGATGTCGAGGACGTGGACGGTGTTCGAGGTGGACGCGGACACCGCGACCCGGGTGCCGTCGGGCGAGACGGCCATGTGGTCGGAGCGGTAGCCGGAGACGGGGAAGCGCCAGTTGATGCGGCCGGTGCGCAGGTCGAGGGAGACGACGTCGGCGAAGCTCGGGCGGGAGACGACCACGGCGGAGCCGTCGGGGGTGGTGTACATGTCGTCGACGAGCTGGTCGTGGCCCTCGCCGGCGCTGTGCCGGATCCCGAGGAAGAAGGCGAGCTTCACCGGGTTGAGGTAGATCTCCCGGAGGCGCTCCTCCTTGTCGGGGACGACGTTGATGCGGCCGATGCGCTCCATGCCCCCGGTGGAGGCGAGGACGTCGGCGGTGCCCTCCCAGTTGTTGCCGACGAAGAGCACCTCGCGCAGCCCGGCCGCATCGGGTGCGGCAGGCCGGGCCGAGGCGGGCGCGGGGGGTGCGGCGGGCGCGGGTGCGGCGGCCGCCGCGAGCGCCGCGGCGGCGAGCACGCCGCCGGCGAGGAGCGTGCGGACGGGCGTACGGGCAGTGCGGGCGGTCCGGGGCATCGCTCAACTCCCAGGCGGAAAGGCGCTGTTACCGGCCGGTAAAACTAGGGGGGAGCCCAGCAGGGCGCAACCCTCGCGGCACGCCCTTTTTCCGTACGGCCCGCCCGTCAGGCCACCGAGCCGATGCGCCGGGCCGCGGTGGCCGGGGCGTCGGGGTGGATGGGGATGTGGGCGCCGGTCAGTGCGGCCCCGGAGCCGCCCCGCCGGTTGGCGACGATCTCGGCGGCGATGGACAGGGCGGTCTCCTCCGGGGAGCGGGCGCCGAGGTCCAGGCCGATCGGGGAGCGCAGGCGGGCCAGTTCGAGCTCGGTGACGCCGACGTCGCGCAGCCGCCGGTTGCGGTCCTCGTGGGTCCTGCGGGAGCCCATGGCGCCGACGTAGGCGACGGGCAGGCGCAGGGCGAGGCGCAGCAGCGGCACGTCGAACTTGGCGTCGTGGGTGAGGACGCACAGCACGGTCCGGCCGTCGGTCTCCGTGCGCTCCAGGTAGCGGTGGGGCCAGTCGACGGCGATCTCGTCGGCCTCGGGGAAGCGCTGCTTCGTCGCGAAGACGGGCCGCGCGTCGCACAGCGTCACGTGGTAGCCGAGGAACTTGCCGATCCGCACGAGGGCGGACGCGAAGTCGATGGCCCCGAAGACGATCATCCGCGGGGGCGGGACGCTGGACTCGACGAGCACCTTGAGCGGCTCGCCGCACAGCCGGCCGTCGGCGCCGACCTCCAGGACGCCGGTCTTCCCCGCGTCGAGCAGGGCGCGGGCCTCCTCGGCGACCATGCGGTCCAGTTCGGGGTGGCCGCCGAAGCCGCCGAGGAAGCGGTCCCCGCGGTCCTCGCCGTCCTCGCCGTCCTCACCGAGGACGAGCACGGCGCTGCCCTTCAGTTCCTGCGGCCCTTCGGCGATGCGGGCGACGGCGGCCGCCCCGCCGCGGGCGGCGGCGGCCAGCGCGGCCTCGTAGACCTGCCGCCCGGGGGTGCCGGCGCGGACCGGGGTCACGAGGATGTCGATGATTCCGCCGCAGGTCAGGCCCACGGCGAACGCGTCGTCGTCGCTGTATCCGAAGCGCTCCAGGACGGTCTCGCCGTCCTGGAGCGCCTGCACGCACAGGTCGTACACCGCGCCCTCCACGCACCCGCCGGAGACCGAGCCGACGGCCGTCCCCGCCTCGTCGACGGCGAGGGCCGCCCCGGGCTGCCGGGGCGCGCTGCCGGTGACCGCCACGACGGTGGCGACGGCGAAGTCGCGCCCTTGCTCGACCCACCGGTTCAGCTCTTCGGCGATGTCCAGCATGGAGGCCTCCTGGAGGGGGTTCGGTTCCAGTATCGGATGCGTGGAGGACCGGGGGCGGGGCCCGCGTCAGTGGACGCCGAGCCAGCCCTCGATCGGGTCGAGCGCGAAGAACACCACGAAGATCGCGGTGAGCGCCCACATGAACGCGCCGATCTCGCGGGCCTTGCCCTGCGCGACCTTGATGGCGACGTGCGAGATGACACCGGCGGCGACACCGGCCGTGATCGTGTACGTGAACGGCATGATCACGACGGTGAGGAAGACCGGCACGGCGGTGGCGGCGTCCGCCCAGTCCACGTGGCGGGCGTTCTGCATCATCATGGCGCCGATCACCACGAGCGCGGCCGAGGCGACCTCGCCGGGGACGATCTGCGTGATCGGGGTGAAGAAGATGCACAGGGCGAAGAAGAGGCCGGTGACGACCGAGGCCAGGCCCGTGCGGGCGCCCTCGCCGACGCCGGTGGCGGACTCGACGAACACGGTCTGGCCGCTGCCGCCCGCGACGCCGCCGATGGCGCCGCCGGCGCCGTCGATGAAGAGGGCCTTGGACAGGCCCGGCATGCGGCCCTTGTCGTCGGCCAGCTTGGCCTCGGTGCCGACGCCGATGATGGTGGCCATCGCGTCGAAGAAGCCGGCCAGCACCAGCGTGAAGACGATCATGCCGACGGTCATCGCGCCGACCTCGCCCCAGCCGCCGAACTCGACCTCCCCGAAGAGCGAGAAGTCCGGCAGGGAGACCGCCGAGCCGTTCAGCTCCGGCGGGCCGCTGGCCCAGGCCTTCGGGTCGATGTCGGCGATCGCGTTCAGGACGACCGCGAGCACGGTGCCGACGCCGATGCCGATGAGGATCGCGCCGGGGACCTTGCGGGCCTGCAGCATGAAGATGAGCAGGAGGGTGACGGAGAAGAGCAGGACCGGCCAGCCGGCCAGCTCGCCCGTCGGGCCGAGGGTGACGGGGCCGCCGCCGGGGGCGGGGTTCTCGTGCACGAACCCGGCCTTCACCAGGCCGATGAGTGCGACGAAGAGGCCGATGCCCATGGTGATCGCGTGCTTGAGGGCCAGCGGGATCGCATTCATGATCATCTCACGGAGGCCGGTGACGACCAGGAGACAGATCACGACGCCGTACATGACGCACATGCCCATGGCCTGCGGCCAGGTCATCTGCGGGGCGACCTGCGAGGCGAGCACGCCGGACACGGAGAGGCCGGCGGCCAGCGCGAGGGGCACCTTGCCGACGAAGCCCATGAGCAGGGTGGTCACGGCCGCGGCGAACGCGGTCGCCGTGATCAGGGCCTTCTGGCTCATGGTGTCCCCGGCGGCGTCCTTGCCGGAGAGGATCAGGGGGTTGAGCAGGAGGATGTACGCCATCGCCATGAACGTCGTGACGCCGCCACGAATCTCGTTGCCGACGCTGGACCCTCTATGGGTGATGTGGAAGTACCGGTCGAGCCAAGAACGCCCGGCGGGAGTGCGAGAGCCGTCGCCGGCCTCTTCCGCGGTGGTCTTGGGCTCCACAGACGATTGGGTCATGGTGCCTAAACTCCCAAGGTTCAAAGGGGCACCCGCACCTGGAATGCCAGGCGATCTGCGGGATTTGGGAAATGCCGTTCGGCTGCACGACCCGGGGTGACGGCCCGAGGCGACGCGAATTGCACTGCGTGTACTGCGGGTACTGCGGGGGTTCTGCGGTACTGGTGGTTCCGGTGGCGGCGCCGGGGTGCCGGTGCCGCCGGTTCCTGCGTGGGGGTACGGCCGGGGACGTGCCGCGAGCGGTGCGGCGGGCGTCCCGGACTTCCTTGGCTCCGGGCGGTGCGGCGGGGCGCGGGCCCTGCTGCCGCGCCGCCCGGAGAGTTCGCGGTCCGGGGGCCTCGCGGCCCCCGGAGGACGCCGTCCTACAGGGTGCCGGTGAGGGCCTCCGGGCGGATCGGCGTCTTGGTGAGCTCCAGGCCGGTCGCCGCCCGGATCGCCGCGAGGACGGCCGGGGTGGACGACAGGGTCGGGGCCTCGCCGAGCCCGCGCAGGCCGTACGGCGCGTTCGGGTCGGCGAGCTCCAGGTAGTCGACCGGGATGCTCGGGGTGTCGAGGATCGTCGGGATCAGGTAGTCCGTGAAGGAGGGGTTGCGCACCTTCGCGGTCTTCGGGTCGACGATGATCTCCTCCATCACCGCGACGCCGAGGCCCTGGGTGGTGCCGCCCTGGATCTGGCCGACGACGGAGAGCGGGTTGAGGGCCTTGCCGACGTCCTGGGCGCAGGCCAGCTCGACGACCTTGACGAGGCCGAGCTCGGTGTCCACCTCGACCACCGCGCGGTGCGCGGCGAAGGTGTACTGGACGTGGCCGTCGCCCTGGCCGGTGACCAGGTCGAAGGCGGCCGTCGGACGGTGGCGGAACTCCAGCTCCAGGTCGATGGGCTCCTCGCCCTCCAGCAGCTCCGCGATGTCCGCGAGGACCTCGCCGCCGTCGGTGACGACCTTGCCGCCCTCCAGGAGCAGCTCGGCGGTGGCCCACGCGGGGTGGTAGGAGCCGTTCTTCCGGCGGCCGATCTCCAGGACCTTCTCGCGGACGGCCTCGCAGGTGTTCTTCACCGCGCCGCCGGTCATGTACGTCTGCCGGGAGGCGGAGGTGGAGCCGGCGGAGCCGACCTGGGTGTCGGCGGGGTGGATCGTCACGTGGGTGACGCCCAGCTCCGTGCGGGCGATCTGGGCGTGGACGGTGACGCCGCCCTGGCCGACCTCCGCCATGGCGGTGTGGACCATGGCGACGGCCTCGCCGCCGATGACCTCCAGGCGCACGCGGGCGGTGGAGTAGTCGTCGAAGCCCTCGGAGAAGCCGACGTTCTTGATGCCGACCGCGTAGCCGACGCCGCGGACGACGCCCTCGCCGTGGGTGGTGTTCGACAGGCCGCCGGGCAGCGCGCGGACGTCCGCGCCCTCGCCGGCGGTCTCCCACTGGCGCTCCGGCGGCAGCGGGCGGGCCTTGACCCGGCGCAGCAGCTCGGCGACCGGGGCCGGGGAGTCCACGACCTGCCCGGTCGGCATGACCGTGCCCTGCTCCATGGCGTTGAGCTGCCGGAACTCGACCGGGTCCATGCCCAGCTTCGCCGCGAGCCGGTCCATCTGGGCCTCGTACGCGAAGCAGGCCTGGACGGCGCCGAAGCCGCGCATGGCACCGCAGGGCGGGTTGTTCGTGTAGAGGGCGATGGCCTCGATGTCGACGTCGTCGACGACGTACGGGCCGACGGAGAGCGAGGAGGCGTTGCCGACGACGGCCGGGGAGGCCGACGCGTAGGCGCCGCCGTCCAGGACGATCCGGCACTTCATGTGCGTGAGCTTGCCGTCCTTGGTGGCGCCGTGCTCGTAGTACAGCTTGGCCGGGTGGCGGTGCACGTGGCCGAAGAAGGACTCGAACCGGTTGTAGACCATCTTGACCGGCTTGTTCGTGGCGAGGGCGAGCAGGCAGGCGTGGATCTGCATGGAGATGTCCTCGCGGCCGCCGAAGGCGCCGCCGACGCCGGACAGCGTCATGCGGACCTTCTCCTCGGGCAGGCCGAGGACGGGGGCGATCTGCCGGAGGTCGGAGTGCAGCCACTGGGTGGCGACGTACAGGTCGACGCCGCCGTCCTCCCCGGGTACGGCGAGGCCGGACTCGGGGCCGAGGAACGCCTGGTCCTGCATGCCGAAGGTGTACTCGCCCTCGACGATGACGTCGGCGCGCTTGCGGGCCTCCTCCACGTTGCCGCGGACGATGGGCTGGCGGTGCACGATGTTCGGGTGCGGGACGTGCCCGGCGTGGTGGTCGTCGCGGCCCTCGTGGAGGAGCGGCGCGCCGGGGGCGAGGGCGGAGGCCTCGTCGGTGACGAGCGGCAGCTCCCGGTAGTCCACCTTGATCTTGGCGGCGGCCCGGCGGGCCGTCTCCGGGTGGTCGGCGGCGACGAGGGCGACCGGCTCGCCGTGGTGGCGTACCCGGCCGTTGGCGAGGACGGGGGTGTCCTGGATCTCCAGGCCGTAGTTCTTCACCTCGGTCGGCAGGTCCGCGTAGGTGAGGACCGAGTAGACGCCGGGCAGGGCCAGCGCCTCGGAGATGTCGATGCCGGCGATCTCGGCGTGCGCGACGGGGCTGCGCAGGGTCTGGCCCCACAGCATGTCCTCGTGCCACATGTCGGAGGAGTACGCGAACTCGCCGGTGACCTTGAGGGTGCCGTCGGGGCGGAGCGTGGACTCGCCGATGCCGCCCTGGCTGTGCTTCTGGGAGACGTTCGTCGGCGTGCCGGACGGAGTGGTGCGGGTGTTGGCCATGGTCAGACCGCCTCTCCCTGGCGGGCGGCCGCCAGGCGGACCGCGTCGAGGATCTTCTCGTAGCCCGTGCAGCGGCAGAGGTTGCCGGACAGGGCCTCGCGGATGTCCTGGTCGGTCGGGTCCGGGTTCTGCTCCAGCAGGGCGTCGGCCTGGACCAGCAGGCCCGGGGTGCAGAAGCCGCACTGGACGGCGCCGGCGTCGATGAACGCCTGCTGGATGCCGGACAGCTCCACGCCCTCGCCGGTCTGCGAGTCGGTGCCCTTCGCGGACCAGCGCTGCGCCTCGTCCGTGGACACGCCGGCCGCGCCGCCGCAGGCGCCGGTGCCGCAGGCCCCGCCGTGGCCGTGCTCCCCGCGCTTGCGGGCGAAGTCGGCCAGGCCCTCGACGGTCACGACGTCGCGGCCCTCGACCTGGCCGGCGGCGACGAGACAGGAGCAGACGGGCACGCCGTCGAGGCGTACGGTGCAGGATCCGCACTCGCCCTGCTCGCAGGCGTTCTTCGAGCCGGGCAGGCCCAGGCGCTCACGCAGGACGTACAGGAGGGACTCGCCCTCCCAGACGTCGTCGGCCTGCTGCGGACGACCGTTGACAGTGAAATTGACGCGCATGGTTACGCAGCCCCTTCGAGCGGGCGGCCGTTCGAGCCGCGGTACTGCTCCCACGTCCAGACGAGCTGGCGGCGAGCCATGATGCCGACCGCGTGCCGGCGGTACTTCGCCGTGCCGCGGACGTCGTCGATCGGGTTGCAGGCGCCGGAGGCGAGCTCACCGAACTGCTTGGCGATCGACGGGGTGATGACCTTGCCGCTGTCCCAGAAGCCGCCCTCCTCCAGGGCGGCGTTCAGGAACTCCTCGGCGGCCTTCGCCCGGATGGGCGTGGGCGCGGCCGAGCCGATGCCCGTCCGCACGGTGCGGGTCTCGGGGTGCAGCGCGAGGCCGAAGGCGCACACGGCGATGACCATCGCGTTGCGGGTGCCGACCTTGGAGTACTGCTGCGGACCGGTGGCGTTCTTGACGTGGATCGCCTTGATGAGCTCGTCGGGGGCGAGCGCGTTGCGCTTGACGCCGGTGTAGAACTCGTCGATCGGAATCATGCGGGTGCCGCGGACGGACTCGACCTCGACCTCGGCGCCGGCGGCGAGGAGGGCGGGGTGGGAGTCGCCCGCGGGAGAGGCGCAGCCCAGGTTGCCGCCGACGCCGCCGCGGTTGCGGATCTGCGGGGAGGCGACCGTGTGCGAGGCGAGCGCGAGCCCGGGGAGCGTCTCGCGCAGGTTCTCCATGATGTGCGTGTACGGGACGGAGGCGCCGACCCTGGTGACCTCCTCGCCTACCTCCCACTCCCGCAGCAGTTCGATGCGGTTCAGGTCGAGGAGGTACTCCGGACGGCGGTGGTCGAAGTTGATCTCGACCATGATGTCGGTGCCACCCGCAATCGGCACGGCTGTGGGGTACTCGGCCTTGGCGGCGAGTGCCTCCTCCCAGCCGGCGGGGCGAAGGAAGTCCATGTGCGGCTCTCTTCTTGTAATCGGGTCGTTCGCTTGGGGGCCAGGAGGCCGAAGGGCCCTCGACTGGTCGTTCACTTGCTGTTAACGCGGTGTGGAGTCAGTACACAAGCCGCGCGTCCCTGCGGTGCAGTCACCGAAACCATGAAGGAGTTGGCTGGCGGCCTCCCTCGTCTTGTAGATTCGTATGAAAGGCAGGATGCACTGACCTGCCCGATTTCCGACGGCAACATTCGAGACAGATCGGCGGCGACACCATGCGGCTGCGCGCACTGCTGGAAACCGAGGCGCTGGGGCTGCGGCTGCTGGGCGGCGAGGACGAACTCGACCGGACGGTCCGCGGCGTCATGACGACGGACCTGAGGGATCCCAGCCGGTACCTCACCGGGGGCGAACTCGTCCTGACGGGCCTGGCGTGGCGAAGAAATTCAGCCGACTCCGAGCCGTTCGTACGAATCCTCGCGAGCGCGGGCGTCGCCGGCCTCGCCGCGGGCGAGGCGGAGCTGGGCGACATCCCCGACGACCTCGTCGCCGCCTGCCGGCACCACCGGCTCCCGCTGTTCGCGGTGAACGAGGACGTTGCATTCGCCACCATCACGGAGTACGTGGTGCGGCAGGTCTCCGGCGAGCGCGCCGGCGACCTCGCGGCCGTCGTCGACCGCCACCGCCGGCTGATGACCTCCGGTCCCGCGGGCGGCGGCCCCGACGTGGTGCTCGATCTGCTCACCACCGACCTCGATCTGCGCGCGTGGGTGCTCTCCCCCACGGGCCGGCAGATCGCCGGAGCGGGAGAGCCCCTGCCGCCGGGCATCTGTGCGGCCCTGGCCGGCGAGCACCTCGCGGCGGTCCGCACCGGGCGCAGGGGCCCGCACCGGATCTCCCTCCAGGGTATTGCCTACTCGCTGTTCCCGATCAGGGGAGCGGGCCGCGCCCCGGGCGGCCCGGGCGGCCGCGACGTGCGCGAGAGCGTGCTGTCGGACTGGCTGCTGGCCGTCGAGGCCGACGCGGGCGACTGGCCGGCGGAGCGGCTCGACCTGCTCCAGGGCGTCACCCAGCTGATCGCCGTCGAGCGGGACCGGCGCGACGCCGCCCGCACGGTGCGCCGCCGCCTGGCCCAGGAGGTGCTGGAGCTCGTCCAGACGGGCGCCCCGCCCGCCGAGATCGCCGCGCGCCTGCGCGTCGCGGCCCCGGTGCTGCTGCCGGGGCTCGGCGCGGCCCCGCACTGGCAGGTCGTCGTGGCCCGGGTGGACTGGGAGGGCGGCGACATCCCCGGCGGGCCGGTGGCGCAGTCGCTGCTGGAGGAGATCCTCGTCGACCCGTCCGTGTCCGGGCCGGAGCCCTCGGACCGCATCGCGGTCGCCCACACCGGCGACGAGGCCATCGCCCTCGTGCCGCTGCCCGCGCAGACCGGGGAGGGCGCGGAGGACAAGGCCCCGCAGGCCGCCCTGCACGCCGACGAGCTCCTCGCGACCGTACGGGAGCCACTGCGCGCGGGCCTCGCCGACGACGGCCGCCTCACCCTCGGCGTCAGCGCCGCCGTGCACTCCGCCGAGGGGCTGCGCGGCGCGCTGGAGGAGGCCCGGCACGCCCGGCGGGTCGCCGCCGCGCGCCCCGGCCGGGTCTGCGCGGCAGGCCACCACGAGCTCGCCTCGCACGTGCTGCTGCTGCCGTTCGTCCCGGACGACGTGCGCCGCGCGTTCACGGCGCGCCTGCTGGACCCGCTGCGGGACTACGACCGCCGCCACCGCGCGGAGCTGATCCCGACGCTGGAGGCGTTCCTGGACTGCGACGGTTCGTGGACGCGCTGCGCGACGCGGCTGCACCTGCACGTCAACACGCTGCGCTACCGGGTCGGGCGAATCGAGCAGTTGACGTCCCGCGACCTGTCCCGGCTGGAGGACAAGCTCGACTTCTTCCTCGCACTGCGCATGAGCTGAGGCGTTCCGCAGGGCCGGTTGTTCCGTGGGGGATGCACGGTTCTGACGAGGTGTCCGGACTTTGTGAAAGAGTTCACCCGACCCCTTGGCCGAACCTGCCGATCCGTGCTCTCATTTCGCCCCAGGGCTCGAAGACGTGCTGCTTGGTTGCTTTGGGGAGGGCAATGTGGCGGACACCGCCATGTCCGGTGCCGGAACGACCGGGGGGGACGACCCCCTCCAGCGGGCGATATGGCGGCTGCGCTCACGCGGCTGCTGGACGGACGCGGCGGCCCTGCTGACCGCGCACCAGGAGGACGCCGGAGCCGCCGTGCAGCGGACCGCGCTGCTGGTCGAGCGGTGCCTGTTCACCGGCCAGGGCTGGGCGGAGGCGGAGGACGCGCTGCGCGTCGCGGAGGCGGTGGCCGGGGACGACGACGAGCGCGGCGCGGCGGCCTGCGAGCGCGGCCACCTGGCGTACGCGGCCACGGTCCTCGGGGTGCGCGACCGCTCCGACGAGGCCCGCTCGGCGCTGGGCCGGGCGGCCGCCCTGCTGTCCCCGGGATCCCGCACCCGCCCGCTGCTGGACTTCCGCCGGGGCCTGGTCGCCGAGCACCTGGCGGACGCCCCCCAGTCGGCCCGCCCGGCCTACCGCCGCGCCCACGCGGGGGCCGCGGCCAACGGGGACACGCTGCTGCTGTCGTTCACCTGGCGGCACCTGGCCGCGCTGGCCCTGCGCGACGGGGAGGTCGCGGAGGCCCGCAAGGGCTTCGCGGAGTCGCTCCGCATCCGCGAGGAGCTGGGCTTCCTCGTCGGCACCGCGCCGGCCCTGGCGGCACTCGCGGAGGCCGAGCCGGAACCGGAGGCGAGCCGGCTGCGCGCCGAGGCGCACCGCCTGTTCCACCTCCTGGGCGGCATCCCCACGTGGCTGGCGGACCAGCTCCACCCGAGGCCGTCCCTTCCGGATCCCGCCTGATCCGATCCCGCCTGATCCGATCCCGCCCGCCCGGATCCCGCCCGGCCGGGACGATCCGGCAGGCTCAGGCGGCGGATCCGGCGAAGTGCTCCCGCACCAGCGTCTCCACGGCCGCCAGCTCACCGGCGACCAGTGCCTCCAGCAGAGCCGCGTGCTCGGCCGCGTCGGCGACGAGATCGGCGCGCCGCACCCGGGGCGCCCCGGGCAGCGGCCACTGGGAGCGGCGGTGCAGCTCCTCCGCGACCTGGACGAGCTGCTCGTTGCCCGCGAGGCCGAGGACCTGCCGGTGGAAGGCACGGTCGGCCTCGGCGTAGCGGGCCGGGTCCCCGGCCGCGGCGGCGTCGGCGGTGGCGGCGGCCGCCGGCCGCAGGGCCGCCCAGGCCTCCGGGGCGACGGTCCGCGCCAGCCGCAGCATGACGGGCACCTCCAGCAGCGCCCGCACCTCGGCCAGCTCGGCCAGGGCCCGCGGGGTCCGCGACAGCACCCGGAAGCCCCGATTCGGCAGGCACTCCACGGCCCCTTCCAGGGCCAGCTGCTGCATCGCCTCGCGGACCGGCGTCGCGGACACGCCGAAACGGTCCGCCAGCGCGGGGCCGGAGTAGATTCCGCCGGGCTCCAGCTCGCCGTCGACCAGGGCGGCGCGCAGCGCCTCCAGTACCTGCGCCCGTACGGAATGGCGCAGCACCTTCTGCGTCGGGATCAGCGCCGACACCCCTGCGTGGGCCGCCTCGTGCACTCGGTCCTCCTGTGGGTCTCGGCCTCTCGGGAGAATAGTTGAGATCGGCCCGGAAAAGGGCATACAAACCCACCACCTTCAGCTAAGGTAAGGCTTACCTTTGTCCGCCTTGCCTGAATCGGTGATCCGCCATGTCCGCGCCCGCCCCTGTCGCCACTTCCCCCCTGGCGGGCGCGTACGCACGGCTGACGGAGGCATACGAAGGCCTCCGGGTCGTCGAGCGCGCCGCGCACGATCCCGCCCCCCGCGGTGTGGGGTGGATCGGCGCGGACGAGCTCGCGGCGGGCGGCCCCGCCGCGGAGGCCTACCTGGCGTGGGACAAGGCGCAGATCATGCGGGACTACGGCCGCGAGGCCCGACCCGACGTGGTCGCCACGTTCGGCCTGCACCGCTACGCCTGGCCCGCCTGTCTGCTGATCACCGTCCCCTGGTTCCTGCACCGCCGCGTGCCGCGGCTCCAGGAGGTCGCGTACCACAGGACCGGCGGAATCATGAGCGTGCACACGCCATCCTTCGCCTGCCTGCCGACCGATCCGGCGGCAGGCCTCCCCGGGGCCCGGGTCGTGCCCGACGGGGAGGCCCTGCGGGCCGAGGTGCGCGCTGCGGTGGCGCAGCACCTCGAACCGCTCCTGGAGGCCTTCGGTCCGCGCATGCGGCGCAGGCGGCGCGCCCTGTGGGGCATGGCGACGGACGACGTCGTGGCGAGCCTGTGGTACGTGGGCCGGATGCTGGACGAGGAGGACCGGGCGATCGCCGAGCTGGAGGCGCTCCTGCCCGGCTCGACCGCCCCGTACGCCGGCGGCGCGGGCTTCCGTACGCTCACGGCGCCGGACGGGGCCCGCATGCCGACACGGGACCGCGCGAGCTGCTGCCTCTTCTACACGATCCGCCCGAAGGACACGTGCGTCACGTGCCCGCGCACTTCCGACGAGGACCGCATCGCCCGCCTCGCGGCGCGCACGGCGGCGTAACGTTCCGCCCCGCCGGCACGGAATCCGCCCGCGCCGCCCGGAGCGGCGGGCGCCGCTCCCACCCGCCCGACCGCCTCCGCTCGAACACAACTCCCGATATCCATACGGCAGTTCGAGTCACAACACCCTATCCGGCGGGCCACGGCCCCCGATGGCGTCCACTTGCTCCGAAACCCGCGTGCGAAGCAGATCCCCTGCGCCACCATGGCCCCGGTAGGCCGCATAAGCGAAGCAAGGGACACCGCATGAGACTGACCGACATATCGCTGGACTGGCTGCTGCCCGGCAGCCTGTTGATCCTGGGCGTACTTGCGGCAGTTGCGGTACTGGCCCGGGGCAAGCGCGAGGGCGAGAAGGCCGCGGCGGAGGACTCCTGGGAGCGCAGCGAGGAGCGCCGGCGCCGCAAGGAGGCCGTCTACGGGACCGCTTCCTACGTCCTGCTCTTCTGCTGTGCGGCGGTCGCGGCCGCTCTCTCCTTCCACGGGCTGGTCGGCTTCGGCCGGCAGAACCTGAGCCTCTCGGGCGGCTGGGAGTACCTGGTCCCGTTCGGCCTGGACGGCGCCGCGATGTTCTGCTCGGTCCTCGCCGTCCGCGAGGCGAGCCATGGCGACGCCGCGCTGGGTTCGCGCATGCTGGTGTGGCTGTTCGCCGGAGCGGCGGCCTGGTTCAACTGGGTGCACGCGCCCCGCGGGATCGGCCACGACGGCGCTCCGCAGTTCTTCGCCGGCATGTCGCTGTCCGCGGCGGTCCTCTTCGACCGGGCCCTGAAGCAGACCCGCAGGGCGGCCTTGCGCGAACAGGGCCTGATCCCGCGCCCGCTGCCGCAGATCCGCATGGTCCGCTGGCTGCGCGCCCCCCGGGAGACCTTCGGCGCGTGGTCCCTCATGCTCCTCGAAGGCGTCCGCACGCTCGACGAGGCCGTCGACGAGGTGCGCGAGGACCGGCGGGAGAAGGAAGCGGACCGGCACCGCAGGCGCGACCAGAACCGCCTGAACAAGGCGCGCCTGAAGGCCCTGGGCCGGCAGAACCGCACGCCCCTCTTCGGCCGCTCCCGCGGCCGGCAGGTCGACATGGCGGGGCTCACCTCCGCCGCGGGCTCCGCGCCGGTCGGCGCGGAGCCGGCCATAGCGGAACACGGACAACTGCCCGCTCCGCCCCGACGCCCCTCCCTGCAGGCCGTAAGCACTGAGGTGACAGGCCCCCGGACGGTCGACCTGACCGCCGAGGACGACACCCAGACCCTCCCCCGACTCGACTCCCTGGAACGCAAACTCAAGGACCTGGAACAGCAGTTCGGCTGACAGCTCCTGCCTCCGAGGGCCCGCCCCACCAGGCGGGCCCTTCCCCGTGCCGTCAGGCGGTGTCCACGAGCTCGAACCACACGACCTTGCCCCGGCCGGTACCGGTCTCCACTCCCCAGGCGGCAGCCAGCGCCTCCACGAGCGCCAGCCCCCTCCCGTGCGTTGCGTCGTCGACGACCGGTACGTACGGCCTGGGCCGCCCCGGGGCCCCGTCCCCGACCTCGACCCGCAGCCGCCCCCCGGCAAGCCGCACCGTCACCTCGGCGCCGTACTCCGTGTGCACGAGGGCGTTGGTGACCAGCTCGGTGGCCAGCAGCTCGGCGGTCTCGACGGCTTCGGCCCGACACCGCCGCCGCATCAACTCCCTCAAGTCCTTCCTGACTTCGGCCACACCCTTGAGATCCGCGCGCCGCAGACTCCGTGTCACCTCCGCAACGGGCAGGGCCGACGCCGACAGGTCCTCCCTCTCGGCCGGCTCCCGCGGCACGGGCCGCCCCCTGCGCCACTGCTTCCCGGCCTTAGCGCCCACCTGCACGGCGACCTCCCCCGCGTCCCCTTGCATCTCGAACAGGTCTCGGAATGCATTCCCTCCGCTACCCACCGCACTCCTACGGCCTCAGCCGCAGACCCGGCCCCCACCACGATTCAAGCCACCGGAGGCCCCCTCCCCTTCCGGGCCTTCAAGCCGCCCGCGACCCCCGACCCGCGCCATTCCGGTCACCGCTCCCGACCCCCTCCCCTACGGGACCGACAGGTCACCGAACCGAGCGCACCCTCCCACCCCGGCCCCGCCCGTCCGAAAACAACCGCCCTCGCCCGCGCCCCGCCCTGCCGGGCAAACCCGTTTCGCCAGTCGCCCCGTACTGCCCGAGGGGGTGAAAGCTGCTACACGTTTCCTAGTCATTGATAGTCACCTCTAGTCGGCTGTCTTGCGTACGTTGGTCTTGTGAAGCTTTCGGAGTGGGCCCGTCAGCAGGGCGTGAGCTACCAGACCGCTTGGCGGTGGGTGAGGGACGGGAAGATGCCCGTGCCGGTCCGCCAGGCGCCGTCCGGGACGTGGCTGGTCGATGAGCCCGCTCCGGCCGCCGTCGCGGAGGCGGGGCGGGTGGTCGCGTACTGCCGTGTCTCGTCCGCCGACCAGAAAGCAGACCTTGACCGGCAGACGGCCCGGGTCGTGGCCGGCGCGAACGGGCTGGGCCTGGCCGTCGCCGAGGTCGTCGCCGAGGTCGACTCGGGGCTGAACGGCCGGCGCCGGAAGTTGCACCGGGTGCTGTCCGACCCGCAGGCGGCGGTGATCGTGGTCGAGCACCGCGACCGGCTGGCCCACTTCGGTGTCGAGCACCTCGAAGCGGTCCTGTCGGCGTCCGGGCGGCGTCTGGTCGTCCTCGACCCCACCGAGACCACCGAGACCGCCGATGACCTCGTAGGGGACATCACCGAGGTGCTCACGTCGACGTGCGTGCGCCTGTACGGGCGGCGGGCGGCGAAGAACCGGGCCGCTCGCGCGGTGGCCGTGGCGACCGGCGAGGACGCCGGGTGAAGAAGTTCCGCCCGCAGCCCGGGTTCGTGGTGCAGGCGTTTCGGTTCGCCCTGGACCCGAACGCCTCCCAGGAGGCCGCGTTGCGTTCGCACTGCGGTGCCGCGCGGGCCGCGTACAACTGGGCTGTGGGCTGGGTGACGGCGTCGTGGTGGCAGCGCCGCGCGGAGGAGACCTACGGGATCCCCGAGGAGTCGCTGACCGAGTGGCGGCCGTGGTCGCTTCCGTCGCTGCGGAAGGCGTTCAACGAGGCCAAGCACACCGACCCCCGGTTCGCCGGGTGGTGGGAGGGGAACTCCAAGGAGGCGTACTCCACCGGGCTGGCGAACGCGTCGTCCGCGTTCGACAACTACGCGAAGTCGAAGAACGGCAAGCGGAAGGGCGCCCGGATGGGCGTCCCCCGGTTCAAGCCGAAGCGGAAGGCGCGTCTTGCCTGCCGGTTCACCACGGGCACCATCCGTGTGGACGCCGACGGCTGGCACGTCACCCTCCCCCGCCTCGGGACGATCCGCACCCACGAGCCGACGGTGAAGCTCCTCGGCCGCGTCCAGGCCGGGACAGCCCGGATCCTGTCCGCGGCCGTGCGGCACGAGCGCGGACGCTGGTTCGCCTCGTTCCAGGTCGAGGTCAAGCGCGACATCGTGCGCGTGGCTCGCCCGGATGTGGCGGTCGGCATCGACCTCGGTGTGAAGGCCCTCGCCGTGATGGCCGACTCGACGGGCGAGATCCGCACCGTCGCGAACCCGGGCCACTACGACGCCGCCCGCGCGCAGCTGCGCCGCGCCTCCCGGACCGTGTCCCGGCGTCAGGGCCCCGACCGGCGCACCGGGCAGAAGCCGTCCCGCCGCTGGGAGAAGGCCAACGCGGCCCGCAACCGCGTGCACCACCGGGTGGCGAACCTCCGCGAGGACGCCCTGCACAAGCTCACCACCGCCGTGGCCGCCGAGTACGGCACCGTCGTGGTCGAAGACCTCAACGTCGCCGGAATGCTCCGCAACCGGCGTCTGGCCCGCCGCATCGCCGATGCCGGGTTCGGGGAGATCCGCCGCCTGCTCACCTACAAGACCGGCCAGCGCCACGCCACCCGCCTTGTGGTCGCGAACCGCTGGTACCCCTCCTCGAAGACCTGTTCCGGGTGCGGCGCGGTGAAAGCCAAGCTGCCGCTGCACGTCCGGACCTTCGAGTGCGACGCCTGCCACCTGGTCATCGACCGGGACGACAACGCCGCGCTCAACCTCGCCGCCCTCGCGGCGGCCTGCACCACTGGTACCGGAGTGGCCGGAGACCAGGACACCAGCGTGGTGGTGTCGAAGCCTCGTGGAGCCGACCGCAAGACCCGCGCCACCCGCCCCCGCCGCAAGGCGGAGGCGGGGCGGGCAGGTGGCGCAACCCTGCCGCACCAGCGGCAGACAGAAACGAGAGACCGTACTCAAGCCGAAGCCCTCACGCTTTGGTGACGAGACGGACCTTCCGGGCCGAAATGCCCGGAATGCTGAGAGCTGCTGAGGCTCAAAGCAACGGGAGGAAATCTCCCGCACCGCGAGGACCGCGCCCGCGGTGTCCGGCGCCGCGGGCGGGCTCGCCTCACCCCTCCCAGACCGCCGCGGCCGTGCGGTCGTCGGCGTACCCCTTGACGCGTAGCTGCGTATCGGCGAGGAAGGCCGCCAGGCCCGGCGGCTCGGGGTCGGACCAGCGGGCGGCGAGTTCGGCGGGGAGCAGCCCCTCCTCCCGCAGCGGGTCGGCGAAGCCGCCGGAGCAGAGCAGCAGGGTGTCCCCGGGCCGTGCGACGGCGGCCCGGAACCGGAACACCGGCCCGGCATCCGAGCCCGGCTCGGGATCGGCACCGGCCGCCTCGTCGTGCTCAAGGTCCTCCCACGCCCCGCCCCGCAGCCGGAAGACGCCGCCGGAGCCCGCACCGAAGCAGACGCGGGTCCGGCACTCGGGGTCGATCGGCAGCAGGAGGGCGCGCAGCCCGGCCGTGTACGCCTCCTCGGAATGCCCGAGTTCGGCGGCGCGGGCCCGCAGCCGGCCGTACCCGCGGTCGGTGAGCCGCTGGAGGCCCGAGCGGAGGGCGTCCCGCCGGCCTGAGCGGATGTCGTCGGCGAGACGGGGCCGGCTCCGGCCGACGGCCGCGCCGATCCAGTGGCACAGCTCTGCGGCCGCCTCGGCCGCCCCGGCGGCGGCCCGGTCGCCGCCGGCGAGGGCGACGAGCACGAGCGCGTCGTCGCCGGTGCCGAAGCGGGCGGTGAGCAGGAAGTCCCGGCGGGCCTCGCCGCGGTAGCGGGCGGAGTCCCCGCGCACGGAGGCGGCCCGCAGCGTGCACACACCGTGCCGGGCACCCTCCAGGACGGTGTCGGGGACGAGGTCCTCCAGCGCCCCTGGATCGGCGAGCGGCAGCGCC
Source organism: Streptomyces sp. 2P-4 (assembly GCF_030167965.1). Lineage (NCBI taxonomy): Bacteria > Bacillati > Actinomycetota > Actinomycetes > Kitasatosporales > Streptomycetaceae > Streptomyces > Streptomyces sp. 2P-4. Next base: position 1,490,579 of record NZ_CP095011.1, read on the forward strand.
CCCGGCTCCGGGGCGTACGTCGGCGCACGGTCGCCGAGGTGCCGCACGGTGGGCCTGTCGGGGTGGACCGCGCCGACGTCGGCAGCGCCCGGCGCGGCCGGGGCACCGGGCGCGGCGGCAACGGGCCCGGCGGTACCGGATGCGCGGTCCTCCACCCGAGGCGCGGCCGCAGGCGGCGCCACCCGCGGCGGCGACGGCGGCGGAGGGGTCGGCACGGGAGGCACGGTGACATCCCCCAGCCCGTATCCGGTGCTCCCGCTCTCCCGCGGATCCCGCGGCCGAAGCGGGTCGGGCGCGGCACCCCCCGGAGAGCCGGCCGGCGGCGGCCCGGCCGGCGGCGCTGGTGGCGGAGGCGGTGGCGGCCCGAACGCCGCCGGACCCTCCCCCGGCGGGACGGCCGGCGGGGGGGCAACCGGCGCCGAGCCCGCACCCGGCGGTCCCGGCGGCGGGGCGAACCACCCGCCCGGCGAGCCCGCCCCGGGGCCGGAAGCCCCAGACGGCGGCGCGGGTGACGGCGACGGTGACGGCGACGGCGCGCCTCCGGGCGGCCCGACGGGCGCGGCGGGTGCCGCCGCCGGCCCGCCGGCCGGCCCCTCCCTCCGCGGCGCCGGAACCTGGCCCCCGTGCCCGGCGGCGGTCGGAGCCGAGGGCGGCGCAGGAGGCGGCGGCGGGACGGGACTGCGCGGCGGCGGGAAGTTTGGGGGCGGCGGCCCGGCGGGCCTGCGGTCCTGCGTCGGCACCGCCGGCGGGACCTCCGTATGCACCGCTGCGGGCCCTTGGCCGGCCGCCGGCGGAGACGCCGGGGACACGAGGTCGGCCGCGGCCCGGAACCGGGACTCCAGGGTGTCGGCCCGCGCGGCGTCCGCCGCCGCCTCCCCGCTGCCGGGTCCGGGGTCCGCTCCCGCGTCGGGTTCCCCGTACAGCTTCTGCCACCAGTCGTCCGCACCCCGCTGACTCATGCGGCTATTCTCGGCGCGCCCCCGCCCCGGAAAACGCGGAACTCACGAAATGAGTAGGACCCGCACCGCCCCAGGACGGAGCGGTACACGCCCCTCCGACCGTCCGCCGGCCCGCACCCCGAGCACACCCGCACCCCCTGCACACGCCGCTTCCTCCCGGCGGCCCTTGTCACAGGGGGAGCGCATCCGGTGATGATGTCCGCGGCGGGTTTGCGCCGTGGCCGCTTCCCGCCGGCCGGCTGCGGCCGGCCGACCGAGCCGCCACGCAGCAGGAGGGGTGGACCGTGGGCGAACGGTGGGGGTGGACGGGTTGCTGAGTGCGATCGGCCTGGACGAGGGGCAGGAGTCGGCGTACCGCGCACTGGTGGCGTTGGGGGCGGCGGAGGTGCCGGATCTGGCGCACCGGCTGGCGCTCCCGGTGCCGCAGACGGAGCGGGCGCTGCGCCATCTGGAGAGGCACGGCCTGGCCGCGCAGGCCTCGGCCCGACCGGGCCGCTGGGTGGCGGCTCCGCCGGCGGTGGCGCTCGGGGCGCTGCTGTCGCGGCAGCGGCAGGAGCTGGAGGAGGCGGAGCTGGCGGCGGAGCTGCTGGCGCAGGAGTACCGGGCGGAGCCGGCCGAGCCGACGGTGCACGACCTGGTGGAGGTGGTGACGGGGGCGAGCGCGGTCGCGCACCGCTTCCGCCAGCTCCAGGCGGGCGCGGAGCGGGAGGTGTGCGCGCTGGTCAGCGCCCGCCCGCAGGTGGTGGCCGCGGGGGACAACCCGGAGGAGGAGCGGGCGGCGGTGCGCGGGGTGGGGTACCGGGTGGTGATCGAGCGGGAGGTGCTCGGCCTGCCGTCGGGGATCCGCGAGGCGTCGACCGCGTTGGCGCGCGGCGAGCTGGTGCGGGTGACGGAGCGGGTGCCGACGCGGCTCGTCATCGCGGACGGGACTCTGGCGATGGTGCCGCTGACAGGACGGGGGGCGGAGCCGACGGTGCTGATGGTGCACGCGTCGGGGCTGCTGGAGTCGCTGACGGGGCTGTTCGAGGCGGTGTGGCGGGAGGCGATGCCGCTGCGGCTGGGCCCGGCGGGCTCCCCCCAGGAGTCGGTGGAGGTGCCGGACTCCACGGACCTGGAGATCCTCACGCTGCTCCTCGCCGGGATGACGGACGCGAGCGTGGCCAAGCACCTGGAGCTGGGGCTGCGGACGGTGCAGCGGCGTGTGAAGGGGCTGATGGAGCTGGCCGGTGTCACGACCCGGCTCCAGCTGGGCTGGCACGCGCACGAGCGGGGCTGGGTGGCCCGCTAGCAGCCGGTCGGGCACGCTGGGCAGATGGATCTGCCGCAGCTGCTCCTGGTGGGGCTGGTGCTGCTGCTCGGGACGGTGGGGGTGATGGTTCCGGGCGTACCCGGGACGTGGCTGGTGTGGGCGGGGGTGCTGTGGTGGGCGCTGCACGAGCGGTCGGCGGTGGCGTGGTGGCTGCTGGTCGCGTCGACGGCGCTGCTGCTGGTGGTGCAGGTGGTGATGTGGCAGCTGCCGCCGCGGCGGGTGCGGGCGGTCGGGGTGACCCGCCGGATGGCGGTGTACGCGGGGGCGGGGGCGCTGCTCGGCTTCGTCGTGCTGCCGGTGGTGGGAGCGGTTCCGGGGTTCGTCGGCGGGATCTACCTGTGCGAGCGGCTGCGGCTCGGCTCGCACGGCGAGGCGTGGGCGTCGGTACGGGCGGTCATGCGGTCGGTGGGGACGAGCGTGCTGGTGGAGCTGCTGGCGTGCCTGATGGTGCTGGGCGCGTGGACGGGCACGGTCCTGGCGGGCTGACCGGCGCGGCGCCGCGACCCGGGACCGGCCGGCCGGGCCGCGGCCTCCGACTGCGAGTCCGCGGCCGGGCGCCACCGACCGCCTGGGGGCGGTCCGCCGGTTCACTTTCCGGGCCATCGCCGCTTCCGGTGCCGTGGGCGACGACGGGTGGGCGGCGTTCCCCGCACACGGCTACACCCGCCGCAACGCCCTGGAGGTCGCCCTCGGCATCGGCGCGTACCGGTGTCGACGCTCGCCGACCGCATGAACGGCGCGACGCAGAGGCACCGGCAGGCAGACGCCGGAGCCCCGCCCCTGAAACCTGCCGGACCGGGGGCGGGGCTCCGGACGGGGAGCCCCCGTCAGCCGCGGCCGCCGCGCTTGGCGGCGTAGTTGGCGCGGCCCTCGGCCGACTTCAGGCGCCAGTCGCGGCGGATTTCGGCCCGCAGGCGGGCGTCCGTCTTGGCCACGATCCGCTGGTTCTCCCGCAGCAGCTTGCGGTAGCTCTCCAGGCGGCGTTCCGGCAGAGTCCCCTCCGCCACGGCCGCGGTCACGGCACAGCCGGGCTCCGACTCGTGGGCGCAGTCGTGGAAGCGGCACTCGGCGGCGTACTCCTCGATCTCGGAGAACACCTGCCCGACGCCCGCCTCCGCGTCCCACAGGCCGACGCCGCGCAGGCCGGGGGTGTCGATGAGGACGCCCCCGCCGGGCAGCGCGAGGAGGTTGCGGGTGGTGGTCGTGTGGCGGCCCTTGCCGTCGACGTCCCGGGTCGCCCGGACGTCCATGACGTCCGCGCCGAGGAGCGCGTTGGCCAGGGTGGACTTGCCGGCGCCGGAGATGCCGAGCAGCACGCTCGTACCGTCGGCGACGACCGCCGCGAGGACGTCCATGCCCTCGCCGGTCAGCGAGGACACCGTCAGGACCTGCACGCCGGGCGCCGCGGCCTCGACGTCCTGGACCAGGTACGCCAGGGTGGCCGGGTCCGGGACGAGGTCCGCCTTGGTGAGCACGACGAGCGGCTGCGCACCCGATTCCCAGGCCAGGGCCAGGAACCGCTCGATGCGGCCGAGGTCGAGTTCGACGGCCAGCGAGACGGCGATGATCGCGTGGTCGACGTTGGCGGCGAGGATCTGCCCCTCGGACCGCTGCGAGGAGGTCGAGCGCACGAACGCGGTCCGGCGCGGCAGGTACGCCTTCACGTAGCGCGGGTTGCCGGACGGCTCCACCGCCGCCCAGTCGCCGGTGCAGATGACCCGCAGCGGGTCGTGCGGGGTGACGAAGGCGGTGTCTGCACGCACGGTGCCGTCCGCGGTGACGACGTCGCACTGGCCGCGGTCGACGCGTACGACCCGCCCGGGCAGCAGGCCCTGCTCGGCGTACGGGGCGAACTCGGCGGCCCATGCGTCGTCCCAGCCGAGCGCGGCGAGCGCGGGCGCCGACGACAGAGCGGAGGGAGAAAAAGAGGAAGAAGAGGAAGCTGAGGCAGAAGAGAGAGACAAGGGGGACCCTTCGGAGGGTGGCCCCGGCCGCGCGGGCCCGTCGGGCGCGCGAAGAGTGAGAGGTGTCGGGTCAGCCGGAGACCACGGAAGCGGCATTGACGGTCTGGTGGGTGCGGGCAGCACCGAGCGCAGCGACAGTCATCAATGAACTCACCTCCGGGTCGGGACGAAACGGCCGTGGTCCGCGGCGGACGCGGCGCGGATCCAGGGAAACCGGTGGAACCGTAGCAAGATCGGCGACGCCCGCGCCAACCCTTTTTCAGTGCTTCCGCAGCCGGGCCGTGTAGTCCTCCGGCGGCAGGAACTTCGACCACCGCTCGGGGAACTCGGACGGCATCCCGGCGTCGGGCTCGCCGTCGTCCTCGTCCTCGGACTCGCCCTCGGCGAGCGCCCGCCAGGCCGCGGCGCGCGCGACGAGCTGGGCCGCCTCCGCCTCCCGGGCGCGTTCGTTCGCCTCGCGCGCCGCGGCCGTGGCCACCGACGGCCAGACCCGGTCGATGGCGGCGTTGACGGCGGCGCCCACCAGCACCGCGAACGCGGAGACGCCGATCCACAGCAGCACCGCGACGGGGGCGGCCAGCGAGCCGTAGATCGTCGGCCCCTCGACGGTGTTGATGAGGTAGAGCCGCAGCAGGAACGAGCCGACCACCCACATCGCGAGGGCCACCAGCGCCCCCGGCACGTCCTCGATCCACGGCGACCGCACAGGCACGGACACGTGGTACAGGGTGGTCAGGAAGGCGATGGAGAGCAGGGTGACCGTCGGCCAGTACAGCACCGCGATCACCTCGGCGCTCCAGGGCAGCCAGCGCACGACCGCGTCCGGCCCGGCCACCATCAGCGGCAGCACGATGGCGCCGATCAGGAGCGCGATCACGTACAGCAGGAAGGCGAGCAGCCGGGTCTTGACGATGCCCCTGTGCCCGTCCAGCCCGTACATGACGGTGATGGTGTCGATGAAGACGTTGACGGCGCGCGAGCCGGACCAGAGGGCGAAGGCGAAGCCGAGGGAGATGAGGTCGGGGCGGCCGCCGCGGGTGACGTCGTCGAGCATCGGCCTGGCGATCTCGTTGACGCCGCGGTCGGAGAGGACGGTGCCGACCGCGCGCAGGATGTTCTCCTCGATGGACGCCACGACGGTGCCGCCGGTCCAGCCGTCGACGTAGCCGAGGACGCCGAGCAGGCCGAGGAAGAGGGGCGGCAGGGACAGCAGGGTGAAGAAGGCGGCCTCGGCGGCGAGGCCGAGGATGCGGTACTCGATGCAGGAGTTCACCGTGTCTTTGAGCAGCAGCCACGCCATCCTGCGCTTGGAGACGTTGCGGTAGAGGGCGCGGGCCCGGTGGAGCCGCCCGGACCGCCGCCCGGGGAACCGCTCGGGTGTTTCTTCTGCTGGCTGCACGTCCTTACGGTATCCGCCCGGCAAGCCCCGCCCGCACCGCCGGCGACCGGCGCCGACCGCTGCCGGCGGGGCCCCGCGCGGGCCGGCCGTACCGCCCCCGCCGGTAGGCCCGTACGGCGATGCGGGCGGGCGCCCTGCGCAGGGGCGCGGGGGGCGGCGGCCCACGAGTGACCGAACGGGGTACGCCGATGGCGGCGCGGCCCGTCGGCCGCGCCGACGGGAAGGGCTACGCTCCGGGGCCCGCCCGCGAACGGTCGGCGCGTACCGGAGGGGTGCGGGACCGGGTGCGGGAGGGACCGGTACAGGTGCGGAACGGAGACGGGACAGGTGCGGATCGCGGGTCGGAGGCGGTCCCCAAACCGCCCCGGACCGCAATCCGGACCCGTGTGGCCGGCCGGGGTGGCGCCGCGCCGACCCGGCACCACCCCCGGCCGGGAAAGCCCCGAGGAGGAGCTGTCACGCCGCTGTGCGGCGTCGGGACAGTGTGGGTCGGCCGGCCGGGACTTGGCGAGAGTTGCATACCGTTGCAACCCTCTGGGGCGTGAGCCGTCCACCGGGTGCGACAGGGGCTGCCGCGGGCTGCCGCGGCGGGCGCGGAACACCCGGGCGGGCCCGCCCGGGAGGCTCGCGCACGTTCTGGCACGTCCTGTTCCGCACGGGGAGGTTCCGGTGGCCGACACCGCTGGCAGCACGGTCGATGTGGCGCGCATCTCGGCCATGGACCCGCGGGAGGCGACGCGCCTGCTGAAGGGCGTGCGGGCGGCCGCGCTGGCCGGGGAGCGGCCGCCGGCGCAGCCGCGCCCGGAGATCGCCGCGTCGTGGCGGCGGATGCTGGCGTCGGGGGTGCATCCGGACCGGGACGCGCGGTCGCGGCTGCTGTCGTCGGCGGAGACGGAGGAGCGGCGGCAGGGGTCTGCGCTGCGGGAGCTGCTGCCGGTGCTGCGGGAGGGGCTGCTGCCGACGCTGGACACCGCCCCGCACATCCTGGTCGTCGCCGACTCCGAGGGGCGGCTGCTGTGGCGGGAGGGCGCGGCGCCGGTGCTGCGGGCGGCGGACCGGCTGGGCTTCGCGGTGGGCGCCGACTGGGCGGAGGCGGTCGTCGGGACGAACGGCGTCGGGACGGCGCTGGTGGCGCGGCGGCCGGTGCAGGTGTTCTCGGCGGAGCACTTCGTCTCCAGCCACCACGCGTGGACGTGTGCCGGGGCGCCGCTGCACGACCCCCGGGACGGGCGGCTGCTCGGCGTGGTCGACGTGAGCGGGCCGCTGGCGACGATGCACCCGGCGACGCTGGCGTGGGTCAGCTCGGTGGCGCGTCTCGCGGAGCGGGAGCTGCGGGTCCGGCACCTGGAGTCGCTGGAGCGGCTGCGGGCGGTGGCGGCGCCGCTGCTGGCCCGGCTTCCCGGGCGGGCGGTGGCGGTGGACCCGCACGGCTGGACCGCGGCGGTGACGGGGCCTGCGCCGGCGGAGCGGATCGCGCTGCCGAAGGGCTTCGGGCCGGGGCAGGCGTGGGTGCCGCAGCTGGGGCAGTGCACCGTGGAGCCGCTGCCCGGGGGCTGGCTGCTGCGCGTCGCCGCGGCTCCGGCGGCGGGGGCCGCGGCGAGCCGGGTGGTCCTGGACCTCAGCCGGCCGCGGTCCTGGACGGCGACGGTGTACGGGGCGTCGGGCAGCTGGTCGCTGGACCTGACCCCGCGCCACGCGGAGCTGCTGTTCCTGCTGGCGGAGAGCCCGCGGGGCCGGTCGGCGGCGGAGCTGGCGCAGGAGCTGTTCGGGGACCCGACGCGGACGGTGACGGTGCGGGCGGAGCTGTCGCGGGTGCGGCGGCAGCTGGCGGGGGTGCTGGCGCACCGGCCGTACCGGTTCGCGGAGGGCGTCGAGGTGGAGCTGCTGCGCCCCGCGGACCCGGCGGGGCTGCTGCCGCACTCGACGGCCCCGGCCGTGGTCGGGGCCCGCCTGGGCCCGGCGGCGCCGGGCATGGTTCCCTGACGTGCATGAGCACCATCACACTGACCACCTGGTCCCTGGAGATGACCTCCCCGGACGATCTCTCCCCCTCCGCCGTCCCGGGATCCGAGATAGCCGTCCGACGGGCGGAAGTCCCCTCGCCGGAGTTCAGCCGCTTCCTGTACACGGCGGTCGGCGGTGACATCCACTGGACGGACCGGCTGTCGCTGACCCGCGCCGAGTGGGCGGAGCACCTGGGGCGGCCGGGCGTGGAGACCTGGGTGGCGTACGAGCGCGGGACGCCGGCCGGGTACGTCGAGCTGGACCCGCAGGACGGCGGCGTGGTCGAGATCATGTACTTCGGGCTGCTGCCGGACTTCCGGGGCCGCCGCATCGGCGGGCACCTGCTCTCCGTGGGCGTGGCCGCCGCGTGGTCGCTGGCCGAGCGCTGGCCGGACCGGGAGCCCACGCGCCGGGTGTGGGTGCACACGTGCAGCCAGGACGGGCCGACGGCGATGGACAACTACCTGCGGCGCGGGTTCAAGGTCTTCCGGACCGAGACGGAGGAGAAGGAGTACGCCCCCACGCCCGGCCCCTGGCCCGGGGCGTAGCACCCCGGGCGGGCGAGGCGGGCAAGGCGGGCGAGGCGGGCTGAGCAACCCGTCCCGCCCGCCTCTTCCGTATGTGACCGCCGTCACGTCGTCCCATGATTCGAGACCACTTCGTCCACATCATGGACAGTAGTGGACTCCTCCAATCGCCCCATGACACGCTTCGGCCATGAATGGAGCTGGAACAGCCTTGGTGAGTCGGCGGCACGTCGACCTCGGCCGCATGTCCAGCGCCATCTGTCCGGCGAGCTGACGGAACCAGCCGACGCCGCACAGCGCGCACCGCACAGCGTCGTCGCGGCCGCGCCGCACACCGCCAGTCCCCTGAAGGCCCGACACCGCCCCGCACACCGGCACAACCGGCACCGGGGCGGCGATCAGCCGCACCTGCTCAGCGTAGGCAACGTCACGGGGGCCGCGCCGCCGACTCCCCCTGCCCTCTGCATCGAGCCGCCGAAGAAGGACGTACCGCCATGGCCGCCACCCCCGCAACACCCGCCTCCGCGCGCCGCAAGCCCGGCCGTCACCGCGGCGAGGGCCAGTGGGCCGTCGGACACCACACCCCCCTCAACGGCAACGAGCAGTTCAAGAAGGACGACGACGGTCTCAACGTGCGGACACGCATTGAGACGATCTACTCCAAGACCGGATTCGACTCGATCGACCCCAACGACCTGCGCGGCCGCATGCGCTGGTGGGGCCTCTACACGCAGCGCAAGCCCGGGATCGACGGCGGCAAGACCGCGGTCCTGGAGCCCGAGGAGCTGGACGACAAGTTCTTCATGCTGCGCGTCCGCATCGACGGCGGCCGGCTGACCACCGAGCAGCTCCGCGTGATCGGCGAGATCTCCGAGGAGTTCGCCCGCGGCACGGCCGACCTCACCGACCGTCAGAACGTGCAGTACCACTGGATCCGCATCGAGGACGTCCCGGAGATCTGGCGCCGCCTGGAGGCGGTCGGCCTGTCCACCACCGAGGCCTGCGGTGACACGCCCCGCGTCATCCTCGGCTCCCCGGTCGCCGGCATCGCCGAGGACGAGATCATCGACGGCACCCCGGCCATCGAGGAGATCTACCGGCGCATCGTCGGCAACAAGGAATTCTCCAACCTGCCCCGCAAGTTCAAGTCCGCGATCTCCGGCTCGCCGCTCCTGGACGTGGCGCACGAGATCAACGACATCTCGTTCGTCGGCGTGCACCACCCCGAGCGCGGCCCCGGCTTCGACGTGTGGGTCGGCGGCGGCCTGTCCACCAACCCCAAGCTCGGTGTCCGCCTGGGCACCTGGGTCTCCCTGGACGAGGTCCCCGACGTCTACGAGGGCGTCATCTCCATCTTCCGCGACTACGGCTACCGCCGGCTGCGCAACCGCGCCCGCCTGAAGTTCCTCGTCGCCGACTGGGGCGCGGAGAAGTTCCGCCGCGTCCTGGAGGACGAGTACCTGGGGCGGAAGCTCACCGACGGCCCCGCCCCGCAGGAGCCCGCCGGCCGGTGGCGCGACCACATGGGCGTGCACCGCCAGAAGGACGGCCGCTTCTACATCGGCTTCGCCCCGCGCGTGGGCCGCGTCGACGGCGCCACCCTCACCAAGATCGCCGAGGTCGCCGAGCAGCACGGCTCGGGCCGGCTGCGCACCACCGCCGACCAGAAGATGGTCCTGCTGGACGTCGCGGAGGACCGGGTCGACTCGGCGGTCTCCGCGCTGGAGGCGCTCGACCTCCGGGTCACGCCCTCGCCGTTCCGGCGCGGCACGATGGCCTGCACCGGCATCGAGTTCTGCAAGCTCGCCATCGTCGAGACGAAGGCGCGCGGCGCCTCCCTGATCGACGAGCTGGAGCGCCGCCTGCCGGACTTCGACGAGCCGCTCACCATCAACATCAACGGCTGCCCCAACGCCTGCGCCCGCATCCAGGTCGCCGACATCGGCCTCAAGGGCCAGCTCGTCCTGGACGACGACGGCAACCAGGTGGAGGGCTACCAGGTCCACCTCGGCGGAGCCCTCGGCCTGGAGGCCGGCTTCGGCCGCAAGGTCCGCGGCCTGAAGGTCACCAAGGACGGGCTGCCCGACTACGTCGAGCGGGTCGTCCGGCGCTTCCAGGAGCAGCGCGAGGACGGCGAGCGCTTCGCGACGTGGGTCGGCCGCGCGAGCGACGAGAGCCTGTCATGAGCGAGCGCGCCGCACCGTTCTTCTGCCCGTACTGCGGAGACGAGGACCTGTTCCCGAACGAGCAGGGCCACGGGGCGTGGGAGTGCAGGTCCTGCAACCGGGCCTTCCAGCTGAAGTACCTCGGCCTGCTGGCCCGCGGGCTGCGGACGGAGTCCACGGGAGGGGAAGCGATATGACCGCCGACCAGGAGCTGCGCGACGGGCGCGGCCTGAAGGCGCTCGCCGAGCAGGCCGGGCGGGACCTGGAGGACGCGTCCCCGCTGGAGATCCTCCGCTGGGCCGCCGACACCTTCGGCCCGCGGTTCTGCGTGACCTCCTCCATGGAGGACGCCGTCGTCGCGCACCTCGCGTCCCGTGCGTTCCCCGGCGTGGACGTGGTCTTCCTCGACACCGGCTACCACTTCGAGGAGACGATCGGCACCCGCGACGCCGTCGAGGCCGTGATGGACGTCCGCGTCATCACCCTCACCCCGCGGCAGACGGTCGCCGAGCAGGACGCCGAGCACGGCCCGCGCCTGTACGAGCGCGACCCGGACCTGTGCTGCGCCCTGCGCAAGGTGCGGCCGCTGGAGGAGGGCCTGACCGCATACGACGCGTGGGCGACCGGCCTGCGCCGCGACGAGTCCCCCACCCGGGCGAACACCCCGGTGGTCGGCTGGGACGAGAAGCGGCGCAAGGTCAAGGTGTCCCCCATCGCGCGCTGGACGCAGGACGACGTCGACGCCTACGTCGCCGAGCACGGCGTCCTGACCAACCCCCTGCTGACGGACGGCTACACGTCCGTCGGCTGCGCCCCCTGCACCCGCCGCACGGCGGAGGGCGAGGACGCGCGGGCCGGCCGCTGGGCCGGCCGGGCCAAGACCGAGTGCGGACTGCACGGCTGATGGCGGCGCAGACCACCGACACAACGCAGACGACGCAGACGACGCAGACGACGCAGACGACGACGGAACCGGACGGGAAAGAGAACGGGATGAGCGTGACCGGCCAGGGAGCCACCGTGTGGCTGACCGGTCTGCCCAGCGCGGGCAAGACCACCATCGCCTACGCGCTCGCCGAGCGGCTGCGCGGCGAGGGCCACCGGGTGGAGGTCCTCGACGGCGACGAGATCCGCGAGTTCCTCTCCGCCGGCCTCGGCTTCGACCGCGCGGACCGGTACACCAACGTCCAGCGGATCGGCTTCGTCGCCGAACTCCTCGCGAGCAACGGCGTCAAGGCGCTGGTCCCCGTCATCGCGCCGTACGCCGACAGCCGCGAGGCCGTGCGGGGGCGCCACACCGGGGCCGGCACCGCCTACCTGGAAGTGCACGTGGCCACCCCGGTCGAGGTGTGCTCCGTACGGGACGTGAAGGGCCTGTACGCCAAGCAGGCCGCGGGCGAGATCTCCGGGCTGACCGGCGTCGACGACCCGTACGAGGCCCCGCAGTCGCCGGACCTCCGCATCGAGTCGCACACCCAGTCCGTGCAGGAGTCGGCCGACGCCCTGCACGCGCTGCTCACCGAGAGGGGTCTGGCATGACCGCCACCGCCGCGCACCCGCACACCGAGCCGGACGCCGACGCGCCGTACGCGCTCTCGCACCTGGACTCCCTGGAGTCGGAGGCCGTGCACATCTTCCGCGAGGTGGCGGGCGAGTTCGAGAAGCCGGTGATCCTGTTCTCCGGCGGCAAGGACTCCATCGTCATGCTGCACCTGGCGCTGAAGGCGTTCGCGCCGGCGCCGGTGCCGTTCGCGCTGCTGCACGTCGACACCGGGCACAACTTCCCCGAGGTCATCGACTACCGCGACCGCACGGTCGCCGCGCACGGCCTGCGCCTGCACGTGGCGTCCGTCCAGGAGTACATCGACGCGGGGAAGCTGAAGGAGCGCCCGGACGGCACCCGCAACCCGCTGCAGACGGTCCCGCTGACGGAGGCGATCCAGCAGCACCGCTTCGACGCGGTGTTCGGCGGCGGCCGCCGCGACGAGGAGAAGGCCCGCGCGAAGGAGCGGGTGTTCTCCCTGCGCGACGAGTTCTCCCAGTGGGACCCGCGCCGGCAGCGGCCGGAGCTGTGGCAGCTGTACAACGGCCGGCACGCCCCCGGCGAGCACGTCCGCGTGTTCCCGCTGTCGAACTGGACCGAGCTGGACGTGTGGCAGTACATCGCCCGCGAGGGCATCGAGCTGCCGGAGATCTACTTCGCCCACGAGCGCGAGGTGTTCGCCCGGAGCGGCATGTGGCTGACCGCGGGCGACTGGGGCGGCCCGAAGGACGGCGAGACGGTCGAGAAGCGGCTGGTCCGCTACCGCACCGTCGGCGACATGTCCTGCACCGGCGCCGTCGACTCCGACGCCGCCACGCTCGACGCGGTGATCGCCGAGATCGCCGTCTCCCGCCTCACCGAGCGGGGCGCGACCCGGGCCGACGACAAGCTCTCCGAGGCCGCGATGGAAGACCGCAAGCGCGAAGGGTACTTCTAGCCATGACCAGCACCACCGAGCAGCTCAGCGCGACGACGCTGCTGCGCTTCGCCACCGCGGGCTCCGTCGACGACGGCAAGTCCACCCTGGTCGGCCGCCTGCTGCACGACTCCAAGTCGGTCCTGGAGGACCAGTTGGAGGCCGTCGAGCGGGTCTCCGCCGACCGCGGGCAGAACACCCCCGACCTGGCGCTGCTGACGGACGGCCTGCGGGCCGAGCGGGAGCAGGGCATCACGATCGACGTGGCCTACCGCTACTTCGCGACCGCCCGCCGCCGGTTCATCCTGGCCGACACCCCCGGGCACGTGCAGTACACGCGGAACATGGTCACCGGCGCCTCGACCGCCGAGCTGGCCGTCGTCCTCGTCGACGCCCGCAACGGCGTCGTGGAGCAGACCCGCCGGCACGCCGCGGTCGCCGCCCTGCTGCGCGTCCCGCACGTCGTCCTGGCCGTGAACAAGATGGACCTCGTCGGGTACGAGGAGACCGTCTTCGCGGCGATCGCCGAGGAGTTCACCGCGTACGCCTCCGAGCTGGGCGTCCCGGAGATCACCGCCATCCCGATCTCGGCGCTGGCCGGGGACAACGTGGTGGAGCCGTCCTCCCACATGGACTGGTACGGCGGCCCGACGGTCCTGGAGCACCTGGAGACGGTCCCGGTCAGCCACGACCTGACCGCCTGCCCGGCGCGGTTCCCCGTCCAGTACGTGATCCGCCCGCAGACCGCCGAGCACCCCGACTACCGCGGCTACGCCGGCCAGATCGCCTCCGGTGTGCTGCGCGTCGGCGAGCCGGTGACGGTCCTGCCGTCGGGCCGGACGTCGGTCATCGAGGGCATCGACGCACTCGGCGAGAGCGTGGACATCGCGTGGGCGCCGCAGTCGGTGACGGTCCGCCTGAAGGACGACATCGACATCTCGCGCGGCGACCTGATCGCCCCGACCGCGACGGCCCCGGCGACCACGCAGGACGTCGAGGCGACCGTGTGCCACGTCGCCGACCAGCCGCTGGCCGTCGGCGCGCGGGTGCTGCTGAAGCACACCACCCGCACGGTGAAGGCGATCGTGAAGGAGATCCCCTCGCGGCTGACCCTGGACGACCTCTCCCAGCACCCCGAGCCGGGTCGGCTCGTCGCCAACGACATCGGCCGCGTCGTCGTCCGCACGGCCGAGCCGCTCGCGCTCGACGCGTACGCCGACTCCCGCCGGACGGGCTCGTTCCTGCTGATCGACCCGCAGGACGGCACGACGCTGGCAGCGGGCATGGCCGGCGAGTCCTTCGCCTCCCGCGCGGAGGCCGCCCCGGCCGCCGGCGACGAGGGCTGGGACTTCTGACCGTGTTCGGCGACATCTACTCGACGTTCGCGAAGGAGGGCGGCCGCGTGGGCAGCGGCGCCCTCGGCAGCGGCCAGGGAGGAGTGGCGCGATGTGCGCGATGACGTACGCGCACTGCCTGCGCGCCCCCTCCCCGCGTGACCGCCGCGAGCCCGACCCGGCCTCGCTCCACAGACGAAGACGTGCGTCCTGAGACGACGTCACGAGAGGAAGCCCTCCCGTGCCTGCCACCACCCGCACCACCGCCCGCAAGGCCCTGCGCCGCGGCCTCGCCGCCGCCTCCGCGCTGCCGCTGCTGATCGGCGCGCTCGCCTCCTGCGGCTACGGCTCCCAGGCCGAGGCGCCGGACGACGGCAGGGCGGGCGCCGCGTCCGGCTCGGGTGCGGCGCTGTCCGCCCGCGAGGTCCGCATCGGCTACTTCCCGAACCTGACGCACGCCACCGCGCTGGTCGGCCTCCAGGAGGGCCTGATCGCGAAGGAGCTCGGCGGGACGAAGCTCAGGGCGCAGGTGTTCAACGCGGGCCCGTCCGAGATCGAGGCGCTCAACGGCGGCTCCCTCGACATCGGGTTCATCGGCCCCTCTCCGGCCGTCAACGGCTACGTGAAGTCCAAGGGGAGGAACCTGCGGATCGTCTCCGGCTCCGCCTCCGGCGGCGTGAAGCTGGTCGTCAACCCCGACCGGATCAAGACCCTGGACGACGTCAAGGGGAAGCGGATCGCCACCCCGCAGAAGGGGAACACACAGGACGTCGCGTTCCTCAACTGGATCTCCGAGAAGGGCTGGAAGGTCGACCCGGAGTCCGGCAAGGGCGACGTCTCCGTCGTCCGCGCCGACACCAAGGTGACCCCCGACGCCTTCAGGCAGGGCTCGATCGACGGCGCCTGGGTGCCGGAGCCGACCGCGTCCCAACTGGTCTCCGACGGGGGGTCTGTCCTCCTCGACGAGTCCGAGCTGTGGCCCGACAGGAAGTTCGTCATCACGAACGTGGTCGTGTCGCAGAAGTTCCTGAAGGAGCACCCGGACGTCGTCGAGGCCGTGCTCAGGGGCACCGTCAGGACGAACGAGTGGATCAACGCCGACCCGGACAGGGCCAGGGCGTCCGCGAACGCGGCCCTGAAGGCGGAGACCGGCAGGGAACTCGACGCGAAGATCATCGACCCGGCGTGGAAGAGCCTCCTCGTCACCGACGACCCGCTGGCCGGCACCCTCAGGGCGCAGGCCGAGGACGCGGTGGCGGCCAAGCTCATCGAGCAGCCCGAACTGGCCGGCATCTACGACCTGACGCTCCTGAACAAGGTGCTGAGGGAGTCCGGCAGGCCCGA
This sequence comes from Streptomyces sp. 2P-4, assembly GCF_030167965.1. NCBI lineage: Bacteria > Bacillati > Actinomycetota > Actinomycetes > Kitasatosporales > Streptomycetaceae > Streptomyces > Streptomyces sp. 2P-4. The sequence goes on from NZ_CP095011.1 coordinate 1,506,043, forward strand.
GGTCTCCGACGCCGGCCTCGGCGCCAAGTAAGCCCCCGACCGCATCCCCCAGGAGGTGACGACCATGGCCACCACGCTTGCCGCGGCCGCCGAGGACGCCGTCGCGGCGCCCGCCCGCGCCGCCCGGATCGAGCACGTCTCGAAGTCCTTCTCCGGCCCGGCCGGATCGCAGCTCGTGCTGGACGACATCAGCCTCGACGTCGCCCCCGGCGAGTTCGTCACCATCCTGGGGGCCTCGGGCTGCGGCAAGTCCACCCTGCTCAACCTGGTCGCCGGCCTCGACCGGCCCACCTCCGGCAGCATCGAGACCGCCGGCCGGCCCGCCCTGATGTTCCAGGAGCACGCCCTCTTCCCCTGGCTGACCGCCGGGAAGAACATCGAACTCGCCCTGCGGCTGCGCGGCGTCCCGAAGTCCGGCCGCAAGGCGGAGGCCGAGCGCCTGCTGGAGCTCGTCCGCCTCGGCGGCGCGTACGGCAAGCGCGTCCACGAGCTGTCCGGCGGCATGCGCCAGCGCGTCGCCATGGCCCGCGCCCTCGCCCAGGACAGCCGGCTCCTGCTGATGGACGAGCCGTTCGCCGCCCTGGACGCCATCACCCGGGACGTCCTGCACGGCGAGCTGACCCGCATCTGGGAGGAGACCCACCTCTCCGTCCTCTTCGTCACCCACAACGTGCGCGAGGCCGTGCGCCTCGCCCAGCGGGTGGTCCTGCTCTCCTCCCGCCCCGGCCGGGTCGCGAAGGAGTGGAACGTCGGCATCCCGCAGCCGCGCCGCATCGAGGACGCGGACGTCGCGGAACTGTCCCTTGAGATCACCGAGCACCTGCGTGGGGAGATCCGCCGCCATGGCCAGCACTGACACGAAGGCGAAGACGGACGACCTCGCCGGCCTCGAAGCGGGGCTCGACGCGCTCGACGCCGTCGAGATCCGCCGCACCCCGGTCCGCGAGGTCCTGTTCCGCAAGGTGCTTCCGCCGGTCCTGGCCGTCACGCTGGTCCTCGCCGGCTGGCACGTCCTCGTCTCGGCGGGCGTCACCGACGAGGCGAAGCTGCCGCCGCTGTCCGCGGTCGGCGACAGCCTGGCCGACATGTGGCTGAAGGGCACCCTGTTCGAGGTCATCTGGACGTCCGTCTCCCGCGGCCTCCTCGGCTTCCTGCTGGCCCTGGCCATCGGCACCCCGCTCGGCCTGCTGGTGGCGCGCGTGCGGTTCGTCCGCGCCGCGATCGGGCCGATCCTCTCCGGGCTGCAGTCCCTGCCGTCCGTGGCGTGGGTGCCGCCGGCCGTGCTGTGGTTCGGCCTCAACGACGCCATGATGTTCACCGTCATCCTGCTCGGCGCCGTCCCCTCCATCGCCAACGGGCTCGTCGCCGGCGTCGACCAGGTGCCGCCGCTGTTCCTGCGGGCCGGCCGCACCCTCGGCGCCACCGGGATCAGGGGCGTGTGGCACGTGGTGATGCCGGCCGCCCTGCCGGGCTACCTCGCCGGCCTGAAGCAGGGCTGGGCGTTCTCCTGGCGGTCCCTGATGGCCGCGGAGATCATCGCCTCCTCCCCCGACCTCGGCCTCGGCCTCGGCCAGCTGCTGGAGAACGGCCGCAACAACATCGACCTGCCCGGCGTCTTCCTCGCGATCATCCTGATCCTGGTCGTCGGCATCGCCATCGACCTGCTGATCTTCAGCCCGATCGAGCGGTGGGTGCTGCGCAGCCGCGGCCTGCTGGCGCGGAGCTGACCGGCATGCCCCCCGCCCCCGCCCTCCTCGTCATCGCCCACGGCAGCCGCGACCCGCGGCACGCGGCGACCGTGCACGCCCTCACCCGGCGCGTACGGGCGCTACGGCCGGGACTGCGCGTGGAGACCGCCTTCCTGGACCTGTGCGCCCCCCGCGTCGAGCAGGTGCTGTCCGCGCTGCACGCCGACGGCGTCCGCGACGTCGTCGCCCTGCCGCTGCTGCTCACCCGCGCCTTCCACGCGAAGGCCGACGTCCCCGCGGTGCTGTCCGAGGCGCAGGCCCGGCTGCCCGGGCAGAGGGTGCGGGTCGCCGACGTCCTCGGCCCCTCCCCGCTGCTGACGGCCGCGCTGGAGCGCCGGCTGGCGGAGGCGGGCATCACGGCCGCGGACCGGGCCGCCACGGGAGTGGTGCTCGCGTCCGCCGGCTCCTCGGACCCGGAGGCGATCGCAGTGATCGCTGAAATCGCGCGGGAGTGGCGGCACACCGGTTGGTGCGCCGTGCGGCCTGCGTTCGCCTCCGCCGCTCTTCCCCGTACGGAGGACGCCGTACGGGCCCTGCGCGCCGAGGGGGTCCGGCGCGTCGCGGTGGCCCCGTACGTGATCGCCCCCGGGCGGCTGCCGGACCGGATCGCGGCCGGCGCCGCCGAGGCCGGCGCGGACGTCCTGGCGGGCGTGCTGGGCTCGGCCCCGGAGGTGGCCCGGCTGCTGCTGGCCCGCTACGACGGGGCGGCGGCCGCTGGCGTGCGGGCGCACGCGCTGTCGGCGTAGGCCCTGCGGGTTCGCCGCCCGTCGGCCGCCCGCATCCTCACGCCCCTATGTGCGGGCGGCGGCCTCGTCGGCCAGGGCCGTCAGGTCGGCGATCGACATCGAGCCCGGCGGGAGGCCTTCCCGGGCGAAGATGTTCGCCGCGTGCCGCAGCGTCTCGTTGACCGGCGTCGGCACCCCGTGCAGCCGGCCGAGCAGGCACACCTCCCCGTTGAGGTAGTCCGCCTCGATCGTCCCCGTCCCCCGGTACAGGGACTGCCAGGACGATCCGCCGCGCACCGCGTCCGGCTGCCGCACCTTCCCCTCGCGTGCCTCCGCCTCCTCCGCGTCGGAGGCGTACGGGATGCCCGCCGCCAGGAGCGCCTCCCGGCCTTCGCGCCGGGCCCGCAGCACCAGGGCGGCCTTGGCCGGGTCGGGCTCGGGCCCGGTGGCGGCCTGGACGGCGTTGCCGAGGTTGCCCAGCAGCTTGGCGTACTTCCACCGCATCACGTCCGTGACGACAGGCGCACCGAACCCCGCCCGCTCCAGGTCCGCGGAGATCCGCCGGGCCCGCGCGTCCGCGCCGCCGGCGGCGAGACCGAGGTGCAGGATGCCGGTCAGCGGGGCGCACAGCGCGCTCACGGCGCCGGGCTCGGTGAAGGTGGCGGGCAGCCACACGCACACCCCGTACACGCGGGCGAAGCGCCGCAGGGCGAGGCGCTCGCTCTCGACGCCGTTCTGTGCGCACAGGACGGGCAGCCGCTGCGCGGCGGTGCCCCCGCCGGCGACCTCGGCGGCGCCCCAGGTGTCGAGGGCGGCGATCGCGTCCTGCGTCTTGACGGCCAGCAGCAGGACGTCGTCGGGGCGCAGTCCGCCGAGTTCGGCCGGGCCGGTGACGACGGGCAGCCGGTGCACCCGCGGCCCGTCGGCCGTGGTGAGCCGCAGGCCGTCCGCCGCGAGGGCCGCCGCGTGCGCGCCGCGCGCGACGAGGACGACCTCGCTGCCCGCTTCCGCGAGCCGTCCGCCGATGGTCGCGCCGATGGCACCGGCGCCGATGATGATGTAGCGCATGACGGGGAAGCCTGGCACATCGGCCGGGCGCCGTGCGACGCGGTCCCCGGAAGGTTGTGCTCCGGGCCCCTGCTCCGACCCCTGCTCCGGCCCCTGCTCCGGACTGCGGCCGCGGACCGGGAGGTTGACGCCGCAACGACCCATGTCGGCTGTGCGGCAAGGGGAGTTCCCGGCGCGCCCGGCCCGGGGCCGCCGTACGCTGGAAGTGCACGCGCGGCGCGGGAAGCCCCCGCCGGTGTGCGCCCGGACCGTCCGCCGCAGGGGCCCCGCGCCTCCTTCCCGGCGGGGTCCGGCGGGGCTTCCCGCGTCCGAACTCCCTGTGCGAAGGGAGCCAGACGATGGCTGCCACGAACCACGCACCCGCCCCGCCCCGGCCGCTCGGCCCGGAGTCCGGGGTCGCCGCAGGCTACGACCCGGGGTTCCTGGCGGTGGCGGTGCCGCCGCCGGAGCTGGACCCGCCGGCCAAGGACGACGCGGTCCTCCTGGACGGCTCCGAGGTCGTCCCGTACACCCATTTCTCGCTGGCGCTGAGCGGTTCCCGGCGGTTCGCGCGGTGGGTGGGGTGGAACATCGACGGCGGCAGCCTGAAGCGGCTGGACCGGCGCGGAATCCGGTTCCGCCTGGACCCGCGGCTGCCGGCGTCGGCGCAGGTGGACAACGAGCTGTACCGGGACCGGGACGGCAGGCCGAACCGGCTGGACCGCGGGCACGTGGCCCGCCGCGCCGACCTGGTGTGGGGGCCGCTGGAGGAGGCCCGGCAGGCGAACCGGGACTCGTTCTTCTACACCAACATCACGCCGCAGATGGACGATTTCAACCAGAGTCCGCGGGCCGGCGTCTGGGGCCGCCTGGAGGACGCGGTGTTCGAGGAGGTGGAGGTCGACGGGCTGCGGGTGACCGCGTTCGGCGGGCCGGTGTTCCATGAAGACGACCGGCTCTTCCGCGGGGTGCGGATACCGCGCGAGTTCTGGAAGGTGCTCGTCTACGGCGACGGGGGCGTCCTGAAGGCGAAGGCGTTCCTGCTGACGCAGGACCTGGTGCTGACGGAGGCCCTCGACCTGGACGAGTTCCGGGTGTTCCAGGTCGCGGTGGGCGAGGTCGAGAGCCGCACCGGGGTCCGGTTCGGCGCGGCGGTGGCCGCCGCGGAGAGGGTGGCGGTGCCGGAGTCGGCGGCGGTACGGGCCCCGCTGGAGGGCCTCGCCGACATCGACTGGGACTGACGGGGCCCGGCCCGCGCGGGGCGTGGGGCCACCGCCCGGCGGCGGCCGTCAGTCGGACGTCATCTCGACGAGCTTCGCGACCGTGTTCCAGTTGCGCGTCGTGGCGTCGATGCCCTGGGTCAAGGCAGGCCGGGCGAGGACTTCCGCCAGCTTGGAGCGCCCGAGCCCCTCGGGGGCGTACAGGTAGAGGACCCGGTCGCCGAGGCGGAACTCCTCGGGCAGGTGGGCCTCCCGGTCGATCCCGTCGAACCGGGAGGCGTCGGGCTGCTCCGACAGGAACGTGGCGTGCAGCTGCTTCCCCTCCAGCTCCGCGGCCGGGAAGGGGCAGGCGTCGGCGACGGCGCGCAGCCGGGCGCCGTCGAGGACGAGGCAGGCGACCGCAAAGCCGAAGCGGGCCTCGATGGCCTGCTCCAGTTCGCGGGCCAGCCCGTCGGCGTCGGTCCGCGCGCTGGTGAAGACGGCGTTCCCGCTCTGGAGGTAGGTGCGGACGTCCTCGTGGCCGAGGCCTTCGAGGATCTCGCGCAGCTCGGCCATGGGCACCTTGCGGCTGCCTCCGACGTTGACCCCGCGGAGCAGGGCGGCGTACGCGGTGTTCGTCGGCTTCTTCGTCGTCCGGGAGGTCATCCTCGAACGATAGTCTCGATCAGGTCGGCTGCGTGCCGGGTGCCTCCCTCGGCTGCCATCTCGGCGCGGACCGCCTCGGCGCGGGCGGCGACCTGCGGGTCCGCGACCAGCGCGAGCACGGCCTCCCGCAGGGTGGCGGCGTCCGCGTCGTCCATGGGGACGTGCCGGGCGACGCCCAGCGACTGGAGCATGTCGGCGTTGCCGAACTGGTCGACGGCCTGGGGGACGGCGACCATCGGGGTCGCCGTGGCGAGGCCCTCCTGGCTTCCGCCGGCGCCGGCGTGGGTGATGAAGGCGTCGGCCTGCCGGAGGATGTCCAGCTGCGGCACCCAGCGGTGGATCTCGACGTTCGCGGGGATGTCGCCGAGGTCGGCGGGGTCGGTGAACCTGCCGATCTGGAGGACGACGTGCCAGTCGGGCAGGTCCCCGAAGGCCTCCATGCAGGCCCGGTAGAAGCCGGGCTGCCGGGTGAACGTCGAGCCGAGCGAGACGAGCAGAACCTTCTTGCCGGCGGCGGCCTCCGGGCGCTGCCAGGTGCCCTGGTCGGTGCGGTCGCCCTGGCAGGCGCCGACGAAGGTGTGGACGGCGGGGTCGACGCGGTCCGCGTGCGGCTGGAGGGCGCGCGGGATCAGGACGATGCTGCGGCGGGGCCGGCCGACGAACCGGTCGGGGTGCTCGTCGATGCCGTTCTCGGCGAGCCAGGCGGTGAAGCGGGCGTAGTACGCGCGCCCGCGCTCGGAGGCGCGCAGTCCGGCGGTCATGGGGGCGGCGACCTCCTCCTCATAGCCCTCCCAGGCGACGAGGTTCGGGGAGAGGGAGACGGCGGGGACGCCCCACCGGTGGGCCAGGACCGGCGCCGGGTAGGCGGTGATGTCGTGCAGGACCAGGTCGGGCTCGTCGCCTTCGAACGCGGCGGCGAGCTGGGGCAGGGCCTGGATCGCGTCGTCCAGGAAGGGCTCGATGTTGTCGATGAGCTCGGTGCCCCAGGCCTCGGGCTCGTCGTCGGTGGGGAGGGTGGAGGTCCACACGACGGGGGTGGCGCCGGTCTCGGCGACCTTGTCCGCGAAGGACGCGGGGACGGCGTAGCTGACGCGGTGGCCGCGTGCGACGAGTTCCCGGATCACCTCGATGCTGGGATTGACGTGGCCGTGGGCGGCGATGGAGAACATGGCGATGTGGGCGGGCTTCGCTGCGGTCATGCACCCACCATAACGAGACGAGACGTCTCGTTCAACTGTTTTGGATCACGGTGCCCCGGGTGGGGCGTGCGAGACTGGGCCGCCGGACCCGGCCCCACGCACGGCGGCCGGCCGGGATGCGAGAGGGACGACGACACCGCATGGACGAGGCGCTGGCCCGGGACGTGTTGGACGCGGCGGGGCTCACCGGGGGGTCTGCCCTGCTGCTGGCACTCGGCGAGAACGCGGTCTTCCGTACCGGCGACCTGGTGGTCAAGGTCGGCCGCGAGGCGGCGCTGCTGGAGCGCGCCGAGCGGGAGCTCGCCGTGGCGGCCTGGCTGGAGCAGGCCGGTATCCCGGCCGTCCGGGCCGCGGAGCCCGCGGCGCGGCTGGTCTCCGGACACCCCGTCACGGTGTGGCACCGGCTGCCGGACGCGGTCCGCCCGGCCGCCCCCGCCGACCTCGCGGTGCTGCTGCGGCAGCTCCACGCCCTGCCCGCACCCCCCTTCACGCTGCCCGCGCGGGACCTGCTCGGCGGCGTCGAGCGCTGGCTGCGGCTCGCCGGGGACGCGGTCGACCCGGCGGACGCCGCCTACCTGCGGGCCCGCCGCGACGCGTACGCCGACGAGGCGGCGGGCCTCACGCCCTGCCTCCCGCCGGGCCCGATCCACGGCGACGCCCTGCCGCGCAACGTGCACGCCGGCCCGGACGGGCCGGTCCTGGTCGACCTGGAGACCGTCTCGGCCGACCTGCGCGAGCACGACCTGGTGGTGATGGCCCTCTCCCGCGACCGGTACGGCCTCCCCGACGCGGCGTACGGCGAGTTCACCGCCGCGTACGGGTGGGACGTACGCGACTGGGAGGGCTGCGCGGTCCTGCGCGGCGCCCGCGAGACGGCCAGTTGCGCATGGGTGGCCCAGCACGCCCCGGCCAACCCCCGCGCCCTGGCCGAGTTCCGCCACCGGGTGGCCTCCCTACGCACCGGCGACACCGCCGCCCGCTGGCACGCCTTCTGATACCGGGCCGCCGGCGGGGCGGGGCCGTACCGCCGGGCGTCAGGCCGGGGCGGGGACCGCGCCGCGCAGCGGCCACGCCGGGTCGACCACCGCGTCGGGGGCGCCCTGGCGGCGCAGGTAGGACTGGAAGTCGCGGGCCCAGCGCTCGTGCCAGGCGCCCTGCCGGGCGTGCAGCGCGTCCGGGCTGAGGGCGGCGACCTGCGGGTGCCGGGCGGCTATCGCCCGCGCCACCTGGACCGCCGCCAGCGCGTCGGCCCCGGCGTCGTGCGCGCGGTCCAGGACCACCCCGTACACCGCGCATGCGGCCTCCAGGGTCCGCTTGCCCCGGCGGTAGCGGTCCACCGCGCGGTCGATGGTGAGCGGGTCGACGACGGGACCGGTCGCCGGGCCGCCGAGCCGCTCGGCGAGCGACGGCAGCCCGTACCGGGCCAGTTCGGCGGAGAGCAGCGTCAGGTCGAAGGCGGCGTTGTAGGCGACGACGACGGCGCCCTGCCGCCAGTGGCCGGCGAGGGCCCCGGCGACCTCATCGGCGACCTCGCGCGCCGGGCGGCCCTCCGCGACGGCCCGCTCCGTGCTGATCCCGTGGATCGCGGCGGCCTGCTGCGGGATCGGTATCCCCGGATCCGCGAGCCAGCAGCGCCGCCCGAGCACCTCGCCGGCCCGCACCTCGACGACCGCGGCCGTGACGATCCGGGACTCCCCGGGCTCCGTCCCGGTCGTCTCCAGGTCGAACCCGATCAGCACACCGCCGTGCCAGTCCCCCATGACGCGCCCCTCCCCCGCACCCGTGCGCCCCCGTGCGGCGGCGACGTCCCTCTTCGGTCAACGGCTTTCAGCCTGCCACGGGGGTCTGACAGCTCACGACACCGGCCGGGAGTCCTGCCAAATCGACTCGAACTCCTCCCGGTATGTAGGCAGAAGTCCGTTTTCGGTGTCGCGTGCGGTGTCCCCGGCGCCGCCGCCCCGCAGGACCAGCACCGGCGCCTCCATGCCGCGCGCCCGCCGCAGGTACGACTGCACGACGGCGATGCCCGAGCTCTCCCCCTCCACCAGGTAGGCCGTGAAGCGGGGCGTCTCGTCGAAGACGTGGATCTCGAACCGGGAGGGGTCCTTCAGCCCCGCGCGCACCCGCCGCACGTGCAGGATGTTCATCTCGACCGAGCGGCTCAGCTCGCCCTTGCGCAGCCCCAGCTCGCGCTCGCGCCGCTTGACGGCGCTGCTCGCCGGGTTCAGGAACAGCAGCCGGACCCGGCAGCCCGCCTCGGTGAGCCGGACGAGTCTTCGGCCGGAGAAGTTCTGCACCAGCAGGTTCAGGCCTATGCCGATGGCGTCGAGCCGCCGCGCCCCGCCGAAGAGGTCCTCGGCGGGCAGCTGCCGCTGGAGCCGCACCCGGTCGGGGTGGACGGAGACCACGTCCGCGTACCGGTCGCCGACGAGGTCCTCCACCGCGTCGATGGGAAGCCGGTCCGCGGACGGCGAGCCGGCCCCGCCGCCGAGCACCTCCAGCAGCCGGGCCGACGCCCGCTCGGCCTGCTCCAGCACCGCCCGCGACAGGGCCCGGTTGCGGGAGACGACGTTGCGCGTGACCTCCAGCTCGTCCAGCGCGAGCTCGATCTCCCGCCGGTCGTCGAAGTACGGCTCGAAGCAGGGCCAGTGCTGGACCATCAGCTCACGCAGCTGCGGCAGCGTCAGGAAGCTGAGGACGTTGTCGTCGGCCGGGTCGAGCAGGTAGCCCTTGCGCCGGCTCACCTCGCGCACCGCCACCGCCCGGTGCACCCACTCCTGCCCGGCCGGCCCGGCCGCGGCGACGACCCAGTCGTCCTCGCCGTGCACGGGCTCGTAGATCGGCCGCAGGACCGCCCCGACGACCGACCGCAGCCGCTGCTCGATCAGGTTCAGCCAGATGTACGCCCGGCCCGCGCGCTGGGCCCGCGTACGGACCTCGCTCCACGCGTCGGCACCCCAGTCCAGCCCGGCCCCGGCCCGGATGACGGCCCCTCCAGGCCCGGGCGGCGGCGCCGCCGGGGACACCGCGCCGGACGGCCCGCCGCCCGGCCCCGGGCCCTCCCGCGCCGGGCCCGCCGGCGCCGCCGGGCCCGGCCGGCCCGCCCTGCCCGGCCCCCGCCGCCCCACCCGGAACCCCACCCGGCACCCCGCCGGACGCACCGCCGGGTGCGCCTCCTGGGGCGTCCGCCGGGCCGCCCTCGTGACCGCTGTCACCAGGGGGCAGCTCCAGACCTCCCGAGCTCACCCGTGCACCGCCTTCTGCGTCTGGAACGCCCGTCTAAGTGATCACGGAAGACTACTCCGAGCGCGGCGCCCGGTGCAGCCCGATGGCGCCCGACGGACCGTACACCGGTGATCGGTTGACCCATTATCGGATGCGCAGACAGTCCGCCGACCCGCATATCGTCCCGGCGGGTCACCCGGTCGGAGCAGTCGCAGGTCCCCGTGTGAGGCACCTCTTTCGGGGAAGATCCAGGCAGTGACGCGGTCCACCCCGGATCAGCCCCACCACTCCGTCCGACACCGAGGGGAAGAGTCGTTGTCCATGCAGGTCTGGCCGGGACAGGCGTATCCGCTCGGAGCCACGTACGACGGCGCCGGCACCAACTTCGCGGTCTACTCGGAGGCGGCGCGGCGCATCGAGCTGTGCCTCCTCCACGACGACGGATCGGAGACCGCAGTCGAGCTGCGCGAGACCGACGCGTTCGTCCGCCACGCCTACCTGCCCGGCGTGATGCCGGGCCAGCGCTACGGCTTCCGGGTCCACGGGCCGTACGAGCCCGAGCACGGGCAGCGCTGCAACCCGGCCAAGCTGCTGCTCGACCCGTACGCGCGGGCCGTCGCCGGAAGCATCGACTGGGGCGAGGAGGTGTACGGCTACCACTTCGGCCGGCCCGACTCGCGCAACGACCTGGACTCCGCGCCGCACACGATGAGCTCGGTCGTGGTGAACCCTTACTTCGACTGGGGCGACGACCGGCCGCCGCGGCACGACTACCACCGGACGGTGCTCTACGAGGCGCACGTCAAGGGCCTGACGATGCGCCACCCGGAGCTGCCGGAGGAGCTGCGCGGCACGTACGGGGCGCTCGCGCACCCGGCGGTCATCGGCCACCTGACCCGGCTCGGGGTGACGGCCCTGGAGCTGATGCCCGTCCACCAGTACGTCCACGACCACCGCCTGGTCGACGACGGGCTGACGAACTACTGGGGCTACAACACCATCGGCTTCTTCGCCCCGCACAACGGCTACGCCTCCGGCGACCGGGGGCAGCAGGTGCTGGAGTTCAAGTCGGCGGTGCGCGCACTGCACGAGGCGGGCATCGAGGTCATCCTCGACGTGGTCTACAACCACACCGCGGAGGGCAACCACCTGGGGCCGACGCTGTCCTTCCGCGGGCTGGACAACGCCTCGTACTACCGGCTGGCGGACGACCAGCGGCACTACGTGGACACCACCGGCACCGGGAACTCGCTGCTGATGCGCTCGCCGCACGTCCTCCAGCTGATCATGGACTCGCTGCGGTACTGGGTCACCGAGATGCACGTGGACGGCTTCCGCTTCGACCTGGCGGCGACGCTGGCCCGGCAGTTCCACGAGGTGGACCGGCTGTCGTCGTTCTTCGACCTCGTCCAGCAGGACCCGGTGGTCAGCCAGGTGAAGCTGATCGCGGAGCCCTGGGACCTGGGCGAGGGCGGCTACCAGGTGGGCAACTTCCCGCCGCTGTGGACCGAGTGGAACGGCAAGTACCGGGACACGGTGCGGGACCTGTGGCGCGGCCAGCCGCGCACCCTGGCCGAGTTCGCGAGCCGGCTGACGGGCTCCTCCGACCTGTACCAGGACGACGGCCGGCGGCCGCTGGCGTCCATCAACTTCCACACCTGCCACGACGGTTTCACCCTGCACGACCTCGTCTCGTACAACGAGAAGCACAACGAGGCCAACCGCGAGGGCAACCGGGACGGCGAGGCGCACAACCGGTCCTGGAACTGCGGCGTCGAGGGCCCGACGGAGGACCCGGACGTCGTCCAGCTGCGGGAGCGGCAGATGCGCAACTTCACGGCGACCCTGATGCTGTCGCAGGGGGTGCCGATGCTGAGCCACGGGGACGAGTTCGCGCGCAGCCAGGGCGGCAACAACAACGCGTACTGCCAGGACAACGAGCTTGCCTGGGTGCCCTGGCCGGAGCCGGGCAAGCCGCCGCCCTCCCTGCTGGAGTTCACGCGGCGGATGGTGTGGCTGCGGCGCGACCACCCGGTGTTCCGGCGGCGCCGGTTCTTCCACGGCCGCCCGGTGGAGGGCACCCACGACGAGCTGTCCGACATCGCCTGGTTCACCCCGTACGGGGAGCCGATGCGGGCCCGCGACTGGCAGGCGCAGCAGACGCGCGCGCTGACGGTGTTCCTCAACGGGGAGGCCATCTCCGAGCCGGGCCCGCGCGGGGAGCGGATCACCGACGACTCGTTCCTGCTGATGTTCAACGCCGGCGCGGAGCGGCAGGAGTTCGCGATCCCGGCCGGGCACGGGGCGCAGTGGCGGCTGATCGTGGACACGGCGCGGCCGGAGGTGCCGCCGTCCGGCACCGGGCCGCAGTACGCGGCCGGTGACCGGGTGGCGCTGGTGGGGCGGTCGCTGGCGGTGCTTCAGCGGCCGGCGTAGGGGACGGGGGCGGCTGCCTGCGGCGCGGCGGGCGACGGGGCGGGCGGGGCGGGTGTCCGGCCGCGGGAGTCCGGGGCCCGGGTGGCGAGCGCGAGGGCGAGGGCGGCGGCCGCCGCCGCCACGGCGACCGCGAAGGCGCCGTCGGGGCCGTGGGCCTCGGCGAGCCGCCCGGACAGGGCCAGGGCCGCCGCCTGGCCGGCGACGAGCGCGCTGGCGGCCCAGGCGGTCGCCTCGGCGAGCCGCGCCGGGGCGACGGCCCGCTCCGTGAGGGCGAACGCGGTGATCAGGTGCGGGGCGCAGTCACCCGGATGCATCGGGTCATGGCACGGAATCCGGGAAGCTGGGTACGTACGTTCTCATGAGCCGGCCTGAGAAGCAGTCAACCGTACGATCCGGCGCCCGGGCGGGGGCCGTGCCCGCGGCGCCGTCCGCGACGTACCGCCTCCAGCTGTCCCCGGAGGCCCCGTTCGCCGCGGCGGCGGCCGCCGTGCCGCACATCGCCTCGCTCGGCGCCTCCCACCTGCACCTCTCCCCCGTCCTGGAGGCCGTCCCGGGCTCCCTGCACGGGTACGACGTCACCGACCACACCCGCGTCCGGGAGGAGCTCGGCGGGGAGGCCGGGCTGCGGGCACTGGCCGCCACCGCCCGGGAACACGGGCTGGGCCTCGTCCTGGACATCGTGCCGAACCACATGGCGGTGCCCTTCCCGCTGCGGCTGAACCGGCCGCTGTGGGAGGTGCTGCGGGACGGGCCGGGGTCGCCGTCGGCCCGCTGGTTCGACATCGACTGGGAGGCGGGCGGCGGCAAGGTGCTGCTGCCTCTGCTCGACCGGCCGTTCGACCCGGCCGAGTGCGCCGTCGACGGCGAGGTGCTGCGCCACGGCGCGTGGGAGTTCCCGCTGCGCCCGGGGACGGCCGGGCTGCCGCTGCCCGAGCTGCTCGCGGAGCAGTGGTACCGGCCCGCCCACTGGCGGGCGGCGCGCACCGGGCTGAACTACCGGCGCTTCTTCACCATCGCGCAGCTGATCGGCGTCCGGGTGGAGGACCCCGGGGTGTTCGCCGCCTCGCACGCGAAGGTGCTGGAGCTGGTGCGGGACGGGGTGGCGGCCGGGCTGCGGATCGACCACGTGGACGGGCTCGCCGACCCGGAGGGCTACCTGCGGCGGCTGCGCGCCGGCGTCGGCGGGGACTGCTGGGTCGTGGTGGAGAAGATCCTCGGCCGGCGGGAGCGGCTGCCGGCCGGCTGGCCCGTCGCCGGGACCACCGGCTACGACGCCCTGCACCGGGTCGACGGCGTGTTCACCTGCCCGGACGGCGCCGCCGAACTCGACCGCCGGTTCCGGGAGTCGACGGGCCTGCCGGGCTGGCGGGAGACGGCCCGGGCCTGCACCCGGGAGGTGCTGGAGGGCGACCTGGCCGCCGAGCTCGCGGCCCTGGAGCGGGCCGCGGGTCCGGGGCTCGCCCCGGCCGTGCGGGAGCTGCTGGTCGCCTACCCGGTCTACCGGCCCTACCCGGGCGGCGGGCAGCTCGATCCGCGGGCCGCGGCGGAGGCGGCGCGGCAGGCCGGCGCCGCGGCGGTGGACGGCGTGCGGGAGCTGGTGCGGGCCGATGCGGCCTTCGCCGCGCGGTTCTCCCAGACGTCGGCGGCGCTGCGCGCCAAGTCGCTGGAGGACCGGGCCTTCTACCGGTACGCGCCGCTGCTGTCGGCGGCCGAGGTCGGGGCGGACCCGGGGCGGCCGGCGGTGTCCCCGGGCGAGTTCCACGCGTACTGCGCCGCCGTGGAGCGCGACTGGCCGCGTACCGGGACGGTGCTGTCCACGCACGACACGAAGCGGAGCGCGGACGTCCGGGCCCGGATCTCCGCCCTGTCGCAGGACCCCGGCCTGATGGGCCGGCCGGGCGGCGCGGACCCGCAGCTCGCGTGGGTGGCGCGGCAGACCGCCCTCGGGCTGGGCGAGGTGCCGGAGCGGGAGGAGCGGCTGTCCGGGGCGCTGCTGAAGGCGGTCCGGGAGGCGGCGCTGCGGACCGGCTGGACCGAGCCGGACGAGGCGTACGAGGAGACGGTCGCCGCCTGCGTGCCGGATGCGGAGGAGCTGCCGAAGGAGGCCGCGGAGGCGGCCCGGGCGAACCTGCTGGGGATGGCGCTGCTGCACCTGGCGATGCCGGGCGTCCCGGAGGTGTACCAGGGCTCGGAGTCGGAGTACCGGGCGCTGGTCGACCCCGACAACCGCCGCCCGGCGGTCTTCCCGCGGGAGGCGCTGGCCCGGCTGGACGCGGGGGCGGCTCCGCGGGGCCAGGCGGAGGAGAAGCTGGCCCTGACGGCGGCCCTGCTGCGGCTCCGGAGGGACCGGCCCGAGCTGTTCACCGGGTACGCACCGCTGGCGGCCCGCGGCCCGGCGGCCGCCCACTGCCTGGCGTTCACCCGTACGGGCGGTCTGGTGGCGGCGGCGACCCGGCTCTCGCTCCGGCTGGCCCGCGCGGGCGGCTGGCGGGACACGGTCCTGCCGCTGCCTCCGGGGAGGTGGGTCCCGCTGCTGCCGCCGACGGGGGCGGAGGCGTACGGGGCGGAGGCGTACGAGGGCGAGGCCCGCCTGGCCGAACTGCTGTCGGCCCGACCGGTGGCGGCCCTGGTCCGGGCGGAGGGGACGGGCTGAGGGGGCGGGGCTGAGGGCGGGCCGAGGGGGCGGGCCGAGGGGCGGCGGCCGCGCGGGCCGGGGAGCAGCCGCTCGCAGCGCGACCGCGAAGCTTTGGCCAACGGCAGGGCGTTGGCCAGGGCATTCCGTGAAGATGCGGGCCCCGAGGAGCAGTAGCGGGCGTGCGCGGCGGGCATTGCTTGGAGGTGACACACCACCAGGACATGCGCTACCCCACACCGCGCGAACTCGCGCAGGCCGCCCGCGCGCTGGCGGACGAACACCCCCGCCGGGCGCGGCTGCGCCGGGCCGGCTCCTCCCGGGCCGGGGAGCCGCTCTGGCTGCTCTCCGTCCACCCCTGCGGCCCCGGCGGCCCCGGCTCCGCCCCGGACGGCGGCGAGGTGCTCGTCGTCGCCGGGGCCCACGCCAACGAGCCCGTCGGCGGCGCCACCGCCCTCGCCCTGGCCCGGCACCTGGCCGCCGGCCGCCCGGCCCCCGGCAGCGGACCGCGGGCCGGCGGCGGCTGGCACTTCCTGCTGTGCGCGGACCCGGACGGCGCCGCCCTGCACCGCACCCCGCAGCCGCGGTCGCTGCTCGACTACCACCGCAGCTTCTACCGCCCCCCGGGCCCCGAGCAGCCCGAATGGGCTCCGTCCCTGCTGCCGCCGGACCGGCTCCCGCCGGAGACCCGGATCCTGACCGGGCTCATCGACGAGCTCCGGCCGGTGCTCCAGGTCTCCCTGCACGCCACCGACCTCGGCGGCTCCTGGGTACAGCTCACCCGCGACATACCGGGCCTGGCCGAGCCGTTCGCCAAGTCCGCGGCGGAGCTGCGGATCCCGGTCGAGACGGGCGCCTCGGACGCCGCCGGCTGGCCCTCGCCCGGCCCCGGCGTCTTCGTCCTGCCGCCGGCCGGGCCGGACGCCCCGCGCTCCTTCCACCCCGAGGACACCCGGCTCAGCACCTGGTACCGGGCCCACCGGCACGCCGGTGCCACCGCCGTCGTCGAGGTCCCCATGTGGGCCTCCGACCTCGTCGACGACCCGGCCCCGCACCCCGACCCGCGCGGCGCCCTCCGCACCCTGGCCGACCGCCTCACCCGAGACGCCGCCCTGGTCGCCGCGGTCCGCCACCACGCCGACGGTCCCCCCGCGGAGGACGACCCGGGCTCCGAGGCCCTGCTGCGCGCCGTCGACTGGACGCTCGGCCTGATCCCCGGGATCACCACCGAGTGGACGGGCCCCGCGGCACCCGCGGAGGCCACCGCGGCCCGCATCCACAGCATCGACGCCTTCGGCCGCCGGCTCTCCCTGCGCGCCGCCGCGATGCTCCTGCGCGTCCTGCGCGGCCGCGGCCACCCCGCCGCCGCGGGACTGGACCGCCTGGTGACGGGCTGGTGCACGGACTTCGCGGCCCGCTTCCAGGCCCGCCCGGTCCCGATCCCCACCCAGGTGGAACACCAGTCCCGCACGGTCCTCGCCACCTACACGCACCTGCTGAGGTCGCTGTGACCCGCCGCCGGGATCGGCCGACGCCGGCCGCTGCCGGGGCGGCGCGACGGATCCGCCTCAGCGGGCGGTGGTGCCGTCCGGCGGAACCGGGAGGGTGTAGCGCTGCTTCGGGGTGCCGCGGGCGCCCCGGCGGTCGTAGAAGCGGCGGGCGCCCTCGTTCCAGTCCGGGGTCTGCCACTGGACCTCGGTGAGGTCCAGGTCGCGGGCCAGGGCGGCCACCGCGTCCAGCAGGGCCGCGCCCAGGCCGTGGCCGCGAGCCTCCTCCGCGAGGTAGAGGCAGTCCATGTGGAGGTAGTGCCGGGCGTCCCAGAAGGAGAACTCGGCGGTGCAGGCCGCGTATCCGGCGACCCGGCCGGACGGGTCCTCCGCGAGCAGGACCCAGGCCCGCGGCTCCGGTGCGAACAGGTGCGGGGCGAGCCGTTCTGCCAGGCCCGGCGGGCGGGGCGCGGACTTCTCGTACGCGATGTGCTCGCGCACCAGCTCGGCCAGGCGGGGGAGGTCCTCCGGCCTGGCCGGGCGGACCACGGGGGCGGGTTCGGGGTTCATGGGGTCATCCTCCGCCCTCCGCCCCGGCCGCACCCCACCGCCCCCGGCCGCTCCGTCAGGTGGAGGAAAGGCGGAAGGACATGCGGCCGAAGCCGATCTGGTCGCCGTCGCGGACGGCGATCGAGCCCGTCACCCTGCGGCCGTTGACGGTGGTGCCGTTCGAGGAGCCGAGGTCGGTGAGGATCCACATGCCGTCGCGCATGCCGAGTTCGGCGTGGACGCGGGAGACCGTCTCGTCGGTGAGGCGCAGGCCGTTGCCCGGGTCGCGGCCGATGCGCAGCGGCTGGGCGCCCGGGTGGGGCAGCAGCAGCCTGGGGAGCCGTTCGACGGTCCAGGCGCGCCGGACCCCGGCGGACACGGCGGAGAGGCGGCCCACCCAGCCGAACAGGCGGCGCGCCCACGGCGTTTCGCCGTCGCGGCCGTCGAGGTCGGCGACGAGGACGGCGAGTTCCTCGGGGCGGCGGGCGACGAGGGCGAGCTCCATGCGGCGCAGGAAGGTGTCGTGGGACAGCCTGCCCGCGGCCGCGCCTTCGCGGAGCTTGCCGAGGGCTCTGTCGCGCTCCGCGTCGGACAGGCGCGGCGCGGGGTAGGCGGGGAACTCGAAACTCGACGTCACGGGGTGATTGTCGGCCCGTCGGGGCCGGAGTGTCCAGAACGGGGCCGGCCGCCCGGCGATGATGGGTGCGGCACATGGCACAGCACACGTTCCGGTACGCCGAAGACGAGGGGACCGCCCGTGCAGTTCGAGGTGTGGGCACCGCTGACGGACCGGGTCGCGCTGCGGCTCGGGCAGGCCGAGCACGGCATGGAGCGCGACCCGGACCGGCCGGGCTGGTGGGTGGTGCGGGCCCCGGCCGGGGACGGCGACCGGTACGGGTTCCGGTTGGGCGGCGGCCCGCAGGTGCGGCCCGACCCGCGCGGCCGGCGGCTGCCGGACGGCCCTGACGGCCTGTCCGCGGTGGTCGACACCGCCTCCCTTGCGCCGCAGGCGCCGCCGCCGGGCATCCGCCTGCAGGACGCGGTCCTGTACGAGCTGCACGTCGGCACGTTCACCCCCGAGGGCACCTTCGACGCGGCGGCCGCCCGTCTCCCGCACCTGGTCGCGCTCGGCGTCACGCATGTCGAGCTGATGCCCGTCTGCCCGTTCCCCGGCCGGCACGGGTGGGGGTACGACGGGGTGGCGCCGTGGGCGGTGCACGAGCCGTACGGGGGCCCGGCCGGGCTGGCCCGGTTCGTGGACGCCGCCCACCGGGCCGGGCTCGGGGTGGTGCTGGACGTCGTCCACAACCACCTGGGGCCCTCCGGGAACCACCTGCCCGCCTTCGGGCCGTACTTCACGGACGCGCACCACACCCCGTGGGGCGCGGCCGTGAACCTGGACGGCCCCGGCTCCGACGAGGTCCGCGCCTACTTCCTCGGCAGTGCACTGGCCTGGCTGCGGGACTACGGGATCGACGGGCTGCGCCTGGACGCCGTGCACGCGCTGGCCGACGGGCGGGCGCTGACGTTCCTGGAGGAGCTGTCCGCGGCGGTGGACGCGCTCGCCGCCGAGACGGGGCGGCCGCTGTTCCTGATCGCCGAGTCGGACGCCTGCGACCCGCGGACGACGGCGCCCCGCACGGCCGGCGGGCTCGGCCTGCACGCCCAGTGGAACGACGACTTCCACCATGCGCTGCACTGTGTGCTGACCGGCGAATCACAGGGCTACTACGCCGACTTCGCGCAGGCCCCGCTCGCCGCACTGGCGAAGACGATGACGCGGGTGTTCTTCCACGACGGGACGTGGTCCTCCTTCCGGGAGCGCACGCACGGCCGGCCGGTGGACCGCCGCCACACGCCGGCGCACCGGTTCCTCGGGTACGCGCAGACGCACGACCAGGTCGGCAACCGGGCGCAGGGCGACCGACTCGCCGCGTCGGTGTCGCCGGGGCTGCAGGCGTGCGCCGCGGCGCTGGTGCTGGCGGGGCCGTTCGTGCCGATGCTGTTCATGGGCGAGGAGTGGGGTGCGGGCTCGCCGTGGCAGTACTTCACCGACCATCCCGACCCGGACCTGGCCCGGGCCGTACGGGAGGGCAGGCGCCGGGAGTTCGCCGCGCACGGGTGGCGTCCCGAGGAGGTCCCGGACCCGCAAAACCCGGCCACCCGGGAGCGGTCGTGCCTGGACTGGGCGGAGCCGGAGCGGGAGCCGCACGCGCGGCTGCTGGCCTGGTACCGGACGCTGGTCGCGCTGCGGCGCGGGCATCCGGATTTGCGGGATCCGGATCTGGCGGCGGTGCGGGTGGCGTACGACGAGGAGCGGCGCTGGCTGACGTTCCGACGGGGCGACATCCGGGTGGTGGTGAATGCGGCTCCGGAGCCGGCGACGGTCGCGCTGGGCCGGAACGGGGTGCGGGTGCTGGCCGCGTGGGAGGAGGTTCCGCATCCGGACGCGGACGGGCGCGTCCGCGTCCCGGCGGAGTCGGCGGTCGTCCTCGGGCCGTGAGGCCGGCGGCCCGGGCCCGGTTCAGGCCGGCGCCGTGAGGCGTGCGGCCAGGGCGGCCGCGGCGGGCGCCGGCGTACGGGGGGTGATCAGCTCGGTGCGGTGCACCAGCCGGGTGCCGGCCAGCGGTACGGCGGCCCCGGCCGCGCGCGCCGCGGCGGCTTCGGCGACGCGGCGGGGCAGCAGGGCCAGTCCGTGCCCGGCGGCGGCGAGCGAGCACAGGGCGTACAGGTCGGTGCCGTCGTACCGCAGGGCGGGGGTGGTGCGGGCGGCGGCGGGCGGGGCGAGTCCGACGTGCGGGGCGTCGAGCCAGCGGGCGTCGGCCAGGTCGTCCAGCCGCAGCGCGGCCCGCCCGGCGAAGGGGTGCCCGGCCGGGAGCAGGACGGCGAGGGGCTCCTCGGCGACGCCGGTGACGGCCAGGGGTGCGACGTCGGGCAGGCGCAGCGGGTCGCTGGGGGCGGCCGTGCCGTCGGTGAGGCCGAGGTCGCAGCCGCCGGTGGCGACGGCGGCCGGCACCGCGGCCGGCGGGACGACCCGCAGTTCGACGCCGGTGGCGGGCAGTGCGGCGAGCAGCGCCGGGCCGACGGCGAGCGGGGACGCGGCGAGGGTCAGGCGGCCGGGCGGGGCCGCCGCCAGCCGGCGGACGTCGGCGCGGGCGGCGTCGATCCGGAGCAGCAGCGGCGCGGTGTGTTCGAGGAGGCGGTGCCCCGCGGGGGTGGGGGCGACGGGCCGGCGGGTGAGCAGGCCGGTGCCCAGGTCGGCCTCCAGGGCGGCGATGTGCTGGGAGACGGCCGACTGGGTGTAGCCGAGCTCGCGGGCGGCGGCGGAGAAGGACGCCAGGCGGGCCACGGCGGCGAAGGTGCGGAGCAGGTGCGGATCCATGGCCATCAGGATCACTTATCGATCATGAAGGAACAATCGTTGGCGCTGAACGCGCAGCCGGCCACA
This sequence comes from Streptomyces sp. 2P-4, assembly GCF_030167965.1. Taxonomy (NCBI): domain Bacteria; kingdom Bacillati; phylum Actinomycetota; class Actinomycetes; order Kitasatosporales; family Streptomycetaceae; genus Streptomyces; species Streptomyces sp. 2P-4. The sequence continues at coordinate 1,526,404 of NZ_CP095011.1, forward strand.
GGATGATCCGTATGACCACCGCACCCCACGGGCTCACGCCTGCGACGACACCTGCCACGCCTGCCTCACCCGCGACCGGAACCCCTGCCGCACCCACCGGCACCACCCGCCCGGCGCGTGTCGCGCTCGTCGGCGACCGCTCCCCGCACGTCGAGTCCCACGTCCGGATCCCGCGCCTCCTCGACGCCCTCACTTCCCGCGACGGGCTCGTCCTCGACGCGTACTGGATCCCCACCGCCGACGCCGAAGCCGAGGCCGCCTCCGGCTCGCTCGCCCGCTTCGATGCCGTCTGGATGCTGCCCGGCAGCCCGTACGCCAGCGAGGCCGGGGCGCTCGCCGCGATCCGGACCGCCCGCGAGGAGGGCATCCCCTTCCTCGGGACCTGCGGCGGCTTCCAGCACGCCCTGCTCGAATTCGCCCGCTCGGTGTGCGGGCTGGCCGTCGGGCACGCGGAGAACGACCCCGCCGCCGGGGACCTGCTGATCGCGCCGCTCGCCTGCTCGCTCGTCGGGCACGAGGGCCTGGTCCGGGCCGAGCCCGGCTCGCTGGCCGAGGCGGCGCTGGGGGCGGAGCGGAGCCTGGAGCGCTACCACTGCACCTTCGGCCCGGACCCCCGCCACCTGCCGGCGCTCGCCGCGCACGGGCTGAGGCTGTCCGGGCACGACGAGGAGGGGCAGCTGCGGATGGCGGAGCTGCCGGGGCACCCGTTCTTCCTGGCCACCCTCTTCCAGCCGGAGCTGTACGGCGACGGGAGCCGCCCCCATCCGGTGGTGAGGGCCCTCGCGGCGGCGGCCGTGGCGCACGCCGCGGCCGCCGGCTGACGGGCGCGCGCCCGTCCGGCGGGGCGGCGGGCCGCCTGGGGGGGCGGCCCGCCGGGGCCGCCGGGGGGCGGCGTGTCGCGGGACCACCCCGCTGATCGGCTATGCTGTGCGTGCACATCGAACGGGCGGACCGCCGCCCGTCGTGGTGGGTGTAGCTCAGTTGGTAGAGCACCTGGTTGTGGTCCAGGTGGCCGCGGGTTCGAGTCCCGTCACTCACCCTGTCGCCTGTGGGGCGCGAGATCACTCGCGCCCCACAGGCTTTTCCGTTCCTTGCGGCCGGGTCAGCCGCGCAGGAAGTCCTCGACCTCTGTGACGAACGCCACCGGCGTCTCGTGCGGCGGGGCCTGCCACGTGTCCCGCATCACGGCGGGCGTGAGCGCGAGGTCGTACTCCCCCGCGGCCGGCGAACGCGAGTACGTGCGGCGCGTCGGGTAGCGTCTCGCGCAGGGGCGGGGGGCCCGCTCGTCGTTTCTTCGCAGGAGTGTGTCGTGGCGCGTCCGCTTGAGGGTGTCGTGTTCGCGCCGGTCGCCGACCAGGCGCCGGGTCAGGTCGGGAGGGAGACCCGGTTCACGTACCGCGAGGAGGCGGGGCGGATCTGGGCCGAGTACGCGGGCGGGGACGTCGTCCGCGGGTTCCTCGTCGGTACGCGCACCGGCGACGTGCTCGACTTCCGGTACGTGCAGCTGCGGCCCGACGGGACGACCGCCTCCGGGCACTGCACGTCCGCGGTGACGGAACTGCCGGACGGGCGGCTTCGGTTGGAGGAGTCCTGGGAGTGGGAGTCCGGGCCCGGCGCGGGCACGAGCACGGTGGAGGAGGTGCCGCGCGCGTAGTCGCCGTACTCAGGCGGTCCGGGGGCGGCCGCGGCGCGAAGTGAGCATCCGTACTCAGGTCCGGGCCGCCGCCGGTTGCCATCGTGGCGGGCATGTTCACTTCCTTGCCTGATCCCCGACTCCGCGCGGGCATCACCGCCGTCGGCAGCATGCTGCCCGACGGGGTCCTGTCCTCGGACGCCCTCCAGGAGGAGGTGGCGCGCCGCAGCGGCCTGGCCCTGCCGCCGAGGCTGCTGACCCAGGCCACCGGGATCGCCGCCCGCCGTGTCGCAGGGCCGGGGGTGTACGCGTCCACGCTCGCCGCGGGCGCGGCCCGCCGGGCCATGGACGCGGCCGGGCTGGCCGCCCCGGACATCGACCTGCTGGTGTTCGCGTCCGCGACCCGCGACATGGTCGAGCCGGCCACCGCGCACATCGTGCAGGCGGAACTGGGCACGCGGGCGCACGCCGTGGACGTCACCAACGCCTGCAACAGCTTCGTCAACGGCATCGACCTCGCCCGTTCCATGGTCCTGGCCGGGCGGGCCCGGCGGGCCCTGGTCGTCACCGGGGAGACCCCGAGCCGGGCCGTGCAGTACGCGCCGGCCGACCTCGCCGAACTGCGCGCCGGCTTCGCCGGGTACACGTTCGGCGACGCCGGGGCGGCCGTCGTCGTGGAGGCGGTGGAGCGGGGCGGGATCCTCGACGTCGACACCGAGACGCACTCGGAGCACTGGGAGGTCGGCGGGATACCGGGCGGCGGCTCGCGCCACCCGCGCGGGGACGCGTACACGTACTTCCGCGGCGACGGCCACGAGCTGCGCGGCGTGTTCGAGAAGGTCGGGACGGCGGTCATCGACCGGACGCTGCACCGCGCCGGCACCGACTGGGACGGTTTCGCGAAGGTGCTCGTGCACCAGGTGACGGTGCCGTACCTGGAGCGGTTCGCCGAGCTGACCGGGGTGCCCGCGGAGAAGCTGGTCGTCACCGTGCCCGAGCTGGGGAACGTCGCGAGCGCCACCCTCGGCGTGCAGCTCGACCGGGTGTTCGGCGCGCTGGCGCCCGGGGAGCGGGTGCTGTTCGTCGGTCTGGGCGGCGGCATCAGCATCATGACGATGGTCTGGGAGAAGTCGTGAGCGGGCACGAGATGTGGGTGGTGGTGCCCGCCCACCAGGAGGCGGCCCGGCTGGGCGCGACGCTGCGGGCGCTGGCCGCGCAGCACGACCGGGACTTCACCCTGCTGGTCGTCGACAACGCCTCCACGGACGGGACGGGGGACGTCGCCCGGGCCTTCGCGGCGTCCGCGCCGTTCCCCGTGCGGGTCGTCGAGGAGCCGGAGAAGGGCGTCGGATCCGCTGTCGACACCGGGTTCCGGTACGCGATCGGGCAGGGGGCGCGGCTGCTGGCCCGCACCGACGCCGACTGCCTGCCCCGGCCGGGCTGGGCGGGCGCGGCGCGGGCCGCGCTGACGGCCCGGCCGGGCCTGGTGTGCGGGCGGATCACCGCGCGGCGCGACGAGCACGGGCCGCTCGGCCGGGCCGGGTTCGCCGCACTCGTGGGCCTCGCCTCGCTGTTCGGGCGGCTGCGGCCGCAGCACGTGCGGCGCGGCGAGTTCCGGGCCCCTTACCGGATGCACGCCGGGAACAACATGGCGATCACCGCCGAGCTGTACCTGGCCGTCGGCGGGATGCCGCGCCGCCCCTCGCCCACCGACCGGCTCTTCCTGAACGCCGTACGCCGCCACACCGACCGGATCAGCCGCTGCCGGTCGATGGTCGTGGAGAACTCCACCCGCCGGATCCGCGCGTACGGGATCGCCGGCACCGCCCGCTGGTACCTGGACAAGGGCAGCGGCCGCCACGGAACGGACCCCCGCTGATGCTCGACCGACTCGACCACGCCCTGCGCCGCCGGCCCGACCGGGCGGCGGTCCTCACCTCGACCCGCGGCGGCGCGCCGCGGGTCCGGGCGACCTGCGGCGAACTCGCCGGCCTCGCCGACGGATACGCGGCCGCCCTGCACGCGCGGGGGCTGCGGGCCGGCGACACCGTCGGGGTCGCGGTGCGGCCCGGACCGCGCGCCCTGGCGGTGCTGCTGGCACTGTGGCGGCTCGGGCTGCGCGGCGCCGTCCTCGACCCGGGGGCCGGGCCGGAGGTGCTGCGCGCCCGGCTGGCGCTGGCCCGGCCGTCGCTGGTGCTGGCCGACGCGGCCGCGCAGGCCGCCGCCGGGTGGGCGCGGCCGCTGGCCCGGCGGGCTGCACTGGCCCTCCCCGACCTGGGGACCCTGGGCTGCCCGGTCGCGACCGTCGGGCCGCGGCTGCCGTGGTGCGCGCCCGCGCTGGAGCGGGGGGCCCGGCGGGCCGGGCTGCCCGCGGCGGGGGCGGCGCCGGTCGGGGACGACGCCGACGCGGTGGTCGTGTTCACCTCCGGGACCACCTCGCAGCCCCGGGCCGTGGTGCACACGCGGGCGGGCCTCGCGGCCGGGATGGAGACCGTCGAGGCGCTGTTCTCCGCCGCCGGGCAGGCCGCCGGGCTGACCGCCGGGGAGGCGTCGCGGCCGGTGCTCGGCGGGACGTTCTTCGTCCTCGTGCCCGCGCTCACCCGGGGCGCGCCGGTCGCCCTGCCCGCCCGCTCCGCACGGGTCCTGGCCCGGCAGCTGCACCGGCTGCGGCCTGCGGACACGTACCTGACGCCGCCGCGGCTGCGGGAGGCGCTCGGCGCGGGCGCCCGCTTCCACGGGCGTGTGTGGACGGGCTCGGCGCCCGCCGGGGCCGAACTCCTGGGCCGGGTGCGCGAGGCGGGCGCGGCGCAGGCGTGGGGCGTGTACGCGCTGACCGAGCTGTTCCCGGCCGCGGCCGTCGAGGCCCGGGAGAAAGCCGCGTTCGAGGGCCCCGGCGACCTGGTCGGCGCCCCCCTGCCGGGCGTACGGGCCGAACCGGACGCGGACGGGCAGCTGCTGCTCTCCGGGCCGGCGGCCCGCCACCGCTACCTGGGCGAGGAGCCCGACCCGTGGGTGCGTACGGGGGACCGGGCGCGGCTGGACGCGGCGGGCCGGATCGTACTGGAGGGAAGGACCAAGGACATGGTGCTGCGGCGCGCCGAGAACATCTACCCGGGCCTGTACGAGCCTTCGCTGCACGTGCCGGGCGTCGAGCTGGCGGTGCTGGTCGGGGTCCCGGCCGGCGGCGGCCCCGAGGCCGCGGGCGACGAACGGCTCGTCGCGCTGGTGCAGCCGCGGCCCGGCACGGACCTGCCGCGGTTGCGGGCGGCCCTGTCCGGCCCCCTGCACCGGATGGGCACGGCCCGCCCGGACGCGGTCCTGTTCGCCCGGATCCCGCTGGCGGGCCGCTCCCGCAAACCGGACCGCACGGCGGCATCCGCCCTCGCGGCGGCCCGGTTGGAGGGCTCCCGATGACGGCCCGGAACGCGGCCGGCGGTACGGCATGCCCGGCAACCCCGGCGACCGGCGCCCCGGCGGAGTCCGGCGGGGCGGCATCGCAGCGTGCGACGGCGCGGCTCGTCGCGGCTGCCGGTACGGCGCCGGGCGGCACCGTCGCGGCGCCTGCCGCGGCCGGCGGTGCCGCGGCGGCGCGCCGCAGGGACCGGCGGGTGTACCTGCGCAGCCATCCCGTGCTGTTCGCGCTGCTCGCCGCGACGCGGGGGCGCGGGGTGCGCCGGATCGGGGGGACCCTGCTCGTCCACGACGCCGGCGCCTACCGGGACGCGCTGACGCGGATACCGCTCGACCGCACGGCCGCCGGAACCACCGGGGCGGCCGCGCGCGAGGCGCTCGCGGGCGCAGGCGGGGTGCTGTTCGACCAGGAGGGCAGCGGTCACCGCACCGACCGGCGCGACCTGGCCGACGGGCTCGGTGCGGCCGGGGTGGAGCGGCTGCGGGTGCGGTGGCGGCCGCTGCTGGCGGAGCGGCTCGCGCCGCTCGGCCGGGGCGGCGAGGTCGATGCGGTGGCGCTGGCCGCCGAGTTGTCGGGTTCGGCGGTGTGCGCGCTGCTCGGCTCCGGCGCGGACCCGTCCGCGGTGGCCCGTGCGGCCGCGGCCGCGGCGGCGGCGTCCGTACGCGGGCACCTGCCGGGCCCGCCCCGGCCCGGCGCGAAGAAGGCGGCGGCCCGGACCGCCCGGGAGCTGCGGGAGCTGCTGGCCGGGAGCGGGGGCGGCGACGGCGCCCTGGCGGCGATGCTGGCGGTGGCGGCCGTGAACACCACGGTCGCCGCGCTGCCGAGGGCGGTCGCCTGGTGCGCCGACGCCGGCCTGTGGGGGCAGGCCGGCGACCCGGAGCTGCTGCCGCGGCTCGCCGACGAGCTGCTGCGGGTCACCGCGGCCTCGCCGGTCCTGCCGCGGGCGGCTGCCGCCGACGGCGCGGCCGGCGGCTGCCCGGTGCGGGCGGGCGACCGGCTGGTGCTGGTCGCCCGGCATGCGGCGGGCGCGCACCGGCGCGGCCCCGACGCCCTCGATCCGGCCCCGCCGGCCGAGGCGCACCTGGTGTTCGGTGCCGGCCCGCACGCCTGCCCGGGCGCGCGGCTGGCCCGCGCCCAACTGGCCGACGTGCTGGCCGCGCTGGCCCCGTACCGGCCGGTCGTGGTGCGGGCCCGCGCGGACCGGCGGGCCGCGCTGCCCGGCTGGCGGGTCCTGACCGTACGGGCGGCTGCCGCATGAGCGCCTTCACCGGGGTGGCCGGGCTGCGCGTCGCGGTGACGGGGGCGAGCGGCTTCTGCGGCGGGCACGTCGCACGCGCCGCGGCGGCGGCCGGAGCGGACGTGGTGTGCGTGGGGCGCAGGCCCGGCCCCGTCGGGGAGCACCGCTTCTGGGACGCGGCCCGGCAGCTGCCGGACCTGGCCGGCGCGGACCTCGTCGTGCACTGCGCGGCGGCGGTCGGCGACCCGGCGCCCGGCTCGGCCGCGGAGGCGCGGATGCGGGCGGTGAACGTGGACGGCACCGAGCGGCTGGCGGCCGCCGCCGGCGGCACGCCCGTGGTGTGGGTGAGCAGTGCGAGCGTGTACGACCCGCGCCGGGACCGCACCCTGGTCCGCGAGGACCACCCGCAGGCCGGGCACCTGAACGCGTACGGCCGCACCAAGGCGGCGGGCGAGGCGCTGGCCCTGGCCGCGGGCGCGGTGGTGCTGCGCCCGCGCGCCGTGTACGGGCCGGGCGACACCACGCTGCTGCCGCGGCTCCTGTCCCGGGTCCGGGCGGGCACCCTGCTGCTGCCGGGGCCGGACGTCCTGCTCAGCCTGACGGCGGTGGAGAACCTGGCCGGCGCCGCGCTCGCGGCCGCGGGCTGGGCCCCGGGCGCGTACAACGTGGCGGACGCGGCCCCGTACGGGCGGGACGACGCGGTGCGCCGGGTCCTGCGCGCGCACGGCGTCCGCGCCCGGATCCGCCACCTGCCCCTGCCGGCGGCCCGCGCGGCGGCACGCGCGGCGGAGGCCCTGGCGTCGGCCGCCGGCCGCGAACCGGCCCTGAGCCGCTACGCGGTGGACCAGCTGGCGCACCCGGTGGTCCTGGACCTGGCCCGCGCCCGCGCCCGGGGCTGGGCCCCGCACCGCACCCTGGACGACTACCTGTCCACCCTGGGGCGGCAGGCCTGACGGCCGCGGAGAGGGCAGGCCCATGGGCGTGTCCGGGTCGCCCGGACCCGCTGTGTCTTCACGGCACGGACGTCCGCAAGTCGCCCCTGGGCTGGTTCGTGCACCAGCTCAGGGAGATCGCCCGTCATCCCGCACCGCACCGGCCGGCGGGGCTCGGTTCCCCCGCGCCTCAGCCACGCCGGCCGGCGTTCGCGTCCCCCGTCCTCCCCCGCGGGCGGCGTCAGGCGTCCGCCTCGGCCAGGCGGCGGCGCAGGCTCAGCGGCCGCATGTCCGTCCACACCCGGCCTATGTGGTCCAGGCACTCCTGCCGGGTGCCGGACGCGCCCTCGGCGTGCCAGCCCGCGGGGAGCTCCCGGTCCGCCCGCCAGATGGAGTACTGCTCCTCGTCGTTGCGCACGACCAGGTAGCGGCCGTCGTCGGTCTCGCTCATCGCCTGGGTCCTCCCGCTCTCGATCAGGTCGGCCCCCACCCTGCCCCCGCCCGCCGGGCCGGCCATAGGGACAAACGCGCAGAAGGACGGGCGGCCGGTGCTGCCGCTCCTTCCCTGGCGGCCGCCGTCCCGGCGGCGGCAGTGTTCCGGGAAGCCGGAGCAGGCCGCAGGGGCTGCCGGACCGGCAGGTTGAGGCCGGACAGGCCGGAAGGAGCTCCGCCCATGTCGGACACACCGCACCACGTGTACCTGCCCGCCGGCGGGTGGCGGCTGTGGGAGCACTTCGCGCTCCGCGGCCCCGGTTTCCCCGCCGAGGGGGTCCTGCGCACGGCTCCGCCCGGACTGGCTTACGCCGCGGACAAGTTCGGGCCGGGTGACGCGCTCGCCGGGCCCGAGTGGGACGGCTTCGCCGAGGCCTTCGACGCGGCGGCCGTCCGTACGTCCGCCCTGTTGCAGGAGATCGCCGCCGAGCCGCGTTTCCGGGCGGCGCTGGCCTGGCAGAACCCGGCCGTGCTGCGCACCGGCATCGCGCCGTTCCTGGCGTGGACGCCGACCGCGCGGGGGCGTACGAGCATGCCCCGGCAGCGGGAGGAGCTCGTCGCACACTACTGGCAGCGGTTCTGCGTCAAGAACGACACCATCGGCTTCTTCGGGCCCGTCGGCTGGGGCCGCTGGGACGCGGCGGCGGACGGGGTGCGGATCGATCCCGGGCCCGGCGGGCTCATCGCCGAATCCCGTGTCTACTTCGCCAGTTGGGCCGTCGACGCGCTCGCCCGGTCGCTGGACTCCGATCCGGCGCTGCGGGCGTGGATCCCGCCGCGGCGGGTGTCGTTCGTCCGGGCCGACGGCGACCGCGTGCACGTCCCGGGCCGGCCGCCGCAGCCCGCCGGCAGCACCGAGCGCGCCGTCCTGGACCTGTGCGACGGGACCAGGCCCGTCGCCGTGATCGCGCAGGAGCTCGGCCTGCCGGTGGCGGAGGCGACGGAGGCCGTACGGTGGCTGCAGGGCCGGCGGTGGGTGCACTGGCGGCTGGAGGTTCCCACCGGCACGTACCCGGAGCGTGAGCTGCGGGCGGTCCTGGAGCGGGTCGGCGATCCGACGCTGCGCGAGCCGGCGCTGGCGAAGCTGGCGGTGCTGGAGCGCGGCCGGGACGCCGTCCGGGAGGCCGGCACCGACGCCGACGCGCTGACCGCGGCGATCACCGCGCTGGAGGCGGACTTCGCCGCGCTCACGGCGACCGCCGCCCAGCGGTCCAAGGGCGAGCGGACGGCGCCCTGCCGGGGCCTGGTGTACTCCGACTGCCGGCGCGCCGCGACGGCCGCCCTGCCCACCGCGCTGCTCGCGGATCTGACCCCCCTCGCCCAGTGCCTGACCTCGGCGCGCTGGCTGACGAACCGCTTCGCCGACCGGGTCCGCGCCCGGCTGCGCACCGTGTACGAGCGGCTGGCCGCCGACGGCGGCCGGGTCGACCTCGGGCGGATGTGGCTGGCCTGCCTGCCGTCCCCGTACCCGGAGGCCGACCGGGACCTGGACGCCGTACAGGCGGAGCTGCGCGCCAGGTGGGCGCGCGTCCTGGACGTCCCGGAGGGGGCGCGGCGGGTGCGCGTGTCGTCGGAGTCGATCGCCGACCGGGTGCGGGAGGAGTTCGAGGAGCCCGGCGCCGGCTGGTCGCTGGCCCGCTACTTCAGCCCCGACGTGCTGCTGCTCGCCGACGGTGCGGACGCGGTGGCGCGCGGCGACTTCGACATGGTGCTCGGCGAGATGCACTGCGCCCTCAACACGATGGGCGCGTCCCTCTTCGTCCACCAGCACCCGGACCGGGGCGAGCTGGTCGCCGAGACGACCCGGGACTTCCCCGGGCCGCGGCTGCTGCCGATGCTGCCGAAGGAGCTGCCGCTCAAGTGGTCGGCGCGCAGCAGGCCGTCCCTGGACCGGCCGCAGGACTACCTGGTGTCCCTGGTCGACGACACCGGGGACCCGTACCGGCCGCGGACGGTGGCGTGCGCGGACGTCGCGGTGGAGGACCGGGAGGGCCGGCTGGTCGCGGTCCTGCCCGACGGGGCCGTCTTCGACCTGCTCGACGCGTACGCCAACACGCTCACGCAGCGGGTCATGGACCGGTTCACGCTCCGCCCGGAGGGCGACCACACGCCGCGGATCACCATCGACCGGATGGTGGTGGCGCGCGAGACGTGGGCGTTCCCCGCCGGCGGGCTCGGCTTCGCCGAGGAGAAGTCGGAGGCGCGCAGGTTCGTCCGGGCCCGGCAGTGGCAGCGGGAGCACGACCTGCCGCGGTTCGTGTTCGTGGTGTCGCCCGCCGAACCCCGGCCGTTCTACGTGGACTTCGAAAGCCCCGTGTACCTCAACATCCTGGCGAAGGCCGTGCGCCGGCTGGCGCGCAGGGACCCCGCCGCGAAGCTGAAGGTGAGCGAGATGCTGCCGACGCCGGAGCAGGCGTGGCTGACCGACGACCGGGGCGCCGCGTACACCTCGGAGCTGCGGTTCGTCGCCGTCGACCGGACGGCCGTCGAGGGGGCTGCCGCGGGAGCCGGGGCGGCCGCCGGGGCCGGGGCGGGTGCCTGATGCGGACCTTCGTCGACGACATCGCCGCCCACGCCCTGCGCGACCCGGGCCGGATCGCCGTCACCACCCCGTCCGGGGACGTCACCTACAGGGAACTCGCCTCCCGAATCGAGGAGTTGGCCGCGCGGCTGCGGGTGCGCGGCGCCCGGCCCGAGACGGTGTGCGCGGTGGCGGTGGAGCGCGGCGCGGACGCCGTGGCCGCGCCGGCCGCCGTCCTGCGGGCGGGGGCGGCGTTCCTCGGCCTGGACCCGGAGCAGCCGCCCGCGCGGCTCGCCGCGCTCGCCCGCAGCGGCGGCGCCGAACTGCTGGTCACCACCCGGGCGCAGGCCGGGCGGCTCGGCGGCCTGCCGGTGCCCGGCCCGCCGGTGCTGCTGGACGAGCCGGACCCGGCGGGCGCGCGGCACACCGCCGACACCGGGGCACTGCCCGCACCGGTCGGGGAGCGGTCGCTGGCGTACGTCAGCCACACGTCCGGCAGCACCGGCGAGCCCTCCGCCGTCCTGGTCGAACACCGCGGCCTGGACTCCTACCTGCGGTTCGTCGCCCGCGACTACGGCCTCGGCCCCGACACGGTCGCCCTCCAGACCGCGCCGCTCGGCTACGACGCCTCCCTCCGCGACACCTTCGCCCCGCTGCTGGCGGGCGGACGCCTGGTGGTGCTGCCGCGGTCGGCGCTGCTGCGGCCGGAGGAGTTCGGCGCCGCCGTGCGCCGGTACGGGGTGACGGCGCTGCTCAGCACCACCCCGTCCTTCCTGTCCTTCCTCGCCGGGCAGCCCGGTGCGGCCGGGCAGCCCGGTGCGGCCGGGCTGCTGGACGGCGTACGGCTGGTGGTGTCCAGCGGCGAGTCGCTGCGGCCGTTCCTCGCCGCGGGCGGGCGGTCGCTGGTGCGGGGCGCGCTGGTGAACCAGTACGGGCCCACCGAGTGCACCATGACGTCGACCCGGCACACCGTCCCGGAGGCCCCCGACACCGTCGCCGACGTCGTCGGCACGCCGATCGACGGGGTGCTCGTACGGCTGCTGGACGCCGGCATGCGCCCGGTGGCGGACGGGGCGGTGGGCGAGGTGTACATCGGCGGCGCCGGCGTGGCCCGCGGCTACCGGGGGCAGCCGGAGCGGACCGCGGAGCGGTTCGTGCCCGACCCGCTCGGCCCGCCCGGCGCCCGCCTGTACCGTACGGGCGACCTGGCGGTCCTCGGCCCGGACGGGCTGGAGTTCCACGGCCGCGCCGACCGGCAGGTCAAGATCCGCGGCTACCGGGTCGACCCCGCGGAGGTCGAGGGGGTGCTGCTGGCCCACCCCGGGGTGACCGGGGCCGTCGTCACCTCCGACACGGACGCGCAGGGCCGGGTCTTCCTCGTCGCGCACGTCACGGGTGACCTGGCGGGCGTCCCGGACGGGGCGCTGCGCGCCCACCTGGCGGCGGCGCTGCCGCCGCACCTGATGCCCCGCCGGTTCGCGCGCCTGGAGGAGCTGCCGACGACGCGCGGCGGGAAGGCCGACCGGCGGGCCCTGGCGCAGTCCGGGGGCCGGCCGTGACGACCGCACCGGCCGGCCGGCCCGGCGTGCTGTCCGCGCTCCCGGGACCCCAGGACGCCGCCGGCCCGGCGGGCGGAGCCGGCCCTCCGGGCCGGGCCGACGTGGAGGCGGCCGCCGTGCGGATCGCCGGGCACGTGCGGCGCACCCCGCTGCTGCCCGGGCCGGGGGTGCTGCTGAAGGCCGAACACCTCCAGTACGGAGGGTCGTTCAAGCTGCGGGGCGCCGTGAACGCCGTCCTCGCGCTGGGTGCGCGCCACATCGTCGCCGGCTCCTCGGGCAACCACGGCATCGCCCTGGCCCGGCTGGCTGCCTCCCTCGGCGCCGAGGTGACGGTGGTCCTCGCCGGCGGGGCGCATCCGGCGAAGGCGGCCCTGATCGCCGCTCTGGGCGGCCGGACCGTGTCCGTGCCCGGCGGTGTCGCCGACCGGGACCGGCGGGCGCGGGAGCTGGCGCAGGAGACCGGGGCGGTCCTGGTCCCGTCGTCCGACCACCGGCTGGTCGCCGCCGGGCAGGGCACCGTCGGCCTGGAGGTGCTGGCCGACGCGCCCGACACCGGGACCGTGTACGTGCCGACGGGCGGCGGCGGGCTGCTCGCCGGGGTGTGCCTGGCCGCGCAGGGGCACCCGGTGCGCGTGGTGGGCGTCGAGCCCGCCTGCACGCCGCGGTACGCGCGCTCGCTGGCCGCCGGGCGGCCGCTCCGGCTGGGCCCCAGCAGCACCGTCGCCGACGGGCTGCGCGGCCAGCAGCCGGGCGCGGTGACGTACCCGCTGGTCCGCGACCGGGTCGACGACATGGTCGCCGTGTCCGACGCGGAGATCCTGGCCGCGGCCGCCCTGCTGCGGCGCGGCGGCGTCGACGCCGAGCCCAGCGGCGCCGTGGCGCTGGCCGGGGCGCTGCGGGCGGGCCGCAGCGGCGGCGGCCGGTGCGTGGCGATCGTCTCGGGCGGCAACACGGCGGCGGCCCTGGCCGCGGCGGCGGCCGCCGCGGTCCTTCCGGCGGGCGGCTGACCGGCGCCCCGCCCGCCCGGCCTGCCGCTTGCCCGACCTTCCGACCTTCCGACCTTCCGACCTGCCGGCCTGCCGCACCCGCCACGGCACGTCCGCACATGCCCGCGTTCTGCGTTCCCCTGACGCCCTTCCCTTCACCGACCGTCATCCCACCCCAGTCCACCTCTGCCTCAGGAGCCCTTCGTGACCGTGACCGAGAACCCGACCGCCGCCCTCGCCGCCGCCGCCCTGACCGAGCTCGTCGTCGCCGTCTACCGGGAGACCCTCGGCGTGCCCGAGCTCGACGAGAACAGCGACTTCTACGAGTGGGGCGGTGACTCCCTCGCCGCCTTCCGCATCACCGCCCGGCTGGAGGAGGCGCTGGGCGCGGAGGTGCCCGTGGCGCTGGTGTTCGCCTACCCGACGCCCGCGGACCTCGCCGACGTCGTCCGCAGCGACTTCGCACAGGCGTAGGGGCGGGCCGTGACCGACTCCTTCGTGCCCGGCGGCCGCTGGCGGCTGTGGGAGCAGTTCGCGCTGCGCGGGGCCGGCTTCCCGGCCCGCGGGGTGCTGCGGCTGGCGCCGGCGGGGCTCGCCGAGGCCGCCGACAAGTTCGATCCGGACGAGCCGTTGGAGGGGCGGCGGTGGGACGACTTCGCGGGCCTGTTCGGGCAGGCGCAGGCCGACACCGCCTCCGTCCTCCAGGACATCGCCCGGATGCCCGCCTTCCGGGAGGCGCTCGCCTGGCAGAACCGGCCGGTGCTGGACTCGGGGATCGCGCCGTTCCTGGCGTGGACGCCGACCGTGCGGGGGCGTACGAGCATGCCCCGGCAGCGGGAGGAGCTCGTCGCGCACTACTGGCAGCGGTTCTGCGTGAAGAACGACACCATCGGGTTCTTCGGGCCCGTCGGCTGGGGCCGCTGGGACCGCGACCCCGCGGCCGCCGCCCTGCGCACCGACCCGGGGACCGGATCAGGTTCCGGTCCCGGCGGCCTCCTCGCCGAGTCCCGGGTGTACTTCGCCAGTTGGGCCGTCGACGCGCTCGCGGCGGTGCTGGACGCCGATCCGGCGCTGCGCGAGTGGGTGGCCCCGCGCCGGGTGCCCTTCGTACGCCCGAGCGGCGACGGCGGGGTGGTGGTGCCGGGGCGGCCCGTGCAGGCGCCGGGCGGGGCGGCCTGCGCCGTCCTCGGCCTGTGCGACGGCGTGCGGACGGCCCGGGAGATCCGGGCCTCGCTGCCCGGCGTCGATGTGACGGCCGCCCTGGAGGAGCTGGTGGCCCGCCGCTGGGTGGTGTGGCGGCTGGAGGTGCCGGCCGGCGCCCGCCCCGAACGGGACCTGCGGGCCTGGCTGGAGCGGGTCGGCGACCCCGGCCTGCGGGACGCCGGGCTCGCCGCGCTGGACGAGCTGGAGCACGGCCGGGACCGGGTGGCGGCGGCGCGCGGGCCGGAGGAGCTGGTCGCGGCGCTGGCCGCGCTGGAGGAGCGGTTCACCGCCCTGACGGAGACGGCCGCCGTACGGGAGAAGTCGGCCGGTACGGCGCCCTGCCGGGCCCTGGTGTACTCCGACAGCCGCCGCGCGGCGACGGCGGTCCTCGGGCCCGCCGTGCACGGGGCGCTCGCCCCGCTCGACCCGCTGCTGGCGAGCGCGGGCTGGCTCACCGCGCACCTCGCCGAGGCGGTGATGGGCCGGGCCCGCGAGGTGTACCGGCGGCTGGCCGCGCGGGGTCCGGTCGACCTGGCCGCGTTCTGGTTCGCCTGCATGCCGGTCCTGCACGGCGCGGCGCGCGAGGAGGCCGAGGCGCTGGGGCGGGAGTTCCGGCGGCGCTGGCAGGACATCCTGGCCGCCGCCGCCCCGGACGGCGGCCCCGGCTCCCCCGACGGCCCCGGCCCCGGGGCCAGGCGCGTCCGGCTGACGCCGGAGGAGCTCGCGCGGCAGGTCGCCGAGCGGTTCGGCGGGCCCGGCGGGACGGGCGGCGGGTGGTCCGCGGCCCGCTGCCTCAGCCCCGACATCATGGTCGCGGCGTCCGGCCCGGAGGCCGCCGCGCGCGGCGACTTCGAGCTGGTCCTCGGCGAACTGCACGTCGCCGCCAACACCCTGGGCGCGTCACTCTTCGTGCACCAGCACCCCGACCCGGCCCGGCTGCTCGCCGAGACCGGCCGGGACCACCCGGGCCCGCGGCTGCTGCCGCTGCTGCCGAAGGAGCACCGCTCGCGGCTCTCCGCGCGGATCCGCAACGCGCTCGTCCGCCCCGAGGACTACTACGTCGCCCTCGTCGACTTCACGGCCGACCCGGCACGCCCCCGGACGGTCCTGAGCGCGGACGTGGCGGTGGTCGAGCGGGCCGGCGGAGAGCTGGCGGTCGTCCTGCCCGACGGGGCCGCGTTCCCCGCCGTCGAGGTGTTCTCGCACGTCCTGACGACGCTCGCGATGGACCTGTTCCGGCTCGTCCCGGACGACGCCCGGCACTCGCCGCGCGTCACCGTGGACCGGCTCGTCGTGGCCCGCGAGACGTGGCGGATGACGGCGGCGGAGCTGGACTTCGCCGAGGAGAAGGACGAGGCCCGCCGGTTCGTGCGGGCCCGGCGCCGGCGCGCGGAGACCGGCCTGCCGCGGTTCGCGTTCGCGGTCCTGCCGACCGAGACCCGCCCGTTCTACGTGGACTTCGACAGTCCCGTCTACGTCAACATCCTCGCCAAGGCCGTCCGCAGGATGGCCCGCAAGGACCCGGACGGGCGGGTGGTGTTCACCGAGATGCTGCCCGGCCCCGACCAGGCCTGGCTGACCGACCACCAAGGCGAGGCGTACACGAGCGAGCTGCGGTTCGTGGCCGTGGACGGCCGCTGACGGGCCCCTCGCGCGGCATCGGCGGCAGCGGCGGCGCGTCCGGTCCGGGAGGGGCCGGACGGGGCCGCCGCCCTGCGTTTCCTTCCCCCGCGGCTGCGTGCACGGCTGCGTCTTCTTCCCTACTGGCGGACCCGCCCGGCCAGCAGGGTGGGGGAAAACACCGCTTGGAGGCCCACAGTGAAGGTTGTCGCAGCGCACGGCGGGGCGAGGCAGCACGGCACCGGTGCCGGCAGCCCCGCCGGCGGGAGTGGCGGGGTGTCGTACGCGCAGCGCAGGCTGTGGTTCCTCGACCAGCTCACCGGCGGTTCCACCGAATCCCTCCTGCCCCTGGCCCTGCGGATCCGCGGCCCCCTCGACACGGCCGCCCTGGAGCGCGCGCTGGCCGGGATCGTCCACCGCCACGAGGTGCTGCGCACCCGGTTCACCACGGCCGGCGGCGAGCCCGTCGCCTGCGTGGACGCCCCCGGCGGGACCCTGCTTCGGCACATCGCGGCGGCAGGCCCGGAGGAGGTGTTCGAGCGGGAGCTGACCCGCCCCCTCGACCTGGCCCGCGAGCACCCGCTCCGGGCCGTCCTGGCCCGGCTCGGGGAGGACGACCACCTGCTCCTGCTCGTCGTCCACCACATCGCTGTCGACGGCTGGTCGTGGGACGTGCTGCTGGCCGAGCTCGACGCCGGATACCGGGGCGAGCCCGTCCCGGCGCCGCCGCTGCAGTACGCGGACGTCGCCCGTGCCGAGGCGGGGCGGCTCGCCGGGCCGCGGATGGAGCGGCTCCTCGCGTACTGGCGGGACCGGCTCGCCGGGGTGGCGCCGCTCGCGCTGCCCGCGGACCGGCCGCGGCCCGCCTTCTGGGACGGCGCCGGCGACGTGGTCCGCTTCGAGCTGCCCGCCGGGCTCGTCGCCGCCGTCGACCGGGTGGGCCGCGCCCACCGGGCGACCCGCTACATGGTGCTCCTCGCCGCCTACCAGGCGCTGCTCGGCCGCCACTCGGGCCGGACGGACATCGCCGTGTGCACCACCCTCGCCGACCGCGGCCGGGCCGACGTGGCCCGCCTGATCGGCCCGTTCGTCAACACCATCGTCCTGCGCACCGACCTGGGGGGCGGTCCGACGTTCGCGGAGCTGCTGAAGCGGGTCCGGACGGGCGCGCTGCGGGACTTCTCCCACGCCGAGGCCCCCTTCGACCGGGTCGTCGGCGCGGTGGCCGGCGAGCGGGACCTGTCGCGGCACCCGCTCGCGCAGGCCTCCTTCACCCTGCTGAACACGGCTCCGGCGCCGGCCCGCCTGGCCGGCCTGGACGTGGAGACGGTACGGACGCCGCTGGCGGGCACCCCGCTGGACGTGTTCCTCGACCTGAGCCTGCGCGCGGACGGCGCCGTCGCCGCCCGCCTGCAGTTCTCCACCGCGCTCTTCGACCGCGACTCGATGGTGCGGTTCGCCGACGGCTACACCGCCCTGCTGCGCGCCGTCACCGACGCGCCGGGCAGCCCGCTCGCCGAGCTCACCGCGGGGCTGGAGCCGCTGCCCGGGCGGGAGCGCCGCCGGCTGCTGGAGGCGGCCGGACGGCCGGACGGCCCGGCGGTCCCCGCCGTGCCCGAGCCGTTCGGGGTGTCCGGGCCGGCCGGTGCGCCCGCGCTCGTCTGCGGCGACGAGACCCTCACGTACGGGGCTTTGGACGCGCTGTCCGGCCGCATCGCCGCCGCGCTCGCCGGGGCCGGCGTGCGCCCCGGCAGCCCGGTCGGGGTGTTCCTGCGGCGCGGAGTCCGCTCGGTGGCCGCGATGGCCGCCGTGTGGCGGGCCGGCGGGGTGTACGTGCCGATGGACCCGGCGCTGCCCGCCGGGCGGCTGCGCTTCATGGCCGCAGAGGCCGGCGTGGTGTGCGTGCTCGCGGACGCGGAGACCGGGGGGCGGGCGGCCGGGCTCGGCCCGCGGGTCCTCGCCGTGGAGGACGCCGAGCGGGGCGGGGACTCCGCGCACGGCGGGGATCCGGGGGGCGCTGCGCCGCGGCACGTGCCCGGCCCGCGGGAGTTGGCGTACGTCGTCTTCACGTCGGGCTCGACCGGCCGCCCCAAGGCCGTCGGCGTCGAGCACGGGGCGATGGCCGCGCACGCGGCGGCCGCCCGCGCCGAGTTCGGGATCACGGCCGGCGACCGGGTCCTCGCGTTCTCGTCGTTCTCCTTCGACGCCTCCCTGGACCAGCTGCTGACGGCGCTGGGCTGCGGGGCCTGCCTGGTCGTGCGGCCCGACGAGCAGTGGCTGCCCGCGCGCATCCCGGCACTGGTCGAGCGGTACGGCATCACCGTGCTGAACCTGCCGCCCACGTACTGGGCCGAGGTGGCGTTCGCGCTGACCGACCGCTCGGCGGCCGCCCTGGCCGGTCTGCGGCTGCTCGTCCTCGGCGGGGAGGCCGTCCCTGCGGGGGCGCTGGCCGCCTGGCTGGCGCGGGCCCCGCACGTGCGGGTGGTGAACGCGTACGGGCCGACGGAGACGACCGTCACCGCGGCCGCACACGACATCGACCCGGGGGCCGACCCGGCGCTGGTGCCGATCGGCCGGCCGCTGGGCGGGCGGCGCGTGTACGTCGTGGACGGGCGGGACGAGCTCGTCGGCGACGGCGTGCCGGGCGAGCTGCTGATCGGCGGGCCGGAGCTGGCCCGCGGCTACCTGGGGCAGCCGGCCCTGACCGCCGAGCGGTTCACCCCCGACCCGTACGGCGCCCCCGGCAGCCGGCTCTACCGCACCGGCGACCTCGTCCGCCGACTCCCCTCCGGAGAGCTGGACTTCCTCGGCCGGACCGACGACCAGGTCAAGATCCGCGGCTTCCGCATCGAGCTCGGCGAGGTCGAGGCGGTGCTGGCCCGCTGCCCGGGCGTGGCCGCCGCCGCGGCCGCCGTCGGCACGGACGCGCAGGGCGGGGCGAGCCTGACGGGCTACGTGGTGCCCGCCCCGGGCGCCGGGCCGGAGGCGGTGGCCCCGGCCGCGCTGCGGGCGTTCTGCGCCGAGCGGCTGCCGCAGCACGCGGTGCCCGCCGCGTTCGCCGCGCTCGACGCGCTGCCCGTGGGCCCCACGGGCAAGCTCGACCGGGCGGCCCTGCCCGCCGCGGGCCCCGGCCGGGACGGGCGGGCCGCCGCCGCGACCGCGTACGCGGCGCCCCGGAACGAGGCCGAGCAGGCCGTCGCCGACATCTGGGCGGAGGTCCTCGGCGTCGAACGGGTCGGCATCGACGACGGGTTCTTCGACCTGGGCGGCCACTCGCTGCTCGCCACCATGGCCGTGTCGCGGATCGCGGAGCGGCTGGGCCGCGAGGTCGAGCTGCGGACCCTGTTCGAGAACCCGCGGATCCGCGAGTTCGGGCCGCTGGTGGCGGCGGCCCGGCAGGCGGGCGCCGCCTCGGTCGTGCCCGTGGACCGCTCCGGGCCGCTGCCGCTGTCGTTCGCGCAGGAGCGCATGTGGTTCCTGGACCGGATGTCGGGCGTCGGCGACGAGTACGTCCTGTGGTACTCATGGCGGATCCGCGGCGGCCTCGACCGGGCCGCCTGGCAGGCCGCCCTGGACGACGTCGCGGCCCGCCACGAGGCGCTGCGCACGGCGCTGGTGGAGGTGGACGGCCGGCCCGCGCAACTGGTCCGGCCCGCGGCGGGCGTTCCGCTGCTGTGGCGGCCCGCGCCGGACGGCGGCGGGGCGGACGGCCCCGGCGGTGCGGACGGCCCCGGCGGGGCAGGGGCCGGGGCCGGGGACGCCCGGCTGGACGCCGTCCGCGAGGAGGCCGCCGCGTACGCCACGCGCCGCTTCGACCTGGCCGAACCGCCGCTCCTGCGCGCCGGGGTGTGGGAGCTGGACCCGGGCGACCACGTCGCGGTGGTCGCCTTCCACCACGCCGCGACCGACGGCTGGTCCAAGGACGTCGTCATCGGCGAGCTGTCCGCCGCGTACGCGGCCCGCCGGGCCGGGCAGGAGCCCGCCCTGCCGCCGGTGCCGGTGCAGTACGGGGACTTCGCGGTCTGGCAGCGCGAGCGGCTGGCCGGCGGGGAGCTGGAGCGGCAGCTCGGCTACTGGGAGCGGGCCCTGGCCGGCCTGCCCGCGCTGGAGCTGCCCACGGACCGGCCGCGTCCGGCGGGCTGGTCGGGCCGCGGCGCCGCCGTGGAGGTCGACCTGCCGCCGGAGCTGGCGGCCGGGGTCGGGGAGCTGGCGCGGCGGCACGGCGCGAGCCGGTTCATGGTGCTGCTGGCGGTGCTGCAGATTGTGCTGGGCCGCTGGTCCGGGCAGCAGGACGTGGCCGTCGGCACGCCCGTCGCCGGCCGCGGACAGGTGGAGTTGGAGCGGCTCGTGGGGCTGCTGGTGAACACGGTGGTGCTGCGGGGCGACCTGTCCGGGGAGCCGTCGTTCGAGGAGTACCTCGGGCGGGTCCGCGATGCGGTGCTGGGCGCCTTCGAGCACCAGGAGGTGCCGTTCGAGCGGCTGGTCGAACAGCTCCGGCCGGAGCGGGACCCCTCCCGCAACCCGCTGTTCCAGGTGATGTTCGACGTGCAGGAGAGCGCGGCGGGCGGGCCCCGCGCCGACGGGCTGGAGGTGGAGCACTTCCCGCTGCCGTGGCGGTCGGCCAAGTTCGACCTGACGGCCACCTTCCTGCTCTACCCCGACCGCTTCGCGCTGAACGTGGAGTACGCGAGCGACCTGTTCGACGCCGCCACCGCGACCCGGTTCGCCGGCCACGTCCGCCGCGCCCTGGAATCGGCGCTCGCCGACCCGGCCCGCCCGGTCTCCCGGCTGGACCTCCTGACACCGCAGGAACGCGCCCGGCTCACCGCGCCCGCCCCCGGGCCCGGTCCGGAGCCGGGAGCCCCGCCCTTCGCGGTGTCCGGCGAGCCGTCGGCGGTCGCGCTGGTGTGCGGCGGGCGGTCCCTGACGTACGGCGCGCTCGACGGCCTGACCGGCGGCCTGGCCCTGGAGCTGGCCGCGGCCGGGGCGGGCCCGGAGGTGCCCGTCGGGGTGTGCATGCGCCGCGGGACGGACTGGGTGGCGGCGATGGCGGCCGTGTGGCGGGCCGGCGCGGTGTACGTCCCGCTGGACCCGGGCCTGCCCGCGGACCGGCTGCGGTACATGGTCGGGCAGGCCGGGGTGCGCTGCGTCGTCACCGACGCGGCGACCGCCGGCCGTGCGGGCGCCCTGGGCGTGCCGCTGGTCCGCGTGGACGGTGTCCGGCCCGCCCCGGACGCGCCCCGGCACCGGCCCGGGCCGCGGGAGCTCGCCTGCGCGTTCTTCACGTCCGGGTCCACCGGGCGGCCCAAGGCGGTCGGCGTCGAGCACGGCGCGCTCGGCGCGCACGTCCGCACCGCCCGCGAACGGTTCGGGATCACCTCCGCGGACCGGGTGCTGAACTTCGCGTCGTTCTCGTTCGACGCCTCCCTGGAGCAGGTCCTGCCGGCGCTGTCCGCCGGCGCGGCGGTCGTGGTCCGGCCGGACGAGGTGTGGTCGGTGGAGGAACTCGCCGACCGGGTCCGCACCGAGGGCGTCACCGTGATGGAGCTGACCCCCTCCTACTGGGAGGAGGTCACGGCGCGCCTCGACACCGTCGCCGGGGACCTGAAGGGGCTGCGGCTGGCCGTCACCGGCGGCGAGGCCCTGCCGTCGGCGCCGCTGGCCCGCTGGTTCTCGTACCTGCCGGACGTACCGGTGCACAACACGTACGGGCCGACCGAGACGGTCGTCTCGGCCACCTCCCGCACGGTCACCGGCCCGGTGGAGGGGCGCGTCCCCATCGGCAGGCCCTGGGGCGGGCGCCGGGCGTACGTCGTCGACGGGCACGGGGAGCCCGTCCCGGTGGGTGTGCCGGGCGAACTGCTGGTCGGCGGGCCGGAACTGGCCCGGGGCTACCTCGGCCGGCCGGCCCTGACCGCCGAGCGGTTCACCCCCGACCCGTACGGCGCCCCCGGCAGCCGGCTCTACCGCACCGGCGACCTCGTCCGCCGACTCCCCTCCGGAGAGCTGGACTTCCTCGGCCGGACCGACGACCAGGTCAAGATCCGCGGCTTCCGCATCGAGCTCGGCGAGGTCCGGGCCGTGCTGGAGGAGTACCCGGGCGTCCACGCGGCGGCCGTCGTGGTCCGCGCGATCCGGGGCGAGCGCACGCTCGTCGGGTACGTGGCCGCGCCCGGCCTGGACGGCGCGGCGCCGGCCGCGCACTGCCGGAGCCGGCTGCCCGGCTACATGGTGCCTGCGGCGGTGGTCGTCCTGGACGCCCTCCCCCGCACCGTGCAGGGCAAGCTCGACACGGCCGCCCTGCCCGACCCGGAACCCCCGGCACCGGCGGAGCCGGTCGCACCCCGCACCCCGACCGAGGTGGTCACGGCCCAGATCTGGTCGGAGGTGCTGGGCCTGCCCGAAGTCGGCGTCCGGGAGGACTTCTTCGCCCTCGGCGGCCACTCCCTGCGCGCCGTGGCCGTCGCCTCGCGCCTGCGCGCCGCGTTCGACTGCCCCGTCTCGGTGCGCGACCTGTTCGACCACCCGACGGTGGAACGCCTGGCCGCCGAGGTGGAGCGCCAACTGGTCGAGCAGATCGCCGCGATGACCGAGGACGAGATCGACCTGTCCCTGACCCTCGACTACTGACGGCCGCGGGGCCGGGCCCCGCCCGCAGCTGCCCGACCGGGCACCGCCTGCCACGGCCCCGGCCGCCGCACCGCGCCTCCCCGGCCCGGCCCCGGCCCTCTCGCCCCCGGCCGGCGGCCCGGCACCACCCACCACGAGCGGCGCCGCGGCCGACCGGCATCCGGCGGCGGCGCGGCCCCTCCGTACTGCACGAGATTGGACGGCACCTCCCATGACGACTTCGCAGGTCGAGTCCTCCCCCGCCGCGTCCGGCGGGCTCTCCGACGCGGCCCGGGCACTCCTGGAACGCCGGCTGCGCGGCAAGGCCGGGGCCGCCGCCCCGGCCGGTATCCCCCGGCTGGAGCCGCGCCCCGACAGTGCGCCGCTGTCCGCAGCCCAGCAGCGCCTGTACTTCCTCGACCGGCTCGACCCGGGCAGCACCGAGTACCTGATCCCGGCGGCCTGGCGGTTCGCCGGCCCGCTGGACGCGGACGCGCTCGCGGCCGCCGTCGGGGACCTCGTCGCGCGGCACGAGCAGCTCCGGACCGTGTTCGCGGAGACCGAGGGGGTCCCCCGGCAGCAGGTGCTGCCCCCGGACTGCGTCCGCCTCCACACCGTCCGGCTCCCCGCCCCCGCCGACGGCGCCGACCGGGAGGCCGCGGTCGCGGCGGCCGTGCACGAAGCGGCCGTGCGGCCGTTCGACCTGGCCGCCGGGCCCGCCTTCCGGGCGACGCTCCTGCGGGTCGCCGCCGAGGACCACGTCCTCGTCCTCGCCCTGCACCACATCGTCTGCGACGGCTGGTCCCTCGACCTGCTCCTGCGCGACCTGCGGTCCTTCTACCGGGCCCGCACCGACGGCGCGCCGGCGCCCGCCGCCGCACCGGACGCCGTCAGCTACCTCGACTACGCGGTCTGGCAGCGCGGCCGCGACGAGAGCGCCGACCTCGCCTACTGGCGCGGCACCCTCGCCGGGCTGACCCCGCTCGAACTGCCCGCCGACCGGCCGCGGCCCGCGACCCGCTCCCACGCGGCGGCCGTGCACACGCGGGAGCTGCCCCGCGAACTGGCCGCCGCGCTCGACGAGGTGGGCCGCCGCGCCGACACCACCCCGTACATGACGGTGCTGGCCGCCTTCCAGGCCGCGCTCGCCTTCCACAGCGGACAGGACGACATCGCCGTCGGCACCGTCACCGCCAACCGCGAGCGCCCGGAGACCGAGGGGCTCGTCGGGTTCTTCGTGAACACCCTCGTCGTCCGCACCTCCCTCGGCGGCGACCCCACGGCCGGCGACCTGCTGGCCCGCACCCGGGAGAGCGTCCTCGGCGCCCTCTCGCACCAGGGCCTGCCCTTCGAGCGGGTCGTCGAGGAGCTGCGCCCCGACCGGGACCTGTCCCGCAACCCGCTCGTCCAGGTGCTGTTCACGCACACCCCGGGCGGGCAGGAGGGCCCGTACGCCCTCGGCGCGGCGGCCGGCACCCCGGTCGCCGTCGACCTGGCCACCGCCAAGTTCGACCTGACGCTGGACCTGTACGAGGACGCCGGCGCCGGCCGGACCGCGCTGCGGTACGTCTACCGGCCCGACCTGTACGACGAGGAGTCCGTGGCCCGGCTCGCCGCGCACACCGAGGCGGTCCTGCGGGCCTTCACCCGCGGCCCCGCGACCCCGCTCGCCGCTGTCGAGCTCCTCACCCGGGAGGAGGCGGCCGAGCTCCTCGGCCCCGACGGCCCCGCCAACCGGGGCCCGCAGCCCGCCGCCGCCCGGCCGGCACCGCGCCCGGTCCTCGAACGGTTCGCCGAGCACGCGCGGCGCGCACCGGGCGCGGTGGCCGTGCGCGGCGGCGGCCGCACGATGACGTACGGCGAGCTCGACGCGGCGGCGACCGCGCTGGCGCGGCGGCTGCGGGCCGCGGGCGTCGGCCCGGAGTCGCTGGTCGGCGTGTGCCTGGCCCGCTCCGTGGACCTGCCCGTCGCCCTGCTCGGGGTGTGGCGGGCCGGGGCCGCCTACCTGCCGCTGGACCCGGCGCACCCGCGGGCGCGGCGGGCGTTCACGGTCGCGGACGCGGGCGTGCAGTGGGTCGTGGCCGACGGGACGGGCCGGGCGGCGGTCGAGGGGCTGGGCGTCCGGGTGGTCCCGCTGCCCGGCCCCGACGGCCCCGCCGACGCCGTCGGTCCGGCGGCCGCGGACACCGCCGCAGCGGACCCGGCGGCCGCCGCCCCCGGCCCCGACCGCCTCGCCTACGTCATCTACACCTCCGGCTCCACCGGCCGCCCCAAGGGCGTCGAGGTCACCCACGCGAACACCGCCTGGCTGTTCGACGCCGCGGACCGGCACTTCTCCTTCGGCCCCGGCGACGTGTGGACCCTCGCCCACTCCCCCGCCTTCGACTTCTCCGTCTGGGAGCTGTGGGGCCCGCTGACCTCCGGCGGCAGCGTGGTCGTCCTGACCGAGGAGGAGGTCCGCGACCCGGCCGCCGTGCACGCGGCCCTCCGCGACCACCGGGTCACCGTCCTCAGCCAGACGCCCGCCGCGTTCAAGGGCCTGCGCGCCCACATGGCCGACGGCGGCCGCACCTTCGCCGAACTGGCGCTGCACACCGTCGTCTTCGGCGGCGACGCCTTCGACGCCCGCGACTACCGCGACTGGTTCGCCGTGCCCGAGGGCGAGCGGCCCGCGCTGGTCAACATGTACGGCATCACCGAGACCACCGTGCACGTCACGCACCGGACGATCACCGAGGCGGACACGGTCTCGCCGGTGTACTCGCCGGTCGGCCGCCCCCTCGCCGGACAGCACGGCTACGTCCTCGACCGCTCCGGCCGGCTGGCCCCCCGCGGGACCGTCGGCGAGCTGTACGTCGCCGGCGGCGGCGTGGCCCGCGGCTACCTGGGCCGGCCCGCGCTGTCCGCCGAGCGCTTCCTGCCCGACCCGTTCGGGCCCGCCGGGAGCCGCATGTACCGCACCGGCGACCTCGTACGGGTTCTGCCGGACGGGCAGTTGGCGTACGTGGGCCGCGCCGACCACCAGGTGAAGATCCGCGGCTTCCGCATCGAGCCCGGCGAGATCGAGACGGCCCTGCGCGCCCTGCCGGGCGTACGGGACGCCGCGGTCGTGGCCCGGCCCGACGGGCACGGCGGGGCCCGGCTCGCCGCCCACGTCGTCCTGGCCGAGGGCAGGCCGCTGGACGCCCCGGACCTGCGGGCGCGGCTCGGGCTGACGCTGCCGTCGTACATGGTGCCCGCCCTGTTCGTACGGCACGAGGCGCTGCCGGTCACCGCGAACGGCAAGGTCGACCGGGCGGCGCTCACCGCGGCGACCGCGGACGGCGCGGCGCCCGCGGACGGCTTCGAGCCGCCGGCCGGGCCGGCCGAGGAGGCGCTGGCCGCTGTGTGGGCGGAGGTGCTCGGCACCGAGCGGGTCGGCCGCACCGCGAACTTCTTCGACCTCGGCGGGGACTCCATCCTGGCCCTGCGGGTGGTCGGGCGGGCCCGCACGGCGGGCCTCGCGCTGAGCGTGGCCGACCTGTTCCGGGCCCGGACCCTCGCCGGCCTGGCCCGCCTCGCGGTCCCGGTGGACGGCGCGCAGCCGGCCGAGACGGCGCCGTTCTCGCTGCTGGACCCGGCCGACGCGGCGCGGCTGCCGGAGGGGTTGGAGGACGCGTACCCGCTGACGCTGCTCCAGGCGGGGATGCTGCACGAGATGCTGGCCGACCCCGAGCGCGGCGCCTACCACAACACCACCACCCTGAAGATCACCGTCCCGGAGGGCTTCGACCCGGAGGCCTTCCAGGCGGCGGCCGACGAGGCCGTACGGGCCCACGGCATCCTGCGGACCTCCGTCGACCCGGCCTCCTTCGGCGAGCCGCTCCAGCTGGTGCACAAGACCGCCCGCGTGCCCGTGGGCGTCACCGACCTGCGCGGCCTCGCCCCGCAGGAGCAGCGGGCCGCGCTCGACGCCTTCGCGGAGGCGGAGTTCGCGCGCCGCTTCGACCTGGCCGCCCCGCCGCTGATCCGCATCCACCTGCACCGCACCGGCGACACCGAGCTGATGCTGACCCTCACCGACTGCCACGTGGTGCTGGACGGCTGGAGCCTGACCTCACTGGTCGCCGACCTCCTCGACCTGCACCGGCAGGCCGTCGCACAGGGCCGCGCCCCGTCCCTGCCGCCCGCGCCGCGGTTCGCCGAGTACGTGGCCCTGGAGCGGGCCGCCTCCGAGGACGGTGCGGCCCTGGACTACTGGCGGGCCGCGCTCGCAGGCCTGCGGCCGGTCCGGTTCCGGCGGCAGGAGCACGACCCGGCGGCGCCGGCGGTCGCCGTGCACGAGGCGGTCCGCTCCCTGAGCCGGCTCGCCGGGCCGCTCGGGCGGCTCGCCAGACGGGCGGGGGTGCCGCGGCGCACCGTCCTGCTGACGGCGTTCCACCACGCGATGGGCCTGTTCGCGGAACGCGGCGCCGCCGCGGCCGGGCACTCGGTCGGCCTGGTGGTGAACGGCCGGCCGGAGCTGCCGGGCGCCGACCGGATGCGCGGGCTGTTCCTGAACACCGTGCCGTTCGGGGTGGCGCGGCCGGCGGGCAGCTGGCTGGAGTACGTCCGCGCGGTGTTCGCCGCCGAGCAGGAGATGATGCCGCACCGGCGGGTCCCGCTGTACCGGCTCCAGCAGCTGCGGCCCGGCGAACCGGGCCTGGTCGAGGCCGTGTTCAACTACGTCAACTTCCACCGCCTCTCCGGCGACACCTGGGACGGCTCGTCGGAGATCTCCCGGACGATGTTCCCGCTGGTGGTCAACGCGAGCGTGGAGGCCTTCGCCCTCGACGCAGACTCCGCGTACGTGGCGCCGGAGACCGCGGAGCAGCTCGCCGACCTGCTGTGCGGGGTGCTGGAGGCGATGGCCGCCGACCCGGAGGCGGCGGTGGCGCCGCCGGCCCTCACCGGGGCGGCCCGGGAGCGCGTCCTCGGGGAGTGGGCGCACGGCCCGGCCGCGGCGAACACCCCGCTCGCCTTCCACGAACTGGTCGCCCTGCACGCGGCGCGCACCCCGGACGCGGTCGCCGTCGCCCATGCCGGCGGGGAGCTGTCGTACGCGGCCCTGGACGCGTCGGCGACGGAGCTGGCGCACCGGCTGCGCGGCCTCGGCGTCGGCCCGGAGACCGTCGTCGGGATCTGCACGGAGCGCGGGCCGGACCTGGTGCGGGCCGTGCTGGGCGTGCTCAAGGCGGGCGGGGCGTTCCTCCCCCTGGACCCGCAGCACCCGGCGGAGCGGCTGGCGTTCACGGCCCGGGACAGCGGGATGCGGGTGCTGCTCGCGCAGTCCGCGACGGCGGACGCCGTCCCCTTCGACGGGCCGCGGCTCCTCCTGGACGCCCCCGGTGCCGCCCCCGCCGCCCCGTCCTCCGGCGGGCTGCCGGCCGCCGACCCCGACGGCACCGCGTACCTCATCTACACCTCCGGCTCGACGGGCACCCCCAAGGGCGTCGCCCTCACCCACCGCAACCTCGCCAACATGGTGGAGGCCCAGCGGGACGTCTTCGCCCCGCAGCCCTCCGACCGCGTCCTGCAGTTCGCGTCCATCGGCTTCGATGCCTGCGTGTACGAGCTGGCGTGGGCGCTGGCGAACGGGGCCCGCCTGTGCACCCCGCCGAAGGAGGCCCTGCGGCCCGGCCCGGACCTGTCGGCGACCCTCCTCGCCCACGGCGTCACCGGCACCGTCCTGCCGCCGTCCGCGCTCGCCGTGCTCGGCGAGGACCGCTACCCGGACCTGCGGGTCCTGCAGGTGGCGGGCGAGCCGTGCCCGGCCGGGCTGGCCCGCACCTGGGCGCGCGGCCGCCGCTTCCTCAACGTGTACGGGCTCACCGAGACCTCCGTGTGGAACCTGCACGCCCGGCTCACGCCGGACGAGCGGCGGCCCCCGGTCGGCCGGCCCGTCCGCAACTCCCGGGTCCACGTCCTCGACGAGCACCTCCAGCCGGTGCCGGTCGGCGTGCCGGGCGAGATCTGCATCGGCGGCCTGCCCGTGGGCCGCGGCTATGTGGGCCGGCCCGCCGCGACCGCCGCGGCGTTCGTCCCGGACCCGTACGGGGCGCCGGGGGAGCGGCTGTGCCGCACCGGCGACATCGGCATGCTGCGGCCCGACGGCTCGGTCGAGCTGTTCGGCCGCCGCGACAGCCAGGTCAAACTGCGCGGCTTCCGCATCGAGCTGGGCGAGGTGGAGCACGCGCTGCGCGCCCTGCCCGGGGTGCGGCAGGCGGCGGTGCTGCTGCGCGGCGACCTGCCGGGCGAGCCGGCGCTCGTCGCGTACGTGGTGCCGGACCCGGGGGCGGAGCCGTCCGCGGAGGCGCTCCGGCAGGGCCTGCGGGCCTCCGTGCCGGGCTACATGGTGCCCGCCCTGTTCGTCTTCCTCGACGGCTTCCCCGTCAACGGAAGCGGCAAGGTCGACCGGCGGGCGCTGCCCCTGCCCGCGGCCGGCGCCCTGCACCGCGAGACCCCGTACGCTCCCCCGCGCACCCGCACCGAGCGGCTGCTGGCCGAGGTGTGGCAGGCCGTCCTCGGCCTTCCGGAGGTCGGCGTCCACGACGACTTCTTCCGGATCGGCGGAAGCTCCCTGTCGACGGTCCGGATCGCGGCCCGGGCTGCCGCCCTCGGCCTGCCCGTCACGGTGCGGGACCTCGTCGAGCTGCCGACGGTCGCCGGGCTCGCCGCCCGCATCGACGCAGCCCCGCCCGCCGCCCCCGCCCGGGAGGCCGCCTCCGCGGTCCGGCTGCGCGACGGCGCCGGCACCCCCCTGTGGTGCGTCCACCCCACGGGCGGCAGCGCCGCCTGGTACGTGCCCCTGGCCCGGGCCCTGCCGGACGGCTCCCCGGTGATGGCGTTCCAGGCGCGCGGCCTGCTCGGCGGGACCGACCCCGCCACGGTCGGCGGCATCGCCGCCGGCTACGCGGCCGAGCTGGCCGCCTCCGGCGGGAGCGGCCCGTACCACCTGCTCGGCTGGTCCATGGGCGCCAACCTGGCCCTGGAGGTGGCCACGCAGCTGCACGGCACCGGCCGCACGGTCGACCCGCTGGTGCTCATCGAGCCGTACCTGCCGAACCCGGGCTCCCGCAGCCGCCTCGCGAAGGTCGGCAGCGACCTGCGGGAGGCGCTGCGGCTGCGCGACCGGCTGCGCGCGCTCCCGCCGTCCGCGGAGCGCGACCGGGCCGCCGCCGAACTGACGGCCGCCCTGCTGGGCGCGGGGATGAGCCCCACGGAGGCCGGCCTCGCCCAGGACGCCCCGGTCGAGGTGTGGCACTCGCTGCTCACCGCGCTCGCCGGCTACGAGCCGCGCCCCTACCCGGGCCGCATCCACCTGGTGCTCAGCGGCCTCGCCGCAGCGCTGCCCGAGGACGAGCCGATGCCCGGCCTGGACGTCGGCCGCCGCGAGTACGTCGACCGGTGGCGGGCACTGGCCCGCGGCGGCCTGGCCGTGCACGTCGCCGAGGGCGACCACATGTCCCTGATGTCCGAACCGCTGGCCGCCAGGACGGCGGCGCTGCTCACCACGATCCGCACGGAGGCCCGCCGATGACGACGATGACCACCCACACCCGGACACCCGCCGCGGCGCCGCCCGTGCCGGGCGGCGGCTTCACCGAGCGCTACCTCCTCGACCCGGCCGTCAACGCACACCCGTACGGCTACCTGAACGCCCTGCGCGACCACGACCCGGTGTACTGGAGCGCCATGCACCGCGCCTGGCTCGTCACGGGGCACGCCCCGCTGATGCACTGCCTGCGCGACCCGGCCGTCTCCGCCGAGCGGGTGGGGCCGCTGATGGACGCCGTCCCCGAGGGCGCCCGGGAGGACGCCGAGCGGGCCTTCGCGATCCTGTCGCGCTGGATGGTCTTCAACGACCCACCCCAGCACCGGCGGCTGCGGCAGGTGTTCCAGGAGCAGTTCGCGGCCCGCGCCATCGGCCGCTACCGGACGTTCGTGGAGCGCGCCACCCGCGCCGTGCTGGCCCGGCGGGCCGCCCCCGGGAGCACCGGCGACCTCCTCGCCGACGTCGCCCGGCCGCTGCCCGCCCTGGTCTTCGCCCGCTGGCTGGGCGTCCCGCAGGCGCACGGCCCGTCCTTCTGGTACTGGAACGCCCGCGTCGGCGACCTCGTCCTGGGCGCCGCGCAGGAGGAGCGCGAGTACCGCACCTCGCTGCGGTCGCTGGTCAGCCTGGACGACTACCTGGCCGGCCTGGTCCGCGAGCGCCGCGCCGATCCGCAGGACGACCTGGTCAGCCAGGTCCTGGCCGGCGGCCGGATCGGCGACACGGTCAGCGAGGAGGAGTTCGTCGGGATGCTGACCCAGATGGCGTTCGCCGGCGGGGAGACGACGAGCAACCTCATCGCGAACACGGTCCTCGCGCTGCTGGAGCACCCGGAGGAGCTGGCGGCCGTCCGGCAGGACCCGTCGCGGGTGCCGATGGCGGTGGAGGAGGGGCTGCGCTGGGACGGCCCGTCGAAGATGTCGATCCGCACCGCCGCCCGCGACTTCGACCTCGACGGGCGGGGCGTCCGGGCCGGCGACCGGATGTTCCTGGTGACGGCCGCCGCGAACCGGGACCCGGAGCGCTTCGCCGACCCGGACCGGTTCAGCGTCCTGCGCGGCAGCGCCTCGCACCTCGGCTTCGGCTTCGGCGCGCACTTCTGCATCGGGGCCGCGCTGGCCCGCCTGATCGCGGTCGCGGTCGTCGACGTCCTCGTACGCGACTACCCGGGCCTGGCGCTCACCGCCGACCGGCCCCCCGCCTGGCAGCCGTCCCTCCTCAACCGCGCGCTGACGGCCCTGCCCGTCCGCTACTGACCCGCTCCCCCGCACTGCGAAAGGTCGACCATGGCTTCCACTCTGGCGGACGCGGGGGCGCGGCTGCGCGCCCCGGCCCGGCTGCCCTCGTTCCGCCTGCTGTGGCTGGGGCAGTCGCTGTCCCTGCTCGGCGACGGCTTCAGCTACATCGCGTTCTCCTGGATCACCCTCGGGCTGACCGGGTCGACGCTCGCCCTGGGCTCCGTCCTCGCCTTCCAGGCGGTGCCGCGGGCCCTGCTGACCCTGGTCGGGGGCTCCCTCAGCGACAAGTGGTCCCCGCGGACGCTGATGGTGCTCTCCGCCTGGGCGCGGGCCGCGCTGATGGCGGGCGTGGGCGTGGCCGGGCTGACGGGGACGCTGACGCTGTGGATGCTGTGCTGCGCCGCCGCCGCGTTCGGATCGGTGGACGCGTTCTTCCAGCCGGCCCGCGCCTCGATCCTGCCGTCCGTGGTGGACGCGGAGCTGCTGGCGCCGGCGAACGCGCTGCTCGCCGTCGGCACGAAGGTCGCCGCCGTGCTCGGGCCGGCGGTCGGCGGCACGGTCGTCGCGTTCAGCGACGCTTCGGTGGCCTTTCTCGTCGACGGGGTGTGCTTCGCGCTGTGCGCGCTGTGCGTGGCGGGCGTCCGCCCGCGGCCCCGCCCCGGGCCGGCGGACGGGGCGGAGGGGGCCGCGAAGGCCGCGGCGGGTGCGGAGGACGCGGAGGACGGGCCGGCGGCACCCGAGGCGGCCGGGGACACGCTGGGGGCGCGCATCCGGGCCGGCCTGCGGTACGCGTTCGCGGACCCCCGGATCCGGACGATCCTGGTGGTGGACGCGGCGGTGACGTTCTGCCAGGCGGGCCCGTTCACGGTGGGCTTCGCCACCCTCGCCAAGGTGGACCTGGAGGGCGGCTCGGCCACCCTGGGGCTGCTGAACGCGGCCCTGGCGGGCGGCGCGATGCTCGGCACCCTCGCCGGCGGGGCGGTCGGCGGGCGGCCCCGGGTCGGCCTGCTGATCGCGGCGCTGGCCGGCTGGCTCGCGCTCGGCACCGGCCTGCTGGCGGTGGTGGACTCGGCGGCGGGCGCCGTGGCAGCGGTCCTCGCGATGGGCTTCGGGATGGGCTTCCAGGGCGTGTTCGGGATGAGCTGGATCCAGCGCAACATCCACGGCTCGGTCCTCAGCCGGGTCATCGCCGTCGACATGGTCATCGGATACGCGGTGGCGCCGCTGTCGCTGGTGGCGTGCGGGGCGCTGGCCGCGTCGGGCACGGCGCCGATGTTCGCCCTGACGGCGGTGGTGCTGGTGGCGACCGCGGCGGGGATCCTCGCCTCGAAGCCGGTCCGTGCGATGCGCTGACGGCCGGGCCGCGGCGTCCGGCCCGCGCTCAGGGGCGGGCGGGGAGCCGGGCCGGGCCGGCCAGGGCGGCGGACAGCTCGCACAGGCCGGCCCGGGTCGGCCGGCCCGTCTTCGCGGCCAGGGCGGCGATGTGCTTCTCCACCGTCCGGGGAGAGATGTACAGGCGGTCCGCGATGTCCTTGTTGCCGAGGCGCTCCGCGAGGAGTTGGAAGACCTCGTACTCGCGGACGGTGACGCCCTGGGAGCGCAGCTCCTCCGGGATCCGGGCGGAGCCGGTGCGCCGCTGGTGGACGGGGGCGCCCATGCGGCGCAGCCCGGCCCGGCAGGCGCCGGCGACGGCCGTGACGCCGCCCTGGTGGAAGTGCTGCTCGGCCCGGCGCAGCCAGGCCACCGGCTCGCCCCAGCCGTCCTCGTGGGCGGCGTCGGCGACGAGCCGGAGCCCGAGGTGGAGGGCGGTCGCGTACGGTTCGGCGGTGCGGGAGGCCTCGGCGACGGCGTCGGCGGCCTCCTGCGGGCGGCCCTCGCGGCCCAGCAGGACGGCGCCGGCGAGGAGGACGAACTGCCGGTTCCAGCGCATGCGGCCGGGAGCGGTGGCCGCGATCTCCTCGTACGCGGGCCGGCCGGCCGCGCCGGACAGGACGTCGAGGAGCAGGCCGATGCCGTAGCGGCCGGCGAGGTAGTAGGTGGTGGGGTTGGAGTCCTCCAGGGCGGCGGCGGCCCGCAGTTCGCGGACCGCGCCGGGCCGGTCCTCCTCCATCAGGGCGCAGAAGGCGCGGGCGAGGCCGCGGGTGAGGGGCTCCTCCTGGGAGCCGGCGCCGTCCCACTCGGCGAAGCCGTCGAGGGCGTCCTCCATGGCGGGGCGGTCGCCGCGGTGGGCGGCGAGCGCGGCCCGGGCCATCAGCACGTACCGGGTGGCGGGGGCGAGGCGCAGGCGCCGTACGACGGCCAGGCACTCCTCGGCGGCCTGCGCGGCCTCGGCGAAGCGGGCGCGCAGGACCGCGTCGAGGATCATGATGCCGTCGACGGTGTGGACGATGGTGGCGGATCCGAGGCGCTGGGCCTCGGCGCGGGCGGCGAGGAGGGGGCCGGTGTCGCCGCAGGTGAGCCAGGTGTTGCCGCCGATGCGGGTGAGGGCGTACATGCGCTGGAGGGGCAGCCGGTGCCGTTCGGCGGTGTGGAGGGCCGATTCGAGGAGGGCGGTGGCCTCGTCGAAGTCGCGTTCGCGGGCGAGGGTGGCGAGGAGTTCCAGGGCCTGGCAGGCGACGGTGGCGAGGCTGTGGCGCTCGGCGGCGCGGAGGGCGGAGTCGGCGAGCTTCTCGGCGAGCTGGGTCCGGTCGGGGCCGGGGGTGTCGAGCGCGAGGTAGGCGGCGGCGACGTCCACGGAGGCGGCGGTCCGCTCGTCGGGGTGGCGGGCCAGGAGGGATCTGGCCTGCGCTATCTGTCTGTTGCCGTCCTCCCAGCGGCCCGCGGTGTGGGCGACCTTGGCGAGGCGGGTGTGGAGGGCGGCCAGGCGCGGGGTGTCGAGGCCGCTGCCGCCGAGGGTGTGCAGGCTCTCCGCGAAGCCGAACGCCTGGTCGAAGTCGCCTGCTTCGGCGAGGGCCGGCAGCAGGGCCTCCAGGGCGTCGGTGCGGGCGGCGGCGTCCCGGGTGCCGGAGAGCAGGCGTTCGGCGCGGCCGAGGAGGGTGACGGCGGAGCCGATGGCGCCGGCCGAGAGGGCGCGCCGGCCCGCGTCGGAGAACAGGCGTCCGGCCTCGGCGTCGTCGCCTGCCTGCGAGCGGAGCTGCGCGACGAGCGGGCACCAGTCGCCGTCGAGGCCGGGGTGGAGGGCCTGGACGGCGTCGGCGGCGCGGCCCGACATGGCCGCCCGGTTGGCGGGCGTCAGCTGGGTGAGGAGCGCTTCGGCGGTCAGCGAGTGGCGGAAGGCGTACCAGTCGGGAGCGGGCTCGTCGGGGACGACGAGCTGGGCGGCGACGCCCGCGTGGAGGTGGCTGAGCAGGTCGCGGTCGCCGGTGCCGGTCATCCGCTGGAGCACGGACAGCGGGAAGCGCCGCCCGATCACGGCGGCCGCGGACAGCAGGGTCAGGCCCTGCGGGCCGAGGCGGTCGATGCGGCGCAGGATGCCGCGGGCGAGGGCGGTGGAGACGTCGCTGCGCAGGTCCCCGACGACCCGCCAGCCGTCGTCGCCGGGGACGAGGGCGCCGCTGCCGACCATGCCCTGGAGGAGCTCCTCGACGAGGAACGGGCTGCCTGCGCTGTCGTCCCACAGCCGGTCGAGCGCGGCCTCGGGGACGAGGGCGGGGTCGGTTTCGAGCTGCGAGGCGATGACGGCGCGGACCTCGGAGCGGGTGAGCGGGGCGAGTTCGAGCACGGTGCCGGTGCCGCGGCGGCGTGCGGCCCCGGCCATGTCGAGGGCGTCGCAGGGCTCCGTGCGGATCGTCGCGAGGAGGACGACGTTGGTGTACTCCAGGTTGTCGACGAGGTACTCGACGACGGCGAGGGTCTCGGGGTCGGCGTCGTGCAGGTCCTCCAGGAGCAGGAGCTGCCCGTGCTCGCGGCCGGTGGCGATGAGGAGCCGCAGCACCGCCTCACCGAGGATGACCATCGAACCGGTGGTGTTCGCGGCCTCGTCCGCCCAGTCCGGGATGATCCGGCCGAGCGCCGGCCGGTAGGGGCCGAGGGAGAGGTCGTCCAGGGGGAGGCCGCCCCGGAAGAGGGACATGAGCGCTTCGGTGAGTGGCCGGAAAGGGACGGTGGGGCCGGTGGTGCTGCTCCGGCCCCGGAGCGTGCGCATGCCCATCCCGAAGGCGGTGCCGACGGCCTCGGCGGCGAGCCGGGACTTTCCGATCCCGGCCTCGCCGACGAGGAAGACGACGCCGCCGCGCCCTTCGCCCGCGTCGGCCAACGCCTGCTTGATCTCCCGCAGCTGCGGGTCACGGCCGACGAGGTGACGCGAACGGGAGCGCATGAAGCGCAATCTAGTTGATGGCAACGGCGCGATGTGCGGCGAAAGTTGGCCGTTTCACGACGGAAACGGCCGCGTGCCGACCGACTCCGGTCACCAGGTGGCGTTGGGACCGGACACGCTCGTGTCCATCGCGCTGAGCGTGATCACGATGCCGCTCGTGAGCACCGCGCCGGCCAGGGCCCGGGCCCGGGCGCAGGCCTTGTTCCGGCCCGAGAGGGTGATCCCGCCGGCCGGGTCCTCGGTGCGCGCCTCGGCGGCGGCGTCGGCGGCGGCCGCCTCGGCAGCGGCGGCGGACTCGGCGTGGGCCTGGGGCTTCTGCATGGTGTGGGTACCTTTCCCGGTGCCTGGTGCCTGGTGGTGGGGTGGTGCGGGCCGTGCAGGGGGTGCGTGCGTACGGTGCAGGTGGTGCGGCGGTGCAGGTGGTGCGGGCAGTACGGGTGGTGCGGCGGTACGGGTGGTGCGGCGGTGCGCGGTGGTCAGCGGGCCGGGCGGCCGGCCCCCCGGCCGGCTGCGGCCGGCGCGGCGGGCTCCAGCAGCAGGACAGAGGGGACGGCCTGCGGGAAGCCCAGCCTCAGCAGGGCGTAGCCGATCCCGGACAGCCCGGTGAGGAACCCGGGCGAGGGGACGTGGTCGGGGGTGCCGCAGCGCGGACCGTGGTCCTCCAGCCGGGCCAGCGCCTCTCCGGCGCGGCGGCCGAGCGCGGCGGCCGCCCCGGCGTGGCCGCGGCGGGCCAGCAGGCCGAGCAGCTCCAGCGGTCCGAGGAGGCCCTGGCGCAGGCTCAGGTCGGGGCATTCGGAGGCGCCGCCGAGCAGGGCCGCGCACCGGTCGGGGCCCTCGCCGGGCAGCAGCGGGCCGCCGAGCGGGGCCGGCGCGTCGGCGGCGGCCAGCGCGGTGCCCGCGAGGCCCGCGTACCAGCCGAGGCCGTCGGGGCGGCGCAGCACCTCCTCGACCGCGGGGCGCAGCAGGGCGCGGCCCGCGCGGGCGTACGGATCGTCGCCGGAGCCCGCGCCTGAGCCGGAGCCCGAGCCGGCGGCGGGCCCGGCAGCGGAGTGGCGCAGCAGCGCCCAGCCGATCCCGGCGTCGCCGCGGGCGAACCCCGGCCCGGCTCCACGCCCTTCCGGCCGCTTTCGGACCTCCGCGAGCAGCTGGTCGGCGAGGCGGTCGGCCGTCGCGGCCGCCCGGTGCGCGCCCGGCAGGCCGGGGGTGCGCCGGACGGCGTGGGCGGCGGCCAGGGCCCCGGCGAGGCCGTCGGCCAGGCCGGCGGGCGCGTCGCCGGCCCCGCCGCCGGAGAGGGCGGCGCGCTCCAGGGCGTCGAGGGCGTCGGGGAGGCAGTCCGCGAGCCCGCCGCCGAGCAGCGGGGCGAGGCGGGCCAGGGCGTAGGCGATGCCGCCGATGCCGTCGAGGGCGCCCGGCCCGACCGCGGCGGCCAGGTCGGCGTCGCGGGCCAGGACGGAGACCAGCGCGGGCAGCGGCCGTACGGCCTGCCGGGCCAGCTCGGTGTACCGCTCGGCACCGGTGAGGGCGCCGAGCTGGGCGAGGAACAGGGCGACGCCCGGGTATCCCTGGGCGAGGCCGCCGCCCATCGGCAGGACGGCCCAGTGGTCCCCGGAGACCTGCTCCAGGCCGAGCCAGTTGGCGCGTCCGGCGCCGTGCACCGCGCGGCCGGCGAGTTCGTCGGCGAGTCCGCAGGCGGCGGCCAGCAGCCGCGACGGTTCCGGCGGTGCGGGCGGCCCGGCGGGCCCGGCGGGCAGCGGGCCTGCGGGGGCGCCGTGAGGGCGGGCCGCGGTGACGGCGAGCGTCGCCGAGATGATCCACTCCTGGTCGTGGCGGTCCACCTCGCCCATCGCCGCGATCTTCTCCCGCACGGTGTGCAGGCTCGGCTCGGGCAGCACCCGCTGGATCCGGGTGCCGCGGGAGGTCTCCAGCCAGGTGTGCGCGGGGTGGTGGAAGAAGAGGGGGACGTCGCCGCACCACAGGTCGGCGGTCTCGTCCTCGACGAGCCTGCGGCGGGCCGGGTCGTGCGCGGACTCCGTCCACAGGACGGCGAACACCGCGTCGCGGTCCAGGGCGTCGCCCAGCACGTCCGGGTGGGTCGACTCGTCCAGCAGGGTGGTGTAGAGCCGGGTCGAGCGGGCGATGAGCCGCCCCGGGCCGGCCACCCACCGGCCGAGCAGCCCGCCGAGGAGTTCGGCCCGGTGCTCGGTGACCGCGTCGTACCCGGCGCGGAACCCCTCCAGCAGCGCCGCCCGGTGGACGGCGTGCCCGGCGCTGCGGCCCTGCGGTGCGGGCCGGTTCAGGCCGGCGGCCGTGGCGACGGGGCCGCGCGCCAGCCGCATCGCGTCCGTCCCGGCGGCCTCCCAGTGCAGGCCGTCGCTGGGGTAGGCGCCGCCGCCCCCGCCGCCGAGGGCGGAGATGTCCATGGCGCCGTGGTCGCCGATGAGCAGGCTGGGCAGCAGGCAGGTGCGGTTCACCGAGGCGGCCAGGGCGTCGGCGGCCGGGTCGCCGCCGACGGTGAGCGCCTCCGGCAGGCCGGAGTGCAGCAGCGTCTCGGCGTCCACCAGCACGGGCTGGTCGCCGCAGGCGACGACGTTCTCGTAGTGCATGTCCGCGCCGTCGACCGCGTACAGGAGCGCGAGGAGGGCGCCCTGCCGGCGGTAGAAGCGGTCGAACTCCGTGGGGGTGGTGCACCAGCGGTGCCCGATGAACTCCAGCCAGCCGTAGCCGGCGCCGCGCACGGAGCGGGGCGTGCGCAGGCCGAGCCCGGGCACCTTGCCGTTGGCCCACTCCACCGCCAGGTCCAGCAGCACGTGCTGGGCGAGCGGGCGCGGCTTGTAGACGACGGACGCACCGCCCGCGAAGTGCAGCAGGGCGACGGAGCGGCCCTGCTGGTGGGCGTCGCCCCGCCCGAGCTCCACCCGCGCCAGGGCGCCCGGGTCGGCCCCGCCGAGCAGTCCGGCGACGATCCGCGGCCGGTCGGCGGCGAAGCGGTCCATCAGCTCGGCGGCGGCCGCGGCGGCGTGCGCGCAGGTCTGGCCGAGCATCCGGGCCAGGACCGGGTGGCGGGCGAAAAGCTCCGCCAGCCCCTGCCGGGTGCCGAGCCGGGCGGTGAACGACGCGAACCGCTCCCGGGGCGTCGCCCCGGCCAGCAGGCCGGCGGTGCGGGCCCGGTGGAGCTCGCGGACCAGGGTGCGGGCCGCCTGCCGGACCAGTCGGTCCCCCAGCGCCTCCTCGAACGCGGCCCGGAACACCTCCGGTTCGCCGGCGCCGGGCACGGCCCGGGTGCGGGCCTCGGCCTCCGCCCAGGCCGGGGCGACGAACGGCGCCAGCACCGGCAGGAAGACCGCGGCCCCGCCGGCCGCCGCGTCCGTGCGGCCGGAGCCTGCAGCCCCGGCCGCGTCCTCGGGCAGGGAGGCCACGACCTGCTCCGTGTACCGCGCCCAGGCCGGGGCGTCCCCGGCGCGGGCGGCCAGCCGGGCGGGCTCCTCCGCCGCGAGGGCGTACGCCGCCTCCTCCGCCACCCCCAGGGCCGCCAGGCGGGCCGCGAAGCCCGCCGCGTCCCCGAGGGACCAGGAATCGGGCCGGGTGCGGGCGGCGCCGGCCGGGGCGGGGGCGGGGGCTCCGGGGGCGGCGAGCCGCTCCCTCAGGTTCAGGGCCCGGGCCCACCAGGCGGGGGCGAGGCCCCCGGCCCGGTCTGCTCCGGCGGCGGTGGTGGCGGTGTCGGTCACGGGGAGAAACCTCGCAGAGGCGGGGCGCGCGCACATGGGGGCCGTTCCCCCATATTCCGCGGAGCCCCCCGCCGACCCTGCGCACGCACCGCCCGTACGGGCCGCCGCGGCGGCCCCGGCCTGCGGGGTACGGGGGACGGCGCACCGGCTCCGTACCCCCGTACACCCGTCCGGCCGGGGCCGGTCCGGCCTGGGCGCTGCGGTCTTCACAGGATCCGCGCCTTCTGACGCCGTTCTCCACGAATGTGGGGGCCGCGGCCCGATGCCGCACCGGGCGGGCCGGCCGCAGCCTGGGTGCAGTGCCCCTTTCCGCCGCCCGGCACCCCGGGCGGCGGGTGATCAACGGAGGAACAGGTGGGAGAACCCGTCCCTGTCGACGTCGTCGCGTTCGACCCCGTGCTGGAAGCCGGAACGAAGAGCACCCTGTTCGCCTGCGCCGAACTCGCCCCGGCGGCGCCGGGCCGCGAGCCGCGGGTCGTGGTCATGACCGTGGACCGGGTCGGCCGGCCGGAGCTGGACGTCCTGCGCACCGTCCGCGACGCGCCGTCCCGCCCCGACGTCGTCCTCGTCGCGGGCGAGCTGGAACCGGAGGGCGCCCTGCACGCGATAGCGGCCGGGGCCCGCGGACTGCTGCGCCGCCGCGAGGCGGACGCCGCCGCCCTGGCCCGCGCCGTCCTGGCGGCCTCCCGCGGCGACTGCACGCTGCCGCCCGACCTCCTGGACCGGCTGCTGGAACGCCCCGGCGGGCACGGCGCCACCGCGGCGGCCGGGCCCGCCGCGGACCGCCGGCCGGCGCCCGGCCTGAGCGAGCGGGAGCGCAGCGTGCTGCGCCTGGTCGCCGACGGCCACGAGACCAACGAGATCGCCAAGCAGCTGTGCTACTCCCCGCGGACGGTCACGACCGTCGTGCACGACATCACCCAGCGCTTCCGCCTGCGCAACCGCGCCCACGCGGTCGCCTACGCGCTCCGGGTCGGCCTGCTGTGAGCGCCGTCGCCGAACTCTCGCGCCCGCTGCCCGCGCCGGCAGGTGACCTGACGGACCGGGGGGATTTGCTGCGCCTCGCCGGGGACGGCCGCATGCCGTACCCGGCGCTGGTCCGCCTGCTCGGCGCGGCCGCCGGGTCGGCCGCACACTCCGCCGCCGCACCGGCGGCCCGCCCGGCGGGGGCGGACGTCCCGCGGCTGACGGCCCGGCAGACCGCGGTCCTGACGCTGATGGCGGAGGGCCACGGCAACGCGGTCATCGCCCGCACCCTGTCCTGCTCGGAGCACACCGTCAAGAACGTGGTGTACGAGCTGATGGCCCGCCTCCAGGCCCGCAACCGCGCCCACGCGGTGGCCCGCGCGGTCCGCCACAGCCTGATCTGACGGACGGATCAGCCCTGGTCTGCCTGCGGGACCAGGCGCAGGGAGATCGAGTTGATGCAGTAGCGCTGGTCGGTGGGGGTGGGGTAGCCCTCGCCCTCGAAGACGTGGCCGAGGTGCGAGCCGCAGCGGGCGCAGAGCACCTCGGTGCGGACCATGCCGTGCGAGGTGTCCGCGCGCAGCTCGACCGCGTCGGTGTCCTTCGGGTCGTAGAAGGACGGCCAGCCGCAGTGGGAGGGGAACTTCTCGGTGGAGCGGAAGAGCTCGGCGCCGCAGCCGCGGCAGGTGTAGACGCCCGCCGTCGTGGTGTCGGTGTACTCGCCGCGGAACGCCGGCTCGGTGCCGGCCAGGCGCAGCACCTGGTACTCGGACGGCGTCAGCTCCGCCTGCCACTGCTCGTCCGTCTTCTCGACCTCGTACGCCATGACTCTTCCGCTCCCTCGTCCGGCCCGTGGGCCCTGTCTGCCCGGCTCAGCCCGCCAGGCGGGCGAGGATCGCCGGTCCCAGGTCCGTGACGTCTCCCGCGCCCATGGTGAGAACGAGATCGCCGGGCTTGGCCATTCCCGCGATCACGTCGGCGACGGCGTCCTTGTCGTGTTCGGCGGTGGTGTCGGCGCCGGCGGCGCGGGCGGCCGAGATGATGATCTCGCTGGTGACGCCGGGGATCGGGTCCTCGCGGGCCGGGTAGATGTCGAGGACCACGGAGGCGTCGGCGAGGGCGAGGGCCTGGCCCATCTCCTTGCCGAGCTCCTGGGTGCGGGAGAACAGGTGCGGCTGGAAGACGACGAGGATCCGGGAGTCGCCGGCGGCGCCGCGGATGGCCTCCAGGTCGGCGGTCATCTCGGTGGGGTGGTGGGCGTAGGAGTCGATGACCTGCACGCCGGCGGCCTCGCCCTTGAGCTGGAGGCGGCGCTTGACGCCGGTGTACTTGCCGAGGGCGGCGGCGAGGTCGTCGGCGGGGATGCCGAGGGCGGCTCCGGCGGCGAGGGCGGCGACGGCGTTGTGCGCGTAGTGGCGGCCGGGCACGGAGACGGTGAAGGTGAGGGAGCGGCCGTCGAGGCGGACGGTGACCTCGCCGGCCAGGCCGCGCGGGGTGATGTCCTCGATGCGGACGTCGGCGTCCTCCTCCTCGCCGTAGGTGACGACGGTGAGGCCGTCGCGGCCGCGGACGCGGGCGGCGATCTCGGCGGCGCCGGCCTGCCCGTGGGCGACGACGAGGGTGCCGCCGGGCACGATCCGGCCGACGAACGTCTCGAAGGACTCGTAGATCTCGTCCATGGAGGCGTAGTTCGCGTGGTGGTCGAGCTCCGCGTTGAGGATGATCGCGACCTGCGGGGCGTACTTGTGGAAGCTGCGGTCGCTCTCGTCCGCCTCGGCGACGAAGATGTCGCCGGTGCCGTGGTGGGCGTTGGAGCCGGGGGCGTCCAGGTCGCCGCCGATGGCGTAGGAGGGGTCCAGGCCGAGGGCCGAGAGGGAGACGGCCAGCATGGAGGTGGTGGTCGTCTTGCCGTGGGTGCCGGCGACGGCGATCGGCCGCAGGCCGTCCATGAGGGCGGCGAGGGCGTCGGAGCGGTGCACGACGGGGATGCCGAGCTCGGCGGCGCGGGCCAGCTCGGGGTTGTCGGCGCGGATGGCGCTGGAGACGACGACGCTGGTGGCGTCGTCGGCGAGGTGGGCGGCGGCGTGCCCGATGTGGACGGTCGCGCCGTGGGCGCGCAGCGCCTGCGCGGTGTCGGAGTCGCGGGCGTCGCTGCCGGCGACGGCGGCGCCGCGCTGGGCGAGGATCTTCGCGATGCCGGACATCCCGGCGCCGCCGATGCCGATGAAGTGCGGGCGTTCCATGGCGTTCGGCAGGCCGGGCTGCGGCGTCATACGGCTTCTCCCCAAAGTGCGGGCGGGTCGGGTGCGCCGGGGCGGCCCGGCCCCTGCGGGTGCGGGGGCCGTCCCGGCGCGAACGTGTCGGACGCCA
The DNA here is from genome assembly GCF_030167965.1 of Streptomyces sp. 2P-4. Classification (NCBI taxonomy): domain Bacteria; kingdom Bacillati; phylum Actinomycetota; class Actinomycetes; order Kitasatosporales; family Streptomycetaceae; genus Streptomyces; species Streptomyces sp. 2P-4. Next base: position 1,568,795 of record NZ_CP095011.1, read on the forward strand.
GCCTATTCGTTGTGGGCGAAGAGCTTGAGCACCGGAACCCCGACCTTGTGGCGGGCGCGGGAGGCCCAGTCCCGGTGGAAGAACTCCTCGACGAAGTGCGGGGCGGTCAGGACGATCACCTCGTCGGCGCCCTTCTCCTCGACGACGGCCTTCAGCCTGTCCAGCGGATGGTCCTCGACGATCTCCCCGACGGCGGTGGCGCCCTTTCTCCGCAGGGCTTCCAGGGAGTGGGCGAGGGCCTGCTCCGCAGGCCCGAGGGCGGCCGCGCCCTCGGGCTCGTCGGCCTCGTGGAGCGCCTCGGGCAGCTCGCCGAGCGCGACGTCGTCGATGGCGCGCAGCAGGCGGTCCTGGTCGCCCCTCGGCTGCATGAGCACGATGAAGGAGACCGGGTCGTCCCCGTGCAGGGTGGTGACGAAGTCCACGTCGACGGTGGTCAGCGGCTGCTCGATCATCAAAACGCTCGTGAACACGGACGCCCTCTCCTTCATGGGCGGCGGCGGCAGGCCGCGGCCCTTGCGGAAACCATCCTGCCCCGCTGTCGCGCGGGGCGGCGCAGATATATGTGCCCACCGGAAGCAAAGCGGAACGAGGAATTCCGCCCGTTGTCAGATCCGACGGTAGCTCGTGAAGAGGAACCCGGCCTCCTCCAGCACCAGCGCGGGCGCGAACCGGTGCGGGACGGCCACGGAGGGCCCTCCGGCGATCCGCTGGGCACCCCCCGCCGTGAGCATCGGCGACACGGTCAGGCACAGCTCGTCCAGCACCCCCGCCGCGACGAACTGGCCCAGCAGCCGAGGCCCGCCCTCCGTGAGCTGGCGGCGCAGCCCGCGGGCCGCCAGCTCGCGCACCGCGCGCGCCGGGTCCACGGCCGCCCCGTCGCCCGCGACCACGACCTCGACGCCCGCCCGCCCGGCCTCCGCCACCCGTTCGGCCGGAGCCCCGGCGCCCGTCACGACGAGTGTCGGCACCAGCGGGGAGGCGAACAGCGGCAGCGAGAAGTCCAGGTCCATCCCGGAGGTGACGACGGCGATCGCCGGCGCCGGGCCCTGCCCGGCCGCCGCCCGGCGGGCCGCGAAGGCCTCACGGGCGCGGGCCGGCCGGTACCCCTCCTGGCGAACCGTTTCCGCTCCGGCGATCACCACGTCCGCCAGGGCCCGCAGCGTGCCGAAGATCCGCATGTCGGTCTCGCCGGAGATCGGCTGGGAGCGCCCCTCGTGCTGCGCCGCCCCGTCGAGCGTGGAGACCATGTTGGCCCGCAGCCAGTGCCCGTCCGGCCCGATCGGCGGATACGCGTACGCCTCCGCGAGCTCGTCCAGCGACCACTCTCGGTCACCGGCGTCCGGCGCGGGCCCGGCGGAGTCCGCGGGGCGGGATGTCTGATCGGTCACAGGGAACAGGCGTCGCATCGGTGCAGTGTGCCACGCCCCGTAGAGTTAAGAGCTGTGTCAACCTCACTCTCCGCCGCCGGTTCCACCCACGGGCGCCACCCGGCCGCCGACGCCGGCCCGCAGGCCCTCTGCGCACGCGAGCCCCGGGTGCCCGCCGAGCGGCTGGTGGCCGAGATGGTGCCGCCGCCGCGGTTCGACTCGGTGCGCTTCGACACGTACAACCCGGACCCCGCCCAGCCCAGCCAGGCCGAGGCTGTCGGCGTCCTCGCCGACTTCGCCTCCGGCCTCGGCGGCGCGCACGCCACCGGCTCCGGCAAGCGGCGCTGGTTCGGCCGCGCACCGAAGGCCGCCGCACCGTCCGGCCCGCGCGGGGTCTACCTCGACGGCGGGTACGGCGTCGGCAAGACGCACCTGCTGGCCTCGCTGTGGCACTCCACCCCGGCCGAACCCGCCCTGAAGGCCTTCGGCACCTTCGTGGAGCTCACCAACCTGGTCGGCGCACTCGGCTTCCAGCAGACCGTGCAGACCCTCGGCGGGCACCGGCTGCTGTGCATCGACGAGTTCGAACTCGACGACCCCGGCGACACCGTGCTGGTGTCCTCGCTCCTCAGCCGCCTCGTCGAGCAGGGCGTGGCCCTCGCCGCCACCTCGAACACCCTGCCCGGCAAGCTCGGCGAGGGCCGCTTCGCCGCCGCGGACTTCCTCCGCGAGATCCAGGGCCTGTCGGCGCACTTCCGGCCGCTGCGCATCGACGGCCAGGACTACCGCCACCGCGGCCTGCCCGAGGCCCCCGCCCCCTTCTCCGACGAGCAGGTGGCCAAGGCCGCGTACGCCACGGAGGGCGCGAGCCTGGACGACTTCCCCGGGCTGCTGGAACACCTGGCGAAGGTCCACCCCAGCCGGTACGGCGCCCTCACCGACGGCATCACCGCCGTCTGCCTCACCGGCGTCGTCCCCGTGCCCGACCAGTCGACGGCGCTGCGCCTGGTCGTCCTCGCGGACCGGCTCTACGACCGCGAGATACCCGTGCTCGCGTCCGGCGTCCCCTTCGACCGGCTGTTCGGCGACGACATGCTGAACGGCGGGTACCGCAAGAAGTACTTCCGCGCCATCTCCCGGCTCACCGCGCTGGCGCGCGACGCGAAACCCCTGGTGTCCCAGTAGGTTTGGGGGCGCCGGGCGCCGTCGAGGCACCCGGCCGCTCCCCCATCCGCGAAGGGATACAGAGAACATGGCCACCACGCGCCACGCACACACCGTCTGGGAAGGCAACCTGCTGGAGGGCAAGGGTGTCGTCACCCTCGACTCCTCGGGCCTCGGCTCCTACGACGTCTCCTGGCCCGCCCGGGCCGAGGCCCCGAACGGCAAGACCAGCCCGGAGGAGCTGATCGCGGCCGCGCACTCCAGCTGCTTCTCGATGGCCCTGTCGCACGCCCTGGCCGGCAAGGGCACCCCGCCCGCCCGCCTGGAGACCAAGGCCGACGTCACGTTCCAGCCCGGCGAGGGCATCACCGGCATCCACCTGACGGTGGAGGGCGAGGTCCCGGGCCTGGACGCGGAGGGCTTCGAGGCGGCCGCACAGGACGCCAAGAAGAACTGCCCGGTGAGCCAGGCCCTCACGGGCACCACCATCACCCTGAGCGCCAAGCTCGCCTGACGGGCGGCGCCCGCCGCCCGCCGGGGCGCCGGGCTCGCCTGGGTGCGGTTCGTGCGGGCGCAGCTCGTACGAGCGCACAAGCGTAAGAGCCAGGCGTACGAGGCCCCCTGGCCCGGGAGCCGTGAGGCGGCGGGAACACCGCCCCCCGGCTCCCGGGAGGCCCGGACGGACGTCCGCCGCCTCCGGACTGCCGGGCAGCCCGCCGCGGGCACACCGCCTCCGCCACCGGACAGCCCGGGAACGGTGCACCCACCCCGACCACCGGGGGCGCGGCGCACCGACGGCGGGGGTGGTGCGGGCGGGGGCCGGTCGGGCGGGGTCTGGAAGGCGTCGGCGGGAGCCGGATGGTCGGGAGCCATGTGGCTCGGGGTCGGGTGGTGCCGGGGGTGTCCCGGCAGCCGATTGTCCTTCCGGTGCGGGCCGTCCTGTAAAGGGCGCTCCCGTTGGTCGCGTCGCTGCGCGATGGCCCTTGCGGGCCACCCTGGACAGGACGGCCCGCCCCGGAACGCCAACAAGCTGCCGGGAAGCCCCCAGGGGAACGGCCTGGAGGGACCGTCACCTACCGGGCGGATCAGAGCCGCTGCCCTCCCGCCCCGGCCGCCGCATCCGTCCCACCGGCATCAGCAGACCCGCCAGCGGGAGCCCGGTTGGCTCTGACCGCACGAAACGACGTCCAGAGCATCATCCGCGGACAGGAGCGCACCGGATCGCTACGTACGCGCCCTCGGCTCAGCGCCCGGCGGCCGTCAGGGGCGGGGGTGGCGCGGCGGATCGTTACGGGGACGCCGTCGGCTCGGCGGCTGACCGCCGGACCTCTGGATCGCCGGATCATGGCGGTGGGCGGGGCGGATGCGTTCGTCCTGCGGCCGGAGGCCGATATGGGAGGAGCAGGGAGTGGGCTGGGGCGCTTCGCGCCCCGCGACGGCCCGGTGTCGCGCAGGGGTGAGGAGGGCGAAGCGGGCCGGGGCGCTTCGCTGCCCATGACGACGGCCGATGGCCGCGGAGCTGAGGGTGCCCACGTAGCGATCTGCCGCGCGCCCCAGCCCCTGACCGCCGCCGGACGCTGAGCCGAGGACGCCCACGTAGCGATCCGACGCGCTCCTGTCTGCGGATGATGCTCTGGACATCGTTTCCCGACGTCACAGCCCAACCCGGCTTCCGTCGGCGGGTCGGCTGATGCCGGTGGGGCGAAAGGGGCCTGCGGGGCGGGAGGGAAAGGGCTCTGATGGCCCTGAATGGTCCACGTACCCCCAGGCCGTTCCCCTGGGGGCGTCCCGGCAGAAAAAAATGCCTCCGGGGCGGGTCGGTCGGTCAAGGGTGGCCCGCCAGGGCCATCGCGCAGCGACGCGCCCAACGGGCGCGCCCTTGAGGGACCGGCCCGCCCCGGACACCATCAACTGCCCGGGACACCCCCAGTACCACTACCGACCCCGACCCATCGACTCCCGCCCACCCCGCCCCCCGCCTCGCGCTTCCGGTGCCGACTGGTCGGCTCCCCGCCCCCCTCCCGCCGCCTCCAACCGTTGCCGACCCGCCGGCTCCCGCCCGCCCCCACCCCTGCCCCGCCCCGCCCCCACCCCGCACCGCCGCCGGGGTGACCGCGGCGGCCGGGCCGGGCCCGGCAGGACCCGGCGGGGTGGGGCGGCGTGGTACCACGGGCGCGTCAACTCCCGCCGCCTGCACCGGGGAGCCGCCCCATGTCCGTCAGCCGTCGCAGTCTGCTCGCCGCCGCGGGTGTCAGCTTCACCGGAGCGCTCGGTGCACTGTTCGCCGCCGGCCCGCGGGTCGCCGCCGCCCGGCGGGGCGGCGGGTACGGGCCGCTGCTGCCCGACCCGTACGGGCTGCTCGACCTGCCCGCCGGCTTCGCCTACCGGGTCCTGTCCCGCGCCGGCGAGCCGCTGCGCTCCGGGGAGGGGCCCGTACCGGGCAACTGCGACGGCATGGCCGCCTTCGCCGGGTCCTCCGGCGCCGTGCGCCTGGTCCGCAACCACGAGAACGGGCCCGCCGCCGCCCTGCGCGTTCCCCCCGTGCCCGGTCTCGTGTACGACCCGGCCGCGCGCGGCGGCTGCACGGTCCTCGACCTGGCGCCGGACGGCCGGGTCACCGCCGAGCGCGTCGCCCTCGCCGGGACCGCCGTGAACTGCGCGGGCGGCCCCACCCCGTGGGACACGTGGCTGAGCTGCGAGGAGACCGAGGACCGCGCGGGCACCTCCGGCTACGCCGAGGACCACGGCTGGGTCTTCGAGGTCGACCCCACCGACCCGCTCCGCTCGGGCGCCGTCCCGCTGACGGCGATGGGCCGGTTCGCGCACGAGGCGGTCGCCGTCGACCCGGCCACCGGCATCGTGTACGAGACCGAGGACGCCTTCGTCGAGCCGTTCGGCCTCTTCTACCGCTTCCTGCCCGCCCGCCCGCTCGGCGGACCCGGCTCCCTGCGGGCCGGCGGAACCCTCCAGGCGCTGCGCGTGCGCGGGGTGCCGGACCTGTCCGCGGTGGACGAGCCCGGCACCGAACTCCCGGCCGAGTGGGTACCCGTACCGGACCCGGCGGCGGCCGGCACCCCGATCCGGTTCCAGGACTTCGGGCCGGGCGGCATCACGCACGCGCAGAAGCTGGAGGGCTGCTACTGGGGCGGCGGCGGGGTCCACTTCGTCTCCAGCTTCGCCCGCAGCGCCGAGGGGTCGGCCGCCGACCACCACGGCCAGGTGTGGTTCCACGACCCGCGGCGCGCCGTGATCCGCCTGGAGGTCCTGTTCGGGCCGGCGGCGGGGGCCGTCCTGCCCGGTGACTCCCCCGACAACATCTGCCTGGCCCCGGGTGGCGGGCTGATGGTGTGCGAGGACGGCGGCGGCGCCCAGTACGTCTTCGGGGTCACCCGCGGCGGCGAGGTGTACCCGGTGGCCCGGAACGCCGACGACATCGGCGGGCCGGGCGCGCCGGAGTGGGGCGAGTTCGCCGGCGTCACCTTCTCGCCCGACGGGCGCGCCATGTTCGTCAACGCCTACACCCCGGGGACGACTTTCGCGGTGACCGGCCCCTGGCACTGAGCCTCCCCGCCCCCGGCCTCCCCGTCCCCGCACCCCGGTGCCCGTCCCGTCCCGGGCGCCGCGGAGCCCCCGCGGCCGCGGGCCGGCGGGGCGAATCACCCTGCCGGCCCCCGTGGTGTGACCATCCGACCATCAGATCGTCATATATTTTGCGGGCGTGACCCTTTCTGTGCGCAATGCGGCGGCCGCGGCCGCCCTCGGCGCCGCCCTGTGCGCCGCCCTTTCCGGCTGCGGAGGCGGCGGCGCCGCGTCCGGTACCGCCGGCCAGGCCCGTCTGGGCACGCCCGCCGCCCCGCCCGCGGCCTCCTCACCCGCCTCCCCCGCCTCCTCCCCGGCGGCGGCCCCGCCGGGCTCCCCCGCCGTCGGCCACGGCCCCGGCAAGGCCCCCACCCTGGCACCGGGCCCGAACGGGCTGACCCCCGTCTTCGAGCGGGCCCGGCAGCAGACCGAGAAGACCGTCGCCCTGACCTTCGACGCCGACATGACGGCCGACCAGGGGCCGCGCGCCGCGGCCGGGGAGCGCTTCGACAACCCCGGACTCATCAGCACCCTGAAAACGCTCAACGTGCCCTCGACCGTCTTCATGACCGGCCGCTGGGCCGAGGAGTACCCCGACCAGGCCAAGGCCATCGGCACCGACCCCGTCTTCGAGGTCGCCAACCACTCCTACAGCCACCACGCCTTCACGTCCCCCTGCTACGGGCTCCCCGCGCTCGACAGCGCGGCCGCCCGCGCCGACGTCGACCGGGCCTTCGCCGCGTTCCGCAAGGCCGGCGCGGTCAACACCGTCCCCTACTTCCGCTTCCCCGGCGGCTGCCACGACGAGCGGGCGCTGCGCGCCCTGGCGGGATCCGGGGTGACGGCCGTGCAGTGGGACGTCGTCAGCGGCGACGCCTTCGCCAAGGACCCGGATGCGGTGGCCGCGCAGGTCCTTGCCGGGGTCAGGCCCGGCTCGGTGGTGGTCATGCACTGCACGCGCAGCGCCGCCCCGGTCACCGAGGAGGCCGTCCGCAAGATCGTGCCGGAGCTCCGCAAGCGCGGCTACCGCTTCGTGAAGGTCTCCGAGCTCGTCGGAACCTGACGGGGCCGCCCCCGACACGCGTCCACGGGTCAGGGAGCCGGTCGCGAGGCCCTCGGCGTCCGGCCCGTCACCCCCGGGGGCCGCCGGAGGGTCCCCGCGGCCCCGGCAGCGGTGCGCGCCAGGGGCCCGGGACCCGGCCGGGCCGGTCAGGTGAGGGCGGCCAGAGCGGCGTCGAGGCGGGCGGCGGCCTCGTCGGCGACGGGTTCGAGGGCGGGCAGTCCGCTCAGGGTGACCATGGTGTTCGGGTCCAGGGCCTGGACGAGGGTGGTGTCGCCGTCGGCGCGGACGACGACGTTGCAGGGCAGGAGCAGGCCGATGCTGCGGTCTGCTTCGAGGGCCCGGTGGGCCAGCGGCGGGTTGCAGGCGCCGAGGATCAGGTAGTCCTCCATGTCGTGGCCGAGCTTGGCCTTGAGGGTGGCCTTGACGTCGATTTCGGTGAGGACACCGAAGCCCTGGTCGGCCAGGGCCTTGCGGACGGCGGTGACGGCGGTGTCGAAGCCGGCGTCGAGGCGGACGGTGCGGTCGTAGGACACGGACACTCCCCACTGGTTCGGAATGAGTGATTCCTCTTTACCCCGGCGGGTACCCGCATGAGGCGGGGCAATGCCGGTGCGGGGCGCTTCCGTCCGTACGGAATACCCCCCCGGGTATGAATGCTAGGGTAGGTATCCGATACCCCCCGGGGTACACCGTCAAGAGGAGTCGTAGCCGTGTTCTTCGTCGACACCCTGGAATTCGAGGGCCTGGGCAACCGCAGCTACCTGGCCGGCGGGCCCGATGCGGCAGTGGCCATCGACCCGCCGCGCGACATCGACCAGGTCATCGCCGCAGCGGCCCGGCGCGGGGTGCGCATCGCCTACGTCGCCGAGACCCACGTGCACAACGACTACATCACCGGCGGCCTGGAGCTGGCCCGCGTCACCGGCGCCCGGTACCTGGTGCCGGCCGGGGCGCGGGTGGCCTTCGCCCGCACCCCGGTCGCCGACGGCGACACCGTGGCGGTCGACGAGGGCCTCACCCTGCGGGCGATCGCCACTCCCGGCCACACCCCGCACCACACCGCCTACGCCCTCGCCGAGGACGGACGCGGGGTGGCCGCGTTCACCGGCGGCTCGCTGCTGATCGGCAGCGTGGGCCGCCCGGACCTCGTCGAGCCGCGGCTGACCGAGCAGCTGGCCCGCGCCCAGCACGCCTCCGCACACCGGCTGGCCGACGAGCTGGACGACGAGGTGCCGGTGCTGCCCACACACGGGTTCGGCAGCTTCTGCTCTTCCTCGCAGGCCGAGGGGGACGCGACCACGATCGGCAAGGAGCGCGAGACCAACGACGCCCTGACCCTGGACGTGGACACCTTCGTCGCGCAGATGCTCGCCGGGCTGGACGACGTGCCCGCGTACTACGCGCACATGGGCCCGGCCAACGCCGCCGGTCCCGCGCCGCTCGACCTGACCCCGCCCCGGCGCGCGGACGGCGGGGAGATCGCTGCCCGGCTGGCCGCGGGCGAGTGGGTGGTGGACCTGCGCAGCCGCATGGCGTTCGCCGAGGGGCACGTGGCCGGGTCGTTCAACTTCGAGGGCGACGGCAAGCTCGCCACGTACCTGGCCTGGCTGATCCCGTGGGGCAAGCCCGTCACCCTGCTCGCCGACACTCCTCGGCAGGTCGCCGACGCGCAGCGCGAGCTGGCCCGCGTGGGCATCGACCGCCCGGCCGCCGCCGCCACCGGCGACCCGGCCGGCTGGGTCCGCGCCGGCGAGCGGCTCGCCTCCTTCCCCCGCGCCCGCTTCGCCGACCTCGCCCGGGTGCGCGAGCGCGGCGACGACGTGGTCGTCCTGGACGTGCGGCGGAACTCCGAGCGCGCGGGCGGCTTCATCGACGGCTCGGTCCACATCCCGATCCACGAGCTGCACGGCCGCATCGGCGCCGTGCCGGAGGGGACGGTGTGGGTGCACTGCGCCGCCGGGATGCGCGCGGCGATCGCCGCGTCCCTGCTGGATGCCGCAGGCCGGGACGTGGTCGCCGTCGACGACGACTTCACCGCCGCCGACCAGGCCGGCCTTCCCCTCACCCGCCCCGGCCACACCGGCCGCACCGGCTGACCCGCCCTGCCCGCCCTGCCCGCCCCGCACCGCCCACCCCGCACCGCCCGCACGAAAGTGATCAGACGATGTTCTCGCTCCTCCGCCGCGGCCCCGGCCGCCTCACCCCCAGTCAGGCCCACCAGCGCACCGGTGACGGCCGGGCCGTGCTGCTGGACGTCCGCGAAGCACCGGAGTGGGAAGCCGGGCACGCACCCGACGCGCTGCACCTGCCGCTGTCCCGCCTGACGGCCGGGGCACCGCTCCCGGCCTCCGCCCAGGGCAGGCCGGTCGTGGCGATCTGCCGCTCCGGCCACCGCTCCCGGCAGGCCGCCAGGCTCCTGGCCGACCGCGGCATCGAGGCCACGGACGTCACCGGCGGCATGACCGCCTGGGCCCGTGAGGGGCTGCCGGTCACCGGCGGCCAGGGCGGCGGCGGTGTCATAGCGTGAGCGCGCTGCTCCTGGCCCTGGCCGCCGGGGCAGTGGTCGGGCTCGCGCTCGGCGCGCTCGGCGGAGGCGGCAGCGTCCTCGCCGTCCCCGCGCTGATCTACCTGCTCGGCTTCACCCCGGCCGCCGCCACCACGGCCGCCCTGATCATCGTCACCGCCACCTCGCTCACCGCCCTGTACGCCCACGCCCGCACCGGCAACGTCCGCTGGAAAGCCGGTGCCCTGTTCGCCGCGGCCGGACTCCTGCCCGCCGCCGCGGCCGGGGCCGCCGCATCCCGCCTGCCGCAAGCGCTGCTGACCGCCGCGTTCGCCGCCGTCGCGGCCCTCGCCGCCGTACGGATGCTGCGGCCCGGCCGCAGCGGCGGCGACGGCACCACCGCGGTACGGCCGGCGAAGGCGGCCGGGACCGGGGCCGGCCTGGGGGCACTGACCGGGCTGCTCGGCGTCGGCGGCGGCTTCCTCGCCGTCCCCGCCCTGGTCGGCGTCCTCGCCCTCGAAATGCAGGCAGCGGTCGGCACCAGCCTGCTGGTCATCTCCGCGAACTCCGTCGCCTCCCTGGCCACCCGGGGCGCCACCACCGCAGGCATCGACTGGGCGCTCGTCGGCCCCTTCGCCGGCGCCGCGATCCTCGGCGCCTGGGACGGCAAACGCCTGGCCTCCAAGGTCACCGGCACCCTGCTGCAACGCGCCTTCGCCGCCGTCCTGCTGGCCGTGGCCGCCTTCATGCTCGCCGACGCCCTCACCTGACACCCCCCGCATCGCCGAAGGCCCTCACCTGCCCACGGGTGAGCCTCAGGTCGCAGAACCGGCCGCCTCGGTGACCTCGCTGGGCCGGACGATGACGAAGCCCTCCCCCCGCAGCTCCAGCTGCACGGCCTCGCCGGAGCCGCCGCGCAGCATCGAGCCGACCGACTGGGAGCGGTGCAGGCCCGTCTCCAGCTGCGCGCTCCAGCCGACCACCGCGTCCGTGTCCACGTACACCGGGGAGGCGGCGGTGACGGGGATGACGATCGGGGCGCCGTCGCACACGACGGCGAGCTTCCCCGTCCCGGTGAAGAGGCTGTTGAACAGGCCGCCCCCGGTCATCCCGGCGCCCTTCACCATCCTTATCTCGTACGCGAGCGTGGAGTCGAAGCACAGCACGTTGCGGCCGTTGACGGTCAGGGCGTCGCCCGGCTCGAACTCGACGATGAAGCAGTTGCCGGCCCGGTGCGCGAACCAGGCCTCGCCCCGGCCGCGGACGGACATCAGCGGCAGCCCCTCGCCGGTGACGGCACGCTTGAGCATCCCGCCGATGCCCTGCCCCTTCCGCTCGAACCGCAGGTCGCCGCGGAAGGCGACCATCGAGCCCTGCCGGGCGAGCATCTCGCCGTCGACGGCGTACCGCACCGACTTGGCGTTCTGGAGGGCCATTCCGGGGGCGGCGGCAGGGCGGACAAGGGCATCGGAGGAGAACAGTTCGCTCTTCATGTACACGATCGTCGCCGGTGCCCCACCCCCGCGGCGTCCTCCTTACGGCGGAGCCTGGCATCCTTGGCGGGATGAGCAGCCAGCACACGCATCCTCCTGCAGACGTACCCGCGGTCGGCGCCGACAGCCCCTTCCGGCAGGGGCGCCTGCCCCGCGACGAGGCGCCGCAGTTCGTCCTGCCGCTGGTCGTGCGGATCGAGAAGGCCGAACCGCCCGCCCGTACGGACGCCTTGGAGACGGCCGCGCGCGCCGTACTGGTCCTGCTGGCGGACGAGCGGGCGCGCGACGGCGGCGAATGGGCCGAGGCCGTCCGCGACTGGCAGGACGCACGGATCCGCAAGGTGGTCCGCCGGGCCCGCGGCGCGGAGTGGCGCAAGGCGTGCGCACTGCCCGGCATCACGGTCGACGGCGGCACCGCGCAGGTAAGGGTCTTCCCGCCGGTCCCGCTGGACGGCTGGCCCAAGGAGCTCGCCAAACTCCAGGTGTCGGGCACCGACCTCGACGACCCCGCCCCGGTGCCGGCCGCCACCGCGGGCGTGCCGGTGCTGTGGCTCAACCCGGACCTGGAGATGTCCGCCGGCAAGACCATGGCCCAGGCCGGGCACGCGGCGCAGCTCGCCTGGTGGGACCTGACCGCCGCGGAGCGCGCCGCCTGGCAGGACTCCGGCTTCCGCCTGGAGGTCCGCACCGCCGCCCCCGACCAGTGGCCGGCCCTCACGACCGGCGGCCTCCCGGTGGTCCGCGACGCGGGCTTCACCGAGATCGCCCCCGGCTCCGCGACGGTGGTCGCCGACCACCCGTCCCTCCGCTCCCGCCTCTGACGGGGCGGAGGGCGGGCTGCCCGGCTCCGGCGGCGCGACAGGGGCCCCGCTCCGGCCCGGCGCAGCCCCTACGCCTTCCGGGCGCCGACCGAGCGCGCCCGCGAGGAAGTCGGCGATGCGGTCCGTCATGGCCCGGACGGAGGCGGCCTGCGCCCGCCCGATCCGGACCGTGCCCTTGCCGGGCCGTACCGGGTCGGGAGTGTCGGCGCCCGCGAGATCGGGAAACGCGGGGATCGCCAGGGCGGCCGAGAAGACGCCGGCCGCGAGGATGCCGCGCCGGGACGGGTCCATGTCGGCCTTCCCCGGATCGACGAGTTCGCGGACGGTGTCCGCCTCCTCCTCCCCGGGCGGCGGCTTCAGCCCCGCCTCGGAATACGTGACAGCGGCCGCTGCTGCTGATGGGATTCCGTTCGTCAGCCCGCTGACGGGCGGCTGCTACGACGCCGCCGGCTTCTTGATCGCCACGCACGGGCCGTTCATCACCTCCGCCATCACCGCCTACATCGGCGGCGACGGCGTCCACCCGACCGACGCCGGACACGTGTGCCTCGCCCGCCGGATCGTCGCCGCGATCCAGGAACTGATGCCCCACTGCACAGCGCCCCCTCTCGGCCTTCGGGCCGGGAGGGCGCGTTTTCGTGCGTCTGGGCTCAGTTCGTCTCGCCGATGGCTGCCCGCAGCCAGTCGAGGGTGCCCTGCCCAAGGAGCTCGTCTGCCAGCCTCTGCCCCGTCTCGGTCGTGAGCCGGGCTCGGCTGTTGTCGATCCACCGCTGTGCGGCCTGGTACCCCTGGGCCTTGTACTCGATGCCTTGGAGCATGCACTCCAACTTGTCGGCGTCACGTGCGCAGATCGCTTCGGGAGAGCCCTTCGCCTCGTACTCAGCGACCAGATCCTGAATCGTAGACGCCAGCACTTCGGGCATGCCGGCCGTCTGGTCGGCCGTTACAGCCTCAGGGTCAGCACTGGACGCGTACTTCTTCCCGAGGTGGTTCACGTCCCCCGTGCGGGTCTCCTGGGTGTCGTGCCAGACGGCGAGGAACGCGGCGCGCGCAGGGTCAGCGCCTTCCAGCTTTGCGATGATCGACGCGATGAGCGAGGTACGCCAGGAGTGTTCAGCAACGCTCTCCGGATCATTGATCCCAGCCATCCACCAGCCCGTGCGGCGTGTGTGCTTGAGCGTGCCGGCTTCGTAGAGGAAGCGGGCCACCGCGGACAGGTCGTCAGCCACTGTATCTCTCCTTCACGCCTCGGCGAGGCGGATCGCGTACCGGATGCCTTCCAGCTCTCGACGCGCGCGCGTCCAGGGCTCAGTGCCATCCAACAGCACAGGGAGCCGGTCGCGGAGGGCGCGCCCTGTGGCAGAGGTCGCACGCAGAAGAGTGGGGCGCGCGGCAAGCAGGGCCCAGAGAGTGTGGAGGTTGAGGTCGAAGAAGCCCTGATGCGGCACGAGGCCGTTCACGAGGTGCTGGAGCAGCTTGTGGCCATGCCAAGGCGCGCTGTGCGTGGCGATGAAGTCGTCCGAGATTTGGATGTGTGTGCTTTCGCCGATCCAGTACGCCCAGTAGTTCAGGTTTGCTGCTTCGCCCGCGTCATCGTCCAGCGTGGTGGAGATGAAGTGCTGCATGCGGTCCCGATCGCCCTGGCGGGCAGCAACTGCGGCAACGGACCGGGCAGCGAGCCACTGGGTGAGCCAGTCCCCTGGCCGCTCTGCACGCTGCTGCTGTGCGAGCCATTCCGAGGTATCCGGGGCATCGTCGTACCCGGCGAGGTAGAGGGCCTGACGGCGTCGGAGAAACTGGCCCGGCCCCGCCTCCTCGGCGGTCCGGCGCATGCACCGGAAGAATCGGCGGCGGTCGCCCACTGATAGTTCTGGCCCCCTGGGCGCGGGGCCTCGCCTTGGCTTTGACGGGGCCTGGAGGGCGCGCATCGGCTCTGGAGTTACCCCGGTCAAAGGCCAAGCCAGCACCTCGACGAGGTCACGCTGCATCACCCACGCTCCAAGGGGGCTGTCACCTGTGGGCCCGTCGTCAGTGAGCGCACTCGCCAGTAGGACATCCGCTTCCAACGCCTTCTCAAGCGCAAGGAGCAGTCCAGGGCTCACGCCCATGCGCATGAGCCGGTGGCGGTGTACCAGCATCTGGCCGACAGCCAGTGACGTGAGAGGCCGCCGACCTGACTCCCATCCAGCCACGGTATCCGGCGAGACATGGAAGACCTCGGCCAGGGACTCCTGGGTGTGGTCCAGCTGCTCTCGGATCACGCGAAAAACGTAGCCGGACACTATGCCGCCGCGGGGACGATGTTGGGATCCCTGACCGCGGGTCAGGGTGCCGGTGGCATTGCTGTCCATGCTGCCCCTCCAGCCTGCGCACTGCGTCCAAAGTACCCGTACTGAGGGTCACTTCGGCCGACGCAGGCCGAATCCTACGCTGCTCTCACCACCCGCTGACGACGGTAGGGAGCACCGCCATGGCAGCCCGCTACACCCTGACACCCAGCCCCGAGCGTGTCGGCACGTCCGTGCCGCATGCCTGGCTCGGCCGGGACGTGCAGGACCTCCTCGACGGCAGGTGCGGCACCCTCATGGACGTCTGTGTCGAAGAGAACCAGTACGGCCTGCGCTACGACGCCGCGTACATCCGTGGCGCGGACGCCCGCGAGTTCGTCATCCCCGTCACACAGATGCGGCTGGTCTCGTGCTGACGCAGGGCACCGTATGCGCCGACATGCCGCTGCCGGCGTTCTCCGACCTGACGATCGAGCAGGCCCGCGGCAAGGCCTGCGTCGCCTGCGGCAAGCTGCTCGGCCTGGGCCGCATTTACCGGGGCCCGATCCTCGGCTACGACGGCCCGATGCTCCTCGACGTCGACGTCTGGTCCTGCCCGCCCCCGGCGGCCGGGCGATGACCGCGGCGGGGCGGATCTGCGCCGTCTGCCAGCGGCCGGTGTTCGGCGACGCGATCCGCGTCATCCGAGACTCGGCATCGGGCGCCCGGCCGGACATGTGGGTGCACCCGGAATGCGACCGCGACCCGCTCCGCCCGCTGAAACCCCGGCCTCGGCGGGCGCGGTGACCGAGCGGGCACGGCAAGCCCTGTACGTCCTGATCGTCCTCAGCACCCTCGGCACCCTCGCCGTCTGCATCGCGCGCCCCTGAGACTCCCGGTCCGCCCCGCCCTCGCAGGGCAGGACCCGGCCCTTGCACCATCGGACCTCACACCAAGGCGATCCCATGACGTGCAACAACACCCCTCCCGGCGCCCCTCCGCCGCCCTGCACCGTGAAGCCGGCGGGCGGCGCCGCCCCCAGCCCGAGGCGCCTGCTGACCGACGCCCAGTTCAACGACGTCCGCGCCACCGTGCTCGACAACAACCCGGGCATGGCCCCGGACATGGCCACCCGCATCGTCGTCGAGGCGCTCAAGTTCGTCGTCGCCGCGAGCCTGTTCCCCACGGTGCGGATCGCCCCGACCCGCGAGGTCGACGAGGGCTGGCACGCCCTCATTCTCCACACCCACCTGTACGCGACGCTGTGCAGCCGGCTCGGCCGGACCGTCCACCACTACCCCGAGCGGCCGGACGAGTCCCGCCACGACCCCGACGTCCTGACCCGCACCGTGGCGCTGATCGAGCAGGCCGGGTACTCCCCGGACGCCGAGCTGTGGCCGGGGCCGGAGCGGTCCCTCGTGTCGGTGGCGGTGTCCTGCTCGCACACCCCGGTCCCGGGCGGGTGCGGGCCGATCCGCCCCGGCCAGTGCGCCACCCACGGCGGGGACGAATAGAGTCGCCGCACGCGAACGAGAGGTGAGGGCATGAACGCGGAAGACGTAGCCGAGCTGCATGCCACGATGCGGGCGTACGGGATCCCCGGCACGCTCGCGCCCGTGGATGCCGGAGACCCGGCCGGAGAGTGGCGGGTCCTCGACAGCGCGGGCCGGGACGTCACCGCCGGGACCCTCGCCGCCGCGGCGACCGCCCGCGCCCGACGGCCCGCCCGCGGGTTCGTCGTCGGGTAGCTGTCCCTCGCGGTCCAGCCCCGGCCGGAAGAGGGACGACCGGCCGGGGCTACTCGCGTACCCGCTCGGCAAGGGGGGAGACGCCGATCCCGTCGGCAATGGCCGCCGGCAGACGCACCCTGTGTGCTGTGCACCCCACCCTGCTGTCGACGAGTACAGGAACCCGGGACGCGAGCTGCTATCCCCTGGATCATGTAAATCGCAGTACAAGAGTTCTCCCGGGCGTGAGCGAGACCCCCCCCCGGCTCCACGACGGTGGTCGCCGACCACCCGTCCCCCCGCAGCCCGGGGGCCCGCTCCCCGGGCGGGGGCGGCCCCCGAGGGTCCCGCATCGGGTGCTTCGGCCTCCCGCCGGGCGGAACCTCAAATGTTGCTCTGAACGTCACCCCCGCTGGGTTGGCGCCGTGTGGGCGGGGCCATCAATCCGGCACACGGGCCGGTACGCCGGGCCGACGAACGGGGGGAGGGCGCGGGAACCATGGCGCAGCTGGGAGTGGGCATCGGGTGGCGGCCGGAGATCGCGGATGCGGTCGAGCGGCTGCCCGGCCTGGACTGGGTCGAGGTCGTCGCCGAGAACATCTGCCCCGGCCACCTGCCGGAGCCGTTGCAGCGGCTGCTCGACCGCGGTGTGCGCGTCGTCCCGCACGGGGTGTCGCTCGGCCTCGGCGGTGCGGAGCCGCCCGACGCGGGCCGGCTGGCCGCGCTGGCGGAGCGGGCGGTGGTGTTGGGGGCGCCACTGGTCACCGAGCACATCGCCTTCGTACGGACCGCTTCCCCGGCCCTGGAGGCCGGGCACCTGCTGCCCGTGCAGCGGACCCGGGACGCGCTCGACGTGCTGTGCGAGAACGTGCGGATCGCGCAGGAGGCGCTGCCCGTGCCGCTGGCGCTGGAGAACATCGCCGCGCTCGTACGCTGGCCGGGCGAGGAGCTGACGGAGGCGCAGTTCCTGGCGGAGCTGGTCGAGCGGACGGGCGTCCGGCTGCTCATCGACGTGGCGAACCTCCACACGAACCGCGTCAACCGCGGGGAGGACCCGGCCGCGGTGCTCGCGGCGGTCCCGCCGGAGGCGCTGGCGTACGTGCACGTCGCGGGCGGCGTCGAGCGGGACGGCGTGTGGCACGACACGCACGCCCACCCCGTGCCGCCGGCCGTGCTCGACATCCTGGCGGACCTGGCGGGCCGGATGCGGCCGACCGGGGTCCTGCTGGAGCGAGACGACGCCTTCCCTCCGGAGGAGGAGCTGGCCGCCGAGTTCGCGGCCATCCGCTCCACCCTGGAGGCCGCCGCGGCGGCGCCCGTCCTGGGCGGCGGGGGCGCGCCGGCCGGCGCCGTGCCCGGCGGCGTTCGCGGCGCTCGCGCGGCCGCCGGCGGGCTGTCCGCCGCGCGGACCCGGGTGGGGTTGGAGCAGGCCGCGCTGCTGTCCGCGCTCGTCGCCGGGACGCCCGTGCCCGAGGGGTTCGACCGGCGGCGGGTGCAGGTGCAGGCGCGGGCGCTGGCGGCCAAGCGGGCCGACATCGTCGCCAAGGTCGCGCCCGAACTGCCGAAGCTGCTCGGCGGGCGGAAGGCGTTCCGGGAGGCGTTCCTCGGGTATGCGCGCCACCGGCCGCTGCCCGGCGGCTACCGGCGGGACGCGCTCGACTTCGCCGAGCACCTGCTGGTCCGCGACCTGCCCGCCGACCCCGCCGCGCGGCGCCGGCTCACCGTCTGGTGGCGGGACCGCGCCGGGCCGAAGCCGCCGGGGCGGATCGTGCGCTGGGCCCGCGCTCTCACGGGGAGGGCGGCGTGACCGGGTCCGCCGTCGTCTGGCTGCCCGTCGCCGTCTCCAGCGTGCTGCTGGTGTGGGCGCTGCGGCGCACCCGGCCCCGTACCGGCGGAGAGCAGCCGCGGCTGCTGGACCTGTCGGAGGCGGCGTTCCTCACGGGCGGGCCCGGCGGGGTCGTCGACACCGCGCTCGTCGTGCTCCTCGGGGACGGCCGCCTGACCGCCGGCGGCCCCGGCATCGTGCAGGCGCGGCCCGGCGCCCCCGCTGCCGACACCGTCGAGCGGGCGGTGCTGCACGCCTGCGGGCAGGCGCCGTCCGGCCGGCTTTATCAGGTGCGGTACGCCGCCATGCGCGATCCGGCCGTGCAGGAGGTCGGGGACGGGCTGGCGGCCCGCGGGCTGCTGACCGCGCCGGGCCGGGGGCGCGGTGTGCGGGTGTGGGGTGTGGTGCAGGCCGCGGTGTGCGGGGTGCTGTTCCTGCTGTCGCTGCCGCTGGTGCTCTTCACGCTCGCGGTGTCGGGCGGCGGCGGGGTTCCGGCCGGGGTGTCGGTGCTGTTCGCGCTGCCGGCCGGCGCCGTGGTCGGGGCGGTCTGCGCGAGGCGGGCGGCGCGGCGTGTCACGCCGCGGGGGCGGCGGGCGCTCCGGGCGATGCGCGCCGTGTACGTGGGCGACGGCAGTCCGCAGGCGCAGACGGCCCTGTTCGGGCTGCGCACGCTGCGGGACCCGTACCTCGGGCCGCTGCTGGTTCCGGCGGCGCGGCAGGCGCGGCTGGCTGCGGCCCAGCACCGGGCTCAGGCCGGCCGGTCGGGCGGTGGAGGCGGCGGGAGTGACGGCTGCGGGTCGTCCGGCGCGGAGGCGGTGCCGGTCATGTGGTGCGCCGGATCCGCAGGCTCGGGCGGCGGCTCGGGCTGCGGGTCCTCCGGCGACGGCGGCTGGGGCGGTTCCGGGTGCGGGAGTTCGGGCGGATCGAGCTGCTCAAGCAGCTCCTCCTCGTCGAGCTGCTCAAGCAGCTCCTCCTCGTGAGGCCGGCCCCGCCGCATCCGGAGCCCGCGCCGGTGTCGCTGGACCACCGGGCGGAAGCGCCCCGGGCACCAGGCCCGGGGCGCTTCCGCCGGCAGTCTGAACTTCCGGTGCGGGGTCTCCGGCTGCGTCGTTTCGGGGGCAGGGCCTCCCCCGCTGCCGGAGGAGGTCATTCCTCCGGCTGTTTCCCCCCGGGGGAGGTATCAGGCGAGCCCGGCGACCAGGTCGGCGACGGACTTGCGGCGCCCGGTGAAGAAGGGGACCTCTTCCCGGACGTGCATACGGGCCTCGGAGGCGCGCAGGTGGCGCATCAGGTCGACGATGCGGTGCAGCTCGTCGGCCTCGAAGGCCAGCAGCCACTCGTAGTCGCCGAGCGAGAAGGAGGCGACGGTGTTGGCGCGGACGTCCGGGTAGCCGCGGGCCATCTTGCCGTGGTCGGCGAGCATCCGGCGGCGGTCCTCGTCGGGCAGCAGGTACCAGTCGTAGCTGCGCACGAAGGGGTAGACGCTGACGTAGTCGCGGGCGACCTCGTCGGCGAGGAACGCCGGGATGTGCGACTTGTTGAACTCGGCCGGGCGGTGCAGGGCCATGTTCGACCACACCGGCTCCAGGGCGCGGCCCAGCCTGGTGCGCCGGAAGAGGTTGTACGCGGTCTGCAGCTCGTCGGCCGTCTCCGCGTGCCACCAGATCATGATGTCGGCGTCGGCGCGCAGGCCGGAGAGGTCGTAGGTGCCGCGGACGGTGATGTCCTTCGCGGCCAGCTGGTCGAAGAGCTCCTGGACCTCGTCCGCGTAGCCCGTCCGGTCTTCCGGGAGCACGTCCTTCAGCTTGAAGACGGACCACAGGGTGTAGCGGATGACCTCGTTGAGGTCCTTCGCCTTCTTCCCCGCGTTGGGGATCTTCTCTGGTGCAGTCATGCGTCCATTGTCCCGTGTGCCGATCAGTGCTCGGAGCCAGGGGTGGCCAATGCGGCGGCGACCGCGTCGGCGGCCTTCCCGGCACTGGCGATGCAGGCGGGGATGCCGACGCCGTCGTAGAGGGCGCCGCACACGGCGAGGCCGGGCAGTGCGCCGACCGCGGCCCGGATCCGGGCGACCCGGTCGAGGTGGCCGACCGGGTACTGCGGCAGTCCGCCGCCCCAGCGGGTGACGGTGGAGGCGACGGGCCTGGCGGTGAGGCCGACGGCCTCGCCGAGGTCGCGCAGCGAGACGCCGACGAGTTCGGAGTCCTCGCGGGCCAGGTCGGCCTCGTCGCCGTGGCGGCCGACGGAGGTGCGCAGCAGGAAGAGGTCGGGGTCGGTGCCGGCCCAGGCCCACTTGCTGCTGGAGAAGGTGGACGCCTTGACCGTCTTTCCGTCGACGGGCGGTACGAGGAACCCGCTGGCCGTTCCGGCGGTGATCGCGGCGGGCAGCTCCGAGCGCCGGAACGCCATCGTGACGAGGGCCATCGAGGCGTACTCCACCGCGCGCAGCTCGGCCGCGGCGGCCGGGGCGGCGTCCTGGAGCAGCCGGGCGGCGGGGCCGGCCGGCACGGCGAGGACGACGGCGTCGGCGTCGACGGCGCCGGCGGCGGTGACGGCCCGCCAGCCGGCTGCGGTGCGCCGGAGTTCGCGGACCTCGGCGCCGGTGCTGATCTCGGCGCCGGCGGCCCGGCAGGCGTCGGCGACGGCGGCGGGGAGGCGGCCGATGCCGCCCTCGATGCCGGAGAAGACGGGGCCCTGCGCCGGCTGGGCCGCGGCCCGGCGCTGGAGGTCGCGTACGGCGTCGCCGAGCGAGCCGTGCCTGCGGGCGGCCTCGTACAGCTGCGGGACGGCGGCGCGCAGGGAGATGCGGTAGGCGTCGCCGGCGTAGACGCCGCCGAGGAGGGGTTCGACGAGCCGGTCGACGACCTCGCGGCCGAGGCGGGCGGCGACGTACTCGCCGACGGCGGCGTCCTCGCCGATGTCGGCGGGCGGCAGGTCGGCTTCGGCGGCGATCCGGGCGAGGCCCTCGGCGGAGAGGACGCCGGAGGCGGCCAGCGGTGCCGTGTCGCCGGGGACGCCCATGACGTGCCCTGTCGGCATCGGGCGGAGCGCGCCGCGGGTCCACAGGTGGGCGGTGGTGGTGGCGGGCGGCTGGAGCGCCGGGCCGAGGCCGACGGCGCGGGCGAGGTCGAGGGCTTCCGGGCGGCGGGCCAGCACGGACTCGGCGCCGAGGTCGACGGGGAGGCCGGCGAGTTCGCCGGCGTGCAGCTTGCCGCCGAGGCGCTGCCCGGCCTCCAGCAGGGTGACGCGGAGTCCTGCGGCGAGGAGCCGGTGGGCCGCGGCGAGGCCGGCGATGCCGCCGCCGATGACGAGGACCCGGCGGCGGGGGTCCGTGCCGGGGGCGCCGGGCGCGCCGTCGCCGTGGGTGCCGTCGTGCGTACGCGTGTCCGCTTCGTGCATGGACACATGCTCTCAGACCGGGTTCCGGGGCTGTGCCGAGGCCGGACCGTGACCGCATCGGGACCGTCCCGGGACCGGCGGGGCGAAACCCGCGGGGCGGGCGTGCGCGTCGAAACGGCACGACGGCATCCGACCCCCGGGGGGACCGCAGTGCGAGCACGCTCCAGTTGGACCACGACGACCACGCGCACGACACGGACGGGGCGGCGCGGTGCGGCCGCGCTGGCCGGGCTGGCCCTGGCGGGCTCGCTGGCGCTCGCCGGCTGCGGCGCCGACGGCGGGTCGGCCGGCTCCGCGGCCGCCGACAAGGCCGCGGTGGCGCCGGCCGCCCCCCAGGGGGAAGCCCGTACGGGCGCCGGGGCGGCCGGCCCGGCGGCGGAGGGCGCGGCGAAGGCGCCGGGCGCGCCGGCGCCGGGCGGGCAGGCCCCGGCCGCGGTCCGGCCGCACGTGGTCAGGACGGCCTCGCTGGCGATCGAGGCGGACGACGCGGGGAAGGTGCTGGCGTCGGCCCGGACGGCCGCGGAGGGCGCCGGCGGGTTCGTCGGCAACGAGTCGACGCGGCGCGGCAAGGACGGGCGGATGGCGTCGGCGATGACCCTGCGGGTGCCCTCCGAGCGGTTCGACGCCGTGCTCGGCGCCCTGGAGGGCAGCGGGAAGCTCCTCAGCCGGAAGGTGGAGGCGCAGGACGTGACGGAGAAGGTCGCGGACGTCGACAGCCGGGTCCGCTCGCAGCAGGCGAGCGTCGCCCGGGTGCGGGAGATGATGGAGCGGGCCACGGCCCTCGGCGACGTGGTGATGCTGGAAGGCGAGCTGAGCAGGCGCCAGTCGGACCTGGAGTCGCTGCTGGCGCAGCAGACCGCGCTGAAGGACCGGACCTCGCTCGGCACGGTCACCGTGGAGGTCTCGGAGCCGGAGGCCGCGGCCGGGCCGTCGGAGGACGACGGCCGGCCGTCGGTCGGGGGTGCGCTGCGGACCGGCTGGGAGGCGTTCACGGACGTCGTGGCGTATGCCGTCGTCGCGGTGGCGCTGGTGCTGCCGTTCGCGGCGGCCGCCGCGGTCGGCGTGCTCGGCTTCCGGTTCCTGCGCCGCCGACGGCGGGGCGGCGGCGCGGCCGCCGCGGCGGCCCCGGCGGGCGTGGAGGCCCCGGCGGGCGTGGAGGCTCCCGCGGCCTCCGCCGCCCCGGCCGTTCCGCCGGCGCGGGACGGGGGCGACCCGGCGGAGACGCCCCGGGTCTCGGACTGAACAACCGCTCCCCCGTAGCGTGTTCTCCACGTGGCCACAGTGGAGGACGGTGCGGACGATGGCAGTGGAACGGCTGGTGGTGGTCGGCGGCGACGCGGCGGGGATGTCCGCCGCGTCGCAGGCCCGGCGGCTGAAGGGCCCTGCGGAGCTGGAGATCACGGCCTTCGAGCGGGGCCGCTTCACCTCGTACTCGGCGTGCGGGATCCCGTACTGGATCGGCGGCGGCGTCACCGACCGGGACGACCTGATCGCCCGCACCCCCGAGGAGCACCGCGCCCGCGGCATCGACCTGCGCACCCGTACGGAGGTGCTGGAGCTGGACCTGGCCGGGAACCGCGTCCGCGCCCGCGACCTCGACTCCGGCGCCGAGTCGTGGACCGGCTTCGACAAGCTCGTCCTGGCGACGGGCGCCCGCCCGGTCCGGCCGCGCATGCCCGGCATCGGCGCGCACGGCGTCCACGGGGTGCAGACCCTCGACGACGGGCAGCGCCTGATGGACACCCTGGAGCGGGCCGGCGGCCGCCGGGCCGTCGTCGTCGGCGCCGGATACATCGGCGTGGAGATGGCGGAGGCCCTGCTGCACCGGGGCTTCGAGGTCACCGTCCTGCACCGCGACGAGCAGCCGATGTCCACCCTCGACCCGGACATGGGCGGCCTGGTGAACACGGCGATGAACCGGATGGGCATCAGGACGGTCGCCGGCGCCGAGGTGGCGGAGGTCCTCGACGACGGGGCCGGGCGGGCCCGCGCGGTGCGCACCGCGTCGGGGGACGAGTATGCGGCGGACGTGGTGGTCCTCGGCATCGGCGTGGAGCCGCGGACCGGCCTGGCCCGCGCGGCGGGGCTGCCGCTGGGCACGTCGGGCGGGCTGCTGACGGACCTGTCGATGCGGGTCCGCGGGTACGGCCACATCTGGGCGGGCGGCGACTGCGTGGAGGTGCTGGACCTGGTCGCGGGGCGCCACCGGCACGTCCCGCTCGGCACGCACGCGAACAAGCACGGGCAGGTGATCGGCTCGGGCGTCGGCGGCGGCTACGCCACCTTCCCGGGCGTGGTGGGCACGGCGGTCAGCAAGGTCTGCGACCTGGAGATCGCGCGGACGGGGCTGCGGGAGGCGGACGCCCGGGAGGCGGGGCTCCAGTTCGTGACGGCGACCGTCGCCTCCACGACGGCGGCCGGCTACTACCCGGGGGCCGCGCGGATGACGGTGAAGATGCTCGCGGAGCGGCGGACGGGGCGGCTGCTCGGGGTGCAGATCGTCGGCGGGGCCGGGTCCGCGAAGCGGGTGGACGTCGCGGCGGTCGCGCTGACGGCGGGCATGACGGTGGAGCAGGTCGTCGCCCTGGACCTGGGGTACGCGCCGCCGTTCTCCCCGGTGTGGGACCCGGTCCTGGTCGCGGCCCGCAAGGCGGTCGCCGCGGTCCGCTCGGCCGGCGTGTGACCGCCGCGGGCCCCGGGGGCGCCGCCGCGGCGGCGCCCCCGGGGCCCGGCGGGTCAGCGCGCCGTGCGGGTGTGGACGTGGTCCACGAGGCGGGTCAGGGCGTCCGGGTCGGTCGTCGGCAGGACGCCGTGGCCGAGGTTGAAGACGTGGCCCTCCAGCCCGGCGGCGGCCGCGAGGACCTCGTCCGTCTTGGCCCGGACGGCCTCGGGGGTGGAGAAGAGCACGGCAGGGTCGAGGTTGCCCTGGAGCGCCTTGCCGGGGCCGACGCGCCGCGCCGCCTCGTCCAGCGGGATGCGCCAGTCGACGCCGACGACGTCGGCTCCGGCCTCGCCCATCAGGCCGAGCAGCTCGCCGGTGCCCACGCCGAAGTGGATGCGCGGGACGCCGTAGGAGGCGACGGAGTCGAAGACCTTCGCCGAGGCCGGCATGACCGAGCGCCGGTAGTCCGCCGGGGCGAGCGCGCCGACCCAGGAGTCGAAGAGCTGGACGGCGGAGGCGCCCGCCTCGATCTGGACCTTCAGGAAGGCCGAGGTGATCTCCGCGAGGCGGTCCAGCAGGTCGGCCCACAGCTGCGGGTCGCCGTACATGAGCGCCTTGGTGTGCTCGTGGTTGCGGGAGGGGCCGCCCTCGACGAGGTAGCTCGCGAGGGTGAAAGGAGCACCCGCGAAGCCGATCAGCGGGGTGGCGCCGAGTTCACCCGTCAGCATGCCGATCGCCTCGGTGACGTACTGCACGTCCTCCGGGGTGAGGTCGCGCAGCTGTGCGAGGTCCTCGCGGCGGCGGATCGGCTGGGCGACGACCGGCCCGATGCCGGGCTTGATGTCGAGGTCGACGCCGATCGCCTTGAGCGGGACCACGATGTCGGAGAAGAAGATCGCGGCGTCCACCTTGTGGCGGCGCACCGGCTGCAGCGTGATCTCGGTGACCAGGTCGGGCCGCATGCAGGACTCCAGCATGGCGGTGCCCTCGCGGACCTTGCGGTACTCGGGGAGGGAGCGCCCGGCCTGCCGCATGAACCACACCGGGGTGTGCGGCACCGGCTCGCGGCGGCACGCCTTCAGGAAGGCGGAATCGTACGTCTGGCTCGGCTGGCCCGTGGGGCGGTCGTTGGCGCTCACGCCGCAAATCTTCGCACGTGTGCAGAAGTGGCCGTCATGGCGCGGGTGTCCCTGCGGCGTACGGGCCCTCGTTCCGCCTAGTCTTCCGGGCATGGCTGCGGCTCAGGGACGATTTTCGGATGGCGCCGACGGTATGGACAGCGGGAAGGAGAGCTCCGTCCCGCTCCCGTTCCGGCGGGCGGTCGAGGGATTGAAGAAGGCGCGCCTGCGGCCGGGGATCGAGATCGACCCGGTGAAACCGCCGCAGCGGCTGGCGCCGTACGCGTACGCGCTGGAGGCGGCGGCCGTCGAGGGCGAGGAGGACCTCGCCGACGGGCGGCTCATCCTGCTGCACGACCCGGCCGGGCACGAGGCCTGGCGGGGCACGTTCCGGCTGGTCACGCTGGTGCGGGCGGAGCTGGAGCCGGAGATGGCGGCCGACCCGCTGCTGCCGGAGGTGTGCTGGTCCTGGCTGACCGGCGCGCTGGAGGCGCGCGGGCTGTCGTACGCGGAGGCGAGCGGCACCGTGACGATGGCGGGCTCGCACTACTTCGGCGGGCTCGCCGAGCGGCGGCCGGCGACGCAGATCGAGATCCGGGCCTCCTGGACGCCGCGCGAGGGGGTGGGCGGGGTGCCGGACACCCCGGGCCACCTGGCGGCGTGGTGCGAGCTGCTGTGCCAGATCGCGGGAATGCCGCCGCTGGGGCCCGGCGAGGCCGGGCCGGGCGTGGTCTCCCTGCCACAGAGGCGCGGTCCGCACCACCCGTAGCGGTGGCTCCGTACGGCGGCACGCGCCACCCGCCCGGCAGGGGCGGCCGGGGGCGGCCGGGGGGCGCCTCCGCGGGAACGGCTGATCGAAAGGCCGCGGCATCCGTGCGGGAACACGGCGCGGTGTGCGGGCTTCTGATCACCCGATGATCGATCGTGCGTCCGAATTGCCCGAATTGTTACTCACTAAATCGTGATCATTCCCTAAAGCCGGGCGGGTGACGTGCCGAAGGAACCAGTGACCATCCGCACGGTTCGCACCGGCTTCCTTCCCCGAGCCGGCCCGTCCCGCCACTCCCCCAGGAGGCCTAGGTGTCCGTTCTTCTCGAGCAGCCCGCAAGCCTGGTCGCCTACCGCCCGAACAAGCCGACGGCCATGGTCGTCGTGGCCGACCCGCGCGTCCGTTCCACCGTGACCCGCCATCTGTGGGCCCTCGGAGTTCGCGATGTGATCGAGGCGTCGTCCATCGCGGAGGCCCGCCCCCGCGTCGGCAGCCCGCGCGACATCTGCGTGGCCGACGTACACCTGCCGGACGGTTCCGGTCTGACCCTGCTCTCCGAGACCCGCGCCGCGGGCTGGCCGAACGGCCTGGCCCTCTCCGCGGCCGACGACATCGGCGCCGTCCGCAACGCCCTCGCGGGCGGGGTCAAGGGGTACGTCGTCACCGGCACGCGCACCAACATCGGGCTCCCCACCCGCCCGGGCGCCGCCCCCATCGGCGCCGCCGCCGCCCGCATGCACCGCCGCCCCCCGGGTGCCCCGAGCCACCCGGGCGGCTACCGCGAGCTCTCCGGCCGCGAGGTGGAGGTCCTCCGCCTGGTCGCCGAGGGCCAGTCGAACAAGGCCATCGGCGTCTCGATGGGCCTGTCCGCCCTGACCGTGAAGTCCCACCTGGCCCGTATCGCCCGCAAGCTGGGCACCGGCGACCGCGCCGGAATGGTCGCCGTCGCCCTGCGGACCGGGATCATCCACTGACCCCGGCCCGGCGCCCCCCGGCGGCCCCGGCCCGGGGGCGGCGCCGGGAGGACCGCGGGGAACCACAGGGGAACAGCGGGCCCGGGCCCGCGGGCCCCCACCGCGCCCGTCGCCGGAACGTTCCGGCGACGGGCGCGCCGTATCCGCGGATACCCTTGAGCGGTGACCGACGCCCAAGAGACCGCAGCAGACCTGCGCACCACCACCGGGGGCGGCCCCCCGGACGACGTCGACAAGGCGCCGATTCCGTTGCTCGAACCCCGTGAGGGGATCCCTCCGGTGGTCGCCGACGAAGACGCCCTCGCCCGGGTCGTCGCGGCCTTCGCCGCGGGCACCGGCCCCGTCGCCGTCGACGCCGAACGCGCCTCCGGATACCGCTACGGCCAGCGCGCCTACCTCGTGCAGCTGCGCCGCGAAGGCGCGGGATCCGCGCTCGTCGACCCGGTCGGCTGCCCCGACCTGTCCGCGCTCGGCGGAGCCCTGGACGGCGCGGAGTGGATCCTCCACGCGGCGACCCAGGACCTGCCGTGCCTGCGCGACATAGGCATGGTGCCCACCTCGCTGTTCGACACCGAGCTGGCCGGCCGGCTCGCGGGCTTCCCCCGAGTCGGGCTGGGCGCGATGGTGGAGAGCGTGCTCGGCTACGCGCTGGAGAAGGGCCACTCCGCCGTCGACTGGTCCACCCGCCCGCTCCCCGATCCGTGGCTGCGCTACGCCGCGCTCGACGTCGAGCTGCTGGTGGACCTGCGGGACGCGCTGGAGGCGGAGCTGGACCGGCAGGGCAAACTGGAATGGGCCCGCCAGGAGTTCGACGCCATCGCCTCCGCGCCGCCCGCCCCTCCTCGCAAGGACCCCTGGCGCCGCACCTCCGGCATGCACAAGGTGCGCCGGCGCCGCCAGATGGCGGTCGTGCGGGAGCTGTGGGAGTCGCGCGACCGGATCGCCCAGCGGCGCGACGTCTCGCCCGGCAAGGTGCTGAGCGACGCCGCGATCGTCGAGGCCGCACTCGCCCTGCCGTCCCACGTACACGCGCTGTCCGCGCTTCCCGGCTTCGGGCAGCGGATGGGCCGGCGCCAGCTGGAGCAGTGGATGGCCGCCGTGGACCGGGCCAGGGCCCTGCCCGAGGCCGAGCTGCCGCAGCCCGGGGCCGCCTCGGCCGGCCCTCCGCCGCCGCGGTCCTGGGCCGACAAGGACCCGGCCGCCGCGGCCCGGCTGTCCGCGGCCCGCGCCGCGGTGTCGGCGCTCGCCGAGCGGCTGAACCTGCCCCAGGAGAACCTGATCACCCCGGACACGGTGCGCCGGCTGTGCTGGGAGCCGCCCAAGCGGCTCGGCGCCGACACGGTGGCCGAGGCCCTCGCGGGCCACGGCGCCCGCCCGTGGCAGATCGAGCAGGTGACCCCGGTGCTGGTCACGGCCCTGGCCGCGACCGCCTGAGGCGCCGCACCCCCCTTCGAAGGAGCCCCCGTCCGACCGGCCGGGGGCTCCTTCGCGTCCGCCGGCGGCGGGCGGGCCGCGGCGGGGCCCCGGCGTTCCCGAGCCGGCCGGGAGGCCCGTCGCGGTGTGTGACGTTCGCCGCTCCTCGGCGCGGGGGTGTCCACACCGGTTACCCGCAAGTAGCATGGCGGGTGAGCGGGCGCTCAGCCGTTGGCAGGGCCGCCCGCGCGCAGCAGTGCCATCCCGCACCTGGAGGAGAGCCAACGTGCCTCGTACCGTCAGGGACGTCGTCTTCGTCGACGGCGTCCGCACCCCGTTCGGCAAGGCGGGCCCGAAGGGCATCTACCACGAGACCCGCGCCGACGACCTCGTCGTGAAGGCGATCCGGGAGCTGCTGCGCCGCAACCCGGACCTGGACGCGAAGAAGATCGACGAGGTGGCGATCGCCGCCACCACCCAGATCGGCGACCAGGGCCTGACGATCGGCCGCACGGCCGGCATCCTCGCGGGCCTGCCGCAGTCCGTCCCGGGCTACTCCATCGACCGCATGTGCGCCGGCGCGCTGACCGCCGTGACCGCCGTCGCGGGCGGTGTGGCCTTCGGTGCGTACGACGTCGCCATCGCCGGCGGTGTCGAGCACATGGGCCGCCACCCGATGGGCGAGGGCGTCGACCCGAACCCGCGGTTCGTCTCCGAGAAGCTGGTCGACGAGTCCGCCCTGTTCATGGGCATGACCGCCGAGAACCTGCACGACCGGTACCCGACGATCACCAAGCTCCGCGCCGACCAGTACGCGGTGCGCTCGCAGGAGAAGGCCGCCAAGGCGTACGCCGACGGCAAGATCCAGCAGGACCTGGTCCCGATCTCGGTGCGCAACACCAACCCCGAGGTCGGCGAGACCGGCTGGGGCCTCGTCACGTCCGACGAGCCGATGCGCCCGGGCACCACGCTGGAGAACCTGGCGAACCTGAAGACCCCGTTCCGTACGCACGGCCGGGTCACCGCGGGCAACGCCGCCGGCCTCAACGACGGCGCCACCGCCGCGGTCATCGCGTCCGAGGACTTCGCCCGCGAGAACAACCTCCCGGTCAAGATGCGCCTCGTGTCGTACGCCTTCGCCGGCGTCGAGCCGGAGGTCATGGGCTACGGCCCGATCCCGGCCACCGAGAAGGCGCTGGCGCAGGCCGGCCTGTCCATCGAGGACATCGGCCTGTTCGAGATCAACGAGGCCTTCGCCGTCCAGGTCCTCGCGTTCCTGGAGCACTACGGCATCGCCGACGACGACGCCCGCGTGAACCAGTACGGCGGCGCCATCGCGTTCGGCCACCCGCTGGCCTCCTCCGGCGTCCGCCTGATGACGCAGCTGGCCCGCCAGTTCGAGGAGCAGCCGCACGTCCGCTACGGCCTGACCACCATGTGCGTGGGCTTCGGCATGGGCGCGACGGTCATCTGGGAGAACCCGCACTTCGCCGAGGGAGAGTCCAAGTGAGCACCACCGCTGAGCTCCTGAAGGGCGCGGCCGAGCTGTTCCCGGACGAGGTCGTCACGTCGGCGCACGTCCGCCACCTGGAACTGCCGTTCGGCGCGGGGCGCTTCGCGCTCATCACGCTGGACAACGGCTTCGACCACACCAAGCCGACGACGTTCGGCCCGCAGTCGCTGGCCAACCTGAACGCGGCGATCGACCAGGTCGAGCAGGAGGCCCTGGCCGGCTCCATCGTCGGCGCGGGCATCACCGGCAAGCCGTTCATCTTCGCGGTCGGCGCCGACCTCAAGGGCGTCGAGCTGCTGAAGCAGCACGACGAGGCGCTGGCCATCGGCAAGGGCGGGCACGACGTCTTCAAGCGGCTCGCCGCGCTGGCCGTCCCCACCTTCGCCTACTACAACGGCGCGGCGATGGGCGGCGGCGTCGAGGTCGGCCTGCACTGCACCTACCGCACGGTGTCGAAGGCCATCCCGGCGTTCTCCCTGCCCGAGGTCTTCCTCGGCCTGGTCCCCGGCTGGGGCGGCTGCACCATCCTGCCGAACCTGATCGGCGCCGAGCGGGCCGTCTCGATGATCATCGAGAACTCGCTGAACCAGAACCGCCAGCTGAAGGGCAGGCAGGTCTTCGAGCTCGGCATCGCCGACGCGCTCTTCGACGGTGCGGACTTCCTGGAGCAGTCCCTGCTGTGGACGGCCCGCGTACTGAAGGGCGAGACCGAGGTCGCGCGCCCCGAGGTCGACCGCGGCGAGGCCTGGGACGCGGCCGTGGCCAAGGGCCGCGCGTTCGCGGACTCCAAGGTGCACGGCGCCGCCCCGGCCGCCTACCGCGCGCTCGACATCATCGCGGAGGCCAAGGACGGCGACCTGCAGAAGGGCTTCGACGCCGAGGACACGGCGCTGGCCGACCTCATCATGGGCGGCGAGCTCCGCTCGGGCATCTACGCCTTCAACCTGGTCCAGAAGCGCGGCAAGCGCCCGGCCGGCGCCCCGGACAAGAGCCTGGCGCGCCCGGTGTCCAAGGTCGGCGTCGTCGGTGCGGGCCTGATGGCCTCGCAGCTGGCGCTGCTGTTCCTGCGCCGCCTGGAGGTGCCGGTCGTCCTGACGGACATCGACCAGGAGCGCGTCGACAGGGGTGTGGGCTACGTCCACGCCGAGATCGAGAAGCTGCTGGGCAAGGGCCGCATCAACCAGGACAAGGCCAACCGCCTCAAGGCGCTGGTGAGCGGCGTCCTGGACAAGGCCGAGGGCTTCGCGGACGCGGACTTCGTCATCGAGGCCGTCTTCGAGGAGATGTCGGTCAAGCAGAAGGTGTTCGCGGAGGTCGAGGCGGTCGCCCCGGCGCACGCGATCCTCGCCACCAACACCTCCTCGCTGTCGGTCAGCGAGATGGCCTCGAAGCTGAAGCACCCCGAGCGCGTGGTCGGCTTCCACTTCTTCAACCCGGTCGCCGTCCTGCCGCTGCTGGAGATCGTCCGCGGCGAGCAGACGGACGACGCCTCGCTCGCCACGGCGTTCGCCGTCGCCAAGAAGCTGAAGAAGACGGCGGTGCTCACCAAGGACGCCCCGGCGTTCGTCGTGAACCGCATCCTGACCCGCTTCATGGGCGAGATCCAGAACGTCATCGACGAGGGCACCCCGGTCGAGACGGCGGAGAAGGCCATCGAGCCGCTCGGCCTGCCGATGTCGCCGCTGGTGCTGCTGGAGCTCGTCGGCCCGGCGATCGGCCTGCACGTGTCGGAGACGCTGAACCGGTCCTTCCCGGAGCGCTTCACGGTCTCCCCCAACCTGAAGGCGGTCGTCGAGGCCGGCAAGCGGGGCTTCTACGTGTACGACTCCGGCAAGCCGGAGCTGGACCCGGAGGTCGCCGCCCTCCTGGTGCAGGGCGAGTCGGTGCTGACCGAGGAGCAGGTGCGCGACCGGGTCCTGGACGCGGTGGCGCAGGAGATCGGCCTGATGCTGGAGGAGGGTGTCGTGGCCGAGGCCCAGGACATCGACCTCTGCCTCATCACGGGCGCCGGCTGGCCCTTCCACCTGGGCGGCATCACGCCGTACCTGGACCGCGAGGGCGTCTCGGAGCGCGTGAACGGCAAGCGGTTCCTGGCTCCGGGCGTCGCGAGCGTGCCGGCCTGAACCGCCGCGCGGCGGCCTGACGCCGCGTGAGCACCGCGGACGCCCGTCCCCCCGTCCGGGGGCGGGCGTCCGCCGCGTTCGGCCGGGGGTTTCGGCGGGGCGCGCCGCAGGGGCTGGCAGAATACGGCCCGTGGCGGACGACAAGAGGATTTTCAGCCGCCGGAGCGTGCTCTTCGGGGGCGGCGCGACGGCCGCCGCGGTGACCGCGGGCGGTGCGGCGTGGGCGCTGCGCCCCGGGCAGGAGTCGGGGTCCGCGTTCGGGTTCGGCTTCGGGTCGGGCTGGCGGGGCGCCTCGCAGCCGGTGGTGGGCGCCTTCGACATGCGCACGGGCGCGGAGGTCCTGGCGCCGTCCGCGCTGTTCAACTCGACGGGGCCGCAGTCGTTCGCGTTCGACGACACCAACGGGCAGGTGTTCACGCTCCAGACCGTGCAGGGCGGCCTCCTCCTCGGCGGGGAGGCGGGGCCGGTCGCGTACGGGGACCGCAAGTCCGCCGGCGATATGTGCCTGACCAGGATGACCGGTTCGGGGATTACGCTCGGGCACATGTATCTCCGGGGCTTCGGCCACGGAATTTCCTTCGGTGTGGAGCCGACGGGGCCGCGCACGTACATATGGCTGGAAGGCCGGGCCGATCCGAAGAGCGGCTATGGCCGTACGGTGGTGCGGGTGCCGTTCAGGGACGGAGCGGTGCTGAACAGTTCCGATGAATCGGTTCGGCATTTCGACCCGGTGCCCGGGGCGGCGGACGTCTGCCCCGCCCTCGACCTGGCGGGCGGGCGCGTCCTGGTCAGCCATCAGCAGGGCGGGCTGCACCGGTTCTCCGTGTACGGCATGGAGGACTTCCTCGCGGGGCGGTTCACCCCCGCCCAGACGATCAAGGCGGGCGTGCAGGTCAAGGAAGAGGAATGGTTCCAGGGCTGTGCACTGCACGGGGACTACGTGTACGTACTGACCGGCAAGCCGTACACCGGGAAAAACGGAAGCAACCCGAGGAAGTCGGGCGGCAACACGTACGTGTCCGCGATCGACGTGCGCACGGGCCGGCCGCAGGGGCGCCACCACGTGACCGTGGCTCCGGACCTGCCCTACCGGGAGCCCGAGGGGCTGGCCGTCCGCCAGGCGGCTTCGCAGCCCGCTTTGTGCCTGGGATTTTCCGTGAAGGCGCACGACCGGCGCGAGCTGACGGTGTACGGCTTCACCGTGTGAGCGGGGCGGCGGCGGATGTGCCGCGGCATATTCCCGGGCTGCGCCGGTAAACATTGGCCCGCGGTTCACGGCGTGTTCAGGGGCCCTCCATGAGGCTGCTTATACTACTGCGACACTTCACGCGATTCTTATACCTCCATGGGGGAGGCTCCGCATCCATGGGCTCCAAGCGGCTGCGCGCCGTACTCGGCGTTCTGATCACCACTGGGCTCATCCTCAGCTTCCTGGGCATGCTGGTCGCGGTCGCGTTCGTCTCCCTCCCGCTCTTCGCCGGCTGCGCCGCGCTGAGCTACGTCGCCGACCTGATGCTCCACAACACCGAGTCGACGACGCTCGAACGACTGCGCGACTCCCGCTTCGGCCTCACCATGCGCTTCCTGATCCGGCAGTTCCTGCTGCTGGGCCTGTGCGGCGCGGTCGCCGACATCGAGTCGTTCGTGGCGCAGATGACCACCATCGGCCTGCTCCTGCTGTTCATCCTCCAGCTCGCCTACGGCGCCCTGCTCAAGCACGTCCGCAAGATGCGCAACGAGCTGCCGTTCACCACCCGCGGGCTGGACCTGGAGGCGCTCGGCATCCGCCGCATGCCCCACCCGTTCCTGGTGAACAAGCACGTCCGCAAGACCCTCCACCTGGACATCCCGCTGGTCGCCGGCTCGCTCGCCACGATCGGGACGGACGACTGGCGCTGGGTCACGTACGGCATGATCACCACGGTCTTCCTCGCCTACTTCTCCCTGCTGGTGCTCGTGCCCGACGCGCGCAACGCGCTGAAGCTCCCGACCGCCGACGAGGCCATCGACGAGCTCAACCACCAGTTGGCCGAATACCGCCCCCAGGTCGCGCTGTACTTCACCTTCGCCGCCATCTCCAAAGACTTCATGTACCAGGTGAACATGTGGCTGGAGTCGCTGGAGGCCCTGGACCTGCGCCCCATCATCGTGCTGCGCGAGCGGGCCACCCTGCGGTACCTGGACGCGACGCCGGTGCCGGTCATCTGCATCCCCAAGGCCGACAACCTCGCGCGCATCGAGATGCCCGAGCTGCGCGTCGCCCTGTACCCCGGCAATGCGGGCAAGAACGTCCACATGCTCCAGCGCGCCGAGGTCAAGCACGTCTTCATCGGCCACGGCGACAGCGACAAGCTCGCCAGCAGCAACCGCGTCAGCAAGGTCTTCGACGAGATCTGGGTGGCCGGCCGGGCCGGCCGCGACCGCTACGAGCGCATCAAGCACGCCGTCTCCCCGAACCAGATCGTCGAGGTCGGCCGCCCCCAGCTGATGCCCCTGCACCGCTGGACCGGCCGCGTCGCCGGCCCCGTGCCCACCGTCATCTACGCCCCCACCTGGGAGGGCTGGACCGACGACGCCTGCTACACCTCCGTCATCCCGGCCGGCGAGAAGCTGATCAAGGCGCTGCTCGCGTACGACCGCGAGATCCGCATCATCTACAAGCCGCACCCGCTCACCGGCTCGCGCTCCGCCGAGGCCGCCGCCGCGCACCGCCGCGTCATCGCCCTCCTGGAGGAGGACAACGCCCGGCGCTTCGGCCGCAACATGACCGACTCCAAGGCCGCCGCGAAGAAGCTCGCCCGGATCGACAAGCGCATCGCCGAGCTGTCCGAGCGCGGCGTCCGATCCAAGTACCCCGACCTCACCGAGGAGGAGCGGACCGCCCGCATCCGGCGCAGCCGCAACCAGGCCGGCGCCCTGTACTGGAGCGCCGTCCCGGACGCCGCGCACCACGTGGTGACCGAGCGGATCCCCGCCCTCTACGACTGCTTCAACCACTCGGACCTGCTCATCGGCGACATGTCGAGCGTCGTCTCCGACTTCGTGGCCACGCTCAAGCCGTACGCGATCTTCAACCTGGAGGGCCTGCCCGACCAGGACTTCCGCAACGAGCAGCGCACCGCGTACGCCTCGTACCTGCTGGACGCCGACTGCAACGGGCTGACCGAGGCCATCGAGGCGACGCTCAACCCGGAGCAGGACCGGATGGCCCCCTACCGCGAGCAGCTCAAGGAGTACCTGCTGGGCGGCGAGTACCCGCCGTCCATCGTCCGCTTCAACGCGGCCGCCAACGACCTCTACCGGCGGGGGCTGAGCGACTTCCCCGTCGAGTACCCCGACGAGGCGGCGTCCACCGTGTAGCCGGCCCGCGCCCCGCCCCTCCCCCGCACACCCCCGCATGGGCCCGCTGTGCCGCACCCCAGCCCAGGAAGTAGGAGACCCTTGTCCTCCCATCCCGCCCCCCGCCGCACCATCGCCGTCGTACTCGCCGGGGGGACCGGCCAGCGCATCGGGCTCGAAATACCGAAGCAGCTCCTCAAGATCGCCGGCAGGTCGATCCTGGAGCACACCCTCCACATCTTCGAGAACGCACCGGACGTCGACGAGGTCGTCCTCCTGATGACCCCGGCGTACGTGGACGACGCCCGCCGCATCGTGGAGAAGGCCCGCCTCTCCAAGGTGACCGGCGTGCTGGCCGGCGGCGCCACCCGCAGCGAGACCACCCGCATCGCCATCCGGGCCGCCTCCGAGCGGCTCGCCGGCGGCGAGGACTGCAACCTCCTCTTCCACGACGCGGTGCGCCCGCTGCTGTCGCAGCGCGTGGTCCGCGAGTGCGTCGAGTCCCTGGAGCGGTACCAGGCCGTCGACGTCGCGATCCCCTCCTCCGACACCGTCATCGTCACCCGCACCCACGGCGACGACGGCGAGTTCATCACCGAGGTCCCCGACCGCTCGCGCCTGCGCCGCGGCCAGACCCCGCAGGGCTTCCGCCTCTCCACGATCGCCGCCGCCTACGAGCGGGCCGCCGCGGACCCGTTCTTCCAGGCGACCGACGACTGCTCCGTCGTCGTCAAGTACCTGCCGGACGTCCCCGTCCACGTGGTCACGGGCGACGACTACAACATGAAGGTGACGCAGCCCGTCGACGTCTTCATCGCCGACAAGCTGTTCCAGCTCGCCTCGCACGCCGCGCCCGCGCAGGCCGGCGAGGCCGCCTACCGCGAGCAGCTGGCCGGCAAGACGATGGTGGTCTTCGGCGGCTCGTACGGCATCGGCGCCGACATCGCGCGGATCGCCGAGGGCTTCGGCGCCCGCGTCTTCGCGATGGGCCGATCGACCACCGGCACCCACGTCGAGAACCCGGACCACGTCGAGGAGGCGCTGTCCGGGGCCTACGCCGAGACGGGCCGCATCGACTACGTCGTCAACACCGCGGGGGTGCTCCGCGTCGGCCGCCTCGCCGACACCGACGACGCCACCGTCCGCGAGGCGCTGGAGGTCAACTACCTCGCGCCGGTGAACATCGCCCGCAGCGCCTACAAGTACCTCAGCGAGACGGGGGGCCAGCTGCTGCTGTTCACCTCCAGCAGCTACACCCGGGGCCGCGCCGAGTACAGCCTGTACTCCTCGACGAAGGCGGCCATGGTGAACCTGACCCAGGCCCTCGCCGACGAGTGGGCCGAGGACGGCATCCGCGTCAACTGCGTCAACCCGGAGCGCACCGCCACCCCGATGCGCACGAAGGCGTTCGGCCAGGAGCCGGAGGGCTCGCTGCTCACCTCCGAGTCGGTGGCCCTGACGTCCCTCGACGTCCTCGTCTCCGAGATGACCGGCCATGTGATCGACGTCCGCAAGCAGGACCCGACCTCCGCCCCGGCGTCGCAGCGCTCCGGGTTCGAGGCGGCGCTCGCGGAGGTCCTCATCCGGACCACGGAGGACCAGGGGGTCTAGGCGTGACGTACGCACCCGAACAGCAGCAGGCACGGCGGCCGCGGATCTACGTGGCGGGCGGCTCCAACGCGGTGGGCCGCCCGTACACCTTCCTGCCCATGGCGGGATGGACGCAGGCCCTCCCCCTCTTCCTCACGGAGGCGGTGGAGGTCGTCAACTGCGCCCGCGCACGGGCCAGTTCGAAGAGCTTTCGCGAGCGCGGCCGGCTCCAGTGGATCCTGGAGGACATGGCCCCGGGCGACTACCTGCTCTTCTCCTTCGGCCAGAACGACATCAAACCGGACCCCGGCCTGCACACCGAGCCGTTCTCCTCCTTCACGGAGCAGATGGCCGCCTACGTGCACGGGGCGCGGGAGCGGCAGGGCCACCCCGTGGTGATGCTGGGCTACGAGCGGCGGCGGATCGACCGGCACGGCAACGTCGCCCGGTTCCTCGGCGACTACACCCTGGCCGCCCGGCAGCTCGCCGAGGACGAGCACGTACCGGTCGTCGACCTGTACGGGCAGAGCCTGCAGTGGTGGGAGGAGCTCGGGCCGGAGGCGACCAAGGCGGTCTTCACCTACCTGCGCCGCGGCGAGCCGCTCCAGCCGAACGTCCTCGACGGGGACAACGTGCACGTGCGGGCCGAGGGCGCGATCGAGTGCGCGCGCTTCGTGGCGCGCAGCCTGCTGGAGCAGGGCGTCATCCCGGCCCACTGGGGCCGCGGCCTCGACCGCACCCGCTTCGACTACGACGAGATGGGCTGGCTGGACGAGGAGACGTTCCGCCGGCGCACCGCGTCCCGCGTGTCCACCTTCCCCGGCGCCTGAGGAGTCCGGCCCGTGAACCACCTCCTGTGCCGGGGCCGGGCCCTCGGCGAGGACCCCGCCCAGGGCGCCGTGTACGCGGCGCTGTACAGCTCCGCCGACCCCCGCCGCGGCGTGGCGCCCGGCGAGACGTTCCAGCTCGGCCTGTCCGTGGCGCCCGACGGGGGCGCCCCGCGCGGCTGCGCGTACCTGCTCCAGGCGCCGCTCACCGAATCCGCCGAGGTCGTCGGCGTGCAGGGGCTGGAGTTCTTCCCGCGGCAGCGCTGGTTCCGGCTGCGGGCCGAGCCCGGCGAGAACGCCGCCGGCGTGCTGCACCTGCGCGTCCGCGACACCGCGGCCGAGCCGCGCATCCGCCCGCAGATCATGGTCGGCGTACCGGATCCGACGGGCCGCAGGACGACCCGCACCGGGCGGCTCGACGCGGAGGCGCTGCCGCTGCGCCGGCCCGTCGCCCGCGGGCTGCGGCTGACGGCCGAACCGGGCGGCTCCGGTTCGGTCAACGTCCTGTCGGCGTGTCCCCCGGGGTGCACGGCCGTCACCGTGACGGCGCCCCGCAACGGCGACGCGCAGCTGTCGTACGACGGCTGGGTCACCTACACCCCGGCCCCCGGCTTCACCGGCTACGACCGCTTCGCGTACACCGTCGCGACCCCGGCCGGCGAGAAGCTGACCTCGCACGTCAACGTCTTCACCGGCCCGCTCGACGCCGTGCCGGGGGCGTTCCCCGTGCAGCCGTCGGAGGTCGCCTTCCGGCCCTGGCAGTGGCCCGAGCTGACCGGCGAGATGCCGTGGCCCCGCACCGCACCGTCCGCGACCGACCGATGAGGAACCCCGCAGCATGAACAGCGCCGTCGTGCACCCCGCCGACATCAAGGACGTCTCCGTCGCGGTCCGGGTGAGCAACCAGGCGGCGGCGCTCGACGCCTGCCTGGCCTCCCTCTTCGTCCAGACGATCGGCACGGACCGGCTGGAAGTCATCGGCGTCGACGACGGGTCGACAGACGAGAGCGGGTCCGTCCTGGCCCGGGCCGCGCACCAGTACCCGTCGTTCGTCCGGGTCGGGCAGGTGACGCAGGGCCTCAGTCCGGCGGCGGCCCGCAACTGGGCGCTCAGCCAGGTCCGCGGCCGGTACGTGATCTTCCTGGAGGCGGTGGACCGGCTGGCTCCGGACGCCCTGGAGCGGATGGTCGCCGCGGCCGACGCGAACGAGGCGGACGTCGTCCTCGGCAAGCTGGAGAGCTCCGGCCGGCACACCGTCCCGACGGCCATGTTCCGCAAGAACCAGGCGTACACCGACGCCTGGTCCTCGCGCGCGTACTGGTCGCTGAGCCCCGACAAGCTGTTCCGGACCAGCCTGCTGCACCGGCGCGGGCTGTCCTTCCCCACGGACATGCCGATGGGCGACGAACAGGTCTTCACGGCCGGGGCGTTCATCGCGGCGGACAACGTCTCCGTCGTCGGCGACGCGACCTGCGTGGTCAAGGGCCCGGACCCGGCGCACCGGGCGACGCTGTCGGACCGGGTCGCGCTGGCCTCCCGGATGCTGGCGCTGGTCGCCTCGCAGGTGCCCGAGGGGCCGCGCCGCGACCGGCTCCAGTCGCGGCACCTGGAGGTGGAGCTCGGAAAGGCCACCGCGACGGCGCTGCTGTCGGCCGCCGACCCGGCGGAGCGGGACCGGACGCTGTGGGAGGCCGCCGAGGTGCTGCGCACGCAGGCCACCCCGGGCGCCCTGGCGCTGCTGCCGCGGATGGTGGCGGTCCGCTTCGCCCTGCTCGCGCAGGGCCGGCTCGCCGAGGCGCAGAAGATGGCGGCGTTCGAGGCGGACAAGGACCGGCCCGCGGTCCGCAAGACCGTGGAGGGCGGGCGGGTCTTCACCACCCTGCCGTTCTTCCGCGACCCGCAGGTCGGGCTGCCGGACGAGCTGTTCGACATCACCGCCGACATGACCGTCAGCCATCAGCTGCAGAAGGCCCGCTGGGACGGGGCGATGCTGCTCCTGGACGGCTACGCCTTCTTCGAGCAGCTGTCGACGAAGGACCGCGCGACGCGCGTCGTGCTGCGCGAGCGGTTCACCGGTGCGCAGGAGAGCCACGCGGTGACGGCCCGCCGGGACGACACGCTGGCCAACGCCAAGGGCAAGACGCGCGCCATGGGCCGCTTCTCGGCGCGGGTCAACCTGGCGCAGACCTCCAGCGGCTGGCCGCTCCCGCCGGGCACCTGGGACCTGTACCTGTCGGTGAGCTTCGAGGGCGTGACCCAGGAGGTGCGGCTCGGCACGCGCCGGGCGGCCGACCTGGACTCCACCGCGCGGATGCCGGTGCGCATCGCCGACGCTCCGGGCGCGCAGGGGATGGAGCTGGCCGCCACGCCGTACTACGCGGAGGACGGGGGCCTCACCGTGGAGGTCGCCCAGCGGATGCCGCTGCCGGGGCGGGGCTGACGCGTACGGGCCCGGCCGCCCGACGCGGCCGGGCCGCCGTCTTCCCGGCGGCGGCTCAGGCCAGGTACTCCCACGGGCCGAAGGCCAGTCCCCCGGCGGCGGTGTCCTGCCGCGTGCACATGGGTGCGCCCTCCTCGTCGAAGGCGGCGACGACGACGCGGCCGGCCGCGTCGACCGCGACCTGCGGGGCGCGGGCGCCGTGCCCGCCGAGGGAGGCCCACCAGGTGCCGTAGCCCTCGTTCTCGGTGACGTAGGCGGTGACCTCGACGTCCCCGTCGGCGCCGATCTGGGCCAGGACCGTGCAGTCGTAGCCGCCGAGCATCGCGCGGGCGACGCCGGGCGCGCCGCGGCCGCCGGCGCCGCCGAGGCCCATCAGTCCGCCCTGGACGCCCTGGCTGGGGGACCGCCAGGCGACGAGCGAGCCGTCGCCGGGGTAGCGCCAGAAGTACGTGGCCCGGCGCGGGCCCGTCTCGCAGGCGGCGGCGGTGCCGGGCACGACCGGCGTCGGGATCCGTTCGGCGAGCCCGAACCGGCCCTGTCCCATGCCGGTCCAGTGGTCGGCGTGCCCCTGGCCGGGGGCGAGGACCTCCAGGGTGCCCCCGGCCGGCATGAGCGGGGTCACGTCGCCGCGGTAGGGCTGTCCCGACACCGGCTTCCAACCGCCCCAGGCACCCTCCGGGTTGCGGCTGCGCCGCAGGATGCCCGAGTGGCGGAGCGAGACGATGACGTGCGTGGAGCCGGAGCGCTGGTTCACGGCGATGCGGGGCGGTCCGGACAGGCTGTCGTCCTCCGGGCCGCCGCGCAGCCCGGGCGTGCCGAGGCCCCGCCAGTCCATCATCCCGCGGCCTGTCTGGAACTGCGTGGAGACGATCACCTCGGGGCTGCCGGAGTCGCCGGCGGCGGAGCGCAGGGCGGCGAAGTGCACGTACCCCTCGCGGCTGCGGGCCATGGCGGCCGGACCGATCCAGCCCTCGACCTCGAAGGGCTCCGGCCCGGTCCAGCCGGTCCGGGGGGCGGCGGCCTCGGTCCAGCGGAGCAGGCCGCGCGGGGTGCAGGCGTAGGCGGTCAGCCGGCCGTCGCCGCCGGCGAACAGCCAGTTCCCGACGGGCGGGGAGGAGCTGTGGGGACCCGGCCCGCCCGTGGGCGCGCCCTGCGCACCGCGAGCCGAAGAGGCAGTCCGGTCACTGCCTTTGCCTCGGATCACGCAGCTGTCCACCCTTCTGACGAATATGTCCGTTTTGGGGCCGGGGGTGTTCACCCGAGAGAACCAGCCACTCGAAAGCGTGTCTTATGATGCACCCCATTCGATGATAGAAGGGCACTGCCTCCATGACCGACGGCCCCTCGGCCACCCCCGCTCCCTCCCGGCGCAAGCCGCGGCGCGGTGGCAAGCGCGTCCTGCGGATCGTACTGCTGGCGCTGGCGGTGCTCATCCTCGCGGCCGGCGGGGCCGGCTGGTGGGCGTACAGCCACCTCAACGGCAACATCGACAGCGTCGACCTCGACCAGGCGATCGGCGACGACCGCCCGAAGAAGGTCGTGCCGGGCGCCCAGAACATCCTCGTCCTCGGCTCCGACTCGCGCGCGGGCGCCAACGGCGACCTCGACCACGGCGACGTGGCAGGCGCCCGCTCCGACACCGCGATGCTCATCCACGTCCCGGAGGGCCGGGCGAAGGCCACGGCGGTGAGCATCCCCCGGGACACCCTCATATCCCGGCCCGAGTGCAGGAAGGCAGACGGCAAGACCGTCGCGGCCGCCGAGCGGGTCATGTTCAACTCGGTCTACACGCTGGCCGGGCCGGCCTGCGTGGTCAAGACCGTCGAGCAGCTGTCCGGGATCCGCGTCGACCACTTCGTCGAGGTCGACTTCGCCGGTTTCAAGGGCCTGGTCGACGCCCTCGGCGGCGTCACCGTCACCCTGGACCAGCCGATGAGCGGCACCAAGGGCGGCCTGAAGCTCGACCCGGGCACCCACCGCCTCGACGGCGAGCAGTCCCTGAAGTTCGTCCGCACCCGCTACGGCTACGGCGACGGCAGCGACCTCGGGCGCATAGGCCTCCAGCAGCAGTTCATGATCGCCATGCTGTCGGAGATGAAGAAGCAGGACGCCCTCGGCAACCCGGCCCGGCTGTACAAGCTCGCGGACGCCGGCACCAAGTCGCTCACCACCGACTCCGAACTCGCCTCTCTGACGGCGCTCGCCGACTTCGCGCAGAGCATGAAGGGCGTGAACCCGGAGACGATGGAGACCATCATGCTCCCGGTCGCCTACGACAAGGTCGACCCCAACCGCGTCGTCGTCGCCCAGCCGCAGGCCGGAATGCTGTGGGAGGCGCTGCGCACCGACCAGAAGATCCCGGCGGAGGCGAAGAAGTCCCCCGCGAGCGGCTCCAAGGGCTGACGCGCAGACGGCGGGTGCGGCCGGTCGGGACCCGCCGCACCCGGTGCCTGCAGGGGTCAGTACTTGGCGTCCTGGCCCGCCTTGGCCAGGCGGCTGTTGCGGCGCCCGTAGACGAAGTAGACGACGACGCCCACGCCCATCCAGATGCCGAAGCGGATCCACGTGTCGACCGGCAGGTTGAGCATCAGCCACAGCGAGGCCGCCATCGACAGGATCGGGATGAACGGCACGAGCGGCGTGCGGAAGGATCGGTGCAGGTCGGGCCGGGTCCGGCGCAGGATGATCACGCCGAGGGCGACCACGACGAACGCGAACAGCGTGCCGATGTTGACCAGCTCGGCGAGCTTCTCCAGGCTGGTGAAGCCGGCGACGACCGCGATGATCACGCCGAGCAGGATCGTCGCCCGGTACGGGGTGCGGTACTTGGGGTGGGTGACGGAGAAGACGCGCGGCAGCAGTCCGTCGCGGCTCATCGCGAAGAACACGCGGGTCTGGCCCAGCAGCAGGATCATGCACACGGTGATCAGGCCGACGGAGGCGCCGAGGCTGATGGCGCCCGCGAAGAACGGCTGGTTCACCGATTTGAACGCCTCGGCGAGCGGGGCGCTCGGCGACATCTCCGCGTAGTTCTGCATGCCGGTGACCACGAGCGTCACGGCGACGTACAGCACGGTGCAGATGAGCAGCGAGCCCAGGATGCCGCGGGGCATGTCCCGCTGCGGGTTCTTCGTCTCCTCCGCCGCCGTCGCCACCACGTCGAAGCCGATGAAGGCGAAGAAGACGAGCGAGGCCGCGGTGAAGATGCCCATGACGCCGAAGTTGGTGGGCGCGTACCCGAACAGCACCTGCACCAGGGGGGCGTGGAGGCCGCCCCCGGCGGGCTGCGGCTCGGCCGGCGGGATGAACGGCGAGTAGTTGTCGGCCTTGATGAAGAACACGCCGGCGACGATGACCAGCAGCACGACGGTCACCTTGATGGCGACGACGATCGCGGTGATCCGCGCCGACAGCTTCGTCCCGACGACCAGGATCGCCGTCAGGGCGAGGACCAGCAGGAACGCGAACAGGTCGAAGGTGCCGCCCGCATCCGGACCGGACAGCGCGGCCGGCATGTCCCAGCCGAGGTTCGTCTGCATCAGGTTGCGGATGTAGCCGGACCAGCCGACCGCGACGACCGCGGTGCCGAGCGCGAATTCGAGCACGAGGTCCCAGCCGATGATCCAGGCGGGCAGCTCGCCGATCGACGCGTAGGAGAACGTGTACGCCGAGCCCGCCACCGGCACGGTGGACGCGAACTCGGCGTAGCACAGGGCGGCCAGCGCACAGACGATGCCTGCGGCGACGAACGACAGGGCGGTGGCCGGCCCGGCATTGTTGCGC
This sequence comes from Streptomyces sp. 2P-4, assembly GCF_030167965.1. Taxonomy (NCBI): domain Bacteria; kingdom Bacillati; phylum Actinomycetota; class Actinomycetes; order Kitasatosporales; family Streptomycetaceae; genus Streptomyces; species Streptomyces sp. 2P-4. The sequence continues at coordinate 1,612,554 of NZ_CP095011.1, forward strand.
GCTGCGATGCCCGTCAGGACGAAGATGCCGGTGCCGATGATGACACCCACGCCGAAGACGGTCAGGTCCCAGGCCGACAGCGACTTGCGGAGCGCGTGTTCCGGCTCCTCCGTGTCGCGGATGGACTGTTCCACCGTCTTCGTGCGGAAGGGGCTGTTGAGATCCGGACTCACCGACGCACCTCCGAAAGGCGACGACGCAACGGAACGGGCCGGGAGGCCCACCCACTCCAGGGTGATCTCCCGGCCCGTGTGCTGCAACCGCGCACGCCCTCCGCGGCGGCGCGCCGCCCGCGTCCGGCTGGTCGCGGCTAGTCGACCGCGGCGGCCGGCTCGCTGTCGAGGCGGCCGTCCAGCTTGGCGACCAGGCCGGTGACCTGCCGGGCGATGTCCGGCGCGGTCAGGCCGATCTCGGCCAGGATCTCCTTGCGCAGCGCGTGGTCGAGGAACCGCTGCGGGATGCCGAAGTCGCGCAGCGGGACGTCCACACCGGCGTCGCGCAGGGCCTGCGACACGGCGGCGCCCACACCGCCCACGCGGCCGTTGTCCTCGACGGTGACGACGACGCGGTGCTGCTCGGCGAGCGGGGCGAGGGCCTCGTCCACCGGCTTGACCCAGCGCGGGTCGACGACGGTGCTGGAGATGCCCTGCTTGTCGAGGAGGTCGGCGACCTCCAGGCACATCGGGGCGAGGGCGCCCACCGAGACGAGCAGGACGTCCGGCCGGGTGACGTCGGCCGCGGGGCGGCGCAGGACGTCCATGCCGCCGATGCGGCCGACCGCCGGCACGGCGGGTCCGACGACGCCCTTGGAGAAGCGGACGACGGTCGGGGCGTCCTTGACCTCGACGGCCTCGCGGAGCTGGGCGCGCAGCTGCTCGGCGTCGCGCGGGGCGGCGAGCCGCAGACCGGGCACCACCTGGAGGATCGACATGTCCCACATGCCGTTGTGGCTGGCGCCGTCGTCGCCGGTGACGCCGGCGCGGTCCAGGACGAAGGTGACACCGCACTTGTGCAGCGCGACGTCCATCAGGACCTGGTCGAAGGCGCGGTTGAGGAAGGTGGCGTAGACGGCGAAGACCGGGTGCACGCCGCCGGTGGCCAGGCCCGCCGCCGAGGTGGCGCCGTGCTGCTCGGCGATGCCGACGTCGTAGATGCGGTCCGGGAACTCCTCGGCGAACTTGTTCAGGCCGACGGGGTGGAGCATGGCGGCGGTGATGCCGACGATGTCCGGGCGCTCGCGGCCGATCCTGACCATCTCGTCGGCGAAGACGGAGGTCCAGCTGGCGGCGGCCGTCTTCACCGGCAGGCCGGTGTCGGGGTGGATGACGCCCACCGCGTGGAAACGGTCCGCCTCGTGCTCCAGGGCGGGCGTGTAGCCGCGGCCCTTCTGGGTGAGGCAGTGGACGATGACCGGCCCGCTGAAGCGCTTGGCGCGCAGGAGCGCGGACTCCAGGGCCTCGATGTCGTGGCCGTCGATGGGGCCGATGTACTTCAGGCCCAGGTCCTCGAACATGCCCTGCGGGGCGATGAAGTCCTTCAGGCCCTTCTTGGCGCCGTGCAGGGTCTCGAAGAGCGGCTTCCCGACGACCGGGGTGCGCTCCAGGATCTCCTTGCCGCGGGCCAGGAAGCGCTCGTAGCCGTCCGTGGTGCGCAGGGTGGCCAGGTGGTTGGCGAGGCCGCCGATGGTCGGGCCGTAGGAGCGCTCGTTGTCGTTGACGACGATGACGAGCGGGCGGTCCTTGGCGGCGGCGATGTTGTTGAGGGCCTCCCAGGCCATGCCGCCCGTGAGCGCGCCGTCGCCGATGACGGCGGCGACGTGGTGGTCGGTCCGGCCCAGCACCTCGTTGGCCTTGGCCAGTCCGTCGGCCCAGCCCAGCACGGTGGAGGCGTGGGAGTTCTCGATGACGTCGTGCTCGGACTCGGCGCGCGAGGGGTAGCCGGACAGGCCGCCCTTGGTGCGCAGGCCGGCGAAGTCCTGGCGGCCCGTGAGCAGCTTGTGGACGTACGCCTGGTGCCCGGTGTCGAAGAGGACCTTGTCCTTGGGCGATTCGAAGACCCGGTGCAGGGCGATCGTCAGCTCGACCACACCGAGGTTGGGGCCGAGGTGCCCGCCGGTCTTGGAGACGGCGTCGACGAGGAAGGACCTGATCTCGGCGGCGAGCTCGGTGAGCTCCTCCTGGCTGAGCCGGTCCAGATCGCGCGGTCCCTTGATGCGGGTCAGCAGCACCCGTGCCTCCTTGCAGTTGCTGGCTGGTCTGTCGAGTCTAATGTTCCGTCGGCGGCGCCGGTCATCGGGCTGCCGCAGGCGGGTCACAGCTTTGTCATTCCTGCACGGATCGCCCCGGTGCCACACATCACATCCGGGTGCTTATCCGCACAATTGCCCGCACGGGCGCACGAGGGGACGTACGCACGGGTGCCCGGCGCCACACGGGTGGCGCCGGGCACTGTGACCGGTCTTACCGCGCCGGGGCGCGTCGTCAGGCGCGTCCGGCCGTCTTCTGGGTCTTGCGGGTGACCGAGTCGATCACCACGGTGGCCAGCAGCACCGCACCGGTGATCATGTACTGGACGGGCGTGGCGATTCCCTCGAGAGCCAGACCGTACTGGATCGAGGTGATGACCAGGACACCGAGGAGGGCGTTCCAGGTGCGGCCGCGGCCGCCGAAGAGGCTGGTGCCGCCGATGACGGCCGCCGCGATCACGTTCATCAGCAGGTCGCCGGCGCCGGCGCTCTGGTTCGCCGCCGCGATCTTGGAGGCCCAGAAGAGCCCGCCGACGGCGGCGAAGGTGCCCGCGATGGAGAAGACCGCGATGCGGATCCCGGTGACGTTGATGCCGGCGCGGCGGGAGGCCTCGACGCTGCCGCCGAGGGCGAAGACGTTCCTGCCGAAGGCGGTGCGGCGCAGCAGGAAGTCCGTTCCGACCAGGACGAGCACGAAGAGCACCACCGCGAGCGGGAGGCCCTTGTACTGGTTGAACACCGCGGCGGGGCCGAAGGTGAACACGGCGAGCAGGCCGGTGCGCAGCAGCAGCTCGCTCATCGGGCGGGACGGGACGCCCGCGGCCGCGCGGCGCTTGTTGTCGCTGAAGGCGGCCAGGAAGTACCCGGCCGTGGCGACCGCGGCGAGGCCGTAGGCGGCGGCCACGTCCGTGAAGTAGTACGTGGTCAGCCGGCCGACGACACCGTCGGAGTCGATGTTGATCGTGCCGCTGCTGCCCAGGATCTGGAGCATCGCGCCGGACCAGAACAGCAGGCCCGACAGGGTGACGGCGAAGGCCGGCGCCCCGATCTTGGCGAAGAAGAAGCCGTGGATTGCGCCGATCAGGGCGCCGCCGCCGATCGCCGCCAGGACCGCCACCCACTCGTTGACCCCGTTGGTGACCGCCAGGACGGCGAAGAGGGCGCCCGAGACACCGCTGACGGAGCCGACGGAGAGGTCGATCTCGCCGAGCAGCAGCACGAAGATGATGCCGACGGCCATCATGCCGGTGGCGACCATCGTGATCGCGATGTTGGTGAGGTTCTCCGGGGAGAGGAAGTTCGCGTTCAGGCCCTGGAAGATGCCCCAGATCACGATCAGGCCGATGACGACCGGGAGGGACCCGAGGTCGCCGGCCTTCATCTTGCGGCCGAACTCGCTCAGGTAGCCCGAGAGGCCCTGCTCGCGGACGAGCAGGCGCGGGTCCACCGCGGGGATGGCGTCGGCCGGGGCCGCGGGGTTGGCGAGCTTCGCCACGTCCTCCGCGTGGTGGTGGTGGGTGCTCACTTGCGGGCCTCCCCGGTGCGGGCCGCGCGGCGGGTCACGGCGTTGTCCGTGGCCCCCGTGATGGCCGAGATGATCTCTTCCTGCGAGGTGTCGGCGACCTTGAAGACACCGTTGTTGCGGCCCAGCCGCAGGACCGCAACGCGGTCGGCGACGGCCTTCACATCGGCCATGTTGTGGCTGATGAGGATGACGGCGTGGCCGCGCTCGCGGAGCCGCTCCACCAGGTCGAGCACCTGTGCGGTCTGCTCGACGCCGAGGGCGGCGGTGGGCTCGTCGAGGATGACCAGCTTCGGCTCGCCCAGCATGGAGCGGGCGATGGCCACGGTCTGGCGCTGGCCGCCGGAGAGCGAGGCGATGGGGATCCGGACACTGGGGATCCGGATGGACAGGGTGGTCAGGAGCTCGCGGGCGCGGCGCTCCATCTCGACCTCGTCCAGGACGCCGCGGCGCTTGAGCTCGCGTCCGAGGAAGAGATTGCCGACGACGTCGATGTTGTCGCACAGCGCGAGGTCCTGGTAGACCGTCGCGATGCCCAGGTTCTGGGCGTCGTGGGGCTTGCTGATCGCCACCGGCCTGCCCTCCCACTCGATGACGCCGTCATCGATGGGGTGGACGCCAGCGATCGTCTTGACGAGCGTGGACTTGCCGGCGCCGTTGTCGCCGACCAGGGCGACCACCTCGCCGGAATGGATCTCGAGCTCTACGTCGGTCAGCGCCTGGACGGCGCCGAACCGCTTCGAGACCCCTCGCAACGCCAGCACGGGCGCAGCGGACACATGAACCATCTCCTTCGCCGCCGACGGGCGGGGATGTCGTGCAGAAAGTGCAGGAGCGGGGTGGGGGAATCGTTTCTGCCCGGCGGCCCCGCCTCTGGCGGGGATGGTGGGGCGGGGCGCCGGGCAGGCGCGGGGGTCCTGGGCCGGACCGGAGGTCGCGGGGGCGGGGCCTCCGGCCGGGAGGACGCTGGGGCCTACTTCAGGCCGAGGGAGGCGCAGGCGGCCGCGTACTTGTCGGTGCAGATCTCGTCCGCGGTGTAGACGCCGTCCTTGATGACAGTGTCCTTGATGTTGTTCTTGGTGAGCGAGATGACGGGGATGAGGACCGACGGGACGCCCTGGGTGGTGGGGCTGTCGACCTTGTTGTTGATGATCCCGTCGATCTTCTCGCCCTTGGCGAGGGCGACGGCCATCTCGGCGGCGGCCTCGGCCTCGGGGGCGTACGGCTTGTAGACGCTCATGAACTGCTCGCCTGCGACGATGCGCTGCACGCCCGCGAGCTCGGCGTCCTGACCGGTGACCGGGGGCAGCGGGCTCATGCCGGCGGCCTTGAGGGCGGTGATGATGCCGCCGGCCATGCCGTCGTTGGCGGAGTAGACACCGACGATGTTGTTCTTGCCGAGGGCGGAGATGGCGCCGGCCATGTTGGTGTTGGCGTTCTCCGGCTTCCACTCCTTGGTGTCGTACTCCTTGCCGATGGTCACCTTGCCGTCGAGGACGGAGTGGGCGCCCTTCTTGAAGAGTGCGGCGTTCGGGTCGGTGACCGAGCCGTTCATCATCACGATCTGGCCGGACTGGGCCTTGTCGCCGAGGGCCTCCAGCAGGGCCTTGCCCTGGACGCGGCCGACCTCTTCGTTGTCGAAGGAGGTGTAGGCGTCGATCGGGCCCTCCGCCAGGCGGTCGTAGGCCACCACCGGGATGCCGGCGTCCTTGGCCCGCTTGACCGCGCCCGCGATGGCCTTGGAGTCCACCGCGTCGACGATCAGCACGTTCACCTTGTTGGTGATCATGGTGTCGACCTGGGAGTTCTGGGTGGTCGCATCCTGCTTGGCGTTGGCGTAGACGACCTCGCCCTTGCCGTTGGTGAGCTGCGCGACCTTCTTCTCGATGAGCGGCTTGTCGAACTTCTCGTAGCGCGCGGTCTGGTTCTCGGGCAGGAGCAGCCCGACCTTGATCGCACCGTCCGCGGCCGCGGCCGTGCCGGTGCCGTTCGACGTGGTGCCGGCCTCCTTGGCGCTGCCACAGGCGGCGAGGGAAACGGCTGCGGCGCCGGCGGCGACGACAACGGCGGCTCTACGCATACGCGTGTTCATTTCTTGAACCTCCCTGACGAGGCCGCAACACTGCGGCCGAGGTGGGTGCGAGTCAACCCGGCCGCCACTTTGCCGTCAAGGAGTGAATCCTTAACGAGATGACAACGGTGCCATCCGTTATCTAACTGAAGACAAGAGCTTCGGCGACGCGGAATCGGCCAGGAGGGTGGAATCGCCCATTTCGCTCAGGACCAGCGCGAGGGCGCCGAGCACTTCGGCCCGGCTGCCCAACGAGCCGGTCAGGACGGACAGTTGGCGGGCCGCGCTGGGGATGGCGTACCGCCCCACGGACTCGCGTATGGGGGCCAGGACGAGCTCGCCCGCCTCGGCCAGCGACCCGCCGAGCACGACCCGCGTCGGGTTCAGCAGATTGCAGAGGTTGGCGACACCGCTGCCCACGTGGCGGCCCACGTCGGCGATGACGCGGCGGCACCCGGGGTCGCCGTCGCGGGCCAGCTCGACCACCCGCTCCATGGTCAGTCCGGGCCCGTGGGTGCCCTGGAGCAGCGGCAGGACGTACCGGGCCGCGGCGAAGGTCTCCAGGCAGCCGCGGTTTCCGCAGCGGCAGACCGGGCCGGACTCGTCGAGGGTGATGTGCCCGATCTCGCCGGCCGTGCCGCCGGGCCCGCGGTAGATCTGCCCGTTGATGACCAGGCCGGCGCCGACACCGCTCGCCACCTTGATGTACGCGAGGTCCTTGACCCCGCGCCCGCTCCCCCACACCAGCTCGCCGAGCGCGCCCAGGTTGGCGTCGTTGTCGACGTGGACGGGGACGCCCAGGCGCCGCGAGAGCTCCTCGCGCGGGTTGATCCCGGCCCACCCCGGCAGGATGGCCGTCGAGCCCAGCGTCCCGGACTCCACGTCGATCGGGCCGGGGACGCCGAGCCCCACCCCGATGACCTTCCCCAGGTCCACGCCTATGCCCGCGATCAGCTCGCCCACCAGGGCTTCGGCCCGGTCGAAGCCGTCGGCCCAGGAGGCGTCCACGTCCAGCGGGGCGGCCTCCTCGGCCAGCACGCGGTGGGCCAGGTTGCCGACCGCGACCCGCAGGTGGGTGTGGCCGAAGTCGACGCCGATGACGATGCCCGCGTCCCCGCTGAGGGAGACGCTGCGCGCCCTGCGGCCCCCCGAGGAGGTGTCGGTGACCTCGACCGTCCCGCCCTCCTTGAGCTCCCGGACGATGTTGGACACCGTGGCCGCCGACAGCCCGGTGGACCGGGCGATCTCCGCCTGGGTCAGCGAACCCGCGAGCCGTACGGCCCGCACGACCCGTTCGAGGTTCGCTCGGTGCAGCGAGGACTGCGATCCGGGAGTCTGCACGACTCATCCACTCCTGCCCATGGGCGGCGGCCGGCCGCCGCCCTCCGGCCGGTGGCCGCGGCTGACGGCTCCGAGACCCCGGCGTCTCCAACTTGTGAACCCTTAGTCGAACCCTCGGACATCCACACGTCAAGAGGCGGACACGGAGCAAAACGGCCCTTATGGGTCATAAGTATGAGAGATGTCGAGCAGATCGTGCCACGGGCGGCGCGGACCGGCGACCGGAGGCGGGTCGGGCGGCTGCGGAGGGCAGGGGGCCGGGGGCGGGGCGGGGGCAGGGCGGGGGCGCGGCCGGGCGCGGAGGCGGGCTACTTCAGGGTGCCCGACGTCAGCCCCGCCTGGATCTGGCGCTGGAAGGACAGGTACACCACCAGCATCGGCACCATGGCGAGCGTCACGCCGGCGAACAGCACCGGCAGGTCCGTCTCGTACCCCATCTGGTACTGGAGCTGGATCAGGCCCTGCGTGAGCATGTACCGCTCCGGGTCCGAGCCCGACTGCGGCTGCATCAGCACCGACGGCAGGATGTACTGGTTCCACTGCCCCAGCACGTTGAAGATCCCGACGCTGATCAGGCCCGGCTTGGCCATCGGCAGCATCACCTGGAAGAAGATCCGCGTGTCGGAGGCCCCGTCGAGCACGGCCGCCTCGTGCACGGCCGTCGGCAGCGTCCGGAAGAAGGAGTGCATGAAGAAGACGGTGAACGGCATCGAGTACGCGACGTACACCAGGATCAGGCCCTGGTAGGTGTTCAGCATGTCCAGGCGCTTGACCATGAAGAAGAGCGGCACGAGCGCCAGGAACACCGGGAACATGGCCCCGCTGACGAAGAAGAAGTACACCACCCGGTTGCCCGGGAACGGGTAGCGGGCCAGCACGTACGCGGCCATCGACCCCAGCAGCATCGTCAGCGGCACCGAGAAGGACATCACGATCAGCGTGTGTGCGAAGTAGTCGCCGATCCCCTTGTCCCAGGCCCGCGCGAACGCGTCGAGGTTCCAGTTCGTCGGCCGGCTCAGCGCCGACCCGCCGATCTCGGAGTCGGTCTTGAACGAGCCGAGCGCAAGCCACACCAGCGGCAGCACGATCAGCACCGCCCAGACGGCGAGGAAGCCGTGGGAGAAGACGTTCAGGACGGCGCCGTCGGAGCGGCCCGCGCCCGGCGCGGCGGGGCGGCCGCCGCCGGCCCTCTGCGCAGAGGACTCCCCGGGCGCCTTGATCACAGTGGTCATCGTCGTCTCCCGGTCAGAACTCGATGCGGTCGCGCCGGGTGGCGCGCAGCACGACGACGGAGAGGACCATGGTCAGGACGAGCATCACGACCCCCATCGCGCACGCGTAGCCGCTCTTGCCGAAGTACAGGAAGTTGCGCATCAGCACGGTCGCCATGACCTCGCTGTGGTGGTCGGGGCCGCCGCCGAACTGCCCTGACGTCATCGTCGAGACCAGGACGAACATGTCCATGGCCGCGATGCCCAGGTAGACGGCGGAGGTCTGCACCGAGTCCCACAGCAGGGGCAGCGTCACCCGGAAGAAGGTCTGCGCGCGCCCCGCCCCGTCGAGGAGGGCGGCCTCGTAGACGTCCTTGGGGACGGACTGCATGGCGGCCGAGAACAGGACCAGGTAGAAGCCGACCCCGTGCCAGACGACGACCAGCAGCAGGCACCACAGGACCAGGTCGGGGTCGTTGAGCCACTCGACGGGCCGCCCGGCGTCGACGAGGCCGAGCCGGATCAGCAGGCCGTTCAGCAGGCCGCCCTCGTCGCTGCGGTACACCGCGCCGAAGAGGACGGCGAGGATGGCGAGGGAGAGGACCTGGGGGAAGAAGTAGACGATCTTGTAGAAGGAGGAGCCGCGGACCCCGCGGACCCCTCCGGCCCCGCTGCGCCCTCCCGCGTTCACCATGAAGGCGAAGAAGAGGGCCAGCAGGATGGTGGTGGCCGGGACGAACACGAGGAGGAGCAGGTTGTGCCAGAGCGCGCCGCGGAAGACCTCGTCCTCCATGAGGGCCGCGTAGTTCTCCCAGCCGACGAAGTCGAAGGTGGGGGACTGGCCGGACCAGTTCGTGAAGGAGTAGCCGAAGGTCTGGATGTACGGCCAGATGACGAATGTCAGGTACAGCGCTAGCGGCAGGACGAGGAAGCCGGCGATGAAGCCGGCCCGTCCGCGCCCCCGGGCTACGTGGCTCATGGTGTCCGTCCGTCCCTGGGCGTCAGCTGCGGCGGTTGTTCTTCGCGTTGGGGTCCTTGGCGGCCTTGTCCACCGCGGCCTGGGCCCGCTTGATCCACTCCTTGGGCTGGATCCGCTTGGCCATCAGTTCATTGGACGCGTTCTGGATCTCGGTGTCCATTTCGCTGTACCAGTCGGGGTACAGGTACTGGAAGGTGTGGGTGCCGGCGGCCTTCACCGCGGCGACGGCGGAGCGGGTGCCGGGGCGCAGGGAGACCCCCGGATCGACGCCGTCCTTGAGGACGGTGAGGGAGTTGGCCTGCTGGGCGAAGACCGTGGACCATTCGCGTGACAGCATCGAGCGCAGGAACTCCAAGCCGGCGGGCTTGTTGGCGGCCTTCTCGGGGACGATGAAGGGTTCGCCGGCGCCGGCCCGGATGGCCTCGAAGGGCAGCTTGCTGTCGGGGAGCAGCGGGACCGGCAGGAACTTCATGTCGAAGTCCTCCGGGGTCTGCTTGAGCTGCTCGTTCTCCAGCCAGGAGCCGGAGGGGATGAAGGCGGCCTTGTACTGGTTCCAGGCGGTCTGGGACTCCGTGTGGGTGAGGCCGTTGGTGCCGGCCATGAGGAGGCCCTTCTCGACGACCTCGTAGACGGCCTCGACGGCGGCGAGGGCGGCCGGGTTGTCGGCGAAGGCGTTGGACTCCAGGTTGTCGATGGCCTTGACGGCGTCGAGGCCGCCCTTCTTGGCGATCAGGTCCATGATGACGACGTTGATGTAGTACGGGTACTTGCCCTGGTGGGCGAGGCCGCCGATGCCCGCGTCGCGGGCCTTGGTGCACACGTCGAGGAACTGGTCCCAGGTCTTCGGCTCGGTCCAGCCCTTCTCCTTGAAGAGCTTGCCGGAGTACCAGAAGCCGAAGACGGTGTAGACGTAGTTGAGGGCGACGAACTTGCCTCCCTGCGTGCCCTGTTCGACGGTCCCCGGGATGAGGAGGTCGCGGACCTTCCTGGCCGGGTCGTCGATCGAGGGGGCGTCGAGGACCGGGGTGAGGTCGGCGAGCTGGCCGCCCTTCGCCAGGACGTCGATCTTGATCGCCTGGGCTCCGGCGTCGTCGACGACGTCCGGCGGGTTGCCGCCGTTGAACCGGGGCTGGAGCTTGGCGGCGATCTCCTGGGTGCCGAGGTGGGAGCTGGTGGTGCCCCACTTCTTGTCGAAGGCGGCCTCCCAGGCCTTGGCGTAGTCGTCGCCGAACCCGCCCTTGAAGACGACGACGTCGAGCTTGCCGCCCTTGGCTACGCCGAACGGGTTCTCCTTGGTGACGGCCGCCTTGCCGGGGCCGTTGGTCGCGGCCTCGCCGCCGGAGGCGCAGGCGGACAGGAAGCCCATCGCGGGCGTGGTGATGAGGCCGAGTGCCGCGGAGCGCTTGATCAGATCGCGGCGGCCGAGGCCGCCCTCGCCGGTGGATCCCATGCTCATGTCCTCGCCTTCGTCCGGGTGTGAAGGAGGCCGGGGAGCACGGGCGTTGCGGCACACGCGGGCACAGCCGCAGGTCCCCGCCCATCCCCCCGTCCGGCGCCGCTGGACCGCCGCGGGCCGGACGCGCACAGGTATAGTCCACTTCCACTGGTGTGAGCAAGATCATGCGCAGCCATGTCTGGCAGCTTTTCCGAGTTGAGACCTCGGTGAAACCTGGGCCCTCCGCCATCCGGACAGACGGGAAGGGCCGCACCCCCGGCAGGGTGCGGCCCTTCGACGGCGGCGCCGGGCGCCGCTCACACGGCTCAGCCGCGGATCAGGTTCCGCAGGACGTACTGCATGATGCCGCCGTTGCGGTAGTAGTCCGCCTCACCGGGGGTGTCGATGCGGACGACCGCGTCGAACTCGACACCGGTGTCGGTGCTCACCTTGACGGTGCGCGGGGTGGTGCCGTCGTTCAGCTCGGTGACGCCGGTGATGGAGAAGGTCTCCTCGCCGGTCAGGCCCAGGGAGGCGGCCGAGGCACCCTCGGGGAACTGCAGCGGCAGGACGCCCATGCCGATCAGGTTCGAGCGGTGGATGCGCTCGTAGGACTCGGCGACGACGGCCTTGACGCCGAGCAGCGCGGTGCCCTTGGCGGCCCAGTCGCGGGAGGAGCCGGAGCCGTACTCCTTGCCCGCCAGGATGACCAGCGGGATGCCGGCGGCCTGGTAGTTCTGGGAGGCGTCGTAGATGAAGGAGACCGGGCCGCCCTCCTGCGTGAAGTCACGCGTGAAGCCGCCCTCGGTGCCCGGCGCGATCTGGTTGCGCAGGCGGATGTTGGCGAACGTGCCGCGGATCATGACCTCGTGGTTGCCGCGGCGGGAACCGTACGAGTTGAAGTCGCGGCGCTCGACGCCGTGCTCGGTGAGGTACTTGCCGGCGGGGGTGTCGGCCTTGATCGCACCGGCCGGGGAGATGTGGTCGGTGGTGACCGAGTCGCCCAGCTTCGCCAGCACGCGGGCGCCGGCGATGTCGGAGACCGGGGTGGTCTCCATGGTCATGCCCTCGAAGTACGGGGGCTTGCGCACGTAGGTGGACTGCGGGTCCCACTCGAAGGTGTTGCCGGTCGGGATCGGCAGCGCCTGCCACTGGGCGTCGCCCGCGAAGACGTCCTGGTAGGACTTGGAGAACATGTCCTCGCCGATGGCGTTGGCGACGACGTCGTTGACCTCGGCCTCGGTCGGCCAGATGTCCTTGAGGAAGACCGGGTTGCCCTCGGTGTCGGTGCCGATGGCGTCCTTGGTGATGTCCACCTTCATGGAGCCGGCGATGGCGTACGCGACGACGAGCGGCGGGGACGCCAGGTAGTTCATCTTGACGTCGGGGTTGATGCGGCCCTCGAAGTTGCGGTTGCCGGAGAGCACCGAGGTGACCGCGAGGTCGTGCTCGTTGATCGCCTTCGAGATCTCCTCGTCCAGCGGACCGGAGTTGCCGATGCAGGTGGTGCAGCCGTACCCGACGAGGTTGAAGCCCATCTTGTCGAGGTACGGGGTCAGGCCGGCCTTGTCGAAGTAGTCGGTGACGACCTTCGAGCCCGGGGCCAGGGTGGTCTTGACCCACGGCTTGCGGGCCAGGCCCTTCTCGACCGCCTTCTTCGCCACGAGCGCCGCGGCGACCATGACGTAGGGGTTCGAGGTGTTGGTGCAGGAGGTGATCGCGGCGACGGTGACGGCGCCGTGGTCGATCTCGAAGGAGGAGCCGTCGGCCAGGGTGACCAGGGTCGGCTTCGACGGGGCGCCGTCCGGGTGGTTCGCCGGGGCGTCGGAGGCCGGGAAGGACTCCTTGCCCGCCTCGTCGACCTCGTCGACGTAGTTGCGGACGTCCAGCTTGAACTGCTCGGCGGCGTCGGCCAGGACGATGCGGTCCTGCGGGCGCTTCGGGCCGGCGATGGACGGGACGACCGTGGAGAGGTCGAGCTCCAGCTTCTCGGAGAAGTCCGGCTCGGCGGCCGGGTCCAGCCAGAGGCCCTGCTCCTTGGCGTACGCCTCGACGAGCGCGACCTGCTGCTCCGAGCGGCCGGTGAGCTTGAGGTACTTCAGGGTCTCGCCGTCGATCGGGAAGATCGCGGCGGTGGAGCCGAACTCCGGCGACATGTTGCCGATGGTGGCGCGGTTGGCCAGCGAGGTGGCGGCGACGCCCTCGCCGTAGAACTCGACGAACTTGCCGACGACACCGTGCTTGCGCAGCATCTCGGTGATCGTGAGCACGAGGTCGGTGGCGGTGGTGCCGGTGGGCAGCTCGCCGGTCAGCTTGAAGCCGACGACGCGCGGGATCAGCATGGAGACCGGCTGGCCGAGCATCGCGGCCTCGGCCTCGATGCCGCCGACGCCCCAGCCGAGGACGCCGAGGCCGTTGACCATGGTGGTGTGCGAGTCGGTGCCGACCAGGGTGTCCGGGTACGCCTGGCCGTTGCGGACCATCACGGTGCGGGCCAGGTGCTCGATGTTCACCTGGTGGACGATGCCGGTGCCGGGCGGGACGACCTTGAACTCGTCGAACGCGGTCTGGCCCCAGCGCAGGAACTGGTAGCGCTCCTTGTTGCGGCCGTACTCCAGCTCGACGTTCTGGGTGAAGGCGTCCTTGGTGCCGAACTTGTCGGCGATGACCGAGTGGTCGATGACGAGCTCGGCCGGGGCCAGCGGGTTGATCTTGGACGGGTCGCCGCCGAGCTCCTTCACGGCCTCACGCATGGTGGCGAGGTCGACGACACAGGGGACGCCGGTGAAGTCCTGCATGATCACGCGCGCCGGCGTGAACTGGATCTCCTGGCTCGGCTGGGCCTGCGAGTCCCAGCCGCCGAGGGCCCGGATGTGGTCGGCGGTGATGTTCGCGCCGTCCTCGGTGCGGAGCAGGTTCTCCAGCAGCACCTTCAGGCTGTAGGGCAGGCGGGCGGAACCCTCGACCTTGTCCAGCCGGAAGATCTCGTACGACTCGTCGCCCACCTGCAGCGTGCTGCGGGCGTCGAAGCTGTTCGCCGACACGACAGTCTCCTTCATGCATGAAATTCGCGCGTATAACCGCAATCCTGCCGCCACGCCCTGTGGCCAATCCGCTAAGGTAAGGCTAAGTTAGGTCACCCTTACCCGTTGTGGCGGCTGCGGTACGCCTTCGGCAGATATCTCGATGTCGAGATAACTCTAGTGCATCCCCGCCGGAAGGTCATGCCCGGCATGCCCGCCCACCGCCGCGGCGTCCGAACGGCGCAGCGGCGCAGCCCCGGAGGGCGCCCCGAACAACCGCCGCCGACCCGCGGATCGGCCGGGACGGCGGCATCGCCGTCGGCGGACTGCTCGGGGTCGGCTTCGCAATCCACCCGGGAGCGGACGCGGCCTCGTCATGGTCGAGTCGAGCGTGCGGGTCGGTTGCACATGCACCTCTCGTGGGCGCACCCACCGCCCGCTGCGCCGGCACCGGTGCAGTCGCCCCTCACCCCCTCACCGGGCTCCGGGGGTCCCGTCCGGTGCGAACGACCGCCGGAACGTGAAGGCGTACGGCTCAGCACCTCGGCCGTGGAGGTATTCGAGCCTGGCGACGCCTTCCGGCCACGTCGGTATCACCCGGTCGGCGACCCACCAGAGCACGTACGGCGGGTGTCCGGTCCGCTCGAACCAATCGTGACGCCTGTTCAGCGCCTCGCGGTGCAGTCCCGAGTAGATGGCGTCGCGGGCAGGCCGCAGACCGGTCCAGACGGAGAGCGTCGCGGCCAGGGCGACACGCTCCCGCGTCCGGCCCTTGCCGTACCACCACGGCACGGCGAACTCGCCCCACGCACCCCAGTCCAAGTCGAAGTGCGTGCCGCGACCGCCGGGTGCCGCCTCCGCATGGGCGACGTATCCGGGCTGCCGGGCGATCTCCGGGTAGACGGACTCGCCCCTGTCGTGGAGTTCGCGCGTCAGCGGTCCGGGATCGGCCAGCGGCGCTTTCAGGACACCGAACGTGTACAGAGCAAGCTGAGGCATGCGTCTCCCCCGATGGTTGGCGCCGCGCGTGACCACCGCGCGCCGGATACCCCGTGAACGTAGCCACCCCTGCCCGCCTTGTCGAAGTTGCGTTCTTGCTCCCGAAATGGCCTCCCGATGCAGTCCCCACGGCGCGTCCGTCAGCCGCCTGCCGACGGCAGCACGCAGCGATCCGAAGTGCCGCGGCCCGCCGCCGAGTCCTGTCCGCTCCCGGGCACGGGCACCGGCCCGCACCCGAAATCCGCTTGCCCACCCCCCGCCGCCCTGCGAGCGTCCCCGCATGCCCACCTTCACCTCGTACGACGGCACCCTCCTGGACTACCGCGTCCTGGACGGGCCCGGCCCGGACCTCGTCTGCCTCCCCGGCGGACCGATGCAGGATTCCGCGTACCTCGGCGACCTCGGCGGCCTGGCCGCGCACCGCCGCCTGGTCCTGCTCGACCCGCGCGGCACCGGCGCCTCGGCCGTGCCCGCGGACCCGGCGACGTACCGCTGCGACCGCCAGGTCGCCGACCTCGAAGCCCTGCGCCGGCACCTCGCCCTCCCCCGCATGGACCTGCTGGCGCACAGCGCCGGCGCGAACCTGGCCGCGCTGTACGCGGCCCGGTACCCGCAGCACACCGGACGGCTCGCGCTGATCACCCCGAGCGTCGCCGCCACCGGCATCACCGTCACCGGCGAGCAGCGGCTGGCCGCCGCGCGGCTCCGCCGCGGCGAGCCGTGGTTCCCGGCCGCGCTCGCGGCGCTGGAGCGCATCGTCGCAGGGGAGCCCGGCTCCGACGACTGGACGGCGGTGGAACCCTTCTTCCACGGCCGCTGGGACGAGTCCGCCCGGGAGTTCGCCGCCGACTCGGCGCGCCGCAAGAACCAGGAGGCAGCAGCGGCCTTCGGCGCGGACGGCGCCTACGACCCGGACGCCCTGCGGGCAGCGCTCCGCCACTCCGGGTCCCCCGTCCTCGTCCTGGCCGGCGAACTCGACCTGCAGGGACCGCTCCCCGCCATGACGGAGTACGCCGGCCTCTTCGCGCAGGCGAAGCTCATCGTCCACCCGGGAGCCGGCCACTTCCCGTGGCGCGACGACCCGGCCGTCTTCACCTCGACCGCGGCAGCGTTCCTGGCGAACTGAGGCGGGGGTGCGGGACGGAGGCGGCCGCACCCCACCCCATCACCCATTTGCCCGAATCGCCACAAAATCGCCCGGCTCCGCCAACGCCGCCTCCACCGCCCCTGCCCCACCGCCGATCTGACGCTGGGTAACACCCGTCCGCCACCCCCAGCACGCGCCTCATCTCATATCTGAGATACGGTGCACCCATGGCAGACGACTACCTCGTACGCATCGGCAAGCTCATCCGTGACGCCCGGCAACACCGTGGCTGGACGCAGAGTCAGCTTGCAGACGCCCTGGGCACCAGCCAGAGCGCCGTGAACCGCATCGAGCGCGGCAACCAGAACATCAGCCTTGAAATGATCGCGCGGATCGGCGAGGCGCTGGACAGCGAGATCGTCTCCCTCGGTTACGCCGGCCCGATGCACCTGCGTGTCGTCGGCGGCCGCCGCCTCTCCGGCTCCATCGACGTCAAGACGAGCAAGAACGCCTGCGTCGCGCTCCTCTGCGCCTCCCTCCTGAACAAGGGCCGCACGGTGCTGCGCCGCGTCGCCCGCATCGAGGAGGTCTACCGGCTCCTGGAGGTCCTGAACTCGATCGGCGTCCGCACCCGCTGGATCAACGACGGCGTCGACCTGGAGCTCGTACCGCCGGCGGACCTCGACATGGACGCCATCGACGCGGAGGCAGCGGTCCGGACCCGGAGCATCATCATGTTCCTGGGCCCCCTGCTCCACCGCATGGACCAGTTCCGCCTCCCCTACGCGGGCGGCTGCGACCTGGGCACCCGCACCATCGAGCCGCACATGATCGCCCTGCGCCGCTTCGGCCTGGACATCACCGCGACCGAGGGCATCTACCACGCCAAGGTGGAGCCGAACACCAGCCCGGACCGCCCGATCGTGCTGACCGAGCGCGGGGACACCGTCACCGAGAACGCGCTGCTGGCCGCGGCCCGCCACGACGGTGTCACCGTCATCCGCAACGCCTCCTCCAACTACATGGTCCAGGACCTGTGCTTCTTCCTGGAGGCGCTGGGCGTGCGCGTGGACGGCGTCGGCACCACGACCCTCACCGTCCACGGCGTCCCGAACATCGACGTGGACGTGGACTACTCCCCCTCCGAGGACCCGGTCGAGGCGATGAGCCTGCTCGCCGCCGCGGTCGTGACCGAGTCCGAGCTGACCATCCGCCGCGTCCCGATCGAGTTCATGGAGATCGAGCTCGCGGTCCTGGAGGAGATGGGCCTCGACCACGACCGCTCGGCGGAGTACACGGCCGACAACGGCCGCACCCGCCTGGTCGACCTGACGGTGCGCCCCTCGAAGCTCGAGGCGCCGATCGACAAGATCCACCCGATGCCGTTCCCCGGGCTGAACATCGACAACGTCCCGTTCTTCGCGGCCATCGCGGCCGTCGCCCAGGGCCAGACCCTGATCCACGACTGGGTGTACGACAACCGGGCGATCTACCTCACCGACCTCAACCGCCTCGGCGGCCGCCTCCAGCTCCTGGACCCGCACCGCGTCCTGGTCGAGGGCCCGACGCGCTGGCGCGCGGCGGAGATGATGTGCCCGCCGGCCCTGCGCCCGGCGGTGGTGGTCCTCCTCGCGATGATGGCCGCGGAGGGCACCTCGGTCCTCCGCAACGTGTACGTCATCAACCGCGGCTACGAGGAGCTGGCGGAACGCCTGAACTCGGTCGGCGCCCAGATCGAGACCTTCCGGGACATCTAGGTCTGGCGCTCCCACCCCGGCGCGCAGGGCGGCCGGGGAGAGGCGTGACGCACGGGATGCCCCGGACTCCCCAAGGGTCCGGGGCACCCCTCGTCACGGCTCTACCGGCTCGCGAAGCCGACGAAGGCGGTCCACGCCGGACCGCCGACCACGAGCCCGGGGCGGCTCGTGTCCTTGGAGTCGCGGACGTGGACGCTGCTCGGGCTTCCGGCCACCTCGACGCACTGGCCGCCGTCCCCGGCGCTGTAGCTGCTCTTGAACCAGGCAAGCGTGTCGTTCTCGTGCTTGTTCACGTTCATCGGTCTCCCAGCAACTTCTCGATCAGGGCCTGCGAATCCCACGGTGTGAGGGCCTGAGCACGCAGGCTGCCATACGTGGCCTCCAGCTCACGGACCTTGCCCCGCTCGGTGTGCAGACGGCTGTCGCTCTGCACCTCAACGTAGGCAATCCTGCGGGCATCCCTCATCTCCATCAAGGTGAAAGGCCCCGCGAGGCCCGCGTGCTCCTCGCGATCGAGCGGCATGACCTGGATCTCGACATTGCGCGCCTGACCAACCAACAGAATGTGTTCCAGCTGCCCGCGCCAGACGTCCTGTCCTCCAAGGCGCTTGCGGAGTGCAGCCTCCTCGATCACGAAGCTGACGTGCGGGTGCGGGCGCCTGGCGAAGATCTCCTGCCTGGCCAGTCGGGCCGCGATCCGCTCCGTGATGACCGACTCATCCAGGAGCGGCCTCCACATGCCAAACACCGCTCTGGCGTACTCCTCGGTCTGTAGGAGCCCGTTGACCACATGCGTGTCGTACACGTGTAGTTCGACCGCCTCGGCCTCCAACTTGGCCGCATCGCGGAAGAACGCCGGGTACTGCGCCCGCGCGACCTCCTCCTTCATCTCCTTCAGGACCTCGCCCGCGTCCAGCAGGTCGTCCGCCTGGTCGATGAAGCGCGGCGGCGGCACGCGCCGTCCCTGTTCGTACGCGGCGATGGTCGACGCCGAGTAGCCGAGCCTCGCCCCCATCTCGGTCCGCTCCACCCCGGCCCGGATCCGGAACCGTTTCAGCTGGCGTCCGAAGACGCGCAGGATCCCCGAGCCAGGGTCCGGCGCGGCTTCGCCCGGGTCGTCGTCCTCCGGCCGCAGGGTGGGTTCGCTCATGCCCGCCATCACCTCCACCGGCCAACGCCGCTCCGCATCGGCCGTCACGCTCCGCACCGCCTACAGGCGCCGACACCTCGCATACCGCCAGTACCTGTAAGCGCTCCGTGTCTTACGCAGCGTAAGCGGCCCCCGGAAGCCTGTGCCCCATGAACAGCGAAACTTCCCCCACCAGGGCAGCCCTTGAGTTCTCGATGCGTTTCACCTCCTCGCCGCGCGGCGCCCGCCTCGCCCGTCGGCTGGTCTCCCACTGCCTCACCACGTGGGGCCACCCGTACGCCTCCCCCGCGAACCAGAAGCTGACGCTGATCGTCGCCGAGCTCACCGGCAACGCCGTCCGCCACGGGCACGTCCCGGGGCGGGACTTCCACATCCGGCTGACCGGTTCGACCGGCACCCTGCGCATCGAGGTGACCGATACGCGCAGCGAACGCGTACCGCTGTTCTCTCCCCAAGAGCCCCCCGAAGACGCCGAGTCCGGGCGCGGGCTGCTCGTCGTGGCGCGGCTGGCGAGCCGCTGGGCGGTGGTGCCGCGGGTCGGTGCGCCGGGGAAGACCGTGTGGGCGGAGGTGTGCCTTCCAGGCCAATGACCGGCAAGCACGCTTTCGGCAATCAGCCACCGCACTGTCGGTGTGCGGCGCTGGCGTCGGCCCTCCGTGTGCGCCCTGCATGGGAGTTCTGGAGGACACAGCAAACGTGAGCACCACCCGAACCGCCCACAGCGACCCGGCCACCGGCTACCGGAGCCGCTCTTCGGCTGAACCCCTACAACGATGAGCGGTTCTCCGCAGCCAGCGGCAACCCCGAACCCCGTGACACATCGCTCGAGACAGGCTCAGTACACATCCCTCTTCGTGTACGCCTGCGTGCCGAGGATCGCGCACAAGACGGTGAACGCGAGGAACGCAGCAGCGCCTGCGGCACTGGAGAGATCGCTGCCGATGAGCGTCTGCGTCATGGCACGGTCCGCTTCAGAGAGGGTGTCGGCGCTTGCAGCCATGGCTGCCCTGCCGGCGCTGAACGGAAGCCAGTCGGCAACTGGTGCCAGGCCGGGAACGAGGCGCAGCGCGAGGCCGGTTATGCGTTCGCCGAGCAGTGGCCACAGCACCAGCAGGAGCACTGCGGCAGTGCGGTTGCGCACAAGTACGGTTGTCGAGAGCGCGATCAGGGGCCAGCAAGTCATGAAGAGCACGTACCCGAGCAAGCTCGGAAGGGTGTGCGTCCAGGCGGGCTGCAGGTGTCCGGTCGCCGCGAGGCACACGCCTGCAGACAGGGCGGCGAGGATAGCACCGCCGAGCGCGGTCAAAGCTCCGATCGCGCCGCCCACCAGGAGTTTGGACATGTAGGCGGTGCGACGGCAGGCCAGGGTCAGCCACGTTGTCCTGGCCGACCCACGCGTCAGCTCGGTGGCTATTGATCCGGTTTCCAGCGGCAGGAGAAGGAGGGCGCTGAGCGGGAGCTGGAGAGCGACGGCATCCATCTGCAGCGTGGTTGCCATGGACCAGGAGGACGGGGCCGATCCCGGCTTCAGGCCGAAGGGCGTGGCCAGGCCTGCGGCCAGGTTCAGCGTAGCGATGACCGACAGGAGGACCCACGTGGAGCGCAAGGCGGCCACATGCCGCCACTCGTAGTGCAGTCCACGCACGAGTGCGACAGCGTGCGTGGGGGTGGTAGGTGTTCGGGCTTTGTCAGGGTGTGCGCCGTGGCTCATGAGACGTGGAACTCTTCTTCAGCCACTGACAGGTAATAATCCTCCAGGGATCGTGCTTGCTCGTCGAGCCAGTGGACGGGTATGCCGCATTCAACGGCGAGGTCGCCTACCTGGAATCTGTTAACCCCTCGGATCTTCGCCCTGTGGTCGCCGACCGGTTCAAAGACTCCACCCAGGCGTTGGACCGGCTGAGCAAGTTCGGAGACACGGGGACTCTCGATGGTCACCTCGGCGCCGATGCGCGCCAAGGCGTCAATATCGGTTTCGGCCACGACACGTCCTCGAGCGATGATGACGACCCGGTCGGCGAGTTTCTGCATCTCTGCCAGCAGGTGGCTGGAGACGAGAACCGCCTTGCCCTCGTCGGCGAGCTGCCTGAGCGTGTCGCGGAGCCAGCGGATGGAGTGCGGGTCGAGTCCGTTGGCCGGCTCATCCAGGATGAGCACGCCCGGATCGCCCAACACGGCCTGCGCGATCCCAGCCCGCTGGGCCATGCCCAGCGATAGAGCCTCGAGCGGCTTGTCGACGGCGGCTGTGAGGCCGACCTGTTCAACGACTTCTAGTACCCGGCTGTCCCGCACTCCTATTCCGGCTGCGACCATCCTCAGGTGCGCGGTGAGTGTGTGCCGGGGATGCCCTGCGACTCCGCCCATGACCGCGCCGACGATCCGGGCAGGGGCGCGCCAATGCGACAGCGGATGACCGAAATAGGTGGTGCGCCCCTCGCCGGCCACCAGGCCCAGCATCAACCGCAGCGTGCTGGTCTTGCCCGCGCCGTTCGCCCCCAAGAGCCCAGTCACCACTCCGTTGGGCAGCTCAAGGCGGACGTTGTCGACGACCTTCTTGCCACGGTGCCGCCAGGTCAGGTTCTCCGCGCGCACAGCAACGTGGGCGGGGGCGCCATGCCGCGGTGCTTGCAGTGACTCACCCATGATTGAGCCAGAACAGAAGACCGAAACCGAGAAGCACCATGGCTGCGAAAGCGGCACCCGGTCCAGGACGGTCTTTGCGTGCGATGCAGACCGCCAGTGCTGTCAGCGGCGGCAGCCATCCTGCAAAGTAGAGGAGCCAGCCGACACGGACGGCGGCCTCGGAACGAACGACCACGAAGGCAACGAAGGCGGCGGCGATGAACAGCGCCGGGGAGGCCCACAGGTTGCGCACGACGGTCTCACGGGTCAGGGCCACACGTTAACCTTTCAACAGATCACTCCTGCCGCCGGGCAGGGGAAGCCCGGCGGCAGGAAGCGGTCAGCCGGTGTAGTGCTCGAGGATGTAGGCGATCAGCTCCTGGACGGCGGCCCCCGGCAGCGCCTTGATGGTCCACTTGACCGGGTTGGCGTTCGACAGGCTGTTGACCCAGTTCCAGAAGCTGGTCTGGCCGCCCTTGGCCGCCTCCCAAGCCTTCCTCGCCAGGCCCGACTTCTTGATGGCCTCCCATGCCTTCTCAACGACGTGCCGCCAGCCGTCTTCCGACCCGGCGACCGGCGAGGGGCCGCCAACACCCGGCGCCTGCTGGACATCCGCCACCTGGACCACAGCCACGGTCCGGACGGGCTGCGACGTGGCCGCATGTGCAGCCGGCGCGGCGAAGCCGAAGGCAACAGCGGCGAGCGCCGAAGCACCGGCGGCACGCAGAGTAGTGCGCTTCACGTACACTCCTAGATGCGTAGCCGGGGAAGAAGGCTTGCAGGAGCGCAGGCGATGATTCCAAGCAAGACCAGTGCTCCCGCGGTCTTCTTCCCCGTTTTATTTCTCCTCGTATGCAGACCCGTTCGGCCTGCCGTGGACGTACGCAAGGACCGTACAAGGAACGGGAGTTCCGAAGCAATCGACGTGCACGTGAAGAAGATCATGCGCAACACGGCACGGAAACCTTTGCATTCTCGGGGTTCGCGGCGCATTTGGAACGCCTTGCATTCCATCGATCAATTCAAGCCGCATTGCGCGAAGCTATCGGCCACTTCGTCCAAAAGCAATCCCACACCCTCCAGCCGGTAGAGGAATTCAGCCACTGTGTTCGGACTCGATTCCGTCGAACGGACGAGCGGCCCTTTCCGGAGGACGGTCTCCGGGTGGTGCCGCGAGGGGAGTCGTGTCGCAGTCGCCGCTATTGCAGTGCCGTCCGGGCCGCCGAGGTCGCCCGATCCGGCGCAGGGACCCCGTACACGGCCGGCACCGCGACCGTGACGGCGATGGTGTCGCCTGCGAGTGACGCTCACCGCCGCCCGACCCTGCCCCCTCCCCCATCAGGGTGAATGGGCGGGCGACTCGCCCGGGGGTGGGGCGCGGCCCGGGCGATCATGGGTCGCGCGTGCACGCGACCGCGTGCCGGCCTGTACCCCGGAGGGCGGATCCATGGCCGACAGGATCACCATCGACACCGACGTCTGCATCGGCAGCAGCCAGTGCGCCCTCAGAGCGCCCTCGGTGTTCACCAGTGACGACGACGGGTTCGGGATGGTGATCCCGGGCCGCGAGGACGGTGGCGGCGACCCGATGCTGAAGGAGGCCGCCCGCGCATGTCCCGTACAGGCGATCACACTCCCCGGCACGTGACCTCCGGCTGGCTGCCCGCCGAGGAGTTCGCCGCGACCCTGCCCAAGGCCAGCGCCTTCGGCTGCCTGTTCTTCACCGACGAGCACGACCGGCCCGTCCAGCTGCGGGCCGTCTACTCGCGCAGCCACCCCTGGCAGTGGCCCGGCGGCTGCATGGACGAGGGCGAGCGCCCCTGGGAGACGGCGCTGCGCGAGTGCCGGGAGGAGACCGGCATCGTGTACGAGGGCCCCCGGCGGCTGCTGGCCACCGTCTTCGGGCTGCCGGGGAAGGAGTGGCCGCTGAGTTCGATCGGGTTCGTCTTCGACGGGGGGCGGCTGACGGCCGAGCAGGTCGACGGCATCGTCCTCGACCCGGCCGAGCACGACGACGTACGCGCCCTGCCGCTCGCGCAGTGGCGGGCGCTGATGCCGCCGCGGGACTTCGAGCGGCTCGAAGCCGTCATGGAGGCCCGGCGGGCCGGGACCGCCGCGTACTTCGACACCTGGGACTGGGACGGCTGAGCCCGCCGTCCGAATACCGCCCCGGCGGCGATTTTCGGCCAGCCCCGGCGCCGGATCGGGCCCCTCCGCCCGGCGCCGGGGCAGAATCGGCAGACCGGAACAGGTCCGGCAGGGTACGGAGTCGAGGGGGCGGCCATGGCGACAGCGGGAACAGGCACAGGAACGGGCAGCGACACCGGCACGGGCCGCGGTCGGCCGGTGCCCGTGCTGGCCGGGAGTCCGCTGCTCGGCTCCCTCTCGGAGCTCACGTCCGACGCACTCGGCACCTACCTGCGGGCCCACCGCGAGCTCGGCGACGTCGTCCGGATCTCGGCGGGCCCGCCCGGACTGCGCCAGGACCTGTACTGCGTCTTCTCCGCGGAGGGCGCGCAGCAGGTCCTGGCCTCCGAGTCGGCCAACTTCCGCAAGGACAACCCCTTCTACCAGGAGATCCGCGACTCCTTCGGCAACGGCCTCCTCACCAGCCAGGACGCGGACTACCTGCGCCAGCGCCGCCTCGTGCAGCCGCTGTTCACCAGGCGCCGCGTCGACGGCTACGCCGCGGCCGTCGCGGCCGAGACCCGTACGACGCTCGCCGCCTGGGAGCGGGTCCCGGGCGGGGTCGTCGACGTCTCCGAGGCGATGATGCAGCTGGCGCTGCGCGCGGTCGCGCGGATCCTGTTCGGGACGGACGTCGAGACCACCGTCGACGTCGTCGACCGCTGCTTCCCGGTGATCACGGAGTACGTGCTGCGCCGCGGGTACTCCCCCGTCAACATCCCGCGGACGTGGCCGACGCCCGGCAACCGGCGGGCTGCGGAGGCGCTGGAGGAGCTGTACGGGGTCTGCGACCGGATCATCGCCGAGCGCCGCTCCGGCGGGGAGGACGCGCAGGGCGAGGACCTGCTGGGGCTGCTGTCGGCGGCGTCGAGTTCCGAGGACGGCGCGTTCGACGCCGCCGAGCTGCGCGACCAGGTGCTGATCTTCCTGCTCGCAGGGCACGAGACGACCGCGACGTCCCTGGCGTACTCGCTGCACCTGCTGGCCCTGCACCCGGAGCAGCAGGCGCTGGCCCGGGAGGAGGTCGCCCGCGTGCTGGGCGACCGGGAGCCGGAGGCGGCCGACCTGGAGCGGCTGCCGTACCTGACGCGGGTGCTGAAGGAGGCGATGCGGCTGTACCCGGCGGCGCCGGTGATCGGCCGGAACTCGGTCGCCGCGACCGAGATCGGCGGGTACGCGGTCCCGGGCGGCGCCAACGTGATCCTGGCGCCGTGGGTGACGCACCGGCACCCCCGCTACTGGCCGGACCCGGAGCGCTTCGACCCGGACCGCTTCACCCCGGAGGCGGAGGCGGACCGGCCCCGGTACGCCTGGTTCCCGTTCGGCGGCGGGCCGCGCGCGTGCATCGGGCAGCACTTCTCGATGCTGGAGTCGGTGATCTCGCTGGCCGTGCTGCTGCGGGCGTACGAGTTCGAGGCGGTCGACCGGGACGTGCCGCTGAGCGCGGGCATCACCCTGCGCACGCACGGCACGCTCCGCTGCCGCGTCCGCGGCGTGGCCGGCTGAGGCGTCCCGTGGCTGCGCTGGTGTACTTCCGCAAGGTCTCCGAGACCGGAGGGCTCGTGGAGTACGAATTCGGCGACGATCCGGACGCCTTCGAGCGGCGGCTCGCCGTGGACAAGGCGTCCCGCACCTCGACCGTGCGGGACGGGCGGGTCGACCACGCGTTCCTGCTCGCTTCGCGGAAGCTCGGCGTGCTGTACGCGGAGCGGGGCGTGTGGCCGGAGCGCGGCATGAGCGCGACCTGATCACGTCACGGACGCGGATACAGGCCGCCGTCACGCCCCTGCCGACGTCGACTGCCTGCGGCCGCGGAGGCGTTCGAGGTCGGAGGGGCGGACCTTGATGGCGAAGACGGCGATGAGTGCGCCGACCAGGGTGAACGCGGCCGCGACGACGAACGCCGCGTTCACTCCGGCGGTGAGCACCTGGTCGGCCCAGGGGTCGGGCAGCCGGCCGGTGCGGCGGAAGGCGAGGAGCTGCTCCGGGGTGGCGTTGGCGAGGAAGTCGCGGGCCTGGGCGCGGCCCTCGCTGCGGGCGGCGGTGCCGAAGACGGTGACGAGGACGGACAGGCCGAGCGAGCCGCCGACCTGCTGGGTGGCGTTGAGGAGCCCGGACGCGGCGCCGGACTCGCGGTCGGGGACGTGGGACAGGGCCATCAGGGTCAGGGACACGAACTGCAGGCCCATGCCGAGCCCGAAGAGGAGCATCGGCCCGAGGACGCTGCCGGGGTAGGTGGAGTCGGCGTCGGCCCGCGTCAGCCAGGCCAGGCCGGCGGAGCAGCACAGCGCGCCGGTGACCATGAACGGCTTGGGGCCGCGGACGGGCAGCAGGTGGGAGGTGATGCCGGCGCCGACGGCGATGATGGCGCTGACCGGCAGGAAGGCGAGGCCGGCCTCCAGCGGGCTGAAGCCGAGGACGTTCTGCACGTAGAGGGTCAGGAAGAAGAACATGCCGAAGATCGCGCAGGCGAGGAAGAGCATGATGCCGTAGGTTCCGGCCCGGTTGCGGTCGGCGAACATGTGCAGCGGGGTGATGGGCTGCGCCGAGCGCCTCTCGTTGGCGACGAACAGCGTCAGCAGCACCACGGCGGCGCCGAACGACGCGAGGGTGAGCGGGTCGCTCCAGCCGTCCTCGGCCGCGCGGATGAACCCGTAGACGAGGGAGGCCATGCCGAACGTCGACAGCAGGGCGCCGGCCGCGTCGAAGTGCCCGGGGTGCCGCTCGGACTCGTTCAGGACGCGGGCGGCGAGGACGGCGATCGTTGCGGCGATGGGGACGTTGACGAAGAGCACCCAGCGCCAGTCGAGCCACTCCACGAGCATGCCGCCGGCGAGGAGTCCGATCGCGCCCCCGGCCGCGGAGACGCCTGCGAAGACGCCGAAGGCCCTGCTGCGGGCGGGTCCTTCGCGGAAGGTGGTGGTGATCAGGGCGAGCGCGGTGGGTGAGGCGATGGCTCCGCCGGCTCCCTGGAGGGCGCGTGCGGCGAGCAGTTGGCCCTCGCTCTGGGCGAACCCGCCGAGCAGCGAGGCCAGTCCGAAGAGCAGGACGCCGCTGATGAAGACGCGTTTGCGGCCGAGGATGTCGCCGGCCCGGCCGCCGAGGAGGAGCAGTCCGCCGAAGGTCAGCGTGTAGGCGTTGACGACCCAGGCGAGGCTTTCGGTGGTGAAGCCCAGGGCCGTCTGGATGTGCGGCAGGGCGATGTTCACGATGGTGATGTCGAGGACGACCATGAGCTGGCACGAGGCGATGGTGAAGAGGGCGAGCCCGCTGCCGTTGCCGCGGCCGCCCGCGCGGTCCGTGCTGCCCGCGCCGCCGCCCGGTCCGCCGCCGCCCGCGCCGTCGCCGGTGCCGTCGGTCCCCTTGCCGGGTGCTGCGTTGGGGTCCACCCTGTCGACGCTAAACCTGCCACCCCCGGTACACCACTCGAATGGCCTAACGGACACCACATGTACAGTGTGCCATTTCACATGGCACACTCGCCTGCATGGATGACTTCCTCCGGCTCTCCACCACCACCGGCCGCTTCGCGTACGGCGCCCCCCGCGCCTTCTCCTTCGGCGACGACGGCCGGCTCCTCTGGTTCCTCCGCTCCACCGGCCCCACCGACCCCCGCGACTCCCTCTGGGTCCTCGACACCTCCACCGGCACCGAGACCCTCCTCGCCGACCCGCGCCGCCTCGCCCCCGAGCCCGGCCCCCTCCCCGAGGCCGAGCGCCGGCTGCGCGAGCGGATCCGGCTCACCGCCGACGGCATCGGCAGCTACGCCCTCTCCGGCGACGGCCGCCACGCCGTCTTCGCCCTGTACGGCACCCTCTACCGCGTCGCGTACGCCGGCCCCGGCACCCCCGCCGCCCCGCCCGCCGAGGTCCCCACCGCCGGGCCCGCCTTCGACCCCCGCCCGAGCGGCGACGGCTCCCGCACCGCCTACGTCGCCGGAGACGCCCTCCACACCTCCCCCGGCGGCCGCATCAGCCCCGACGACGGCGCCCGCTGGGGCGTCGCCGAGTTCGCCGCCGCCGAGGAGCTGGGCCGCGACCGAGGCCACTGGTGGTCCCCCGACGGCGTCACCCTGCTGGCCGCCCGCGTCGCCGAAGGCGCCCTCCAGCGGCGCCACTTCGCCGACCCGGCCCGCCCCGAGCTGCCGCCCGAGGAGTTCGCCTACCCCGAGGCCGGCGGGCCCAACGCGGACGTCCAGCTGTGGGTCCTCGGCCCGGGCGGCCACCGCGTGCGCATCCACTGGGACACCGACCGCCACCCCTACCTCTCCGACGCCGGCTGGGAGTCCTCCGAAGAGATCCTGCTCACCGTCCAGGACCGGCTCCAGCAGGACGTCCTCCTGCTCAGCGCCGACCCCGCCACCGGCCGCACCCGCACACTCTCCCGCACCACCCACCCCCAGTGGGTCGACCCCCTCCCCGGCACCCCCGCCCGCCTCCCCGACGGGCGGATGCTCACCGCAGCCGACACCCCCGACGGCGCCGCCCGCACCCTCGCCGTCGACGGCCGGCCGCTCACCGGCGCCGGCATCCAGATCCGGCGCGTCGCCGGATTCCACCAGGGCCGGCTGCTCGTCGAGGCCGGCCTGCGCGACCCCGCCGAGCAGCAGGTGCTCCTCCTCGACCCCGAGTCCGGCGCGCACACGGTCCTCGCCGACGGCACCGGCGTCCCCGCCGTGCACAGCGTCATCGCCTCGGCCGGCTCGCTGCTCCTGACCGCCGCCGACCGCGACGGCGTCCGCCGCACCCTGCACACCGCCGACGGGCGGCAGTTCACCCCCGGCGACCTCTCCCAGCCGCTGCCGTACCGGGTCGCGCCGCTGCTGGAGCGCGTCACCGAGCACGGCGTCCCCACCGCGCTCGTCCTGCCCCGCGGGCACGTCCCCGGCAGGCGGCTGCCCGTCCTCGTCGACGGCTACGGCGGGCCCGGCTTCCAGGACGTCAGCGCCGAGCCGCGCCGCTGGCAGTACCGCCAGTGGTGGGCCGACCAGGGCTTCGCCGTCGTGACCGCCGACAACCGCGGCACCCCGTACGTCTCCCCCGCCTTCACACACGCCATGTACCGCGGCTTCTCCGACGTCACCCTGGAGGACCAGACCGCCGCCCTGCAGGCCCTCGGCGCCCGCCACCGCGACCTGGACCTCACCCGCGTCGGCGTCCGCGGCTGGTCCTACGGCGGCTACCTCGCGGCACTCGCCGTCCTGCGCCGGCCCGACGTCTTCCACGCGGCCTCGGCCGGCGCCGCGCCCACCGACTTCCGGCACTACGACACCGCGTACACCGAGCGCTACCTCGGCCTGCCCCAGGACCACCCCGAGGTGTACGAGCGGGACTCGCTGATCCCCGACGCGCCGAAGCTGACCCGTCCGCTGCTGCTCAGCACCGGCCTCGCCGACGACAACGTCCACCCCTCCCACACCCTGCGCCTCTCCCGGGCCCTGACCGACGCGGGCCGCCCCCACCAGCTGCTGGCGCTGCCCGGCGTGACCCACATGACCCCCGGCGGGGTCCGGGAGAAGCTGATGGCGCTGGAACTGGACTTCTTCCGCCGCGAACTCGCCGCCTGAGGCCGTACGCCCGCCGGAACGGCGAAGGGCCCCGGAGCCGACCGTGTCGGCGCCGGGGCCCCCTCCTTCCCGGGTTAACCCGTCAGTCGCCCGGGAAGTGGCAGGCCACCTCGCGGGAGGCGGCGATCCGCAGCAGGGGCCGCTCCGTGCGGCACACCTCCTGCGCCTTGGGGCAGCGCGGGTGGAAGGAGCAGCCCGGCGGCGGCGCGGCCGGGCTCGGCGGGTCCCCGAGCAGGACGATCCGCTCGCGCCGCCGCTCCGCCGCCGGATCGGGCAGCGGCACGGCGGACAGCAGCGCCCGCGTGTACGGGTGCTGGGGGGTGTCGTACAGGTCGCGCTTCGCGCCGATCTCGACGATCCGGCCCAGGTACATGACCGCCACCCGGTCGCTGACCCGCTTCACCACGGACAGGTCGTGCGCGATGAACACGTACGACAGCCCGAGCTCCTCCCGCAGCCGCTCCATCAGGTTGACGATCTGCGCCTGCACGGAGACGTCCAGCGCGGACACCGGCTCGTCGGCGACGATCAGCCGCGGCCCGGTGGCCAGGGAGCGGGCGATGCCGATGCGCTGCGCCTGCCCGCCGGAGAACTCGTGCGGGTAGCGGTCGATGTGCTCGGGGATCAGCCCGACCAGCTCCATCAGCTCCGCGGCGCGGCGCCGGGCGTCGGCCGCGGACCAGCCCTGCACGAGCAGCGGGTCGGAGATGATCCGGGAGACGGTCTGGCGCGGGTTCAGCGAGGAGTGCGGGTCCTGGAAGACCATCTGGACGTCGCGGCGCAGGGGCCGCAGGGCGCGCTGCGACAGGCGGGTGACATCCCGGCCGTCGAAGACGACCGAGCCCGAGGTGGGCTCCAGCAGGCGGACGAGCATCCGGCCGGTGGTGGACTTCCCGCAGCCCGACTCCCCGACGAGTCCGAGGGTCTCCCCCGCCGCCAGGTCGAAGGAGACCCCGTCGACGGCGCGGACCGGCGCGCCCCGGCGGCCGGTCGCGGAGCGCCGGCCGGGGAAGGCCATGGTGAGGTCCCGCACCGACAGCAGGGCCGCCGGGCCCGCCCCTTCCGGGCTTCCGGCGGGCGGCGCGGCGTGGATGGGTGTGGTCATGGGGCCGCCTCCTCGGCGATGGGGGATCCGGCGTAGTGGCACGCGGCCGCCCGGCCGGGGCGGTCCCCGTACGGCAGCAGCGGCGGCCGCTCCTGCGTGCAGCGGTCCGTGGCCACCGCGCAGCGCGGGGCGAAGGCGCAGCCGGGGGCCGGGGTGAGCAGGGAGGGAGGGGAGCCGGGGATGGCGCGCAGCGGGCCGTCGTCGCCGTCGTCGGCGAGGCGGGGCATGGAGTCGAGCAGGCCGCGGGTGTACGGGTGGGCGGGGTCGGCGAACAGGGTGTCGACGTCGGCCTGTTCGGCGGCCCGGCCGCCGTACATGACGAGCACCTCGTGGGCGACGCGGGCGACGACGCCCAGGTCGTGGGTGATCATGACGATGCCGAGGCCGCGCTCCTGCTGGAGGCGGGCGAGGAGTTCGAGGATCTGCGCCTGGACGGTGACGTCGAGGGCGGTGGTGGGCTCGTCCGCGATGAGCAGGTCGGGCTCGCAGGCCAGCGCCATCGCGATCATGGCGCGCTGGCGCATGCCGCCGGAGAACTGGTGCGGGTACTCGCCTGCGCGGCGGGCGGGTTCCGGGATGCCGACCTCGCCGAGCATCTCCACGGCGCGCTTGCGGGCGGCGGCGCGGCCGCTGCGGAAGTGGACGCGGACGTGTTCGGCGATCTGCTCTCCGACGGTGTAGTAGGGGTGGAGGCTGGACAGCGGGTCCTGGAAGATCATGGCCATCTTCCGGCCGCGGAGCCGGGAGAGGTTCTTCTCCGCCATGCCGGTGAGCTCCTGCCCGTCGAGGCGGACGGAGCCCTCGACGTCGGCGCCGCGGTGCAGGCCCATGACGGCGAGCGAGGTGACGGACTTCCCCGACCCGGATTCGCCGACGATGCCGAGGGTGCGGCCGGCCTCGACGGTGAAGTCGAGGGAGTCGACGGCGCGGACGGGCCCGCGCGGGGTGCGGAAGGTGACGCCGAGGCCGCGTACGGCGAGGAGCGGCGCGTCGGCGCTGCGGGGGGTGCCGGTGGCGGCGGTGGCTTCGGTGGCGGCCATCAGTACCTCACCCTCGGGTCGACGACGGCGTACAGGAGGTCGACCGCGAGGTTGGCGACGACGATGAAGAAGGCGGCGAGCAGGGTGACGCCGAGGACGACCGGCTGGTCGGAGCTGACGAGCGCGCCGTAGAACAGCCTGCCGATGCCGGGGAGCCCGAAGATGGACTCGGTGATGACGGCGCCGGCGAGGAGCCCGCCGAGGTCCATGCCGAAGATGGTCAGGATCGGCGTCATGCCGGAGCGCAGGCCGTGTTTGACGACGACGGTGCGTTCGGGCATGCCCTTGGCGCGGGCGGTGCGGATGTACGGCTCGGCCATGGCCTCGATCATGGATCCGCGGCTCTGGCGGGCGTACATGGCGGCGTAGAGCAGGGCCAGTGCGGTCCAGGGCAGCAGGAGGTTGGAGGCCCAGCCGAGCGGGTCGGAGCCGAAGGGGGTGTAGGCGGGGTAGGGCAGCAGTCCGGCGATGCGGATGACGCCGTAGATGAGCATGACCGACGTGAAGTAGACCGGCAGGGAGGCGGCCGCGACGGCGCCGACCATGAGGGCCTTGTCGGTGGCGGTGTCCTTGCGCAGGGCGGCGGTGACGCCGGCGCCGAGGCCGAGGACGAGCCACA
This sequence comes from Streptomyces sp. 2P-4, assembly GCF_030167965.1. Taxonomy (NCBI): domain Bacteria; kingdom Bacillati; phylum Actinomycetota; class Actinomycetes; order Kitasatosporales; family Streptomycetaceae; genus Streptomyces; species Streptomyces sp. 2P-4. Next base: position 1,644,513 of record NZ_CP095011.1, read on the forward strand.
GGACGGCCGCGCCGAGGGCGAGGGAGGCCGAGACGGGCAGGCGGTCCATCAGCAGGTCCCACACGGGCAGGGAGTTCTCGTACGAGTAGCCCAGGCAGGGGAAGTCGCAGCGGACGGCGTACTGGCCGGTGCCGAGGGTGCGGCCGGTGAAGATGCCGGTGAGGAAGTCGGCGAACTGCCGCCACAGCGGCAGGTCCAGGCCGAGGTAGGCGCGGACGTCGGCGATCCGCTCGGGGCTGCAGGTCTTGCCGCAGGCCGCCGCGGCGGGGTCGGAGGGCAGGACGTAGAAGATGAGGAAGGTGACGGCGGCGATGGCCAGGAGCACGCCTGCGAGGGCGAGCAGCCGGCGGGCGAGGTAGAGGATCAACTGCGGCTCCCCCTCGGGTCGAGGATGTCGCGCAGGGCGTCGCCGAGCAGTGTGAAGGCGAGGACGGCCAGGAAGAGGAAGGTGCTGGGGATGGCGAAGTACATCGGGTCGGTCTCGTAGAAGGCCACGGACTCGGCGATCATCTGGCCCCAGGAGGGGGTGGGCGGGCGGACGCCGACGCCGAGGTAGCTGAGGGCGGCCTCGGTGCTGATCATGCCGGGGATGAGCAGGGTGGTGTAGGCGATGACCGGCCCGGAGACGCCGGGGAGGATCTCGCGGGTCAGGATCCGCCAGGAGCCGGAGCCGGCGACGCGGGCGGCGTCGACGTACTCGCGGTGCTTGAGGGAGAGGGTCTGGCCGCGGACGACGCGGGCGACGCCGGGCCAGCCGAAGACGCCGATGACGGCGGTCATGAGGACGATGCGGTTGACGTCCTTGGCGACGGACAGCATCGCGATCATGAAGATGAGGGACGGGAAGGACATCGTCAGGTCCATCAGGCGGGACAGGACGGCGTCGGTGCGGCCGCCGAAGTAGCCGGCGGCGATCCCGGCCGCGGTTCCGGTGACGACGACGATCGCGGTCGCGGAGAACGCGATGAGCAGGGAGACCTGGGCGCCGGTGACGACGCGGGCGAACAGGTCGCGGCCGGTGACGGGTTCGACGCCGAGCCAGTGCTCGGGGCTGATCCCGCCGAAGGAGCCGAGGGGGAGGCCGCCGAGGTAGGGGTCGACGGCGGACTTGTCGAACTCCTCGGGCGACCAGCCGCCCAGGGCGCTGAGCCAGGGGGCGGTGGCGGCCATCAGGACGAAGAGGGTGACGACGCAGAGGCTGATGCGGACGGCGGGGCGGCGGCGGAGCTCCCGCCGGGCGAGCTGCCAGGGGCTGCTGCCCGGGGGGAGCGTCTCGGCCGTCGCGGCCTGGGGGGCTGCGGTGGCTGTCATGGGTGTCGTGGGTGTCGTGTCTCGGGTGCCGGGGCCGTTCAGCCCTGGCTCTTCGAGGGGTCCTTGAGGCCGACGGTCGCGTAGTCGATGGTGCCGGTCCACACGGGGTGGCCGAAGGCGCCGGCGATGTTGGTGCCGACGAGGAGGGGCTTGCGCTCCAGCAGGACGGGGATGGAGGGCGCCTTCTTCATGATCTCGGCGTCGAGGTCGATCCAGGCCTGGTTGGCCTGCTTGGCGTCGGCCATGGCGTTGATCTCGTCGATGCGCTTCTGGACGGCCTCGTCCCGGAACTGGGCGTAGTTGCCCTGGTTGCCCTTCTCCTTGATGGTGCGGCCGTCGAAGACGAACGGGATCCAGGTGGAGCCGGAGGGGTAGTCGGGGCACCAGCCGGAGAAGGTCATGTCGGGGGTGGTGGAGAGGTCGCCGATGACGTCGTAGTAGGCGCCGGGGTCGACGGTGTCGATGACGACCTGGACGCCGGCGCGGGCCAGGCCCTGCTGGATGGCCTCGGCGGCGCCCTTGTCGCCGGTGGAGACGGAGAGGGAGACCTTCAGGCTCTCCTTGCCGGCGGCCTTGAGGAGCTCCTTGGCCTTGGCCGGGTCGCCGGCCGGGGCGATCTTGAGGGTGTCGGCCTGCTTGCCGCCGGTGAGGGCGGGCGGCAGGTAGGCGGTGGCGATCTCGTTGAGGGCGGGGCCGCCGCCCGCGGTGATGACCGCTTCCTTGTCGAGGGCGTAGTGCATGGCCTCGCGGACCTTCGGGTCGTTGAAGGGGGCGCGGGAGTTGTTCAGGTGCAGCATCGTGGTGCAGCCCTGGGACTCGGCGAGGAGGCGGGACTTGACGTCGGGCTTGGGCAGGACCTTGGGGGCGCTCTCGGGGCGCATGTCGGAGTACTGCACGGCGGAGGCGTCGGCGCCTTCGGAGGCGATGATGCGGTCGTCGATCTGGCCGCCCTTGAGGCCCATGACGACGACGAACCTGTCCGGGTAGGCCTTGCGGACCTGGTCGGTCGCGGGGTCCCAGTGCTCGTTGCGGACGAGGACCAGCTGCTTGTCCCGGTCGTAGGTCTCGATCTTGTACGGGCCGGAGGAGAACGGGCGGGCGTCGTACTGGGTGCCCTTCTCCTGGGACTGCGGTACGGGCGCGAAGGTGGGGAGGGTGGCGGTCGCGGAGAACTCGGCGACGGGGCGCTTCAGTTCGAAGACGATGGTGCGGTCGTCGGGGGTCTTGACGGAGTCGAGGTGCTGCCCCTGGAGCGGGCCCTTGTAGTTCTCTCCGCCGGCGAGGTACTGCGCGGCGTAGTCGGGGCCGCCGGTGAGGTCGGGGGCGAAGGACCGCTCGACGTTGTACTTGATGTCCTGGGCCTTGATCGGGGTGCCGTCCTCGTACTTCAGGCCCTCCTTGAGGGTGAAGGTCCAGGTGCGGCCGCCGTTGGAGGGGGTGCCGAGGTCGGTGGCGAGGTCGGGGACGAGCTCGCTGCCGGCCTTGCCGGGCTCGGCCTTGAAGGTGACGAGGGTGCGGTAGAGCAGCCGGGTGCCGAAGTCCATCGCCGGCATCGTCCAGTTGCGGGCCGGGTCGAGGTGGGAGAAGTCCTGGTTCGACAGGACGGTGAGGGTGCCGCCCTTGACCGGGGTGCCGCCGAGGACCTTGCCCTCGTTGGCGGCGGCGGGGTTGGCGGCGCCCTTGTCGGCGGAGCCCTTCTTGGGGTCGGAGCATCCCGTCGCGCCGAGTGCGATGGCCGCCACCAGGGCGGTGGCGAGGGCGAGTTGGCTGCGCTTGGTCATGGTCACTCCAGTGAAGGGCCGCGCTCTATGATGTGACCGGTAACATAGTAATGTGAAATTGCACTGACAAGGGATCGGCACCGCCGTTATCCAGCCGTGTCCAAATCCGGTGGTGTGCGGTCCGCTCCGGACCCCCCCGCCGACGCGCCACGGGCGGCCGGAAATGCCCTTGCCCGCCCGGCGACGGCGTCGTTGGATGGCCCTTTCGCTCAAGCGGGCTCCCAGGGGGATACATGGAGACGACAGGGTCGGGGGTGCCGTCGCAGCCGCCGGCGCCGCCCAGGCCGACGGGGTCGGCGGCGCAGCCGGGCGGGGTGCCGCCCGTTCCGCAGCGGCCGCCCGGCGCGGCGCCCGCACCCGCCGGGAAGGGCCGGCCGCTCGACCTGACCGTCACACGGCGGCTGCTGTGGGTGGGCGGGGCCGTGTATCCGCTCGCGAACGTCGCGCGGGTCTACACCTTCGTCCTCCGCCCCCGGCGCAAGGAGGCCGTGCTGCAGTGGCTGCGGCGGACGGCGGTCACGCTGCTCGCGGCGCTGGGCTTCACCCTCTTCGGGGCCATTGCCGAGGCCCTCACGCGCGGCGAGAGCGGCTTCGGCGGCGTCCTCCCGTTCGTCTGGATCGCCGCCGTCGCCGCCCTGGTCTGGTTCGCCGCCGACATGCTCGCCGTCGTGACGGCGTCCTCGCACTTCACGCTCGGGGTGGAGACGAACGGCCAGTCGACGGCCCTCGCCACCGGCGCCCCCGCGCAGCTCGAGGAGGCGGTCCACCGGATCGCCTACGCCATCGAGCACCCGGACACGGAGCTGCGGCTGACGGTGGAGCAGCTCTCGATCAGCAACCCGAGCAACTACTACTTCGGCGACACGGTCAACATGTACGGCGGAAACGGCAACGTGGGGATGCGCAGCGCATGAGCGGGGACAGCTACAACTTCGGCAACGTCGTCAACATGCACGGCGGCCAGGGCAACACCGGCATGTCGTTCGGCGGGGGCGCGGCGGCGGGGCCGGCCCTCTCCCCCGCCGCGGAGCGGGCACTGCTTGAACTGCTGCCGCTGGTGCAGGAGTTGCGGACACGGGTGCCGCAGGTGGCCGTGCAGCGGATCGACGAGTCCCTGCCGGCCCTCTCGGCCGACGCCGCCGTCTCGCCCGAGCAGCGGTACAACGCGCTGACCGCGGTCGCGGGCATCGCCGCGACCGTCGGGGCGATCGGGCAGCCCGTGGTCGAGGCGGTCAGCGCGCTGCTCGGGCTGCTCGGCGGCTGAGCCGGCCGACCGTTCGGCCCGGGCCCGGGCCCGGGCCGAACGGTCGGCCGGCCGGCCGGCCGGCCGGCCACGGGATTCAGCCGGTGAGGCCGGAGCCGAGGCCGCCCGCCGCGGGGCGGCCCACCGGCTCGTCGCGGCCCTCCGCCCACAGCGAGCGGACGTGGCCGAGGTGGCGCGCCATGCACGCCTCGGCCGCCTCCGCGTCGCCCGCGATCATCAGGTCGAGGAGTTCCAGGTGCTCCTCGGCGGAGGAGACCAGCTTGCCCGCCTCGTCCAGGCCCGTGAGCCCGTAGAGGCGGGAGCGCTTGCGCAGGTCGCCGACGGTCTCGACCAGGCGCTCGTTCCCGGCGAGCCCCAGCAGCGTCAGGTGGAAGCGGCGGTCCGCCTCCAGGTAGCCGATGAGGTTGTGCTCGCGGGCGCTGGTGACGATCTCCTCCGCGATCGGGCGCAGGGCCTCCAGCTGCTCGCGGGCGGCCATCCGGGTGACCCTGCCGACCGTGGGGACCTCGATCATCGTGCGGAGTTCGGTGTACTGGTCCAGGTCGCGTTCGCTGACCTCGGTGATCCTGAAGCCCTTGTTGCGGACCGGCTCGACCAGGCCCTCGCGGGCGAGGTCGAGCATGGCCTCGCGGACGGGGGTGGCGGAGACGCCGAGTTCGGCGGCGAGGCCGGGGGCCGAGTAGACGCTGCCGGGGCGCAGTTCGCCCGCTATCAGAGCCGCTCGGAGCGCGTGGCCGACCTGGTCGCGGAGCCGTTCCTGGGCCTTGATGAGGCTGTGCTGCTTCAGGTCACCCATTGCTTGTCCTCCGAGAGATCGCAGAGGAACAGCGTACAATGTCACGTTTCGCTGTTCTTCCCGGCGGCCGCGTACAGCGCCACCGCCACGGCGAGATCCTCCCAGGCCATGCCCACGCTCTTGAAGAGCTGTGGACAACCCGCCGGGCCCGGCCCCGGCGCCCGCCCCGCGACCAGGTCGGCCAGCGTGGCCGTGATGCAGCCGGGCCCGATCGCCCCCTCCGCCTCCGGAACCAGCAGGTCCCCCGCCTCCCGCAGGGCCGCCGACCGGGCTTCGACGTACACGGCAGAGCGCCGCACCAGCGCCGTGTCCGTCTCGCGGGCGTCCGGCTCGTGCGAGCCGACCGCCACGACCACCGCGCCGGGCGCGACGAGCCGCCCGTCGAAGAGCGGGGTGCGGGCCGTGGTGCAGCACAGCACCAGGTCCGCCCCGGCCACGTCCGCCGCGCTGCCCGTCCGCGCCGGGACACCCAGTGTGCGGGCGTGCTCCGCAAGGGCCTTCGCGCCCGGGCCGCCGGGGTCCCGGCCCACGACGACGGCCTCGGCCAGCTCCCGCACCGCGGCCGCGGCTTCGAGGTGCCCGTACGCCTGCGGGCCCGTCCCGAAGAGCACCAGCCGCAGCGGCCGCCCGGCCGGGGCGAGGTGCCGCAGGGCCAGCGCCGAGACCGCCGGTGTGCGCAGCGCCGTGAGGGCGGCGCCGTCGAGGAGGGCGAGCGGGCTGAGGGTGGGCCCGTCGAGGAGGAGGTAGGAGCCGGTGATCCGGGGCAGGCCGCGCGCCGGGTTTCCCGGCGCCACCCCGGCGATCTTCACACCGGCGTACGCCCCCTGCGCGGCCGGCATCAGCAGCAGTTCCCCGCCGCCCGGCACGGCGACCGCGCTGCGCTGCGGGCAGGCCTCCGGGTCGAGCCCCGCGCGCAGGGCGTCGGCCAGGGCGTCGGCCGCCGCGGCGGGCCCGAGCAGCGCGGTGATCTCGGCGGCGCCGATCTGCCGGATCACAGCAGGAAGCCGGCGCCGAGCGCGTCGTGCGGGTCGAGCGTGAAGCGGTGCTCGCCGGTGCGGTACGCGCTGCCGGTGACCTCGGTGACCAGGCCGTCCGGAGCCTCCCCGGGCGCGGCGGCCGCGGGGGCGATCCGGCCGGTGAACACCGTCCCGGCCACCGACTCGTGCAGCAGGGAGTCCTCCGGTCCGAGGCGGCCGTCCTCGGCGAGGAGGGCGAGCCGCGCGGACGTGCCGGATCCGCAGGGCGAGCGGTCCACCTGTCCGTCGGCGAAGACGGTGACGTTGCGCTGGTGCGGGCCGAAGGGGGTGTCGGGGAGCTCCTCGTGGAAGATCACCCCGTAGACGCCGGAGAGCAGCGGCCCGTCCGGGTGCCAGGTGGCGGGGTGCGCGGCGAGCGCGGTGCGGATCTCGCGGCCGGCGCGCACCAGGTCCCCGAGCGAGGCCCGGGAGACGTCCAGGCCGAGGTCGCGCGCCCGGACGGAGGCGTAGCAGGCGCCGGCGTGGGCGATGTCGGCCTCGGCGAGGCCGAGGCTGGTGGCGACGGGGACCTTCCGGGCGCCCACCCGGGCCGCGACGTTGCGGAAGGTGACGCCGGTGGTGCGGCCGCCTCTGCGGTGGACGGTGGCGGCGACCCGGCCCGACGGCACGTCGATCCGCACCGGGACGTCGCCCTCGTCGGGGGCGGGCACCCGGCCGGTGTCCACGGCCCAGGCGCCCAGCGCCATGGTGCCGTGGCCGCAGGCCGTGGAGTAGCCGTCCTTGTGCCAGAAGAGGACGCCGAAGTGGGCGCCGTCGTCGTCCGGGGGCACGACGAACCCGCCGTACATCCCGGCGTGGCCGCGCGGCTCCTGCACGAGCAGGCGCCGTACGGAGTCCAGCGCGCCGGGCCTCGGCGCGGTGCCGGAGCCGCCGGGGCCGATCGCGGTGGCGCAGCGCTCGGCGACGGTGTCGCCGGGGGCGGGCGGGAGGCCGGGGTCGGCGGTGTCGACGATCCGGAACGGCTCTCCGGCCGCGTGGTAGTCGGCGGTGCGCACCTCGGGCGCGGCGGGGTCGTCGGCGGTCACAGGAGGAACCCTCCGGGGAAGGGGTCGGACGGGTCGAGGAAGTACTGGGCGGTGCCGGTGATCCAGGCCCGCCCGGTGACGGCGGGCACGACGGCCTCGTACCCGCCGACGGTGGTGCGGCCGACGAGCCGGCCGGTGAACTCGGTGCCGATGAAGGACTCGTTCACGAAGTCGGCGCCGAGGCCGAGGAGGCCGCGGGCGTGCAGCTGGGCCATGCGCGCGCTGGTGCCCGTACCGCAGGGCGAGCGGTCGAACCAGCCGGGGTGGATGGCCATGGCGTGCCGGGAGCGGCGGGCGTCGGAGCCGGGGGCCGCGAGGTAGACGTGCTTGACGCCGGCGATGGCGGGGTCCTCGGGGTGGACGGGCCGGTCGGCGGAGGCGTTGACCGCGTCCATGACGGCGAGTCCGGCGGCGAGCAGGTCGTCCTTGCGGGCGCGGTCGAAGGGGAGGCCGAGGGCGTCGAGTTCGACGAAGGCGTAGAAGTTGCCGCCGTAGGCGAGGTCGTAGGTGACGGTGCCGTATCCGGGGACGTCGGCCTTGAGGTCGAGGCCGGCGCAGAAGGCGGGGACGTTGGTGAGGGTGACGGCGGTGGCCGCCCCGTCCTCGACGCGGACGTCGACGGAGACCAGTCCGGCGGGGGTGTCGAGGCGGACGGTGGTGACCGGCTCGACCGCCGGCACCATGCCCGTCTCGACGAGGACGGTGGCGACCCCGATGGTGCCGTGCCCGCACATGGGCAGCAGGCCCGACACCTCGATGTAGAGGACGCCGAAGTCGGCGTCGGGGCGGGTGGGGGGCTGCAGGATCGCGCCGCTCATCGCGGAGTGGCCGCGCGGCTCGTACATGAGCAGGGTGCGGACGTGGTCCATGTGCTCGATGAAGTGGAGCCGTTTCTCGGCCATGGTGGCGCCGGGGATCACCCCGACGCCCCCGGTGACGACCCGGGTCGGCATGCCCTCGGTGTGCGAGTCCACCGCGTGGTAGATGTGGCGCGTGCGCATGGGTTCCCCCGGTTGGCTAGTTGAGTCCCTCGGCGAGGGCCTTCTCGGTCGCGGCGCGGACGGCCGCCTCGGTCTCCCCGGTCAGCGGGAAGCGGGGCGGGCGGGTGGCGCCGCCCGGGCGGCCGGCGAGGTCCATGGAGAGCTTGATGGCCTGCACGAACTCCGTCTTGGAGTCCCAGCGCAGCAGCGAGTGCAGGGACTTGTAGAGCGGCAGCGCGGTGTCCAGGTCGCCGGCGACGGCCGCCCGGTAGAGGGTCGCGCAGGCGGCGGGCAGCGCGTTGGGGTAGCCGGCGATCCAGCCGACGGCGCCGGCGAGGGCGAGTTCGAGCAGGACGTCGTCGGCGCCGATCAGGAGGTCCAGGCCGGGGGCGAGTTCGGCGATCTCGTAGGCGCGGCGGACGTCGCCGCTGAACTCCTTGACGGCGACGATGCTGCCGTCGGCGTGCAGCCGGGCCAGCAGGGCGGGCGTGAGGTCGACCTTGGTGTCGATCGGGTTGTTGTACGCGACGACGGGCAGGCCGGCGCGGGCCACCTCGGCGTAGTGGGAGCGGACGGCGGACTCGTCGGCGCGGAAGGCGTTGGGCGGCAGCAGCAGGACGGAGCCGGCGCCGGCCTCGGCGGCCTGCTCGGCCCAGCGGCGGGCCTCGGCGCTGCCGTAGGCGGCGACGCCGGGCATGACGCGGCTGCCGTCGCCGGCGGCCTCGACGGCGGTGCGCACGACGCGGGCCCGCTCCTCGTCGGTGAGGGTCTGGTACTCGCCGAGGGAGCCGTTGGGGACGACGCCGTCGCAGCCGTTGGCGATGAGCCACGCGACGTGGTCGGCGTAGGCGTCGTAGTCGACGGAGAGGTCCTCGCGCATGGGCAGCGCGGTGGCGACCATGATGCCGTGCCAGGGGCGGGTGCGCGGGTCGGCGGCGGTGGGCGCGGGGGTGTGCGCGTCGGTCATGAGAAAGCTCCCTCGTGTGGTGTGTGACATTTTACTAGTGGGTTGAACTCGGCCACAAGACTCCGGACGGGCCGGGTCAACGGGGCCGGGGCAAGAGGGGGGCGCAGGGGGCCGGGGCCCCCGCCGCCCGCGGACGCAAGCCGTCGGCCGTCAGCCGTCGGCGGGCGGCAGGCCGGCGAGCAGGCGCAGCGGCACCGGGCAGGACAGCGGCCGCCGGTCGGGCGCCTGCTCCTCGCCGGCCAGGGCGGCGACGGCCGGTCCGCACATCCGGCCCTGGCACCAGCCCATTCCGGCGCGGGTGAGCAGTTTGGCGGTACGGGCGTCCCGGGCTCCGAGGTCGGAGACGGCCTCCCGGATCCGCCCCGCCGGCACCTCCTCGCACCGGCACACGTCGGTGTCGTCCCGCAGCCATCCGGTCCAGCCCTCACCGGGCCGGTGGACCCGGCCCATCGCGTCGGCGAAGGCCCGCAGCCGCGCGCGGCGGCGCACCAGGGCCGCCGGGACGGGACGGCCGGCGACGGCGTGGGCCGCGATCTCCCCCTCGACCAGCGCCGGCTCCGCGCCGGCGATGCCCCCGGTCTCGCCGGCGGACCAGATGCCGGGTACGGAGGTCCGCTGGAGGGCGTCGAGGTCGAGCGCGGCGGTGCCGTCGGCGGCGCGGCGGGTGGCGCAGCCGAGGCCGGTGGCCAGCTCCAGCTGCGGGACCAGGCCGTGCCCGACGGCCACGGCGTCGCAGGGGATGCGGCGGGCGGTGCCGGGCAGCGGCCGCCAGTCCGCGTCCAGGCGGGCCACGGTGACGGCCTCCACCCGGTCGGTGCCGTGCGCCTCGGTCACCGCGTGCCGGGTGAGCAGCCGCACGCCGTGGCGGAGCAGGGCCCCGCCGTACACGGCGCCCTCCGCGAGCTTGGCGGGGTTGCGCAGCAGGGCGGGCAGGGCGGGCGCGTACCCGGTGTAGGCGGCGGCCTCGACGACGGCGGGCACCCGCGCCCCGGCGGAGGCGAGGGATCCGGCGACGGCGAGCAGCAGCGGCCCGCTCCCGGCGACGACGACACGCCGGCCGGGCAGAACGAGGCCGGCCTTGAGCATGGCCTGCGCGCCGCCGGCGCCGACGACGCCGGGCAGGGTCCAGCCGGGGAAGGGCAGTTGGCGCTCGTAGGAGCCGGTGGCCAGGAGCACGGCGCGGGCGGGTACGGCCACCGCGCGCTCCTCGGGTCCGGCGACGGCGTGCAGCACCCAGGCGGCCGGGGCCCGGCGGGCGGCCCCGGCGGGAGCGGTGTCCTGCGGTGCGTCCCGGCGGACCACGGTCCAGACATGGTGGCCGGGCAGGTACGTGACGCGGCCGGAGGCGGTGTGGGCGCGCAGGGCCCGCTCGCGGGCGGCAAACGCGGCCCATCCGTGGTGGAGGGCCTCGGGCCGCTCCGCGCCCAGCTGCGGGGCGGGGTGCCGGTAGAACTGCCCGCCGGGCCGCTCCCCCGCGTCGAGCAGGGTGACGCGCAGGCCGAGCCGGGCGGCGGTGACGGCCGCGGCGAGGCCGGCCGGGCCGGCGCCGACGACGGCGAGGTCGGCGGGGGCCGCGTCCGGGCGGCCGGCGGCGGCCGGGGCGCCGGGTCCGGGGAGGTCAGACGGCGAGGTCGGCACGGCCGGTCCCTTCCTGGGTGGTGACGGCGTCCCCGGGGCGGGCGGGGACCAGGCAGGCGCGCTGGTTGGGGCGGCCGTTGACGGTGACGAGGCAGTCGTAGCAGCTGCCGATCCCGCAGAACGCGCCGCGCGGGGCGCCGCCCTGCCGGGTGGTGCGCCAGGCGAGGATGCCGGCGCCCCACAGCACGGCGGCGATGCTCTGCCCCGCGTGGGCGGTCAGCTCGCGCCCGTCGAAGCGCAGGGTGTACGTCGCGTCCGGGCGCCCGCCGACGAGGTCGCGCGGGGACCGGCGGTGCGAGGGGTCGGTCATCGGCCGGTCTCCTTCGGCTGCGCCGCGGGCTCCGGGAAGCGGTCCGGGCGGAAGGGGTGGAGCGGGAGCGGGGGTTCGGCGCCGGTGAGGGCGGCGGCGACGAGCACCCCGGTGGCGGGGGCCAGGCCGATGCCGGCGCCCTCGTGCCCGCAGGCGTGGACCAGTCCGGGGACCCGGGGGTCGGGCCCGATCGCGGGGAGGTGGTCGGGGAGGTAGGGGCGGAAGCCGTGGTAGGCGCGCAGGATGCGGGCGTCAGCGAGGGCCGGGAAGAGGGCGGCGGCCTGGCCGGCGAGGCGGCGCAGGGCCTCCGGGGACAGCGACCGGTCGAAGCCGACGCGCTCCCGGGTCGCCCCGATCAGCACCGGCCCGGCCGGGGTGCCCTCGACGACCGCCGAGGACTGCAGGGCCGCGGAGCCGCTCGCGACGTCCGCGATGTAGTCGGCGGCGTACACCTTGTGCCGTACGACCCGGGGCAGCGGCTCGGTGACGAGGACGAAGCCGCGCCGCGGCAGGACCGGCAGGGAGGTGCCGGCGAGTTCCGCGATGCAGCCGCCCCAGGTGCCGGCGGCGTTGACGACGGCGGGGGCGGCGAGTTCGCGTCGCGCGGTGCGCACCCCGCGGACGGCGCCGCCGGCCGTGACGACCTCGACGGCCTCCTCGCCGAGGTGGAGTTCGGCGCCGGAGGCGGCGAGCAGGCGGGCGGCCGCCTGCGCGGGCTGGACCTGGGCGTCCTGGGGGTAGAGGAAGCCGCCCGCCCGGCCGGGTGCCAGGTGCGGCTCCAGTTCGCGCAGCTCGGCCGGGTCGGCCTCGACGGCCTCCACACCGGCGGCGCGCTGCCCCTCGGCGAAGGCGCGCAGGGCCTTCAGCGCGGCCTCGTCGGGGGCGATGACGAGCCCGCCCTTGGGCTCGTACTCCAGCTCTTCGGGGAGGGCGGCGGCCAGGTCCCGCCAGAGGCCTGCGGACAGCAGGGCGAGGTCGAGCTCGGGGCCGGCCTCCTTGTCGGAGACGAGGAGGTTCCCCTCGCCCGCTCCGGTCGTCCCGCCGGCGACGGGGCCGCGGTCGACGACGGCGGCGCGGAGGCCGGCGCGTGCGGCGTAGTAGGCGCACGCTGCTCCGACGACGCCGGCTCCGATGATCACGACGTCCAGGGGATGTCTCTTGGGCACGGCAGTAATATGTCACATTCTTTAGCGGCTGCCCAGAGCGTGCAGCAGCGGGACGGTCCGGCGGCCGGTCCTCCCCCCGCTCCGGGGTCTCCCGGAGTGCAGGGCCGGCCGCCGGCGGCACGGGTCAGCTGCGCAGCGGGCCCTCGCAGCTGTACGGGGAGGTGCCGGCCGTGCGGTTGTCCCAGATCTCCACCGGGCCGAAGGAGCAGTTCATGTCGGCCAGGTTGTTGGACGCCGCGCCGGCCCGGTCGAGGATGAAGTAGTCGACCGTCTCCGACATGTCCTTGAAGTTCTGGTCGTCGCTGCGCCAGTTCTTCAGGTTCGCGGTGATCCGGCCGGTGCAGGTGAACCGCCGCTTGCCGGGGTCGCCGTTCTCGACGCAGTCCGGCGTGTTGTACGTGGCCGCGGCGAACGAGGACTTCACCGAGGCGAGCGCGGAGTCGCGCAGCTGCTCGTTCGGCGTGTAGGTCGTGTTGGGGACGAAGAGCTGGTCCACCTTGGCGATCTGCGTGTCCAGGAAGCGGTCGTAGTCGCGCTGGAGGTAGCTGTCCGAGCCGAGGCGGTGGCGCCAGGCGTCGTACTTCGCCACGTCGTTGTTGCGCAGGTGGGTGTACATCTCGCGCAGCAGGGACGGCTTCTCGGTCCACAGGAACTCGAAGAACGTGCCGGCGTAGCTGTAGAAGCGGAAGCCGTCGCCGTCGTACGTCGCGTTGAGGATCTGCTCGACGCTCATGCGGGGGCCGCCGCCCGCCGTGTCGCTGATGATGCTCTTGACGAGCGACTTGCGCACGGCGATGCCGTCGGAGCGGGTGGCCCCGTCGAAGAACTCGGCCGTGCCCTCGTCCATGGCGGTGGTGCGGTCACCCTCGTACCAGGGGCCCTGGCCGAAGAAGCCGTGCACGGCGAAGCGGCCGTTGAGGTAGTGCACGTACTCGTGGCGGAAGAGCTCTTCCAGGGTCAGGCTGGAGTCCTGCGGGACGCGGCGCTGGTAGGTGTAGAAGGTGGCGCCGTTCTCGATGTAGATGCCGCCGTTGTTCGTGTCGTACCCGGTCAGGATCGGGTGGTAGTTCACGTAGTCGGCGCGCGAGGCGTACAGCACGATGTTGAGGGTGCTGTTCGGGTCGCCGGCGAGCGGCTGCTCGGTGCCGATCACCCGGTGGTACTGCGCCTTGACCTGCTTGCTCGCGTAGTAGAGCTGGTCGACGGTGGCCCGGTCGAGGGCGGTGCGGACCTTGATGGCGCCGTTGTCGTAGGTGAAGGTGTTCGGGAAGAGCTGCTTCTCGATGTCCTCCTTGCAGACGCCGTACGGCTTGCACGCCTCGTAGAAGTTGAGCCAGGAGACGACCTTCGCCCACTGCTCGCTGCCGTCGCCGAAGGTGGCGCGGGCCGTCGGGAGGAGCGCGCCGAGGTCGGCCACGACCCGGTCCTTGAGAGAGGGGACCTGGCCGAAGCGGCCGTACTCGCCGAGCGCGTCGCGGGCGACCCAGGCGTTCGCGGTGCCCTTGAGGTGGCCGTAGCCGGCGAACGCCTTGAACAGGTCGCGGTAGGCCGGGTCGGCGGCCACCGCCGCGTGGAAGGCGGCGTCCTGGTTGCCCGGGTAGACGCCGAGGTAGTTCACCGAGAGCGCGGCCAGGGCGGCACCCGCCCAGTGCGGGTCGTGGTGGGTGGCCGGGTGGCCCGGGTCCATCGTGGCCAGGACCTTCTTGATCAGGCCGAGCTGGTGGTGGCGCAGGCCGGGAGCACTGCCGGCATAGAGGGCCTCGCGCAGGGTGCGGGCGTTGGAGGCGGTGGTGTCGAAGGTGCGGGCGGCGGCGCCGAAGTCGGCGATGGCGCGGCGCATGGCCTCGACGGTCGGCGCGTCGGTGACGTCGATCTCGGAGCGCGAGTAGTCGTGGTAGGCGACCGCGTGCAGGTAGGTGAACATCTCCTCCAGGTGGGAGGAGTTCCTGCCGTCGTGCGCCGCGGCCAGGGCGGATATGCGCCGGGAGACGGCCTGGACATGGGCGTCGGACATGACCGGGGCCAGGCGGGCGTCCCAGGTCCAGATGATGCTGCGCAGGCAGCCGTCGGCCGTGACGGCCTCGTCGGCGAGGAAGTCGGCGAACTGCTCCGGGGACAGCCCCGTCACGCCGTCGAGGGTGCAGGGGACGCCGGCAGCGAGGGTGCGGCCGGTCGCGGGGGCCGCCGCGGCGGCCTTGCGGCTCTTCTCTGCGCGCTCGGAGGCCGGCGCGGCCGCCGTCGGGGCTCCCGGGGTGCGGCCCTGGGCGGCCTGGGCCGCTGCGGCGTCCGCGGCGGAACGGGCGGCCTGGCCGCCCGGGGTGCGCCCGGCGCCCGGCGCGACGGCGGAAGCGGGGGCCGCCTCCTTCGGCGAGGCGAGGCGGTCGACCTCGTCGAACGGGTTTCCGCCGCGGGCCCCGGCGGGTGCGGGAGCGGCAGGGGCGGCGGCTGCGCCCTGCGCCGGGGCGGGGACCGCGGTCTCGGCGGCCACCGTCACGGCCTGGCCCGCCGTGGCGAGGAGCGTCACCGCGACCGCGGTGGAGAGGAGGGAGGAACGCACAGCTCTGTGCTGGGACACCAAGGACTCCTGGAAGGGGAGGTGGGGGACATGGCGGACACGGCGCGGGGGTGCTGCGTGGGACGTGCCGGACGAGCGGTCGTGCGTGAACTGCCCTGCGCCACACGGCGTTTGACGGGGATTAACGCGCCGCGGTGTGAGCTGTAACATAGTAATGTGAAATTGCACTGGCAAGACCTGTGCGCACACCAGTTCACGTCTTTCCCAGGGAGCCCCCGTGACCGAAGCCCCCTCCCGCCTCAACACCGGGAGTCACGATCTACCGGTATCGCCTGAGTTGTCCCGGTACATGGCCGGCAACTGGGCCCCGTCGCCCCTGCCGGACTCCGAGCGCGTCTCCGCGTACGCCGTCACCCCCGCCCGCCGCGCCCGCCTGTCCGCGCGCTTCCCCGGCGAGCGGCTGGTCGTCCCCGCGGGCGAGCTGAAGGTCCGCTCCAACGACTGCGACTTCCGCTTCCGCCCGCACAGCGCGTACGCCTGGCTCACCGGGCTCACCGGCGAGGACCAGGTCGGCCACGTGCTCGTGATGGAGCCCTCCGGCCCCCACGGCCACGAGGCCGTGCTGTACCTGCGTCCGCGCTCCCCGCGCACCGGCGGCAGCGAGGAGTTCTACCGGGACCGCCGGTACGGGGAGTTCTGGGTCGGCCGCCGCCCCGACCTCGCGGAGGCGGAGCGCCTGACCGGGCTGCGCTGCGCCCACCTGGAGTCACTGGGCGACCCGGTCGGCCGCAACGCCGCCACCGACGCCGAGCTGGCCACGGCCCTGTCGGAGCTGCGCCTGGTCAAGGACGCCTGGGAGGTCGGGCAGCTCCAGCTGGCCGTCGACCACACCGCCGCCGGGTTCGAGGACGTCGTACGGGCGCTGCCGCGCGCGCTCGCCCACCCGCGCGGCGAGCGGTGGATCGAGGGGGTCTTCGGCCTGCGCGCCCGGGCGGAGGGCAACGGCACCGGCTACGACACCATCGCCGCGTCCGGCGCGCACGCGTGCGTGCTGCACTGGATCCGCAACGACGGGCGGCTCGACCCGGGCGAGCTGCTGCTGCTCGACGCCGGCGTCGAGACCGACACGCTCTACACGGCCGACATCACGCGCACCCTCCCGCTGTCGGGGCGCTTCTCCCCCGTCCAGCGGCAGGTGTACGAGCTGGTGCTCGCGGCGCAGGAGGCGGGCATCGCCGCACTGCGGCCGGGGGCGAGCTTCCGCGACTTCCACCGGGCCGGGATGCGGGTGATCGCGGAGGGCCTGGCGGACTGGGGCGTGCTCAAGGACGCCGAGGGCGACCTGCACCGCCGGTACACGCTGTGCAGCAGCGGCCACATGCTGGGGCTCGACGTCCACGACTGCGCGAAGGCGCGGGCGGACACGTACCTGGACGGGGTACTGGAGGAGGGCCAGGTCCTGACGGTCGAGCCGGGCCTCTACCTCCAGCCGGACGACGAGACGCTGCCGCCGGAGCTGCGCGGCATCGGGGTGCGCATCGAGGACGACCTGGTCGTCACCGCGACAGGGGCCCGGCTGATGTCGGGGGCCCTGCCGCGGACGGTGGCCGGGATCGAGGAGTGGATGGGCGGCCTGCTGGAGGGTTGAGCCCGAGGCCCCGACGCCCCGCCGCGGCCTCGGGGGGTGTGGCAGCGGGGTGCGGACAGCGGTGACGGCCCGCGCGGGAGGCGCGGACCGTCACCTGCCGGTTTCCTCCGGCGTGTTCGGGATGCGGAATGAACGGGCGGTTCAGTTCCGGTGTGCGGAGTTACCTGCCGCCACCGCCACCGCCACCGCCGCCGTTGCCGCCACCGCCGCCGTGGCCGCCACCGCCGCCACCGCCGCCGTTGCCGCCACCGCCGCCGCCGTGGCCGCCACCGCCGCCGCCGCCGTTGCCGCCGTGGCCGCCGTTGCCGCCACCGCCGCCGTCATGGCCGTTGCCGCCGCGGTTGTCGTGGCCGTTGCCGCCGCGGTCGTTGTAGTCGCGGTCGTTGTAGTCGCGGTGGTTGTAGTCGCGGTAGTCGTACCGGTCATAGTCGCGGTTGCTGTGGTGTGCCTTGTCCTTGTCCCAGCACCAGTCGGGCCGGTCCTCCCACCGGTTGTAGCGCTCGCAGCACTCATACCAGTCGTTGCTGCCGCGCCGGTCGTCCGAACACCGCCAGTCCTGCCGGGTCTCCGGGGTCAGCCCGGTCTGCGCGGCAAAGGCCCCGCTCACCGGCGTCAGGCCGAGAGCGACGCCCGCGGCGCCGGCCACAGCTGCCGCAATGATCCCACGGCGCATGATCATGCACCTCCGAATGCCTTGACAATTGGTCCCAAAGGGGGCATTTCCACACTCCCCCCTCTCCTGCTCCCTGTCAAAGGCCGCTCGCCTGTGCCGCACCCCGCGACCCCCCGCAGGCCGCTTCCCCACTGGGATCCCCGGAATGCGGAATCGCTTCCGACGGACCGTCAAGGACGGCGATACCGTCCAGTTCGACCAGGGCCTCCTCGTCCCAGAGCCGGACGACGCCCACCACCGCCATCGCCGGGTAGTCCCGCCCCGCCAGGCGCCGCCAGATGCGGCCCAGTTCGGGGGCGTGCGCCCGGTAGTCCGCCACGTCCACCGCGTACACGGTCACCCGCACCAGGTCCGCGGGCGCGCCGCCCGCCGCCGCCAGCGCCGTCAGCAGACCGGACAGGGCCCGCTCGAACTGCTCCGGCAGCGTCGCCCCGACGACCCCGCCCTCCACGTCCAACGCGGTCTGTCCCGCGAGGAACACCAGCCGGGAGCCGGTCGCCGCCACCGCGTGGGAGAAGCCCCGCGCCGGCGACAGCTGCGCCGGGTTGATCCGCTCCGGGCTCACCGGTACAGCTCCCGCGCGATGATCGTGCGCTGGACCTCGCTCGCGCCCTCGTAGATGCGCGGGGCCCTGACTTCCCGGTACAGGTGCTCCAGCAGGTGCCCCCGCCGCAGGGCGGCGGCCCCGTGCAGCTGCACGGCGTGGTCCACCACGTACTGCGCCGTCTCCGTCGCGAGGAGCTTGGCCATGGCCGATCGGCGGGGGACGTCCGCGTCGCCCGCGTCGTACGCGCCCGCGGCCGCGTAGACGAGCAGCCGGGCCGCCTCGGTCCGGGTGGCCATCTCCGCGACCCGGTGCCCGACCGCCTGGAGGTCGGCGAGCACCCCGCCGAACGCGGGGCGGCGGGCGGTGTGCGCGAGCGTCGCGTCGAGGGCGGCGCGGGCCATGCCCACCGCGAACGCGCCGACGCTGGGCCGGAACAGGTTGAGCGTGGCCATCGCCACGGCGAAGCCGCGTCCGGGCCGGCCCAGCAGGTCCTCCGGGCCGACGGGGACCCCGTCGAAGACCAGTCTGCCGATGGGGTGCGGGGAGAGCATCTCCAGCGGCTCCCCGGACAGTCCGGGCCGGCCGGCCGGGACGAGGAACGCCGTGACGCCCTTCGCCGCCGGACCCTCGCCGGTGCGGGCGAAGACCGTGTAGAAGTCGGCCTCCGGGGCGTTGGAGATCCAGCACTTCTCCCCGCTGAGCCGCCAGCCGCCCGCCGCCCCGCGGCCGGAGTCGGGCTCCGCCGCGAGCGCCAGCGCCGCCGCGTCCGAGCCGGCGCCCGGCTCGCTCAGCGCGAAGGCCGCCACCGCCCGCCCGGCCCGCACCTGCGGCAGCCAGTGCTCCCGCTGCGCGTCTGTGCCCGCACTGAGCACCGGGTGCGCCCCGAGCCCCTGGAGGGCCAGCGCCGTCTCCGCCTCCGTGCACCCGTACGCGAGGGACTCCCGCAGCAGGCACAGCTCCAGCGCGCCCGAGGTGAAGAGCCGGTCCAGCAGGCCCAGCGCGCCGAGCTCCGCGAGCAGCGGGCGGTTGACCCGGCCCGGCTCCCCCTTGTCCGCCAGCGGACGCAGCCGCGCGGCCGACAGCTCGCGCAGCTGCCCGCACCACTGCTCCTGTTCCGCTCCGAGCGCGAATCCGGTCATCCGAACATCCCCGCCTCTATCGCGTCCTGTTGACTGCCGTCACCATCACGATACGCTCATGGGGCAACTGCACGGCCGGCTCCACCCGTTTCGGCCCCGACCGGGGGCCGCAGCCGTCGCAAGGGGGCGAACCCGCCTTGGAGCTCAAGCCTTCGGCCCACGCCGACACCTTCGCGCGCGACCACCTGCCGCCGCCGCACGCGTGGCCGGACCTGCTCTTCGAACTGCCCGAACTGGCCTATCCGGACCGCCTCAACTGCGCGGCGGAGCTCCTCGACGCCACCGTCGCCCGGTTCGGACCGGACCGCCCCGCCTTCCGCGACGGCAGCGGCGAGACCTGGTCGTACGGGGAGCTGCGCGACCGGGTGGACCGCATCGCCCGCGTCCTGACGGCCGACCTCGGGGTGGTGCCGGGCAACCGGGTGCTGCTGCGCGGCCCGACCGGCCCGTGGCTCGCCGCCTGCTGGCTCGCCGTGGTCAAGGCCGGCGCGGTCGCCGTCACCGTCCTGGCGCAGCAGCGGGCGCACGAGCTGGCGACGGTGTGCGCGATGGCCCGGGTGGGGCACGCCCTGTGCCACGCGTCGGTGCTGGAGGACCTGGCCCGGGCGGAGGTGCCAGGCCTGCGCATCACCCCGTACGGCGGGACGGGCCCGCAGGACCTGCTCCGGCTCGCCGAACGGCACACGGAGCCGTTCCCGGCGGTGGCGACGTCCGCGGACGACGTCGCACTGATCGCGTTCACCTCGGGCACCACCGGCCGCCCCAAGGGCTGCATGCACTTCCACCGGGACGTGCTCTCCGTCGCCGACACCTTCTCCCGCAGCGTCCTGCGCCCCCGGCCCGACGACGTCTTCGCGGGGAGCCCGCCGCTCGGCTTCACCTTCGGCCTCGGCGGCCTGGTCGTCTTCCCGCTGCGCGCCGGGGCCTGCGCCCTGCTGCTGGAGCAGGCCGGGCCGCGCGCGCTGCTGCCGGCCCTGGCGGAGCACCGGGTCACGGTCCTGTTCACCGCGCCCACCGCGTACCGGGCGATGCTGGACGCGCTGGACGGCGACGGGGAGGACGCAGCCGGCGGCAAGGGGTACGACCTCTCCGCGCTGCGCCGCTGCGTCTCGGCGGGCGAGAACCTCCCCGCCGCGACCTGGCAGGCCTGGTACGAGCGGACCGGGCTGCGGATCATCAACGGGATCGGCGCGACGGAGCTGCTGCACATCTTCATCTCCGCCGCGGACGACGACATCCGCCCCGGCACCACCGGCCGGGTCGTGCCCGGCTGGCAGGCCCGCGTGGTGGACCGCGCCGGCCGGCCTGTCGCGGACGACGAGCCGGGCCTGCTCGCCGTGCGCGGCCCGGTCGGCTGCCGCTACCTGGCCGACCCGCGGCAGGAGGAGTACGTACGGGACGGCTGGAATCTCACCGGCGACACGTACGTCCGGGACTCGGACGGCTACTTCCGGTACGTCGCCCGCGCCGACGACATGATCGTCTCCGCCGGCCACAACATCGCCGGCCCGGAGGTCGAGGAGGCCCTGCTGCGCCACCCGGACGTGGCGGAGGCCGCCGTCGTGGGCCGCCCGGACGAGCGGCGCGGCCAGATCGTCGTGGCGTACGCCGTCCCCCGGCCGGGCGCGGCCCTGACGGAGGAGGCCCTGCGGGAGTACATGCGCGCCGAGCTGGCCCCGCACAAGTGCCCCCGGGCGTTCGTCTTCCTCCCGGCCCTGCCGCGGACCCCGACGGGAAAACTTCAGCGGTTCCGGCTCCGCGATCTAGAGTGAACACGTGGCCGAGCAGCACACTCCGCGATCCCTGATCGTCACCTTCTACGGCGCCTACGGGCGGGCCTTCGAGGGGCCCGTACCCGTGTCGGCGCTGGTCCGCCTGCTGGGCGCCGCGGACGTGGACGCCCCGTCGGTGCGCTCCTCGGTGTCCCGGCTCAAGCGGCGCGGCTTCCTGCTGCCCGCTCGGGCGGCGGACGGCTCCGCGGGGTACGAGCTCTCCGGCGAGGCGCGGCAGCTCCTCGACGACGGCGACCGGCGCATCTACGGCGACCGGGCCGTCCGGGGCACCGGCGAGTGGCTGGTGGCCGTCTTCTCCGTCCCGGAGCAGGAGCGGCACAAGCGGCACCTGCTGCGCTCCCGGCTGGCGCGGCTGGGCTTCGGCTCGGTGGCCCCGGGGGTGTGGATCGCCCCGGCCCACCTGTACGAGGAGACGGGGCACACCCTGGACCGGCTGCACCTGACGGCGTACGTGGAGCTGTTCCGCGGCACGCACCTGGGCTTCGCGCCGACGGCGGAGGCGGTGGCCCGCTGGTGGGACCTGACCGCGCTGGCCAAGGCGCACGAGGAGTTCCTCGACCGGCACGAGCCGGTGCTGCGCGCCCTCCAGCAGGGCGGCTCGCCGACGCCGGAGCAGGCCTACCGGGACTACCTGCGGGCCCTGGACGGCTGGCGGCGCCTGCCGTACGCCGACCCGGGGCTGCCGCACGACCTGCTGCCCGCGGACTGGCCGGGCGACCGGGCGGCGGCCGTCTTCGCCGAGCTGCACGCCCGTCTGCGGGACACGGGCGCCCGCTTCGTGCAGCAGTAGCCCGGCGGGCGGATTGCGGGTGCGGGGCGCTGCGGGCGGGCGCCATGATGGGCCATGACCTGGACCTTCACCCATGACCTGGCGGCCTACCGGGCCGCGGCCGGGGCGGCCGTCGCCGCCGACCCCGTGGCGAACACGCTGCTGCTGACCGTGGAGGGCGCGCTGCGGCGCCGCGGCCCGCATGCCTTCTCGGACCGGGACCCGGTGTTCGGCTGGTGGACCGGCGCGGACGGCGCGGTCGCGGGCGGGTTCCTGTGCACGCCGCCGTACCCGCTGGTCCTCGGCAGGGTGCCCGGCGAGGCGGTGGCCGCGCTGGGCGAGGCGCTGCGGCGGGAGCCGGTGCTGAGCGGGATCGGCGGGTTCAACGCCCGGCTCGCGGACGGCGAGCGGCTCGCCGAGGCCTGGGGGCGGCCGCTGGGCGAGCCGGATGTGCTGCGGCTGTACCGGCTCGGGGAGCTCGCGGCGCCGGAGCCGGCGCCCCGGGGGCGGGCCCGGGCGGCCGCGGAGGCGGACCTGCCGCTGGTGCGGGAGTGGTGCGCCTCCTTCGCGGCGGAGGTCGGGGACCCGCCGCCCGGCGAGGGCGCCGTACGGGACCGGGTGGCCGGGGGCGGGATGCTGCTGTGGGAGGACGCCGCGGGCCGTCCGGCGGGGCTCGCCGCGTTCAGCCCGCCCGACGGCGGGACCTCCCGGATCGGCCCGGTGTACACGCCGCCCGCACACCGGCGGCGCGGGTACGCGGCGGGCGCGACGCACGCGGCGGTGGGCGCGGCCCGGGCGGCGGGCGCCCGGGAGGTGCTGCTGTTCGCGGACACGGCGAACCCGACGAGCACGGGCGTCTACCTGCGGCTCGGCTTCCTGCCGGTGGAGGACCGGGCGGTGGTCGTGGCGCGCTGAGCCGCCCCGGGCCGTCCGCGCTCACCGCTCGCCGCTCGCCGCTCAGCCCTTTCCGGTGGGCGGCTTGCGGCTGCCGGCGCGGTAGGGGGCCGGCCAGGGGGCGGCCGGTCCCGCGTACTCCTGGTCGGCGGCCGCGTGCAGGGTCCAGTGGGGGTCGTACAGGTGGGGGCGGCCGAGGGCGCAGAGGTCGGCGCGGCCGGCGAGGAGCAGCGAGTTGACGTCGTCCCAGGAGGAGATGGCGCCGACGGCGATGACGGGGACGCCGAGGGCGTTGCGGATCCGGTCGGCGTACGGGGTCTGGTACGAGCGCCCGAATTCGGGGGCCTCGTCGGGGACGACCTGCCCGGTGGAGACGTCGATGGCGTCGGCGCCGTGTGCGGCGAAGGCGGCGGCGATGCGGACGGCGTCCTCGGCGGTGGTGCCGCCGGGCGCCCAGTCGGTGGCGGAGAGCCGGACGGTCATGGGCCGGTCCCCGGGCCAGACCTCCCTGACGACGTCGAAGACCTCCAGGGGGAAGCGGAGCCGGTTCTCCAGCGGGCCCCCGTAGGCGTCCTCGCGGTGGTTGGCGAGCGGCGAGAGGAATCCGGACAGCAGGTAGCCGTGGGCGCAGTGCAGTTCGAGGAGGTCGAAGCCGCAGTCGGCGGCGCGGGCGGCGGCGGCCGCGAAGTCGGCACGGATCGCGGCGAGGTCCCGGCGGTCCAGGGCGCGGGGGACCTGCGAGACGCCGGGCCGGTAGGGCAGCGGGGAGGCTGCGGCGACGGGCCAGTTGCCCTCGGGCAGGGGGTCGTCCATGCCCTCCCACATGAGCCTGGTGGAGCCCTTGCGGCCGGAGTGGCCGAGCTGGACGCCGAGGGCGGTGCCGGGGGCGGAGGTGTGCACGAAGTCGGCGATGCGCCGCCAGGCGGCGGCCTGCGCGTCGGTGTAGAGGCCGGTGCAGCCGGGCGTGATCCGGCCCTGCGGAGAGACGCAGACCATCTCGGTCATGACCAGGCCGGCGCCGCCGAGGGCGCGGGCGCCGAGGTGGACGAGGTGGAAGTCGCCGGGGAGGCCGTCGCCGTCGGCGGCGGAGTACATGTCCATCGGGGAGACGACGACGCGGTTGCGCAGGGTCAGCCCGCGCAGGGTCAGCGGGGTGAACATGGGCGGGGTGCGGTCGTCGGGGCAGCCGAAGTCGCGTTCGACGGCGCGGGTGAAGCGCTCGTCGCGCAGGCGCAGGTTTCCGTGGGTGACGCGGCGGCTGCGGGTGAGCAGGTTGAACGCGAACTGCCGGTCGGGCTGGTCGACGTATCCGGCGAGTTCCTCGAACCAGCGCATGCTGGCGGCCGCGGCCCGCTGGGTGGAGGCGACGGCGGGGCGGCGGGCGGCCTCGTACGCGGCGAGGGCGGCGGGGACGTCCGGCTCGGCGGCGACCGCCTCGGCGAGGGCGAGGGCGTCCTCGACGGCCAGTTTGGTGCCGGAGCCGATGGAGAAGTGCGCGGTGTGGGCGGCGTCGCCGAGGAGGACGGTGTTGCCGTGGGACCAGCGCTCGTTGACGACGGTCCGGAAGCCGGTCCAGGCGGACCGGTTGCCGCGCAGTGGCCGGCCGCGCAGTGCCTCGGAGAAGGCCTTGGCGCAGCGGTCGGCGGATTCGGCCTCGTCGCACAGGTCGAGGCCGGCGGCCCGCCAGACCTCCTCCCGCATCTCGACGATGACGGTGGAGGCGTCCGGCGCGTAGGGGTAGGCGTGGAGCTGCATGACGCCGTGCTCGGTCTCGGCGATCTCGAAGCGGAAGGCGTCGAAGGCGAAGTCGGCGGCGAGCCAGATGTAGCGGCAGCGGCCGCTGGTGAGGGTGGGCCGGAAGTGCTCGGCGGCGCTCTGCCTGGTGGCGCTGTGGACGCCGTCGGCGGCGACGACCAGGTCGTGGGAGGCGGCGAGGGCGTCGGCGGGCGGGGCGGGGGTGCGGAAGCGGAGCGTGACGCCGAGGGCGGTGCAGCGTGCGTGCAGGACGTGCAGGAGGCGGCGCCGGCCGAGGGCGGCGAAGCCGTGGCCGCCCGAGGTGTGCAGGCGGCCGCGGTGGACGATGTCGATGTCGTCCCAGCGGACGAACTCGGCACCGAGGGCCTCGTAGACGTCGGTGTCGGCGCGTTCGATGCCGCCGAGGGTCTCGTCGGAGAGGACGACGCCGAAGCCGAAGGTGTCGTCGGGGGCATTGCGCTCCCACACCTGCACCCGGTGGCCCTGCCGGGCCAGCAGGGCGGCCGCGTACAGGCCCCCCGGTCCCCCGCCGATCACCGCGACGTCGAGTGTGTTCCCGAGGGGCACGGCGCTACCTGCCTTCCCACTCCGGCGGCCGCTTCGCGGTGAAGGCGGCGTGGAACTCGGCGTAGTCCCGGCCGTTCATCAGCAGGGCCTGGGTGTTGGCGTCGAGTTCGACGGCCGCGGCGAGCGGCATGTCGAGCTCGGCGGTCAGCAGGGCCTTGGTCTGGGCGTACGCCAGGGCGGGGCCGGCGGCGAGGTGCGCGGCGAGCTCCGCTGCCCGTACGTCGGCCTTGCCCTCCTCGGTGAGCTCGCTGAGCAGGCCGATGCGCTCGGCCTCGGGGGCGCGTACGGGCTCGCCGAGCATCAGGAGGCGGGTGGCGTGGCCGAGGCCGACGACGCGGGGCAGCAGGTACGCGGCCCCCATGTCGCCGCCGGAGAGGCCGACGCGGGTGAAGAGGAACGCGAAGCGGGCGGTGGGGTCGGCGATGCGGAAGTCGGCCGCGAGCGCGAGGACGGCGCCGGCCCCGGCGGCCACCCCGTGCACGGCGGCGATCACGGGGAAGGGGCATTCGCGGACGGCGCGCACGACCTGGCCGGTCATCCGGTTGAAGTCCAGCAGCTGCGCGGTGTCCATGGAGAGGGTGGCGCCGATGATCTCGTCGACGTCGCCGCCGGAGCAGAAGCCGCGGCCTTCGCCGCCGAGGACGAGGGCCCGTACGGACCGCTCGCGGGAGAGTTCGGCGAGCAGGTCGCGGAGGTCGGCGTACGCGCCGAAGGTGAGGGCGTTGAGCTTCTCGGGGCGGTCGAGGGTGACGGTGGCCACGCCGTCCTGCCGGGTCACCCGCAGGTGGCGCCACCGTTCGGTTGCCGGGGTGGAACCGATGAAGGGGCTCACGGAGTCGAAGGTATCACCGGATCCTGACTTCCGTCACGGAAACGCGATAGCGGGCGCCCGGGGGCGGCGGGCCGCGGCACCGGCCCGGCCCCCGCGCCGGGCGGGTCAGGCGGCGCCGGCGAGCGTGGCGACGAGCACGGCCTTGATGGTGTGGAGCCGGTTCTCGGCCTCGTCGAAGACGACGGAGTGCGCGGACTCGAAGACCTCGTCCGTCACCTCCAGCGACTCCAGCCCGTGCCGGGCGTGTATCTCACGGCCCACCGCCGTGCCGAGGTCGTGGAAGGCGGGCAGGCAGTGCAGGAACTTCACGTCCGGGTTGCCGGTGGCGCGCAGCACCTCCATGGTGACGGCGTACGGGGCGAGGGCGGTGATGCGCTCGTCCCACACCTCCTTGGGCTCCCCCATGGAGACCCACACGTCGGTGGCGACGAAGTCGGCGCGGGCGACGCCCTCGGCGACGTCCTCGGTGAGCAGGATCCGGGCGCCGCTGGCGGCGGCGAGGTCCCGGGCTCGGTCGACGACGGACGCGGCCGGCCAGTAGGCCTTGGGCGCGACGATGCGCACGTCCATGCCGAGGAGGGCGCCGGTCACGAGGTAGGAGTTGCCCATGTTGAAGCGGGCGTCGCCCAGGTAGGCGAAGGCGATCCGCTCGACCGGCAGGGCGCTGTGCTCGGTCATGGTGAGGACGTCGGCGAGCATCTGGGTGGGGTGCCAGTCGTCGGTGAGACCGTTGTAGACGGGGACGCCGGCGTGGGCGGCGAGCGCCTCGACGGCCGCCTGGCTGTCGCCGCGGTACTGGATCCCGTCGAACATCCGGCCCAGGACGCGGGCGGTGTCCTTGACGGACTCCTTGTGTCCGATCTGGGAGCCCGCCGGGTCCAGGTAGGTGGTGCGCGCCCCCTGGTCGGCGGCGGCGACCTCGAACGCGCAGCGCGTGCGCGTCGAGGTCTTCTCGAAGACGAGGGCGATGTTGCGGCCCCCGAGGCGGGGCTGCTCCGTGCCCGCCTTCTTGGCGGCCTTGAGCCCGGCAGCCAGCTCGACCAGGCCGCGGAACTCGGCGGCGGTGAAGTCGAGCTCCTTCAGGAAACTGCGGCCGGCGAGGTCGATGGCCATGGGGGTACTCCAGGGTCGCGGTACGGGAAGCAGGGAGACCGGAAGTCTATACGATGGCCTGTATTCATATACAGACCCCTGGTCCCCGGCCTTCATCCTCCGCCCGGTCCTCCCCGCCTCCTCCCGATTCATCCTGCCTCGTCAGACGCCCTGCGCCTGCCAGGCGGCGCCGAACGGCGCCCCGCCGCTGCTCAGACGGCGTCGCGTTCCACCGGACAGCTCATGCAGCGCGGCCCGCCCCGGCCCCGCCCCAGCTCGCTGCCGGGGATCTCGATGACCTCGATGCCCTCCTTGCGCAGGTGCGTGTTGGTCGTCACGTTCCGCTCGTAGGCGACGACCACTCCCGGCTCCACGGCGAGGACGTTGCAGCCGTCGTCCCACTGCTCGCGCTCCGCCGAGTGCACGTCCTGCCGGGCCGTCAGCACCCGGATCGCGTCCAGGCCGAGGGCGGCCGCGATGGCCCGGTGCATGTGCTCCGGGGCGTGGTCGGTCACCTTCAGCTCCTGCGCGCCGGAGCCCGGCTCGATGGTGTACGAGCGCAGCATGCCGAGGCCCGCGTACTGGGTGAAGGTGTCCCCGTCCACCATCGTCATCACCGTGTCCAGGTGCATGAACGCCCGCCGCTTCGGCATGTCGAGCGCCACGATGCTGGTCGCCGACCCGGCGGCGAACAGGCCCCGCGCCAGCATCTCCACCGCCTGCGGGGTCGTCCGCTCGCTCATCCCGATCAGCACGGCGCCGTTGCCGAGGACGAGGACGTCCCCGCCCTCGATCGTCGACGGGTAGTCGGCCTGCCCCTGCGACCAGTAGTGGAAGGCGCCCGACGCGGTGAACAGCGGGTGGTGCCGGTAGATCGCCTCGAAGTGGACCGTCTCGCGCTGCCGGGCCGGCCAGCGCATGGCGTTGATGGAGACCCCGTCGTAGATCCATGCGGAGGTGTCCCGGGTGAAGAGGTGGTTCGGCAGCGGCCCGAGCAGGAAGTCGTCCAGGTCCATGGCGTGGAAGCGGACCGAGACGGGCTCGGCGTACCGCTCCAGGTACTCCCGCTTGGTCATCCCGCCCACCAGCGCCTCGGCGAGGTCCGCCGCCGGCAGCCCGTCGAAGACGGCGCGCAGGTGGTCGGTGGCGAGGGGGCCGTACTCCTTCTCGTCGAACACCCGGTCCAGGACCAGGTGCCTGGCCTCCGGGATGTCCACCGCCTCCCGGAGCAGGTCCCCGAACAGGTGGACCTCCACGCCGCGGTCCCGCAGGACGTCGGCGAAGCCGTCGTGCTCCTGCCGGGCCCTGCGCACCCACAGGACGTCGTCGAAGAGGAGTGCGTCCTTGTTGCTCGGCGTGAGCCGCTTCAGTTCCAGATCGGGCCGGTGGAGGATGACGCGGCGGAGCCGTCCGGTCTCGGAGTCGACATGGAATCCCATGGCGTACACGTTCGCAGACCGGACGGCTTTTTGATGCGGCGTTGGCGCAGGAGGTCCGGCGGACGGCCGGGACCCGCCGGGCCGGGGCGTCGGCCGGGGCGCCGGGGACGGGCGCCGGGGCGGGCGCCGGCGGCCTCAGCCGAGGCCGAGGAGCGCCGAGGGGGCCCCGGTCAGCTCCGGGGCGGTCAGGCCGAGCTTCGGGGTGGTCAGGTCCGGGATGCCGGAGTTGTTTCCGTCGGGCATCGTCAGCGGCGCCCCGAGGACCACGCCCGGAGTGCGGGCCATCAGGTCGGTCGCCGGGGAGGTCAGCGAGCCCTCGGAGTCGGTGGCGGGGTCGCCGAGCAGGTTCGGCACGGGCGTGCTGACGAGGGTGCGGCCGAGTTCCGTGCCGACGGGCAGGGACGGCACCACCGGCGTGGGCAGCAGGTCGCCCCTGTGGTGGCGGACCTCCGGGGCGCCGACGACGGGGACCGGGACTCCGGTGCCCACACGCGGGGTGTCCACGCCCAGCGTGGTCTTCACGGCGTCCAGCGGCACGCTGACCGGAACCGAGTCGGCGGCGGCCGGGGCGGCGCCGCCGGCGGCCGCCATACAGGTCATGAGCGCCGCAATGCTTCCGCGCGCGGTCATCTTCATAGGTGACGTTCCGTCCTTCCTGGATCGCGGACACTCCGCTGCCCTGAATGAACGATCCCGCCCGGGCTTTCCCCGGCATCGGCCGGGAAAGTTCCCCCATACGACCTAATTCGGGGCCGTGTGCGGGCGGCGCCTTTACGCACCGCCCGCACACCGCCGGCGCACCGCCCGCGCACCGCCGGTGCGGCCGGGCCGGACGGGGGCCGTCACAGCCGGGGGTCGACGGGCTCCGACTCCAGGGCGAGCACCGCGAAGACCGCCTCGTGCACCCGCCACAGCGGCTCCCCCGCCGCCAGCCGGTCCAGGGCCTCCAGGCCGAGCGCGTACTCGCGCAGCGCCAGCGACCGCTTGTGGCCCAGCGCCCGGCCGCGCAGCCGGTCGAGCTGTTCCGGGCGCGCGTACTCCGGCCCGTACACGATCCTCAGGTACTCGCGGCCGCGGACCTTGATCCCCGGCTGCACGAGCCGTCCCCTGCGGTCGCGGGCGTACGCCTGGAGCGGCTTGACGACCATCCCCTCGCCGCCGGCCCCCGTCAGCTCCAGCCACCAGTCGGTGCCCGCCCGGACGGAGTCCTCGTCGGCGGTGTCGACCAGGATCCGGCCGGTGCGGCGCAGCAGCCCGCCGCCGGCGGCCTCGTCGGCGGCGGCGAGCCGGTCCAGCCAGAACAGCTGCTCGTCGTGCGGGACGGCGGCCAGCGACCGGCCGGAGGCGGCGAGCAGCTGGAACGGCGCGAACCGCACCCCGTCGAGGCCCTCCGTGGTCCAGCAGTAGCGGCGGTAGGCCTCGGTGAAGCGGTCCGCGTCCTCGGCCCGGTCCCGCTGCCGGGCCAGCAGTGCGCCGGTGTCCGCGCCGCGGGCCGCTGCTGCCTCCAGGGCGGCGATCGCCGCGGGGAACGCGGCGCGGGAGGCCGCGCCGACGGCCGCGTACTGCTCGCGCAGCAGGCCTCGGGACTTCAGCGACCAGGGCAGCAGCTCGCCGTCGAGCAGGAGCCAGTCGCCGTCCCCGGCGGGGCCTCCGCCGGGCGCGGCGAGCTCCTCCCAGAGCCCGGCGCCGGTGACCGCGTCCCGCACCCGGCCGAGGAACGCCTCGGTGACGGCCGGATCCCGGAAGAAGGGCCGGCCTGTGCGCGTGTACACCGAGCCGGTGGCGGCGCCGTCGGTGCCGAAGCGCCTGCGGGCCGTCTCGGCGTCCCGGCACAGCAGGACGGTGGCGCGGGAGCCCATGTGCTTCTCCTCGCACACGACCTGGGCGATGCCGTCGGCTCGGTACTGGGCGAAGGCCTCCGCCGGGTGCTCCAGGTAGCCCTCCTCCTGCGAGGCGGCCGCCGGGGCCATCGTCGGCGGCAGGTACGGCACCAGCCGGGGGTCGACGGCGAAGCGGCTCATCACCTCCAGGGCCGCGGCGGCGTTCTCCTCGCGCACCGCGACGTTCCCGAGGTGGCGGGTCTCCACGACGCGCCGGCCGTGCACGTCGGCCACGTCGAGCGGCCGGCCCTCGCGGCCGCCCGGCGCCTGCACCGCGAGCGGCCTGACCGGCTCGTACCAGACCTTCTCGGCGGGGACGTCGACGAGTTCGCGCTCGGGCCAGCGCAGGGCCGTCAGCCTCCCGCCGAACACGGCGCCGGTGTCGAGGCAGATGGTGTTGTTGGTCCAGGAGGCCTGCGGGACGGGCGTGTGGCCGTAGACGACCGCCGCCCGGCCCCGGTAGTCCTCGGCCCAGGGGTGGCGCACCGGCAGGCCGAACTCGTCGGTCTCGCCGGTGGTCTCCCCGTACAGGGCGTGCGAGCGGACCCGGCCGGAGGTGCGGCCGTGGTACTTCTCCGGCAGCCCGGCGTGGCAGACCACCAGCCGGCCGCCGTCGAGGACGTAGTGGCTGACCAGGCCCTCGATGAAGGAGCGGACCTCGGCGGTGAACTCCTCCGGTTCGCCGGCCAGCTGCCCGACGGTCTCGGCGAGGCCGTGCGTCAGCTGCACCTTCGAACCCCTGAGGTGGCGCCCGAGCTTGTTCTCGTGGTTGCCCGGCACGCACAGGGCGCTGCCCGAGGCGACCATGCCCATGACGCGGCGCAGCACGCCGGGGCTGTCCGGGCCGCGGTCGACGAGGTCGCCGACGAAGACGGCCGTACGGCCCTCGGGGTGGACACCGTCGCGGTAGCCGAGCCGGTCCAGCAGGGCCTCCAGCTCCACGGAGCAGCCGTGCACGTCGCCGATGATGTCGAAGGGGCCGGTGAGGTGGGTGAGGTCGTTGTAGCGCTTCTCGCGGACGACCTCGGCGGTCTCGGCCTCCAGGGCGGTGCGCAGGACGTGCACCTTGCGGAAGCCCTCGCGCTCCAGGTGGCGCAGGGAGCGGCGCAGTTCGCGGCGGTGGCGCTGGATGACGTGCCGCGGGAGCCCGGCCCGGTCGGGGCGGGCCGCGTTGCGCTGCACGCAGACGTCCTCGGGCATGTCGAGGACGATCGCGACGGGCAGGACGTCGTGCTCGCGGGCGAGCCGGACGAGGGAGCGGCGGGCCTCCGGCTGGACGCTGGTGGCGTCGACGACGGTGAGCCGGCCGGCTGCGAGGCGCTTGCCGGCGATGTAGTGGAGGACGTCGAAGGCGTCCCTGCTGGCGCCCTGGTCGTTCTCGTCGTCGCTGACCAGTGCGCGGCAGTGGTCGGAGGAGATCACCTCGGTGGGCTTGAAGTGCCTGCGGGCGAAGGTGGACTTGCCCGATCCGGTGGCGCCGACGAGGACGACGAGGGAAAGGTCGGGGACGGGGAGCACGCGGGGCTCGGCGGCTCCGGCGGCGGTGTCGGTGTCAGCGGTCATGCGGCCTCTCCCTCCTTCGGGGCGTCGGTGCGGGCGGCGGCGGTGGCACCGGTGCGGCTGGCGGTGGCCGGGTCGGCCAGGGTGAAGACGGCCATCTGCGTGGGCGGGCCGACCTCGGGGTCGTCGTCCCCGACGGGCACGTACGCGACGGTGTAGCCGTGCCGGCCGGCGACGGCACCGGCCCAGTCGCGGAATTCGGCGCGGGTCCACTCGAAGCGGTGGTCGGGGTGCCGGACCTGCCCGGCGGGCAGGGTCTCCCAGCGGACGTTGTACTCGGCGTTCGGGGTGGTGACGAGGACGGTCCGCGGGCGCGCCGAGCCGAACACCGCGTACTCCAGGGCGGGCAGCCGCGACGGGTCGACGTGCTCGACGACCTCGCTGAGGACGGCCGCGTCGTAGCCGGCGAGCCGCTTGTCCGTGTACGTGAGGGAGCCCTGGAGGAGGCGGACCCGGCCGGCCTGCAGCTCGCCCATGCGTTCCAGCCGCAGCCGCTTCGCGGCCGTGGCGAGGGCCCGTACGGACACGTCGACGCCGGTGATCTCCGTGAAGGAGGTGTCCTTCAGGAGCTGCTGCACCAGGGCGCCCTGCCCGCAGCCGAGGTCGAGGACCCGGGCGGCGCCGGCGGCGCGCAGCGCCGCGGTGACGGCCTCGCGGCGCAGCACGGCAAGCGGCAGCGGGCGGTCGGCGGTGTCGGTGTCCTCGTCGACGGCGTTGTCGATGTCCTCGGCCGGGCTGCCGTCCGCCTCGGCGAGGCGGGCCAGCTCCAGGCGCTCCAGGGCGTCCCGGGTCAGCCGCTTGTGGCGGGCGAGGTAGCGGGAGGTGATCAGCCCGTGCTCCGGGTGCCCGGCGAGCCAGCCGTCGCCGGCGCGCAGCAGCTTGTCGACCTCGTCGGGGGCGACCCAGTAGTGCTTGGCGTCGTCGAGGACGGGCAGCAGGACGTACAGCTGCCGCAGCGCGTCGGCGAGCCGCAGCCGGCCCTCCAGGACGAGGCGTACGTACCGGGAGTCCCCCCACTCGGGGAACCGCTCGTCGAGCGGGAGCGGCTCGGGCCGTACGAGGTCCCAGCCGAGGGGGCCGAACAGCCGGTGCACGAGCTCCGGCCCGCCGCGCGCGGGCAGGACGGGAATCTCGATCCGCAGGCCGCGCGGCTCGTCGACGAGGTCGGGGCGGGCGGCGCACCTGCCGTTCAGGGCGCTGCCGAAGACGCTGCGCAGCGCGACGGCGAGCAGCGAGGAGGCGGCGTAGGGGCGGTCGTTGACGTACTGGGCGAGTGCGGTGTCGGGCGCTCCGCCCCGGCCCTTGCCCTGGCCGCGCCGGACGAGCGCGACGGGGTCCACCTCCAGCAGCAGGGCCGCCGTGCAGCGCTCGTCCCCGGCCTCGGGGTAGAAGACGTGGGCGGTGCCGTGGGAGGTGGTGAACGCCTGCGCCTTGCCGGGATGCTTGTGCAGCAGGAATCCCAGGTCGGTGGCGGGGCGGTCGGGGGTACCGGTGGTGGAGATCGTCAGGAACACGCTTCCGATTCTTGCCGCCGGGCCCGCCCGTCCGCCGCCTATTTTCCGGGGGCGGCCGTTCCGCGGGGCCGGTCCGGCGGGGTGCCGTGCACGGCGGCCGCGAGGGCGGCGATGCGGCGGGGGCCGATCCGGCAGCAGCCGCCGAGGAGGCGGGCGCCGGTCCGCTGCCAGGCCCGGACGGGCCAGGGGGCGGGGGCGGCCGGGTGCTCCCAGGTCGCCGCGGCGGCGTCCCATGCGGAGCCGTCGTTCGGGTAGGCGAGCAGCGGTTTGCCGGTGGCGGAGGCGGCCTCCTCCAGGGCGGGCAGCACGTCCCGGGGGTCGCAGCAGTTCACGCCGACCGCGACGACCTGCGGGGACTCCCCGGCCAGGGCGAACGCCTCGGCGAGCGGCCCGCCGGCCCGGGTGCGGCCGCCGGCGACGGTGTACGACAGCCAGGCCCGTGCCCCGGTCTCGGCGAGCACACCGAGGACGGCTTCGGCCTCGTCGGCGTCGGGGACGGTCTCGACGGCCAGCACGTCGGGCCCGGCGCCGAGAAGCGCCTCGATGCGGGGCCGGTGGAACGCGGCGAGCTGCCGCCTGCTCAGCCCGTACCGGCCGCGGTACTCGGAGCCGTCGGCGAGGACCGCGCCGTACGGGCCGACAGACGCGGCGACCCACACGTCGTGCCCGGCGGTGTCGGCGGCGCGGGCGGCGAGGCGGACGCTGCGGTGCAGCAGCCCGGTGGTCTCGGCGCGGCCGCGGCCGCGGGCGGCGAAGGCCTCGTAGCCCACCTGGTAGCTCGCGGTGATCAGCACCTCGGCGCCGGCCTGCGCGTACGCCGTGTGCGCGGCCTGCACCTGGTCGGGCCGCTCGGCGAGCACCCGGCCGGTCCACAGGCCGCCGGACAGTTCGCAGCCCTGGTCGGCGAGCTGGTTGCTGAGCCCGCCGTCGAGCACGAGCGCCCGCGCGGCGAGCGCGTCGGCGAACGGCGCGGTCGCCCGCGTCACGCCTCCCACCGCCCCAGCGGGTCCGGCCGATCCGGACGATCCTGCGGTGTGCGGCGGTGTACGGCGTGCACGGCGTGTTCCACGCCACCCATCCTGCACCTCGCCGCCCCCGCAGGGTGAATCTCCGTCAACCGGGAGCCGCCCCCGGCCGCGGCCAGTGACCAGCCGCCGACGGGGATCGTTTCCCCGGTCGGAGCCGGACCGCCCGGCCCGCGCGCCGGCGGCCCGCCCGCCGGCACGACCGCTGCCCCCTTCCGCCCGCGGAAGGGCCGGGGCCGAGGAGGCCGCCATGTCCCACGAGTCCGCATCCGAACACCCCGGACAGGACGACATGCGCCGCGACCCGGCCGCGGCCGACCCCCCGAAGAACCTCCTCCAGCAGATGGAGGACCTGATGGCGGCCCTGAACGCGGACCTGTCCCGACTGGACGCCGAACTCCAGTCCTCCACGGACCGCGCCCCGGGCCCGGGCCGCACCCCGTAGCAGCGGCCACCCCGGCCGGTGGCGCGCGGGAGCGGCCCCACCCCCGGGAGCGGCCCCGGCGGTCGGGCTGCTCCCCGCCCCGGCCGGTCCCGGCCCCGGCCCCGGTCGGGGGACCTGGACGGGGACGCGGAGGCGGGTCAGGCTGCGCCGTGGTGGTGGGCCGTCAGGCGGCGCAGGAGCGCGCGGACCCGGTCGCTCGACTCGTCGGCCGCGTCGATCGACTCCATGCACTGCCAGTACAGGCCCTCGTCGTCCGTGCCGCAGGCGACCCCGACCAGGGCCATGCCGACCTCCCCGAGGAGGTCCTGGAGGCCGAGGAGGGAGCCCCGGACGTCGGTCACCACGGTCAGCTGGGCCGCGCGCGGCGGCTGGTCCGGTGCCGCGCGCTCCCCGCGCAGGGCCGCTCTGTGGAACACCCCGCAGCCTCTGCCTCCCGCTTCGCCCAGGCCCCGCGCCTCCGCTCTCAGTTCCCGCGGCCCGCTGACCGCGAGCCAGTGGCCCATGCCCTGGGCCAGGGCCTGGGTCTGCCAGGCCTCCCACACGATGTCCATCGCCGCCCCGCTGTGCGCCAGCGCGCGGCGGCCGGCCGTGATGAGCCGTACCGCATCCATATGCCGTCCCCCGTCCGCACGACATCCGCTGTTCTCACCACTACCCAGAGTGAGGGCAATGCGCCAGTAAAGCCAGGGGTATTCGGAAATCTCTGGACAGAGACAGGGTTGTGGACGACGCCATCACTCCGAAGAGTGACGGCCTGGGGTGGTGGGGCCGGCCACCGGGAAGCGGAGCTCGTTCCTCTCGATCTTCGCGGCGAGCGCGTCCAGCACGTCCACCCCGAGGACCTCGCAGAACTGCAGCAGGTAGGCGAGCACGTCGGCGGCCTCGTCGGCCACGCGGTGCGCGGTGTCCGGCTCGTCCATGACCCGCGCCGACTGCTCGGGTGTCAGCCACTGGAAGATCTCGACGAGTTCGGACGCCTCCACGCTCAGCGCGACGGCCAGGTTCTTCGGGGTGTGGTACGGCTCCCAGCCGCGGGCCGCCGCGAACTCCGCCAGACGCTGCTGGAGTCGGTACAGGCGCTCGTCAGCGGTCTCGTGCGGTTCGCTGTTCGTCTTGGGCGTGTCGGTCATGCCCCAGGTCTACCACCGCCGCCCCTGGGGCCTCGCGGGCGGCCGCCGCGGTCTCCTCCCCGACGGCCGCCAGGAGGCGGACGTGGCCGCGGCCGCCGGCGAGGAGGGCGAGGCGCAGCAGTTCGGCGTTCTGCCGCCGGTCCAGCCCGCGGTCGAAGCCGTCGGCGAGGACGGTGAGGGCCTGGCGGGCGGAGAGCAGTTCGGCGGCGGGGTCCATGGCGAGCACCCCGGGGCCGGTGAGCAGGACGAGGGCCAGGGCGAGGAAGCGGAGTTCGCCGGAGCCGAGCCGGCCGAGTGCGGTGGCGGGCTGCCCGGGGCCGCGGTCGAGGGCGGCGGTGACGGGGCCGGACTGGTCACAGGAGGTGAGGACGTCGAGGCCGTGGACCCGTCCCGCACAGGCGGCCTGTGCGGCGCGCGCGAGCAGCGTGTGGCGGGTGGTGCACTCGTGGCGGGTGCGGCGCAGTACGTCGGCGAGGTTGGCGCAGTCGCGGAGCAGCCGGCCCTCGCCGTGCACCGCTGGGGCGCGCATCCGCTCCGGCTCCGGGTCGCAGGCGAACACGGAGCGGAGGGCGACGACGACCTGTTCGGCGGCGGCGAGGACGCGCCGCTGACCGGGGGTGGCGCCGGCGACGCGCAGCGGGATGAGGGCGGTGCCGAGCCGGTCGTCGGGGAAGGGGGCGCGGGTGACGGCGGCGCTGCCGCCGGTCAGCCAGGCGGCCTGGACGCTGCGGCGGCCGGGGTCGCGCAGGGCGGTGCCGAGCAGGATCTCGCCGTTCGCGGTGAGGCGTTCGCCGACGATCCGCAGGGCGGGTTCGGCCTGTACGGCGAGGTCGAGGCGGACCGGGCCCGCGGGGCCGTCGACCGTGCAGCCGATCCGGAAGCCGCGGCGCCCCTGGGCGTCGGCGGGGGCCCGGTCGGGGACGCGGGCGGCGGGGTCGGGGAAGGCCGCCTCCAGGGTGGCGCCCGCGGCGAGGGCGGCGAGGGCTTCGTGGGCTGCGAGGACGTGGGACTTGCCGCTGCCGCTCGGCCCGGTGAGGAAGGTGACGGGGGCCAGCGGCAGGGCGAGGCCCCGGTGCGGCCCGAAGGCGGAGAGCCGCAGCTCGCCGACGACGGGCCGCACCGGCCCGGCCCCGCCGGCGGCTCCGGGCGCGGCAGAGGCCCCGCCGTCCGGGGTCCCGTGCCCGTACGGCGGGGCAGCCGCGGCAGGCGCCGCGCCCGGCGCCGCCGGATGCCGCGCCGGACCGGCCGCCGCCGCGGGCCGCGGGCCGCCGGCCCGCGGTGCAGCGCCCGGGCGGTGCCCCCGTCGGGTCAGGCGGGATGGCTCGGGTACGGCGGGACCCGTGCGGGGCCGGGGCTCCGCCGTGTCCGGGGTGGCGTCCATGCGCCGGACGGTAGGCCCGCCGGGAACTCCCCCGGCACGCCGAACCGTTACCTCGGCGCGACCTTCCTACGATCGGGGGACGGCCGCGGCCGCGATCCCCTCGACCTCGGTTCCGACGGGGGCCAGCAGGAAGACGTTCCGGTCGACGCGGTGCATGCCGCTGCCCAGTCCGAAGACGACCCCGCTGCTGAAGTCCAGGATCCGCTTGGCTACTTCAGTGTCGGCCCCGGTGAGGTCGAGGAGGACGGGGACCTGCGCGATCAGGTACTCGGCCACCTCCCGCGCGTCGGCGAAGACCTGCACCCGGATCACGACGAAGCGCCGCTGTTCGGCGGCCGCGGTCCCGGAGGACGCGGGGATCGTGCGGTGGTCCACCCGTGAGGGCCACTCGTTGCGACTGCGCAGGGGAACCACCTGCGCGAGACCCTCCCACTGTTCGTCCGTGACGTCGTACCTGCTCACCGGGCCGCCTCGGCCGCGCGCTTCATGTGCATCCCCCCATCCTCTCGTGTTTCACCCGTTCAGCCCAACAACGACACGGCCGACACGGGGGGCGCACGGAAACGCGGGCGTCTCGGCGGGGCGGGGTGTCCACCCCACCGACAATCGGTTAGGTTAGGCATGCCTAAGTTTGCAGTCCAGGACGATGGAGAGATCCGCATGCGCATGTCCGGTGCACCCGCCACCCCTGCCGCCGGCCGCCCCACCGACGCCGAGCGCGTCCGCTCGATCCTGGCCGCCGCCCACTCCATGACCGTCGTCACCGACGGCGTCCCCACCGAGGTGCGCCACCTCGACGGCACCGACCCGCTGGGCCGGCTGCACCTGCACCCCGCCGAACCCGGCGGCGAGATGGAGGAACGCCCCTCGATCCGGATGGAGTTCACCGACATCGCGCCCACCCCGGTCCGCGACCGGGTCCGCGCCCGCGTCACCGTCGCCGGCCGCCTCCTCACCCCCTACCGCGGCCAGGACGCCGAGGGCTCCACCTGCATCGAGTTCCTCCGGGCCGTCCTGGAGACCCCGGACGGCCGCCGCGCCTCCATCGGCCTCGGCGAGCTGGAGGCGGCCTCCCCCGACCCCCTCGCCCCGTACGAGGCCGGGATGCTCACGCACTTCCTCGACGACCACTCCGAGCTCGTCACGCTCCTGCTGCGCCTGGTGACCCCGCAGCCCACCGCCGACCTCGTACGCGCCCTGCCGCTGGCCATGGACCGCTACGGGCTCACCCTCCGCCTGGAGGAGCGCCGCGGCCACCGCGACGCCACCCTGGCCTTCCCCTCCCCCCTCGACGACGTCGAGCAGTCCGGCGCACAGATGCAGGCCCTCTTCAGCGCGGCCCGCCGCCGCTCGCACCGCAACACCCTGCCCGCCTGACGCCGCGGGCGGCCGGGCGCGCCGGCCCCCGCCCGGCCGTCCGGGCCGACACGCCGCCGGGTCCGCCGTCCGGGCGATCCGCCCCGCCCGGCCGCACGGGGCGCCCCGCGGCGCATACACAGAGCCGGCCCCGGGGCCCGCCGCGCCAACAGGGCACGGTTCCGGTTGTGCCCGCTCTTCCGCGCTCCTACCCCCTCACATGAGAGGGGGAGATCACATCCAGTGCTTATGGTCGTCCCCACCGTGACCCCCCTAGCATTCGAGCCATGACGGTCCTGCCTGATGACGGGCTCTCCCTGGCCGCCGAGTTCCCTGACGCGACGCATGAGCAGTGGCAGCGCCTGGTAGAAGGCGTACTGCGCAAGTCCGGCAAGGACGTATCCGGCGGAGCCGCGGAAGACGCGTTGTCCACCCAGCTAGAGGACGGGCTCCTCACCCGCCCGCTGTACACCGTGCCCGACACCCCCGCGGACACCGGTTTCCCCGGTTTCGCCCCCTTCGTACGGGGCGGCACCCCCGCGGGCGGTGCCGCCTCCGGTTGGGACGTGCGGCAGCGGCACCTCGGCACCGACCCCGCGCAGGTCAACGAGGCCGTCCTCGCCGACCTGGAGAACGGCGTCACCTCGCTGTGGCTGTGCCTCGGCGGGGACGGCCTCCCCGTCGACGCGCTCGGCCGGGCCCTCGACGGCGTGTACCTCGACCTCGCCCCCGTCTCCCTCGACGCCGGTGCCGACTTCGAGGCGGCCGCCCGCGCCCTGCTCGCCCTGTACGCCGAGCGCGGGACCGCCCCGGACGCCGCCCGCGGCTGCCTCGGCGCCGACCCGCTCGGCCACGAGGCCCGTACCGGGGAGGCCGCCGGCCTCGACGCCGCCGTCGCCCTCGCCCGGGAGACGGCCGCCAACTGGCCCGGACTGCGCGCCCTCGCCGTCGACGCCCTGCCGTACCACGAGGCCGGCGGCTCGGCCGCGCAGGAGCTCGGCCTGTCCCTGGCCGCCGGCACCGCCTACCTCCGGGCGCTGACCGCCGGCGGACTCGGCATCGAGGCGGCCCTCGGCCAGGTGGAGTTCCGGTACGCGGCGACCGCCGACCAGTTCCTCACCATCGCGAAGTTCCGCGCGGCCCGCCGCCTGTGGGCCCGCGTCGCCGAGGCGTGCGGCGCCCCGCACGCCGGCGCCCAGCGCCAGCACGCGGTGACCTCGCCGGTGATGATGACCCGCCGCGACCCGTGGGTGAACATGCTGCGCACCACCGTCGCCTGCATGGCGGCGGGCGTCGGCGGCGCGGACTCCGTCACCGTGCTGCCGTTCGACCACGAGCTGGGCCTGCCCGACGCGTTCGCGCGCCGCATCGCCCGCAACACCTCCTCCATCCTGCTGGAGGAGTCGCACCTGGCGCGGGTCGTCGACCCGGCCGGCGGCTCCTACTACGTGGAGCGGCTCACCGACGAACTCGCCGACGCCGCCTGGGAGTTCTTCCAGACCGTCGAGAAGGCCGGCGGCCTCGCCACAGCCCTGCGCTCCGGCCTGGTCGCCGACCGGCTGGCTGCCACCTGGGCGAAGCGCTCCGCGAAGCTCGCCAAGCGGCGCGAGCCCGTCACCGGAGTCAGCGAGTTCCCGCTGCTGTCCGAGCAGCTGCCCGAGCGGCCCCCCGCCCCCGCGGCGCCCTCCGGCGGCCTGCCCCGCGTACGGCGCGACGAGGCGTACGAGGCGCTGCGCGCCCGCAGCGACCGGCACCTCGCGGCGACGGGCGCCCGGCCGCGGATCTTCCTCGCCGCCCTCGGCCCGGCCGCCGCGCACACCGCGCGCGCCACCTTCGCCGCGAACCTGTTCCAGGCGGGCGGCATCCAGCCGGTCCACGACCCGGTGTCGGTGGACGCGTCGACCGCCGCCGCGGCGTACGCGGCGAGCGGCGCCGACGGCACGGCCGTGCTGTGCTCCAGCGACGCGCTGTACGAGGAGCACGCCGAGGCCGTGGCCGCGGCCCTGCGCTCGGCCGGTGCGACGACCGTCTACCTCGCGGGCAGGCCCGGCACCGCGGGCGGCGCCGCCGACGACCACGTCCACGCCGGCTGCGACGCGGTCGCGGTGCTGTCCGGCGCCCTCGACCGGATGGGAGTGGCCCCGTGAGCGGCACCGAGATCCCCGACTTCTCCGCCCTGCCCCTGCGCGGCGGCGCCCCGTCCGCCGGGTCCGAGGACCAGTGGCGCAGCGCCGTGAAGGAGGCGACGGGCAGCGACACCGGCGACCTGCTGTGGGAGACCCCGGAGGGCATCGGGGTGCAGCCGCTGTACACCGGGCGCGACCTGGAGGGCCTGGACTTCCTCGCCACGTACCCGGGCGCGGCGCCGTTCCTGCGCGGCCCGTACCCCACCATGTACGTCAACCAGCCGTGGACGATCCGCCAGTACGCGGGATTCTCCACCGCCGAGGAGTCGAACGCCTTCTACCGGCGCAACCTGGCGGCCGGCCAGAAGGGCCTGTCCGTCGCCTTCGACCTGCCGACGCACCGCGGCTACGACAGCGACCACCCGCGCGTCACCGGCGACGTCGGCATGGCGGGCGTCGCGATCGACTCGATCTACGACATGCGGCAGCTGTTCGACGGGATCCCGCTGGACCGGATGTCGGTGTCGATGACGATGAACGGGGCGGTGCTGCCCGTCCTCGCCCTGTACATCGTGGCGGCGGAGGAGCAGGGCGTCTCGCCCGACAAGCTCGCCGGGACCATCCAGAACGACATCCTCAAGGAGTTCATGGTCCGCAACACCTACATCTATCCGCCGAAGCCGTCGATGCGGATCATCTCGGACATCTTCTCGTTCACCTCGCAGAAGATGCCGCGGTACAACTCGATCTCGATCTCCGGGTACCACATCCAGGAGGCGGGCGCGACGGCCGACCTGGAGCTCGCGTACACCCTCGCGGACGGGGTGGAGTACCTGCGGGCCGGGCAGGGCGCCGGGCTCGACGTCGACGCGTTCGCGCCGCGCCTGTCGTTCTTCTGGGCGATCGGCATGAACTTCTTCATGGAGGTCGCGAAGCTGCGCGCCGCCCGCCTGCTGTGGGCGAAGCTGGTGCGGCAGTTCGACCCGAAGAACGCCAAGTCGCTTTCCCTGCGTACCCATTCGCAGACCTCGGGCTGGTCGCTGACCGCGCAGGACGTCTTCAACAACGTCACCCGCACCTGCATCGAGGCGATGGCGGCCACCCAGGGCCACACCCAGTCCCTGCACACCAACGCCCTCGACGAGGCGCTCGCCCTGCCGACGGACTTCTCGGCGCGCATCGCCCGCAACACGCAGCTGCTGCTCCAGCAGGAGTCGGGGACCTGCCGCACCATCGACCCGTGGGGCGGCAGCGCGTACGTGGAGAAGCTGACGTACGACCTGGCGCGCCGGGCCTGGCAGCACATCCAGGAGGTCGAGGCGGCCGGCGGCATGGCGCAGGCCATCGACGCGGGCATCCCGAAGCTGCGCGTGGAGGAGGCCGCGGCCCGCACCCAGGCCCGTATCGACTCCGGGCGGCAGCCGGTGATCGGCGTCAACAAGTACCGCGTCGACAGCGACGAGCAGATCGAGGTCCTCAAGGTCGACAACTCGGCGGTGCGGACGCAGCAGATCGACAAGCTGCGGCGGCTGCGCGCGGAGCGCGACGAGGCCCGCACCCAGGACGCGCTGCGCGCCCTGACCAACGCCGCCGAGCGGGGCGCGGGGCAGGGCCTGGAGGGCAACCTCCTCGCGCTCGCCGTCGACGCGGCGCGCGCGAAGGCGACGGTGGGCGAGATCTCGGACGCCCTGGAGAAGGTGTACGGACGGCACGCGAGCCAGATCCGTACGATCTCCGGTGTGTACCGCAGCGAAGCAGGGGAGTCCCCGAACGTGGAGCGCACCCGTTCCCTCGTCGACCGGTTCGAGGAGGCGGAGGGCCGCCGTCCGCGCGTGCTGGTCGCCAAGATGGGCCAGGACGGGCACGACCGCGGCCAGAAGGTCATCGCGACGGCCTTCGCCGACCTGGGCTTCGACGTCGACGTCGGCCCGCTGTTCCAGACCCCGGCGGAGGTGGCCCGCCAGGCCGTCGAGGCGGACGTCCACGTCGTGGGCGTGTCGTCGCTGGCGGCCGGCCACCTGACCCTCGTCCCGGCGCTGCGCGAGCAGCTCGCGGAGGAGGGGCGCGAGGACATCATGATCGTGGTGGGCGGGGTGATCCCCCCGGCCGACGTGCCGACCCTGCTGGAGATGGGCGCGGCTGCGGTGTTCCCGCCCGGCACGGTCATCCCCGACGCGGCCCACGACCTGGTGACGCGGCTCGCCGCGGATCTGGGCCACGAGCTGTAGGCGGGGGCCGGCCGGTGCCGAAGATCGACATCGAGGCGTACGCGAAGGGCGTCCTCGACGGGAAGCGCGCGCTCGTCGCGCGGGCGATCACCCTCGTCGAGTCGACGCTGCCCGCGCACCGCGCGCTGGCGCAGACCCTGCTGACGGAACTGCTGCCCCACGCGGGGCGGGCCCGGCGCATCGGGATCAGCGGCGTACCGGGCGTCGGGAAGTCCACGTTCATCGACGCGTTCGGCACGATGCTGACGGGGCTGGGGCACCGGGTCGCCGTCCTCGCGGTGGACCCGTCGTCCAAGCGGACGGGCGGGTCCATCCTCGGCGACAAGACGCGGATGGAACGGCTGTCGGTCGACCCGGCCGCGTTCGTACGGCCCTCCCCGTCGGCGGGCACGCTCGGCGGGGTCGCCAAGGCCACCCGCGAGTCGATGATCGTGATGGAGGCGGCCGGGTACGACGTCGTCCTCGTCGAGACGGTCGGCGTCGGGCAGTCCGAGACGACCGTCGCCGGAATGGTCGACTCCTTCCTGCTGCTGTCGCTGGCGCGGACCGGCGACCAGCTCCAGGGCATCAAGAAGGGCGTCCTGGAACTGGCCGACGTCCTGGCCGTGAACAAGGCCGACGGGCCGCACGAACGCGACGCACGCGCCGCCGCCCGCGAACTCTCCGGCGCGCTGCGGCTGATGCACCCGGCGGACGCGGCGTGGACGCCGCCCGTCCTGACGTGCAGTGCGCGGGAGTCCACCGGGCTGGACGAGGTCTGGAACCGGCTGGAGCAGCACCGGCGGCTGCTGGAGGCGGGGGGCCGGCTGGCCGCGAAGCGGGCCGCCCAGCAGGTGGAGTGGACGTGGTCGATGGTCCAGGAGGAACTCCTGGACCGCCTCCGCACCCACCCGGCGGTACGGGACCTGGCCCCGGCGCTGGAGGCCCGCGTACGGGCGGGCACCCTGACACCGACGCTGGCGGCGGACGGCCTCCTGAGGGCCTTCACGGGGGCTTGCTGATCGTTTCAGGATGAGTGAGCCGCGGGCCCCGTGCTTGATGATCTGGGCCGGCAGGGCATCCGGGTGCGTGCTGATCTTGTTCCGAAACGGCCAGTCATACGCATCTTCCCCTTCGGCGCCCCATCCGACCGGTTGGCTGCACCTGCGTCACGCAGGGAGGTCTACCCCTCCGGGCCCCGCGGTCCCACGCACATCGGCCGGGTGGCACCCGGTCAGGGCGCCGCATCCGTCGTGTCGAGCAGTACACATTGGTCGAATTTCATGCAGCCGCACTCCAGACAGTCCGCAACTGCCTGCCGCAGGGCCTGAGCCTGCGCAATGTGCCGATCGAGTTCGGGTAGCTTGCGCGTAGCCATGTCCCGCCACTGGCGGGTGGCGGACGGGGAGGTGTCGTCGGCCAGCAGTTGCGTGATCTCGGCGAGTGTGAAGCCTGCCCGCTGAGCCATCTTGACCAGGGCCACCCGGCGGACGGCGGTCGCGGGCCATTCCCGGCGCCCTCCTTCGCGCCGCGCGCCGGGCAGCAGACCGCGCTCCTCCCAGTAGCGCAGCGCCGAGGCCCGGACGCCGGTTCTGGCCGCGAGCTCACCGATGGGCAGATGTCGCATGCCCACCCCCCTCTCCTCGATCCTCGGGCCGGTCTTGACTTCAAGCGTGCTTGAAGGACGACTGTGGCCTGCATGTTCTCAGCAGCACCGGGACGGCTGATACCCGGCCCCTACCGCTCCCTGTTCGCCGACCGCACCTTCCGGCGGCTGATGCCGGTCTTCGCGTTGTCCGACCTGGGCGACGGCATGACCGTCGTCGCAGTCGCGTGGCTTGCGTTCGCACTGGGGCCCGATGGCGGCCAGGGCGCGCTCGCCGGTATCGCCGTCGCCGCCTACGTCCTGCCCGGAGCGCTGGGCGCACTGGTCCTGGGCAGATGGATGCGTCGGCTTCCCGCGCGGCGGCTCCTGGTCGCCGACTCGGCGCTACGGGCCGTACTGCTGGGGGCCATCCCGCTCGCACACCTGGCAGGGCTGCTCACCCCGGCCGTGTACGTCGGGCTCCTGGGCGCCTCCTCGCTGCTTCACGCCTGGGGCAAGGCCGGAAAGCACGCGCTCTTCGCTCCTCTGCTCTCCGACGACCAGCGCCTGGCGGCCAACAGCGTGCTGGGCACCAGTCTGTGGGGCGCGACCATCGCGGGCCCCGCTCTCGCGGGCCTTCTCATGGGAGTGGTGTCACCGGCATGGATCCTCGGCCTGGACGCCGCCACCTTCGCCGTGCTCGCCCTCCAGACCAGCCGTACCACCGTGCCCCGCTCACCAGCACCCCCGCATACCGGAGGGGCACGGCGCGGACTGAGCATCCTGCGCCGTCAGCCGGAGCTCCTCGGCCTGCTCCTCGTGACCTGGGTGTTCAACCTGGCCT
The DNA here is from genome assembly GCF_030167965.1 of Streptomyces sp. 2P-4. Taxonomy (NCBI): domain Bacteria; kingdom Bacillati; phylum Actinomycetota; class Actinomycetes; order Kitasatosporales; family Streptomycetaceae; genus Streptomyces; species Streptomyces sp. 2P-4. The sequence continues at coordinate 1,689,504 of NZ_CP095011.1, forward strand.
TCGGACCCGTCGAAGTCGCCCTGCCCTCGTTCGTCTCCGCCGACCTCGGTGCCGACGCGGGGCTGCTCGGCGTCTACTGGGCCGCCTTCGGTATCGGCGCCGTCATCGGAGCTCTCGCCCTGGGCGCGGCCAGACGGTTCCCCCTGTGGCCGGCCATGCTCGGCATCATCGCCGGCCACGGCATCGGCATGCTCCCCTTCGCCCTCGCGGACACCGCCCTTCCTTCTCTGATCGGATTCGCCTTCGCCGGACTCGTCTACGGCCCCTACTCCGCGCTCTCCTTCACCCTGATCCAGGACCGCACACCCGCCGACTCGCTCACCACGGTCCTGGCCGCGCGCAGCGCCGTACTCCTGACAGCCTCCCCCCTTGGAGCCGCGCTCGGAGGCTTCCTCCTCGACCGGGCCGGGGCCCCGGCCGTCCTCGCCGGCTGCGGGATGCTGATGATCCTCGTAGTCCCCACCAGCATCGTTGTCCTGAAGCTCTACAAGGTCATCAACGACGGCTTCAGCCCTCGTACGACCCGGCCGGACAACCACGTCATCCCTTGAGACCTGCCGGAGCCATCTCGCGCACGCCACCTCGCCAGAGCCGGAATCCCGACACGGACTGACGATCTTGGTCCGGTTGACCTGTGGGAACACGGTGCGTCCCTGCCTCCCACACCACCGCCGCGCAGGCACCGATCCCCCGGACAACTCCGCGTTCCCGACCGTGTCGCACTGGCAGGGCTCTGGTACCGGATGCACCGGATGGGGTGAGAGCGCAAACCTGGCTCCATCCCTTCGAGAGGCGCCCCATACGCCACAACGCCGAGCGGACGTCTGCCATCGCCGCTTCCTGAAGGCATTCTGAAACCCAGTTAGTCCGAGACGGCCGCGAAGCGGCGGGGCTGCCGCTCCCCCGCCCCGCCGCTTGCCGAGGCCGGGACTCAGCGCCCGCCCCCTCGGCCGCGCGCCTCTCACGCTCGGACGGCGCACAGGATCAGGGAACCGGGTCTGCGAGCGAGGACGCGGCGAGCATCTGCGTGGCGGCGAGCCGCCGGTAGAGGTCGTCGTCCCGCAGGAGTTCGGCGTGGGTGCCGGCGGCGCGTACGCGCCCGTCCTCCAGGACGAGGATGCGGCGCGCGTCGGTGACCGTGGACAGCCGGTGGGCGACGACGAGCACGGTCGTCGTCTCGGCGACCTCCGCGATGACGTCGCGCAGCTCGCTCTCGGTGAGCGCGTCGAGCTGGGAGGTGGCCTCGTCGAGGAGGAGCACGCGGGGCTGGCGCAGCAGGGCCCGCGCGATGGCGACGCGCTGCCGCTGCCCGCCGGACAGGGCGGTGCCGCGGTGGCCGACCTCCGTGTCGAGGCCGTGCGGGAGGCTGTCGACGAGGCCGGTCAGCCGGACCTGTGCGAGGACGCGGTCGATGTCCGCGGGGGCGGCGTCGGGCACGGCGAACGTCAGGTTGGCGCGCAGGGTGCCGGCGAGGACGGGCGCGTCCTGCTCGACGTAGCCGATGGCCCGGCGCAGGGCTGCCGGCTCCCAGTCCCGCAGGTCGCGGCCGTCGATGCGGGCGCTGCCGCCGCCGATGTCGTAGAAGCGCTCCAGCAGTGCGAACAGGGTGCTCTTGCCGCTGCCCGAGGGGCCGACGACAGCCGTCAGCCCGCCAGGACCGGCGTCGAACGACGCCCCGTCCAGCACGGCCGGGCCGTCCTCCCGGTAGCGGAAGACGACGTCCCGGAAAGCGATGGCGGCGCCGCGGTCCCCGGCCTGCCGTGCCGCGGGCACAAGGTGCTCGGCGCCCTCCCGGGGAGACGCCACCGCCGCGGCGTCCGCCTCCGGTTCCAGTTCCAGCACCTCGTGGATGCGGCGCACCGCGACGACGCCGACCTGGAGGCCGCTGATGCCGCTCGCCAACTGCGCAACCGGGCCCACCAGGTAGAAGAGGTACAGCAGGAAGCCGATGAGCGAGGCGACGCTCATCGACCCGTTCGCGACGCGCGCGCCGCCCAGCCCGAGCACCGTCAGGAACGCCAGCTGGACGACCAGTCCACTGGACGTGCCGGCGACCGCGCCCCACCCGGCGGCCCGTATGCCGGCCCGCCAGGCGCCGTGCGCCGCGGACTCCAGGCCCGCGGTCTCCCGCTGCTCGGCGTTGCTCGCCTTCACGGTGCGGATGGCGCCGAGCAGCCGCTCCAGCCCTGCGCCGAGCGCCCCGAGGGCCTCCTGCGCCTCCTTCCCGGCCCGCGCGATGCGTGGCATCACCAGCGCCGTGCAGAGCCCGATGGCGGCGACGACGCCCAGCACGGCCAGGAACAGGACGACGTCCAGCCAGGCCATCAGGACGAGCATGCCGACGAGGGTGACGGCGCCGACGAGGGTGTCGACGAGGTTGTTCGTCGCCGCTTCCCGCAGCAGCGTGGTGTCGGCGGTCACCCGGGAGATCAGGTCGCCGGGCGGCCGCCGGTCCAGGTCGGCGACGCGCAGCCGGGGCAGCCGGGCGACGAGGCGGCGGCGCGCGCCGAGGACCACGCTCTCGGCGGCCCGCTCGACGGTGTACCCGCCGAACGCGGCCGCCAGCGCTCCGCCGACGATCAGCAGCCCCAGCAGCAGCACCTGCCGGAAGACGGGCTCGTCGACGGCGAGCGCCTCGACGAACGACTTGGCGACCAGCGGCTGGGCGAGGCCCGCGACACCGCCGAGGGTGCTCAGGGCCGCACCGGCGACCAGGGCGGTGCGATGGGGGCGGGCGTGCCCCAGCAGGGCGCGGAAGGCCGACTCTTGCATCGTCGTGGGCTCCTCGGTCCGGAGAAGTCGGGTCGGTGGGCGGGGTGGGTACGGGGGCGGGCCCGGCCGCCGGGGCCGGTCCCGTGTCCGGCACGCGGTCAGGACATCCGCAGCACGGCCAGGATCTCCGGAGCCCGCTCGAACAGCCGCTGTCCCATGACCCGCAGCGTCAGAGCGGCGGCCAGCAGCCCGTACGCCGTCCCGATCGGCAGCAGCAGCCACGAGGAGGCCGTCCCGTCCAGCAGGAACGCGCCGGCGATGACCGGGGCGATGACGACGCTCCCCAGCATCGAGCTGAGGAAGTTCGCCAGGTGGTAGCCGCCGCTCTGGCCGGGGGCACTCACGCTGAACGGGTCCTCCGGATACGGGTAGGGGTGGTACACGCTGATGACCATCCCCATCGCGAACGTCACCCCGAGCAGCGCGAACGTGATGCCCAGGGCGGGTGCGAGCTGGTCGGTGCGCCCGGTGCCGAGGGCGATGCCGACGGCGACGGCCGTCAGCCAAGGGGCGATGAGGGCCAGCTGCGGCAGCATCCGGCCGACGAGCTCGGCGCGCGCCTGGGCGGCGGTGCGCAGGGTGGCGACGTTCGTCCAGATCGCGGAGCCGTCCAGCGCGAACAGCACGCCCGGGACGGTCAGGCCGAACACCCAGGCCCCTCCGACGACCACGTACGGGGTCTTCGCGCCGACCGGCACCATCACCACCGGGAACAGCAGGGCGTACGCGAACGCGGCGATCATCGTCATCCGGTGCCGCGGCGCCCGCAGGAACGCGCCGAACTGGTGGTGGGCGACGAGCAGGGAGCGGCTGGAAGCCAGGAGCCGGGCCCGCGGGCCGGTGCCCTGGCCGGCCCGCACCTTCACGGCCTGCGCGGTGGAGGCGTCCGCCGTGGTCATCAGCCGGGCGAGGGAGGCGTGCCACCACACCATCAGCAGCCCGATCAGCACGGCGGTGCCGGCGAGTTCGAGCAGGGCGGTGCCCGTGCGGCCCTCGGCGGCGGCCCGGACGGCGTCGGCGGGCCAGCCGGGCGGCGCCCAGCGCAGCACCCGCGCGACGACGGGCGGCAGCGCCGGCACCGAGCCGGCGGTCGTCAGCAGCAGGTACGCGGCGTAGCCGCCGACCGCGGCGAGGACCCCGCCGAGCGCGGCGGCGTCCTTGCCGCGCCGTCCCGTCAGGGCGCGGGCGAACGCGGCGAGCACGGCCCGGGAGGCGACGACGCAGAGCAGCAGCATGAGCGGCACGGCCAGGACGGCGGCCGCCGCTCCGACAGCGGAGTCGAAGGCACCGTCCGCGGCCCCGGCCACCGCGCCGGTGATCACGATCAGCGTGCAGAGCGGCCCGGGCCCGATCAGCGCCGATACCGTGGCCCCCGCAATCAGCCGACGGGGCCGTACCGGCAGGACGGCGAGCCGGGTCGGGTCGGCGCTCTCGTCGCCGCCGGCGCCGAACGAGACGGGCAGGGCCAGCCAGGCCACGGCGAGCCCGGTGAACGCGAGGACGGTGACATCGGCGGCGCGCTCCCCGCCGTGGTTGCCGGCCAGTCCGGCGGCCGTGTAGCAGGCCCCGGCCAGGGCTATGCCGGCGCCGGCGACGAAGCCGACGGCGCGGCCGGTGCTGCGGCGCAGGCTGCTGCGCAGCAGGGCGAGCTTCAGCCCGAAGAAGACCCCAACCATGCGAGGCTCCCTCCCTTCGCCTTGTCGGCGCGGGAGCCGACCAGTTCCATGAAGCGGTCGTTCAGGCTGCGCCCGGCGCGCACCTCGTCCAGGGTGCCGGCGGACACCACGCGTCCCCCGGCCATGACGGCGACATGGCTGCACAGCGCCGACACCAGCTCCATGACATGGCTGGAGAAGACCACCGTGGAGCCGCTCGCGGTGTACTGGCGGAGCACTTCGCGGATCGTCTCGGCGGAAACCGGGTCCACGCTCTCGAACGGCTCGTCGAGGAACAGGACGGGCGGGTTGTGCAGCAGGGCTGCCGCGAGGCCGATCTTCTTGCGCATGCCGGTGGAGTAGTCGACGACGAGCTTGTCGGCGGCCTCGGCCAGTCCGAGCACGTCGAGCAGCGCCTCGGCGCGGGCCTCGGTGTCGGCGGCCGGCAGCTCCCGCAGCCGGCCGGTGTAGCGCAGCAGTTCGCGCGCCGACAGCCGCTCGAAGAGGCGCAGGCCGTCGGGCAGGATGCCGATGCGGTGCTTGGCCTCGTAGGGGTCCTGCCAGACGTCGTACCCGGCGACGGTGACGGTCCCGGCGTCGGGCCGCAGCAGGCCGGTGATCATCGACAGGCTGGTCGTCTTGCCGGCTCCGTTGGGGCCGACGAGGCCGTAGAAGCTGCCGCGGGGGATGGTCAGGTCGATGCCGGCGACGGCGGTCTTGTCGCCGAACTGCTTGCGCAGACCGCGCACTTCCACGGCGGCCTGAGCCGCGTCGTTCTCGGGGGGCCGTTGCATGGGCGGTGCCTTTCGGTGCGTGTGGGGGCGGTGGTGCAGGCGGTGGGGGGAAGCTCGCGGGTCGTGCCGTTCAGGAGGCGGGCGGCAGCGCGGGGGAGCCCAGGTTCCGGTAGGGGGCGGCGGGGTCGATGCCGGCCGCGGTGAACGCACCCTCGGCGCCGTCCGCGCCGGCGGAACCGTCCGCTTCGCCGGCGCGGGCGGCTGCCGGGGTGTGCCCGTGGGCCCGTACGGCGGCCTCGGCGAGGGCCGCGGCCCGGTGCTGGCCGAAGCTCAGGCCGCCCGCGCCGGGCCGGGGGTCGTCCGGCTCCCAGGCGACGGCGGTGCCGGGTCCGAGGCGGTGAGTGAAGACGGAGGTGTCCGGGCCGATGCCGGGCAGGCCTCGGACGGCGTCGGCGACGGTGTGGCAGGCGGCCCGCGACTCGGCGCCCAGGTAGACGACGAGGGCGTCGCGGCGCGGGTAGGAGTCGGCGTCGGAGAGCACCTTGGCGTGGTAGCCGGCTCCGGCGGCCTCCAGGCGTCCCAGGACGGCGCTCCAGACGGCGGCCGCCCGTGCGGGGTCGGTGATGTGCACGTACACGCGCAGGAGTTCGGCGTCGAAGTGCGGCTCGCGCGATCCTGTGGCGTAGAAGAAGCCGGGCGACAGGGCGGGGCGGGCCGGTGAGGCGGTCACGCGCACCTCGGCGCCGGCCGTGAGCGGCCCGTCGGCGCGCAGCCGCCCGGCGGGCACCCGCACGCGCACCCCGTCCCAGGTCACCAGGGCCTCGCCGGCCCCGTCGCCGGCCCCGTCCTGCGAGGGGCGCAGCAGGACTCCGGTGCGCTCCACCTCACGGTGTGGCAGCGCGGCAGCCAGTTCCCGCTCGAAGGCGTGGTCGCGCACGAGGAGCGGCCGGCGGCGGGTGTCGGCCTCGGCGCGGCCGGTGTGGAACACCTCGTACAGGGCGGCGCCGAGGCGCTGCTGGAGTTCGCGGGCGGAGTCGGCCTCGATGGTGCGGGGGCCGACGGTGGCCGTGCGGCCGTCGGCGGAGAGCCGGATCCCGTCGACGGCGCGGGCGAGCGCGGGGGCGAGGGCCGGGGCGGTGCTGCCGGTGGCGGGGGCGGGGGCGGTATTCACGAGGGGTCTCCGAGGCCGACGGCGTGGGTGAAGCGGGCGGGGGCGAGGAGGGCGGTCCGGCCGATTCCTGCGGCGGCGCGTTCGATGCCGAGCAGGCGGTTGGACCGGGCGGCGCCGGCCAGGAGGCGGTCCAGCAGGTGCCAGCCGGCGAACGCGGTGGCCCGCTCGGCGAGCCCCGGGTCGGCGTCCGGCCGGGCGTCGCGGTAGCCGCCCCAGAACTCCTGCACCAGCGGCCGCAGCCGGGCCAGCTTCTGCGCCCCGCGGGCGAGTACGGTCTCGCGGGTCATGGCGAGCCCGGCGAAGGCGGCGGTGTCGGTGTCGCCGCGGGAGGTGACGATGTCGTGTACGGCGCGGTGCAGCCACTCCCCCGCGAAGCCGCCCACGTCGCGGGCCGGGTCGGCGAGCCGGAACTCCTCCCAGTCGGCCGCGTACAGTTCCGCGCGGCCGCCCGCCGCGGCGGGGGCCGTCACCAGGAACTGGTCCAGCCGGAGGTCGCAGTGGGCGGGGACGCGCGGCGCGGCCCGCTCCGCGGCGAGCAGCCGGTCCACGGCGCCGATCAGCGGGCCGTCGTTCTGCAGGAGCCGCCAGGTCTCCAGCTCGCCGCCGCTGAGCTCCTCGAACGCGGCGGCGGGGAGGGCCTCCAGAAGCGCGGCCGACGGCATGCCGGGCACGGCCCGGTCCAACCGCTCCGCCCCGGCGGGGCGGGCGTGGAGCAAGCCGAGCGCGGTGCCGGCGCGGCGGGCCAGCTCGGGCGTGAACTCCTGGTCGGCCATCAGTTCGGCGCCGCTGCGGGCGTCGTGGAGATACTCGAAGGCGAGCAGCCCCGCCTCGCGGTCGCTGCCGAGCAGGGCAGGGCCGCGCAGGACTCCGCCCGGTGCGCCGGCCGTGATCCGTTCGAAGGCCAGCGCCCGGTCCATGCGGGCGGCGACGTCGTCGGCGGGCCCGGTCAGGCGCTTGACGAAGACGCGGGCGCCGCCGGTGGTCCGGCCGGCCCAGGTGTCGTTGCGGCCGGGCAGGGCGGTGACGTCGGCACGGTCGAAGGGGCCGGTGCCGATCCGGCGCAGCAGGGCGTCGACCTCGGGGGCGGTGTCCAGGTCGACGGGGCGGAAGCGCAGCTCCGTACGGGGTGTCGAGGCGGCCGCGCCGGACGGCGGGCGGGTGGGGGCGGTGGCGGTGCGGGTCACGGCGTCTCCTCGGCCGGGTGGTGGGTCGCCGGCGCGGCGAGGACCCCGGCGTAGGCGGGCTGGGCGAACAGGGCGGCGCAGGTGCGGGCCACGTCGTCGGCGGGTACGTCGTACAGGGCGGCGGGGAAGCCGGCGAACTCGTCGGCCCGCCGGCCGGAGGCCAGCCAGCCGGAGAGCTGGTCGGCGAGCGCGGCCTGGGTCTGCGGGACGAGGGCGAACTGGCCCGCGCAGTACCGGCGGGCGGCGTCCGCCTCCGCTTCGGTGGGTGGCGCCGTGCCGGTGCGCCGCAGCTCCTCGCGGACCGCGGCGGCGGCCTCGGCCGCGCCGTGGTGCGGGAGCCGGGCGCGGACCTGGATCAGCGGCCCGGTTCCCGCGTGGTCGCCGAACCGGCCGGCGTACGTGTGGAAGCCGTACGGGGCGGCGGCGGTCCGCAATGCGGGGAGGCGGGCGCCGGGCTGGCTGCCGCCGACCACGGCCACGGCGAGCCAGCGGGCGGCGAACGACCCGGCCGCGGCGGACTCGGGCGCGGCCCACAGCAGCTCCGAGGCGTCCGCGGGGACGCCAGGAGGCAGCCTCAGCAGGGCGAGGCCCTCGGCGGCGGCGGCCGGGGGCCGGGGCGGTGCGGCGATGCCGGCGGCCAGGGGGCGCAGGGCCTCGGCAGCCGCGGCGGTCCAGGCGTCGGGGTCCAGGTCGCCGACGGCGGTCAGCTCGATCCCGCCGGCGCACGGCAGCCCCGGCGCCGCGGCGGGCGCGGGCTCGGCACCCAGGATCCGGCGGCGCAGGGCTTGTTCGGCGAGCCAGGCGGGGTCGGTGACACGGGATCCCATCCGGGCGCGGGCCCGCGGCTCGGCGGTGGCGAGTTCCGCAGGGGTGGGCGGTTCGGCGAGCAGCCCGGCGAGGGCGGCCGGGTGCGGGGCGGGCGCGGGCAGCCACGCCTCCAGCAGCACGGCCCCGCTCTCGACGGTGGCGCGGGCCGGGCCGGAGCGGGGGTGGCGGGCGGCCCAGCGGTCGGCGAGGACCAGCGCGAGGCGCTCGCGGTCGGCGGGTGCCGCACCGGCCGGGGCGGGCAGCCGCAGCCGCAGCTCGACGAGGGGCGCCCGCGCGTCGCGGACGGCGGCCACGGCCGGGCGGCCGGGGCCCGGACCCGTGCCGCTCTCGGCGTACGCGGGCAGCCCCGGCCCGGCTTGCCCGTCGGTGCTGCGCCGGGAGCCCGCGCGGGAGCCCGCTCCGGCGGCGGCGCGGCCGGCCGTGACCGGGGCGGAACCGGGGCGCGCCGCCGGGGCCCCGGCGGCGCGGAGGCCGCGGAACGGCACCGGTTCGCCGCCCGGGAGCAGCGCGAGGACGGCCCGGTGCTGGGCGGTCATGGCCCGGGCGGCGGCGCGGACCCGGTCGGTGGAGACGGCGCGCAGCCGCGCGGGCAGCTCGTCGAGGAGGCCGGGCCGGCCGAAGAGGATCTCCAGCCGGCCGAGCGCGCGGGCCCGGGCGGCCGGCCCGTGGTGGTCGCGCAGGTGCTCCTGTGCGAGCCGTTCGGCGGCCTCCTGCACCCGGCGGTCGGCGAGCCCGGCGCCGGCGAGTTCGGCGAGGGCGGCGTCGAGGCCGTCCAGCGCGGCGCGTGCGCCGTCCTTGTCGGCGGCGGGCAGGGCGATGACGAGGGTGTCGGGGTCGAGGGCGTCGAGCGGCCCGAAGAAGCCGCAGCCCGCGTCGGCGGCCGGGGTGGTGAGCAGCCGGGCGGCCACGATCCGGTCGAGGTAGTCGTCGAGGTCGGCCGCCGGGTCGGGCAGCCGGTAGCCGACGGTCACGGCGCCGCCCCGGGCCAGCCTCCGCACGGCGGTGCGGTCGGCGGCCAGCGGCGGTTCGGCGAGGGCGGGGCGGGCCGGTGCGGCAGGGCCCGCGGGGACGCCGGAGAAGTGGCGGGCGACGAGCGCGCCCACCTCGTCGGGCTCGCCGCCCCCGGACACCGTCACCACGGCGTTGCCGGGGGTGTAGTGCGCACGGAAGAAGTCGGTGCAGTCCGCGGGGGTCAGGCGGGCGAGGGCCGGAAGGTCGCCGTAGCCGTCGTGGGCGTTGGCCCAGCGGTCGTACATGAGGCCGGCGAGGAGCGGCCACGGCAGGACGCCGAGGGGCGAGTCGTGGCCGGCGGCCCTGATCTCCGCCTCGACGCCGGCGAGCTGCTCGGTGAGAGAGGCGGCGGTGAAGCGGGGGGCCCGCATCCGGTCGGCCTCGGCGGCCAGGGCCCGCCCGAGGGCGGCTGCCGGCACGGTGTGGACGTAGTCCGTGTAGTCCTGGTGGGTGGTGCCCTCGGCGGCGCCTCCGGACGCCATGAGGGCGGTGAAGTAGGCGCGGTCGGGGAAGTGTTCGCTGCCCTCGAACATCATGTGTTCCAGCAGGTGGGCGAGGCCGGCGCGGCCTTCGGGCTCCGAGCGGAAGCCGGCGCCGTAGTGCACCGCGACCGCGGTGAGGCCGACGCCGGGGGCCGTGTCGACGACGACGCGCAGCCCGTTGCCGAGGACCAGTCTGCGGATCCCGGTGCTGCCGTCGGTCATGCGGCGGCCTCCTTCGTGAAAGCAGTGGCGAGCACCCCGTACAGCCTGGCCTGGCCGACCGAGTCGGGGAGGTAGGCCGCCGTGTCGTGGGCGTGCAGCGCGATGCGCAGGGCTCCGCCGCGGAGGTGGCTCTCGCGGGCGCGGGCGGCGGGCCCGGCGGCATGGCCGCTGCCGTAGCCGTCCAGGAGCGCGTCGACCGGCTGCTGCCAGTCGCGCGGCTCGGTGGCGCAGCCCATCAGCCAGCGCAGTTCGACGAGTTCGCCGACCATCCAGCCGAGGTCGAGGTGCGGCGGTGCCGCGCACAGGTCCTCGCCGGTCAGCAGCGCGGCCGGGCCGTCCGGGGTGCCGTCGGGGCCGGGCAGGACGAGCGCGCCGAGGCCGGGGGCGCCGTGCGAGAGGACGTGCCCGTCGGAGGGTTGCACGGCCTCGGCTGCCCAGGCACGCAGCGGCCCGACGGCCTCCGCGCCGAGCAGGTCGGCGGGGGTCGCGCCGGCGGCGGTTGTACGGCCGGAAAGCCAGCGGTGCAGCCGTACGGCGGCGCGGGAGGGCCGGCGGGCCTCGTCGGGAACGGGCTGCCGGTGCAGGGCGGCGAGCAGCGCGCCGACCCCGCGCAGGACGTCGGCGAGGGCGCGGGCGCCTCCGGGGGCGGCGTGCGGTCCGCCGCCGGTGATCAGCCAGTGGGCGGCGGAGTGGCGGCCCGGGGCGTCGTAGATACGGGCGCCGTCCGGCGCGGGCCGTCCGAGCAGCGGGCGCACGGGGGCGCCGGCGGGCACCGCCCCGACGGCTTCGCGCAGCCGGTCGGCAAGCGGGGTGAACCCGTCGGCGGAGGCCGGGCCCGGGCGGCGCAGCCAGCGGTGGCCGCCGCCGGGCAGGGCGGTGACGGTGGTGTCGAGCAGTCCGGTGCCGAAGGCGTCGACGACGGTCCCGCTCACGCGGCGGACTCCGGTTCGGGGCGGCCCGCGGCGAGCCGGCGGTGCAGGGCGGCGACGGCGCCGAGGAGGTCGGGCAGCGGGGCGGCGGCCCAGCTGTCCATGCGGCCGGTGGTCATGCTGAGCGCGGGCACCGGTGCGGCGACGACGGTGTTCGGCCGGGTGGACAGGGCGTCGACATGTGCGCGGTAGGCGTGGCTCTGCGCGCCGCCGGGAGGCAGGGCGGGTGCGACACCGACGGGCGCGGCCGTGCACTGGGCGGTCAGCAGCGACGGGCTGTCGGCGAGGCCGAGGGCGAGGCGGGCGGTGTAGGAGAACGTCGCGGGATAGACGACGACGGCTTCGGCCCATGCGGTCAGGTCGACGTGGGGGGCGCGCAGCACGGGCTCCTCGGGCCAGGAGTCGACGAGGGTGCGGCGGCTGGTGAGCAGGTTGAGCGCCTCCGGGGTGACGAACCTCCGGGCGCTGGGCGTCAGGACGGTCTGGACCTCGAGCGCGGGGTGGGTGCTGCGCAGCCACAGGATCCAGGAGGGCAGCTCGGAGGCGGAGACGGAGCCGGTGGCGACGAGGAGCAGCCGGGTGAACGGGAGCCTGTCGGCGGCGGTATCGCCCGGGGTGGAGTCGCGGGGTTCCACGGCGCTACCACCCGTTCCCGGTGAAGAGGGCTTCGAGGTCGCGCAGGACGGGGCGGGGCCCCTCCAGCATTCCGACTCCGGCGTTGTTGAGGACGACCTCGTCGGCGCCGGCCTCGTGGTAGGCGGCGATGCCCGCGGCCAGCTCGTCCGGGCCTCCGGTGAGGGCGCCGCCGGCGGCGGCCAGGCGTCCGGCGGTGGCGAGGGGGTCGTCGGGGTCGACGCCGACCCCGGCGCGGGCGAGCATGTCCGCGTAGTGCGGTCCGGCGAAGTGGCCGGCGTGCCCGGCGGCGAGGGCGGCGCGGACGTCGCGCCCGTCTGCCGCAGCGGCCATGGGGACGATCGCGGCGACCCGCGGCACGGGCCGGCCGGCGGCCTGGGCCCCTGCGCGCAGCGCGGGCAGGATGACGTCGCGCAGGTAGGAGGGGGGCGCCAGCCAGGTGACGGCGACGTCGGCGGCTTCTCCGGCGACGCGGGCCATGCCCGGGCGCAGCACGCCGAGCCCGACCTCGACGGGCGGGGCGGGGGTGGGCGGCAGGGAGCCGGTGTAGGAGAAGTAGTTTCCGCCCTGGTCGACTTCGGCGCCGTCGAGAAGGCGTCGGACGAGGTGCAGGTACTCGCGGCAGGCGGTGAGCGGGCTCGCGTAGGGGGCGCCGAGCGCGGCGCGCTGGAAGGCCGGGGCACCGGGCCCGAAGCCGGCGGTCACCGGGTGTCCGGTCACGGCGGCGAGCGTACGGGCCTCCAGCGCGGCCTGCACGGGGTGGCGCAGCGGCATCAGGGAGACGCCGGTGCCGAACGGCACGCGCAGGCCCATGCCGCCGAGCTGCGCCATGATCTGGTGCTGCTCGCTCAGCAGCACCTGCCCCAGCCACAGGGCCCGCGCTGCGCGCCACTGCACGAACGCGGCGAACGGGGCGGCCTGTTCCGCGCGGGTCGGGACGATCGGCAGGACGACGGACACGCTGCGGCTCATCGCCGGACCTCCTGGAGTCACGGAAGTGGAAGAGCGGGAGATTCGGGGTTCCGGCGGCGGAACGTGAGTGCGCGATACGGCGGGATAATGGCGGCACCTGCCGCGGGCCGGTACCGGCCCGCGGCACGGCAGCGGCGGTCCTGGGCGCCTTGCCCGCGCCCAGGACCGCCGGGTTCAGCCGTCGTACGGCCTCACTGCCGACGTGGTCAGCAGGTCCACTTGATGGACGCGGCGGTGCCCGCGACCGTCACCTTGGTGTAGGCGATGGTGGTGAGGGTCGGGGTGATGGCCGGGGCGTCGGCCGAGGCCTCGAAGTTCAGCTCGGCGGCCTGGGCGTACGCCTCGAAGCCGCCGACGAGCTCCATGATCTCGACGTTCTCGATGTTCTGCACTGCACTCTCCGGATGTTCGACGGGAACGTCCGCCCCTTGTTCCGGCGGACGCTGTCCAGTCAACAACCCCGTTGCAGGTGTCGGCCATTGGCCCTTGGGGAGGTGTCCGTTGGGACAGTTTCCCGCGGACACAGCAGCTCATGGTGCAGGTGTGCCATCAGCGCGGCCTCCAGCCGGGAGCTGACCCCGAGCTTCTCCACGATGCTCGCGACGTGTGCCTTGGCGGTCCGCTCGACGATGCCGAGCCGCCGGGCGATGACCCGGTTGGCCAGACCCTGCCCGAGCAGCGCGAGCACCTGCCGCTCCCGTTCGGTCAGCGTCCCGATCCCCCGCGGATCGTGCACGGCACCGCCGAGCATGGCGCACTGGCACGCGCCGCCATCGTGCCCGCCGGGCCCGACCCGCTGCGCCGGAACCTGGTCAAAGTCCCGCACGGCGAGCAACCCCTGACGGGATATTTCTGTGCGCAAATCAGTCACACTCCCCCGATCGACTGTCGTGACGGCGATTGTAGGTGCAGGTAACAAACCAGCAAAATCAGCAAAGTTGACGATTGAAACATGCCAGGGAGGCGGGATTTGCCCTCCGAAGGGATCGCTGACCTGCGATCAAAAGGCGCGCCCTGGAAACCTCCACAGAACACCGACTCCTTCTGCGCCACGCGCGCCGACACCCACCACGCGCCATACGCCCTCACCGCTATCGGATGCCAGCCGCACAATTTGCCCTCGCAACCACGCGCCTGCACCGTTGTGCGGGTGAGACCCGAGGGGACCGAAGGGACGGATCCGGCCGTCTCAAGCCAACGAACGGCACCCTTCTCGGAGCGTCGTCGACGAGGACCCGCTGCGCGCCGGCGTGAAGCACGCGCGGACGGAGCACCGCCGAGCGGCAGGGCACGCAGGCCCGGGCAGCGCGGCTGCCGGCCTGGCGGGTGCCGGCCGGAAGGGCATGGGGGACGGCCCTCACACGTGACCGCCGGCCCGACGGCGCGGGCTCACGCGATGCGCAAGGGGCATGCCGCGCAGTCCGGGGAGCCGAACGCGCGGCGCCGCGTTACGCGCTGAGGAGGACCGGCCCCGTCGGGCAGGCCGTTTCGCGGAGGGTGCGGGCCTGCGCCTCGGGGTCGGTGGAGGCGAGAAGCGCGGAGAGGACCGCGATGCGGGCCTGCCCGGCGCGCAGCGTACCGGTGGGCACGGCTCCGGCGGCGACCAGGTCGACGGCCCCTCCGTGGGTGTAGATCTCGGTGACGGGCCCGGCGGCGACCCGGGTCGTGAGGGCGACGAGCACCCCCTGCGCGACCGCCGCCCGTACGGCGTCGACGATCTCGGGGGTCGCGTTGCCGGCGCCGGTGCCGATGAGGACGATGCCCCGCGCCCCGGCGGCCATCGCGGCCTCGAACAGCAGGGGGTCGCCGTCGGCGTGGTGCATGACGATGTCGACCCGCGGCGGCCGCTCCGGCATGGCGGGCAGCGGCAGCGGCTCGGGCCGCTGGGGCCGGCGCAGGACGGTGACCTTGCCGAAGCCGGTCTTGCCGAGGAGCTCCCGGGAGGGGTCGGCGAAGGCGTCCAGGGCGACGGCCTGCGTCTTGACGGTGCCGCGGGCTGCGTGCACCCGCCCGGCGAAGCTGATGAGGACGCCGAGCTCGCGGGTGGTGGCGGCGACGAGGAGAGCGTCGTACAGGTTGCCCGGCCCGTCGCCCTCGGCGGTCCCCATCGGCAGCTGCGAGCCGGTGAAGACGACGCTGCGCGGGTCGTGGTGGTGGAGGTCGACGAGGAAGGCCGACTCCTCGAGGGTGTCGGTGCCGTGGGTGACGACGATGCCGTCGACGCCGGGGTCGGCGAGGACCTCGTGCACGGTGTGCAGCAGGGTCAGCTGGTGGGCAGTGGTCAGCCGGGGGCTGTTGACGCTGAAGAGGTCGATGACCTCGACGGTGACCCCCTCGGGGAGCGGCGCCGTGGCCATGACCTCGCGCCCGTCGGCGTCGGCGGCGAAGCCGGAGCCCTGCCAGCGGCTGGCTATCGTGCCGCCGGTGCTGATGACGACGATCCGCCCCATGGCCACCCTTTCCCGCGTGCGGGTGATAACTCGTACTGATGTGCTGAGACACAGCACTGCGGGCAATGATAGGCGTTTCGTTACGCAATGCGATTGCCGCTGCCGCCCTGCGGGACGCGCATCCGTGGTGGATTATTGCTCCATGGACGCCATCGATCGTGAAATCTTGCGCGAGCTCCAGGCCGACGGTCGGCTCAGCAACCAGGAGCTCGCCCAGCGGGTGGGCCTGACCCCGTCCCCCTGCATGCGGCGCGTCCGGCAGCTGGAGCAGGACGGCGTGATCCGCGGCTACCGGGCGGTGATCGACCCGGAGGCGGTGGGGCGCGGCTTCGAGGTGCTCGTATCGGTGGAGGTGCGCCGCGACCGGGAGGCCGTCGAGGCGTTCGAGGCGGCCCTGCAGGACATCCCGGACGTCATCGAGGCGTACCGCCTCTTCGGCAGCCCCGGCTGCCTGCTGCGGATCGCGGTGGTGGACCTGCGCGCGTACGAGCGCCTGTGGATCGAGAAGCTGACCGCGCTCTCCGGGGTCACGGAGGTCAACTCGCAGATCATCATGAAGCGGATCAAGGGGCCGACGGGCCTCCCGGTCTGAGCCGCAACCGCCGCCCGGAAGACCGGTATGCGCGGCCGCGCCCACCCTGCCCCTCCGGAGGAAACACCCATGAGAACAGCCCTGTTGGGGACGGGCGAGGTCTGCCACGTCCTCGCCCCCGCCCTCCTGGCGCGCGGCCATGAGGTGGTGGTGGGGACCCGCTCGCCCGGCGCCACCCTGGAGCAGAACGCGGCGTACGCCCGCGTGGCCGCCCGGCTGCCCGCGTTGAAGCTGCGCACCTTCGCGGACGCGGTGCCCGGGGCCGACCTGGTCGTGAACGCGATCGACGGGCCCTCCTGCGTCGCGGCGCTCACCCCGCTCGCCCCGGCCCTGGCCGGCCGCGTGGTCATGGACGTGTCGAGCCCGCTCGACTGGTCCGTCCCGGACGCGGCCCTGGACCCCGTGGACACCGACAGCCTCGGCGAGCGCCTGCAGCGGGCGCTGCCGCAGGCCCGGGTCGTCAAGACGCTCAACACTCTGGCCGCAGCCGCCATGGCGGCCCCCGGAGCGATCGGCGACGGCGACCACACCGTGTTCGTCAGCGGTGACGACCCCGACGCCAAGACCCTGGTGGGCGGCCTGCTCCGCTCCCTCGGCTGGAAGGACGTACTCGACCTCGGCGGGATCCGGACCGCCCGCGCCACCGAGATGATGCTGCGGATGTGGATCGACACCGCGACGGCGCTGGGCACCCCGCTGTTCGGGTTCAAGATCGTCCGCTGACCCGCTGACCCGCTGACCCGCGGAGCCTCGGGGCCAGCCGGACGCCGGGCCGAGACGAGTCGTGCGTACCGGCCGAAGAGGTACGGGACGGCGGCAGCGGGGGAGCCCGCCCCTGGCCGGCCGCAGGGATGCGGCGGGCGGTCCGGACGGGGGCGGGCCGGCGGTGTCAGCGGAGGGTGAGCGGGGTCCCCGAGACGAGGTGCGTCAGCTTCTCCGGGTTGCGGACGAAGTAGAGGCCGGTGATGCGGGCGTCCTCGACGCGGACGGCCATGACGCCGTCGAGTGCGCCGCCCAGGTACACGGCGAGCGCGGGGCTGCCGTTGACCTCCGTGGGCTCCCAGGCGATCGTCTCCTCGACCTTGGCGGAGCCGCCGAGCCAGTAGCGGACGATCTTCTCGGCGCCGACGACCGGGCGCAGCGCGGCCCGCTTGACACCGCCGCCGTCGCTGAGCAGGACGACGTCGGGGGCGAGCACGTCGAGGAGGTCCTGCGGGTTGCCGGTCTCGACGGCGCGCCGGAAGGACTCCAGGGCGGCCCTGGTCTCCCGCGCGGAGGCCGTCCTGCGGGGGCGGCGGGCGCCGACGTGCCGGCGGGCACGGTGCGCGATCTGGCGTACGGCGTCGGGGCTCTTGCCGACGGCCTCGGCGATCTCCGCGTACTCGACCTCGAAGACCTCGCGCAGGACGAAGACCGCGCGCTCGGTCGGGGAGAGGCTTTCCAGGACGAGCATCATCGCCATCGACATGCTCTCGGCGAGTTCGACGTCCTCGGCGACGGCCGGGGCGGTGGCCAGCGGCTCGGGGAGCCACTGGCCGACGTACGCCTCACGGCGGCGCTTCACGGCGCGCAGCCGGTTGAGCGCCTGCCGGGTCGTGATCCGCACGAGGTACGCCCGCCGGTCGCCCACCTGCCCCAGGTCGACCCGGACCCAGCGCAGCCACGTCTCCTGGAGGACGTCCTCGGCGTCGGCGGCGGAGCCGAGGATCTCGTAGGCGACGGTGAAGAGCAGGTTGCGGTGGTCGACGAACGCCCGGGTCGCCGGGTCGGTGCCGTGCTCGGTCATCTCCCGGTCCTCTCAGCCGTGCGCCCGGGGGCGGACGGTCCCCCCGGCCTTCGGCGGGTACGCCGCGTGCGGCGCCCCGGTCAGGCGGTGCCTGCGCTGCGGCACGCCGAAGGTCGGGTGGGAGGTGCCCCACAGGGACATCGACACGATGGCCTCCTTGACGCGCGCGGCCTTCCGGCCGGCCACGGACTTCGGCTTCGGCCGGGCCTCGTGGTCGACCAACTGCAGGATGCCGTCGCGGCGCCCGAGGCTGATGTGGTTGCCGAGGTAGCTCAGCTTGACGTTCCTCGGCGCCCTGCGGCCGGTCAGACGTGCCGTGATCGCCTCCACGGCCTGCCTGCCGGTGTATCCGGCCGAGGCGCAGGACATCGGCAGCGGCAGGCCGTTGTCGCCGGTGGCGAAGGCGCAGTCGCCGACGGCGTAGACGTCCGGGTGCGAGACCGACCGCATCGTCCGGTCGACGACGATCCGGCCGTCCTCGGTGACGTCGAGACCGCCGGCGGCGGCGAGGGGACTGACCGCGAACCCGGCCGTCCACACGGTCGCGTCGGACTCCAGGACCGCGCCGTCGGCGCACCGCACGCGCGCCGCTTCGACGGCCGCGACCTCCGTGTGCTCCCGCACGGTGACGCCCAGCCGGTCACAGGCCCGGCGCAGGTGCTCGCGGGCTCCGGAGGACAGCGTGGCGCCGAGCTCGCCGCGGGCCACCAGGGTCACGGACAGGGCGGGCCGCGACTCGGCGATCTCCGTGGCGGTCTCGATGCCGGTCAGCCCGTCGCCGACGACGAGCACCCTGCCGCCGGCGCCCTGCCGGGCCAGGCCGTCCAGGCGCTCGCGCAGGCTCAGTGCGGAGGGCCGGGCGGAGACGTCGAAGGCGTGCTCGGCCGCACCGGGGACGCAGTGGCGGGCCCCGTGGCTGCCGAGGGCGTAGACGAGCGTGTCGTAGCCGAGTTCGGCGGCGCCGTCGGGGCCGGCCACGGCGACGACCCGGCGCTCCGGCTCGACGGCGGTGACACGGGCCTGCCGCAGCCGGACCGCCGTGCCCGCGAAGACCTCGGAGAGCGCGGGAGCCGCGATCTCCTGGCCGGCCGCGAGCTGGTGCAGCCGCAGCCGCTGGACGAAGTCCGGTTCGGCGTTGACCACGATCAGCTCGGTGTCCGCCGCGGACAGCCGCCGGGCCAGCATTCCGGCGACGTGGGCCCCGGCGTAGCCGGCGCCGAGGACGACGATGCGGTGCTTCACGATGTGCGCTCCCCTCGGATCGGTGACGCCCCGAGGCACGAGCAGCACGACTGGGCTGCCTGCGGCCTTCAGGGCTTTGCGCCCTCAAGACACCGAAGCCCAGGCTGCTGTGACAGCATGTGACCCACCTCACCCCACGCACGACAGCCAAGGCCAGGGCCCGGCCGCTGCCGCCCCGCAGTCGCCTGCGGCGACAGTCGCCGAACCGTCCGTCCCCGCGCCGTGCCCCGCCTCAGGCCCCCGCCGCGAACGCGACGAAGCGCGCCCAGCCATCCCGGCCGACCGCGAGGGCGGGGCGGGTGGCGTCCTTGGAGTCGCGTACGTGGACGGCCTGCGCGGTGACAGCGACCTCGACGCAGCTGTCACCCTGGCTGCCGCTGTAGCTGGACTTGGACCACGCCAGTTCCGTCGTGCTCATAGTTCTCCTCGGAGTCGCTCCAGCAGACCCCGCGAGTCCTTGGCGTTCAGGGCCTGCGAGCGCAGTGTGTCATAGCGCTGGTGGAGCAGACTCACCTCTTTCGGATCGGAGATCAGGCGGCCGTTCTGCTGCCCTTCGGAGTAGCCGAGCCGCTGCCCCCTAGGCGTTTCCAGGAGTTGAAGCGGCCCGTCCAGGCACGCGTGCAACCCGGCCTGCAACGGCACGACCTGAAGCGTCACGTTCCGCGGGGCGCTCAGCTTCAGGACGTGGTCGTACAGCTCCCGCATCTGCTGCGTGCTCCCGAACCGGCGGCGGAGGACGTGCTCTTCGACGATGAAGCTGAACGGTGTCGTCGGCCGTTCGCACAGCATCCGCTGCCGTTCCATCCGGCTGGCCATGAAGTCCGCCAGCCGGTCGTCCGGCACCACCGGCACGGTTCCCTCGAACACGGCGCGCGCGTAGTCCTCCGACTGCAGAAGACCCGGCACCAGCCGGCACTCGTACGTGCACAGGCTCACCGCCGTCTTCTCCAGCCGCGCCCACTGCCGGAACCAGGCGGCGAGCCCTGCGTCGCCCCGGCTCAGGTGCGGGGCGGCCTTCCTCAACGCGCCCGTGTTTCCCGTGGCTTCCTCGGCGCGGTCGACGAACGACTCGTCCGGCATCCGCCGCCCCAGCTCCACCGATTCCACGGTGTGCCGGGAGAAGCGGACCAGTTCCCCGAACTGCACCCTGCTGAGGCCCGCGTGCTCGCGCAGGGCCTGGACGACGGCTCCGAAGGTCCGCAGACTGTCCGAGGGGCCGGGCTCCCGTTCCGTCTCGCAGGACGCCACCAGGTCGTCGTTGTCGCCCGCCTCGGCGTGCGTCGTCATCCGCGGCCACCTCCAGGTCCGTACGTACAGGTCGTATCCCCGCGATCGACAGCACCCAGGGTGGCGGCCGGCGCGCCGTACCGTCCACCGAATGTGCCCGTACGCTGACGCACCGTACGGGCCCCTGTACTGGATCACGACGGTCCGACCGGTGGGGCGGCCGGAGCTCGATGCCGTGCGCCCCGCCCTGTCCTGAACTGCCGTGCCCTGTGGCTGAACGCACAGGGGCGGGTCTGGCGGGGCGGCGGGCGGTCTGCGATGCTTCCGTCCGTCAAGCGACGGCGGAACGAGGAAGCCGGTGGGATTCCGGCACGGTACCGCCACTGTGTAGGGGGAGCGACTCCGCCCCAGGCCACCGCCCCGTCCGGGGTGGGAAGGCCGGAGAAGCTGTGATCCCGAGTCAGGAGACTCACGCCGTCGCACCTCGATGCAAGGGGCGGATTTCCCCGGGAGAGGCGGTGGCACCCGTGTGCCTGCGTTCGTGCGGAGGCGGCCCCGTGCTGCCCGTGCTCCGGCCTGACCGGCCCGACCGGCCTGACCGGCTTCACCCACAGTCCCGTTTCCCCGGGTTCTGACCCCCTGCGGGTTCCTTCCCCCACGCCGCATCCGCGCACCGCAGTGCCCTCACGCGCGGCCGACGAACGCCACCAGGAGTCACTTTGTCCGTACGATCCGTCATGCCCGGCCGCCGTCGGGCCACCGCGGCGGCCTTCGTCGCCGCCGCCCTCACGCTCACCGCCTGCGGCGGCGACGCCGGCACGACAGCCGGCCCCGAGGCGCGGGCCGAGGGTGAGGGGTGCATCAAGGACTTCGACCCGGCCAAGGACTACTTCCCGGTGAAGTCGACGGTGAAGCACGCCGAGAACTTCACCCTCCGGTACGAGAAGAGCTACCAGGTCCTCACCGTGAAGGAGCCCTTCCCCAAGGGGAAGCCCGAGTCGTACGTGCTGGTCAAGTGCGGTGCTCCCAAGCCGGAGCTGACCGGTGAACTGGCGTCCGCGCAGCAGGTCACCGTGCCCGTCAGGAGCCTGTACTCCGCCTCGACGACCCACCTGCCGCTGCTGACCGAGACCGGCACCCTGGACGTCCTGACCGGAGTGGCGAGCAGCGCGAACATCTCCTCCGCCCAGGTGATCGAGCGGGTGAAGGCGGGCAGGGTCACCGAGTACGCCAAGGACCGCACGCTCAACGCCGAAACCGTCATCGGGGCGAAGCCGGACGTGCTCATGACCCAGGGCACCGACGACCCGCAGTACCCGAAGCTCCGCCAGGCAGGCATCGCCGTGGTCGCCAACGCCGAGTGGCTGGAGGCCAGTCCGCTCGGCCGGGCCGAGTGGGTCAAGGCGATGGCCGCGCTCACGGGCGCCGAGAAGCGGGCGGGCGAGGTGTTCGACACCATCGAGGGCGACTACCGGAAGGTCGCGGAGAAGGGCGCCCAGGCGGCCAAGGCGGGCAAGCCCGTCGAGGTGCTGCCCGGCACGATGTACCAGGGCACGTGGTCCATGCCCGCCGGAGGCAGCTACGCCGCCCGGCTGATCAAGGACGCGGGCGGCACCTACCCGTGGGCCGGCGAGGCAGGCACCGGCGGCATGCAGCTGAACTTCGAGGCCGTGTACGCCAAGGCCGGCCAGGCCCCGGTCTGGATCGCCGACCAGAAGTGGAAGTCCACCGCCGACGCGGTCAAGGCCGACAGCCGGTACGGGCAGCTGAAGGCGGTGTCCGACGGCGCCGTGTGGACGAACACGAAGGCGCTCGGCCCCGGCGGCGGCAACGACTACTTCGAGCGGGGCGTGCTGCGCCCGGACCTGGTCCTCGCCGACCTGTTCGCGCTGATGCACCCGGACCAGGCCGAGGGCCACTCCTTCACCTTCTACCAGCCGGTGCCGAAGGCGTGACGACACATCAGACGACCGTGCCGGCACCCGCGCCGGCAGCGGCCCCGGACGCGGACACTCCGCCCGCGGGGCCGCGGCCGGTGCGGCGGCGCCTCGCCGTCGTCCTCGCACTCGCGGCCGGCACCGCCGTGCTGTTCGTCCTCGCCATCGCCACCGGCTCCCATCCCGTGCCGGTCGCCGAGGTGGTGCGGGTGCTGTTCGGCGGCACCCCCGAGGACCCGCGGTGGACCGTGATCGTCGAGCAGGTCCGGCTGCCGCGGGCGCTGACCGCCTGCGCCGTCGGCGCCGCCCTCGCGGTGGCCGGCGTACAGATGCAGACCCTGTTCCGCAACGCGCTGGCGGACCCGTTCTCCCTCGGGGTGAGCTCGGGCGCGAGCATGGGCGTCGCCACCGTGGTGGTCGGCACCGGCGGGGTCGCCGGCAGCTTCACCGGAGACCTGGCCGGCCTCGGGCGCGTGGGCGTCGTCATCGCCGCCTCGCTCGGTGCCGCCGCCGTCCTGGCCCTCGTCCTGCTGCTCTCCAGGTGGGTGCGGTCGGCCGTCACCCTGCTCGTCGTCGGCGTCATGATCGGCTCGGCGGCCACCGCCGTGGTCGGCGTGATGCTCGTCTACGCCCGACCGGAGCGCGCCCAGCAGTTCGTCATGTGGGGCCTGGGCAGCTTCGGCGCCACGACCTGGCCCGACCTCCACGTCATGCTGCCCGTCATCGGCGCCGGCCTGCTCACCGCGCTGCTGACTGCCAAACGCCTCAACGCCCTGCTGCTGGGCGAGGACTACGCCCGCACCATGGGCCTGAACGTGCGGCGCAGCCGCGATCTGGCGCTGTTCGGCACAGCACTCCTGGCGGGTGCGGCCACCGCGTTCTGCGGGCCGGTCGCCTTCCTCGGCCTGGCCGTCCCGCACCTGACGCGGGTGGCACTGGGGACGTCGGACCACCGGGCGCTCGTCCCGGCGTCGATGCTCGCCGGGGCGTTCCTGGCACTGGCGTGCGCGCTGCTCAGCCAGCCGCCCGGCACGGATGCCGTGCTGCCGCTGAACGCCGTCACCTCGCTGTTCGGCGCACCCGTCGTCATCGCGTTCCTGATCCGCAGCCGCCGCGGCGTACAAGGAGTGGCCTCGTGACCGACATGACCGACACCATGACCGAGCCCCTCACCGACACCGCCGACGGGCCGGGCCGCCCCGGCGGCCTGGTCACGCAGGGGCTCGCCGTCGGCTACCGCGCCCGGTCGCCACGGCGCGGGCGCGGGGCGGAGCGGGCGGTGCTCACGGGGCTCGACCTCGAAGCACGGGCCGGCGAACTGACCGTCCTCCTCGGCCCCAACGGCGCGGGCAAGTCCACTCTGCTGCGCACCCTGTGCGGGCTCCTGCCGCCGCTCGGCGGACGGATCCGCATCGGCGGCGCCGACCTCGCGCAGACGCCGCCGACCGCGCTCGCCCGGCGGCTGGCGGTCGTCCTGACCGACCGGGTCGATCCGGGACTGCTGTCCGCGCGGGAACTGGCCGGGCTCGGCCGCCACCCGCACACCGGGTTCACCGGCCGCCTCACCGCGGCCGACCACGCCGCCGTCGAGTGGTCGCTGCGGGCGGTGGGCGCGGAGCATCTGGCGGACCGGCCGGCCGCCGAGCTCTCCGACGGCGAACGCCAGCGCGTCCTGACCGCGCGCGCCCTCGCCCAGGAGCCCGAGGTCGTCCTCCTGGACGAGCCGACGGCCTTCCTGGACGTCCCCTCGCGGGTGGCGCTCACCGTGCTGCTGCGCGACCTGGCCCGCGACAGGGGCCTGACCGTGGTGGTCAGTACGCACGATCTGGAGCTGGCCCTGCGGGTGGCCGACGCGGTCTGGCTCGTCGACCGCGCATCCCGCGTCCACGCCGGGGCACCCGAGGACCTGGTCCGCAGCGGCGCCGTGGCGGGGGCGTTCGACGCCGACCACCTCGCCTTCGACCCGGCATCCGGCACCTTCGGCCTGCGCCGCACCGCACGCGCCGCCGTCGCAGTGGACGCGCCCGCCGATGTGCTCCCGCTCCTCGAACGCGCGCTCGCCCGGGAGGGACTGGCCGTCGCCGGCCGGGGCGGCCCGCCCGCCGAGGGGAAGGTGGGCTGGGACGGCGCGGACCGCCTCACCCTCACCGGGCCGGACGGGCGGAGCATCCCCGTCCGGGGCTTCCACGAGCTCACGCGGACGGTGCGGACATGGTGACGCCGGCCCTCACCCCCGACGCCCTGGCCCGGGTCTCCGCGATCGGCCCCTACTTCGCGGTCGCCACCGGCCCCTGCCCCGAGGCGGGCGGCTTCCGGCCCCTGGCCGACCTGTACGCGGACCCGGGCGCGCTGGAGGAGTGCGTACGCACCGTCGCCGGGCGGCTGGGCACCGACCAGCCCAGGGTGGCCGCGTCCACCCTGCACCTGGGCACCGCCTCCCGGCTGTGGTCGATCGCCCTGGGCTGCGCCGCGCTCACCGGCCGCGTCCCCGACCTGGCGCCCGACCGGCTGTGGTGGCGCCTGCCCGCCTCCGGCCCCCTCGACCTGTGGCTCCCCGACCCGGCGGAGGTGGACGAGGAGCCGCTCCCGGCCCTGCTCGGCACCGTGACCGTCCGGAACCTGGCCCCTTGGGCCGACGCCGTACGCCGCGTGTCGGGCGTGAGCCCGCACACCCTGCGCGGCAACGCCGCCTCCGCGCTGGTCGGAGCCCACCGCGTCCTGCTGGCCAGGGCGCCTGCCCCCGTCCTGCCCGTCATCCCCCTCGTCCGCGCGCTGCTGGACCGGCCGCCCCTGGCGGGTACCGGCACGTACCGCACCCGTCCCCCGGCACCGCTTGCCTTCCGGCGCCGCAGCTGCTGCCTGTACTACCGCGTACCGGGCGCGGGCACCTGCGGCGACTGCGTCCTCAACCCCAAGGAGAAGACCTCATGACCACCACCGAGCCGACCGTCGTCGAGACCCCCGGCGGCGGCACCCAGCACGTCTGGCCCCTCCCGGTCGACGAGGCCACCCTCCTCGACCTCGTCACCGCCGTCTTCACCGACCACTGGCAGCACATCCACTTCGGGCCCATCATCGAAGGCGCCGCCTGGGAGGTCGGCGCCCCGAACGCCCCCACCGCCATCACCGTGAACGACGGCTACGCCACCGTCGACTTCGGCGCCTGGCACTTCCACCTGTGCATCGGCGAGCACACCGCCTCCGGCCCCGAACTCGGCCGCATCCGCCGCTGCTCCCGCGCCGAGTTCTACCGCAGCATCGGCTCCGACGGCTCCCCCGTCAGCTGGGGAATCCGCCTGTTCAACGGCCGCGACGAGCAGATGATGACCGTCCTGCTGCCCAACCCGTTCCTCACCGACCGCCAGGACATCCTCGACACCCCCGACTTCGACCGGCTGGGGGCGTGGGACACGCTGCGGGCCCGCTTCCTCTCCCTGCCCGCCGACCCGCTGGACCGCACGGGCAAGGGCTTCAGGCACAGCGGCTGACCACGGCCCGGCCCCCGGCGGCCCCGTGCCGGGCCGCCGGCCGGGGCACGGGCCTCCGCCGGGGCTCAGCCGAGTTCGGCGAAGGCCTCCACGTGGCGGGTCCTGCCGGTGACGATGATGACGTCGCCCTT
The DNA here is from genome assembly GCF_030167965.1 of Streptomyces sp. 2P-4. Taxonomy (NCBI): domain Bacteria; kingdom Bacillati; phylum Actinomycetota; class Actinomycetes; order Kitasatosporales; family Streptomycetaceae; genus Streptomyces; species Streptomyces sp. 2P-4. The sequence continues at coordinate 1,714,950 of NZ_CP095011.1, forward strand.
CGCCACGACGGTCTCGGCGGTGGCGTGGGTGAAGTCGTGTCCGGGGCGTTTGATGCCCACGACGGTGATGCCGTACTTGGTGCGGACGGCGCTCTGACCGAGCGGGACACCGGTGATCGTGTCCGGAGTGATGGTCTTGACCAGGGCGTAGTCGTCGTCGAACTCGATGAAGTCGAGCATGCGGCCGGTGACGAGGTGGGCGACGCGCTCACCCATCTCGTGCTCGGGGAGGACGACGTGGTGGACGCCGAGGCGTTCGAGGATCTGTCCGTGCTGGCGGCTGATGGCCTTGGCCCAGATGTTGGGGACGCCCTCCTCCAGGAGGTTGGAGGCGACGAGGATGCTGGCCTCGATGTCGGTGCCGATGCCGACGACCACGCTGGGGAAGTCCCCGACGCCGAGCTGGCGGAGGACCTCCGGATCGGTGCAGTCGGCGACGGCGGTGTGGGTGAAGATGTCGCTGTGCTTCTGCACGAGGGCGGCGTCGGTGTCGATGCCCAGCACGTCCCAGCCGCGCCGGGTCAGTTCGTTGGCCAGGGAGCTGCCGAACCTGCCCAGGCCGATGACGGCCACGCGCTGGTCGCCCGCGGCGAGGATGTCGGAGTCCAGCAGCCGCTTGCGGCGGCGACGGCGCAGGGAGTGCAGGTAGTTACCCAATGACGGGTCGCTCCTCGGGTAGCTGGTAGCGGCGGGTCCGCTCGCGCAGGGCGAGCGCGGAGACGAGGGTGATGGGTCCGAGTCGGCCGACGAACATGAGGAGGATGAGGATCAGCCGGCCGGAGTCGGGGATGTCGGCGGTGATGCCGGTGGACAGGCCGACGGTGGCGAAGGCGGAGACGGCCTCGAAGAGGACGTCTTCGAAGGGGGCTTTGGTGACGGTGAGCAGGGCGAGGGTTGATGCGATGACGAATCCCACGGCGAGCAGTGCCACGGTCAGGGCCTGGCGCAGCACGTGCGGTGCGAGGCGCCGTCCCATCACGGTGGAGTTGGGCTCGCCGCGCACCTCGGCGAGCATGGCGGCGGCCAGGACCGCGAAGGTGGTCACCTTGATGCCGCCGGCCGTGCCCGCGCTGCCGCCGCCGATGAACATCAGGGTGCAGGTGAACAGGAGGGTGGTGGCGTTGAGTGCGCCCATGTCGACGGCGTTGAATCCGGCGGTACGGCTCATCGCCGAGTAGAAGAAGCCGTTGAGGACCTTCTCGTCCCAGTCGAAGGGGGCGAGGGTGCCCGGGTTGGTCCATTCCAGCAGGCAGGTGAGCACGGTGCCGACGGACAGCAGTGCGGCGCTGGTGACGAGCGTCAGCCGGGTGTGCAGCGACCAGTTGCGGCGGCCGGTGGTGCGGCGCCGGGTGCGGTGGCGCAGGAGTTCCAGCAGGACGGGGAAGCCGAGGCCGCCGAGGATCACGGCCGCCGCGATCGGCAGGGTGATCCACGGGTCCTGGGCGTAGGGGGTGAGGCTGTCGGCGTGCAGGCCGAAGCCGGCGTTGTTGAACGCCGAGACCGCGTGGAAGAAGCCGGAGTAGGCGGCTTCGGCGATGGACCGGCCGTATCCGAAGCGCAGCCGCAGGGCCAGAACGGCGCCGACCGCCAGTTCGACGGCGAGGGTGCAGCCTGCGACGCCGAGGAGGACGCGGCGCACGTCGCCGATGCCGAGGCTCTTGGTCTCGGCCGCCGCGGTGAGTTGCATGCGCAGCCGCAGTCTGCCGGAGACCAGCAGGGCCAGGAGGGACGCCAGCGCCATGATGCCGAAGCCGCCGACCTGGATCAGCCCGAGGATGACGGCCTCGCCGAAGCCGCTCCAGTGCGTGGCGGTGTCCACGACGACCAGGCCGGTCACGCACACCGCCGAGGTGGATGTGAACAGCGCCGTCACGAGGTCCGTCGCCGAGCCGTCCTGGGAGGAGGCCGGCAGCATCAGCAGGGCCGTGCCTGCGGCGATCACCAGCGCGAAGGCCCAGACCACGGTGCGGGCCGGATGGGTGGTGAACAGCGAGTGCCACACTCTTGCCGCGCGAACGGCCACTCGACCGACTTCCCTCCGACTCGACTCCGCCATCGGACCCGAGCATCAGGAGTGCGTCAAGGACCGGCAGCGCCACCCTATCCCGGCATGTGCCGGCCTTCGAACAGGCCGCGGCCGACGCGGGCGGATGTGCGCCGATGGCGGAGTCCGTGCAGGTGGGCGCGGAGGGGCCGGGTCGCGGGGCCTGTCAGGTGAGTGCCGCCTTGGGGAGGCCGGGGTCGGGCTGGAGGGCCGGATCCGCGGTGGGCAGCGTGAGGACCATGGTCAGGCCGCCGCCGGGGGTGTCCTCCGCGGTGAGGGTGCCTCCGACGGCCTCGGTGAAGCCGCGTGCCACGGCGAGGCCGAGGCCCACGCCGGCCCCGGCGGGGGCGTCTCCGTAACGCTGGAAGGGTTCGAAGACGCGCTCCTTGGCCGCGTCCGGGATGCCGGGGCCGCGGTCGACGACGCGCAGTTCCACGCGCTCGGCGAGCGCACTGGCCGAGACGAGCACGGGCAGGCCGTCGGGGCTGTACTTGACGGCGTTCTCGACGATGTTGGCGACGGCGCGTTCGAGGAGTCCCCGGTCGACGGCGACCATGGGGAGGGTTTCGGGGATGTCGAGTTCGACGCTGTCGTCGGGGACTCCGGCCAGGGCCATCGGGACGACCTCGTCCAGGTCGGTCTCGCGGATCAGCGGGGTGACGGTGCCGGTCTGGAGCCGGGACATGTCGAGGAGGTTGCCGACCAGGGCGTCGAGCCGGTCCGCTCCGTCTTCGATGCCTTCGAGCAGGTCGGCTCGGTCCTGCTGCGACCATTCGACGTCGTCGGCGCGCAGCGAGGTGACGGATGCCTTGATGCCTGCCAGCGGCGTGCGGAGGTCGTGGCTGACGGCGGCCAGGAGCGCGGTACGGATGCGGTTGCCCTCGGCGAGGCGCTGGGCTTCTTCGGCCCGGCCGACGAGGCGCTGCCGGTCGAGGACGACGGCGGCCTGGGCGGCGAAGGCGCCGAGGACCCGGCGGTCCTCGGCCGGGAGGACGCGCCCGGTGAGGGCGAGGGCCATGTTGTCGCCGATGGGCATGTCGACGTCGGCGTCCTCGGGTCGGGCGGCCGGGGCCGGCCCGGTGCCGGCCGCCAGGGTCCAGGGGGCGACGTCGCTGTCCCGTTCGAGCAGTGCCACGGAGTCCATGGCGAAGGTCTCGCGGACCCGTTCCAGCAGGGCGGGCAGGGCGGTCTCGCCGCGCAGCACGCTCCCGGCGAGGAAGGAGAGGATTTCGGACTCGGCCCGCAGCCGGGCGGCCTGGTGGGTCCGGCGGGCTGCGAGGTCGACGACGGAGGCGACGGAGACGGCGACGGCGAAGAAGACCGCGATGGCGACGATGTTCTTGGGGTCGGCGATGGTCCACAGGTGCAGTGGCGGTGTGAAGAAGTAGTTCAGCAGCAGGGAACCGAAGGCCGCCGACGCCAGGGCCGGCAGGCGGCCGCCGAGCAGGGCGGCCGCCACCGTGAACGTCAGGAAGAGCAGCATGTCGTTGGCGAGGCCGAGGTCGGGCACGGCCAGCCGCAGCAGGACGGTCAGCAGGACCGGTCCGCCGATCCCGGCCAGCCAGCCCCAGATGATCCGCGAGCGCCCCAGCCGGGCTCCGCGTGCCACGGGCAGGCCGCGGCCCTTGGCGGCTGCGTCGTGGGTGACGATGTGGACGTCGAGGTCGGGTCCGGACTCGCGGGCGACGGTGGCGCTGACGCCGGGGCCGAAGACGTACTGCCAGGGGCGGCGGCGGCTGACGCCGAGGACGATCTGGGTGGCGTTGACCCCGCGGGCGAATTCGAGCAGGGCCTGGGGGATGTCGTCGCCTATGACGTGGTGGAAGCTGCCGCCGAGGTCCTCGACCAGGGTCCGCTGGACCGCCAGTTCCTTGGGCGAGGCGGAGGTCAGGCCGTCGCTGCGGGCGACGTATACCGCGAGGACCTCGCCGCCGGCGCCCTTCTCGGCGAGGCGGGCGGCGCGGCGGATGAGCTGTCGGCCCTCGGGGCCGCCGGTGAGGCCGACGACGATGCGTTCGCGGGCCTGCCAGGTGGAGCGGATGTCGTGCTGGCCGCGGTACTCCTGGAGGTACTCGTCGACCCGGTCGGCGACCCACAGCAGGGCCAGTTCGCGCAGCGCGGTGAGGTTGCCGGGGCGGAAGTAGTTGGACAGGGCCGCGTCGACCTTGTCCGGCTTGTAGATGTTGCCGTGGGCCATCCGCCGGCGCAGGGCCTGGGGGGACATGTCGACCAGTTCGACCTGGTCGGCGCGGCGTACCACCTCGTCGGGGACGGTCTCGCGCTGGCGGACGCCGGTTATCGTCTCGACGACGTCGCCGAGGGACTCCAGGTGCTGGATGTTGACGGTGGTGACGACGTCGATGCCCGCCTGGAGGAGTTCCTCGACGTCCTGCCAGCGCTTGGCGTTGCGCGAGCCGGGCACGTTGGTGTGGGCCAGCTCGTCCACGAGGGCCACCGCGGGGCGGCGCGCCAGCACCGCGTCCACGTCCATCTCCGTGAAGGTCGAGCCCCGGTACTCCAGCTCCCGCCGCGGGACCTGCTCCAGACCGTGCAGCATCACCTCCGTGCGCGGACGGTGGTGGTGCTCGACGAAGGCGACGGCGACGTCGGCGCCCCGCTCGGTCCGGCGATGGCCCTCGGAGAGCATCGCGTAGGTCTTGCCGACGCCGGGCGCCGCGCCGAGGTAGATCCGGAATGTGCCGCGTCCCATGGGGCTCAGCCTTCGAAGCGGTAGCCCATGCCGGGCTCGGTGATCAGGTATCTGGGGTGGGCGGGATCCGCTTCCAGTTTGCGCCGCAGCTGGGCCATGTAGACGCGCAGGTAGTTCGTCTTGTCGGCGTACGTCGGCCCCCACACCTCCAGCAGGAGGCGGCGCTGGCTGATCAGCCGGCCGGGGTGGGTGATGAGGATCTCCAGCAGGTGCCACTCGGTGGGGGTGAGCCGGACATCGCGGCCGTCGCGCCTGACCTTCTTGGCCACCAGGTCCACCGTGAAGCCGTCCGTGGTGACCAGGTCCGTCCCGCCCGGGGGTTCCGGGGTCTCCCGGCGGCGGACGGCGGCCCGCAGGCGGGCGAGGAGCTCGTCCATGCTGAAGGGCTTGGTGACGTAGTCGTCGGCCCCGGCGTCCAGGGCGCGGACCTTCTCCTCGGAGGTCTGGCGGGCGGAGAGGACGAGGATGGGGGCGCGGCTCCAGTCGCGTACGCCCTTGAGGACGGCCAGGCCGTCCATGTCGGGCAGCCCGAGGTCGAGCAGGATGACGTCGGGTTTGACTGTGGCGGCGAGGCGGAGTGCGCCGGCGCCGTCGCTCGCCGCCTTCACCTCGAATTTGCGCGCCTGGAGGTTGATTCTCAGTGCGCGGACGAGCTGCGGGTCGTCTTCCACCACCAGGACCGTGGTCATGGCCGTGATGCCTTCCTTCCATGGTGGGCGGGCCGTGTGCGGCCGACCCCGGGTTCCAGGGTGCAGCATCAGCTTTTCGCCTGCGTTGTGAGGGGTGGGTCTCGGGACGTGGACGTGGTTCGCGTTCAGCCCTTCTCGCCGGTCACAGCTTCGCCACACCCCTGGCAATGAGAGCCACCAGCGCGAACACCGCGATCATCGTGACGACGAAGGCCACGTCGGCCACCGTGAGCTCCTGGTTGCGGTGAAGGTTGTATGGAAATCGGCCAATCGGCCGGTGATGAGCTAATCGCATTCCGGTGAGGCCGTTAAGGGATCTTGACGAGACCCATACGGCCGACAGGGCCGTCTTGACGGAACCCATACGCGGGCCCCCCGGGATCCATGGTCTGCGCGTCCGCACCGGCCGGCCACCGCCTTCGCGGTTCTCCGTCACGGGACGGAGCCACGGCGCCGGCTCAGAACCTGTCCGGGTGGATCAGGGCCGCCGCGAGGTACGCGAGCAGGGAAACGGCCACGAGCAGCCCGACGACGTTCTCCAGGTCCATCTGCGATCCGTTCTCTCGGTCAGGCGGGGCGGATCCCGCCCTCCGACCATGCACCCCCGCCCGGCGGACCGCGCCCATGCTGACGCGATCTTGTCGGACTTCTGACGAAAGCCCTCCGGCGTGCACCCGTACGGGGCAAGTTGGTAATGGGATCCGTTTTCATATAGCCTCCGGGCAGCCTTCGCCCACAGCCCGAGGAGTCCCCATGGCCGTCCCCAAGCGGAAGATGTCCCGCAGCAACACCCGCCACCGCCGCGCCCAGTGGAAGGCCGCCACCCCGCAGCTGGTGCCCGTCACCGTCGACGGCTCCGTCCACCAGGTCCCGCAGCGCCTGGTGAAGGCGTACGAGCGCGGCCTGCTCCGCCCCGAGAGCTGATCGCGTGGCCTCGTACGACCGCCTGCCGGTGACCGTTCTGTCCGGTTTCCTCGGCGCAGGAAAGACCACCCTGCTCAACCACGTGCTCGGCAACCGCGAGGGCCTGCGGGTCGCGGTGATCGTCAACGACATGAGCGAGGTCAACATCGACGCCGCGCTCGTGCGCGGCGGCGAAGCGGCGCTCTCGCGCACCGAGGAGCGGCTGGTCGAGATGACCAACGGGTGCATCTGCTGCACCCTGCGCGACGACCTGCTGGAGGAGGTCGACCGGCTCGCCCGCGAAGGCCGCTTCGACTACCTGCTCATCGAGTCCAGCGGCATCTCCGAACCCCTGCCGGTCGCCGCCACGTTCTCCTTCCCCCGGGACGACGGCGCCACCCTGGGCGACCTCGCCCGCCTCGACACCATGGTCACCGTCGTGGACGCCGCGAACTTCCTCCGGGAGCTCTCCGGCGGCGACGAACTCGCGGCGCGCGGCCTCGACCAATACGAGGACGACGAGCGGACCGTCAGCGACCTCCTCATGGACCAGGTCGAGTTCGCGGACGTCATCGTCCTCAACAAGCTCGACCTGGTCGGGCCGGGCGACGCCGCGCGCCTGCGCGCCGCCCTCGCCAGGCTCAACCCCGAGGCCCGGCTCGTACCCGCCGTACGCGGCCGCGTGGCGCTCGACCACGTCCTGGGCACCGGGCTCTTCGACGTGGAGCGCGCCCAGCAGGCCCCGGGCTGGGTCAAGGAGCTCAACGGGGACCACGTCCCGGAGACGGAGGAGTACGGCATCTCGTCGCTGGTGTTCCGCGCCGACGCGGCCTTCCATCCCGGCAGGCTCTGGACGTTCGTCACCCAGGGTCTCGACAGCGGCGCCTTCGGCAGGATCCTCCGCTCCAAGGGGTTCTTCTGGCTCGCCAGCCGCCCCCGGGTGACCGGTCTGTGGTCCCAGGCCGGCGCGGTGGCCCGCTTCGAGCCTTCCGGGGCCCGCGGCACGGAGACCGCCCAGGGCCAGGAACTGGTCTTCATCGGTGTCGGGCTGCGCGCCGAGGCGCTCCGTGCGGCGCTCGAAGCCTGTCTGCTCAGCCCCGGTGAGCCGGCCCCGGCCGAGGACGAGTTCCCGGCGTGGGAGACGTACGGCATCGACGAAGCCTGCGAGCACGAGCCCGCCGCCACCCCCGGCACGGCGGCTGCCTGAGGCTCCGGGCCGGGCGGTGGTCGCAGCCACGGCACCGCCCGGCCCGGCCACCCGCTCCGGCCGATCGCCTCGCGCCGCGGGGCGCGTGCGGCGGTTCCGACGCCGATCGCGCCCCGGCCGCCCCCGACCGGCACGGGCAGCCGGTCACGGCGTGAGGTCTGCGAGCAGCGCGCCCAGGACGGCCTCCTCCTCGATGCGGACGCCGTGTTCGGCGAGGACGGACGCCAGGTCCGGGTCCCACGGGGAGGGGACCGGCTTCCCGGCCAGGGGGGCGGCAGCACGGCCGGCGGCGGCGACCGCCCCACGGTAGTCGTCTGCGGTGTAGCGCCACGGGCGCCACGGAACGTGCCGGAGGAGCGTCGTGGCGATGCGCAGCCCGCCCCAGTCGAAGTCCCCGTGATAGCGGAAAGCGGCGCCGAGGCCGCGGAGATGGGTGAGAAGGGCCAGCGCGGCGGCGGACGGCTGGCCCCGCAGACAGACCAGCGGGAGGGAAGCCGCGCCGTGGTGGTCCGCCGCAGCGGACAGGACGGCGGGGTTCTCGCAGACGTGGACCACCGCCGGCGCGGTCCGCGGCGGGCGGTGCGCGAGCTGGCGAAGGGTGAGGACGCACGGCTCGCCGACGTCGGCCATCCAGTCCAGAGCAGGGGTCCCGCGGAGGTTCAGGGCGAGGACCGTGGAGGACACGTCGTCCCGGAGCAGGCCGGCCGAGGCCCATGCGGCCCGTCGCCAGGCGGCGCCCTCACCGTCCGGATGGCCGGTGAGGGCACGGACCCCGGACAGCACGATCGCGGCCAACGGGGTGCCCTCGTCGAGTGCGTGGGCGCCGCCCAGCACGTCCGCCGCGAACACGGACAGGGACCGGGCCGGCTCGGCAGGCAGTTCCCGCAGGACGCGCACCGCCTGGTCCAGCAGCGTACGCGCGGCGGCGGGGGTGCCGGTGACGCGCCGTACGAGGCCGCTGTCGCGGACCTGGGCGGCCCAGTCCGCCAGGCGCGGTTCGTCCCGGGCCAGCAGGGTGAGCGGGGTGTACGCCTCCGCCCAGGCCCGCTCCTCGGCCCGGCGTGCCTCTTCGCGGGGGACGACGGGACCGGTGAGGGCGGAGACGGCTGCCGGCAGGCCCTCCGGGCTGATGCCCGACCGGCGCAGGACGGCGTCCACCGCGTCGAGCCGCACGGTGAGCGACGCGCCGCCGCCGGGCGCCCGGCCCAGCAGCCGCTCCGCCGCCGCGCGCTGGGCGGGCGTGGGGGCGGCCAGGGAGACTGCGCCGGTCAGGGGCCGGCCCCGCTCCAGGCGGCGGCGTACGCGGTCGAGCAGCCAGGACAGCTCCGCCGCGCCCAGGAGCCGGCGCAGGCGGACTTCGTCGACCGCGGCTGCTTCGGCCGCGGCTGCTTCGGCCGCGGCTGCTTCGGCCGCGGAGCCGCTCACCCCCACGCCGCCTCCGGCTCGGCCGTACGCACCGGGTCTCCACGGCGGGTACGGGCCGTACCGTCCCATTCCCAGCGGGTGACCAGGACGGCCGCCACCTCGTCGACGCGGGAGAGCTGGGCGATCGCGATGCCGGGAACCTGCGGATAGCAGGCCCACTCCCGCTCGCTGGTCATGACCACGTCCAAGTCGAACGCGTGGAGCAGGCCCAGGCACTTGGCACGCGAGTCGTCGTCGACCCCGGCGAACGCCTCGTCCAGGGTCACGAGCCGTGGCGCGTACGGGCTGCCCGCGCTCGCGTAGTGCGAGGAGGCCGCGGCGAACAGCGGCACGGAGACGGCCAGCACGCGTTCGCCGCCCGAAGCCGGTCCGGTGGCCGGCACCCAGCGGCCGTGCTGCAGCCGCTCGACGGCGAACTCGTGCCAGGAGCGGTAGTCGAGGGCGGCGGTGAGGTGCTCCAGCCAGCTGCCCGCCGCGTCCTCGGTCTGCCGGCGGGCGATCTGCGTCTGCAGGAACTCCCCGACGGCAGTCCGGTCCCCGAGGGTCCAGGCGTCGGCGGTCTGCAGCAGCCGGCCGCGCGCCTGGGCCAGTCCGGCCGGGGCCTTGCGGGAGGCCCGCCACACCAGCCGCAGGGTCATGCCCGTGGAGGTCGGGCGTTCCTCCAGCTCGGCGTTCATCGCCAGCACCTTGCGCTCGGCGGCCCCGATGAGCTCCTGGAGCGTGCCCGCGACCTCGGTGATGAGGTGGGTTTCGAGGATCTCGCGCTCGTGCGCGGACAGGATGCGGGTGAGCTCCCCCACCTCCACCGTGAGGGCCTCGACGAGTTCGGGTACGGCGCGCTCGCGCCCCTGGTAGACGATGTCGACGACCATCCCCTCCTCCACCATGCGGGCCGACGCGGTGTGGCCGTGCCGCGAGAGCGCGTCCTGGAGGACCTTGAGCTCCTCGCTCAGCCGCCGCTGCACGCGTTCCCACGCCCCGTCCGAGTCGTCGGTCGCGGCGAGCTCCGCTTCGAGGGAGCGGGCGAGTGCGATCGCCGGGGTGGCCGCCCACGGCTCGTCCCGCGCGGCCGGCACGGCCAGGCCGGGGAGAGCGACCCCGATCAGCCTGGTGGCGGTGAACCGCTGGAGTGCGGCGACGGCCTCGGCGCGTGCGGCGGCGGCGACCGTGATGTCCTTCTCCAACTGCTCGATCCGGCCCTCGGCGCGGCTGGCGCGCCGGTCGGCCTCCGTGTGGCGGTCCTGGACCAGCCGCCGGTCGGCCGCGCACCGGCGCAAGGCCTGCGCGGTGTCGGACAGCCGCCGCTCCAGCTCGGCCACTGCCGCGCCCACCGTCGACCGCAGCGTCGCGAGCCGCTCGCCGTCGGCTGCCGCCTGGCGGGCCGCCTCCTCCGCCCGCAGGCCGAGTTCGGCGGTGCGCTCCGCCGCCCGCCCGGCCTCCTCCTGCTCCTCCGCCACCTGGCCGGATGCCTCCGTGCCCTCGCGCAGCGCGGGCCAGAGCTCGGCCAGGACCACGGCCAGCTCCCCGAGGGCCCGGCGTACGGCGGCCAGGGCCGGCCGGTCGGCGGGCAGCCCCAGGTCGGCTGCCGCCTCGTGGAGTTCGGCGGTGGCCCGCTCGGCCCGCTCGCCGGCGGCCAGCATGCCGGAGGCTCGTTCCGCACGGCGCGCTTCGGCCCGACGCACGGTGTCCGCGGCAGCGGCGGCCCGCGCCTGCGCCCGGGTCACGGCGGTCTCGTCGGGCACTGCGGCCAGCTCGGCATCGAGGGTCCGGCGCCGCCGTGCCACGTCCCGCGCCTGGTCGGCGACGGCGGCCGACAGCGCACCGAGACGGGAGAGCTCGGCCCGCAGCTCGGTGATGCGCAGGCGCCGCGCGGCCTCCCGTGCGCCCTCTCCGATGAACTCGGCAGCGGGCTTGGCCCAGCGGCCCGTGAGGGCACCGACCCGGTAGCGGCCGTCGGGCGCTGCCCAGGTGTCGTGCGCGGCGTCCCCGGCGGGCGCTCCGAGGCCGATCGCCCCCAGCAGCCGCTGCACGGCCTGCTCGCTCAGGGACGCCGCCCGGGCGTCGCCGCGGTCGACGGCCGGGCACAGCACGTCGGCCAGCGACGGGGCGCCGACCGGGCCGGCCTGCGGGGCGAGGACCACGTCGTGGCCGTCCGGTGCCAGGGCCGTGCCGTCGGGGCACACCCACGCGTCCAGCAGCCCGGATGCCTCCAGGGCCGCTTCCAGACCGGCCCGATCGCGTTCTGCGACGTCCGCCCGGAAGTCGACCAGCCGCCACAGCGGAGCACCCGGCGCCTGACCGCGCAGGCCCGGCGTCCGGGTGTACGGGGCCGGCGGCTCCCGCCGGCCGCCCGACTCCAGCTCCGCGAGCTCCGCCTCGGCCGCCCGGGCCTGCTCCGCCAGGCCCGCCCGGCGCTGTGCGGCTTCCGCAGCCCGGTCGGCGAGCAGCGCCGCCGCGGCGCTGTGCGCCTGCGCCGCGTACCGGCGCGCCGGGGAGGGGCCGTCCTGGTGCACGACCCACTCCTGGAGTTCGTCCAGCAGTCCCGTCGGGTCGGGGTGGACGAGCTCCTCGCACCGGTCCGCGTGTGCGCGGACGGCGTCGACCAAGGCCCGGCCGGCTGCCGTGACGGCCGCGTCGGCCTCGTCCTGTGCCCCGATGGCCTGCGCCAGGTCGGTTTCCGCCTCGTCGAGCCGGATTGCGGCATTCCGGCGTTCGCCGGCCGCGGTCTCGGCCCGGCCGGCGAGCTCCTCCACGTGCACGAGGGTGCGGTGGCGGCGGTCGGTCGCCTCGACCAGGGCGGTACGCAGCTCCGCCTCCGGCAGTCCCTCCGCTTCGGGCAGGTCCATCCGGGCGTCCCGGGCGATGTCCCCGGCCCGGCGAAGCGTGTCCTCGGCCCGTTGGCGGGCGGCTCGGAGGCGGTTCTCGGCGGCGCCGAGGCGGCTCAGCGCACGGGTGTGCAGCACGGCAGCCTGCTCCCGGTCGGCTTCGGCGCGGGCCCTGTCGTCCCGGGACCGCTCCACCGCCTTGGCGGCCTGCTCCAGTTCCCGCGCACTGCGCATCTCGGGCCCCTCGCGCAGGGCGGCGTCGGCGGCCTCCAGACGCACCTGCGCCTCGGTGAGTTCCGCGATCCGCTCGGCGGCCGCTGCCCGTTCCTCCTCGGCACCGGCCTTCTCCTCCTGCGCTCCGGCGAGGTCGCGGACCAGGTGCTCGTACTTCGAGTGCTCGGTGCGGGGCAGGCGCGCACGGCGGCGGGAGGCGATGCGGGCGTAACGCCGGTAGTGGTCGAGGAAGGCGGATGCCGCGGCTTCGGCCGTCCTGGCGGCCCGCAGCTCCTCCTTCTCCTCGTCCAGGGACCGGAACGCCTCGGCCACGTCCGCGATGACGGCCTGGTCCATGGGCGGGAGCGCCTCGGTGAGGGCGCGGGAGAGGGCGGCCTCGTTGGGCCGCTTGGACAACTGCGGCTGGCGCAGCTGGATGAGCAGGTCCACGAGGGCGCCGTAGCGCTCCTCGCCGAGTCCGAACAGCGCCTCGTCGACGGCCCGGCGGTAGGCCTTGGCCTGGTCGTAGACCAGGCCGTGTCCCGACACGGCCTCGACGAGCCGGTCCCGTGACAGCACCGTACCGGTGGCGTCGAGGAGGCTGAGCGAGTCGCCCGCACGCGAGGCGGCCGGCGCGTGGTCGATCCGCTGCGCGGTCACCGCCCACCAGTGGCGGGCGATACCGCGCCCGCTGACGGCCTTGAGCCCGCAGGCGAGCGTACGGAACTGCTCCTCGCCGCTCACCTCGTCGCGGCGGCCGAACTCCACCCACGTGTAGCCGAGCCGTTCGGAGTGCGGGTGCTCGCCGCCGAGCAGCAGGTTCCACTCCATGCGCTTGCCCGCGTCGCCGTCCGGCTCGACGCGGCGGGCGCTGAGGTCCCCGTCGAGGAGGAACGGGAGGGTCAGGGCGAGCACCTTGGACTTGCCGGTGCCGTTGTTTCCGCGGAGCAGCAGCCTGCCGTCGCGGAAGTGGAACTCCTCGACGTCGTAGTGGAAGAGGTCGACGAGGCCCATGCGGAGGGGCTGCCAGCGGGAGCGCCCGGGGGCCGGGAGCGCGGGGCGGGGGATCAACGCGGTGACGCCTTTCGCTGCGCGGGCACGCCGCCGGCGCCCTCCGTACGGGATACGAGCACCACGGCCTCGCCGACCGCATAGCGGGCGAGGGCCGGGCGCGGCACGACCCCCTCGGGGGTCCGGGCGACCAGGCCGAGGGCGGCGAGCCGGACGACCGCCTGCTCCACCAGCTCTCCCTCGGCGCCCGGCTCCCGCGCCGACTTCGACCAGAAGCCTCCGTGCTCGGCGGCCAGTTCGGCGACCCGGCGCATCAGCTCGGCGGTGCCGACAGGGCCGGCGGCTGCGGCAAGGTGCTCGGCGAGCAGGAGGGTGACGTGGCCGCGGGTCCCCGACTCCGGCATACGGACGTCGGTCAGGTCGTCGTCGGGGTCGACCATGGCGATGCCCTCGGCCCTGACCTCCGCCACCAGTCCGGTGAGCTCGGTGATCCGGGCGGTGAGGAAGCCGCGCTGGCGGGTGAGGTAGGCGAGTTCGGCGTCGTCCAGCTCGTCGTAGTAGAGCACGGGGTCGTCCAGCAGCCGCCGGGTCAGCGATCTGCGCAGGGCGCGGAAGCGCAGTTCGTCGCTGTCGAGGGCCGTTTCGGCGGTGAGCTCCGCGAGCCGCTCCTCCCACTCCGCGGCCCGGACCGTCGAGGGGCCCCGGCGCGTGGCGAGCAGCCCGCCCAGCACGCGCCGTTCCACGTCGTAGAGCGCGTCGCCGGCTCCGCTGACGTACGCGTCCTCGTCTCCGGCGACGCGCCGCAGCACGCCGAGGCTCAGCAGGAGCCGTACGACGGCGGCCAGGTCGAGTCGCTCGTCGCGGCGGTCCAGGGTGAACTCGATGCCCGCGGCGACCAGATGGGAGTCCGCGGCCTCCAGCACGACCTGGTCGGCGAGCCGGCCGAGGGCGATCTGCGCCTCGCCGCGTTCGAGGCAGGCGAGGGCGAGGCAGAGCAGGACGTATCGGCGGCGTGTGAACGGGGCCGCGCTGCGGGTGGCCTCGCGGGCGGGATGGGTGGCGTCGCCGAGGCGGGCGGGGATCTTGCCGAGCCGCGCCGTCCCGGAGTCGACCTGGAGAGCCCAGCCCGTGTTGCGGTCGAACCATGCGCGCAGCTCGGAGGCGTGCCGCCGGACGAGTCTGAACTCGTCGGCGGAGGGGCCCCGTGCGAGAAGCAGCGGGTGCTTCAGCAGAGCGCGGGCTGCCTTGCGCAGTTCGGCGGCGTGCTGCCCGTCCAGCACTTCGGCGAGCGGGGTGGTCATCGTCCGTCGCTCCACTCTGCCCCGGCGGTGAGATCGACGATCTCGATCGCGTGATCGGGACCTCGGAAGGTTCCATGCGGTGTCCGGATCTCGGCGGTGGATCCGTCCGGCACGGCGCTGAGCCGGATCTCCATGGACCCGTCGCTGCTGGCCGCGGTGGTGTGGGTCGTGCCGGGCCGCCAGGTGGCCAGTGCGTCGCCGAGGAGTCGGAGGAAGAGGCGGAAGCTGACCGGATCGAGTTCGCCGAGCCCGGACAGCCGCGTGCTTCCGGTGGCTGCGAGCCGGGCGCGCGCGGCAGCGGTCTCGGCGGCCTGCTTGGCGGCGGTCTCCGCGAGCAGCCGGCGCGCCTCCTGCCGGTCCTCGACCTTGCGGGGCTTGCCGCGGCGCTCGTAGCTGCCCGTGCGGCGCAGCTGCGGGCTGATGCGCAGCGGTTCGGCATCCGCCCACGGCGTGGACGCGGCTTCGGGCCGGGCGCTGCGGGCGGCCAGCGTCTCGGCGTCGACGGAGAGGTGGCGTGCGGGATACAGCCCGAAGGCGACACGCCACAGCTGGTGCCGGGCGCCATCGTCGGGTGCCTCGGCGAACCAGCGGGCGAGTGTACGGAAGTCCGCGGAGCGGTCGGAGCGGCCGGCCCGGCGCTCGTTCAGCGCCCGTACGACCGCCAGCAGCTGCGGGATCGCGCCGAGGGCCCGGCCGCGCAGCAGCCGGGACTGCGACTCCCGGCCGTCGCGACTGAGGAACCATGCCGCCAGCCCGGTCCACCGCTCGGCCCACCGCTCGGCCGCGGCCTGCTCGGCGTACGCCGCCTCCTGCGGGGTCGCGTCGGCCGCCTCACGGGCGGCGGCGGCGCGCAGCAGGGGCTGGATGCGCCCTCCGTCCTCCAGCTCCGTGATCAGCCGGGCGATGCGCGCACCGAGGGTGATCAGGTCCTGGATGAACCGCTCCAGGTACTGGATGAGCTGGTCCTTGTAGGCGAGGAACACCTCCTCCCCCACGTCGTGGAGGTCGATGGTCCTCTGGAGGGAGCCCATGAAGGCCCGGGCGTTGTCGGCGAGCGCGGCGAAGCGGCTGACGAGCCCGTCGAGCGCGAGGTGTGTCTTGGCCGGATCGGGCTCGTCCTCGGCCGCCAGGACGAGGAGGGCCCGCAGCTGGGTGACGATGTCGTGCAGCGCGACCGCCTGCAGGGCCCCGCGCCTTCCGAGAGCCTCGTCGTATGCGGACAGAGCCTGCTCGGCGGCCTCTCCCTCGCGCGTCAGCTGGTAGATGAAGCGCTTGCGGTAGAAGTCCTCCACGGCCGTGACCCGCCCCGTGTCGGGATCGGCCCGCAGGTTTCCCCACCCCACGAGGCTGTCAAGCGCCTTGACGACGCCGTCGAGCTCGACAGGCCGAATCCCGACAGGCAGCGCCGCCTGCACGTCCTCGGGCCGCAGGTGTACGGCGAAGCGCTCCTTGGCCACCAGGAAGGCCCGCATGACCGAGCGGTAGACCAGCACGTTCGGGGCGGTGAGGTGGGCGAAGGGCCCGTACGACCCGCTGCCCTCGGCCGGGCTCGCAGGCTTGGGAGGTGTTTCATCCATCGGCGGCCATTCTCGCCTGCCGCCGCCGCTGATCGGCAGGGAGGGAAGGAGTTGACCGAATCACATCGATCGTGATCGCCCCAAGGCCCCCGAGTGCGCCCGGCCCCCACGCACGGACTCCACCGCACCCCTGCCGAGAAGGCCGCCCGGCCTCGCCTGCAGCCGGAGGAGTGCAGCACTGCCGCCGGCCGTTCTACGAGCGCACCAGCACGTGGCGGGGGATCAGGGAAGGTCCTGCCCTTCAGCGCCCACCAGTGTCAACGCGTCCCCGGGCTCGGCCAGCGCGGCCGGCTCGCAGAAGGCCGGCCAGTCGTACCAGCCGTCGTCGGTACGCGGGGCGTCCGGGCCGTACCAGCGGGCAAGCCAGGAGTAAGCCGTCGCCACAGTGGCGGTTGCGCTGCCGGAGCACAGCGCGGACACCCTCGGCGCCAGGGCCTGGCGCAGGAGGTTGGAGCGGGTCAGCAGGACCGTCGGCGTGCCGGTGAGGGCGAGCATCACAGCCCGCTGCGCGGCCAGTACGCTCTTCCCGCTCCCCGGTGGGCCGTCGATCACGTGGTTTCCCTCGAAGGGCAGCCCGTCGAGCAGCGCCCGCTGCGTGGGGCTGAGGTCGCGATAGGCCAGAGTCGCCGTTCCGCCCATTCCTGGGTGGCCGCGGCCCGGGCGGCCGCCACGATCGGCTCGAAGAAGCGGGGAACGCCGCCTGCACCCACGATGAGTCGAGAACTACACCTCGACCTCAGCCGCGCGCGGCGTAGGCGACGAAGCTCGACCATCCCTCGTGGCCGACAGCCAGGGACGGACGGGCCACGTCCTTCGAGTCCCGAACGTGCACGGCGGTCTCAGCTACAGCGACCTCGACGCAACTGTCCCCCTGCGCGCTGCTGTAGCTGGACGTGAACCAGTCGAGGTCGGTCACGGTGCTCATAGCGCTCCTCGTATCTGCTCAAGCAGGCCGACGGAAGCCATCGGGGAGAGGGCCTGCGATCGCAGTCTCGCATAGCGCATGTACAGCTTGCTGACCTCCTTCCGGTCCGCGATCAGCCTCCCGTTCTCCTGGCCCTCCGAGTATCCGCGCCACTGGCTGTCCGGTGTCTCCAGCAACTGGATCGGACCGGCCAGGCACGCATGCTGTTCGCTCTTCGTCGGCATGATCTGGAAGACAACATTGCGGGGCGCGATGGCGTCGAAGACGTGGTCCAGCAGGTCGCGCGTGACGTCCACACCCCCGAGTCCGCGAGTGCACACCCTCTTCGACGATGAAATAGAAGACCGTGTGCGGCCTGTCCGTGAGCAATCGCTGGCGCTCCAGACGGGCGCTCACCGTTGCCTCTACCTCAGCATCCGACATCGGCGGTATGTCGTTCTCACACAGAGCGCGCATGTACCCCTCCGACTGCAACAGCCCCGGCACCAGCCGGCACTCGTACGTGCACAGGCTCACGGCCACCCGTTCCAGCCGCGCCCACCGCCGGAACCACGCCGCCAGCCCAGGCTCGCCCCGGGTCAGGTGCCGGGCGGCCTTCCTCAGCGCGCCCGTGTTGCCCAGTGCCTCCTCCGCCCGTTCCACGAAGTCCTCGTCCGGCATCCTGCGGCCCAACTCCACCGACTCCACGGTGTGCTTCGAGAACCGGACCCGCGTCCCGAACTCCACCCGGCTCAGCCCCGCATGCTCCCGCAGGGCCTGGACGACGGCCCCGAACGTCCGCAGACTGTCCGACGGGTCCGGTTCGCGCTCCCAGTCACCCGCTGCCCCCTCGACGCCGACCTCGCCACCCACGATCGTCATACGCGGCCACCTCCAAGTACGTGCATGGGTCTTCCCCGCGACTGACCGACCCAGCGTGACGGCCGCCACCCCGTACCGCCCACTCCGCGTGCCCGTACGCTGACTCCGCGTACGGGGCGCACCCCTCGCGGCCCCCTCCCCACCACCGCCACCGTGGTCCCCATGACCACCTCCTCCCCACAACTCGACACCACCCCGGGTGTCCTCTCCCTGCTGCTGTCGTCCACCCGGCGCGGGGCCCGGCTCGGCCGGTTGCTCGCCGTCACCGAACTCCGCAGCCGTCCAGGACCCGCACTACCTCGACGAGGAGGGCGCGATCCGCATGAGGCCGGACTTCGTGCTGTACGGGCCGGACGGCGCCCCGCGGGCGGTCGCAGACGCCAAGTACAAGGCGGAGAAGCGGAACGGCTACCCGGACGCCGACCTGTACCAGATGCTCGCCTACTGCACCGCGCTGGGACTGCACGAGGGACATCTCGTCTACGCCAAGGGAAACGCGCCGCACGCCGCCCACCGGGTCCGGCACGCAGGTGTCGTCCTCCACCAGCACGCCCTGGACCTGGACCGGGAACCGGCCGCGCTTCTGGCCGACATTGCCGGGCTTTCCCGGCAGATGGGCGCTGACCTGCCCGTGTGATCGGCGGCGGAGTGCCCCTCCAGGGTGGGGAGTTCACGTCGTGCCGCGGCCTCGCGTTCGCCAACAGCTTCCGGGAGAGCCACGACGTCCTGGAAAAGCCGATCAAAGCCGGCATGAGCAGGCGATGGAGAAGTTCCAGAAGCTGACCGTTGCCGCCGCCCGCGTCACGCCTGCGAGGCGGGCGATCCCGGACCCGGACACCAGGTGCTCCGGCGAAGCACCCTCCATATCAGCCATGCCGCCGGCGACACGACCGGCCCAACGTACACAGGAATCCGGCTACTCGTCGTCGCGTCGCCGAAGTCGAAGGCCAGCTGGTGTGCCGGCGTCGAGTTCCTGCCTCCGCCCACCACTGAGGCGTCTCGTCGCGCCCGCTGTCGGCGACGCGCACGACCCGCAGCTGCTTGCCGTAGGGCAGTGGGTCTGCGAGGAGTCGGCGGGGGGATTCCCTACCGCCCGAAGTTAGGGTCGTAAGGACCGAGCCCGTCCTGCGACCGCGGGTTCGGGCGTCGGCCAGGCGCCGGCCGGGCGCCGCCGCACTACCCAACCCCTGGAGGAACCCCGCGATGAACGTCGCCGTCTGGGCGGCCGTACGGCGGCGTCCCGTCCGTTTCCTGCTCTCCCCCTGGCCACTGCGGGCGTGGGCTTTCCTGCTCAGCGGCACGGTACTGGGCTGGCTGCTGTTCGCGGTGCTGTCCGTGCTGCTGGTCGCGGGCATCGGGCTGTCGGTGGTCGGGGTCGGGCTGGTGCTGCTGGCCGGGGTAGCGGTGACTGGCGTACCCGTCGCGGCGCTGGAGCGGCGACGGCTCCGGCTGGTGGAGCCCGTCCCCCTGGTCGACCCGCACGGATCGCTGCCGGGGGCCGGTGCCGTGCCGTGGCTGCGGACCCGGCTCAAGGAGCGCGCCACCTGGCGGGAGCTGGCGTACACGCTGCTGTTCGCCGTGGTGTTCACGGCGGTCGGGATCGGTTTCACCGCCCTGCTCGCCCTGTCCGCGATCCTGCTCGTGACACCGGTCATCGTGTGGGCCATCGCCCCGGACACGGTGATGCTCGTCCCGGGGCGGCCGATCTCCGACCCGGTCGCCGCGCTGCCGGGCACCCTGGTGGGCCTGGTGGGGCTGGTGCTCGCCGCGTACGCGGGCGCGCTGCTGGCCGGTGCCCAGGTACGGGCCGCCCAGTTCCTGCTCTCGGCCCGCGGGGAGGACCTCGGCAGCCGGGTCATCGAACTCACCCGGTCCCGGGCGCGGCTGGTCGACGCCTTCGAGGCGGAGCGTCGGCGCATCGAACGGGACCTGCACGACGGCGCCCAACAGCAGTTGGTGGCGCTGACGATGACTCTGGGCCTGGCCGAACTGGAGCTGCGCGGGCAGGACTCCCCCGCCCTGCCGCTGATCACGCGGGCCCGCGGGGAGGCCAAGCAGGCACTGGAGCAGCTGCGCAGCCTGGTCCGCGGCATCCATCCCCAGGTGCTCACCGACCACGGTCTGGCCGCCGCGGTCAGCGAACTCGCCCTGCGCAACCCGATCCCGGTCACCGTCGACATCGCACTCCCCCGCCGACTTCCCACCCCGGTGGAGAACATGGCGTACTTCACCGTCACCGAGGCGCTCACCAACGCGGCCAAGTACAGCGGCGCCGCGCAGGTCGTGGTGCACGGCCGGCTGGAGGGCGAGCAGCTCGTCCTCGTCGTGAGCGACGACGGCCGGGGCGGGGCCGACCCGACCGCCGGGTCCGGTTTGCAAGGATTGGCTGACCGGGTGGCGATTCTGAAAGGCAGGCTCATCGTGATCAGTCCCGTCGGCGGACCGACCCAGCTGCGGGTGGAGGTGCCGTGCTCCGCGTAGTGATCGCCGAGGACGCCGTCCTGCTGCGCGCCGGCCTGGTGGAACTCCTCTCCCGGGTGGGCCACGAGGTGGTGGCGGCCGTCGGTGACGCCGGGGAGCTGGCCCGCGCCGTTGACGCGGACCGCCCCGACGTCGTCATCACGGACGTGCGGATGCCGCCCGGGTTCCGGGACGAGGGGCTGCGCGCCGCGCTGGAGCTACGGGACCGGCATCCCGGGCTGCCGGTCCTGGTGCTCTCCCAGTACGTCGCCACCGCGTACGCCAACCAGCTGTTCGCCGGCGGTCCCGCGGAGGGCGGCGGCCTGGGCTACCTGCTCAAGGACCGGGTCGGGGAGGTCTCCGAGTTCCTGGACGCGCTGGACCGGGTGGCCGGCGGGCAGACCGTCATCGACCCGGAGGTGATCCGGGTGCTGCTCCAGGCCGCGGACAAGCCGCTGCTGCGGCTCACGCCACGCGAGCGCGAGGTGCTGGCACTGATGGCGGAGGGCCTCAACAACCAGTCCATCGCACGGAGGTTGACGGTCACCGAAGCATCCGTGGTCAAGCACTCCGGCAACATCTTCATGAAGCTGGACCTCGATCCGGCCGAGGGCAACCGGCGGGTGCTGGCGGTCCTGGCACACCTGCGGGGAGAACAGGCGTAGCACACCGGTGACGGTTCCGGGCCGGTCGGGCGGGTGGGGCGGTTCGGCCGGGGCGGGGCACCACCCCCGGGGGAAGGGGGCGGTGCGGGCCCGGCCCGGCCGTCCGTCACCCCCGGCCGGGGCCTGGGCCCCGGCCGGAGTCGGACATCCGCACCGCCGGCAGCCGGCCGGTTTCGGACAGGGGCAGATCGGGATCCAGAAGGGCGTTGAGCCGGTCCGCGGACCCTTCCCAGGACCAGTGGCGCTCCACCCATCGCCGGCCGGCCTCGCCGCGCAGGGTGCGCTCCACGGGCGAGGTCAGGGTCCCGGTCAGCGCTTCGGCCACCGCGGCGGGGTAGCGTCCGTCGACCACGGTGCCGGTGACACCGTCGAGGACGGTGTCGGGGGCTCCGCCCGAGTCGCCGGCGACCACCGGGAGGCCGCCGGCCGCCGCCTCCAGGAACACGATCCCCAGGCCCTCCGCCTCCAGACCGGCCCTGCGGGTCCGGCACGGCATCGCGAACACGTCGGCGGCCGCGTAGTACGGGGCGGTCGCGGCGTGGTCGAGCCCGCCGGTGAACACGACCCGGCCGGGCGCGTACCGGGAGGCCAGGCGGCGCAGCCGGGCCGCGTCCGGACCCTGCCCGACAATCACCAAAACCGCGTCCGGTGCACTCCGCAGGACTGCAGGCATCGCCTTGATCAGTACGTCCTGTCCCTTGCGGCGCACCAGTCGGGACACGCAGAGGATGACCCGGCGACCGGTCAGCCGGTGCCGCTCGCGCACCCGGCGGGCCTCCTCCGATCCGCCGTCGCCGGGCCGGAAGGCCGCCGCGTCGACGCCCGGCACCAGCCGCTCCAGCCGGGCCCGCGGGCCGAGCGCGGGTGCGATCCGGGACCGGGTGTACTCACCCAGGTACGTGACCACGTCGACGTGGTCGCCGATCCGGCGCAGCAGCCGGGCGGCCCCCGGTGTGCGGGCCCACCAGATCTCGTGCCCGTGGGTGGTGGCCACCATGCGGCGGATCCCGCCGCGCCGCAGGGCGGGGGCCATGGCGGCGAGGGGGGCCGCGGCCCCGAACCACACCCGGTCGGCGCCGTGTTCCCGCGCCAGGGCCAGGGCCCGGCGGGTGACGCGGCGGGTGGGCAGCAGCATCCGCGCCGGATCGCGTACGACGGGGAAGGGCAAGGCGGCGTCGTACTCCACCGCGCCGGGCTCGTCGGAGGTGTACACCACGACGTCGTCACCGGGCATCCGGGTGGCCATGGCGTGCACGAACGTCTCGATGCCGCCCTGGCGGGGCGGGAAGTCGTTGGTGACGATCAGGGTGGTCATGCGGCGGGTCCTCCGTCGTGGCCGGCGGTGTGGCGAGGGTGCGGGGGGCACTGGTGAACAGGTAGTTGCGGCGTTCCGGGGTGATCCGGTCGACCTCGGTCCAGCGGTCGCCCCGCCGGCCGTGGGTCCGTTAGCCGTAGCCGGCGAGGCGCTCCGGCAACTCCTCGGCGCGGCAGGCTCAGCACGCCCCGTCCGGGCCGGGCGCCCAGCGCGGTCCGGTGGACGGTGACCCGGGCGGAGCCGCCGAGCAGCCGGCCGGTGGTGCGCAGCCAGCGGGCGGGGCCGGGCAGCGGTTCCACGCTGTGGACGTGCCCGGCGGGCCCGGTCAGATCGGCCGGCACCCAGGAGTGGAGCCCGTAATCGGCGCCGATGTCCACGCACACGGTGCCGGGCCTCACCAGCGGGGGCTGTCCGCCCACTTCGTCCTCCACGAACGGCAGCCGGGCGGCGCCCCAGCACAGCGCGGCCGCGACGGCGGCGGACCGGACCCCGCTTCGGCGTGCGCCTCCGGCGCGGGCGGTCACCGGACACCTCCGGCCGGCACGGGCAGCGCCGGGACCGGGGGCGGCCCGTACGGCCGTTGCGGTGCGGGACCGGGGCGCGCTCCGGCCCGTACGAGCCGCGACCACACCACCAGCAGGACGGGCAGAGCGAGGTAGCCGAAGCGGCCGGCGGGGGCGAGGAGGAAGGCGAGGGAGAGGCCGAGGGCCAGCCGGTCGGCGGCCGCGACCAGGTCGCGGGGCGGCCGTACGACGAGGGAGACCGCCACCGCCAGCCCGCCGGCGAGCAGCAGCCCCACGGCCGTGAACCAGCCGGCGGGGCCCAGCTCGGCGAGCAGTCGGCCGGGCAGCGGGCTGCTCGCCGGGGTGGTGAACTCACCGCGCCCCGTGGGGAAGGCGAGGACCTGCTCGGCCATGGCCTTTGGGGACAGGAATACGCCGGGCAGGACGGCCAGGGCCGTGCCGGCGAGCGCGACGAGGCCGGAACGGGCGGCCGCCCGCAGCCCGTCCCGGTGGGCGAGCAGGGCCATGACGACCGGTGCGGCGGGCCACGCGGTCCACTTCAGCGAGCACGCCGCGGCCAGGGCGAGCCCGGCGGCCACCGGGCGGTGCCGCGCGGCGAGGACGAGGGCGAGGCACAGCAGGCCGGCGAGCGGCAGGTCCACCCCGCTTACCGCGAGCGGCAGGGCGACCACCGGAGAGGCGACCAGGGCACCCACGGCGGTGCGGTACTCCCGCCGCCCGCCGGCACCGGGCACCGACCCGGAGGCGCGGCGCCCGGCCCACAGGCACCCCGCCAGCACCGCGGCACACCAGAGCCGGGCGTCGCCGAGCACCCGCACGACCGGGTCGTCCGCGCCGAGCAGGGCCCGGGGTATCCCGAGCAGCGCCATGCCCGGCAGGTACGGAGTGACCTCGGTGACGGACCGCGGCTCGTCAAGGTAGGGCGTCGCCCGCTCCACCACCAGCCGACCGGCGCGCTCGATGACTTCGACCTCGCTCTGGGCCTGACCGCTCACCAGCAGGTACGCCAGCGGCACGAGGACCGCCCCGGCCAGCGCCGCACCCACGGCGACGGCCCTCGTCCGCTCCCGGTCCGGGCCGCACGCGACGACCGCTGCCGCCACCAGGTACCCGACCGCCGCGCACGCCCCCCAGAGCCGGTGGGTCTCCAGGGTGGACACGGCTGGAAAGGCCGCCGCCCAGACGACGGCAACGGCCCAGCCGGCCGTCCACAACGGCCTTCTGTACGCGGCGAGATGGGGGGCAACCCGAGGAATCAGCACCCCTTCATTCCACCGAGGGGCACCCCTTGCGGTCATGACGTCCAGGTCGAGACCTGATGGTCGGGTTTACTCGACCGTCAAGGCCGGACGCACACGGCCACGACGGCCTGCATCACGGCCGCCGGGCGCAGCAGGGCGGGGCGGGGCCGTTCGGGCAGCGTGCCGCGGCGGATGGCAAGCCGAAGCCCGTGCACGCCGCCGTCGGCCACGTGCCCTGCGGGCCACCGCTTGCAGGCAGGCGGCGGGCGTGCCGGAGTCTTCGCGTACCGCCGTTCGCGTCCCTAAGGCGAAGCCGATCGGTTCGCTGCGCCGCCGGAGAGGAAGTCGCGGCGAAGGCTTCCGGCCTACCGACCCGCAGATCCCCCACCTATGATCCGTGATAGCTTTCATCACGGAATAGCATTGGCAAATCCGTGAGCGTGACCGTCGACCCTGATCGGCGGGTCCGATCGGAGGGAACCGTGGCTGATCTTGATCGGGGCCGGTGGACTCGGCCCCCGCACCGAGGGGATTCGGTCGCGGAGGGTTCGCGGGGCGGCCTGCTGCGGAGTGCCCTGCGGCCTCTGGGCCCCGGCGACCCTCGGGAGGTCTCGGGGTACCGCCTGCTCGCCCGGATAGGCGAGGGCGGCATGGGATCGGTCTACTTGACCCGCACGCGCGGCAAGCAGCCCGTCGCGCTGAAGATGATCCGCCGCGAGTACGCGGAGGAACCGGAGTTCCGGCGGCGTTTCGCACAGGAGATCCACGCGGCACAACACGTACGCGGCTACCACCTGGTGCCCGTGCTGGATCACGACGCGGACGGTCCGCAGCCCTGGCTGGCCACCGCGTACGTACCGGGGATTGCGCTGGACGAAGCCTTGGACGCGTTCGGGCCTCTGCCCGTGCAGACGGTCCTCCGCCTGGTGGCCGGGGTCGCACGGGGGCTGGAGGCCGTCCACGCCGCCGGTGTCGTCCACCGGGACCTGAAACCCGGCAACGTCATGCTGGCCGCGGACGGGCCGTGGGTCATCGATTTCGGCATCGCGCGGGCCGCCGACTCCACGCGCCTCACGCGCAGCGGCGGTGTGGTCGGCACACCGCAGTTCATGTCGCCCGAGCAGGGCACGGGCGGGCACATCACCCCGGCGAGCGACGTGTTCTCCCTGGGCCTGATCGCCGCGGTGGCCGCGACCGGGCTGCACCCGTACGGTCCGGGCGGCGCCCTGACCATCGCGACCCAGATCGCCAACACCGCCGAACGCCCGCCGGACCTCTCCGCATATCCTGACGTGCTGCGGCCGATTCTGGAGCGCACGCTCGCCGCGGACCCCGCCGCCCGGCCGACACCCGGCGAACTGCGGTCCTGGTGCGAGCGGCTGACGGACGGCGACCCGGCCGGCCGGCTCCCGGAGCCGTGGGCCACCGCGGTGGCGGATCGGGAGCGTGAACTCGGCCGATGGTCCGCCGAGACGCCGGCTGACGGATACGTCCCCACGCGCCCCGATGCCGGACCGCCACCGCGCGCGGGCGGCCCGGGGCCGACATTCCCGAGCGCCGCACCCGCCCGGACCCCACCCCAACCGGCCGCACCCCCTGCCCCCCTTCGGCCACCCGGCGGCAAGCGGACGGCCGCGGTGATCGCGGCGGCGGCCGCCCTGACGGCCGCCGCCGGGACGGCCTGGATGCTGACAGGCCGGGCCGACAGCGGGGCCGCCGCCGACTCGGAGCCGGCCCTGAGCAGCCCCCGGACGTCCGGCTCCGGGGCGACGGCCGACGGCGGCGCGCAGGACGCGCCCGGTTCGGCGTCCTACAAGCTCCTCTTCAAGGACCGGCCCCTGCAGATCGGGCCACCGGCCATGGGGTCGGTGATCAGTGTCGACCTGGACACCCCGCAGGTTTCTCCGCGCGGCCGGATCGGCGACCCGTCGGCGGAGATCACGTACCTGGTGAACGTCATGACGCTCCGGAGCCCGGTGGCGAAGTCCCCGGGGTCGTCGCCGGAGGCCTGCCGGCAGGCGGTGGCGAGCGCCCCTCTCCCGACAGCCATCCCGAGCACCGAGCTCACCAAGGACGGCACGGTCAACGAGGGCGACCGGCTGTGCACCGTCACCTCGGGGGGCAGGCTGGCGATGCTGCGCATCACGGGTGTCACACCGTCGGGAGTGGCCTTCCAGCCCCCCGCCTTCACCGGCGAAGTCACCCTGTGGACGATTCCCGCCGGCAGTCGGCCATAGGCCGTCGACGAGCGAACCACCCCCCGTGCGGGTCGCCGGGGCGCTGCCGGCCGGTCAGGCCCGCGCCTCCGCCGCGGCGGCCGCCCGGGCGACGGCTTCACCCAGGCGCTCCCCCGTGTAGGCGTGGCCGCCCATGCCCCAGCCCCCGTCAGGGGCGTTGACGATGTTGATCCGGATGTCGTCGCGCTCATGGCCCGGCGTCATGAGCCGGTACGCGATGTCGGTGGCCTTCTCGATGAAGGCCGCCCGCGCTTCGACGGAGGCCAGTCCGATGTCGGGCAGCTTGAGTTCGATCAGCACAAGGGACCGGTTGACGCCCCCCGCGTACACGTGCTCGGGGTCGAGCACGTGCAGTACGCCGGCGACCATGGGCGTGAAGAAGGTGTTGCCGGTCAGACCGCTCACCTCGATGAGCGCGTGGCTGAGCTGCGGAATGATCTCCCGCTCTCCGGCCGGAGTGAGGGCGCCGGTGGATGCGATGACGGCGATGGGCATGGGTGTGCTCCTTGGATGCCATACAGATGAGCTAGTACGTACGTCCTAGCGAGATGCACTCTGGAGTAGGATGGGCGTCCTAGTCAAGCGGGAAGCCACAGGGAGGGCGAGGCGGTATGGCCAAGGAGACCCGGGGTCGGATGGTGGACGCCGCGGTGGACTCGCTGCGGGAACACGGCTTGCAGGGCATGTCGTTCACCGATGTGCTGGCGCGGAGCGGCGCCGCCCGCGGCGCCATCTACCACCACTTCCCCGGCGGCAAGAACCAGCTGGCCACCGAGGCCGCCACCCAGCACGGCCGCGAGGTGCGCGACCGGCTCGCGGAGCTCGGTGCGGCGGACCCCAGGGGGGTCGCCACGGCTTTCATGGAGTTCGCCCGGCCGGTCGCCCAGGCTGCCGCACAGGGCGCCGGGTGCGCCGTCGCCGCCGTGACCGTTCCCGCGGACGAGGAGAACGGCGAGTTGTGCCGCTCCGCCGCCGCGACCTTCGCGTCCTGGACGGAACAGCTCGAACAGAACCTGCGGCAGGCGGGACTCGCGCCGACCGACGCGGAGGAGAAGGCCGCCCTGCTGGTCGCCCTCCTCGAGGGCGCGCAGGTCCTGTGCCGGGCGAGCGGCAGCACGGAACCCTTCGAACGAACCGCCCGGGCCGCATTGGCACTCTTCGCGGAATCCTGACGCGCGACGCACGCACCCGACCGCCGAGCCCGGGCAAGGGTGTCGGGAAGGACCCTCGACATCCGCGGTCGACGGTTCCGACCTCACCCAGGAGGCTTTCCCGGTGGGACGGTGGGCGCAGACTGCCGGCTGCCCCTTCACCCGTGGACGCCGTGCCGCCGCGGGGGAGCCGGTCGGCAGCAGCCCCGGCGGGCGGCGCAAGACCGGGAGCGCTGTTCACGCATTCGACAAATGAATCCGTGGCACGTTCGAGGGGGGGAGCCTCATGCGCCCGGCCGAACGGGAAGCCCCTCGCTCGTCGGCGGACTCCATGGCGGCACACGGAGCCGGGTGCGGCTCCTCCGCGGAGCGCCGGGGCCGGCTCAGCCCGTGCCGCCCGCCCGGCGGGCGGCACGCGCCCTGTTGCCGCACCCGATCGAACACCATGCCTGATCCCGCCTGCGGGCGAGGAAGAACATCCCGCAGCTCGGCGCCGGGCACCGGCGCAACCGCGCCTGCTCCGGCCCGGCGGCCAGCACCAGCGCCTGCCTGGCGACGGCCGCCGCGACCGGCCCGCCGGCCTCCTGCTCCGCGAGGCGGCCTGCGTCGTCGACCCGGAACGTCACGGGGGCCCGCGCGGCCAACGCGTTGAGCCGCGCCCTCGCCGGACCCGGCAGCGGATCCTGCCGCGCCGCCGCGTCCAGCGCGGCCCTGACGGGGGCCCGCAGCTCGACGAGATCCTCCAGGGGCAGGCCGGCGAGCTCCCGGTCGCACGCCTTCCCCCGCCAGGACGCCAGCAGCTCCGGGTCGCCCAGCAGGTCGACGTCCCCTCCCTCGCGACCGGCTCCCACGACAACGGTGTTGACCAGGTCGAGGACCGGCCGCTCGCCGATCCACGGCATCTCACGCAGGTTCTTGAGGGACATGCCATCAACCTACCGGACCCACGGATTCCTTGCATCGAATCCGTGATAGCTTGCAATCACGGATTCGGGCATCGAAATCCGTGAGTCGACTAGGGAAGGGTTCCCATGAGCACGACCATCGAGTACGTCCGCTTCGCCTGCGCCGACCCCAAGCAGCTCACCGCCCACCGCAGCAGGCTGGTCGCGCTCCTGCGCGAGCGGTACGGGTCCGACTTCCTCGGCGCGCACCTCGCCCGCTACGAGGACGGCTCCCTGATCGACCTCATCCTCTGGGCCTCCCCGGAAGCCGCCGCCCGCGCGGCGAAGGAGATGCCCGGAGACCCGGCCGCCGGGGAGTTCTTCCGCCTGATCGGCGAGGTCCACGAGATGCGCCACGCCGAAGTGCTGCACAGCACGCAGCAGTAGCCGAACCGGCACCTGCGGCCTGCGGCCCGCGACCACGCGGGCGGGCACGCCGCAGGTGCCGGAACCGGACAGGAGGGGAGAGCCGCACCCACGGCCGGGCCTCTCTTTCAGCCGACGCGCACCCCACCGAAGGAAGCCGTCATGGCGCGACTCGCCAGTCGCAACCTCCTCTCCGGCGCGCACCGCGTTTGACTCCGGAGCAACGGTCGGCCCTACGCCTCCTGCGCCTTCCCCCTGCACATCCGACCGGAAGCCGACTCGGCCGAACGCCCCCACAGGTCTTGCGTGCGAGGCGTGTCAGCGCCGCCACCGCTTGCGTCCCGCCCGCGGCACCGGCCAGCTCCCCTCGCCCCCGCACCCCGCCCACCCGTTCCCCGTCCGAGAGGATCGACGATGCACGGCATGGCCCCTGCGTTTCGGCGCGTGATTCCGGCGATCGCGGCCATCGGCCTGGTCACCGGCTGTTCCCAGCAGTACAACGACGAGCGCGGCAAAGGCGACGCGCCGGTCCAGGGCCGCTCGGGGGACAACACCCCGGCCGAGGTCTTCAACATGCCCGACGGCTTCGGCAACCTCGCCACCAAATGCGTCGGCCACGGCTTCCGTGCCTACGTCACCACCAACGGGGGCGGGCCGTCGAACCTGGAGATCGTTCCGGACAGCTCGTGCGCGGACTGACCGAGACACGCGAATCGGCCGTTCCGCCCGGGCCTGCGGAGCACAGGTCCACCACCGGGGCGGCTCCCGCGCGCCGGGCGAGGGCGACCGCCCGGCACGTCCGCCGCGCCCTCGTCGCCTTCACCCTCGCACTCCTGCTCTCCGCTTGCTACGCCCACGTCGAAGTAGAGCCAGGGGGTGCGGATCCCCTGGTCGGGGGCGGCTCGGGCGAGAACACTCCGGCCGAGGTCTTCAACATGCCCGACGGCTTCGGCAACCTCGCCACCAAATGCGTGGGAGTCGGCAAGCGCGCCTATGTCACCACCCGCTGGGTGAGGCACGACGATCCGCCCGTCATCGTCCCCGCCGACACCGTCGTCGTCGACGATCCGACCTGTCAGGCTCCCTGACCTCCCCGTGCCCGGAAGTCGTCCATGAGCAAGCTGAGGTAGTCACGCGCGCCACATGCGCCGCCGGCGAGTGCCGCGGCCTGGCCGGCCCACAGGCTGCTGAGATCCTCCCGCCCTTGGGCACCGGCTTCACGACGGACGGACTGCATCAGTGCGCTCTGCACGGGGTACGCGGGCACGGTCTCCTCGTACGGGGCCATGTCACGGACGAACCGGTTCACGATTCCTCGGGCGGTACGGCCCGTGAAGAGGCGCGTGAGGACGGTGGTGCGGGCCTCGGGGGAGCCGAGTGCCCTTTTGTGGGCTTCGCTCGCCCCTGACTCGCGGGTGGCGAGGAAGGCGGTGCCGATCTGGACGGCGTCGGCGCCCAGGGTGAGCGCCGCGGCCATCCCCCTGCCGTCGGCGATCCCGCCGGCGGCGATGACGGGGACGCTCACGGCGTCGGCTACCTGGGGCACGAGCGAGAACGTCCCCACGAGCGACTCCCGTACCGGCCGCAGGAAGGCGCCCCGGTGGCCGCCGGCATCGGCGCCGGAGGCCACGACGGCGTCGACGCCGGCGCGCTCCAGTGCAACGGCCTCGTCCACGGTGGTCGCCGTGCCGATCACCGCGATGCCGCGGCGGCGGGCCTCGTCCATCACCCTTCGGGGCGGTAGGCCCATCACGAAGCTGATGACCGGGGGCGCTGCCGCGAGCAGCGCGTCCACCTGGGCGTCGAAGTCCGGCCCCGGCGTGACGTCCTCGACCGCCACCGCGGGTAGCCCGAGTTCGTCGTAGTACGGGCGCAGCCGCCGGATGTGCGGGGCCAGTTCGGCAGGGTCCGGCCATGGTCCGGCCTCGTCCTGCTGGGGGACCCAGAGGTTGACCGCGAACGGGCGGCTGGTCCGGGCCTTCAGCTCTCCGACGAGGTCCGCGATCTCCTGCGGTTCAAGGATGTGCGCCCCGTAGGAGCCCAGCCCTCCCCCCTCGGACACGGCCACGGCCAGCGCGACTGAGGACAGGCCCCCGCCGAACGGGCCCTGCACGACGGGAAGTGCGATGCCCAGCAGATCGCCGAGGCGTCCGGCGCTCACGCCGTCACTGCCAGAGCGTCGGCGGCCTGGCGGCCGTGCACGAACTGCAGCGCCGTCCGGGCGACATGCTCGCCGAGGTGCCGCGCGGTCCGCAGATCCGCCTCCCTGGGCGCCTCCTCCGGACCGAGGTCGGAGGGCGACTGCGCCATGGCTCCCACGAACGAGCCCAGCCGGTTCAGGTCCTCGGGGCTGCCACCGGAGCTGTAGATCCAGCCGGGCATCAGGCCGAGGGGAACCCAGTTCATGCCGTGCTGGGCCGCAAGGACCGTCATGGACAGCAGCGCGTTGTCCTTGTTGCCGTTCACCCCCGCCGAGTTGGTGAACCCGGCGGCGAGCTTGCCCTGCCAGCCGCGCGCGGCCCAGACAGGGGCACTGGCCTCCACGAAGCGCTGGAACACGGCCGAGGTGGCGCCCATGTATGTGGGGGAACCGAAGACGATCGCCTCCGCCTCCGCCAGAGCCGCCCACAGGCCCTCGTCGAGCGTGGAGACGTCCCGCAGATCGGCCAGGACGCCGGGCACCGCCGCGGCGCCCTCCGCCACGGCCGCCGCCTGCCGGGCCGTATGCCCGTATCCACTGTGGTAGGCGATGACGACAGAGATGGGTACAGGCATGTAGCCCTCCATAGAGTGGTGTATGCCCCGGAATCGGGGCGAACGGTCAACCGGACGCTGGTGCCGGGACCGCCTCCGGAAAACACACTAGACGACCGGTCAACTATTACGCCACCCGGCGCACCTCCGAATTAGTTGACCGACCGTATACTCGCACCATGGGACGCACCAGCACCGCACGCGAGCGGCTCCTCGACGCCACCGGCGAACTCATGCAGCACCGGGGGTACAGCAGCCTGGGAGTGGCGGAGATCTGCGCCGCGGCAGAGGTCAAGAAGGGCAGCTTCTACCACTTCTTCACCTCGAAACAGGACCTCACCCTCCAGGCGGTCAACGCCTACTGGGAAGGCCAGCGCGGCGCCTGGACCCTCGCGCTGGACGGCCCGGACCCCGCCCTGGTCCGACTCCGCCGGCTACTGGAGGGCATGGCACAGGTCCAGCGGCACAGGAAGGAGACCTGCGGCACTGTCGACGGCTGCCTGCTCGGAAACCTCACCCTCGAACTCAGCACCCAGGAACCTGACGTTCGAGCCAGGCTGGAAGAGATCTTCGACGAGCAGACCGCGCTGATCGGCGACGTGCTCGGCCAGGCCGCGGACGAAGGCGACATCCCTCGCGAGCACGCCGAACAGTCGGTCGCACGCGCAGTGATCGCCCACCTGGAGGGGCTGGTGCTGTTCGCCAAACTCAAGAACGACCCCGCGGTCCTCGACACGCTCTGGCCCCACACACTGCTCCTCGTCAGCGCCGAAGAGCCGTAGACAGCCCCGGTACGGACACGGAGTGGCGGGCCTTGCGACACCCGCCCGCGCACCCGTATGCGCCGAGGAGACAGACGGCTCGGCCGCTCCGCCAAGCGCCCGGGGCATCGTTCTTCACGCAGGAGCAGCGGCGAAGTACCGGCACCGGAGATCCGCCTCGGCTCGGTCCGGACACCGGCGCGCCCATCAGGGCCCTCGCAATGTCCCCGGCCGCCATGAAGGAGTCATGCCCTCCAGCCCACAGCATCCCGCGCCCACCCCGAGGGGCTTCCCAGGCGCGGACGCCGAGGACCCCGTGCCGCACCGGGAGGAGTTCCGCCGCCGTCCGCCGGAGTCGCTGCACGGGCCGACCCACGGTGTCGTGGCTCTGCCGCTGCGCATGGCCTGGTCCGGGATGGAAACAGTGCGCTCTCATCATCAGACTTCGACATCATCGACAGGCCATCAGAACGAGCGTCACCGAAAAAGCGCAGGTCAGCAGCACCAGCAACGCAAATGGGACTCAAGACCAAGGTGCATTACGGGCGTCATGGGCGCTACGCGCGAGCTCATGGCACCCTCACCGGCGGCGCCCGTACGGATCCGGGGCGGTCGGGTGTACGGCGCGCTTGTCCTTGGCAGCGCGGTCTGACCCGACTGCGGGGCGAGCCCATCCCACAGGCTCTCGCATCATCGCCAGCGCCTCGGCCGATGTGTCCCGGGCTTGAGGCGCGTTATGAGAACCCGCGTCGGCTGATGTTCAGTCGGACCGGGCGGGGGCCCGTAGTTCGATCTTGTATCCGCCGTCTGAGGTCGGTTCGGCGGTGAGGGTCCCGTCGAGGAGTTCGGCGCGTTCTTTCAGGCCGATGAGGCCGTGGCGGGCGCTGGGGAGGGCGACGGTGGGGCGGGTGGGGGCGGTGTTGGTGACGGTGACGCCGTAGTGGTGTGCGTCGTGCCACAGGTGGACGTCGGCGCGGGCTCCGGGGGCGTGTTTGCGCACGTTGGTGAGGGCTTCCTGGACCGTGCGGTAGATGGTGCGCTGGGCGGTGGTGCTGATGCCGGGCGGGAGTTCGCCGGTCAGGGTGGTCTTGATGCCGCTGTTGGCGATGAGCTGCCGGAGGTCGGCGAGGGTGGGCTGGGGGGTGAGTTCGGTTGCCTTGCCGCCTGAGGCGCGGAGCAGGGTGACCATGTGGCGGAGTTCGTCGAGGGTGTTCGCGCTGAGGGTGCGGATGGTGCGGGCGGCCTCGCGGGCGTCGGGGTCCTTGGCGGCCATCTGCAGGGCTCCGGCCTGTACGGCGATGAGGCTGACCTGGTGGGAGACGACGTCGTGCATCTCGCGGGCCAGTTGGGCGCGTTCCCGGGCGAGGACGGTCTGGGCGTACAGGGCCCGTTCGTGTTCCCGGGCCTCCTCGACCTCAACGAGCTGGCGGGCTACGTCGTGCCTGGCCTGGACGAGCTGGCCGAACAGGACGGGGGCGAAGGCTGTGGCCAGCGTGTAGACGAACTGGACGAGCGTCCAGGTCCGGTCGCCGTCGAACGCGTCGGACAGCGGCCAGGCGAGCGTGCCCGCAGCGGCGTTCAGCAGGGCGCAGCCGGCGAGCAGGGGGCGGTTGCGGGTGGACGCGGCGAGTGTGTACAGGGCTGCGATCGGGGCGACCGCCACGTCCATGAACAGGGTCATGGGCAGGGTCAGCAGGAAGACGGTCAGGGGGAAGCGCCTGCGCAGGAACAGGCCGGCGGAGCCTGCGGCGGCGCAGACCCACATCACGGGGGTGCCCTCGCCCAGGAGGTTGATCCAGGCGTCGAGCGCGGCCAGTGCCACGAGCCCTGCGTCGACGGCCCGGGGCGGCAGTCGCCGCCCCAGGGCCCGGCCCGTGCTCATCGTCCGTTGTCCCGTGCCGTGGTGTCGTCGTGGGTGAGCAGTCCTGCGCGCTCGGCGAGGAGTGCGGCCTGGACGCGGCTGGTGACCCGCAGTTTCGTCAGGATCGAGCTGACGTGGTCCTTGACCGTGCCCTGGCTGAGGTGGATGCGGGTGCCGATGTCGGCGTTGGAGAGTCCTTCGGCGATCAGGACGAGGACGTCGCGTTCCCGGTCGCTGAGGAGGCCGACGCGTGCGACGTCCGCGTCCTGGGGTGCTCCGGCCCCGGGGTGGCTGCGGAGCAGCGCGCGTGAGGCCTTCGGCGACATGACGACGCCGCCCGCGGCCAGGGTGCGGACCAGCTGGGCAAGCTGTTCGGGCTCGGTGTCCTTGAGGAGGAAGCCGGAGGCTCCCGAGCGCAGGGCGGTGAGGATGTACTCGTCCGTGTCGAACGTGGTCAGCATGGCGATGTGCGGGGGGTCGGGCAGTTCCTGGAGCTGCCGCAGCACCGTCAGGCCGTCCACGTCCGGCATGCGGATGTCGAGGAGCACGACGTCCGGCCGCTCGCGCCGGACCACGTCGGCCGCCTGCGCCCCTTCCGCAGTCGCCACGACCTCGATCCCGTCGGACGCGTTCAGGATCATCTCGAAACCGGACCGCACCAGGGCCTCGTCGTCCACCACCATTACCCGGATCACCGGCGTCCCGCCTCACACTCTGCTCTGTTGCTCTGTCCCGCTGCTCCGCGACCCGTGTGCCCGGGGCTTCGCGCGGTCGTACGGGTTCGCCTGACGTCGACCGTACGCCGGGCAGGGTATGCGGTGGCGTGATCGCCCACCGGCTGTGGACACCCGGCGGGTCGGCTCCAGCCGTTCGGGGGGTGCGCTCCGGCCGGTCGGCAGGCCGACGGGCGAGGCTCGGCGGATGGCGGCCGCCGTGCTCGTACCGTGGGATCGGTCAGTGGCCCCGCGCCGAGTCCGAGGGCCGCAGCCGATGTCCGTACCGTTTCGAGGACCGTCCCGCCATGCCCGCCTCAAACCTGCGTCAGCCCCTCCGTGCCCTGCGCCGCCTCGCCGCGCGTCCCCATGTGCTGTTCGGGGGTGTGTACGGAGCGGTGCTGGCCAGCTCCATGGTGGCCGCCCTGTCGGAGCAGGGGGAGACAGCGCCGGACGACCGGTTGAATAGTGCCCAGTGGCTCCTGGTCACGGCCGTCGCCTCCGCCCTGGCCCACGGCTACGCCCACCTGATCGCCCTGCGCGGCGACCGGACCCACCACGGCGTACGCGCCGGGGTGCGGATGCTGCTGTCCGAGTGGCCGCTGGTGGCGGCGACGGCGCCGACGCTGCTCCTGCTGCTCGGGGCGGCCTGGGGATGGTGGCCCTCGGAGGGCGTCGAGTACGTGGTCTTCGCCGTGAACGTGGTCCTGCTGTTCGCCTGGGGCCTGCTCGCGGCCCGCGCCGCCGGCCGCACCTGGGCTTCCGCCCTGCGGATCGGCACGGTGGACTCGCTGCTCGGACTCGTGGTCGTCGTGGCCAACGCCCTCATCAAGTAGAACCACGAACAGCGCCGCCGCCGCCGGAACGGTGAGTGCCGGAACCTCGTAGCCGGTGAGACCCAGGGGCCGGACACTCCCGGGTGGATCCTCGCGGAGACGAGGGATGCGAGGGGGTAGCTCGTATGCGAGGCGCTGCACGTCAGGCGGCGCGCGATTGCCGCCTGAGGAGGGCGGGCAGGCCGGGCGTCGTGACGAAGCCCTCCGCGCGGCCGGCGGCCAGGGCGATCCGGGGCAGTTCGCCGCTCTTCCGGAAGAGGACGAAGCGGGGTTCCCAGACCGGCCGGTACTTGGCGTTCGCCCGGTACAGCGATTCGATCTGCCACCAGCGGGAAAGGAACCCCAGGGTGGTGCGCCACAGCCGCAGGACGGGTCCGGCGCCCAGGCGGTCTCCGCGTTCGAAGACCGACCGGAACATCGCGAAGTTCAGCGAGACCCGGGCCAGTCCCACGTCGTCCGCCTGCCGCAGCAGCTCGATCACCATGAACTCCACCAGGCCGTTGTCGCTGTCGCGGTCCCGGCGCATCAGGTCGAGCGAGAGCCCCTTGTCCCCCCAGGGAACGAAGCTGAGCAGCGCGCGCAGTTCGCCGTGGGCGTCGTGGCACTCGACCATCACGCAGCGTCCGTCGTCCGGCGATCCGAGCCTGCCGAGCGCCATCGAGAAGCCGCGTTCGGTCGCCCCGTCGCGCCAGCGGTCGGCATCGGCCACCAGGCGGGCCATCTCCGGCTCCGGTATGTCCCCGTGGCGGCGCACCCGCACGCTGTAGCCGGCGCGCCGGACCCGGTTGTGCGCCTGCCGGACGCCGCGCATCGCGCGTCCCTCCAGGGTGAAGTCCGCGACCTCCACGACGGCTTCGTCGCCCAGTTCGAGGGCGCTCAGACCGTGTCGTC
Source organism: Streptomyces sp. 2P-4 (assembly GCF_030167965.1). Classification (NCBI taxonomy): domain Bacteria; kingdom Bacillati; phylum Actinomycetota; class Actinomycetes; order Kitasatosporales; family Streptomycetaceae; genus Streptomyces; species Streptomyces sp. 2P-4. The sequence continues at coordinate 1,751,360 of NZ_CP095011.1, forward strand.
CGTAGATCACTCCCGCTTCCTCGGACGCCCCCATCACGGCCGGGACCCAGGCGTGCGCCCGTGCCTCGGCGAGCCAGGCGTCGATGGCGCCGGGCCACGCCTCGGGGTCTCCGACGGGGTCGCCGGAGGCCAGGGAGACGCCGTTGACCACGCGGTAGGTCACGGCCGCCTTGCCGCTCGGGGAGAAGACGGCCGCCTTGTCGCGGCGCAGGGCGAAATAGCCCAGGGAGTCGCGCTCGCCGTGCCGGTCGAGGAGGGTGCGCAGCCGGGCCTCGTCGTCCTCGGTCAGCACCACCCCCCGGGGGCTGCGGAACGCCACGTACAGCACGCTCAGGAACACGAGTGCCGCTGTCACGTTGAGCGTTCCGTCGACCCAGCCGGGCACCTGGACTAGGCGGGCGGCCCTCTCGGAGGGGTCCAGCGTGACAAAGCGGGACAGGACGTAGCCGAGGCGGTCGGACAAGCCCGCTCCGGCACCGGTGCCGGTCGCCTGCACCAGCGCCACCCCCAGCGCGCCGCCGAGGAGCACACCGCCGGCCAGGGTCCCGAGCGCGGTCCGCGGGTTGGAGCGGTCGCCCTTCGACGTGAACTCCGTACGCGCCACAAGCAGGGCCAGCAGGAAGAGGGCGGTGAGCGCGGCGGAGGCCCAGTTGATCCAGTGGTGGCGGAAGCCGGGTTCCTCGCCGGGCACGAGCAGCCAGAGGATCATGACCGACAGGGTCAGCGCGGCGAGGACCGTGTTGAGAATCCACGCCGCGCGCTTGCGCCTGCGCATGGTGACGGCCAGGCACAGGGCGAGCATCGCGGACACCAGGCCGGCGGTGAGCAGGTACGGGGTGAAGTGCTCGCCCTCGTTGTGTTCCCGCACCCGGTCGCGCAGGGGAGCGGACAGCACCGCCAGCACATTGAGCAGAGCCATGACACGCAGGTACCAGACGCAGGCTGTGGCCGCCGCGCGACGGCACCGTGGTGTCACCACGGTCGGGCGAGGCTTCACGGCGGTGGTCGGCGGAGTCGTTGATGCGGTCACGTCCACGACATTCGTGAGGATCCGGAGGATTCACCACCCGGCAACCGGCCACACGTACCCCGCCAGGTGGCGGGGGTGCCGGAGCGGCGGATGGTTCTCCCGCCGCATGGCGGGGGGCGACCGGTCACCCGTCGGATACCGCCGGGCCGAAGCATCGACGAGGTTGGGGACACGCGAGCCGGGAGGCCGTGAGCGTCGGCCCTGTCCGACGGACGGACGATCCCGTGTCCGCTCGCCGTGGCCGTGCGTCGGCCGGGAGCAGAAGCAAGGAGCAACCCCGTGTCGGCCACCAGCCGGACCCTGCTCGCCGGTGCCGTCGCAGCGGTCGTCGCCGTACTGATCACTGTTCTGGCCACAGCCGTCGGCAACCTCCCGGGACAGAACAACCAGGGCCTGTGCGGTCCTTCTTCGAGTGTCCCAAGTCAGGAGAGAACATCATGAGTGTTTCGCTGTCCAAGGGCGGCAACGTCTCGCTGAGCAAGGAGGCTCCGGGTCTCGCCGCGGTCCAGGTCGGCCTGGGCTGGGACGTACGCACCACCACGGGCACCGACTACGACCTGGACGCGAGCGCGCTGCTGTGCGGCGAGAGCGGCAAGGTCGCCTCCAACGCGTCCTTCGTCTTCTACAACAACCTCACCAGCCCGGACGGTTCGGTCGAGCACACCGGCGACAACCTCACCGGTGAAGGCGCCGGCGACGACGAGGTCATCAAGGTGAACCTCGCCACCGTACCCGCCGACGTGGCGAAGATCGTCTTTCCGGTCTCCATCCACGACGCCGCCGCCCGCGCCCACAACTTCGGTCAGGTGCGCCACGCCTACATCCGGGTGGTGAACCAGGCCGACGGGGTCGAGATCGCCCGCTACGACCTCAGCGAGGACGCCGCCACCGAGACCGCGATGGTCTTCGGCGAGCTCTACCGCAGCGGCGCGGAATGGAAGTTCCGCGCCGTCGGCCAAGGCTACGTCTCCGGCCTCGTCGGCATCGCCCAGGACTTCGGCGTCAGCCTCTGACCTCCGGGACACCCGTCCCGCAGCCCCGCCCGCGTGGACATCCCCACCACGCGCGGCCGACGGGCCCTCCCAGCCGGCCGCCGTCCGGGCCCGGCCACCCCCTTCGACTCGACCCACCCGGGAGTACGCATGTCCCTCAACCTCACCAAGGGCCAGAGGATCAGCCTGACCAAGCCCGACACGACCCCCCTCAGTCACGTACGGATGGGGCTGGGATGGCAGCCGCGGACGCGCACGGGCTTCCTCGGCAGGCTGATGGGCCCCACGGAGATCGACCTCGACGCCTCCGCGGTCCTGTACGCGGGCCGGCGCGTCGTGGACGTCGTCTACTTCCAGCACCTGACCGGCATCTTCGGTGCCGTGAAGCACTCCGGCGACAACCGCACCGGCGGTGACGGGCCGGGGGACGACGAGGCCATCACCGTCGACTTCACGCGGATGCCGGCGGAAGTGGACCAGATCGTCTTCACCGTGAACTCCTTCACCGGCGCGACCTTCGACGAGGTCGAGAACGCCTACTGCCGCCTGGTGGACGACTCCACGGGGGCCGAACTCGCCCGCTACACCCTGTCCGGCGGCGGCCGCCACACCGCCCAGGTCATGGCCAAGATCTCCCGCATCAACGGGGCGTGGCAGCTGACCGCCCTTGGTGAACCCGCCTCCGGGGCCACCTTCCAGGACCTCCTCCCCACCATCGACCGCCACCTCTGATCCGCCCGCCCGGCCTGCCGGTCGGCGGGGTGGTCCCGGCCGGTCGGCACGGGTGCCACCGAAGCCTGCCGGATAGTCCGCTTCCCTACCGGACCGGGAGATTCCTCATATGACACAGATGCAGCCGTCGCAGGCGACGTCAGCTCCGCAGGAGACTTCGCCTCCAGGACTCCGTACCTCGTCCGAGTCCGCCGGGAAGCCCTCGGGCGGCCCCTCGATGGGTCGTCTCGTCGGCGTGGACCTGGCCCGCGCGCTCGCGGTGTTCGGCATGTACGTCGTGCACATCGGCCCGCCGCTTGAGGCCACGACCGGGTTCGGCACCTGGGTCCGGTACCTGGCCGACGGGCACTCGTCGGTCCTGTTCGCCACCCTCGCCGGGTTCTCGCTGATGCTGATCGCCGGCCGCCGTGAGCCGAAGACCGGCCTGGCGGGCCGGCAGGCGAAGGCCCGGATCGCGATCCGCGCCGTGATCCTGCTGGCCCTGGGCAGCGTGCTGGCGATCGAATACGGGGACGTCGTCATCCTCGGCTTCTACGGCGTGTACTTCCTCCTCGCCCTGCCCCTGCTGCGGCTGTCCGCCAAGGCACTGGCCACCATCGCGGCCGGGCTCGCGCTCGTCACACCCCAGCTGGCGTTCGTCCTGCGCGCGTGGCTGAACGAATCGGTCCAGCAGAGCATCAACGCCTACGACCCGCTCGAGAAGCTCAACGGCGTGGGAGTGATCGATCTGCTCCTCACGGGCCTCTATCCGACGATCACGTGGATGCCGTTCGTGATCGCCGGGATGGCGCTGGCCCGCCTCGACCTGCCGGCCGCCTCCGTCCAGCGGCGCCTGGCCGCCCTTGGCGCCGCCCTCACCGTGGCCGCGTACGGCCTGTCGCTGCTGCTGGCGGGCAAGGACGCGGTGTTCACGGCAACCGGTGGATCGTCCACCGGCTCCGGGTCCTGGTCCGGCGGCTCCGGGTCCGCCTTCAGCGGATCCGGACCGGGGTCCGGCGGCAGTGGCTCCAGTGAGCAGCTCATATCGTCCGCCTCGGACCTCCTGGGTGCCGGCCCGCACACCGGCACCACGTTCGACATCATCGGCAGCGTGGGCGTCGCGATTCTCGTGATCGTGGGCGCGACAGTGCTGATGGACCGCGTGGCACGCCTGCGCCGTCTGGCGAGACCGGTCATCGCCGTGGGCACCATGTCCCTGACGGCGTACGTCGGTCACTTCCTCGCACAGTCCGCGTGGCCCGCCTCCGGCTCCGGCACGACGACGTCGTGGGTGCCCGTGCTCACGTACATCCTGTGCGCGATCGCGTTCGCCGCGGTCTGGTCCCGGTTCTTCCGCCGCGGGCCGCTGGAGGCGTTGCTCAACGCCGCGACCAAGCCGGCGAAGTACGTGCGATGACGCCGGGCCGGGGCGGGCGGTCCTTGACGGCCCGCCCCGGCTCCGACGGCCCTCGGCCGTCTGTCGCAGTCGAGCCGATGGACCGGGGCTCAGTAGGCCGTTCCGTCGGCGTGCCGGCCGGGCGAGCTGGTCAGCGAGCTGATGGTGTGGTGCTTGGCCCAGCCGCCGGTCGCCGAGCCGTCGGGGTTTCGGTTGACGGAAACGCCGTCGGAGTTGGCCTGGCTTGAGGTGTAGGTCATCGACTGGACCGTCGTTCCGGTCGAATCCCGCAGGATGACCTGGTCACCGCTGTTGGACAGGCTGAGGCCGCCGGTGCCGGCCGCCACCGCGACGATGCCACCGGGGATCGCCGAGCCCGCGCCGAACACAGTGATCGCCTTGCCGGGCTGCAGCGTCGTACCGGCCGCGAACGTGTGGCGCACTGCCGTCCCGTCCCGGAGGGTCCAGCCGCCGATGTCGATGGCCGTGCCACCGGTGTTCACGATTTCGATGGCCTCGCCGGCGGTGCTGCTGCCCGGTTCGTTGGCCAGGACCTCGTTGATGATGACGTTCGCGGGTCCGCCGCCACTGTCGGTGGTGACGGTGAGGTTCTGGGTCGTGGTGTGGGTGGCTCCGCCGTTGTCCGTCACCGTCAGCGAGACCGTGTACGTTCCGGCCGACGCGTAGGTCACGGTCGGGTTCGTCGCCGTCGAGGCTTGACCGTTGCCGAAGCTCCAGCTGCGGCTCACGACGGTGCCGTCGGAGTCGGTGCTGCCGTCGGTCAACGTACAGGTGAGAGCGGTGCAGGAAGATGTGTACGAGGCCGTGGGCGGCTGGTTCGTACCACCGCCACCGCCGAGGGTGAAGTCGTAGCGGGCCAGCACCGGGTAGTGGTCGCTCGTCGTCGTCGCGTAGTTCGGGACGTAGGCCTGGGGCTGGAAGGCCTTCGCCGAGCCCGCGACGTACTTGGCCTGCACCTCGTTGGTGTTGAGCTGGTGGTCGATGAAGTCCGGGTAGCCCGTCGTCGACGGTACGCCCGCCAGCGAGAGGGCCCGCGTCGGGAAGGTGTAGCGTGCCGCGTCGTTCACGAAGTTGGCGTACGGGGAGGCCTGCCCGGACGTGATGGAGGTGTCGACGTCGTCGTTCCAGTCACCGAGGACGAAGACGTTCTGCGTGGGGTAGGTCGTGTCGAGGTACGACTTCAGGGCCTGCGACGCGGGATTGCGCAGGTTCCACGCGTCCTGGGTGGAACCGGCCTTCGCGTGCAGGACGATGAAGACGAGGTCACGGGTGACACCGTCGAAAGTGCCGCGCAGCGTGAACTCCACCGGCGGACGGCCGGCGAAGTTGCTGTTCTGGTCGGTCAGGATGACCTTCGCGCTCACCAGGGTGGCCATGCCGGAGCGCCAGACGAGGGCGACCTTCTGCTCGGTGTTGCCGAAGTCCGAGTAGTACTGGGCCCCGTTCGTCACGATCGGGTCGTTGGCCACGACCCCGGTGTACCCGGGCATGCCCGCCACGAGGGTGTTGAAGGCCGAGGTGCTGACGACCTCGGAGAGGCCCCACACGTCCATGTCGGTGCCCGCCATGACGTCGTGCACGTTCTGCTGCTGAAGCGCTTCGTCGGTCGGGCCATAGTTCGGCGCGCCGAACCACTCGACGTTCCAGTTGCCGACGTCGAGCTGCGTCGCCGATCCCTGCGACGGAACCGAGGCGGCGGCGTTCGCCGTGGGGGTGGTGACGAGCGTGGCCAGCGTCAGGGCGGCGGCCAGGCAGGCGGCGCCGAGCGCGGCGGTACGGCGGGGGCGTCTGGCAGGTATGCGACGAGGTGACATGGGGGGTGCCTTTCGCGAGCGGTTGCGGACGGTTCGCGGAATACCGCACCGGGGTTCCGTGAGGAACACACCGTGGCGGCAGGGCAGTTCTATGCGGGCTGGATTGCGCGCGGGGGACCGGAGGGTGTCCTCCGTATGGCAGTTCTACGCGCGTTGCACAGCGTGCACGGGCGCCGGGTTCGGCACCATATCCCGCACCAAAAACATCTGTTGGGCGGCGGCGCCGGGGCCGGCGTGCTCGGCAGCGTCCTGCTTTCGTGGGCCGACCGGGTCACGCCTCGGCGGCCCGGAGGAGGCAAGGCGAAGGTGGTACACGCCACCGGCGCACCGAGGGCCTTCATGGTCCCGGCGCCACCAGCGCGGGTCACCGCCGCCATGATCAGCGCCGCGTGGAGGCCGTGGGCGGGAAACGCGTACCGGGCCAGCTTGTGGCCCAGGCCGTCGTCGACAATCCGGCAGTGCGCGCTCTGCACGGCCTCGAAGGTGCTGCCGTCGAAGGAACTGACGCCGAACTCAAGGCGGTCCGCGTGCGGAGGCAGCCGGGACAGACGGGCGACGAACGACTCCTTGCCCTCCTCGCCCGCGACGTTCTCCACCACCGGGCCGGCGAAGTGCTCGATGGAGCCGTCCGGGTGGGCGGGACTATCGGCGAACACCGCGTCAAGAAAACGGCCTTGGCCGTACAGCAGGCCGAAGGCGCCGAAGCGGCCGCGCCGACCTGGGCAGAGCGAACCAGAGCGCGGAGCGGACCGCCGGCCGATGGCCATCCGCATCAGATGGAGCGGGCGGCCGTCCGCCGTGCGCAGGGGAACCTGCTGGCCCTTGGCCATGAGGACGGGCATGGGGCCTCCAAGAGAGGTGGCGGACAGAGCACGCAGCAGCGAACCGCCCGGTGACGCGCGGCGCTGCCCTCAGCCTCACGCGCTGTCCGGTGCGCCGGTACCCGACGACTGTCCGCCGCCACTCCGCAACTCAGCCGGTCTGCCCCCGCCGTTCGGCGGGGGCAGACCGGCTGAGCACTCCACTCACACGGCGGGGTGCTCGGCCGGGACCAGGAGCTGGGTCGCCGCCAGTTGTGCGTACAGCTCGTCCTCGGCCGCCAGTTCCTGATGGGTGCCGATCGCGCGGACCTTGCCGGCGTCCATGACGACGATGCGGTCCGCGTCCGTCACCGTGGACAGGCGGTGCGCCACCACCAGGACGGTGGTCTCGCGTGCCGTCTCTGCGATGACGTCCCGCAGCGCCAGCTCGTTGACCGCGTCGAGCTGCGAGGTCGCCTCGTCCAGGAGCAGCAGCCGGGGCCTGCGCAGCAGCGCGCGGGCGATCGCCACGCGCTGGCGCTCGCCGCCGGACAGCTTCGAGCCGCGGTGCCCGACCAGGGTGTTGAGGCCGTGCGGAAGACGCTCGACGAGCGTGTCGAGCCTCGTCCGGACGAGGACGGCGCGGATGTCGTCATCCGTCGCTCCGGGCGCGCTGAAGACGAGGTTCTCCCGCAGCGTGCCGGCGAGGACCGGCGCGTCCTGCTCGACGTACCCGATGACGGACCGCAGTTCGGACAGCGGCCACTGCCGGATGTCCGTGCCGTCGACCAGGATGCGCCCGCCGGTCGTCTCGTAGAACCGCTCGATGAGCGAGAAGACCGTCGACTTGCCCGCGCCCGAGGGCCCGACGAAGGCGGTCATCCCGGCGCCCGGCACCTCGAAGTCCACCCGCCGGTGGATGTACGGCAGCCCGGGCCCGTACCGGAAGGACACGTTCTCGAAGCGGACCGCCGCCGGCCGCCGTACGGCCGCCGCCCCGGCCCGCACCGGCCGGTCCGCGGCCGGCGGCTCCGCCGCGAGGCGGTCCACCTCCTGGATCCGGGAGATCGCGGCCGCGCCCTCCTGGTACGCGGAGGCGGCCTCGACCAGCTTGTACACCGGCTCCATCAGGTAGAAGAGGTACAGCAGGAAGGCGATGAGCGTGGAGACGGGGATGTCCCCGGACGCCACCCGCGCCCCGCCGACCGCGAGGACCGCGAGGAACGCCAGCTCGACGGCGAGGTTGTCCGCCGTTCCCAGCAAGGCCTCCCACTTCGCGCCGCGCACGCCGTGGCGCCAGGCCCGCCGGGCCGACGCCTCGATGCGAGCGGTCTCCCGCTGTTCGGCGCCGGACGCCTTCACGGTGCGGAACGCGCCGAAGACCCGCTCCAGGCCGGTGGACATCTCCCCGACCGCGGCCTGGGAGCGCTCGGCGGCCTGCCCGATCCTCGGCATCACCAGGGCGGCGCCCGCCCCGACGACCACGACCACACCGAGCGTGACACCCAGCAGCAGAGCATCCAGGAAGGCCATGACGACGACCGCCGCGATCAGCGTCAGCGCCCCGGTCGCGGCGTTGACCACCGCCTGGGTGCTGACGGCCCGCAGCAGCGTGGTGTCGGAGGTGACTCGCGACATCAGATCGCCCGGCTGCATCCTGTCCACGGCCGAGAGCCGCAGCCGCAGCATCCGGCCGATCAGGCTGCGGCGAGCGGCCAGCACCACCGACTCGGCCGTCCGCTCCAGGACGTAGGCGCCGAACGCCTCGGCCACCGTGCTCAGCAGTACCAGTGCGGTCAGCGCCAGCAGGATGGTGGCGAGTGTGCCACCGGACGAGAGCCGGTCGACGAGCGCCTTCGTGGCCAGCGGCTGGAGCAGCCCTCCGGCGGCGCCCACCAGCGCCAGCAGCAGACCGAGCACGACAGTCCAGCGGTGCGGGCGGACATATCCGTACAGCGCCTTGAGCGTCTCGTGGACGCGCAGGGACTCGGCACCCGTCTCCTCCGGGGCGGACGCGGTGTTCACAAGATTCCTTTCCTCTGTGGTCTGCCCCGCACACGGTCAGCGGTGGGACGGCGTCGGCCCGCTGAGTACGACGGGTCATGCCCACAGCCTGGGGCCTCGGGCGCTCCGTCGGCTATCCGGCAATCGACGGGCGGACCCCCGCCAAGTGACTGGAACAGTCAGCCCACAGCGTGACCAGAGGAACACAGCGCTGACTCGGTCGTCCGTCCAGGCCGGCAGCTCAGCTTCCGAGCATGTGGCCGCGCGACTGGCGCCCGCCCAGGAGGGTGCGCCAGGACTGCTGCGCCCATGCACCGTAGACAGTGCCGTCCGCTCCGACGGAATGCCGCCCTCCGACCAGCTGTCGCACTGGTGAGGAGGGCGGCATTCCCGTGCAGGCAGCACGCCCTGTCGGACGCCAGACGTGCGTACGGTCCACGGACCTCGCCTAGCCTCACGGAACGTCACTACCGACAAGCGAATGAGGCGAGGGCGGTCAACAGCTCGGCACCCAGTACCTGAGCCACCTCAAGGTGCCTCCGACCACACAGCCGAGGCTCCAACCGGCGGTAGCCAAGCACGCATGACGACCCATCAGAAATCGTGCCGCCCGTGCGTCAAACGTGCGTCACGTGCGTCGAATATGCGTCAAGATATCGCCCGTAACGGGCGTGGCACCCATAATGCACAGTCAACAAACCCGCAGGTCAGCGGCCCTTATCGACAGGCTCAAGGATCGCCACGCACTCCACATGATGGGTCATCGGGAAGACATAATACAACGTAACGATCAAGGAACCAGCAGGTCAGACCCCATTTCACCGTGCCCACAGGACGGCCGTGCGTCAGACGAGCGTCACCAGTTCGGCCGCGCGTCATCCGCCGGGGCCAGCACATTCCGCGTCCTCAGCGGCGCCTCCGAGACATAGCGCAACGGCATCTCCGAACCCCTGGCATTCCACCGCTGGCCCACGCCCCCACAGCCACCTTCTGGGGAACACCTCCGTGATCGAGTGGCCTTCTGCGCACTCCAGGACGATCCGTGACTGCTGGACCGCTGGCTGGGCCGACGTGCGCCGAACACAGCCCTCAAGCACCGCCCGCTGGACATCAGTGACCGACAACGGTGGATTCTTCGGACCCGGACGACTCATGCCGGAATAGTGATGACTCAGGTCCCTAGCCGAGCCGCGTATGCCTCAGCAGCCTCCGGTCCTTGACGCTTGCCGCCTCGGAGGCAACAGCATCGGACGGGTGCGGCAGTGCCGGCCGGTCCACCCGGCGTAGCAGGGGCCCCGTCATGAGCGTGGTGGCGAGCGCCATGACGACCATCACCGCGAACATGCGACTGTCCACGACACCGGCGCTGAGGCCGATGTTGAGCAGCACGAGTTCGGTGAGACCGCGCGCGTTGAGCAGCACTCCGAGGATTAGGCCTTCGTGTCTCGGCGCGCTGGCCAGCCGGGCGCCGAGATACGCGCCGAGGAACTTGCCCGTGCACGCGACGCCGAGGACGGCGACGGCCATGACGAGCCCCTTGCCGCCCAGAGCGGAGAGGTCCACGGACAGTCCGGTCACTGTGAAGAAGGCGGGCAGCAGCAGCGCTGCGGCCTGGTCGATCCGTGCCGCGGATTCGGGGTAGTGGCTTTCCGTGTGCCGTCGGGGCACCACCACGCCGAAGAGGAAGGCGCCGAAGGCTGCATGGAGGCCGATCGCGCTTGTGGCCCAGGCCGCCAGAAGGAGCCCTACGACGAACACGGCGTGGGTCAGGGCGGGGCCGCCGAAGCTCCGGCGAGGCGAGAGGAGCCAGGCGAGGCCGGGGCGCACCACGCAGAACAGGACGAGCAGAAAGGCCGTCGTCTGGACGGCCATCAGCGCCAGTGCCCCGGTGGTACCGGTCGAGGCCACGACGAGGACGACGGCCAGCAGCCCCCAGGCCGCTACGTCCTGCACCGCCGCACAGGCCAGGGCGATCGCTCCGGCGCGTCCGTTCTGCATCCCGTGCTCGGCCAGGATCCGTGCCAGCACGGGGAAAGCGGTGATGGACATCGCCGTGCCGATGAAGAGGACCGGTGCCGCCATGCCGTCGATGCCCAGTTCCGCCTGTTCGAACCAGGGGTACAGGACGGCCGCCAGTCCGGTGCCGAGGGCGAAGGGCACCGCCACTGAGCCGAGGGAGACGGAGGCCACCAACCCTCGGGCTCCCCGCAGATGTGCCGCGTCTACCCGGTAACCGATCCCGAACAGGAAGAACGCCAGCCCCAGTTGTGCGAGACCGCCGAGCAGCGACCGGACGTCCGGGGTGAACAGAATGCCCGACACGTCGCCCGGCAGCAGTCCGAGTACACTGGGGCCGAGGGCGATCCCGGCGACGATCTCGCCCATCACCACGGGCTGGCGCAGCCGGACGGCGATCCTGCCGCCGAGGAAGGCGGCCGCGAGCACGACGGCCAGGCTCAGCAGAAGGCGCACCGAGGTGCCCTCTGCCGAGCCCGCGTCCAAGGCTGCTGGCACGAGTCCGGTCGAGCCCATCAGCCCATTCCGTTGCGCACTGCGGTGGCGCGGCTCGCCCAGCTGTCCGGGGCCTCCAGCAGTTCCTTGAGCAAGCGCGGGTCTGTGGCGTAGGCCGCGAGCGCCTGGTCCTGCGGCAGCGCGTGGGTCACCAGGGCCTTCGCCGCACGGTGCCGCCGACGCCATTCCGCCGGCGGTTCGCCCGACCGCAGGATGCGGGCGGGCACGCGCTGTCCGAGGAGGATGGTGTCCACTCCCGCGAGGCCGTAGAACGTGGGCGCGGTGGCCTGCAGAAGGGCCCGGACGAGCGGGTTGCGGTACCGCAGCGGGGCGCCTCCCGCGAAGGCGTCGACGAGCGGCTGAAGTCCGGAGATGTCCGTGCGCGTCCGAGCGTCCTGCCAGAAGGGCGTGTCCTTCCGGGTGTTGAAGCGGTAGTGGATCGACAGGAACCAGCGGATCGCGTCCCACCGGTCGGCGAGCGCCCGGTTCACGAGTTCCCGCGGCGAGGGGTCCGAGAGGGAGGAGGGCAGACTGCTGACGAGCGCCTGGATGCCCATGGTGATCATGAGCAAGCCGCTCGATTCCAGCGGTTCGACGAAGGCGTAGGAGTTCCCGACGGCCATGACGTTTCCTCGCCACGCCTCCTCGTGCCGGCCGACGCGGAACTTCACGTGGCGCGGTTCGGTCGACGCGGGGAAGCGCCGGGCGAGCTCGCGCACCGCCTCCTCCTCGGACAGCGCGGCCGAGGAGTAGACGTAGCCATGGTGGTCGTTCTGCGGCGTGGGAATGGTCCAGCACCAGCCGGCGTCCATGGTGGTGGCGGTCGTGTAGGGCTTGAGGTGCCCGCCGTGGTCGGTGTTGACCGTGACGGCGGAGTCCGTGAAGAGGCTGTCCGCGTAGCTCTGGAAGGGGGTGCCCATGGCCTTGCCGAGCAGCATCGACCGGAACCCGGTGCAGTCGACGTAGAAGTCGAAGCTCAGCTCGCTCCCGTCGTCGGCACGCAGGGCCGAGACGTTCCCGGAGGCGTCCAGGACGGCCTCGCGCAGCCGCGCGTCCACGAGGCGTACCCCGCGCTCCCGGGCCAACCGGGTGAGGAAGGCGACGAAGCGGCCGTTGTCCAGGTGATAGGCGAAGGGCAGGTGCTTCATCAGCGAGACGTGACGGTCCCCCACCCGGAACACCGGGGTGCGGTCGGCCCGCATCAGCAGGGACTGGAGGGAGAAGCCGTCGATCCCGCCGGTCTCGGCCAGCGCGCCCAGCATGCCGATCGCGTTGCTGTCCCAGTCGAACGGCGCCATGAAACCGTCCGGGTCCGGGCCCCAGTCGAACTTGATGCCGAGCTTCCAGGTCGGGTCCACTTCGCGGTAGAGCCGCTCGGGGTCGATGCCCAGGTAATGGTGGAGGAAGGTGATCATGGCGGGCGTGGTGGCCTCGCCCACCCCGATGATGGGGATGGCCGCCGACTCCACGAGCGTGACGTCCAGCCAGGGCCGCTTGGCGCGGAGGGCCAGGGCCGTCAGGTAGCCTGCGGTTCCGCCGCCGATGACGCCGACGGAACGGATCGCGCCCTCGTCGTCGGACGTCGGTCGGAACTCCTCCACGGCGCGCTCCGTGCTGCTGAACAGCGCGCGGGTGCCGACGGGACGGCCCGTGTCGGGACCGTTCGGGTCTCCGGCGAGCCAGTCGCGCACCGCCGTGGCGTCGTGGGCGGGCAGCCCATCGATCAGCTCGGTCAGGTCGGCCGGGACGTTCCGCTTCGGGCTTTCTGATGTCACGCTCAGTTCCCCTTCTCAAGCTGCTCGTTGTCCGTGGCGTGGCGTTCCCGCGCCACGTCGGCCGGTACCGGGGGCACCTCGGCCGGCGCGGGGGGTGCGTCGGCCGACGCCGGGGGCCGCGGGCCGTCGAGATCGGCCCGGATCGCGTCCCGCAGCTCCCCCAGGAGTTCCTCGCGGGCGACCCCGGCTCGCGCCAAGGCCAGTGCCAGGTCCTGTACGGAGTGGAAGCCGGCCTCCTCGGCCCGGGTGGCCAGGTCCGACTCCGGGCGGTGGCCGAGCCAGGCATCGTGCTCGGCGGCGAGCTCTTCGGGGTCCGCGCGGTACCGCCGTTCGAGACGGACCGCTCCCGCCCGGTCCACCCGCTCCTGGTGGGCGGCAGCGCTCCGAGACCAGGTCTCGTACTCGTCGTCCCAGCGAAGCTGGTCGAGTACGAAGCGGGTCGAGCGTTCCGACGCGTGGCTGTACAGGAGCCAGCGCCGCAGGGCCCGTACGCGCGCCGCGTCGCCAGCCAGCGCGCGGAACTCGTCGTGGGAGAGGTGGTTGGCCTCCAGCCAGGCGGAGAACGCCGCGTCGTCCTGCCTGCCGTGCCGGATCCGCCAGCGGGCGGCCTCGGTGTCTACGTCCTGGGGCCCGGGTGCCACCTCCAGCAGCTGGGCGAGCGCGAGTGTCAGGGCCCGAGTGAGTGCGGTGTCGTTGAGCCGTTCGGGAGCGGGGTGGTGCACCTGCACGTGGTCGGCAATGTCGGCGAGGGCGATCGGGGTGTCGTCGACCCGGACTCTTCGCTCCCGGTCGTACAGCGTGCGCATGGCCACGGTCGGCGCCACCGGCGTGCGCAGGGGCCCCCAGGCCGCTGGGTGAGGCTCCAGTGACCGCAGTTCCTCCAGCAGGGAGCGAGCGTCCTGGGCCTTGAGGTCGACGGGGTGGTGCTTCAGGCAGCGGAACACGGCGTCGGCGTCGGCCGCGTCCAGACCGCGCTCGCGCAGAGCGTGCGTCACGGCGCGCGGCGTACGGTCGCCGAAGCGCAGGGCCTTGGCCTCCTCGACCGCCGCGTCACCCACCTGGCGCGTCAGTGCGCCGGTCCGGACCGCCGTGTCAAGGGTGGCCCTTATGTTCACCATGGGCTCGGACATGTGGCGGTACCGGCCGTCGTCGCTGGTGTACGTGAGCGCGACCTCGTCGTCGTCGATCAGTTCTCCCGAGACGAACTGCTCGAACACCTCGCCGCGGCCCACCATGCCGAACTCGGCGAGTTCTGCGGCCCGCAGGGCGCCCATGCTGGAAGCACCGAAGACATGGACCCCGCGTTCGAGCGCCAGGAGGATCTCCTTGTGCCAGACCGACCTGGCCTGCGAGAACTCCCCGTCGATAAGAGCGATCACGGTCGTTCCGGGCTCGGTGGCGGCCGAGATGACGTCGGCCTGCCGGGCCGGCGGCCGGAAGTCGGCGTCCGGGAGGATGCCACGCGCCTCGTCCAGCGGTAGCGAGGGCCCCAGGAAGACGACGGCCGTCATGACGCACCCCTCTCGGGCCGGTTCCGCGCGAACCGTGTCGCGCGTTCCATTGGTGCGTAGCTCTCCATGCGATAGCCCTCCATGCCGGGGACGACGACCTTGACCACGGAGACCGGGTACAGCGGCGAGGACAGGTCGACCACCACGATCCGCCGCAGACCGGCGGCCGCCACTCGCTCCATCAGCAGCCGCACGTCGCCCTGGAAGGTGGTGGTGCCTGTGGAGGGCAGTGGGGCGGGCGCGAAGGGCGCGCCCCCGCTGTTGAGCACCTCCATGCGCCGGTGGTCGCGCTCCGTCTGACGGTGCACGTCCCGGTGCCGGTAGAGGTCGTCGCGCGAGCCGGCGATCGACACGGTCCGGGCCTGCACGGCTTCCGTGAGCGCCCGGGAGAGGGCGATCTCGGGGTCGAGGTGCGCGCCGTATCCGCGGAAGGTGCCGGGAACCAAGTGGCTCCGGTCGAAGATGTCGGCCATGTATACGGGTACGCCGGTGTCGACGGTGCAGTCGAAGACGACCACCGCGATCTCGGCGTGGTCGAGCCGGTCGAGCAGTTCCCGGACCGACGCGTACGGGATCGAGGCATGGTCCACGACCGGCGGGGGCACCCGCTGGACGCTCCACCGTTCCTTGTGGCAGGTGGCCGCGTCCCGCTCGACGACCTCGAGGAGACCGGCGTGGACCGCCTCCAGCAGGTTGTTCCCCGACGCCAGCCCCGACGAGGTGATCTGGAAGGCGTGGAGGTCGTGGACGCGCTCGGTGCGGTTGCCCATGTGGATCATCGAGACGGGCAGCGCCACCTCCTCCTGTCCCAGCAGGTCCCAGCCGGTGGTCCACACGAAGGGCCAGTCGCGGGGGAACGGGGCGGACTTGGCGAGGGGCAGCTCCTCCACCGGCGGCACCGCGTACTCGGAGCGGATGTCGCGGTAGGAGCGCCGCACGGCGCGGGGCCGCCACTCCACTTCGGCGTGGTGCAGCTCCAGGGCCTCCATGGCGCCAGACACCAGGGCGTTCTCCAGAGTCAGTCCCTTACCGGCGTTGGTGCTCAGGGTGCGCCCGTTGGGCCTGACGGCGAGGGTGACGGGGATCCCGATCCGGTCGAGGCCCGTGATGTTCGCGAGCCGGGTGATGCCTGCCCGGGGGAAGCAGGGGCGAATGCGCCGCAGCGTCTCCTCCGGGGGGATGCTGCGGTGCGTACCGGCGAACGTGTGCTTCTCCGCCGTGAGTTCCTCGCCGCGGAAGCAGACGGAGGGGACGTGCGGGGTGAGCTTCTCCCGCTCGATGGGGTGAGTGGTCATCGGGGCGACGTCACCTGCCAGCCAGCAAGGCGGCCGCGAGCGCGACGGAACCCGCCTGGGCACCGTCCTCTCGCTCACGGTCCCGGTCACCGGGGGCGTCCGCGCCGTCCAGGGCGTCGATCGCCCTGAGCGCGGCGTCGTGCCCGCTCCGGTCGATACCGATCTCGACGAGCACCGCACGCCGGGCCGCCGGATCGTCGCCGGTGAGGGCTGCCGCCGAACGGGCGTTCCGAACGAGCGAGTCCACCGTGCGCCGCAGCCACGGGCCGGGTACGTGCGGTGTCATGGGGCGAGTCCTTCCTGGAGGGATCGAACGGTGAGCTCCGCTGTCGCGGCGCGCCACAGCGGAGCCCGGTCAGGGAAGAGCCGACCGCAGTGCGCGCGCAGAACACCGGTGAGTGCCGTCCACCGGTCGGCGGTCGGGCTCGTGGCGAGCGTGTGGACGAACTCGGTGAGGCGCTCGGCGACGACGGGGTCCGGCTCGTGGGGGGCGTAGGCGCGGGCGGCCGGCCGGGCCCGCTCGAAGGAGTGGAGAACCGCACGCAGGTGCTCGACGGGGGCGTCGCCCCCTGCCAGTGATGCGGCCAGGGCGGCAGCGTCCGCAGGGGATCCGCTCATCAGCCGCGCCCATGCCGCGCAGTCGGCCACGCACCGCTCGAGCCGTTCGATGTCGGTCCTGGGGTCGCTCAGGTACCGCAGCACGTCGACGGTGTCCGCGCTCGCCAGCCGGGCGGCGACGTCCCAGCACTCGTCGTCTCCCGGGGAGACGGCCGCGAAGGGCCGCCTTTCGACGCGGCCGTCCAGGATCCAGCCGTCCGCGGTGAACCGGAACACCAGGTCGTCGAGGGCGGCGAGCACTGTTGCCCGGTGGCCGGGCTCCGATGTGCGGCACAGCACCGTCAGGTGGTGCTCGGCCGGCCCGGAGCGCTCTACGTACCACTCCTCGGCCTGTCGGGCCGCCCGGAGTCGGTCCAGCACGGCCGCGACCTCCACCAGCAGCCGGTCGGAGGCCTCGGGGACGCACGCGAACCGGTACGCCACGACCCGCTCCGGGCTTCCCCGTCGGAGCACGGCGGGGCGCGGCACCTGGGTTCGGGGCTCGCACGCGTCGATCAGCACCTCCGCCGTGTGCCTGCCCGACTCGCCGACCACCGCGGGGTGCTCGAACTGGGGCAACTCGACGACCCGCAACGGTGCGTCCTGCCTTACGAGTCGGAGCGCACCCCGGAAGTGGTCCACCGATGCGCTGTCGACCGGCAGGGTGCGTCCGGGCACCCGCAGCCCCAGCCAGCGGCGGTCGCCCACGCCGGGGAGGCAGGCTCGCAGGGCGGCGGCGGGGTCCGGCGCCCGCACCACCGTCGCCAGGACGCTCGGCTGCAAGGACCACTGCTCGGGAGCCACCACGACGGCGCCGTGCGTCACACGGGGCAGGTGCGGCAGCTCGCCGAGCGCGCCCCACTCCCAGCTGAGGGGCTCGGACGGCCGCAGCCGCTCCAAGGCGAACGTGAGCGGTGAGTTCTCGAACCTGGCGACGGACAGCGCGGCGCCGAAGGAGACTGGCGCGCCGGTGTCGGCGTCGGTCAGGAGCGGGGTTCCGTCGGTCCGGAAGGAGATGAGGAGACGTTCCGGGGGCGGCGCGGGGGCCCAGTGTGTGAACTCGAGTACGCCGAAGTCCTCCGCGGTGTCCTCCGGCAGGTCGCGCCATCCGGCGAGGAGCAGGGCACTGCCGACGCTGCCTGGCTCGTCGAGCAGCGCCGCGTGGATCCACCGGTCGGGCGACGCGTCAGGCCGGAACGCTGGCGTGTCCCTGCGGTGAACGGCGAGCTCCGCGAGGTCGACGGGCTCTCCCATGTCCATCCAGCGCGCCAGGGCGCGCGCTATGTGGGTGTGCTGTTCCTGGGCGTATCCGGACGGGTCCGGTGCGGATGGGGGCTCCAGCAGCCGGCGGTCGGGGTCCGCCAGCTCCGCCAGGGGTACGAGGGCGTCGGCGAAGTGTTCTCGTACCGCCTCGCGCAGCCGCGCCGGGGAGGACGGCTCACCGCTCCAGGCGGCCAGCGCGGCGCAGGCCAGTCGCAGTTGATCCACGGTTGCGTGGTCGACAGTGGCGGCGGCGAAGCACGGGGCGACTCGCGCCCGGAAGTGTCGGCCCCCGGGAGCCTCGGCCGCTGCTGACGGAACCAGGCCCGTCGCTGCGTCCGGTCCGAACCCGTCCTCGGCGTACCGGGCCAGGTCGCGAGGTACGGCCAGCGTCTTGTTCAGGTTCTCCAGCACCGTGGCATCGTCGTCCGCGTCGGCCGCACGCAGCCACGCGACGGCCCGCTCGGGGAGGGGCAGAAGCATGTCGTCACCGGCCGGCGAAGGCGCGGGGAGCAGCAGTCCGGCGGCTTCCAGGCGGTTCACGAACTCGTCCACCGCCGGCGTCGACGTCCCGTCGGCCTGGCCGACGAGATGGGCGACGAGGTCCGCTCGGCGTACCGCGCCGTCGCCGCACCGGGCGAGGACTGCCTCGGTGGTCGCTGTCATCCGCATCCGGACGACCCTGACGCCGCTTCTGGCATGCGGGGCGTACAGCCGGTAGTGCGTGGTGTCGCGACGGAGGGTCGGGTTGGCACGGAGCTGACGGCTCTCAGGGCTCTGCCGGGCCAGTGCGGCGCCGACGAGTCCACGCAGTGCGGCCGCCTGTGGGTGTCCGGTCACCCGGTGCCGGTCGCGGGAGCGCAGGAGCAGGGACCGTTCGGGGGCCAGTACGGCTGGGACGGCACCGGCAGCCTCCGGAGGGATGGCCCGGCCCTGGAGCAGGTCGTATGGCACTGCACCGGACGCTGCTCCGCCCAGAAGCGCCTCCCCGGAGGCGCGCAGCAGCAGCCGCTGGACATCGTCGGGGAGGAGTCCGGTCGTGTGCGTAGCCGTCGCCTCGTCGACGCTCAGCAGGGGCACGCGCACGACGACTCGAGGCGTTCCCCCGCCGCGCGGGTCGGGGGCTTTCGGCCACGTCACATCGGCTCCCCGGCCACCACGGGCGTCGCCAGCAGCCGCTGTTCCCACAGGGGGCGGACGCCGGTCGCGAGGTACAGCAGGACGAGTGATGTGCCGAGGTCGCCCTCCAGGAAGGACGCGTCCCTGCGCTTCTGCTCAAGCGAGTTGTACTCCAGGGGACCCTTCTCGCGCTGTTCCGCGATGTGGCGGGTCCAGTGCGCGACGCCATCCCGCGCCTGGACGAGCCCGAACTCCGTGGCGCTCCGATGGTTGAACCAGGCCATTCCGGAGGCTCCGTGGCAGACGCAGGCGTCCGACACCCGCGTCAGCGATACCGGACGGTCGGTGGCGGACCTGGCGGTTTCCCGGGCCACGGTCCGGAGGTCCGCCCTGTCGGTGGCGCGGGCCGCCACCGACAGGGCGAGGGCGATGCCCGGGTCGCCGTAGCACCAGGCGCTGCGCGCGGGCATGTAGCGGAACTCCACGGATTGTGAGAACACCGTCTGCTCGACATCGCTGCGCTGCCCGAGGAACCAGTTCAGCGCGAGGTCGAGGAGACGTGCGGCGTGCGGGGCGCACGCGAGGCCGCTCATCGCGGCCGATGCCAGGTAGGACACGAGCCCCGCGTTCCCGTGGGCCACGCCGAGGTCCCGCTGACCGACGAGGTGTGGGCTCCTGCGTACCCGGGGCTCCCAGGCGGTGAGCCGCACGAAGATGCCTTCATCGTGCTCGACCCGCTTCTCGATGACGCGGAGGATCTCGGCGGTGACCCGTTCACGCAGACCCTCGTCGGGGTGGATCAGCCCATACACGCCAAGGCCGAGCAGCCCGAGGGGGAGGTCGACGTCCCGGTCCTCCGGGAAGTCGGCGACCCACTCCATGATCATCCGATCCAGGGGTTCGAGACCGCCGACGAGGACGCCATAGGAGCGGGAGAGGTGCACCGCGGTCCAGCCGACGTGGGCCGCACCGCCGTACAGCCACGGCTCGACGTTGCGCGAGCCCCGCAGGATGTCGAGCGCGCGCCGGAAGGCCTCTTTCGCGGGCCGGCTTTCACCGAGTGCTCGCTCGAACTCCAGGGAGGCAAGGGCCAGATCGAGCTCCAGCAGCAGGCTCGGAGTAGCGGCGATCATGGTTGCCGCATCGTCGTAGAGGACGCGGGCGAGCTTCAGCTGCTCGGCCGCCTCTGGGGTGGGTATCACGCCGTTCCCTTCCGGAAGGATCGGGCGCCTCGCCGCGCCATGGATTCACGGACCTTTCTCAGGGCCAGGTCGTAGGTGAGAAACTCGAGCCGCCGCGCGTCGAAGGCGAACAGGCGGTTGCAGTGCATGTGCAGGGCCGAGCCGAAGGACGGGTAGGCGCTGCGTTCCTCGTACGCCTCCCGGACCGCACCGCCGAACTCGGCAAGCCGGGCCGAGGTCCGTGCCGTCGGCCGCCACGACGCCAGGTACGCGTCGAGCTGCCCGCGGTGTTCCCGGAAGAACTTCCCGCGCTTGTTGCCGTCCTTCTCGAAGTCCATGCCGAGGGACTCCATACAGGCGAGGAGGAAATCGACGCGGGCGGTGTGCGTGTCGAACAGCGTCTCGCACCAGTGCAGCACCACGGCGACCGCATGGTGCAGCCGTGCCGTCTCGTCCGGCCTGGAGGCCACGAACGCGGCCACGTCGTCGCTGTCCGCCCCGAAGAGAGCCTCGGCGTATCGCAGCGCGACCGGTCCTCCGTAGCGTGCGACCTCCGGCACGTACTGGTGCATGGAGTAGTCGGACACCAGTCCCGTCGCCCGGAGCCGTGCCCCGAACGCGTCGAGCGAGCCGAGCACGTCCTGCCGGGCATCGGGGCCGACGGGCCGGACCCGCACGCGGACGTGGTGGCCCTGCTCGGCGTAGCGGATGAAGAACCATTCCTCGGCCCTGCCCCGTCGTCCGAGGTCGCGGACCAACTCCTGGGCGCGGGCGACGACCGTGTCGGCGGCGGCGACGCCGGTGAAGTACCGGAAGTAGAGCCACTCGGTCCCCAGCCCGGCCTCCTGCGAGACCGGCGGCGGCGCGGTCCAGCGCTGGTGCCGGGCGGTGGGCGGGCCGCCGCCGAGGGGCACCACCACCTCGGCCACGTGGCCACCCGCGGCCCCCTGGGCTGCGGGGCTCTCCAGCTGCGGCAGTTCGACGAAGACTGTGTGCTCCTCAGCGGCCGCGGGGCGGGCCAGCGCGGCGGCGACGGAGCGGGAGCTGTGCAGGTCGATGGGGAGGAGCAGATCGTACTCACCGGTGCCGACCCAGCGGCGCTCGCCGAGCTCCGGCAGGCTGCGGCGCAGCTCCCGGGCCGGGTCGGCCGCCGCGACGATCCTGCGTACTGCCTCGCCCGTCAGCCGCCACCGCTCGGGGGTGACGATCACCGAACCGCACACCACGCGGGGCAGGTGGGAGAGTCTGCCGAGCGCTCCCCAGGCCCACGTCACCGCGTCCGTGCCGGCCAACTGGCCGAGGAAGGAGTAGACGGGATCGGAACCGGGCGAGCTGACGTTGTGGGCGGTGCTCAGGTCCAGCAGGACGCGGCGACCCGAGACGCCGTCTCGGAGCCGGAGTTCGTCGCCGACAAGCCGGATCTGGAGTCGGTCCAGAGTGAGCGTGCCGCCGTCGGCGCCGGAGAGGGCGACCGCTTCGTCGAAGAGACGCGGCCTGATGAGCACGTTGCCGATCCGCCCGGTGGGCGAGTGCAGCAGCTCAGCCCTGATCGCCGTGTCCCGGTCCGATGCCTCGTCGGGCCCACCCTTCTCCAGGTCGTACAGCCGTCGCGTCACATCGTCGCGGCCCAGTGAGAAGCGGGCCAGCAGGGCGGAGGACGTTCTGCGATGGCCGGCCACCAGCATGCTCCGATAGGCGCCCTCGTGGTCGTCCAGCAGCGCGGCCTGCACGGACTTGGCCGAGGTGCCTGCGGCTTCGGCGAAGGCGCGCAGGTCGACGGGGCCGCCGGTGGTGATCCACTGGTCCAGTGCGCGCAACAGGGCGGGCCGGACCTCGGGGACGGTCTGGCCGGACCGGTGGCGAACGCCGGCCAGCCGCGCCAGCCGGGAGACTTCCCGCTGGCTGCTCGTCAGCAGGCCGCTGTCCAGATCGACGACCTCCAGGAGGGGGACTTCGGCGTCCTCGTAACGGCGCCGAAACGCCTCGCGGAAGTCCTTCAGGCCGTCGTGCGGAGGGAAAACGGGTTCGAGCCTGCGCAGGGTCTCCTCGAGGTCGGCCACGGTCCCGTGGTCGAGGACCGCCGAGTCCAGGGAGAGTTCCACGTCGACGTGGAACCGGTGGTGGTCGGCGACCTCGGCGAGCGCCGGTATCGCCTCGGACGCCGTCCGCCAACCCCGGTCGAGCACGCCGGGCAACTGCTCCGGGCGGAGGGGGCGGGGACCGCACGTCTCCCGTGAAAGCTCCTGGATCGCGTCCCGTTCGCGGGCTCGGCCGAGGCCGTCCAGAATGGCCGCGGCACGGGTGACCGGCTCCTCGCCGGACGCGAGCAGTTCGGTGCAGCGCAGTAACAGCGCCGAGTCCAGCAGCTTGCCGAGGAAGCCGAGCAGGGCTGCGGCGTCGGTGCTCGGTGCCCGCTCCCGCAGGGCGGCGACGACGTCCTCGGCGACCATGGGCCCGGCATCGAGAACCTTCAGCAGCTCACCCAGCGCCGGTGTCAAGGTGAGGGAGACCACGTCGGCGCCGGCGTCTCCGGGCTTCGTGTAGCGCAGGCCGTCGACGGTGCGGCGCACGGTCGGGTTCAGCCGGACGCACCACTTCTCCCGCGGAGCCTCGTCGTACGCTTCCAGGACGACGCGGTACAGGGCACCGACGTCAGGGCGCACCCGCACCAAATGAGTCGTGGCGGAGCCGAGGCTCAGCTGACGCTGGGGGCCGATGTCGGCAAACCCGGTGCCGGCGAACAGTCCGTACGGGGTGGCCCGGCCGCCCATCCTGCTGATGTAGCGCAGAACGGCGGCCCGGGCCTTCTCCTTACTGGCGCTGTTCGCGACGAGTTGCCGGCCGGCCGCGAGGCCGACGGCGGCCTCCACGAGCGGGTCATCGTCCCAGCCGCCGCGGTCGACCAACCTGGCGGCCTCCTCCACCGCGAGGAGCGCGGCCCTCACCATCGCGACACGGTCGCTGGTCATCGGGAAGCCTCCTCGGCGGTGGGGGTGAGAGCGTCTGCCACAAGCTCGTACAGGGCGGCCAGGGCTCGCAGGTGGTCCTCGGGGTCGGTGGACAGTTCGGCGATGACGACTTCGTCGGCGCCGGTGGCGCGGAGTGCGCCGCGTATTGCCAGTGCGCACTCCTCGGGGGTTCCGGCACAGTTGACCGGGAAGGACTGCTGCTGTGCGTCGGCCATGGCCCGACCCGGGTCGGGGTTGGCTACGAGGGCGAGGGCGACGGCGGTGTGGCCGAGGCCGGTCAGATGGGACGCGTAGGCGTCGAATCCGGCGAGGCAGGCGTCCAGGGCGGGGTTGAGAAACAGTGCGTGGCAGTAGTGGAATCCGAGCCTTCCCGCCGCACGGGCGGAGGAGGTACCGGTGCCGTGCAGCCAACCCTGCCAGTCGCCGGTGAGCGGCTCGACCCCGCCGTCGGCCCCGGGTGCCAGGAGGGCCATGACCGTGTCGAGCGCTTCGTCCAGCTGCCGGTCGGTCTTGCGCAGGTGGTGCACCCGCTCGGATCCGCGGCCGCCGAAGTCGCCGCGGCCGAAGCCGATGTCCAGGCGTCCGGGGCACAGGCCGGCGACGCTGGAGATGTCCTCCGCTGTGTAGAACGGGTCGCGGACGCGGAGCAGGGACACGGCGGTCCCGACGCGTGCCCGGGTGGTCGAGTCGGCGACCACGGCGGCGGTCAGCCAGGGGTTGGTGCTCGGGCACTCCGGGCCATGGTGTTCGGGCACCCATATCCGTCTGTATCCCAGCCGGTCGGCGTACCGGGCGCCGGCCAGGGCCGTACGCCGCTTGTCGTGGACCGGCCGCCGGGGGGACAGGTCCAGGAACTCGATGAGTCCGAGCGGCGGCCCGTAGGGGCCCTGGACGGTGTCGCTCACTCGACGGTCTCCTCAGGTTCCATGGATGTACGGTTCTTCGGCTCGTCCGTGAAGGCGCTGGCCTGGAGGGAGTACATCTCCGCGTAGAGGCCGCCCGCAGCCATCAGCGCGTCGTGGGTGCCCTCTTCCAGGATCTGGCCCTCCTTGAGAACGTAGATGCGATCGGCGTGGCGGACGTTGGAGAACCGATGCGACACCACTGCGGCGGTACGCCCGTTCAGCAAGGTGCGCAGGTCTCCGAGGAGCCGGTGGTCCGCGTGGGCGTCGAGCGCGGACGTCGGCTCGTCCAGCACGACGAGGTCGCGGTCGCGGTAGAAGGCCCGGGCGATGGCGAGGCGCTGGGCCTCACCGCCGGACAGTGAGACCCCGTCCTCGAACTCGGAGCCGAGCACGGTGTCATGCCGCTTGGGGAGCCGCGCGACGACGTCACCGGCGCCCGAGCGGTCGAGGGCCCGCAGCACTCCGGGCTGGTCTCCGTCGCGCCCGATATCGCCGAGAGCCACGTTCTCGCCGACCGTCAGGTGGTACGTCATGTGGTCCTGAAAGACGGTGGTCACCTGGTCCCGCAGTCCGTGGACGTCCAGATCCTTGACGTCGACGCCGTTCCAGGTGAACTTGCCCTCCTGGCCCTGATAGAGGAAGGCGAGGATCTTGGCGAGAGTGGTCTTTCCCGAGCCGTTCGGTCCGACGAACGCGACCATCTCACCGGACCTGATGGTCAGGTCGACGCCGTCGAGGGCCGGTCGCTCGGCACCTGGGTACGTAAAGGTCAGCCCTTCCACGCGGAGTTCAGCCAGCCGTCCCGGCACTGCCCGGGTGCCGCGCGGGGCGCGCGCCGCACTGATCCCCTGGTAGAAGGCATGCTGGTCGTTGAGGAAGTGGCTGGCTTCGCTGAGCTCGCTGATCGGGCCGCCGAGGGAGCCCAGCGAGCCGGCCAGCCGGGCCAGTCCGAGCACGGCGGTCAGCAGTCCCGCCGCGTCGATTCGGCCCGAGCCGTAGAACCAGGCCAGGACGCCAACGCACACAGAGACCAGGAAAGTGAAGGTGAGCTGGCCGGCCATCATGCCGCGCCACTGCTTGCGAATCAGCCCGCGTAGTTCGTCGAGCCGTTCGCGCGACAACTCGTCGTAGCGTCGGGAGAAGTGCTCCACCAGACGGAACGAACGTACTTCGGCGGCAGGCTGGCGGGCAGTCAGCAACCACCCGACGTAACGCCGCCGACGTTCGAGGGGCGTCACCCGGTAGTGGAAGGAGAAGCGCTGTCCAGCCAGTCGGCTCGATACGAGAAGGACGGGGACCGCCGCCAGAAAGACCGCCGGAACCAACAGCGGCTGCAGGAACATGAGGAAGACGGCGAGGGCCAGGACCCGAAGGCCGGCGGCGAGGATCGACATCACGCTACGGACGACCTGCGTGGGCCGGTAGTCCGCGGTCGCCTCGGCCCGGCTGATGCGGTCGTGCACCGTCGGGTCGTCGAAGTCCTCCAGTTCGAGCAGGGCGATGGCCTGGTGCATGCGTGCCGCGCTGAGGCGTTTGACCCGTTCGGAGAGCAACTCCTGCACAACGTGGCGCGCGTTGTCCGCTACGAGCGCGATGACCGTGACCCCGACGGCGGCGATCAGCCAGGGCGCGGCTTGGCCGATCACCCGGTCGCTGTCCTCGTTGGACACGAAGAACGCCGTAGCCATTCCGCGCAGGGCCAGCAACTGGGCCGCTGCCATGATCCCTTCGACTGCCGGAATCGCGATGGCCAGGGCGAAGAGTCCCCCACCGGCCTGCCGGCTGATCCTGAACGCGTCGCGGATGTTGTCGAGAAGCGAACGCCTGGACTCTCCGCCGTTTTCTTTCATCGCACACCTCGATAGATCTCAAGTCCGCCGCTCTGATGGTCCACGGGAGACCGGCCGCCGAAACACCACGAGGGTGTGCCGACGGCCGGAATGCTCCCGGGAACGAGCCGGGTCAGCAGGAGGTCAGCCGCGGATCAGCAGCTGCAGCAGGAGATCGTCTCGCAGTCACCGCAGGTGAAGGCACAGGTGCCCCAGCAGGTGGTGGCGAACGTCGTGGTGCCCTCCGGCTGGTCGGCGCCCATGGTCACGGTGGCGCCACCCGGCGAGGAGAAGACCTCCTCGTCGATGGTGAGGTCGAGCGTGGCCTGGCTGACCTCCGTCATGGAAGTGCTCACCGATTCTCCTTTCGAATGTGTTGCACAATCAAATTTCTCCGGCGGGTGCCGGTCCTCTCGATGCTGAACGGCCCCACCGATCGCTGACAAGAGAACTGATCACGGTGACAGCGTTTCGACACCGACCCGGCAGTGGTGTCTGCCAGATCGTCGTCCTTTCCCCAGTTCCCGCCAGTTGTCGCCAGTTCAGCCGCCGCCGCCCCGATGAGCGAGCATCATGGCTCCATGGACGGAACAGGGCGCGCGTCATCTGTGGATGATTTCAGGGACGTCATGGCCTCGTGGCCCACCGGGGTGGCGGTGGTAACGAGCATCTGGCAGGGAAATCCGATCGGCTGCACGGTGAATACGCTGATGTCCTGGTCCGTCGAACCGCCTTTGGTGGCCGTCGCCCTCAATTCCGCCGGGCAAACGCTACAGGCCGTGCGGGTGAGCGGTCGATTCGGGATTAGCATTCTCGACTGGGCCCGGCAAGATCTGTGCTCTCGGTTCTCGCGCGGTGCACAGCGGGACCGATTCACCAACGTCGATCTCCTCGGGACCGAGGACGTACCCCTGTTGCGGGATTCACTTCACGCCCTCGCCTGCACGGTTCAGAAGACGTTCTCATGCGCGGATCACACACTGGTCCTCGGTTCGCCGTCGCGCATCTACGGAACGGGGCGTGAAACGCCTCTGGTACTGCACGGACGCGCCTTTCACCGGCTGCCGCGAGCCGGCGAGGCCGCTCCGGGGGAGGTACTGGACAGCAGTTTGGCCCGGAGCTCCTTGCGAGTGGACACGCCCAGCGCGTCGTAGAGCCTACGGATTCGTCGGTACATCGACCGCTCTGAACAGTAGTAACGCCTCGCCATCTCACCGACCGGCACCCAGTCACAGAGCATCGTCATCAGTTCCTCGTCTCCGTCGGGGACGAGGTCCTCGCGTGGGACCGGATCGGCGTGAGCTGGTACCGCAGTGCGGAGCGGATCGTGGTCCGCGCCTTCCTCGCCGGCGAGAGTCCCGCGGTTGTGCCCGAGTGCGGCGGCATGCTGCAGCAGCAGCCCCTGCAATACCCTGAGTGACTCGGAAGGATGAACGAGGAGATTCAGAACCCAGTTCGCTCCGCTCTGGATCGCCAAGTGCGTCTGCATTCCGGACGCGTCCGCAACGACCCCGACGATTCCCGAAACTGGGTTGCTCGCGGCAACCTGTGCCACCACGTTCGCATGCTGAGGCGTGAACACCGGAAGAGCGACGAAGGCGTCATCACACTGTTCCATCGCGTCCATGTCGTCCACGTACTTCCATTGCAGCAACTCCGGGGACGCCCGGTCGTAGTACGTGTCGAGTAGTCGCTGCAGCGAACGGTGCGCAACGATGATCGTGAATCCCTTGTAGGCAGCAGTCGAGCCCTGCCCTCCCATGAGAGCCCCCCGTGTGCACTTGAGTGAGGTTCCCGAAATCGGAACCAACTCGATCCACCAGCGATCTCGGGCGATTCGTCGCTGCCGCGACGCAGAACGATTGCCGGATTCGCGTTCGAACAGGACTGTACCTCCCGTTCAAGATCGCTTGAATGGCCGGACACTGGATGGCCGAAACGTGCGCCGGGAGCAGCGGCTGCGGCCTGAAGAAGTGCACGTCGAAAGACATCTCGTCGCGTCGGTGGCTGATCTGCGGTTCACCAGCACCTTCGGCGGCGTAACGGACGGGTGTACCGCCGAGTAGGCCGGGGCGGCGGGCCGTCCGCTTATGGCTTGATCATCCCTCGCGGGGGTCAGTTGGCTTGCCTGGTCGGGCCGCCCTCACTACAGTTCTACCACTGTCTTAGTGGTTTAGGGATGACATGCTCGACTTCCACCTCGACCGCCGGTCGGGCTTGCCGACATATCTGCAGCTCGCACGCCAGGTCGAGCAGGCCTTGCGCCTGGGCATGCTCAAGCCCGGCGATCAACTCCCCACGGCCAAGGAGGTCGTGGGCCAACTGGCGATCAATCCGAACACTGTGCACAAGGCGTACCGCGAACTGGATCGCATGGGCCTCGTGGAAGCGCGCCCCGGCAGGGGAACGTTCGTCCTTCGAGGGCTCGGAGGGCCGGCGGCCGAACGGCGTCCGGAACTGCGGGATGAGCTCGTGCGCTGGATCGATGCCGCCTTCGCCGGCGGCATGGAACCGGCCGACATCCATGCGCTGTTCGATGCCGTGATGCGGGCGAGACTGAACCCGCGGGAAGAAGGACCGGAGTGAACGAAGAAGCCTTGAGGGCCGAGGGCCTCGGGAAGCTCTACAAGGGACGCTGGGCGTTACGGGACCTGACGTTCACCATCCCTGCCGGACGTATCGCCGCACTCGTCGGCCCCAACGGCGCCGGCAAGAGCACCCTCCTACACCTGGCCGCCGGACTGATTGCGCCGAGCGCGGGCAGTGTCCGCATCTTCGGTGACGAACCGGCCGAACACCCTGCAGGCCTGGCCAGAGTCGCCTTCCTCGCCCAGGACAAACCCCTCTACCCTGGCCTCACCGTGGAGGAGACCCTTCTTCTCGGGGCACGCCTCAACCCCGTGTGGGACGACGGTCTCGCCCGAGAGAGGCTTGAAGGGCTTGAAATTCCCCTCCGGGCCCGCATCCGGCAGTTGTCCGGAGGTCAGCGGACCCAAGTCGCGCTCGGCGTCGCGCTGAGCAAGCGCGCAGACCTCCTTCTTCTCGACGAACCGATGGCGGACCTGGACCCTCTTGCACGGCACCAGGTAATGCAGTCGCTCATGGTCGCCGTCGCGGAGACCGGCATGACGGTCGTCATGTCCTCCCACGTACTGGCCGAACTGGAGGAGGTCTGCGACCACCTGCTGCTGCTCAGCGGTGGAAAGGTCCAGCTGAACGGTGACATCGAGGACATTCTCGACGAGCACGCGATGCTATCCGGATCCGCCAGGCTGACGGAGCTTCTCGCTGAAGGGGTGCACAAGGTCGTACAGACCTCCACCGACGACAGAGGAGTCTCCGCACTGGTCCGCCTTGGGACCCCCGTCACGCAGAGCGGAGTTACCATCCGCACCCCGCGGCTCGAGGAACTGGTTCTCGCCTACATGCGGGGACCTGGGGGCGCTACCGGACGAGAGCACCGGATGGAGAAGGTCCGATGACATGGCTCGCCTGGCGGCAGCAGCGCCCTGTCGCGCTCGCGCTGCTCGCGTTACTGGGGTGTTACGCGACCCTGGCGGTCTGGGAACGCAGCACGTACCCGCAGATGCACGGCGTGACGGCCGGCCTGTCACAGTACCTCTCGCTGTTCCTCGGGCTCTTCGTCGGCGCACCCGCGGTGGCGCGTGAGTTCGAACTCGGTACGCATCGACTGGTGTGGACCCAGACCATCACCCGCCGTCACTGGTACCTGACCCGCCTTGCCTGCGCGACGCTCATCTCCCTGGTCAGCGTCGCCATGGTGACCGCCCTGGTGACATGGGCCACGCAGCACCCGGCGCTGTGGACCGCTCCGGACGTGGATCCTCTGAGCCCGGTGTACTTCGATTCCCACGACCTGGTGCCGTTCACGCTCGCCCTAGCCCTCGTGGCGCTCGGCTTCGCCACCGGCGTGCTGTTCCAGAAGACCGTGGTGAGCATGGGCACGGTACTGGTCCTGTGGATCGCCATCACCTCTGGCGGCCCGGCACTCCGTACCGAACTGCAGGAGGCCGACGTCCTCACGGGTTACTGGCCCTGGCAGTTCGCCTATGGAGGGGCCCTAATCCTGCTGGCGGCCACACTCACCCTCGTGGGGCTGCGCCGACTCACCCGCCGATAACCCCTCCCGCGAGGCGGCCTCTACCGAGGCCGCCGTCGCACAGCGTCACACCCCTACTCATTCACGAGGCGCACACCCGTGCCTCCACTGCCCAGCACAGCATGAACGAGAGATCCCACACACAGCGCTCGCTCCCAATTGCGCGCAAGCCCCATCGCACCTGACGGCCACTCAGGATAGGCGTCATTCGTGCGTCACGAAGTCGTCGCGGCCGCGGACGGACCGCCACCGAAGCTCCGGAAACCGCAGCTCAGCCACTGTTCTCCACGTCCACCTGCTGCAACCACCCAAACAGGTCGAACCGACGGCCCTTCCCAAGAAAGCGCAGGCCACAAGCCCTATCGGACCGGCTCGAGAACGGCAACACACTCCACGTGCGACGTCATCGGGAAGAGGTCGAAGACGCGGAGTGTGCGGGGCTTGTAGCCGGCTTCCGCGAAGTACGACAGGTCGCGGGCCAGGGCCGCCGGGTCGCAGGCCACGTACGCGATGCGGCGGGCCGACAGGGAGGCCACGTGGCGGACCGTCTGCCTGCCCGCCCCGGCGCGCGGCGGGTCCAGGACGACCAGGTCGCACTCCGTGATGCCGGTGCGCGGGAGGACCGTTTCGACCTTGCCCTGTTCGATGCGGACGCGGGGGAAGTCCGCCAGGTTGTGCCGGGCGTCCTCCACCGCGCGCTTGCCCGACTCGATGCCGAGGACCGCGCCCGTCTCGCCCAGGCGCTCGGCCAGGGCTCCGGCGAAGATGCCGACGCCGCAGTACAGGTCGAGGGCCATCTCGCCCTTGCGCGGCATCAGGCCCTGCATGACGGCGCGGATCAGGGTGTCGGCGGCCTGCGGGTGGACCTGCCAGAAGCCGCCCATGCCGACGCGGTAGGTGCGGCCGTCGGCGCGCTCGCGGACGAAGGGGCGGCCGTGGACGCGGTGCGTCGCGCCGTCCTTCTCCTCCACGCGGAGGACGGAGACCGGCTTGTCGAGCTCGACCAGGGGCAGCCGTCCGCCGGGGCGCGGGGTGAGGACGACCTGGCGGTCGTGCGAGCCGGTCGCGGCGATCGCCTCGACCGTCGCCATCTGGGGCCATTCGCGCTTCTCGATGCCGAGCTCGGAGACGCCCGGCGCCGCGATCATGCAGTGGTCGACGGGCTCGATGTCGTGCGAGCGGTGCTTGCGCAGGCCGGCGCGGCCCTCGGCGTCGATGGCGTACTGGACGCGGGTGCGCCACTGCGGGACCTGGCCTGCGGGGACCTTGTCGCCCTCGGCGGGGGCGACGGTGCCGTCCCAGCCGGCCTCCTCGGGCGTGAGCCCGGCCAGCCGGCGCAGCTGCTCGGCGACGACCTCGCCCTTGAGGCGGCGCTGCGCACCCGGCTTCGCGTGCTGCCAGTCGCAGCCGCCGCACCGGCCGGGGCCTGCGTACGGGCACGGCGCCTCGACGCGGTCCTTGGATGCCGTCAGGACGGTGACCGCGTCGGCGCGCAGGAAGCGGGAGTCGGTGTCGCCCTCGGTGACCTTGGCGACGACCTTCTCGCCGGGCAGGGTGTGGCGGACGAAGAGGACGCGGCCGTCGGCGGTCCGGGCGATGCAGTGGCCGCCGTGCGCGACGGGGCCGACCTCGACCTCGTACTCCTCCCCGACCAGTGACTGCTTCTCGTTCTGCTCGGTCATGGCCGGGGGTGCTCCAAGGTCGTGGAAGGGGGCGGTTCGCCGGTGCGGGGTGACCGGTCGCGCGTACGGCCGGACGGCCGACCCACCAGTCTACGTGGATCCCGTCCGGCCGTACGCCACCGCCTTCCGCGGCCCGGCTACTTCCCCGTGCGGTCGCCCGCCTTCCGCGGCGTGTCCACGAGGCCGCGGCGCACCGCGCCCGGGGCGTTCCAGTCGGCCCGCTTCCGCGCCCGCCGCTTCGCCAGCTCGGACGACTCCAGCTGGTAGGGGACGGACGTCACCATCACGCCCGGCGTGAACAGCAGCCGCCCCTTCAGCCGCAGCGCGCTCTGGTTGTGCAGCACGTGCTCGTACCAGCGGCCCACGACGTACTCGGGGATGTACACGCTGACCGCGTCGCGCGGGTTCTCGGTGCGCAGGCCCTTGACGTACTCGATGACGGGGCGGGTGATCTCGCGGTACGGGGAGTCCAGGATCTTCAGCGGGACGTTGATCCCGCGCCGCTCCCACTCCTCCCGCAGGGCCTTGGTCTCGGCCGGGTCGACGTTGATGCTGAGTGCTTCGAGGGTGTCGGAGCGGGTCAGCTTGGCGAAGGCGAGGGCGCGCAGCGTCGGCTTGTGGACCTTGGAGACGAGGACGATGGAGTGGACCCGGGACGGGCGCACGCTGTCGTCGCTGGGCCCCTCGGCGGCGGCGATCTCCCGGGACACCCGGTCGTAGTGCTTCCGGATGGCGGTCATCGTCCCGTAGAAGATCACCATGCCGAGCAGGGCGACCCAGGCGCCGTGGGTGAACTTCGTCGCGAGGACGACGACGAGCACGAGCCCGGTGAAGGTGGCGCCGAAGGCGTTGATGGCGCGGGAGCGGATCATCCGGCGGCGGGCGGCGGGGTCGCGCTCGGCGGCCAGGTGCCGGTTCCAGTGCCGGACCATGCCGATCTGGCTGAGGGTGAAGGAGACGAACACGCCGACGATGTAGAGCTGGATCAGCTTGGTGGAGTCGGCGTCGTACAGCCACACCAGCAGCATGGCGGCGCCGGCGAGGAGCACGATGCCGTTGGAGAAGGCGAGGCGGTCGCCGCGGGTGTGGAGCTGGCGCGGCAGGTAGCGGTCCTGCGCGAGGATCGAGCCGAGCAGCGGGAAGCCGTTGTAGGCGGTGTTCGCGGCGAGGAAGAGCACGAGGGCCGTTCCCGCGGCGAGGATCATGAAGAGGATGCTGCCGTGGCCGAAGACGGCCTCGGCTACCTGGGAGATGACCGGGTCCTGGACGTAGCTGTCGCCGACGGGGACGCCGTCGCGGAGCAGGTCCTGGGCGGGCTGCTCGGCCATCCGCACGTCGGTGGCCAGGGCGAGGCCGATGATCCCGCAGAACATGGTGACGGCCAGGGCGCCCATGAGCAGCAGCGTGCTGGCGGCGTTCCGGCTCTTCGGCTTGCGGAAGGCGGGCACGCCGTTGCTGATCGCCTCGACGCCGGTGAGGGCGGCGCAGCCGGAGGAGAAGGCGCGCAGCAGCAGGAAGACGAGGGCGAACCCGGCGATCCCCTGGTGCTCGGGCCGGATCTCCAGGTCGGCGGTGGGGGCGTACATCGACTCGTCGAGGACGATTCCCCGCCATGCGCCCCAGGCGATCATGAGGAAGACGCCCGCGACGAAAACGTACGTGGGAATCGCGAAGAGCTTGCCCGACTCCTTGACGCCGCGCAGGTTCATCACCGTCAGCAGCAGAATCATGATCATCGCGCTGAACACTTTGTGTTCGATCACGAAATGCCATGCGGAGCCGAGGTTTTCGACTCCGGACGAGATCGAGACGGCCACGGTGAGCACATAGTCGACGAGCAGGGCGCTCGCGACGGTGAGTCCGGCCTTCGGGCCCAGGTTGGTGTTGGCGACCTCGTAGTCCCCGCCGCCGCTGGGGTACGCGTGCACGTTCTGCCGGTACGAGGCGACCACCGTGAACATGAGCACGACGACCGCGGCGGCGATCCACGGGCTGTACTGGTAGGCCGACACACCCGCGATGGACAGGACCAGCAGCACCTCTCCGGGCGCGTACGCCACGGAGGAGAGCGGGTCGGAGGCGAAGACGGGTAGGGCGATCCTCTTCGGGAGCAGCGTCTCCCCGAGGCGGTCGCTGCGCAGCGCCCGGCCGATCAGGATCCGTTTGGGCACGTCGGTCAGTTTGGACACGGACAGGATCGTAAGCGTTCGAAATCGGCCTGACGAACCCCCCGCCCCGCATTGCACGGCAATGCGCCCCGAGTGCCCTCCAACAGGCCGCAAGGGCGACCGCCCGTGTGTAGCTTGGGCGGTGGTCTGAGACCCTGTTAAGCCAGAGATGCATATGAGGCTGGGAACCAGCGAGCGCTGAACAGCCGGAAGGACGGCCGTGCACATCGTCATTATGGGCTGCGGAAGGGTGGGCTCCGCCCTCGCGCAGACCTTGGAACAGCAGGGGCATACGGTCGCGGTCATCGACCAGGACCCCACCGCATTCCGCCGGCTGGGAGCCGGATTCGGCGGCCGCCGCGTCACCGGCGTCGGCTTCGACCAGGACACGCTGCGCGAGGCCGGGATCGAGGACGCCGGGGCGTTCGCAGCGGTCAGCAGTGGTGACAATTCCAACATCATCGCCGCCCGCGTGGCCCGCGAGATGTTCGGCGTGGAGAACGTCGCGGCCCGCATCTACGACCCCAAGCGCGCCGAGGTCTACCAGCGCCTCGGCATCCCGACCGTGGCGACCGTGCGGTGGACGGCCGACCAGATGCTGCGCCGGCTGCTGCCGTCGGGCGCCGAGCCGCTGTGGCGCGACCCGAGCGGCGCGGTCCAGCTCGCCGAGGTGCACACCTCGCCCGTCTGGATCGGGCAGAAGGTCAGCCGGCTCCAGGACGAGACGGGCGTGCGCGTGGCGTTCCTCACGCGTCTCGGCGAGGCCGTGCTGCCGACCTCGCAGACCGTCCTCCAGGAAGGCGACCTCGTCCACGTGATGATGCGCACGGACGAGATCGACAAGGTGGAGGCGGCGTTCGCCGAGGGCCCCGAGGAGGCACACGCATGAGGGTCGCGATTGCCGGAGCCGGCGCGGTGGGCCGTTCCATCGCGGGCGAGCTGCTGGAGAACGGGCACGAGGTGCTCCTGGTCGACAAGGCGCCGACCGCGATCTCGGTGGAGCGGGTCCCGCAGGCCGAGTGGCTGCTCGCCGACGCCTGCGAGATCACCTCGCTGGACGAGGCGGCGCTGCAGCGCTGCAACGTCGTCATCGCCGCGACGGGCGACGACAAGGTGAACCTGGTCGTCTCGCTGCTGGCCAAGACCGAGTACGGGGTCCCGCGCGTGGTGGCGCGCGTGAACAACCCGAAGAACGAGTGGCTCTTCAACGAGGCCTGGGGCGTCGACGTCGCCGTGTCCACGCCGCGCCTGATGTCCGCGCTGGTCGAGGAGGCCGTCAGCGTCGGCGACCTGGTGCGGCTGCTGCGCTTCAGCCACGGCGACGCCAACCTGGTCGAGCTGACGCTGCCCCCCGAGTCGGCGGTGGCCGGCCGCCAGTTCGGCGAGATCACCTGGCCCGAGGACACCTCGCTCGTGACGATCATCCGCGGCAACCGGGTGCTCACCCCGCACGCCGAGGAGACGCTGGAGGCGGGCGACGAGCTGCTGTTCGTGGCCGCGCAGGCGCGCGAGCAGCAGTTGGAGGACCTGCTGCAGGCCCCGCGCGCCTGAGCCCGGTGCGCGGAAGGGGCGGGGCGGCCGGTGACCGGCCGCCCCGCCCTCCTCCGTTCCCGTACGTACGCTCCCCCGACCCGGCGGGAGGCGGCGGCCCTCAGTCCTGCGGCTCGCCGGGCCGCGCCGTCCCGGCCTTCGCCTTGGCGGCCTTCCGCTCGGCCTCCTCCGCCTCGTACTCGGCGATGACGTCGATCGGCGGCGGCGCCTTGGCGAGGAACACCCACGTGAAGTAGACGGCCAGCAGCATCGGCGGCAGCTTCAGCGCGATCAGCACCCAGCCGAGCTGGGTGGCGTCGCCCCACCAGTACAGCGGGAAGAGGATCGCGTACTTGGCGAGGAAGATGATGCCCCAGGCCAGGCTGGCCTTGGTGTAGGCCTTCTTGCGACCGGGGTTGCGGGTCCGCCAGGACATGTTCTCCCGGAAGACGGGGCCGAGGACCACGCCCAGCAGCGGGAACCCCACGAGCGCCGAGAGGGTGAAGGCCAGGCCGAGCCCCGCGCCGTAGATCATGCCGGGCAGGTAGAAGCCCTTGGCGCTGCCGGTGAACAGCGCGAACGCGATGCCGACGCCGACGCCGAAGACGCCGCTGAAGGCGTGCTTGACGGTGTCCCTGCGCAGCAGCCGGACGACCACCAGCACCACGGCCACCGCGCCCGCGGCGATCGCGGACAGCCGGACGTCCCGGTTGACGGTGTAGATCATCACGAAGAGCAGGCCGGGGAGCATCGTCTCCACCGTGCCCCGCACGCCCCCGAAGGCGTCGAAGAGCGCGGCCTGGGTCACCTCGTGCTGCTCGCTCCGGGCGGTCCGGGCATGCCGGCGGCCGCCGGCCGCCGCGGGGGCGGCGGGACCTCCTGCGGCGGACTGCGGATCCTGCGCGGGCGGGGTTTCGTCGAGTGGCGTCACCGGTCAGTGCTCCTGTCCGAGCGGTCGGAGTTCGTACTTCGGGTTGAAGAGGACCCTGCGGCCGTGGCTCATGGAGATCCGCCCGGAGGCGATCATGCGGCGGCCCGGCTCGATTCCCACGATCGAGCGACGGCCGAGCCAGACCACGTCCAGCGCGGCGGAGCCGTCGAACAGCTCCGCCTCCAGCGCCGGAACGCCGGCCCGCGGCCGGAGCGTGACGGTGCGCAGGGTTCCGGTGACCTTGACTATCTCCCGGTCGTGGCAGTCGCAGATCCGCGTGCACCCCGCGGCCTCTGCGTCCTCCTGGAGCTCCGCCGAATGCAGGTCCTCCTGGGAGGTGGAGAGCCGCTCTATCATCCGGCGGAACCGGCCCGCCGGCCTGACCGGCTTGGCGGACTTCTCGGGACGCGGTTCAGCACTCATACCTCGAAGCGTACCGGCGTGCCGGGCCCCGTTCGAAGTCCCGCAGCCCGCCGCAGCGGCGGCCCGGCGGGCAGGTGCCGGGAGCGCGCGAGGCCCCGGGCCGCGCCCCGCGAGGCGCGGCCCGGGGCCTCTTCCGTGCAGTGCCCGCGGTGTGCGCGGTCCGTGCGGGTGCCCGCGCCGCCGCGGCCGGTGTCAGCGGACCTCGGTGATCTCCGGGCCGCGCTCCAGCTGGCCCATGCCGCCGGAGAAGCGGGAGCCCTCCTGCGTCTCGGTCTGGACGCCGTCCGGCACCATCTGGGCGTCGTTCGGCAGCTTCAGCACGATCGGGTCGCGCGGGGCCATCGGGCCGTCGCCGCGGACGATGACCGTGTCCCGGAAGATCTGCTCCAGCAGGCCGGCGGACTCGGGTCGCACCGCCGCCTGGCCGGAGATGACGCCGCGCAGGAACCAGCGCGGGCCGTCGACGCCGACGAAGCGGACCAGCTGGGCGCCGGTCTGCCCGTCGGGCATGGGTACGGGCACCTGGGCGCGCAGCTCCCAGCCGAGCGGGCCCTCGGCCTCGTCGATGAGGCCGCCCTGCTGGACGATGCCCGCGGCGATCTCCTCGCGGACCTCGCCCCAGATGCCTTCCTTCTTGGGTGCGGCGAACGCCTGGAGCTGCACGGCGCTGTCGCCGAGGACGACCGTCGCGGCGACGATCGCGTCGCCGGCTACCTCGACGCGCAGTTCCATGCCCTCGACACCCGGTACGAGGATGCCGCCGAGGTCGACCCGGCCCTCGGCCGGCGACCCGGGCACCTCGGTGACGTCCCACGGCCCGTCGGGCCGCGGGGCCGGCGGCAGGTTCACCCGGCGGGGGGCGGTCTCCAGCTCCTCGCCGCCCTCCTGCTCGTCGGCAGCCACGCCGTCCACGACCTGCTCGGCCGCGCCGCCGTCCTGGGCGGAGTCGTTCTTCTTGCGACGTCCGAACACGTCACTGTCCTTCCCGGTCGGATACGACCGAAGCGTAGCCATTCCCACCCTGCTGACCAGCGCCGGATCCGGCCACGGCCGCATGACCGCCGGTGGAGCCGAAACCCCCCTCGGCCCGGGCCGAGCCGGGAAGTTCCGCCACCTCGTGGAAGCGCACCTTCTCGACCCGCTGGACAACCAGCTGGGCAATGCGGTCGAAGCGCTCGAACCGGACGCTCTCGCGCGGGTCGAGATTGACCACGATCACCTTGATCTCCCCACGGTACCCGGCATCGACCGTCCCCGGGGCATTCACGAGCGCGAGGCCGCAGCGGGCGGCGAGTCCGGAGCGGGGGTGGACGAAGGCCGCGTACCCGTCGGGCAGGGCGATCGAGACGCCCGTGGGCAGGACGGCGCGCTCGCCGGGCGCGAGCTCGGCGGCCTGCGTGGTCACCAGGTCGCAGCCGGCGTCGCCGGGGTGCCCGTACGCGGGGATCGGGACCTCGGGGTCGACGCGCCTGATCAGCACGTCGACGGGGTGGTTGGGGTTGTGCTGAGCCATCAGGGGTTCACCTCGAAGGCGCGTGCGCGCCTGACCTGGTCCGGGTCGGCCATCGCCGCCCGGATCTCCTCGGGCCGACCGTTGTCGATGAAGTGGTCGACCTTCACCTCTATGAAGAGCGCGTCCGCGCGTACGGCGACGGGGCCGTCGGGCCCGCCGGTGCGTCCGACGGCCGTGCAGTAGATCTTGCGGCCGGCCACGGCCGTCACCTCGGCCTCCAGATGCAGGACGGTGCCGACGGGCACGGGCCGCACGAAGTCGGTCTCCAGCCGCCCGGTCACGGCGATGACGCGGAGCAGCCAGTTCAGGGAGCCGAGGGTCTCGTCGAGCGCGGTGGCGAGCACGCCGCCGTGCGCGAGGCCGGGCGCGCCCTGGTGGGCGGGCCGGACGGTGAACTCGGCGGTGACGCTCACACCGTCGCCCGCGCGCGCCTGGAGGTGGAGGCCGTGCGGCTGTCCGCCGCCGCACCCGAAGCAGTGCTCGTAGTGCGCGCCGAGCAGCTCGCCGGGCGCCGGCGCGTCGGGGTGCCGGACCGGCGCGGCGGCGTCTTCCGGGGGCGTCAGCGCTGTGTTTCGTCCACTCACAGGCGCAGACCTTACCCGCGCCGCTACCCGCCGGTCGCCCCGTGGCAGGCTTGGGGGCATGCAGCTCTCCCCCGCGCACCATGACGAACGCCTGACCGCACCCCGCTCCTGGTGGGGCATCGCCGCCCTGATCGGGCTGGCGTGCGCGCTGATGCTGCTGCCGCTCGGTCTGCTGCCGCTGCTCGCGGGGCTGGTCGGCGGGGCGGCGCTGGCGGGGATCCTGGTCAGCAGCTACGGCTCCGCGCGCGTGCGCGTGGTGGGAGGGGCGCTGGCGGCGGGCGATGCGCGGATCCCGGTGGCGGCGCTCGGGGAGCCGGAGGTCCTCGATGCGGAGGAGGCGCGCGCCTGGCGCACGTACAAGGCGGACTCGCGCGCGTTCATGCTGATGCGCAGCTACGTGCCGACGGCGCTGCGGATCCCGGTGGTGGACCCGGCCGACCCGACCCCGTACGTGTACGTCTCCACGCGCGCTCCCGAGGCCCTGGCGGCGGCGATCCGGTCGGCGCGGTCCGCGGCCTGACCGGAGCCGCCGGGTCCCGGGCGGGGCCCGGGCCGCTTCACGTCCGCCGGCGTTGTGCGGCGGTGTCCGTCAGGTCCGCGGATCCCGTGCGCCGGCCCCTTCGGGCCCGCTGTCGGGACGGGGTTCCCCGAGGACGTCGGCCAGGCCGCCGGGGAGGGGCTCTGCGGGCCTGTCCAGGCGCGGGAGGGCGGGCAGGGCCTCCCAGGGCACGGCGCGGCTGCGGAGGTCGTCTCGGACCTTCTCGGCGAGCCTGCGGGTGTCGCGGCGGTTCATGAGGGCGCCGACGGCCGCCCCAACCATGAAGGGGATCAGGTTGGGCAGGTTGCGGAGCATCCGCTTGGTGATCTGCTGGCGCAGCTCGCGCCGCATCTGCCCGCCGAGGGCGGCATTGACGGTCGCCGGCTTCTTCCAGTCGACGCCGCGCTCCTCGGTCCAGGCGGTGAGGTAGGCGGTGCTGCGGTCCTTGGCGCTTCCGGGCGGGCGCAGGCCGTACACCTCGTGCAGCTCGGCGATGAGCTTCAGCTCGATCGCCGCGACGCCGAGGATCTCGGCGGCGAGCTCCGCGGGCATCGCGGGCGGGGTGGGGAGCATGGCGGCGGCGCCGATGCCGGCTCCCACGGTGGAGGTGCCCTTGGCGGCTCCGGCGATCAGCTTGTCGGCGATCTCCTCGGGGCCGAGGCCGGGGAACTGGGCGCGGAGCGCGGCCAGGTCCCGCACCGGGATGCGCGGGGCCACCTCGACGAGGCGGTCGGTGATGTACAGGGCGGCGGCCCTGGCTCTCGCGCCGCCCTTCCGCACACCGTTCCTGACGGCTTGCAGCCGTCGGGCTGCGGCCCGCTCGGGGGCCCCTGCGCCGGCCCCTGGCTCCGCCGGAGGTCCGGGGGCGGCGGTCGGGAGGGCGGCGGGTGCGCCGGGAGCTGCTGGGCCCGTCACCGGGCCCGTGGCTCCCGTCTGCGTCTCCGCCCGTTCACCGGACTTCCGGAAGAGGCGATTCCGAAACGGTGTCGAGCCGGTCACGGCCGACGCCTCTCAGTCGCAGTCGCGGCAGATCGGCTGACCGTTCTTCTCGCGCGCGAGCTGGCTGCGGTGGTGCACCAGGAAGCAGCTCATGCAGGTGAACTCGTCCGCCTGCTTGGGCAGGACCCGGACGGCCAGCTCCTCGTTGGAGAGGTCCGCGCCGGGCAGCTCCATGCCCTCGACGGCGTCGAAGTCGTCGATGTCGACGCTGGAGGACGACTTCTCGTTCCGCCGGGCCTTCAGCTCTTCAATGCTGTCGTTGTCGACGTCGTCGTCGGTCTTGCGTGGGGTGTCGTAGTCCGTTGCCATGTTTCGCTCTCCCCCTCTGGGATTTAGCGGTGTCTCAGCGCACGTAACGCGCGAGAGGCCGGACTTGTGCCCGACCTGAGGCGGAGATTTTGCCTCACATCAAGGTCTGTTACTCAATCGACACCCAAGCCGCGCGCCTGAAGGAGCGACCGGCTGGGATGACGACCGGGACCGTACACGGTCCTGGGTCCGTCTTGCACAAGCACCACCCGGTGTATTTTCCGCCGTCCGGGGGGCCGGAAACCCGGACTTCCCGGACTTTCCGGCCCTTCCACGGCATCCACGGGTCACTGAACGCACATGGCCTCACACTCGACAATGTGATCGATCACACAGGGTTCAACTTGTTCACACGGCAGCTATTCAGCCCGTGGCGAACAAAGATACGGTCCTCACAGCGGCAGCGTGACACGCATCACGAGGCCGCCGCCGTCCCTCGGGACCGCCGTGATCCGGCCGCCGTGTGCGCGCGCCACGGAGCGCGCGATCGACAGCCCGAGGCCGACACCCTTGTCGCTGCCCGTTCGCTCGGTACGCAGCCGCCTGAAGGGCTCGAAGAGGTTGTCCACCTCGTACGCCGGGACCACCGGCCCGGTGTTCGACACGACGAGCACCGCGTGGCCGGGCACGGCCTCCGTGGTGACCTCCACCCAGCCGCCCTCCGGCACGTTGTAGCGCACGGCGTTCTGCACCAGGTTCAGCGCGATCCGCTCCAGCAGCACGCCGTTGCCCTGGACGACGGCCGAGGCGCGCTCGCCCCGGATCTCCACGCCCTTGGCCGCGGCCTCCGCCCGCGCCTGGTCGATGGCGCGCGACGCGACCTCCGCCAGGTCGACCGGCTTGCGCTCGACTATCTGGTTCTCGCTGCGGGCCAGCAGCAGCAGTCCCTCGACCAGCTGCTCGCTGCGCTCGTTCGTCGCGAGCAGGGTCTTGCCGAGCTGCTGGAGCTCGACCGGAGCCCCGGGGTCCGACAGGTGCACCTCCAGCAGCGTCCGGTTGATCGCCAAGGGGGTGCGCAGCTCGTGCGAGGCGTTGGCGACGAACCGCTGCTGGGCGGTGAAGGCCCGCTCCAGGCGGTCCAGCATCTCGTCGAAGGTGTCGGCGAGCTCCTTGAGCTCGTCGTCCGGCCCGTCCAGCTCGATGCGCCGGGTCAGGTCGGAGCCGACGACGCGGCGCGCCGTCCGCGTGATCTTCCCGAGCGGCGAGAGCACGCGGCCGGCCATCGCGTAGCCGAACGCGAAGGCGATGACGCTCAGGCCCAGCAGCGCCATCAGCGACCGGCTGAGCAGGTCGTCCAGGGCGTGCCGGCGCTGTTCCAGCATGCAGGCCTGGATGGCGGCGTGGAACTGGTCGAGCGTCTGCTCCGGGCCCACGCCGGGACAGGTCGGACTGGAGACGACGACCTTCTGCCCGCTGATGCTGACGATCTTGAACGGCAGGGCGTTGCCCTCCCGCAGCGCCTGCGCGGCCAGCAGGTAGATGATCGACAGCAGCAGGATGCCGGCGATCAGGAACATCCCGCCGTACAGCAGGGTGAGCCTTATCCGGATCGTGGGCCGCAGCCAAGGGAAGGGACCCTCGGGCTGGCCGGGGTCCCAGGTCGGTCTCGGCGGCGCGGTCGGTGGCGCCGGGGTCGCTGCCACCCGCGTCAGATCCGGTAGCCGGAGCCCGGGACGGTCACGATGACCGGGGGCTCCCCGAGCTTGCGCCGCAGGGTCATGACCGTCACCCGCACCACGTTGGTGAAGGGGTCGGTGTTCTCGTCCCATGCCTTCTCCAGCAGCTGCTCGGCGGAGACCACGGTGCCCTCACTGCGCATGAGCACCTCCAGCACCGCGAACTCCTTCGGGGCCAGCTGCACCTCGCGGCCCTCGCGGAAGACCTCCCGCCGGTTCGGGTCGAGCCGGATCCCGGCGCGCTCCAGCACGGGCGGCAGGGCGACCGTGGTGCGCCGGCCCAGCGCCCGCACGCGGGCGGTCAGCTCGCTGAACGCGAACGGCTTGGGCAGGTAGTCGTCCGCCCCCAGCTCCAGGCCCTCCACGCGGTCGCTGACGTCCCCCGAGGCCGTCAGCATCAGCACGCGCGTGGGCATGCCGAGCTCGACGATCCTGCGGCAGACGTCGTCCCCGTGGACGAGCGGCAGGTCCCGGTCGAGGACGACGACGTCGTAGTCGTTGACACCGACGCGCTCCAGCGCCGCGGCGCCGTCGTACACGACGTCCACGGCCATGGCCTCGCGGCGCAGTCCGGTGGCCACCGCATCGGCGAGCAGCTGCTCGTCCTCCACGACGAGTACGCGCACGTCGTTTCCTTCCTCCGAGCCCCCAGGGCACACGTGTGATTGCGCCGCCCATCCTGCCCCTTTCGGCCGTAAACCGGCTGTAAGGCGCCACTCGGCAGGTCATCCGGGGCGGAAGTGGGGATTCCCTCGCCTCCCGAGGTTTCTGCGCCCAGGGTGCAGGGGATGACGTCAGCACACCCCGACCACTCCCTGACGGCGGGCATCCCTGTGCCGCCGCGACCACGAAGAGGGGGCGAACCCACCATGGACGCATTCACCGCGGGTCTCCTGCAGCGCATCAGGACCACGCAGTCCGACCTCCGCCACGCCCGTGAAGCGGGCGACGACTTCCTCGCCGACGTGGAACAGGCGGAGCTGGAGGACCTCCAGCGCCTCGCCGCCGAGCACGGAGTTCCCGTCTCCGCCTGCTGAGACACCACCGGACCCCGGCGGCCGCCGTGCCGCCGGGGTCCCTTCATGCCCGGATCCGGGCCGGGGCGGCGGTCAGTCGTGCCAGGCCCCGGCCTCCTCCAGCAGCGGCGCGAGCGCGGCGAACACCGCGGGCGTCGCGGCGAGCGCCAGCTCCCCGGAGGCCGGCCGGCCGGGCCGCCCGCCGGTCAGCGCCCCGGCCTCGCGGGCGATGAGCTCGCCCGCGGCGAGGTCCCAGGGGTTGAGCCCGCGCTCGTAGTACGCGTCCAGCCGCCCCGCGGCCACGTCGCACAGGTCGATCGCGGCCGAGCCGCCGCGCCGGACGTCCCGCACCCGCGGGAGGATCCGCCGGACCACCTCGGCCTGCTGCTCCTTGCGCTCCTGCAGGTAGGCGAAGCCGGTGGCCACCAGGGCCTGGTCCAGCGGGGCCGCCGCCCGGCAGGCCAGCCGCTGCCCGCCGAGCCGGGCGCCGCCCCCGCGCACCGCCCGGAACGTCTCGGACCGCATCGGCACCTCCACCACGCCGACCAGGGTCTCGCCGCGGTACTCGGCCGCGATCGAGACGCTCCAGCTCGGCAGGCCGTAGAGGTAGTTCACGGTGCCGTCCAGGGGGTCCACGATCCAGCGCACCCCGCTCGTGCCGGGGCGGTCGGCGCCCTCCTCGCCGAGCAGGCCGTCCTGCGGCCGGCGCCGCTCCAGGATCTCGGTGACCAGCTTCTCCGCCGCGATGTCCATCTCCGTCACCACGTCGATGGGGCTGCTCTTGACCGCCGCCACCCCCAGGTCGTCCGGCCGGCCGTCCCGCAGCAGCGCGCCGGCCCGCCGGGCGGCCTCCAGCGCCACGTCCAGCAGTTCCCCGGCCAGACCCGCGGGCACCGCCGCCGAGCCGTCCTGCGTCTCCCGCACGTCCCGCTCCTCCTCCGATGCCATGGCGCCGCCGCCCGCCCCTACGCGTACGGGCTGTCGGCGCCGGCCGCGGCCGGCCGGGCGCCGCGCGCCGGGCAGCAGCCCACCGGGCACACGTCGTGGCTCGGCCCGAGCCGGCCCAGCGCGCACCGCTCGACGGCCTCGCCGCGCTCCACCGCAGCCCGCTCCAGCAGCAGCTCCCGGACGGCCGCCGCGAAGCGCGGGTCGGCGCCCACGGTCGCCGAGCGCACCGCAGGCAGGCCCAGCTCCGCCGCCTTGGCCGCGGCCTCCGTGTCGAGGTCGTACAGGACCTCCATGTGGTCGGAGACGAAGCCGATCGGCACCATCACCACGGCCGGCGCCCCGGCGGCGTGCAGCTCCTCCAGGTGGTCGCAGATGTCCGGCTCCAGCCAGGGGATGTGCGGGGCGCCGCTGCGGGACTGGTAGACCAGCCGCCAGGGCAGCTCCAGCCCCGTCTCGGCGCGCACCGCGTCCGCGATCACGGCGGCCGCGTCCAGGTGCTGGCGGACGTACGCACCGCCCTCGCCGTCCGCGGTGTGCCCCGGGACCGGACCCGAGGTGTCCGCGGCGGCGGTCGGGATCGAGTGGGTGGTGAAGGCGAGGTGCGCCCCCGCCCGGACCTCCTCCGGCAGCTGCTCCAGGGCCGCCAGCACGCCCTCGGCCATCGGCTGCAGGAAGCCGGGGTGGTTGAAGTAGTGCCGCAGCTTGTCGACCCGCG
The DNA here is from genome assembly GCF_030167965.1 of Streptomyces sp. 2P-4. Lineage (NCBI taxonomy): Bacteria > Bacillati > Actinomycetota > Actinomycetes > Kitasatosporales > Streptomycetaceae > Streptomyces > Streptomyces sp. 2P-4. Next base: position 1,796,232 of record NZ_CP095011.1, read on the forward strand.
GCAGCTCCGCCGCGCCCTCCCGCTCCAGCAGCGCCAGCGCGTCCGCCAGGTTCTCGCGGTACTGCCGGCACCCCGAGTACGAGGCGTACGCGCTGGTCGCGAGGACCGCGATGCGGCGGCGCCCGTCGGCGGCCATCTCCCGCATCACGTCGTCGAGGTACGGGGCCCAGTTCCGGTTGCCCCAGTAGACCGGCACGTCCACGCCCTGCTCGGCGAAGTCCTTGCGCAGGGCCTCCAGCAGCTCGCGGTTCTGCGCGTTGATGGGGCTGACCCCGCCGAATCCGTAGTAGTGGCTGCCGACCTCCTTGAGCCGCTCCCGCGGGATGCCGCGCCCGCGGGTGACGTTCTCCAGGAAGGGGACGACGTCGTCGGGGCCCTCGGGGCCGCCGAACGAGAGGAGCAGGAGGGCGTCGTAGGGCGCTGCAGGCCCTCGGGCCGGCGTGGGGGCGGCTGCGGCGCGGAGCTGGTCAGACATGCGTCGCATCCTGCCACCCGGCGGCCCCCGCCGGGAATCGGGCCCGCCGCGTCCCCCGTGCCGAACACGGATAAGGTGAGCCTTACTTCCTGTCTGGAACACACCCGTGCAGAGCCCCGTGAGCGGCCATAACCTGTATGGGCCAGCGACGTCCCCCACGGAGCGCACCTTGCCCAGTCCCTATCGCGCGATCTTCGACGCGCCCGGCACCAAGGCGTTCAGCGTCGCCGGATTCATCGGCCGCATGCCGCTGTCCATGGTCGGCCTCGGCATCCTCACGATGGTGTCCGAGCTCACCGGCCGCTACACGCTGGCCGGCGCCCTCACGGCGACCCTGGCCCTGTCGGCCGCGGTCGTCGGCCCGCAGGTCTCCCGCCTGGTCGACCAGTACGGCCAGCGGCGCGTGCTGCGCCCGGCGACCCTGATCGCCGGGGCCGCGGTCTCGGGGCTGCTGGTCGCCGCCTCGCAGGGGTGGCCGGACTGGACGCTCTTCCTCTTCGCGGTCGTCGCCGGCTGCGTCCCCAGCGTGGGCTCGATGGTCCGCGCCCGCTGGACCGTCATCCACCGCGACACCCCGCACCTGCACACCGCGTACTCCTTCGAGTCCGTCGTCGACGAGGTGTGCTTCATCTTCGGGCCGCCGCTCGCGACCATGCTGTCCGCCAGCTGGTTCCCGGAGGCCGGGCCCCTGGTGGCACTCGTCTGCCTGATGGTGGGCGTCTGGTGGCTGACCGCGCTGCGCGACACCGAGCCCGAGCCGCACCCCCGCGACACCCAGGCCGACCCGTCGTCCGCGCTGCGCTCCCCCGGCCTGCAGGTGCTCGCCGGCACCTTCGTGGCGACCGGCGCCATCTTCGGCTCGATCGACGTGGCGACCCTCGCCTTCGCCGAGGAGCGCGGATCCAAGTCCGTATCCGGCCTGGTTCTGGCGGTTTGGGCGCTCGGGTCCTGCCTCGCGGGCATCGCTTTCGGCCTGATCCGCTTCAAGGGCAAGGCCGAACACCGCTGGATCCTGGGCATCTGTGCGATGGCCGTGAGTATGATCCCCCTCCTACTGGCCGGGAACCTTCCGATTCTGGCCGTGGCGCTCTTCGTCTCGGGCCTCGCCATCGCTCCCACGATGATCACCACGATGGCCCTGATCGAGGCGCACGTACCACGCGCGAAGCTGACCGAGGGCATGACCTGGATCAGCACCGGCCTCGCGGTCGGGATCGCGCTCGGCTCCTCCGTGGCCGGCTGGGTCGTCGACGCGGCGGGGGCGAGGAGCGGGTACGTCGTCTCCATCTCGGCGGGGGCCGCCGCGGCGGCGGTCGGGTTCGCGGGATACCGCCGGCTCGCGAGGCCGGCGCAAGGGGAGGAGCCCTCGGGCGATGGGGACGGCGACAGCGGCAAGGTACAGGGCCTCGTGGCGTAACTGGGCCGGGAACATCACGGCCGCACCGGCCCGGGTGGTGGCCCCGGCGTCGGTCGGCGAGGTGCAGGAGGCGGTGCGGCGGGCCGCCGAGGACGGGCTGCGGGTGAAGGCGGTCGGCACCGGCCACTCCTTCACCGCGGCCGCCGCCACCGACGGGGTCATGGTGCGCCCGCAGGCGCTCACCGGGATCCTCGGCATCGACCGGGCCGCGGGCACGGTGGCGGTCGCGGCGGGAACAGCCCTGAAGGACCTCAACCGGGCCCTGGCGGCCGAGGGCCTCTCGCTCGCCAACATGGGCGACATCATGGAGCAGACGGTCTCCGGGGCCGTCTCCACCGGCACCCACGGCACCGGCCGCGACTCCGCCTCCCTCGCCGCCCAGCTCCGCGGCCTGGAGATGGTCACGGCGGACGGGCGGCTGCTGGCCTGCTCGGAGAAGGAGAACCCCGAGGTCTTCGCCGCCGCCCGGGTCGGCCTCGGCGCGCTCGGGATCACCACGGCCCTCACTTTCGCGGTGGAGCCCCTCTTCCACCTGACCGCCCGCGAGGAGCCGATGCGCTTCGACCGGGTGACCGCCGAGTTCGACGAGCACGTCGCGGAGAACGAGCACTTCGAGTTCTACTGGTTCCCGCACACCGGCAACTGCAACACCAAGCGCAACAACCGCAGCCAGGGCCCCGCGGCCCCGCCCGGACCGGTGAGCGCCTGGATCGAGGACGAGCTGCTGTCGAACGGCGTCTTCCAGGCGGCCAACTCCCTGGGCCGCGCGGTCCCCGCGGCCATCCCGGCCATCGCCCGCGTCGCCAGCCGCGCCCTGTCCGCCCGCACGTACACGGACATCCCGTACCGGGTCTTCACCAGCCCGCGCCGGGTGCGCTTCGTGGAGATGGAGTACGCCCTCCCGCGCGAGCACGCGGTCGGCGCGCTGCGCGAGCTGAAGGCGGCGGTCGACCGCTCCCGGCTGCGGATCAGCTTCCCCGTGGAGGTCCGCACGGCGCCGGCGGACGACATCGCGCTGTCCACGGCCTCGGGGCGGGAGACCGCGTACATCGCCGTGCACATGTACCGGGGCACCCCGTACCAGGCGTACTTCACGGCCGCCGAGCGCATCTTCACCGCGTACGGGGGCCGCCCGCACTGGGGCAAGGTGCACACCCGCGGGGCCGAGTACCTGGCCGCCGCCTACCCCCGGTTCGGGGAGTTCACCGCACTGCGCGACCGGCTGGACCCCGACCGGCTCTTCGGCAACGACTACCTGCGCCGCGTACTCGGCGGCTGACGCCCCCTCGGAGCCGCCCGGGACGGGCGGTGTTCAGGCCGCCGGGCCGTCCGCGATCTCCATCACACCCGCGGAGGACCGGCGGTGACGGGGCGGCAGGAGGACCGCCACGCGGAGTGAGGGGGGTGTTCCGTTTCCGGGGATTCCGTGGAGCAAGACGCCCGAAATGGGGTGCAGTTGCCGGTGCGGCCGGATCCGGGGCAGCCCGAAGTGCGCCGCGGGTGACAAGTTCGGCGGCGCGGCGGGCCACCGCGGTGGCCCGAATGGAGTACTGTGGCGAGCCCTGGGGCCGTCCTTCCTTTCGGCTGTCCGGACCCGGGTGAAGGGGCCGGCTGATGGACATGCGGCACTCGGACCGGTGATGCCGCGACAGCGCACGGGCGCCTGTGCGCACAGTAACCAGTCGGTCACTGTGCGTACCCAACAGGTAACCGTGCCATAACGGCGATCAAGGGCGCATGCCCGACACGCCGGTTGAACTGGAGCAAGGTTGTGGCAGGCTGCACCCGGGCAGGCCACACTCGACTAGCGGAAGCAGCGACGCACGTGACGTCGGCAGGCACCACCCGGGAGGTCCCCATGCCCGAACTGCGTGTCGTGGCCGTCTCGAATGACGGCACACGACTGGTGCTCAAGGCTGCGGACAGCACGGAGTACACGCTTCCGATCGACGAGCGGCTTCGGGCTGCCGTGCGCAACGACCGCGCGCGCCTGAACCAGATCGAAATCGAGGTCGAGAGCCACCTCCGCCCCCGCGACATCCAGGCCCGCATACGGGCCGGTGCCTCCGCGGAGGAGGTCGCCCAACTCGCCGGCATCCCCGTCGACCGCGTGCGCCGCTTCGAGGGACCGGTGCTGGCCGAGCGCGCGTTCATGGCGGAGCGGGCCCGCAAGACCCCCGTGCGCCGGCCCGGCGAGAACACCGGACCGCAGCTCGGCGAGGCCGTGCAGGAGCGCCTGCTGCTGCGCGGCGTCGACAAGGACACGGTGCAGTGGGACTCCTGGCGCCGCGACGACGGCACCTGGGAGGTCCTGCTCGTCTACCGGGTGGCGGGCGAGACGCACTCGGCGAGCTGGACCTACGACCCGCCGCGCCGCCTCGTCGTCGCCGTGGACGACGAGGCCCGCTCGCTGATCGGCGAGGCCGACGACCTGCCGGCCGCCCCGGAGCCCAGCTTCCCCTTCGTGCCGCGGATCGCGCGCCTGCCGCGGGACCGGCCCCTCGACCGCACGCTGGACCGGCCGGAGCGGCCCGTCGCACCCGCTCCGGAGCCGGAGGAGGAGCGGGATTCGCTGACGAGCCTGCTGGAGGCGGTGCCGAGCTTCCGCGGCGACCTCGTGGTCCCCGAGCGCACCGACACCCCCGCCGAGGAGGCGGAGGCGGAGGAGCCCCCGGCCGCCTCGGCGTCCGCGGGCGCGGGCACCGCGTACGCGGACGTGCTGATGCCGCGCACGGTGGCCGGCCACCGCGACCGCCTGACCGGCACCACCGACCGGCAGGCCGAGGCCGACGGCGTCCGCCCGGGCCGCCGCGCGGCGGTGCCGAGCTGGGACGAGATCGTCTTCGGCACCCGCCGCAAGAAGCAGGAGTAGCCCCCGCGTGCTGCCCGGCCCGCCGCGCCCGGCGGGCCGGTGCGCCGCGCACTACTGCGGGTCCGGCCCCGTGGCCACCGGCCGCTGCGGGTCCGCGGACCACTCCGACCAGCTGCCCGCGTACAGCGCGGCGCCGATCCCGGCCACCTCCAGCGCGAGCACCTCGTGCGCGCCCGAGACGCCCGAGCCGCAGTACACGCCGACGGGCGCCCCGCCCGTCGCCCCCAGTCCCGCGAACCGCGCCCGCAGTTCGGCGGCGGGCAGGAACAGCCCGTCCGGGCCGGTGTTGTCCGCCGTGGGCGCCGACAGGGCGCCGGGGATGTGGCCGCCGACCGGGTCGATCGGCTCGACCTCGCCGCGGTACCGCTCGCCCGCCCGTGCGTCCAGCAGGACCCCTTCGCGGGCCAGGGCGGCCGCCCCGTCCGCATCGAGCAGCCCCATTGCGCCGGGAGTTGGCTTGAAATCGCCTTGGACCGGGGCCGCGGGTTCGGATGTCACCGCGCCTCCGGCCGCCGTCCAGGCGGCCAGCCCGCCGTCCAGGACGCTCACCTGCCGGTGCCCGGACCAGCGCAGCAGCCACCAGGCGCGGGCCGCCGCCCACCCCTGCCCGCCGTCGTAGACGACGACCGGCACGTCCGCACAGACCCCGGCACGCCGCATCACGGCCCCGAACTCCTCCGGGTCGGGCAGCGGATGGCGCCCGCCCGCCCCCGGCGGACCTGCCAGTTCGCGGTCGAGGTCCACGTACACGGCACCCGGCAGGTGCCCGGCGTCGTAGGCGGGGCGCTGGTTCGGCCCGCCCAGCTGCCAGCGGACGTCGAGGAGCACCGGCGGCCGCGGACCGGCCAGTTCCGCGGCGAGGGCGGAGGCGGAGACGATCGCAGAGTTCGCAGTCATACGGCCCATCTTCCTCCCTCTCGGGCGTCCGCGGGGGCAGGGCCGCCTGCGACCGGCGCACTGATCCGGTCATCTCCGCCCGCTCCAGCGATTCTCGGCCGGGTCGGGGCGCGCCGGAGCGGGCGGGGTGGAACCATCTGGTCCCGATGTCCGACGACCGAGGAGACGGCTTACATGACCGACGCAGTGCAGGACACGCGGCGCCCGCCCGGCACACCCTGCTGGTCGAGTCTGATGGTCCACACCCTCGGCGCCGCCGAGGCGTTCTACGGCGAGCTGTTCGGCTGGGAGTACGAGCCGGGCCCCGCTCCCTTCGGGCCGTACGTCCGCGCCCTGCTCGACGGCCGCGAGGTCGCCGGCATCGGGGAGATGCCGCCGGACCGGGACCTCCCGGTGGCCTGGACGACGTACTTCGCCACCGACGACGTCGACGCGGCGGCGGAGGCCGTCCGCTCCTGCGGCGGCACCGTCGCCGTCGGGCCGCTCGACGCGGGCGGCGCCGGGCGCCTCGCGATCTGCTCCGACCCGCTGGGCGCGGTCCTCGGGATCTGGCAGGCCGACGGCAGCGCCGGAACCCAGCTGTCCGGACCCCACGGCACGCCCGTGTGGGCGGAGCTGGTCACGCAGGACACCTCGACCGTGGGCAAGTTCTACGCGCACGTCTTCGGGCACGTGGCTGAGCACGGCACCGCCCCCGAAGGCCTCGTACAGGGCGCGGACTTCGACTACCTGACCCTGGTGCTGGAGGGCCGTCCGGTCGCCGCGGTGCACGGGGTGGGCCGCTCGCTGCCGCACGACCGGGGGCCGCACTGGATGACGTACTTCGCGGTCGACGACGCCGACGCCGCCGCCGCGCAGGTGCGCCGCCTGGGCGGCAGCGTGGTCCGGCCGCCCCGCGAGGGCCTGACGGGCCGGGTCGCGACGGTCGCGGACCCGGAGGGCGCCCTCCTGGCCCTGGTCGAGCGCCGCCCCGCCACCGGCTGACCGGCCGCCCGGGGCCGCCCTGCACCGGTCAGGCGCGGCCCACCGGCAGGACGTCCGGGGAGAGTGCGGCGGCGTGCGCGGAGGCCGAGGTCATGCGGCGCCGGTGGTGGCGGCGGCACAGCACCTCGTAACCGACCTCCTGCGCGGGCCGGTTGACGTCTCCTACCACGACCTGGGCGCCCTCGACGACCATCCGCCCGCCCACCGTGCGGGCGTTGTGCGTGGCGCGGGCCCCGCACCAGCACAGGGCCTCGACCTGGAGCTGCTCGATCCGGTCGGCGAGTTCAATGAGCCGCTGCGAGCCGGGGAAGAGCTTGGTGCGGAAGTCGGTGGTGATGCCGAAGGCGAAGACGTCCATGTCGAGGTCGTCGACGATCCGGGCCAGCTGGTCGATCTGCTCCGGTGCGAGGAACTGGGCCTCGTCGACGATGACGTAGTCCGCCCTGCCGCCCCGGGAGAGCTCGCCGACGAGGTAGGCGTACAGGTCCATCGCGTCCCCGACCTCGACCGCGTCCGTGACCAGTCCCAGGCGCGAGGAGAGCTTGCCCTCGCCTGCCCTGTCCTGGCGGGTGAAGATGACGCCCTGGAGGCCGCGGGCCGAGCGGTTGTGGGTGATCTGGAGCGCCAGCGTGCTCTTTCCGCAGTCCATGGTTCCGGAGAAAAACACCAATTCGGGCATGGAGGGAACGGGACCTTTCGGGTCGTGGTCGGCGGGCGGGCGTACGGGTGCGCGGGGCGGCGCGGGTGGCAGCGGGGTCAGGTGCGGATCTCGAGCAGGGGGACGAGCTGCTCGGCGGGGGTCATGGAGCCGTGCATGCCGGCGAGCGCGGACTCGTTCGGCTCGGTCCGGGACGCCGTGACCGCGACGTCGGCGTAAGCCGCGGCGACCACGTCGCCGATCCGGCCGAGGACGCGCTCGTCGCACTCCCCCGGCGGGCCGAACCAGCCCAGTTCGAGGGCCTCTTCGCGGCCGGCGACCCAGAACCGGTCCCCGAGCACCTCGCGCCACACGGTCAGGACGTCGGCCTCGGCGCCCGGGACCGCGTACACATGCCGGGCGCGGCCCTCGCCGCCGAGCAGGGCGACACCCGCGCCGAGCTCCCAGTCCTCGTCGAAGTCGATGCGGGAGTCCTCGTCGAAGGGGACGTCCACCATGCCGTGGTCGGCGGTCACGTACAGGGCGGTGCGGGGCGGCAGCTGCTCGGCGAGCCGCTGGACCAGCCGGTCGACGTACATCAGCTGGCCGCGCCAGGCGTCGGAGTCCACACCGTGCCGGTGGCCCGCGCCGTCGAGCTCGCTGTAGTACGTGTACACGAGCGAGCGGTCGCCCGCGGCGAGCCGGTCCGCGGCGAGGTCCATCCGCTCCTCGCCGGTCATCCGGCCGTGGAAGGTGCCGCCGCTGAGCGCGATCTTGGTGAGCGGGGTGCTCTGGAAGACGGGCGAGGAGACCTGGGCCGTGGCCACGCCCGCCGCGTCGGCGAGCTGGAAGACCGTGGGGTACGGCTGCCAGGGACGCGGCGGGGTCCACGGGTTCCAGCGGAGCTGGTTCATCAGCTCGCCGGTGGCGGGGTTGCGGACCGCGTAGCCGGGCAGGCCGTGCCGGGCGGGCGGCAGGCCGGTGCCGACGGACGCCAGCGAGGTGGCCGTGGTCGCCGGGAAGCCGGCCGTGAGCGGGAGGCCGGTGCCGCCGCGGGAGCCGGCGAGCAGGGAGGTCAGGAAGGGGGCTTCGGCCGGGTGGGCCCTGAGCTGCTCCCAGCCCATGCCGTCGACCAGGAACACGCAGTTCCGGTCTGCGGGGGCCAGCTCGGCGATGGCGGCGGTGAAGCCGGGGACGCCCTGGCCGGCGACGAGGGTGGGCAGCAGGTCGGCGAGCGAGCCGGACCCGTACTGCGGGACGGGCGCTCCGGCGAGGTCCAGCAGCTCGGGCTCGTCCCAGTTCGGCGGTGCGGAGTGGGACATCAGCGGGCGGCGCCGGCGGCGGTGGCCGCGGTCGCCTCGGAGAGGGCCTGCGCGAAGAGCAGGGTCTGGCGGACGGCCTCGGGGCCGTCGCCCGCCTCGCTCACGCGGAGGCTGAGGTCGTCGGCGGTGGAGTTGCCGGTGTAGCCGTGGTCGGAGTCGCAGTTGGGGTCGCCGCAGGCGGCGGGTTCGAGGTCGATGCGCGAGACGGCGCCCCAGCCGATGGTCAGGACGACCTCGCGCGGGAGGGTGCCCGGCGTGTACGACTCGGGATTGGCGACGACGCGGCTGAGCACCACCGAGGAGATGCTGGCCAGCTTGACGGACTCCGTGGAGGTGGTCGCGTACGGCGAGGGGGAGCCCGCGTCGGCGGCCTGCTCGTCGGTGTGGCTCACGATGAAGCGGTTGCCGGTCAGGACGAGCACGGTGACGTGCCGGCGGACCTCGTTGGAGTCGAAGGTCGTCTCCTGGTGGACCAGGTACGACGAGATCGGCTCGCCGCCCACCGCGGCCTCCACGGCCTCGGCCACGAGGGCCGGGTAGTAGCCGCTGCGCTCGATCGCCGTGCGCAGCCCCTGGGTCGTCGTACCGGATTTCGCCATGGGGTCCATCCTAAGGCCCGTACGGGGCGCCCCGGCCGCCTCGGGACGCCCCGGGGCTCCTCAGTAGCTGGGGAGTGTGCGGGGGCCGAGGTCGGTGCGGGCGGGCGGGTGCGCGATGCGGACGGCGGCGCTCAGGACGGAGAGGCCCTCGGCGGCGACGACGACGGGTTCGAGGGTGACGCCGACCACTTCGGGGTGGTCGTCGACGAGCCGGGAGAGGCGCAGCAGGAGCTCTTCCAGGGCGGGGGTGTCGACGGGGTCGCTGCCGCGCCAGCCGAAGAGGAGGGGGGCGGTGCGGATGGACCGGATCAGTCCGGCGGCGTCGCGGTCGGTGGCGGGCACGAGCCGGTGGGCGGTGTCGCCGAGCAGCTCGGAGGCGACGCCGGCCAGGCCGAAGGAGAGGACGGCGCCGGCGGCCGGGTCGATGACGGAGCGGACGACGGTGTCGACGCCTCGGGGCACCATGGCCTGGACGACGGGCTGCAGCTCGGCGGGGGTGCCGAGGTGCTCGGTGAGCTCGTCGTAGGAGCGGCGCAGCTCGGCCTCGGTGGTGAGGTCCAGGCGGACGCCGCCGAGGTCGGCGCGGTGGCGCAGGTGGGGGGCGGTGGTCTTGAGGGCGACGGGGTAGCCGAGGGCCGCGGCGGCCTTGGCGGCGGCGTCGGGGGTGGGCGCGGGCAGCGTGGGCAGGACGCGGATCCCGTAGCGGGCGAGGAGCGCGGCGGCGTCGCCGTCGGAGAGCGTGATCACGCCGTCGGGGCCGGCTCCGCCGGCGAGGAGGGCGGCGAGCTGGGCGGCGGCCCCCGCCTCGTCGATGTCGTCGTACTCGGGGACGTGCCCGGAGTCGGCGTTGGCGCGGCGCCACTGCCCGTACCGGACGGCTTCGGCGACGGCCCGGACGGCCCGCTCGGCGGCCGGGTAGGCGGGGATGCGGACGTCCTCGCGGGAGAGGGCCTGGACGAGTTCGGCCAGCTCGACGTGGACGACGGCGACCGGCTTGCCGGGGTGGGCGGCCGCGGCGTCGCGCAGGGCGTCGGCGAGGCCGTCGGCCCCGGTGTCGGGGCCGGCCTCCTCGCCGACCCAGGGGATGGCGGTGACGATCACGGCGTCGTGGGCGTCGGAGGCGAGGGCCGCGGAGAGGGCGGCGCCGAAGTCGGCGGGGGTGGCGGCGGTGGTCAGGTCGAGCGGGGAGGAGGGCCGCAGCCCCTGGGCGAGGCAGGCGTCGTAGGTGAGGTAGCCGAGCGATTCCGAGTTGCCGAGGATGGCGACGCGCGGCCCGGCGGGGACGGGCTGGGAGGCGAGGAGGAGGCCGGCGTCGACGAGCTCGGTGACGGTGTCGACGCGGATGACGCCGGCCTGGCGGAGCAGGGCGGAGACGGTGGTCTCGGGGAGCCTGGTGCCGGGGACGGCGTGGCCGGCGGGGGTGTGGCGGCCGCCCTTGGCGACGACGACGGGCTTGACGGCGGCGGTGCGGCGGGCGAGGCGGGTGAACTTCCGCGGGTTGCCGAGGGTTTCCAGGTACATGAGGGCGACGTCGGTGGCCTCGTCCTCGTACCAGTACTGGAGGATGTCGTTCCCGGAGACGTCGGCGCGGTTGCCGGCCGAGACGAACGAGGAGAGGCCCTCGCCGCGGCGGAGCAGGGCGGACAGCAGCGCGATGCCGATGGCGCCGGACTGGGTGAAGAGCCCGATCCGGCCGGGTACGGGGGCGGGGACGGGCGCGAGGGAGGCGTTGAGGGCGACCTCGGGCGCGGTGTTGATCACCCCGAAGGCGTTGGGGCCGATGAGGCGCATCCCGTGGGAGCGGACCTGGCGGACGAGTTCGCGCTGGCGCTCCAGGCCGGCGGGGCCGGTCTCTGCGTAGCCCGCGGACAGCACGACGAGGCCCTGTACGCCGTGTTCGCCGCAGTCGGCGACGACCTGCGGGACCCGCTCGGCGGGGACGGCGACGACGGCGAGGTCCACGGGCGCGTCGATCTCGGCGAGCGAGCGGTAGGCGCGCACGCCGTCGAGGAGGTCGCCCTCGATGCCGGGGGCGCGGGCCTCGTTGACGGCGTAGAGGTGGCCGCGGAAGCCGCTGTCGCGGAGGTTGCGCAGGGCGGCGGCGCCGACGCCGCCGCCGGAGCGGCTGACGCCGATGACGGCGACGGACCCGGGGGCCAGGAGCCGCTGGACGGAGCGGGCCTCGGCGCGCTGCTCGCGGGCCCGCTGGACGGCGAGGGACTCGGCGGTGGGCTCCAGGTCGAGGGTGAGGCGGACGGCGCCGTCCTCGAAGCTGCGCCTCTGCTGGTAGCCGGCGTCCGTGAACACCTTGATCATGCGGGTGTTGGCGGGCAGCACCTCGGCGGCGAACCGGCGGATGCCGCGCTCGCGGGCGACCGCGCCGATGTGCTCCAGGAGGGCGGAGGCGACGCCGCGCCCCTGGTGGGCGTCCTGGACGAGGAAGGCGACCTCGGCCTCGTCGGCGGGCGCCGAGGCGGGTCGGCCGTCGGGGCCGATCCGGTCGTAGCGGACGGTGCCGATGAAGTCCTCGCCGACGGTCGCGGCGAGTCCCACCCGGTCGACGTAGTCGTGGTGGGTGAAGCGGTGCACGTCGCGGTCGGAGAGCCGGGGGTAGGGGGCGAAGAACCGGTAGTACTTCGACTCGTCGGAGACCTGCTCGTAGAAGCTGACCAGGCGGCCGGCGTCCTCGGGGGTGATGGGGCGGATCCGTGCGGTGCCGCCGTCGCGCAGGACGACGTCCGCCTCCCAGTGGGCCGGGTACGAGGGGTCCGACGCGGTGGTCATGCGGTGATCCTAAGCCCCGGGCGGTCGGGAGGGCTGCTGCGCGGGGCAGCCCGTCGGGGAGGTGCGAAATTACGCAATGCGGGGTAGATCGGACGGAAGAGACCGGGGCCGGCGGCGGTCCGAGCACGGGGGACGTCGTGAGATAGTGGTCTAGACAACCGTTAGAACCTGAAGGGCATCACCATGGCAGAGCGCCGCGTCAACGTCGGCTGGGCCGAGGGCCTGCACGCTCGTCCCGCCTCGATCTTCGTCCGGGCGACGACCGCTTCGGGCGTCCCGGTGACCATCGCGAAGGCGGACGGGAACCCCGTCAACGCCGCCTCCATGCTCGCGGTGCTGGGCCTGGGCGCCCAGGGCGGCGAGGAGATCGTCCTCGCGTCGGACGCCGAGGGCGCCGAGGCGGCGCTGGACCGCCTCGCGAAGCTCGTCGCCGAGGGCCTTGAGGAGCTCCCGGAGACCGTCTGACCCTTCGGGTTCCACCCCGGTCCGCGCGAAGCCGCGGCCGCCGATGCCCCGGCGGCCGCGGCTTCGCCGTCGGGCGGTGCGGAAGTCCGCGTACGGGAACGGGCGCAGCGGAATGCGCCGCGGAAAACGCCTCGCCGAATGAGCGGGAATGCGGCCGGGAGCCCCGCCGGAAAAGCAGTCCCGGCCGGGAAAGCGGCACGGAAAGCCGCACGGCCCGACCGTGCCCCGACTTTGTTCCCGGTATTTCTACGCGACCCCTGTTAAAAGGAGCGGCCCGCCGTGTTTACGGCAGGTTGCGAAGTCCTCACGCGCAGCCGGTAGGCGCCCGCGGTGCGTTCGGCGTGGCCGGCGGTCAGCGCCCGCGCCCGCTCGGCGTCGCCCCGGGCCACCGCGTCGGTGATCGCTCCGTGCTCCGCCCAGCACTCCACGGGCCGCTCCGGCGCCTGCACGGCGTACATCCAGGCGACCTTGTGGCGCATCTGCGTGAGGAGGGCGATCAGCCCGGGGCTGGCGGAGGCCTGGGAGAGGGTCTCGTGGAACCAGCTGCCCAGCGCCCGCAGGTCCTCCCCCTGACCTCCCCTGGCCCGCTCCTGGCCGAGCCTGACCAGGCCGCGCAGCACCTTCAGATGACCCTCGGTGCGCCGCCGCGCGGCCCTGGCGGCCGCGAGCGGCTCCAGCAGCATCCGCATCTCCAGGAGGTCGGCGGCCTCCTGCTCGGTCGGCTCGGCGACGCAGGCGCCCGCATGCCGCCGGCTGGTGACGAAGCCCTCCGACTCCAGGGTCCGCAGCGCCTCGCGGACCGGGACGCGCGAGACGCCGTACCGGCGGGCCAGCTGCTCCTCGGTGAGCCTGGCGCCCGGTTCCAACGCCCCGGAGACGATGTCGTCGCGGATCGCAGTGCATACCGCGTGCGCGGGAATACGCAAGACCGGACCTCCGCCCTGTTTTTCCGATTGCCGGCACCGATGCCGCGGCCGTGTGGATCGTACGGAAACTCTATGGCAATTCCCGCCGGTTTCCGAGGGCGGCAGGAAATCGGTGGCATTTCGGCCGGTGTGCGGCGGCCGGAAATGGGTGGGCGGGCAGCGCGAAGGCCCCGGCTCGGTGAGCCGGGGCCTTCGGATCAGGCTGCTGCGGGGGTCAGAGGCTGACGCCGTGGCTGCGCAGGTAGGCGATCGGGTCGATGTCCGAGCCGTAGTTGGCGCCGGTGCGGGCCTCGAAGTGCAGGTGCGGGCCGCTGGAGTTGCCGGTGGAGCCGGAGAGGCCGATCTGCTGGCCCGGGGTGACCTGCTGGCCGACCGAGACGCTCAGCGAGTTGAGGTGGCCGTACTGGGTGTAGGTGCCGTCGGCGTGCCGGATCACGACGTTGTTGCCGTAGGCGCCGCCCCAGCCGGCCTCGACGACGGTGCCGACGCCGACGGCGCGGACGACGGAGCCCTCGTTGGCGTGGAAGTCGATCCCGGTGTGGCTGCCGGAGGACCACATGCCGCCGCCGGCGCGGTACTGGGTGCTGACGTAGGAGCCGGCGAGCGGGGAGACGAAGGTGTTGAGGCGCTTGCGCTCCTCCTCGCGGGCGGCGCGCTCGGCGGCCTCGCGCTCGGCCTTCGCCTTCTCCTCGGCCTTCTGCCTGGCCTCGGCGGCGCGCGCCTTGGCGTCGGCCTCGGCCTGCGCCTTCAGGGCGGCGGCCTCGGCGGCGGCCCGCTGGGCGTCGGCCTGGGCCTCGACCTGGCCCGCGACGTCCTCGGCGGTGACGACCGCGTTCAGACCGGTGTCCTCCATGGAGGGGCCCTTGTCCGTCGCGGCGAAGGCCGGGGCCGCGAGGGTGCCCACCACGCCGGTGGTGGCGAGGGCGGCGACGCCGGCGTATCCGGCGGTCTTGCGGCTCAGACGGCTGGAACCACGGTGCTTGCCGGCGGCACGGCTGCCAAAGGCCATGGAGAGGCTGATCCTTTCCTTCCCTCTCGCCTACCGGGTTAGCTGACGGGTTCGGAGCAGGAAGGTCTCCTACGGGCACCTCTTGCGAGGCGGCCCGATTCACCCCAAGGGACGTGTGGGTCCCCGGCTCCCCAGGCTCGCGCCGGACGGGGACTCGGCGATCGCTGCCCGGTGCCGCGGGTGCGGCGCGTATCAACTGACGGACAGCACGGCCGACGCTAGGCGGATCATCAGTCAATCACCAAATGGTCACGGCCTTTTGTTGCGCACGCCACACCGCATACGGGCAACCTCCGCAGCAAAACCGGACACAAAGGGCCCCGGCGGACAAGCCGCCGGGGCCCTCGGGGAGTTGCCGGTCAGTTGCCGACGACGGTCACCTCTCCGATTCCCAACGCGCGCACCGGGCCCTCGATCTGGGCGGCGTCGCCGACGAGCACGGTGACCAGCCGGTCCACCGGGAAGGCCTGCACGACGGCCGTGGTGGCCTCCACGGTGCCCGTCTCAGCCAGCCGCGCGTACAGCTGCGCCTGGTAGTCGTCCGGGAGTTCCTGCTCGACCTGGTCGGCGAGGGTGCCGGCGACCGCCGCGGCCGTCTCGAACTTCAGCGGGGCCACGCCCACCAGATTCTGCACGGCGACGTCCCGCTCGGCGTCCGTCAGACCGCCCTCGGCGAGGGTCCGCAGCACCTTCCAGAGGTCCTCCAGCGCCGGACCGGTGTGGGGGGTGTCCACGGACCCGCTGATGGCGAGCATCGAGGCGCCCCGCCCGTCGGCGGTGGAGCGCAGAACCTGGCCGAAGGCGCGCACGCCGTACGTGTACCCCTTCTCCTCGCGCAGCACCTTGTCCAGGCGCGAGGTGAGGGTGCCGCCCAGGCAGTACGTGCCGAGGACCTGCGCGGCCCAGACCCGGTCGTGCCGGTCGGGGCCGGTTCGGCCGATCAGCAGCTGGGTCTGGACGGCGCCGGGCCGGTCGACGATGACGACGCGGCCGGTGTCGTCGGACTCGACCGGGGGCACGGGTCGGGCCTGGCCCGCGTTGCCCGTCCAGGCGCCCAGGGTGTCGGCCAGGAGCGCGTCCAGGTCGATGCCGGCCAGGTCGCCGACGATCACCGCGGTGGCCGTCGCGGGGCGCACGTGCGCCTCGTAGAAGGCGCGCACGGCGGCGGAGTCGATCCGGGCGACGGTCTCCTCGGTGCCCTGGCGGGGCCGGGACATGCGCAGGGAGGCCGGGAAGAGCTGCCGGTAGAGCTCCTTGGCGGCGCGGCGCTGCGGGTTGGCCAGCTCGTGCGGGATCTCGTCCAGGCGGTTGCGGACGAGTCGGTCGACCTCGCTGTCGGCGAACGCCGGCGCGCGCAGCGCCTCGGCGAGCAGGCCGAGGGCCTTGGCCAGCCGCGAGGCGGGGACCTCCAGGGAGACGCGCAGGCCGGGGTGGTCGGCGTGCGCGTCGAGGGTGGCGCCGCAGCGCTCCAGCTCGGCGGCGAACTCCTCGGCGGAGTGCTTGTCGGTGCCCTCGGACAGGGCGCGGGCCATGATGGTGGCGACGCCGTCCAGCCCCTCCGGCTCGGCGTCCAGCGGTGCGGCGAGGTTCACCTCGACCGCGACGACCTGCTGGCCGGGCCGGTGGCAGCGCAGCACGGTCAGGCCGTTGGGCAGGGCGCTCCGCTCGGGGGCGGGGAACGCCCACGGCTTGGGCTGCCCGGCCGCGGGCCGCGGGTGGAAGGTCATCGTGACGGCTGCGGTATCGCTCACTGCTCCGCCCCCTCGTTCTCGTTCTCGTTCGCGTCGGAGTCGTCGGCGGCGAGGGGCTCGTAGACGAGCACCGCGCGGTTGTCGGGGCGCAGCCGGGCCGCGGCGACGGCCTGCACCTCCTCGGCGGTGACGTCGAGGACGCGCTGCACGGCGGTCAGCGCCAGCTGCGGGTCGCCGAAGAGGACCGCGAAGCGGCACAGTTCGTCGGCCCGGCCGGCGACGGTGCCCAGCCGGTCCAGCCACTCGCGCTCCAGCTGGGCCTGGGCGCGCTCCATCTCCTCGGCCGTGGGGCCCTCGGCGGCGAACCGGGCCAGCTCCTCGTCCACGGCGGCCTCGATGGCGGGCACCTCGACGCCGCTGGAGGTCTTCACGTCCAGCCAGCCCATCGAGGGGGCGCCGGCGAGGCGGAGCATGCCGAAGCTGGCCGCGACGGCCGTCTGGTCGCGGCGGACCAGCCGGTTGTGCAGGCGGGAGGACTCGCCTCCGCCGAGGACGGTCAGCGCCACGTCGGCGGCGTCGCACTCGCGGGTGCCGTCGTGGGGCAGCCGGTAGGCGGCCATCAGGGCGCGGGCCGGGACGTCCTCGGTGATCTCCTCGCGGAGCTGGCCGCCCATGGTGTCGGGCAGCGTGCCGTCGCGCGGGGGCTGCTTGCCGTCGTGGGCGGGGATGGTGCCGAAGTACTTCTCGATCCAGGCGAGCGTCTGCTCCGGGTCGATGTCGCCGACGACCGACAGCACCGCGTTGTTGGGCGCGTAGTAGGTGCGGAAGAAGGCGCGCGCGTCCTCCAGCGAGGCCGCGTCCAGGTCGGCCATGGAGCCGATCGGCGTGTGGTGGTAGGGGTGGGGCTCGGGGTACGCCATGGCGGTCAGCCGCTCGAAGGCGGTGCCGTACGGGACGTTGTCGTAGCGCTGGCGGCGCTCGTTCTTGACGACGTCGCGCTGGTTCTCCATGGACTCCTCGTCCAGGGCGGCCAGCAGCGAGCCCATCCGGTCCGCCTCGAGCCACAGCGCCAGCTCCAGCTGGTGGGCCGGCATGGTCTCGAAGTAGTTGGTGCGCTCGAAGCTCGTCGTGCCGTTGAGGGAGCCGCCGGCGCCCTGGACGAGCTCGAAGTGGCCGTTCCCCGGTACGCTCGCGGAGCCCTGGAACATCAGGTGCTCGAAGAGGTGAGCCAGGCCGGTGCGTCCCTTGACTTCGTGGCGCGAGCCGACGTCGTACCACAGGCAGACCGCCGCGACCGGGGTCAGGTGGTCCTCGGAGAGCACCACGCGCAGGCCGTTGGCCAGCCGGTGCTCGGTCGCTGTCAGGCCGCCGGAGCCGGCCTGGGCTGTGGCCGTGTGACCCATGGGCATGTGGTCCCTTCGATCGCGATGCAGAGAATTCCGTCAGACCTGCCACTGTATGCAAGCGCGCCGGGCGCCGGAGAAGTTCCCGGCCGGTACCCGGGTCGGAGTCGGGCCTGTCGGTGCGTCGGGACACAATGGTCCGCGACGACCCCCGTCAGCCCGTGCCACCAGATCCAGCCAGACCGCCCAGCCAGACCCCCAGCACATCCCTTTCTTGGTTAAGGAGCCGCGCAGCGATGGCCCGCCGCAGCACGAAGACCCCGCCGCCGGAGGACTTCGAGGAGAACATCCTCGACATCGACGTCGTCGACGAAATGCAGGGCTCCTTCCTCGAGTACGCGTACTCGGTGATCTACTCCCGCGCCCTGCCCGACGCCCGCGACGGCATGAAGCCGGTGCACCGGCGCATCGTCTACCAGATGAGCGAGATGGGCCTGCGCCCCGACCGCGGGTACGTGAAGTGCGCCCGCGTCGTCGGCGAGGTCATGGGCAAGCTGCACCCGCACGGCGACGCGTCGATCTACGACGCCCTCGTGCGCATGGCGCAGCCGTTCTCGATGCGCCTCCCCCTGGTCGACGGGCACGGCAACTTCGGCTCGCTGGGCAACGACGACCCGCCGGCCGCCATGCGCTACACCGAGTGCCGCATGGCGGACGCCACGTCGCTGATGACGGAGTCGATCGACGAGGACACCGTCGACTTCCAGGCCAACTACGACGGCCAGGAGCGCGAGCCGGTCGCCCTGCCCGCCGCCTACCCGAACCTGCTGGTCAACGGCGCGTCCGGGATCGCCGTCGGCATGGCGACGAACATGCCGCCGCACAACCTGGGCGAGGTCATCGCGGCCGCGCGCCACCTGATCCGCTACCCGCAGGCGGACCTGGAGGCGCTGATGCGCTTCGTCCCCGGCCCGGACCTGCCCACGGGCGGCCGGATCGTGGGCCTGTCGGGCATCAAGGACGCGTACGAGAACGGGCGCGGCAGCTTCAAGATCCGCGCGACGGTGTCCGTGGAGAACGTGACGGCCCGCCGCAAGGGGCTGGTGGTCACCGAACTGCCCTTCACGGTCGGCCCGGAGAAGGTCGTCGCGAAGATCAAGGACCTGGTGGGCGCGAAGAAGCTCCAGGGCATCGCCGACGTCAAGGACCTCACCGACCGCGCGCACGGCCTGCGCCTGGTCATCGAGATCAAGAACGGCTTCCACCCGGAGGCCGTCCTGGAGCAGCTCTACAAGCTGACGCCGATGGAGGAGTCCTTCGGCATCAACAACGTCGCCCTGGTCGACGGCCAGCCGCTGACGCTGGGCCTGAAGGAGCTGCTGGAGGTCTACCTCGACCACCGCTTCGACGTGGTGCGCCGGCGCAGCGAGTTCCGCCGCGGCAAGCGGCGCGACCGGCTCCACCTCGTGGAGGGCCTGCTGGTCGCCCTCCTCGACATCGACGAGGTCATCCGGATCATCCGGGACAGCGACAACTCGGCGCAGGCGAAGGAGCGGCTCATGGAGCGCTTCTCGCTGAGCGAGGTGCAGACCCAGTACATCCTCGACACCCCGCTGCGCCGGCTCACCCGCTTCGACCGGATCGAACTGGAGGCCGAGCGCGACCGCCTCACCACCGAGATCGAGGAGCTGACCCGGATCCTCGAGTCGGACGCGGAGCTGCGCAAGCTGGTCTCCTCCGAGCTGGCGGCGGTCGCCAAGAAGTTCGGCACCGAGCGCCGCACGGTCCTGCTGGAGTCCGCGGGCACCGCCGTCGCGGCGGTCCCCCTGGAGGTCGCCGACGATCCGTGCCGGGTCCTGCTGTCCTCGACGGGCCTGCTGGCGCGCACGGCGACCGGGGATCCGGTCGTGGCGGAGGAGGGTGCCCCGCGCGCCAGGCACGACCTGATCGTCTCCCAGGTCGCGGCGACGGCCCGCGGCGACGTCGGCGCGGTCACCTCGCACGGCCGGCTGCTGCGGCTGGCGGTGATCGACCTCCCGCAGCTGCCCGACACGCACGCCGCGCCGAACCTGGCCGGCGGGGCGCCGCTGTCGGAGTTCCTCTCCGGGCTCGCCCCGGACGAGCAGGTCGTCTGCCTGACCTCCCTGGACGAGTCCTCCCAGGGGCTCGCGCTCGGCACCGAGCAGGGCGTGGTCAAGCGCGTCGTGCCCGACTACCCTGCGAACAAGGACGAGCTGGAGGTCATCACCCTCAAGGAGGGCGACCGGATCGTCGGCGCGGTCGAGCTGCGCACCGGCGAGGAGGACCTCGTCTTCATCACCGACGACGCCCAGCTGCTGCGCTATCCGGCCTCGCAGGTGCGCCCGCAGGGCCGCCCGGCCGGCGGCATGGCCGGCATCAAGCTCGGCTCCGGCGCCAAGGTGATCCACTTCTCGGCGGTCGACCCGGCGCGCGACGCGCTGGTGCTCACCGTGGCCGGCTCCCGCGGCACCCTCGACGACTCGGTGCTGTCCGGGAAGCTGACCCCGTTCGACCAGTACCCGCGCAAGGGCCGGGCCACCGGCGGCGTCCGCTGCCAGCGGTTCCTCAAGGGCGAGGAGCTGCTGACCTTCGCCTGGGCGGGCAACGCCCCGGCGAGGGCGGCCGCGGCGAACGGCGCCCCCGCCGCACTGCCGGCCGCGGACCCGCGCCGCGACGGCTCGGGCACCGCGCTGCCCGCCGCGGTCTCCGTGGTGGCGGGCTCCGCGCTGTAGGCCGTCCCCTCCCGGGACGGAGGCCGGCATCCGGGTGGTACGGGCCGGGGGACGTACCACCCGAATGCCGACTAGTGTTTTCCCTCCGGGCGTTGTGGGGGGAGTACACAGCTGATGAGTCGTCGGTCGGGCGGATTGATCGGGACCTGGGCCGAGGCCCAGCGGCGGCAGCAGCAGACGCAGCTGGTCCAGCAGCGGGAGGCCGAACGCCGGCAGCGGGCCTACGAGCGGGAGGCGAACCGCAGCCACCGGCAGTACCGCGAGGCCGAGGCCCTGCGCCGCACCGCCGCCCTCGACGCCGAGGTCGCCGCCCTCAAGGGGCTGCTGGTCGCCGGCTGCCGTGCGCCGGCGTTCCGGATGGCCTCCCTGGTCCGCCCCGAGCAGGTCGCCCCCTTCGACCCCGGCGCGCTGGCGCAGCCCGTACCGCTCCCGCGCCTGGAGGACTTCCGGCGGCAGAGCAGCGGCTGGACCCTCGGCTCGCAGCACCGGGCGCAGGCGGAGCGAGACGCCCACGCCCGGTACACCGAGGCCTGGCAGGCCGCGACCGCCGCGGAGGCCCGGCGGCAGCAGCAGCTCGCCGCGTACCGGCAGCAGTACGACCGGTGGGCTGCCGAGCAGCTCGCCGGGGTCCGCGAGCACAACAGCGGGCTCGCCGAGCTGGCCGACGCCCTGCGCGCGGGCAGCGCCGAGGCCGCGGTCGAGTACTTCTCCGCCGCCCTGTACGCCTCCACGGCCTGGCCCGAGGCGCTGCCGCGGCAGGTGGCCGCCGCCTACGACCCCGCCGCGCGCGAGCTGGTCCTGGACTGGGAGCTGCCCGGCTACCCGGTGGTCCCGGAGGCCAGGGCGGTGCAGTACCTGCCCAGCACCGGCCAGGACAAGGTCAAGCCGCGTCCGGTGACGGAGCGCCGGGCCCTGTACCGGGACGTGCTGGCGCAGTGCATGCTGCTGGTCCTGCGGGAGCTGTACGCCGCCGACGAGTTCGGCGCCCTGGACTCCGTCACCGTCAACGGCTTCGTCGACTGCCACGACCCCGCGACGGGCCGGGAGGCGCGGTTCGTGCTCGCCACCGTCTCCGCGGCGCGCAGCGCCTTCGCGGGGCTGCGGCTGGAGCAGGTCAGCGCCGTCGACTGCCTGGTGTCGGGGCTCGGCGGGCAGCTGTCGGCACGCCCCGACCAGCGCACGGCGGTCCGGGCCGGGCGCCGGCCGGACGAGGTCGGCGGCGGCGTCGTCAGCCACGGCGGGGGCGCGGACGACGACGAGCCGGACCTGTTCGCGATGGACCCGATCGACTTCGAGAACCTGGTCGCGGAGCTGTTCCGGGCGATGGGCATGGAGGCGGTCACGACGCAGCGGTCGAACGACGGCGGTGTCGACGTGGAGGCGCTGGACCCGGCCCCGATCCGGGGCGGTCGGATCGTGGTGCAGGTCAAGCGCTACCGCAGGACGGTGCCGCCGACGGCCGTACGCGATCTGTACGGCACCGTGCAGGACAAGGGGGCGAACAAGGGCGTGCTCGTCACGACTGCCTCCTTCGGGCCGGGTTCGTACACCTTTGCCAACGGCAAGCCACTGGAGTTGGTTCCCGGTCCGGCCCTGGTGGAGCTGCTGCACCAGCACGGGCTGCGCGGCCGGCTCGGCCCGGCCGACGGCCCGGCGGCGGCCGCACCCGCGCCGACAGGCACGGCCGGGGCGGCCGGGGCGGGTGCCGGGTCCGCGGCCGGGCCCGACGCCCCTGCGGACCACAACGTCCTGGGCATGTCCTGGTCCGGCCCGGTGGCCCTGGACGTGTGCGCGCTGGTCTGCCAGGGCAGCCGGGTGCTGACCGAGGACCACTTCGTCTTCTACAACAACCCCCGCACCCCGGACGGCTCGGTGCGGGCCCATCCGCCCACGGCGCCGGACAAGGCCGCCCTGGCCGTCTCGTTCGACGGGCTGCCGCAGTCCGCGAACCGGCTGGTCCTCGTCGCCGCGGTCGACCCGGAAGCCGACCCGCACGCCGACCTGACCGGTTTCACCGACGCCGGCATCCGGCTCCTCGCGGCCGACGGCGCCGAGCTCGGCCGTCTGGACGTCTCCGACGGCCGCCCGGGCGAAACCGCGCTGGTCCTCGGCTCCTTCCGGCGCCGCGCCAACGGCGACTGGGACTTCGTGGCGGGCGGGAAGGGCTACCGCGACGGCCTCGCGGCCCTCCTCGCCGACCACGGCGTCGAGGTGGCCTGAGGCCGTACGGCTCACACCTCCGCGGAGGCGGGGGCGTCCTCGTGGTCGGCGGCCGGGGGGTCCTCGGCGGGGACGTCCGCTTCCGGCCCGGCTCCGGCGGGGCGGGCGACGTAGCGGAGGATCCCCCACATCGCCTCGGGTCCGGCGTTCTGCGGGGCCGGCTCGCGGCAGGCGTCGAGTTCCCGCAGCAGGGCTGCCCCATCGGTGCCGGACCCGATCAGGACGAGGCGGGTCAGCCGGGGCTCGCCCCGCCCCCAGGGTCCGGGTGCGAAGCGGAGGAACCGGCCGACGGCGTGGACCGCGTAGCGCTCCTCGTGCCCGGGGACGCCGAAGTACACGAAGCCCTTGATCCGGTAGAGGCCGGCGGGGCGCCGGTCGAGGAAGTCGATCAGGCGGCGGGGGCTGAGGGCCTGTTCGGAGACGAACTCCGTGCTCTCGTACTGCGTGTGCGCGTGCCCCGTGTGGTCGGTGGGGCCGCCGCCGTCCCTGCCGTCGTCCCGTGCCTCGGCGATCAGGTCCTCGAAGGACAGCTGCCCCCGCGTCTCGGTCCACGGACGGCGATCGAACAGCAGCCCGGGGTCGATGCGCCCGTGGTCGGCGGCGACCAGGGGGATCCCCGGGCACAGGGCGGCCAGTTCGGCCTCGATGCGGGCGCGCTCCGCGCAGTCGACGCGGTCGGTCTTGTTGAGCACCACCAGGTCGGCGGCGGCAAGGTGGCGGTCGGTCTCCGGGTGCCTGGCGCGGGTCTCGTCGAACTCGGCCGCATCCACGACCTCCACCAGCCCGCCGTAGCGGATGGCCGGGTTCTCACTGGCGGCCAGCATGCGGATCATCTCCTGCGGCTCGGCCAGGCCGCTCGCCTCGATGACGATCACGTCGATCCGGTGGACGGGATCGGAGAGCTTCTCCAGGTAGGCGTCGAGTTCGCTGCCGTCGACCGCGCAGCACAGGCAGCCGCCGCCGAGGGAGACCATGGAGTCGCCGACCTGGCCTGCCACCGACATCGCGTCGATCTCGATGGAGCCGAAGTCGTTGACCACGACCCCGATGCGGGTGCCGCCGCGGTGGGTGAGGAGGTGGTTGAGCAGCGTCGTCTTGCCGGATCCGAGGAATCCGGCGAGGACGACGACAGGGATCGGAGTGCGGGTGTCGGACCGGTCGGGCTGCCTGCTGTTCACCCCGCCGATCGTACTCAGGCGGGGACGGGAACCGGCCGGGGCGGCGTCGGCCCGGCGTAGCGCGCCGCCGGACGGATGATTTTCGAATCGGCCGCCTGCTCCAGTACGTTCGCGCTCCAGCCGACCACGCGGGCCGCGCAGAACGTCGGCGTGAACATCGCGCGCGGCAGCCCGCACAGCTCCATGACGACGCCCGCGTAGAACTCGACGTTGGTGTGGAGCTCGCGGCCGGGCTTGAGCTCGGCGAGGATCCGCTCCACGTGCTGCTCCACCTGTACGGCGAAGTCGACGAGCGGGCCGCCGAAGCGGAGGGCGATCCCGCGGAGCATGCGCGAGCGGGGGTCCTCGGTGCGGTAGACGGGGTGTCCGAAGCCCATGATCCGCTCGCCGGCGAGGACCCGCTCGCGGATCCACGGCTCGATGCGGTCCGCGGTGCCGATGGCGTCCAGGGTGTCCAGGGCCCGGCTGGGGGCGCCCCCGTGCAGCGGGCCGGAGAGGGCGCCGATCGCCCCGGTGAGGCAGGCGGCGACGTCCGCGCCGGTGGAGGCGATCACCCGGGCGGTGAAGGTGGAAGCGTTGAAGCCGTGGTCGACGGTGGAGACGAGGTACTGCTCGACGGCTCGGGCCGCGGCCGGGTCCGGCTCCTGTCCGGTGAGCATGTACAGGTAGTTCGCGGCGTACGGCAGGTCGTCGCGCGGGGCGACCGGCTCCAGGCCCCGGCCGAGCCGGTACAGCGCCGTGAGCAGGGTCGGTACGGCGGCGCAGGCTGCGAGCGCGTCGGCGGCGCGCCGCTCGGGGTCGAGGTCGTAGAGCGGGCGGAAGCCGGCGGAGGCGCCGAGCAGGGAGAGGGCGGTGCGCAGCCCCGCGAGGGGGCCGGAGGGGGCGGTGGCGCGGGCGAGGGCGGGGAGGGCGCCGGCGACCTCGGCCGGCAGTCTGCGCAGCGGGGCGACCTCGGCTGCGAAGGCGGCCCGCCCGGCGGCGTCGGCCGGGAGCTCGCCGCGGAACATCAGGTGCCAGACGTCCTCGAAGCTGCGCCGTTCGGCGAGCTCGACGGCCGAGTACTGGCGGTAGTGGTAGAAGCCCTCGCGGCCGCGGACATCGCCCAGGGCGGTCTCGGTGACCACGACTCCCGCGAGACCGCGGGGCACATCGACGGTGGTGTTCATGCATCGACCATCCATGATGGATTGAATCACTGTCAATATTGATTCACTCAACATATGTACTCTGTGCGTCATGAACGAGGCGCAGGACGAACGGCGGATCAGCACCCGCGAGGCGGCACGCCTCCTCGGCGTGAAGCCGGCCACCGTGTACGCGTACGTCAGCCGCGGCCAGCTCACCAGCCGCCGCGACGCGGTCGGCAGGGGCAGCACCTTCGACGCAGCCGAGGTGGAGGCCCTGGCCCGGCGCACCCGGCGGGAGGCGGCGCCGCCGGTCGGCGGCGAGCCCGTCGTACGGACCTCGCTGACCCTGATCGAGCCCGACCGGTACTGGTTCCGCGGCGTCGACGCCTGCGAGCTGGCCGCCCGCCACTCCTACGAGGAGGTCGCCGAGTGGCTGTGGACGGGCGCCCTCCGCAGGAACGCCCGCTTCACGGCTCCGCCGGACGCCCTCTGTGCCGCCCGCCGCGCCGTCGCCGCCCTGCCCGAGCACAGCGGGCCCCTCGACCGGCTGCGCGTGGCGACCGCCGCCGCCGCGGTCACCGACCCGCTGCGCTTCGACCTGTCGGAGGAGGCCGTGCTCGGCTCCGCCCGGCACCTGATCCCCACGCTGGTCGACGCCCTTCCCCCGGCCGCGGCGGAGCCGACTGGCCCGGCGGCGGAGGAGCCCGCCCCAGAGGGCCCGCTCGCGGCACGCCTGTGGACCCGCCTGACCGCGCGGGAGCCCGACCCCGCGGGCCTGGCCGCACTCGACCTGGCCCTCGCCCTGCTCATCGACCACGACCTGGCCGCCTCCACCCTCGCCGTACGGGTCGCCGCCTCGGCGCGCGCCCACCCGTACGCCGCCGTGTCGGCGGGGCTCGGCGTCCTGGAAGGCCCCCTGCACGGCGCCGCCGGGCGGCTCGCCCACCGCACGCTCGCCGAGGTCCTGGAGCGCGGCGGGGCCGCGCCCGTCGTCGCGGAGCACCTGCGGGCCGGCCGGCCGGTACCCGGGCTCGGGCACCGGCTCTACGCGGCCGAGGACCCGCGGGCGACCGCACTCCTCGCCCGGCTGGAGGACGTCCCCGGGGCTGCTCTGGCGCTTGCAGCGGCCCGGGAGCTCGCCGCCACGACGGCGGCCGGGCGCGGTGGTCCGCACGCCAACGTGGACCTGGCCCTGGCGGTGCTGACGCTCTCCACCGGAATGCCGGCCGAGGCCGGGGAGACCGTCTTCGCCGTCGCGCGCACCGCCGGATGGATCGCCCACGCACTGGAGGAATACCAGGAACGCCCGCTCCGCATGCGCCCCACGGGCCACTACGAGGGCCCCCGCCCCCCGCGCCCACTCCCCTGACCCCTCTCCCCTTGGCCCTGCTGCCGCCCGTCACCCTCCCCCGCGCTTCCTGACCCGGCGATTCCCCTTCCGGCGCCGCCGACCTACGGTTGCTGGTCATGCGGATCCCCTCCCTCGGCGCTCGGCGCATCGGGCTGCCCAGACGGGCCGTCTCGCAGATCCTCCTGACCCAGCTGGCCATCGCCGCGAGTGTCGCTGTCCTGGCCACCGGGCTGTTCCTGGCCCCGCTGAGCGCACAGCTCGACGACCAGGCCATGCAGCGCGCCCTCGCGATCGCCCGCAGCACGGCCGCCGACCCCTCCCTGGCGGCCGCGGTACTGGACTCCGGGCCGACAGCCGACGGCCCGGTGCAGGCCGCCGCCGAGCGGATCCGCCGCGCCACCCGCGCCGAGTACGTGGTGGTGATGGACCTCCACGGCATCCGCCGCTCCCACCCCCGCCCCGACCGCATCGGACTGCCCGTCTCCACCGACCCCGGCGACGTCCTCGCGGGCCGCGACGTGACGGAGATCGACGAGGGCACCCTGGGCCGCACCGCCCGCGGAAAGGTGCCGCTCGTCGCCGCCGACGGCGAGTTCGTCGGCGCCGTGTCCGTCGGCATCTCCTACGACAGCGTCCGGGCCCGGCTGCTCGGCGCCATCCCGGGCCTCCTCGCGTACGCCGGCGGCGCACTGGCCGCCGGCGCGCTCGCCGCCTAGCTCCTCTCCCGCCGGATCCAACGCCAGACCCGCGACCTGGCCTTCTCCGACATCTCCGGCCTCCTCGCCGAACGCGAGGCGATGCTCCACTCCATCCGCGAGGGCGTCGTCGCCCTCGACCCCGCCGGACGCATCCGGCTCGTCAACGACGAGGCCGCCCGCCTCCTCGGCCTCTCCCCCGCCGACACGGCCCGCGCCCCCGGCCGGCCGCTTGACGAGGTCGTCGGCGCGGGCCGCACCGCCGACGTCCTCTCCGGCCGCGCCACCGGCCGCGACCTCCTCACCGTGCAGGGGCCGCGCGTCCTGGTCGCCAACCGGATGCCCACCGAGGACGGCGGCGCCGTCGCCACCCTGCGCGACCGCACCGAACTGGAGCAGCTCCGCCGCGAACTCGACTCCACCCAGGGCCTGATCGACGCCCTGCGCGCGCAGGACCACGAGCACGCCAACCGCCTCCACACCCTCCTCGGCCTGCTGGACCTCGGCCTGCACGAGGAGGCGGCGGAGTTCCTCGCCGAGGTCGCCGGCGGGCGGCGCAGCACCGCCGAGCAGGTCACCGAGAAGGTCCACGACCCGCTGCTGGCCGCCCTCCTTGTGGGCAAGGCGACGGTCGCCGCCGAGCGCGGCGTCCCGCTGCGCCTCACCGACGGCAGCTTCCTGCCCGACCGCCTCGCCGATCCCGGCGGGTTGGTCACCATCGCCGGAAACCTCGTG
The DNA here is from genome assembly GCF_030167965.1 of Streptomyces sp. 2P-4. Taxonomy (NCBI): domain Bacteria; kingdom Bacillati; phylum Actinomycetota; class Actinomycetes; order Kitasatosporales; family Streptomycetaceae; genus Streptomyces; species Streptomyces sp. 2P-4. The sequence continues at coordinate 1,823,712 of NZ_CP095011.1, forward strand.
GACAACGCCCTGGACGCGGCCGCCGGATCGGCCGCACCCCTCGTCGAGGTGGAGTTGCGCTGCGAGGACCGCACCCTGGTCCTCCTCGTCCGCGACAGCGGTCCCGGCGTGCCGGAGTCCCGCCGCGAAAAGATCTTCACCGAGGGCTGGTCGACGAAGCAGCCCCAGGGTCGGCGCGAGCGCGGTCTCGGCCTGGCCCTCGTACGCCGCCTGGCGGAGCGGCAGGGCGGCACGGCCCGGGCCGGCGGGACAGCGGACGGAGGGGCGGAGTTCTCCGTCGTACTCCCGGAGGCCCTGCGATGAGCGGATCCCCGATCCACGTATTGGTCGTCGACGACGACATGCGTGTTGCCCGGATCAACGCGGCGTACGTCGAGAAGGTTCCCGGCTTCCGCGTCGTCTCCCGCGCCCACTCGGCCTCCGAGGCGCTGGAACGCCTCGGAGACCGGCGGGTGGACCTGGTCCTCCTGGACCACTACCTGCCCGACGGCAGCGGCCTGGACCTGGTGGCGCGCCTGCGGCAGCTCGGCCACTCCACCGATGTGATCATGGTCACGGCCGCCCGGGACCTCGCCACGGTGCAGGCAGCGATGCGCCTCGGCGCCCTCCAGTACCTGGTCAAACCGTTCACCTTCCAGGGCCTCAGGCTCCGGCTGGAGGCGTACGCGGCCCTGCGCCGCACCCTGGAGACGGGCGGCGAGGCCGAACAGGCCCAGGTGGACCGGATCTTCGGGGCGCTCGCCGCCGCCGGCGCCCCCAACGAGCTGCCCAAGGGCCACTCCCCCACCACCGCCGAGCTGGTCCGCCGCGTCCTGCTGTCCGCGGAAGGCCCGTTGTCGGCCCAGCAGATCGCCGACCGCGCCGGCATCAGCCGCCAGACCGCCCAGCGGTACCTCAAACTGCTGGACCGCACCGGACGGGTCACACTGGCCCTGCGCTACGGCGAGACGGGCCGCCCCGAGCACCGCTACGCCTGGCGCCCGGCCGACGGCCCGTGATCCGCTGCCGCTCCGTCACACGGCCCCGGCGCCCGTCAGGGAGCGGACCTCGGTCTCGGCGTGCTTGGCGACGTCCGGCTCCTCCGACGAGGCCACCGTCCCCAGCCAGCCCGCCAGGAACCCGAGCGGAATCGAGACCAGGCCCGGGTTCTGCAGCGGGAAGCACTGGAAGTCCGCTCCCGGGAAGAGGGCGTCGGGGCTGCCGGAGACGACCGGCGACAGCACCACCAGCAGCACGGCCGGCACCAGTCCGCCGTACACCGACCAGACGGCGCCGCGCGTCGTGAAGCGGCTCCAGAACAGCGAGTACAGCAGCACGGGCAGGTTGGCGGAGGCCGCGACCGCGAAGGCGAGGCCCACCAGGAACGCCACGTTCAGGTCCTGGGCCAGCAGCCCGAGCGCGATCGCCACCGCCCCGATCCCGACGGCCGCGATCCGCGCCACCGCGACCTCGCTGCGTGCACGGGCGCGGCGGCGCCGGAGGGAGGCGTACAGGTCGTGCGCGACGGACGCCGACGAGGCCAGGGTGATGCCCGCGACGACGGCGAGGATCGTCGCGAAGGCGATCGCCGCGACCAGGGCGAACAGCACGGCCCCGCCGGTGGATTCCGCCCCGCCGCCCAGGTCCGCGGCGAGCAGCGGCACCGCCGTGTTGCCGGAGGCGTGGGAGGCGCGGACCGCGGCCGGGCCGACCAGCGCGGCCGCACCGAAGCCGAGCACGATGGTCATCAGGTAGAAGCCGCCGATCAGGCCGATCGCCCAGACCACCGACCGGCGGGCGGCCCGCGCGGTCGGCACCGTGTAGAAGCGGGACAGGATGTGCGGGAGCCCGGCGGTGCCGAGGACCAGGGCCAGGCCGAGGCTCATGAAGTCGATGCGGGCGGTCCAGTCGCCGCCGTACTTCAGCCCGGGGCCCAGGAACCGCTCGCCGTGGCCGCTGCGTTCTGCGGCGCTGGTGAGCAGCAGCCCGAAGTCGCCGTGGAAGCGGAGCAGGACGAGGACGGTGAGGGCGACCGCCCCGCCCATCAGGAGGACGGCCTTGACGATCTGGATCCAGGTGGTGGCCCGCATTCCGCCGAAGGTGACGTAGACGACCATCAGCGCCCCGACCGCGACCACGGTCAGCGTGCGGGCGGCGGTGCCGGAGTCGCCGAGCAGCAGGCCGACGAGGCTGCCGGCCCCGACCATCTGCGCGACGAGGTACAGCACGGAGACGGTGACGGAGGCGGTCCCGGCGGCGATCCGGACGGGCCGCTCGCTCATCCGGGCCGCGACGACGTCGGCGAGGGTGAAGCGGCCGCAGTTGCGGACGAGTTCGGCGACGAGGAAGAGGACGACGAGCCAGGCGACGAGGAAGCCCACCGAGTACAGCAGACCGTCGTAGCCGAACAGGGCGATCAGCCCGGAGATGCCGAGGAAGGACGCGGCGGACATGTAGTCGCCGGCGATGGCGAAACCGTTCTCCATCGGGGAGAACAGCCGCCCCCCGGCGTAGAACTCCTCGGCCGAGCCGTGCCGGTGGCGGCTGACCCAGGTGGTGATGCCCAGGGTCACCGCGATGAAGGTGCTGAAGAGGACCAGAGCGAGGGTCTGGTGCCCGGCGGTCACCGGCCCGCCTCCCGCTTGCGGCCCCGCCCGTGCCCGCGCTCCTGCTCGAACACGGTCCATCGCAGGTCCAGCGCGGCCCGGTCCCGGCGGAGCCTGGCGTGCCGGGCGTACGCCCAGGTCAGCAGGAAGGTGCTGAGGAACTGGCCGAGGCCGGCGAGCAGGGCCACGTTGACCGCGCCGGCGACCGGCCGGGCCATGAACCCGGGGGCCGCGGTCGCCGCGACCACGTAGGCCACGTACCAGAGGAGGAAGGCGGCGGTCGCGGGGACGACGAACCCGCGGTAGCGGCTGCGGACCTCCTGGAAGGCGGCGCTGCGCTGCACCTCCAGGTAGATCTCGGACGCGTCGGCCGGGGCCGCCCGTCCGCCGGCCGATCGCAGCGGTGCGTCCCCGCCGCAGTCGCCCTCGCCCTCGCCCCAGTCGACGGCCGGCCCGTCGTACCAGGGGTCGTCGAGCCGGATCGTTCCGGCGTCGGGACCTTCGTGCTTGTCCACCGAACTCTCCTTGTCCGCTGCCGCATTGGCGGCGTGCCCACAAGGATGTGCGGAATGAGCGGTTTCCGGACTGGTGTACCGGTGCTCTTCACTCCAACAGGTGATGGGGCGGAGAGGGCGGGCCGGTGGGAACGCGAAGCGGCGGGCCGCACCGTCCGAGGTGCCGGCCCGCCGCTCCGCCCGGGTGCCGGGCCGCCCGTCAGGCGTCGATGCGCGAGCGGTCCAGGGTGGCCGCGGAGCTGGTGATGAACTCCTTGCGGGGGGCCACCTCGTTGCCCATGAGCAGGTCGAAGACCTGCTCGGCCGCTTCCAGGTCGCCGATGTTGATGCGGCGCAGCGTGCGGTGGCGCGGGTCCATCGTCGTCTCCGCCAGCTGGTCCGCGTCCATCTCGCCGAGGCCCTTGTAGCGCTGGATCGAGTCCTTGTAGCGGATGTTCTTCCGCTGGAATTCGAGCAGGGTCTGGCGGAGTTCGCTGTCCGAATACGTGTAGACGTACTTGTCCTGCCCCCTCTTGGGCTGGACGAGCTCGATCCGGTGCAGCGGCGGCACGGCCGCGAACACCCTCCCGGCCTCGACCATGGGGCGCATGTAGCGCTGGAAGAGCGTCAGCAGCAGGCAGCGGATGTGGGCGCCGTCCACGTCGGCGTCGACGAGCAGGACGATCTTCCCGTACCGCGCGGCGTCGATGTCGAAGGTGCGGCCGGAGCCGGCCCCTATGACCTGGATGATCGCGCCGCACTCGGCGTTCTTCAGCATGTCCGAGACCGAGGACTTCTGAACGTTCAGGATCTTGCCGCGGATGGGCAGCAGGGCCTGGAATTCGGAATTCCGGGCCAGCTTCGCGGTGCCGAGGGCGGAGTCTCCCTCGACGATGAAGAGCTCGCTGCGCTCGACGTCGTCGCTGCGGCAGTCCGCGAGCTTGGCGGGGAGCGAGGAGGTCTCCAGGGCCGTCTTGCGGCGCTGCGCCTCCTTGTGCTGGCGGGCGGCGATGCGGGTCCGGGCCGCCGCGACGACCTTCTCCATCACGGCGCGCGCCTGCTGCTTGTCGTCGCGCTTGGTGGAGGTCAGGAAGGCCTTGAGCTCCTTGGAGACGACGGCGGCGACGATGCGGGCGGCCGCCGAGGTGCCGAGCACCTCCTTGGTCTGGCCCTCGAACTGCGGCTCGGCCAGGCGGACGGTGACGACCGCGGTCAGGCCCTCCATCGCGTCGTCCTTGACGACGTCGTCCTCGGCGACGCGCAGCAGCTTGGCGGAGCGGAGCACCTCGTTCAGGGTCTTGGCGACGGCGCGCTCGAAGCCGGTGATGTGGGTGCCGCCCTTGGGCGTGGCGATGATGTTCACGAAGGACTTGACGGTCGTCTCGTACCCCGTGCCCCACCGCAGGGCGATGTCCACGCCGAGGTCGCGGGTGACCTCGGTGGGGGTCATGTGGCCGCGCTCGTCGAGGACGGGGACGGTCTCCTTGAAGGTGCCCTGCCCGCTGAGGCGCAGGACGTCGCAGACGGCCTTGTCCTGGGCGAGGAAGTCGCAGAACTCGCTGATCCCGCCGTCGAAGCGGAAGACCTCCTCGGTCTTCCCGGCCCCGTCGATGCCGCGCTCGTCGCGCACGACGATCGTCAGGCCGGGGACGAGGAAGGCGGTCTGGCGGGCACGCTGGTGCAGGGTCTCCAGCGAGAGCCGGGCGTCCTTGAGGAAGATCTGCCGGTCGGCCCAGTAGCGGACGCGGGTGCCGGTCTTGCCCTTGGCGATGCGCTTGACCTTGCGCAGGCCGCCGGCGGGGTCGAAGCCGCTGTCGGGGCCCTGGCCGGTGAAGACGCCGGGCACGCCGCGGCGGAAGCTGATCGCGTGGGTGGAGCTGCCGCGGTCGACCTCGACGTCGAGGCGGGAGGAGAGGGCGTTGACGACGGAGGCGCCGACGCCGTGCAGACCGCCGGAGGCGGCGTAGGAGCCGCCGCCGAACTTGCCGCCGGCGTGCAGCTTGGTCATGACGACCTCGACGCCGGACAGGCCGGTCTTCGGCTCGACGTCCACGGGGATGCCGCGGCCGTTGTCCCTGACCTCGACGGAGGCGTCGTCGTGGAGGATGACCTCGATGTGGTCGCAGTAGCCGCCCAGGGCCTCGTCGACGGCGTTGTCGATGATCTCCCAGAGGCAGTGCATCAGGCCGCGGCTGTCGGTCGACCCGATGTACATGCCGGGCCGCTTGCGGACGGCTTCGAGGCCTTCGAGGACGAGCAGGTGCCGCGCGGTGTAGTTGGAGCCGTCCCGGTCTGCTCCGGACAGCAGCGCGCTGGAAGGCACGGACGTGTCGGCGGTCACGCAGTTCGCTCCTCGCTGAATTTCATTTCTGGACCCGGTGGTGCACGGGGTGGCTCGGTCGCCCGTCGAAGGGTACCGAGGCCTGGTAGAGCCGATGCAACGCCACCCTCGTCCTGCATCAGCCTAGTGCAGATCCGCACGGATGTTCGATCCCCCGAGCGGGTGAAGCAAACATCACGTTCCCTTCGAGGCATGAACCATTTAGGGTTCGGGCACGTCCTCATGAACAACCGGCACTCAGGCCGGGGAGGACGACTGCGACAAGCGAACGACTGACAACGCGAAACCGTAAAGCAACGCAATACGGCTCCTTCGCCGCCAACCGGCAGCAGCCGGCCAGCTTCGGAAGGAAGTTTCGAGGAAAAGCCGCGAGCGGGAACGTTTTCGGCCTGGTTGGATGTTGACCCTGGTACGACAGCTCGTCGAGCTAGAGAAGAGGCGACGTGACTACTGTTCTGACACCCGCGACCCCGCTGACGGCCGCTGACCGATGCGACCGTTGCGGCGCCCAGGCATATCTGCGCGTCGTCCTGCTGAGCGGCGGTGAACTGCTCTTCTGCGCCCACCACGGGCGCAAGTTCGAGCCGGAACTCAAGAAGATCGCCGCGGAAATACAGGATGAGACCGAGCGGCTGACGTCCGCTCCTGCGGCGCACGCCGACACCGAGGACCGCTGACAGGCCTGTACCTCGCATCCGACGAGCCAGGACCGGCGAGGCCGGTCGACGGGCGGCACTTCCGAGACCCGGAAGTGCCGCCCGTCCTCACGTCTGCGGTGCCGAACGCGAGGGACGCCCCTCTTCGGCCCGTACAGGGGCCTTGGAGCCCCTTTCGGCACCCCACGCCGTGTCGGGCACCGCTCCAGGCTGCGGGGCCGTCTCCGGCCCGGCCACGAAGCCAGCCAGCGGTGCGATCCGCGTGTAGACGCCCGGGCTGTCGGCGCGGCCGCACCCCCGGCCCCACGACACGACCCCGATAAGGCGGCCCTCGGCGACGAGCGGCCCGCCGCTGTCGCCCTGGCAGGCGTCCCGCCCGCCGCGGGCGTGCCCCGCGCACACCATGGATTCGGGCCGGTACTCACCGTCCGCATCCCCCGGGTACGCCTCCTGGCAGACCTCGTCCGCCAGGACGGTGACCTGCGCCGCCCGCAGCCCGAACGCGTAGTCGCCGAAGCCGCTGGTGTCGCCCCACCCGTACACGGCGGCTTCGGCACCGGCCCGGTAGCCGGGGTGCTCCTGCCCGGCGAGCGGCAGCACGTGCTGCCCGGGGAGTGCCTCGGCGAGCTCCAGGACGGCGAGGTCGCCTGCGTTGCTCCGCGTGTCGTACGCCGGGTTCACCCGTACCGAGCGGACTGGGACCTCGCGGCCCTCGTCCGCCCGCAGCTGCGTGCGCCCCGCGATCACCCGCAGGTCGCGGACGGCCTCGACCGGCGCGCCCAGCACCTCCCGGCTCAGGCAGTGGGCGGCGGTGACGACCCGCGTGGGGGCGACGAGCGCGCCGCCGCAGAACTGCCCGGCCCGCGTTCCGCCGAACCGGTCACGGCTGGCCACGGCCACGACCCAGGGACTGTCCGCCGCCTTCACCGGCCTGCCGCCGATCACGATGCTGTCCGCGGCGGCGTGAGGGGCGCGGGCCAGGGGGGCGGCGGCAACCCCCGCCACCAGGGCCAGCGCGCCCGCCAGAGCACGGGAGATGGGTCGACGCATCGGGCCTCCTGACGCTGGGTGTGCGCTTCTGCACCCAGAGTGGGCCGCCCGGCGGGCGTGCGCACCCGCGCACGGTGCCGACCGGGGGTTGCGCGGGGGCACGGACAGGGCCCGGCGGCCCCTGTCGGGGCGCCGGGCCCTGTCGGCGGGCGGCGTGGCCGCGGCGGCTCTAGTCCAGGTAGTCGCGCAGGACCTGGGACCGGGAGGGGTGGCGGAGCTTCGACATGGTCTTGGACTCGATCTGGCGGATGCGCTCGCGCGTCACGCCGTAGACCTTGCCGATCTCGTCCAGCGTCTTGGGCTGGCCGTCGGTCAGGCCGAAGCGCATGGACACGACACCCGCCTCGCGCTCGCTCAGGGTGTCCAGGACGGAGTGGAGCTGCTCCTGCAGGAGCGTGAAGCTCACGGCGTCGGCCGGGACGACCGCCTCGGAGTCCTCGATGAGGTCGCCGAACTCGCTGTCGCCGTCCTCGCCGAGCGGGGTGTGCAGGGAGATCGGCTCGCGGCCGTACTTCTGGACCTCGATGACCTTCTCGGGGGTCATGTCGAGTTCCTTGGCCAGCTCCTCCGGGGTGGGCTCGCGGCCCAGGTCCTGGAGCATCTGGCGCTGTACACGGGCGAGCTTGTTGATGACCTCGACCATGTGCACGGGGATGCGGATCGTGCGCGCCTGGTCGGCCATGGCGCGGGTGATCGCCTGGCGGATCCACCAGGTGGCGTACGTGGAGAACTTGTAGCCCTTGGTGTAGTCGAACTTCTCGACCGCGCGGATCAGGCCCAGGTTGCCCTCCTGGATCAGGTCCAGGAAGAGCATGCCGCGGCCGGTGTAGCGCTTGGCCAGGGAGACCACGAGGCGGAGGTTGGCCTCCAGCAGGTGGTTCTTGGCGCGGCGGCCGTCCTCGGCGATGATCTCCAGTTCGCGCTTGAGCTTGGGCGCCAGCTTGTCGGAGGTGGCGAGCTTGTCCTCGGCGAACAGGCCGGCCTCGATGCGCTTGGCGAGCTCGACCTCCTGCTCGGCGTTGAGCAGGGGGACCTTGCCGATCTGCTTGAGGTAGTCCTTGACGGGGTCGGCGGTGGCGCCGGCGACGGCGACCTGCTGGGCGGGCGCGTCGTCCTCGTCGTCGGAGATGACGAAGCCCTTGGCCTCGCCGCCGTCCTCCTCTTCCTCGCCCTCGGCCTTGACCTCGGCGGGGCCCTCTTCCAGGAGCTCTTCCTCGCCAGCCTCGTCGGAGTCCTTCTTCGCGGCGGTCTTCTTGGCGGCCGCCTTCTTCGCCGCCGCCTTCTTGGCGGGGGCGGTCTTCTTGGCGGCCGTCTTGCGGGCGGCCGTCTTCTTGGCGGCGGGCTCGGCTCCGGGCTCGTGCTCGGCGGCGCCTACGGGCTCGGGGTCGACCGCTTCGGCCGCCGGTTCCGCGGCGGCGACGGTCCGCGCAGCCGTCGTCTTCGCCGCGGCGGTCTTGGTGGCCGCCCGCTTGGCCGGGGCTTTCGCTGCGACGCTCTTGCGGGTGGTGCGCTTGGGCGACTCCGCGGCACTGACCATCAGCGTCACACCCTCTTCCTCGAGGATCTGGTTGAGGCTGCGCAGAACATTCTTCCACTGGGTCGCAGGAATCTGGTCAGCCTCGAAGGCCCGACGTACGTCATCGCCGGCGATCTGCCCCTCGGCCTTGCCCCGCTCGATGAGCGCCATCACAGATTCGGATTCGGCGATCTCCGGCGGGAGCGTACGGGATGTGCTGGCCGACACGAACAACCTCTCGGAACGATGGGAACGGCTTCCGACCCCGGACCGGGTGGTGCTGGACCGGAGCCGACGACCACCGACTGGGGATGGGCCGGGGGCGCGGGCAGGGGCCGGGGAGCTTCACAGCACCCGCAAGGGCTGCTGTTCCCTCCGTCGGCCATCACCTCTCTAGGTCATCGCGTGACTTCGCAGAGCGTTACGCCCAAAAATTCGTGGCCGTGGTCACACGCCCGCGGCGGACCGCGGTCCGGGGCCGGCCGGGGGCGGGCCGGAGGGGCCGCCCACACCGGTGTCGCCGGACCCGGCCGGGTCCGGCGACACGTGCGAGTACCTCCGCGCCTCCCGTCCGCCGCCGCTCAGTGCTCTCGCGGGGCGGGCACCACGCGCTCGACCTCGGGGTGGACGGTCAGCAGCTGGCGCATGGCGCCCTCGGCTCCCGCGGCGTCCCCCGCGGCGAGCGCCTCGACGATCCGTGCGTGGTGGGCGACGCACGCCTCGCTCGGGCGGTCGCAGGTGGTCGTCGCGCTGCCGGAGACCTGGAGTGCGGCGGAGACGATGCCGGAGAGGTGCTCCAGCATGCGGTTGCCTGCGACCTGGATGAGGAGCGCGTGGAACTCGTTGTCGGCGCGCGCGAAGGTGATCGCGTCGCCCTGGCCGAGGGCGTGCCCCATGATCTCGACCATGTCGGCCAGGCGCTGCTGGACGTCGGGGCGGCCGTGGCCGGCGGCGAGGCGGGCGGCGAGCGGCTCGATGGTCCAGCGGAGCTCGTTGAGCTCGCGGCGCTGGTCGTCGCGCTGGGGGCCGAAGGCCCTCCACTCGATGATGTCGGGGTCGAGGAGGTTCCAGTCGGCGACCGGCCGGACCCGGGTGCCGACGTTGGGGCGGGCGCTGACGAGGCCCTTGGCCTCCAGCACGCGCAGCGATTCGCGGACCACCGTGCGGGAGACCTCGAAGCGCTGGCCGATCTCCTCGGGGACGAGGGGGCGGTCGGCCCCGAGGTCGCCGGAGACGATCATCTGGCCGAGCTGCTGGACGAGTTGGCCGTGCAGGCCGCGGCCGCGGCTGCCCGCGGCGCGCCGGCCGACACGGCCCAACTCGACGTCGGCGCCCTCCCAGTGCGGTGTGGCGACGCGGTCGGCCCCGGGGGTTTCCGCATACGGGTAGCGGTCGAGTTCGCCCGGGCCGACGAGGCCGGAGTCGGCATGGCGGGCGGCGGTCATCATGGTGTGCGCAAGGGTACTCACGAATCCTTTGTCGGCCGCGCCCCGAGGACCCTTGAGGTCTTTGCTGAAAAGCACACGAAAGGGTGATCGGTGCCACCTGCGCAATTGACGACTTATCGTAAAGAACCGGGCCGTTTGCGGGGAGTTGCGGTCCTGTTCACGTGCAGTGGGCGCTTCCGGTCGGAGCGCGGGCGCGCCCGGCTGCCAAGCGGTCACCATCGGACACGGCTGCGCAGTCCGGTGAACCCATAGGCGCACAACAGGACCATCAGCGACAACGCCAGTGCCGCGCCGACGGGTTGGGCGATCACGCGGAGGACTCCGGTGACCATGCGGTCCGCCTCCGGGGGCCACTGGGCCAGCGCCAGGGAGCGCAGCCGGGCCGCCAGGCCTGCGACCGGGTACGCGGACGGGCCGTGCAGCACCTCGCGCAGCAGCGGCACCACGCCGACCGGGACGGCGAGCACCGCGGCCATGCCGGCGGTCGCCGACCGGAAGACCCCGGAGGCCAGGACCCCGGCCCAGGTGCAGCCGACGAGGAGGCCGGCCCAGCTGGCTGCGGGAACGGCCCAGTGCTCCGGGGTGCGCAGCGGGCCGCCGCCGAAGACGAGGTGCACGGCGGCGGCGTCGGCGGCCACGGCCAGGGCGCCGAGGCCCAGAGCGAGCGCGGCGCCGACGCCGAGCTTGGCGGCGAGCAGTCCGAGCCGGCGCGGCACGGTGCCGCGGTCCGCGGCGAGCGCCGGGTAGCGGTACTCCTCGCCGAAGGCCAGGGCTCCGAGCAGGCCGGCGCCGAGTGCGGCGGGCGGCAGCGGCAGCAGCTCCGGCCAGCCGGCGAGTACCCGGTGCTGGGAGCTGTGGCCGGTGCGGGCCAGGAGCACGGCGAGGACCGCGGAGACGCACACGGCGGTGGCGGCGGTCAGGGCGGGCGCGGCGGTGCCGAAGACGCGCAGCAGCTCGTAGCGCAGGGGGCGCAGCGGGCCGCCGACGCGCCGCACCGCGGAGGCGGGCCGGCCGTCGGCTCCCGGCCAGGAGCCCGCCGCCGGCTGGGCGGGGCGGCCGGCGCCGGCGGCTCCGGCGGCGCCGGTGGCCGGGCCGGGCGCCTGGGCGGCAGGGGCGGCGGCCGCGTCGCCGCCGTCGGATCCGGTGCGGGCGGCCGGGACGGCGGCCGCGGGCTCGCGGGTGTCGCCGGTCTCGTCGGCGATCTGGTGGACGAGCACGCCGTGGCGGAACGCCGCCTCGCCGACCTCCGCGCAGCTGCTGCCGTAGACGGCAAGGCGGTTGCCGGCCTCCTCGACGATCTCCACCGGGCGCTGACCGGCGCGGGCCTCGCGGTTCAGGACGTCGGCCAGGCGGGCGGCGTGGGGGGTGCGCACGGCGACCCGGGGCCGCAGCCGGGTCCGGGCGAATTCGGGGGCGTCCTGGTCGGCGACGAGCCGGCCGCGGTCGATGCTCACGACGCGGTCCGCGCTGCGGGCGGCCTCCTTCGCGTCGCCGGTGGTGAACAGGACCGCCCCGCCGAGGGCGGCGTGCCCGCGCAGGAGGGTGTGCATCCAGCCGCGGTCGCGGGGGGAGAGCCCGGCGCAGGGCTCGTCGAGGAGCAGGGTGCAGGGGTCGGCGAGCAGGGCGGCGGCCAGGGCCACGCGGCGGTCCAGGCCGAGGGAGAGGGAGCCGAGGCGTTCGTCACGGAGCCCCGCGATGCCGACGACCTCCAGCACGGCGTCGGCCCGGGAGGCGGGCACCCCGGCGGCCGCGCACAGCATCCGCAGCTGGCCGCGGACCGTCCGTGCGGGGTTGCCGGGGATGTCGCCGAGCAGCACCCCGACCTCGCGGCTCGGATGCGGGATGCGGTGCAGCGGGCGTCCGCGGAAGTAGGTGACGCCCTTGCCCGGTTCGAGTTCCAGCATCAGCCGCAGGGCGGTGGTCTTGCCCGAGCCCTGGTCGCCGAGGAGAGCGGTGACGGCGCCGGGGCGGGCCTCGAAGGTGAGGTCGTCGACGAGCGGCGGGAGGTGTCGACGGGGGCGGCTGGTGAGTCCGATGGCCTGGAGCATCGCTTCCCTCGCGGGGGGTGTGACCGCTCTGCGGCAGGGTGGGTACCCCGGCAAAGTAACGCGATATGTCCGATTTGCCCCGCAATGGACACCCGATGCGGCTCCGTGTCGGCGGCGCCGCCGACGGGGCGTCAGGCCTCCGGGCGGAGCATCGGCGGGTTGAGCAGGGTGGCGCCGCCGGCTCGGAACAGCTGTGCCGGCCGACCGCCCTGACGGGTCGTCGTCCCCCCGGCGGGCACCAGGAAGCCCGGGGTCCCGGTGACCTTGCGGTGGAAGTTGCGGGGGTCGAGGGCCACGCCCCACACCGCCTCGTAGACCCGGCGCAGCTCGCCCACGGTGAACTCGGGCGGGCAGAACGCGGTGGCCAGCGAGGAGTACTCGATCTTCGAGCGGGCGCGTTCGACCCCGTCCGCGAGAATGGTGGCGTGGTCGAAGGCGAGCCCGGCTCCCGGCTCGCCCTCGGCGGCGAGCAGCTCGTCGACGGGGGCCCAGCGCGCGCTGTTGGCGTCGCCTCCGGCGCGGGGCGCGGGCAGGTCGGGGGCGAGGACGAGGTGGGCCACGCTGACCACGCGCATCCGCGGATCCCGCTTCGGGTCCCCGTACGTGGCCAGCTGCTCCAGGTGCGCACCGTTGCCGGCGCCGGGCTCCGCGGGATCGTGCGCGCACAGGCCGGTTTCCTCGGCGAGTTCGCGGGCGGCCGCGGCACCCAGGTCCTCGTCTCCGCGCACGAAGCCGCCGGGCAGGGCCCAGCGCCCCTGGAACGGCTGCTCGCCGCGCCGGACGACCAGCGCGCAGAGGGCGTGGCGTCGCACGGTGAGGACGACCAGGTCGACAGTGACGGCGAACGGCGGATAGGCCGACGGGTCGTAGGGAGGCATGCCGCGATCATAGTCGTCTTCCTGACGATAAACAGCGCTTTGAAGATCCGGAGGGCAAAGACCCGCAACGCGGTGGCGGCCGTCGGCCTATCCGCCGAGTTGGAGTGCATCCGCCGCCTCCTCCACCATGCCGAGGCCGAGGCGGCTGACGCGGAGGGCGAAGGGTTCGCCCGCGACCCGCAGGCCGGACAGGCGCAGCGCGCCGAGCGGCGCGCCGGGCAGGGGGGAGACGGCGACGGTGCCGGCCGGGGCGTCCGGGCGGATCCCGGCGGCTGCCGCAAGGGCGTGGATGCCGGCGGCCGCGGCCACCGCGGCGGGGCGGCAGGCCGCGGGGTGCGGGAGGGGAGCGCTGCCCGCCGTGCGCTGCTCGGCGGCGTACATCTCGGGCAGCCGGTAGCCGAAGCCCTCCGCCGCGTCGAGCAGGCCCCTCAGGAGGGCGGCGGCCTCCTTCTCGAAGCCGGACTGGGCAAGCCCGGCGACGGCCACGGCGCTCTCGTGGGGGCGTACCGCGCCGGAGCGGTGGCCGAACGGGTTGTGCCCGGGCTCCCGTACGGCCATGCTCCGCAGCCCCCACCCGCAGTCCATGGCGGGGGCGCCGAGCAGCCGGGCGAGCTGCTCGGCGCGGACCGGGTCGAGCAGGCCGGGGGCGAGCCGGCCCCCGCCGAGCAGGCCGGCGTCCAGGAGGTGGGCGGCGGCGCCGGTCAGCCGGGGCAGCGGCCTGCCGTCCGGGTGGAGGGCCGCGGCCGGCCGGCCGCCGTCCGGGCCGTCGATCCAGAACCGCTGCCGGAAGCGCGCCCGCAGGGCGGCCGCCCACTCCCGCCACTCCGGTCCGCCGGGCCGGCCGTACGCGTCGAGCAGGTCGGCCCCCAGCAGGGCGGCCCGGTGGGCATGGGCCTGGGTCTCGCAGCGGCGCGGCCCGGGGTCCGGGTCGGCGAGGAAGCCGTCGCCGCCGAGGGCCGAGCGCAGCCAGTCCAGGCACCGCTCGGCCGCGGGGAGCAGCGGTTCGGCCTCCGGTTCGGGCAGTCCCCAGCGCCGGGCCTCGGCGAGGACGGCGGGGAAGGCGAGGGTGGCCTCGGTGCCGGTGCAGCCGGGCGGCAGCTGCGGTCCTGCGCCCCGCAGCGGTCCGGGGATCTTCCCCGCGTCCGGCCCGCGGCCGCCGGTCTGGGTGCGGGCGAGGGTGCGCAGGGTGGCCGCGGCCAGCCCGGTGCCGAGGGGCAGCGCCATCCTCGCCGCCCAGAGGGCTTCCGCGGGGGCGAGGCCGATCCGCCAGGGCGCACCGGCGGCCGCGAAGGCGTCGGCCGGCTCCTCCCGGTCCCGCAGGAGGAGGGCGCCGAGGTCGGCGACGCTGGTCCGGAACCAGGCCTCGGCGCGCGGGTCGTCGCACTCGGCCCTGGCGTCGGCCAGGGGGTTGGCGACCTGCCCGGCGGGGGCCCGGGACGTGCGGGACCGGGTGGTGCGCAGTTCGATGGTGCGGGATTCCCCCGGCTGCAGTTCGAGCTGCCAGCGCAGCAGCCCTGCGCTGGCGAGCGCGTCGTCGGGGGCGGGGTCGGCGGTGGTGACGGCCTGGGCGTCGCCCGTGCTCCAGCGCAGGCCGGCGGCATGCACCCCGGCAGGCAGTTCGGGCCCGGCCCGGCCGGCTGCGACGGCGGCGAGGTCGGCGAGGTCGGTGCCGAGGAGCACCTCGACGGGCAGGCGCAGGGGCCGGGCGTTGAAGCTGCGCAGGACGATCCGCTCCGTGCCGTCGGCGTGCCGCACCCGCTCGACGCCGATGTCCGGGTCGGGGCCGGCCTCGGCCCCGGTGCGGACGGTCGCGGTGAACGCGGCCCGGTCCGCTCCGGTGCTGCGGCCCTGGACGGCAACCGGGTCGCGGCCTGCGACCCGCAGCACGCAGCGGGAGAGCAGCCGCCGCCCCGAGTGGTAGATCCCGTCCATGCCGTGCCCGGTCAGCTGGCCGTGTTCGGGCGAGATCACCAGGCAGGGCGCCGAGACGCAGATGACGGCGCCGTGCACGGGCGGCAGTTCGGGCCGGGGGGCGGGCGGTGCGGGGTGGGCCATGGGTCGCCTCGTGTGGACTGTCTGCGCTCCGGTCGGTTCTCGGCGGCGGCGCGGCCGGGCCCCCGCCACCCTCCTGGGGAACGCCCCCGCCCCCACCCGGGTCACGCCCCGGCCCACCCCGCACCGCGCCGGGCCGGAACCCAGGCACGGACGAGCCGCCCGCCCGGCGCCCCGGGACGGCGCCCCGCTGCCTGGCTTCCGGCAGCGCGCCTCGGGGTCGGGGCGGGCTGGGGCGGGGTGCGCGGGGCGGCGGTGGGGAGCGGGGGTGGGGCGGGAGGTCATCGGTCTGTTCCCTTCCGGCGGCGGTGGGTGTGGGTGCGGCGGCCGGGCGGGCGGGTGGTGTCGGCCGCCGCGGTGCGGCGGGGGTTCCTGCGCCTGCGTTCGGCGCGCAGGCAGGCCCGCAGGCCCTCCGGGTCGATGCCCTCGTTGCAGGCGTGGTGGAGGAGTTGGGCGAAGCGGTAGTCGGCGTCGGCGCGGAGGGCGAGGCCGAGGGCGATCCGGGCCGTCGGCTCGTCGCCGGCGGACCAGGAGAGCCAGCCCGCGAGGGTGAGCGGGGCCGCCGCGTGCTCGCCGTAGGCGCCGACGCAGCGCCTGGCGAGGGCACGCCACAGGCGCAGGGCGGCCGCCGATTCGTCGTCCTCCATCCACTCGGCCGCGATGTCCCTGGTCTCCCGGTCCTGGAGGCCGAGGATGACGGAGGCGGCCTCGTCGTGGCCGAGGAGGGCGTCGTCCCAGTCGTCCGCGCAGGGGCCTCCCTCGGCCGGCGGGGCCAGGGAGAGGCGCCGCAGGAGGGTGCGGGCCAGGGTGACGGTCTCGGCGCCGACCTGCTCGCGGGTGGCCCCGTCCAGGATCTTCGGCACGAGGGCGGCTGCGGCCCGGTCGAGGGCCTGTTCCATCTCCAGGGCCAGGGGGCCGCGAAGCGGGGACAGCCCGGCCTCCAACTCGCGCAGGGAGCCGCGGATCCGCAGTCCGGCGAAAGTGGCGGCCGCCGCTGCCACGGAGGTGCCCGGGGCGGCGAGGGGCAGGCCCTCGGCCGGGCAGCAGCGCTCGTCGGGGCAGCAGTAGGACCAGTACCGGCCGCCCGAGATGCACACCGCTTCGAGGACGGGCACCTCAAGTGCCCCGCAGGCCAGCCGGATCCGCTGGGCCAGGGGCCGCAGCCGGTCCACGACCCGCCGGCCGCTGTCTCCGGGCTCCGGGTCCTGGCAGAGGAACAGGATGATGCCGTCGGGCCGGCCGGCGCGCCGCTCGCTGCCGTGGACCAGGCATTCGGCGACCTGCCGAGCCGTGTCCTCCCACTCGGCCGGCACCGGGGGGATGCCGAGCCGGAGCCGGCCGCCGAAGCGGCCGCCCTCGCCGTGCACGGCGACCATCACCAGGGAGTCGGTGGGGTGGAAGCCCAGCATGTACGGCAGGGCGTCGGCGAGTTCGCCCGGGCTGCGCAGGGTGACCCGCGGCGGGGCCGGGTCTCCCGGCGGGCGGGAGGGCGGCTCGTGGGACGGGGTGCGGGATGCGTGGTCGTTCGTCATGCCCCGAAGGTCCCGCGCCCGGTGCCACCCCCGAAAGCCCTGTGGATAACTTCCCTTGTTCGACGAGACTTTGATCCTTCAATTTCCACAGGGGTGGCGCGCCCGGGCCCTGCCCCGGTCCCATGGGAGGGGACACGGCCGCGGCCATGCCTTTCGGGGCGGTGGAGCGGTCATGGACGGCTCGAGGACGATCCGAGTGGTGGTCCACCGGGCTGTGCCATGGTCCGCTCCGATCATCGGCGCCGACAAGGAGGCAGGATGCACACTCAGACTGGCCGGGGGACCGGACTGGTGGCCCGTTCGGCAGGACTGGCCGCCCTGGCCCGCCGCCACGCCCCCGACGCCGAGGAGCAGCGCCGCCTGGCGCCCGACGTCGTGGAGGGCATGCTGCGGACGGGATTCGCCCGGCACTTCGTCCCCGCCGCGTTCGGCGGGACGGAGGGGACCTTCGAGGAGTTCAACGCCGCCGTGGCCACCGTCGCCGAAGGCTGTGCGGCCACCGCATGGTGCGCGTCGGTCGCGTCGAGCCTGGCGCGGATGGCTGCCTGCCTGCCGCGGGAGGCGCACGCCGAGATATGGGGCGAGGGGCCCGACGCGTTCGTGGTCGGCTCGCTCTCCCCCGCCGGCAAGGCCGTTCCGGTACCGGGCGGCTGGAGCGTGTCCGGCTCCTGGGCGTACATCAGCGGCGTCGACCACTCCGACTGGGCCGTGCTCTGCGCCGTCGTACCGGGCGGCGGAAGCACCCCGCCGGGGCCGCCGCCGGCGCGGCTGTTCGCCCTGCCCCGTACCGACTACACGGTCAAGGACACCTGGACCGGCTCCGGCATGCGCGGCACGGGCAGCAACACCCTGATCGCAGAGGAGGTGTTCGTACCCGAGTCGCGGAGCGCCGAGCGGCAGCGCCTCTTCGACGGACTGCCCCTCGCCTCGGACGCGGACTGCCACACCGTCCCCGTCCAGGCCGTCAACGGGCTCTCCTGCGCGCCGATCGCCCTCGGCGCCGCGCGCGAGGCGCTGCGGCTGTGGACCGGCGACACGGTGCAGCGGCTGGAGCGCGGCGCCGGCCGGCCGGGCGTGCCGGGGCCCTCCAGGAACACGTACGAATCGGTCCTGACCCGCAGCGCCGGCGAGATCGACGCTGCCGCGCTGCTGCTGGAGCGGGCCGCGCGCCTCGCCGACGGCGGCGCGCGCATCACGGCCGAGGAGACCTCCCGCAACGTCCGCGACTACGCCATGGCCACCGAGCTGCTGGTGAACGCGGTGAACCGGATGTTCGCCACCGCCGGCACCTCCGGCCAGACCTCCGACAGCCCGCTCCAGCGGATCTGGCGC
Organism: Streptomyces sp. 2P-4; assembly: GCF_030167965.1. Taxonomy (NCBI): domain Bacteria; kingdom Bacillati; phylum Actinomycetota; class Actinomycetes; order Kitasatosporales; family Streptomycetaceae; genus Streptomyces; species Streptomyces sp. 2P-4. The sequence continues at coordinate 1,841,644 of NZ_CP095011.1, forward strand.
GACGTCAACTCGATCGCCACGCACATAGCCCTGGCCTTCGACCCTGCCGCGGCACAGTACGCGTCCCACGCGTTCCCCCGCTGAGGCGGGACCGCTCCGCCGGCCGGTGCCGCGGGCGCCGGGCGCCCGGCTCCGGCCGGCGGAAACACCCCGTTTGACATGGAGCGCGCTCCAACAACCAGCATGACGGGCAGGCATCGACCCGCCCAGGAGGCACAGCATGACCGACATCCCCACCCGGCACTTGGGCGCACTGGCGGTTTCCGCCCAGGGCCTCGGCTGCATGGGCATGAGCCACGGCTACGGCGCCACGGACGACACGCAGTCGATCGCGACGCTGCGGCACGCCCTCGACCTCGGAGTGACCCTCCTGGACACGGCCGACTTCTACGGCTCGGGTCACAACGAGGAGTTGATCGGCAAGGCCGTCGCCGGCCGCCGCGACGAGGTCGTCCTGGCGACGAAGTTCGGCTTCGCCAACCGCCTCGGCGAGCCCACCAGAGTCCGCGGCGACGCCGCCTACGTACGGCAGGCGTGCGAGGCGTCGCTGCGCCGGCTCGGGGTCGACCACATCGACCTGTACTACCAGCACCGCGTCGACCCGCAGGTGCCCATCGAGGAGACCGTCGGCGCGATGGCCGAGCTGGTGCAGGCGGGCAAGGTCCGCCACCTCGGGCTGTCCGAGGCCGGCGCCGGGACCATCCGGCGGGCGCACGCCGTGCACCCGATCGCCGCGCTGCAGAGCGAGTGGTCGCTGTGGTCGCGGGACCTGGAGGCGGAGACCGCCCCGGTCTGCCGCGAGCTGGGCGTCGGCTTCGTCCCGTACGCGCCGCTCGGGCGCGGCTTCCTCACCGGCAACTACGCCTCCGTGGACGGGCTGGCCGACAACGACGTCCGGCGCGGCCACCCCCGCTTCGCCGACGGCAACAGGCAGCGCAACCTCGCGATCGTGGCACGGCTGGAGGAACTGGCCGCGGCGAAGGGCGTGACCGCCGGCCAGCTGGCCCTGGCCTGGCTCCAGCACCGCGGCGAGGACGTCGTGCCCATTCCGGGCACGCGGCGGGTGCGCTACCTGGAGGAGAACCTGGCGGCCCTGGCCGTGGAGCTGTCCCCCGAGGACCTCGCCGCGATCGAAGCCGTCGCCCCGCCCGGGCGGTTCTCGGGGACGCGCTACGACGCGACCGGCCTCGGCTTCGTCAACGGCTGAGGCCCGCGAGCGGCCGGAGCAGCCACCAGCATCCGGGCGGTGCCTCTGCCGGCTGCGGAGTGCCGCCCGCGGGCCGTGCACGGCCCGCCTTCCAGGGCCGGCTCCTGGCCGTTCCCGGGCTCCGGCGCGGCCGTCCGGCGGGCGGTTCGGAACCGCCCGGCGGCATGTGAGATCTTCACGTCCACCCGTGTTCGCGTCACTGGTTCGCCGCTCGACCGGACTGCGATGCTGGCTCCATGGAATTCGGAGTTCTCGGACCGCTCGAAGCCCGTATGCACGACGTCTCCGTGGTGCCCACCGCTGGAAAACCCCGACAGATCCTCGCGCTCCTCGCGATCCGCGCCGGCCGCGTCGTCCAGGTGGAGACGCTGATGGCCGAGTTGTGGGGCAACGCCATCCCGCGGAGCGCCGCCACCACGCTCCAGACCTACATCCTCCAACTGCGCCGCAAGCTCACGGAAGCCGGCGTGGAGCGGACCGGCCGCACCGCCAAGGACGTCCTGGCGACCTGCTACGGCGGGTACCGGCTCGCCCCGGAGGACTTCACCCTCGACCTGCTGGAGTTCCAGCAGCTGGTCCGCCAGGGCGACCGCGCCCTGGCCGACAGCGACCCCGGCTCGGCTTCCGCGCACCTCAGCCGCGCCCTGCAGTTGTGGCGCGGGCCGGCCCTCACCGACGTACCCGTCGGGGAGATCCTCGGCACGGAGGTCATCGGCATGCAGGAGGAGCGCGCCTGGGCGCTGGAGATGCGCCTCGACGCCGACCTCAGCCTGGGCCGGCACGCGGAGATCATCGGCGAGCTGCGGATGCTGGTGAGCCAGCAGCCCATCCACGAGACCTTCTCCGCCCAGCTGATGACCGCGCTGTACCGCGCAGGACACCCCTGGCGTGCGCTCGACGCCTTCCAGGCGCTGCGCCACGCACTGATCAAGGAGCTGGGGGTGGAACCGTCGCCGCGGCTCCAGCGGCTTCACCAGTCCATCCTGGCCAACGACACCGACCTGCACCTGTCCGCCCCGGTCCCCCATGCGCTGCCGGCCTAGCGGAGGCACGGGGGAACGTACGCAACGACGAAGCTCCTGGTGCACGGGTCCCGATCCCACGGGCCCGTGTCCGCCAGGAGCTTCGTGCGTTCCGCCCGCAGGCGGCCGCCGGCGCCGCCCACCGCCGGCCGCCGGCGGGTCAGGCCGCCTGGTCGTAGGCGACGGCGCGGGAGCGCAGCCGGAAGCGGTCGCCCGCGGTGTCGATGACGTCGTGGAGGACGATGCTCACGCCGATCTCCGGCTGCTCCCGCGGGCGGGTCTGCACGATCAGGGCGTAGACCGTCGAGACGAGGCTGCCGTCCTCCTGCGGGTCCAGGACGATCTGGTTGAAGTAGTGGCGCAGTTGCGTCGGGTTGCCCTCGAACTGCTTCATGAAGGCGCGCAGCTCCTCCAGGATGGCCGCGGGGCCGACGGCGGGCTCGGTGCCCGGGGTGAGGGCGAAGCTGCCGTCCTCGGTGAACGTCCCGGCGTGCTCCTCCAGCCGGCCGTTGTCGAGCGCCTGCATCTGGCGGGCGTAGAAGTGCTGTACCTGGGCGTAGAGTTCGCTGCTCACCGCGGCGCTCATGGCCGACCTCCGTGTCGGGGCGGAAAATGACGTGGGCAAGATGCACCAGGCCGCTCGAGATCCTCTTGAGACCCGGTGGTGCGGCCCGGCGCGCGGGCCGCCGCACCCGCGGTCTGCGCATGCGGCGGCCCCCTGCTCTCAGAGGGTCTGGAGGGCCAGGCGGCTCTCCGGTTCCCAGGTGCCGAACTCCCCCCGCTGGTAGAGGGCGGCGGTGCCGGGATAGGTCTCGCTCTCCTCGATCCGCCCTATCAGCAGCAGGTGGTCTCCCGCCTCGACGGTCTGGACGAGCCGGCAGCCCGCGTACGCGACGGCCGCCTCGGTGAGCACGGGCACCCCCGCGAGCCCGGCGCGCCAGGCGACGCCCTCGAACTTGTCCTCCGACTTGCCCGCGAAGGTCCGCGCCGTCGCCTGCCCCTGCCGGGCGAGGAAGTTCAGCGCGAACACCCCCGAGGAGAGCATCGCGGGGAGGGTCCGGGACCCCTTGCCCACGCACACCAGGAGCAGGGGCGGGGCCGCGGAGACCGCGGAGAAGGCGTTGCAGGTGAATCCGCTCGGCTCGCCGTCTTCGCCGAGGGTGGTGACGATCGCCACCGGGGTTGGAAACGTACCGAATACCTGGCGGAATGCATCCGCGTTCAGCATGTCCACTCCGTCGACCAGTCGCGGGCCTCTCCCGCTGCTGGCGGCACTATTGAGGCAGTGGCCAGAAGGTGCCTGGAGGAACCCTCGAGGCCGGAGCGGGCCGCTCTGGAGCGTTCAAGCGGGACGCGGTGCGCCCCCGGTCATGCCGTGTTCGTCGACGAGGGTGGCCAGCCCGGCGCCGGCGAGGTAGCCGACGATGTCCTCGGTGACCTGCCGCGGCAGGGGGAGGGCTGCGGAGACCGCGGTGAGCGTGGTCGGCCAGGCCAGCGTCATCGCCACCCAGGCGGCCTCCTGGCGGTGCAGGACGACCCGGTGGGGGGAGTCGTCGGACTCGAGCACGCAGCCGGCGCCCGAGTCGGGCACGGTCAGCGCGACGTGCCGGGGCAGCCGTACGCGGCAGTCGCCGGTCGGGCGGATCCGCACGAACGGCGCCCCCGACGACAGCGGGAACACCGACAGCAGCGGCCCCTTCAGGTCGTCCACGCCGAGGGTGCGCACCACGAGGTGCGAGAGCCTGTCGAGGGTCGGGAGGGCGGTGCGGCACTGGTCCTCGGGGCTGCTCAGGGCGTTGGCCAGCAGCACCGGCCCGAGCTCCATCCTCCGCAGCACCTCCCGTACGGCGGGGCTGGGCCGGTCGAGCCGGTCCTGCCCCCAGCGGCTCGTGAGCAGCAGCGCGCCGCCGGCCCCCTGGTCGATGATCACGTCTTCGGAGAGCGACCAGAGATGGAAGGTCCGGGGCCCTCCGGTCGTACGCCGCATATCGCACCTCTCTTGCCTGGCGGAGGGATTCGTCGAGTATGGAGCCGGCCCCCGGCCCACGACAGCCTCTGCGCCGAACAGCCACCACGCATCCTCGTCCAGTCCGGGCCGCCTGCCGGGCGGCGGGCGGGGCGAGTTGACGGAGTCCGGGCAAGTCCGTCCGCCGAGTCGGGGCGGGGCGGCCGGGATGCGCGGCGGGCCGCGGCGCCGCTGCGGGGCCGGCGCCCGTGCGCACGGCCTGCTGCGGCGCCGCGGCCCGCGGCACGCCGGGGTCAGGAGCGGGCGGAGGCTGCGCCGCTCCTCCGGCCGAAGAAGAAGGTCACGAGCATCGCGGCGAGCGCGAAGGCACCGGCGGCGAGCATCGCCGGCCGCGGGCCCGAGGCGTCGATGACCAGGCCGCCGATGAAGGAGCCGATGCCGATGGCCCCGTTGAACGCGGCGACGTACAGGGAGGAGGCGGCCTCGCTCTCCTCGGGGACCAGGCGCATCACCCAGGTCTGCAGCGCCACCGGCAGCGCCGCGTAGACGATGCCCCAGCAGACGAGCATCGCGATGACCAGCGGACCGCTGGCGCCGCCCGCGTACATGACCGCCATGATGAGCGCCATCAGGCCGGTGCTGGCGATCAGGCTGGTGCGCAGGGCCCGGCCGACGACCGCGCCGGCGGCGAAGTTGCCGACGAGGCCGGCCGCGCCGAAGACGAGCAGCAGCGCGCCGACGAGCGACGGGCGGATGCCGGTGACCTCCTCCAGGTACGGGGCGACGTACGTGAAGGCGAGGAAGTGGCCGCTCATGATGAGCGCGGTGACACCGACGGCGACGCGCAGCGCCCGGTGCCGCAGCACGTGGACGAGCGCCTTCAGGTCGCCGCGGCCCTTGGCCGGGAGGGCCGGCATGAAGAGCAGGCTCGCGGCGAGCACGAGGAAGCCGAGGAGGCCGACGCAGACGAAGGCGGTGTGCCAGCCGGCGGACTGCCCGACGGCGGTCCCGAGCGGGGTGCCGGCGACGGAGGCGAGGGAGATCCCGCCGAGGACGACCGACGTGGCCTTCACCGCGTGCCGTTCGGGGACGAGCCGGACGGCGACGGCGATCGCGATGGACCAGAACACGCCGTGCGCGAGGGCGACGATGATGCGCGCGGTCAGGAGCAGGGCGTAGCTGGAGACGACGGCGGCCATGAGGTTGCCGGCGATGTAGAAGGCCATGAGGGTGACGAGCAGCCACTTGCGGTCCATGCGCCCGGTCAGCGCCGTCAGGGGCGCTGCGGTCACGGCGGCGATGGCGGCGAAGCCGGTCACCAGGAAGCCCGCGGAGCCGAGGGAGACGGAAGTGCCCTCGGCGATGGACGGGAGCAGGCCGATGGGCAGGGTCTCGGTGGTGACGAACGAGAACACGCCGAGGGCCAGTCCGATCACGGCCAGCCAGCCGCGCCATGCGGAGCCCGGTGGGGCCTCCGCGGACGGGGTGGCCGCGTCGGACGGGCCGGGCGGCGGCGCGGTGGCGAGGGCCCCAGCGGCGGGGGCCCCGGCTCCGGGGTGGTCGGTGCGCTGGCTGGTGGCACTGTGGGACATGGTGGCTCCCGGGTCGGTGGTCCGGCGGTGGGGGTCTCGGGGGGGCGTCGTGTGCGAGGGCGGCCCGGAGCGCGGAGTGGTGCGCCAATGCCGGTGCCCGTTCAGCTCGCGCCGATGGGGTTCGCTGACGCATTGTGCGGCGCCCGCGGCGAGCGGATGAAGTGCTTCCTGATCGTGGTGGTGGGAGCACCAGCCGGTGGCCGGTTCGCTGTGCCCCCCGGCCGGAAACCCGTCCTGTCGCAGCCCTGTTGGCGCCCCGCGGTGGTGGTGGCACCACCCGGATGAACCGACCCCGGCACGGTGGCGGTGGTTCCGGTAGCTTTCCAGGCATCCGATGCCTGCCGGGTCGCCACCCGTGGTGCGCAGCCGTGGAGCGATCCCCCGGCCCCGTCCCCCGGCGTCCCACCCGGCCCCTTCCCCCCTCGGACCAGGGCATCGGCGTATCCGGTGCCGCCGCCGGAAGCCCGCCGCCGCCGCACTCGCGGCACCACTCAGTTCGCGGATCCCCCCTCTTCCGAAGGAGCAGAAACGTGTCGACGGACAGCATGCGTGTGACGGAGGTCGAGGCGGCGGGCAGCACGTCCCCGCCAGCCGCCCCGGCGGCGCCTGGACGTGCCCGGGTGACCCGCCTCGACACACTGACCGGCCTTCGCTTCCCCGCGGCCTTCGTGGTGTTCCTCTACCACGCGGCGCTCCTGGCCTTCCTCGGCGTGCCCTGGCTCAGCAGCAGCTCGGCCGCGGTCGCCTACTACGACGCGGTGGCCCACGCCGGAGCGCTCGGCGTCACGTTCTTCTTCGTGCTGAGCGGCTTCGTCCTGACCTGGTCCGCACGGGAGACGGACACCGCGCCGCGCTTCTGGCGCCGCCGGTTCCTCAAGATCGTCCCGAACTACGTGCTCGTCTGGGCACTCGCCATGCTGGTGTTCGCCGCGCCGATCACGGACACGACGACCGGGCTGCTCAACTTCTTCATGGTCCAGGTCTGGTATCCGGACTTCGCGATCAACTTCGGCGTGAACCCGGCCGGCTGGTCGCTGGGCGTGGAGGCAGTCTTCTACCTCCTCTTCCCCGTCCTGATCCACTGGATCCGGAAGATCCCGGCGCACCGGCTGAACCTGTGGGCCGCCGCGGTGGCCGCAGGGATCATCGCGACGCCGTTCCTGTCGGAGCTGCTGGTCCCGGCCGGCACGGCGATGATGGACACCGAGCCCGGCACCTCGGTGAACCAGTACTTCGTCTCCTACATCCTGCCGCTCCCCCGCGTGCTGGACTTCGCCCTCGGCATCCTCGTCGCCCGCTCCGTGATGGCAGGGCGCTGGCGCAACATCGGCATGGTGTGGTCCGGCGTCCTGCTGGCCGTGAGCTACGCCGTCGGCTACTTCACCCCGCCGATCTACTCGACGCGCGCCGTGTGCGTCATCCCGGCCGCCCTGCTGATCGCGGCCGGCGCCATCGCGGACGCCGAGGGCAGGTTCACGCTCTTCCGGAACCGCGTGATGGTCTGGCTCGGCGACATCTCCTTCGCCTTCTACCTGGTCCACTACACGGTGATGGTCGCGCTGTGGAAGCTGCTCGGCAGCAAGGCGTACTCGGTCCCCGAGGCCGTCGCGCTCGCCGTGCTGTTCATCGCCGCGGGAATCCTGGCCTCCTGGGCGCTGTACGCCCTGGTGGAGCGGCCGATCACCCGCCGCTGGTCGAGCCCGCGCAAGAAGCCGGCGGTCGTGCGCCCCACCCCCGAGCCCCTCTCCCTCGCCACGCAGGGCGCGGGCGAGAGGTAGGCGCCGCCGCCGAGCGTACGGCCCGTCCCCGGAGGGGGCGGGCCGTACGCCGTGTCCTGGCGCGGGTGCGCACGTGCACGGCACGTACACCGCACGCGCCCGTACGGGCCCCGCGGTCAGCCGGCGAGGCCGGCCGCCGCGCGCAGGCCCGCGGCCGTGGAGACGTACCCGAAGAGCCGGCCGCCGGGGTCCACGGCGGCGGACTCCTCCAGCCCGCCGAGGTGGACGGGGACGAAGCCGGCGTCGTGCACCAAGGCCTCCGCCACCCGGCGGGCCCGCGGGTCGCCGGAGGCGATGCCCATGCCCCAGAAGTGCCGCTGCTGGGTTCCGCGCGACCACAGCAGTTCGTCGGGGAAGTGGGTGAACGCGCGGGCGACCGAGCTGTGCGGCAGCCGCTCGGCGGTCCAGCTGCCCTGGGTGGTGCCCGGGCCGAGCTGCGAGACGAAGAGCCCGTCTTCGGAGACGCCGATCGGGCTGGTCGCGTCGATCACCGTCTTCCCGGCGAGCCGGTCGGCCAGCTGCTCCAGCAGTCCGCCGAGCACCGGGTTCGGGACGGCCAGCAGGACGACGTCACCGGCCTCGACGGCCCCCGCGTACGTCGCCGCGCGCGCCCGGTCGCCGAGCAGTTCGACGAACGGGCCGAGCCTGCCCGGGTCGCGGGAGCCGAAGGTCACCGTGTGCCCGGCGGCGAGCCAGTGCCGGCCGAGCGGGCGGCCTATGTTGCCCGCGCCCAGGATGCCGATGGTCATGGGGCGGGTCGAACCGGTGGTGGGGGCCATGCTTCCAACTCCTGTTTCTCATGCGGCCGGTAGGGCCTTGGGTGTGCGGTGGCGCTGTGCCTGGAGGCCGCCGGTCCGTGCAGACGGCCGTCGGCCGCCGGTCGTGTGTGACCGGCGGCCGACTCGGGGGCTGTCCTCAGTGGGGGCTGATGTCCGGCCAGACCAGGGCGGTCGAGCCCCACGTCACGCCGCCGCCGAAGGCGCTCATCAGCACCCGGTCGCCCGGACCGACCTGCCCGGCGGCGATCGCGTCGGCCAGGGCGAGGGGGATGGAGGCGGCGGAGGTGTTGCCGACACGGTCGAGGTTGACCACGGTGCGCCCGCGGTCCATCCCGAGCTGGTCGGCCACGGCATGCAGGATGCGGACGTTGGCCTGGTGGCCGACGAACCAGTCCACCGACTCCGGCTCCCATCCCGCGCGCCGGAGCATCGCCTTGGACGAGGCCGCCATGCGGGTGACCGCATGCCGGAAGACCTGCTTGCCCTGCATCGTGAAGTAGCTGTCGGCAGGGCGCCCGCCGACGGAGGAGCCCGCGCTGTCGGCGGCCTCGCCGGCCGCCTCGGAGCGCTGCCGGGAGCCGCCGCCGGGGACCGTGATGAGGTCCTTCAGCGAGCCGTCGCTGCCGAGGTCGTATCCCAGCAGCGCCCCCGGCTCGTCCGGTTCGCCGGCCCGCAGCACCACGGCCCCGGCGCCGTCGCCGAAGATGACCGAGGTGGTGCGGTCGGCCGGGTCGAGGATGGTGGAGTACGTCTCCGCGCCGATGACGAGGACGCGTTCGGCGGTGCCGGAGGCGATGGCGCCGGCCGCGGCCGCGAGGGCGTAGACGAACCCGCTGCACACGGCGGCGATGTCGTAGGCGGCCGCGTTCCCCAGTCCCAGCCGGGCGGCGACGTCGGGGGCGGTCGCCGGGCACGGGTGGTCGGGCGTGGTCGTCGCCAGGACCACCAGGTCGACGTCGGCGGATCCGGCCGACTTGAGCGCCCGCGCGCCCGCCTCGACCGCGAGGTCGCCGGTGGCGGTGCCGGGGTCGGCCCAGTGGCGCCGGGTGATGCCCGTACGGGTGCGGATCCACTCGTCGGTGGTGTCCATGGTGCGGGAGAGGTCGTCGTTGGTCACCACGCGGGGCGGGACGTACGTCCCGAGGCCGGTGAGGACGGCTGCCCGGGTCATGCCGCCACCTCCTGGGCTGCGGACGGGTGCGCGTGGGGCAACACGTGGGTCAAGGTGGCCTCCCTGGTCGCCGGTGCGGGACGCCGCTACCGGGCACGGTGGAAAGGGGCCGCGCTCCGCTCGGGCAAGAGGGGCGGACGCGAGACGGCGTCGCCGGCGGGCCGTGGTGCACGGCCGGCGGGCGCGACCCGGCACGGACGGCGCGTACGGCGCGCCGTCCCGGATGCGTACGTCGATTCTCCGCCGCCGGCCGGGCCCGTTCCAGACCGTACGGGCACTGTGGGTACGGGCGGTGGTGGCGGGAGCACCACCCTCCCGGCGGCGCGCACGCGGAAGCCCCCGGCCGCGGGCCGGGGGCTTCGGAGGGGACGGGACGGGGCGCTACGGCCAGACCGGTGCGGGGCCGGCGATGCCGGGCGGCAGGTACACGAGGAGGCGGTGGCTGGCGGCGTCGTCCAGGTCCATGGTGAACAGCACGAAGGAGAGGTGTCCGGCCTGCGGGTCGTCGACTTCGACGGTGGCCGGGCCGAACGCCTCGACCTCGTGGCGGTCCCACAGGTCGGCGAAGAAGGGGTCGGCGGCGGCCAGGGCGTCGGCGATCTGCTCGTAGCGCGGGTCGTCGGGCCCGTACGAGGCCTGGAGGCGGAACCGGGCGGCCATCTGCCGGGCCAGTTCCGGCCGGTTCAGGTAGCGGGCGCCGTGGGTGCCGGTGAACAGGCTGGTGAGGAAGTTGCCGTTGCCGTCACGGGTCAGGCGCAGCAGGTCGGCGGCCTGGCGGTTGGCGGCGACGACGTCCCAGTAGCGGTCGATGACACAGGAGGGCCCCGACAGCTGGGTGTCGACCATCCGCTGGAAGACCTCCGGGTCGGCGGTGCCGAGGGGCCGCAGGGGGACGGGCGGGTTGGCGTCCGCGAGGCGGTACAGGTGGACCCGTTCGAGCTCGTCGAGCCGCAGGGCGGAGCTGATCGCGTCCAGGATGCCGTCCGACACCTTGATGGGGCGGCCCTGCTCCAGCCAGGCGTACCAGGACGCGCTGACTCCGGCCAGGACCGCGACCTCCTCGCGGCGCAGGCCGACCCTGGCGCGCCTGCCGGCGGTCGCCAGGCCCACGTCCTCGGGGGAGAGCGCGGCTCGGCGGGTGCGCAGGAAGTGCGCCAGCTGGGTGCGCCGCTTCTTCTTCGTCTCGGCCCCGGGGGGCGTGGCGTCCATACCGACCGAAGGTAGGTCACACCGACACGCACTGTCAGCGGCGAGAATCACACTGCGCACGGTTCGGGCCACACAGGCGCAGGCACCGCCGGGCCCACCGGACACCGGGAACTCGGCCACGACACCGCAGCCGTGAATGAGCGTCAGCGTACGCCGTCCCACAGGACGTCCTCCAACTCGGCGAAGAAGCGGTCCTTGTCCTCGCGGTGGAAGAAGTGCCCGCCGGGCAGCAAGCGGAACGAGAACGGCCCGCTCGCATGGAGTCGCCACGCCTCCGCGTCCGCGGCCGGGACCAGCGGGTCCCGGTCACCGAGCATGGCGTGCACCGGGCACGGCAGCGGCCGGTGGCCGGCAACCGGATTCCGGTGGGTGGCGGCGACGCGGAGGTCCTCGCGCAGCCGGTGCACCACGGACCTCATGCGCGCGGGGCTCTCCCGGAGCAGCCGACCGGCTCCACCGAGACCCAACAACAGCTCGAGGGACGCACTATCGGACAGTCCTACGGTTGGGCCGGGCGCAGCCTGAAGGTGCGGCGCGCGGTGGGCACCGGCCACGAAAGACGCAGGTGGGCGCCGCCCCGCGGCGACGATCCGCTGCGCCGCACCGTGGGCGACCAGCGATCCCATGCTGTGCCCGTAGAAGGCGTAGGGCCCGTCGAGGAAGGGAGTCAGCTGACGTGTCACCTCGCGTACGAGGGCGTCCATCGTGCTGACGGCGCCGGGGACGCCTCCCGGGGCCGACGACCTCGGGGGCATGGACACCGGGACCACCTCGACGCCTCGGCCGAGGTGCTGCCCCCAGCCCGCGAACGACCAGGGGCTGCCGCCCGCGTGGTGGAAGCAGAACAGGCGGAGCCGAGCGGTCCTGCTCCTCCTCGGAACCCGCTCCGCCGTACCCGCCGCCGTGGCTGCCGGGATGTTCTCCGCTGTGTGGAACATGCCGCCAGTGTGATGCCGGGTGCCGACGGGAGGGAGTGTCTGTCGAACCGGTTGGCGCCACCACCAGCGGTGGGACCGACAGCCGGAGCCGCACGCCCCGCTCCCTCCCCCCGGCACCCGCCGTCCGCCCACCGCCATCCGTCACCGAAGTCCTGTGTAGAAGGAAAGAAGTCGAGACATGCAGACAGCTGCATCCGCACCGGCATCCGGACTGCTGCGGCGAGCGAGGCTGCGGCACTTCCTGCGGGCCCGCCGGGAGCAGATCACGCCGGAAGAGGTCGGGCTGGTGAACTTCGACCGCCGGCGGACCCCCGGCCTGCGGCGCGAGGAGGTGGCTGCCCTCGCCGGCGTCGGGGTGTCCTGGTACACCTGGCTCGAACAGGGCCGGGACATCAACGTCTCCGAAGGCATCGTGAACGCGGTCAGCAACGCCCTGCGGCTGGAGGACTGCGAGCGCGACTACTTCCACCGGCTGGCCGGCCACAACCCGCCGCCGCGCACACCCGACCGCGGCCAGGAGGGCGGGCACGCGCGGATGCGGGCGCTCGTCGAGGGCTGGTCGCCGAATCCGGCGTACATCACCGACCGGTACGGGCGCGTCGAACTCGCCAGCCGCTCGGCGCGCTCCCTTTTCCACATCGGCACGCGCGGGCACAACTGCGTCGTGAAGTTCTTCACCGAGTCGGCGACCCGTGAGAAATACCCGGACACGGAGGAGGTGGGGCGCGGTCTCGTCGCGCAGTTCCGGGCGCAGTCGGCCCGCTTCCCACAGGACCCGGAATTCGGCCGAATTGCGGGCCGGCTCAGCGAGATGAGCCCGCATTTCGCGGAACTGTGGGACTGTCACGAGGTGGTCGGACCCAATCAGGGGCTGCGCAGGATCGCGTTGCCGCAGGCCGGGGTGACGGTCTTCGACCGGGTGGTGATGCGGGTGCCAGAGAGCCCGGAATCCCTCCTGACCTTGTACATCGCCCAGTCCGGGGCGGAGCGGGCCGGCCGCCGGGACGAGCCGGCCGGGTTCGGGGCCGAGGCGGCCTGAGCCGTACGGGGCGCCGGCGCAACCGGTTTTCCCACAGGTGGTGTTCGCACCACCATGATCGGGAGACACTTCCTTCGCCCGTTCGCGGATCCCATGATGAATGCGTTGGGACGCGGAGGATTCGATCCCCTGAATTCACCGGTTCCATTCTTTCTCGCGGCGGCGGTATGCCGTGTCCAACGGGCGCACAGGCCTTCGGATTTCGGCGTTCCCCCTTGATTCACGGAGGAATGTAATGGAGAATTCGATCGTCAGCCGGGTCGTCACCGTCCTCGGTGAGCTGGAGGTCTCGACGGCGGGCGTCACGCCCGACACCACGTTCGAGGCCATGGAGATCGACTCGCTGCTGCTGGAGGAGCTGGCGCTGCGCCTGCAGCTGTCCTTCGGCGTGGAGATCGAGATGGGCGAGCTCGTCCCGGAGCAGACCGTCGCGGAAGCCGCCGCGGTGATCGCCTCCAAGGGCGTCCCCGTCGCCTGACGCCCGCCCCTCGAACACCTCGCACCCCCCACGCGGCGGGCCCGACGGGCCCGCGTCCACGGGGCCTTCCCGATCCCCGGCCCCCTCTCATCCCCCACACCGGTTCGGCACGGATCCCCCGGAGCGGGCCCCCACCCCGCGCCGTCCCCCGCCGCACCACCCACCGCCCTTCCCGTACCGTCCGAAAGGAACACCCCATGTCCTCCACCCTCCTCGTCCTGAACGAAGTCGCCGCGGCCCCCGGCAAGGCGGACCACGTCCTGGAGCAGTGGCAGCAGTTCAACCGGAAGGAGCCGATCGCCGGCCGCGCCCTCTACCGCAGCCTGGACGACGACAACCTCCTGGAGATCACCCCCGTCGCGGAGGTGTCCGAGGTCGCCGCCCTCAACGCCCGCTGGCACGAGCTGTGGGACCTCGTCTCCGAGGACCTGGCCACCGACTTCCGCCGTCAGCTCCTCGACTTCGTCGAGGCCCCCAAGGACGTCGCCGAGCCCGTCCCGGCGACCCCGTACGTCCAGCTGCGCCACATCGAGGTCAAGCCCCGCGAGTACGCGGCGTACCGCGAGTGGCGCGAGAACACGATCTTCAACGTCGTCCGGCGGGCCGACGAGGTGAAGGCGTTCCTCGCGTACCACTCCCTCCTCAGCACCGAGCCCGGCGTGATGTTCGTGTCCGGCTTCGAGTGCGCGCCCGAGCAGTACCAGGCGGTCTTCACCTCGCCCGAGTACCAGGAGATCGTCCAGCAGGCCGGCGACCGCTACATCGTCGGCGGCGAGAGCGGCCTCTACACCCGCGTCTACCAGCGCGCCGATGTCTGAGACCGCGACGGCGGCCGCCCCGGCCGGGGCCGCCACCCCGCACCGCAGGGAGGTCCATGAGCTCTCCCCGACCACGCAGGGCCCGCTGTACCCGCCGAGCGAGGTCATGGACGGCGACGGCAACTTCCTGGTGGTGGGCATGGTCAACCGGCCCGCCCCGGGCGGCGGGACCGCACCCGGGTGGGGCGCGGCGGTCGTCTCGCCCGCCAGCCCCGTCCCGGAGTTCGGCCGGCTCGCCCCGTACACGGTCGTACGGGAGCTGGACACCGACCCGGACGGCGCGGACCGGGACGTCGTCCTGCACACGCTGCCGCTGCCCCTGCCGTGCAACAACTACCCGATGGTGTTCGCGCCCGAGCAACTGCCCGACGCCGACCGGGTCGTACGCCCCAGCCACGCCTTCCACGAGGTGCCCATCCCCGACCTGCGGGCCGAGGACGGCCCCAAGGTCACCGAGCCGGTGACGTTCGGGGAGTGGATGCGGGCGAGCGGCACGCTGGAGGTCGCCGTCACCCCCGACGGCCACGCGGGGACCTTCGACTTCCGGTTCTCCCGGCTCGTACCGAACAGCGTCTACACGGTGATGTCGCTGCGGGCCCGCGACCTCGACCCCGCGGGCCCCACCCGCCCGGGCCCGCTCGGCGTGCCCAACGTGTTCACCACCGACGCCGAGGGCTCCGGCAGCTACCACGCCACCCTGCCGAACCCGTTCCCCGACCCGGACCTCCCGGGCGCCAACCGGATCATCAACGTGGTCGTGCTGTGGATGAGCTACCAGCGCAGCTACGGCGGCGCCATCGGCGAGTTCGGCCTCGGCGGGGACATCCACGCCCACCTGAAGCTGCGCGGCCCGTCCTTCCCGGACCTGCGGACCACCGCCGCTCCGCAGACCTGACCGGCCCGACGCGGCAGAGCAGAACCACCAGAACCCGGAAGGGGTCCCATGCCCATCATCTCCGTCACCACCTGGGACGGCCAGGACGACGCCCAGTCCCGGGAGCTCCTGGAGGAGCTCACCCGGACCGTCCGGCGCGTCACGGGAGCACCGCTGGACAAGATCACCGTCTACATCCAGGAGGTGCCGCGCAACCGCTGGGCGGAGGGCGGCGCCCTGGGCAGCGACCCGAAGTTCCCCGAACTGAGCCGGCGCACCGCCGAATGACGCGATGAGCCCCCGGCGGACCGGGCGACGACCGCCGGGGGGCCGCGCGCCACGACATCCACCCAGGACAACGGGAAAGGTCACCAGCCATGACCCAGGAAACATCCCAGGCCGGCGAGGCCAGGACGGGCGCGCTCTTCCTCGTGGGCGACGTGTTCGCCGAGTTCGCCCACCACGAAGGCGTGTTCACGGTCTCCCAGCTCGCCAAGCGCATCAGGAGCGGGGCGTTCCCGGACGACGCCGGCAGCGGCCCCGTCCGCATCGCCCTCGGGCAGGGCGTCTCCCTGTTCGACGTGGCGTTCATCCGCGACACCCTGGACCGCCGCGGGCTCGGGGACCGGGTCGCCATCGACGACCAGGCCCTGCACACCCGCGCCGGACGGGAGATCGCACACAAGCACCGCCCGGAGAACGTGCTGATCTCCGACCCGCGCCCGGCCGGCACCGACTGGTACGAAGCCGACCTGCTCGTGGACGCCGGCAACGAGGTCATGTCCGACCACGTCACCGGCCAGCACATGCAGGGGATGCTCGCCACGGAGGCCGCGCGGCAGATGTTCATCGCGGTGGCCGAGCAGTTCTACCTGCCGACGGAGGCCGTCGGCAGCAGGTACTTCGTGATCGACTCCTTCTCCACCCGGTACCGCAACTTCCTCTTCCCGCTGCCCGCGGTGGTGCGGTGCCACGTCCTGTCCCACCGCTCGCCGCACCACACGCGGACCGCGTTCCACTGCGCACTGTCCGTGACCCAGGGCGGGTCGGAGACCGCGGGCATGGACGTCCGGTTCACCGCCTTCGACACGCAGGTCTCCCACGCCAAGGAGACACGGGCGGCGCAGCGCTCCCTCCAGGACGGCGTGGCCCTGGCGACGGCCGAGGCGGCGGCCACCGCCCCGGCGCGGTCCGAGGTGGGCGCGTCGTGACCACGGCGGACAGCTGCACCTGAAGTGGCGGCCCGTACGGACAGCGGGCCGCCGACCGCCCCCGCAAGGAGCCAACCCATGTCAGACACCACCCGGCCCCACACCGTCTTCAGCGACGTCGACGAGACGCTGATCACCGTCAAGAGCATGTTCGACTTCCTCCACTACCGGCTGGTGCGCCTGCACGGCGCTGCCGGCGAGGAGGAGTACGAGCGGATCATGGCCGTGCTCCGGCGGCGCGCCGCCGACGGCGCGCCCCGCGAGGAGATCAACCGCGCCTACTACCGGCACTACGCCGGCGAGGACGTCGCGGCGGTCACCGCGCTGGCGGACGACTGGTACACCGAACGCGCCGCCTCCACCCGCGGGTTCTGGATCGACTCCACGCGCGAGGCCCTGCACCGCCACCGCGCGGCCGGCGCGTCCGTCGTCCTGGTCTCCGGCTCCTTCCCGCCCCTCCTGGAGCCGCTCGCCCGCGAGATCGGCGCCGACGCGATCCTGTGCACGCGCCCGCTGGCCGACGGCGGGACGTACACCGGCGAGGTCGCCGTGCCCGTCATCGGCGAGGGCAAGCGCGAGGCCGTACTGGCCCACCTGGCCTCCCGCCCCGACACCGACCCCGGGGACTGCTGGGCGTACGGGGACCACGTCTCCGACCTGCCCATGCTGGAGCTCGTCGGACACCCCGTCGCCGTCGGCGACGACCCGGAGCTGCGCGAACGCCTCGCCCTGCGCGCCGAGACGACAGCCGCCGCCCGATGAGCGGACCGCGCTTCCACGTGCTGCTGGGGCCCGACGGGGCCGGCAAGTCGTCGGTCATGCGGCGCCTCGCGGCGCAGCTGCCGGAGTGGCGGCTGGTGTCGGCGGACAGGGCGTTCGTCGCCCCCGAGCACGACCTGGTCAACAGGCTGCGGCAGGACGTGCACGAGCACCTCCTGCCGGGCCTGGGCACCGCGTACTCCGCCGACTTCATGGCGAGCGTGCTGCAGACGGCCGTGGTCCACCTCAGGGACCAGCTGGACGGCCCCGACCCGCGCGTCCCCGTGCTCGTGGACTCGTACTACTACAAGATCCTCGCGAAGTGCCGGATGGCGGGCGTCAGCGACAGCCGCCTGTACTCCTGGTGGCGCTCCTTCCCGCAGCCCGCGCGGGTGGTGTTCCTCGACGTGTCCCCCGAGACGGCCTGGCACCGCAGGGCGGACGGGGCCCGGCTCAACGCCCTGGAGTACGAGGGCCGGGACGGCCGCTGGGCGGACTTCGAGCGCTACCAGAAGAACCTGCGGAAGATCCTGCTGGAGGAGGTCCGCGACGTGCCGGTGACCGTGCTCGCCGAGCAGTCCGACCCCGACCGCGCGGCGAGGGCCGTGCTGGAGGTACTGGCCGCATGAACGTTTCCTCCGTCTGGCACGCGCCGGGCCACGCCGTCCGCTACCGCGAGCGCGTCTTCGCCGCCCGCACCCGGCTCACCCGGGACCACACCGACCTCCCCGAGGCGCAGCGGCGCGCCCTGACCGACCTCGTCGGCTTCAACGCCTCCACCGCGTTCGGCCGGGCCCACGGCCTGGGCCGCGTCCTGACGATGGAGGACTTCCGCTCCGCCGTCCCCGTCCGCGACTACGCCGACCACGCGCCGCTGATCGAGCGGACGGCCGCCGGCGAGCGGAACCTGCTGTCCGCCGACACCCCCGCCGTGTACTTCACCAGCAGCGGCAGCACCGGAGCGCACAAGAAGGTCCCCGTCACGCCCCGCTTCATGAAGACGACCTTCATGCCGTTCTACTACGCGGCCTGGGCCCCCCTCGTCGAGCACTTCCCCGAGGTGCTGGAGCGCCCCGACGCGGTCCTGAACCTCAAGCACGACCCGCTCACCGCCCCGCCCACCACCGCCGACGGCCGGCCACACGTCGGAGCCAGCCAGGTCGACTTCGGCGCCCGCTTCGGCGAACCCCTCTCCGCCGAACCCGGCACCGGCGCGCCCTGGGCGGCGCTGCCCGTCCCCACCGACCCCGCCGACCACCTGGAGCGGGCCTACCTGCGGCTCCGGCTCGCCGTCCAGGCCGACCTGCGCTGCATGATCGGCATCAACCCGGCGATGGTCGCCGCCGTCCCGTACCAGCTGAACCTGTGGTGGCCGCGCATCGTGAAGGAGGTCCGCGACGGCACCCTCGGCGGGCTGCCCCACGGCCGTCCCGACCCGGCGCGCGCCGCCGAACTGGAGCGGCTCGCCGATTCCTCGGGCAGGGTGCGCCCCGCGCAGGTGTGGCCCCGGATGCGGGCGCTGTTCTGCTGGACCACCGGAGTGGCCTCCCTCTACCTGCCGGCGCTGAGCGGGGAGTTCGGCGCGGACGTCGCCGTCCTGCCCGCGCCGGTCGCCGCCTCCGAGGGGCCGGTCGGCGTGGCGCTGGACCGGCACCCGTCGGCCGGCAGCCTCACCGCCTCCGCCTCGGTGTACGAGTTCGTGCCCGCGGAGGAGGACCTCCGCCCCGACAGCGACACCCTGCTGCCCGACGAGCTCGAAGCCGGCCGCGACTACCACGTGGTGTTCAGCCACGTCGGCGGCCTGTACCGGTACGCCGTCGGCGACGTGGTCCGCGTCGTGGACACCGCCGGAGGGGTCCCCCGCGTCGAGTACGCCGGCCGCGGCGGCCGCTCCGACGCCGCCGGCGAGCGCCTGCGCGACGCCGAGGCCGTCCGCGCCCTGCACACCGCCCTCCGCCCCGGCGGGCTCGCCCTGCGGAACGCCGCCTGCCGCGTCGAGCCGTCGCCCGGCGGCACCCCGCACTACGTCTTCGCCGTCTCCCCCCGCGGGCCCTGGCCGCCGGCCGGGGCCGCGCGCTTCACCGCCGCCCTGGACGGGGCGCTGTCCGCAGAGTCCGCCGGATACGCAGCCGCCCGCGCGGCCAGCCGCCTGGCCGCCCCGTCCCTGCGCCTCCTCGACGCCGAGGCCTTCGACCGCGACTGGCACGCGGCGGTCGCCTCCGGCATCCGCCCCACCCAGGTCAAGGACCGCCTCTTCCGGCAGGACGACGCGCTGTGGGGGCGTCTGACCGCCGCGCCGAACGGCTGACCGCGCCGCCCGGCCCGCCGGCCCCCGGCCCACCCCTGTACCAAGGAGCCCCCATGCCCGTACTCAATCCCGTCGAACGGACCGCCCTGCTCACCGCGGCGCTGCGGGCCGCCGAGACCCGCCGCGAAGACCGGCTGTACGAGGACCCGTACGCCGCCGGACTCGTCGGCGAGGCCGGCCCCGAACTGCTGCGGGAGATCCGCGAGGCGACCTTCCCTCCCGGCCGGCCGCGGACCCTGCCCAGCACCCCCGACTACAACGCCATCCGCACCCGGTTCTTCGACGACTTCCTCCAGGAGGCGGCCCGCGCACCGGAGACGACGCAGATCGTGCTGGCCCCCGCCGGCATGGACTCGCGCGCCTACCGGCTCCCCTGGCCCGGCCGCGTCCGCTACTTCGAGGTCGACCGGCAGGCCGTCCTCGACTTCAAGGCCGAGCGGCTGAGGGGCGCCGAGCCGCGGGTCGACCACCGCACGGTGGCCGTCGACCTCACCTCCGACGACTGGGAGGACCGCCTCGCCGCGGCCGGCTACGACCCGTCCGTCCCCTCGACGTGGCTGCTGGAGGGGCTGCTCTACTACATCCCCGAGGCCGACGCGCACCGGATGCTGGAGCGGGTCGCGGCCGTCTCCGCGCCCGGCAGCCGCATCGCCGCCGACATCGTCAACGCCGCCGCGCTGACACTCCCCCACATGCGGGGGCTGCTCGACGTCTTCGCGGGCTGGGGGTGCCCCTGGGTGTTCGGCACCGACGAGCCCGAAGACCTGTTCGCGCGGTACGGGTTCGACGTCCGCGCCGTACAGCCCGGCGAGCCGGGGGCCGACTTCGGGCGCTGGCCCGACCCCGTACCGCCGCGCGCGGTGCGCCGGGTGCGGCGCGTGTTCTTCGTCCACGGCCGGCGTCGCTGACGATGGCAGCCATCGTCATCGCCGGCGGCGGCACCGCCGGCCTCGCCACCGCCCTGGCGCTCGGCCGGCGCGGCCACCGGGTGCGGGTCCTGGAGCGGGGCGGCCCCCCGCCGGACGGGCCGGCCGTGGAGAGCGCGCAGCGGTGGCGGCGGCCGGGGGTCCCGCAGGCCGTCCACGACCACATCCTGAACGCGCTCGGCGTGCGCATGCTGCGCCGGCACGCCCCCGACGTGCTCGGCAGCCTGCTGGCGCACGGCGCACGGCTCCTCGACCTGACCGCGGCGGCGCCCGGCGGCCCCGCCGGGCCCGGCGAGGAGGAGCTGGTGACCCTGGTCGCCCGCCGCTCCCTCCTGGACGTCGTCCTGCACCGGGCCGCCGCGGCCGCGCCGGGCGTGTCCTTCAGCCACCGCACGGCCGCCGCCGGGCTGCTGACGGCCCCGGCCGGGCCGTCGGGCCACCGGGTGGCGGGAGTCGTCGCGGACAGCGGGGAGCGGATCCCGGCCCGCCTCGTCGTGGACGCGACCGGGCGCCGCTCCGCGTCCCGGTCCTGGCTCGCGGCGGCCGGGCTGCCGGTGGCGGACGACCTGAGCGGCCCCAGCCGGCTGCACGCGTACGGCCGCTTCTACCGGCTGCGCCGCCCCTGCGGCCCGCTGCCCGGGCCGCTCAACCGGGGCAATGCCGCCGGGGGGATCTGGGGCCACTACTCGGCCGTCCTGCACCCCGCCGACAACGACGTCTTCGCCATCACCCTCGGCGCCCTGCCCGGCGACCCCGCCTTGGCCGCGCTGCGCGGCGCCGGGGCGTTCACCGCCGCCTGCCGGCTCTCCCCGTACCTCGCGCCGTGGGTCGAGGAGGACGCCGCGCAGCCGCTCGGCCCGGTCCGTGCGACCGGCATGCCGCCGAACGTCCTGCGCGGCACGGCAACCGACCGGCAGCGGCCCGTCCGCGGGCTCCTCCAGGTCGGCGACGCCGCGTGCACCACCGACCCGATGTTCGGGCGCGGGCTGTCCCTGGCCCTGGCGCACGCCTTCGGGCTCGCCGGGCTGGTCGACGGCCGCCCGGAGCCGGACGACCGGCTGGCGCGGGATGCCGCCGGCCTCGCCGCAGGGCTGCTGCGCCCCTGGTTCGACAAGGGCGTGCACGACTCCCGGCTGCGCGTGCGCCAGTGGCGCGAGGCGACCGGCGCGGCCGCCGGCCCCGAGCCCGCCGGCCCGCCCGAGCCGCCGGCCCCGCCGGTCCCGGCACGCCTGTGGGCCGCCGCGACGGCGGCCGCCGCGGCCGACCGCGCCGTGTGGCGCGGGCTCACCCGGATCCAGACGAGCCTCGCCACGCCCGCCGAGGTCTTCGCCGACCCGGCGTTCCTGGACCGCGTACGGGCCGCGGACACCGCCCGCCCCGGGGCGGCCGCCCCGGACGGACCGCGGCCGCCGACCCCCGCCGAACTCCGGCACGCCCTCACCGCCCGGGAAGGAGGATGACGGTGCAGCCCCGCAAGAACGTCCTGCTGGCTCCGGTCACGGTCACCCCGACCAAGCCGCTGACGCCCAGCCACCTCAAGGGCCTGCTGTGGACCGACGTGATGTACCGGGCCACCGCGCCGCTCGCCGCGGTGACCTACCGCTACAGCCACACCACGTACCACGTCACCGAGCAGACGGTCGGCTTCTGGGAGTACCTCGACCGCACCCGCGGCGAGACCGACTACGGCCGGCTCTCCGAGGAGGAGATCGGCGACCTGTACGTGGCCTACCGGTCCGAGGACCGGCCGCAGGACGCCGGCGTCCTGCGGCCCTACCGCGACGCCGTCGAGCACGGCGGCTGGGTCCACCCGGCGAGCGAGCGGATGCTGCGGCTGTGGGCCGGGCACTACGAGCGCCTCGGCATGCACGACCCGGGCCTGCGCGAGCACCAGCCGCCGGGCCTGGGGCTGGAGGAGATGCTGGAGCGGCTCGCCGCCGTCGGCCTGCTCCTGGACCAGCGGCACTGCGGCGGCCCCGTCTACCTCGACCTCACCCGGTACGGGATGCCGCTGCGCCGGATCGTCACCTCCGACGGCCGCCCCAACTACCTCGCGTGCGCACTGCGCGAGCTGATTCCGCTCGTCCCCTGGTACGACGAGGTCGTCCTGCTCTACGACCGCGAGCTCGACTCCGACTACCAGCTCCTGAACCGGGTCCTGTCCCGGCTCGGGCCGACGGTGCGCCGCGTCCCGATCGGCCGGGTGCCGATCGACGGCCGGATCACGTCGGCCCGGCACGGCGGCTGGCACGGCCACACGGCGGGCGCCCTGCTGGACGCCGCGGCCGAGGCCGCCGGCGACGGCGGTGGCGGTGGCGGTGGCAGCGGCAGCGGGACGGATGCGCTCCGGCTCGGCATGCGCCTGTACTTCATCGCGACGCTCGGCCCCGGCCACTCCCAGTCCTTCCGGCACGACCTGCTGCGCAACTGCCTGTCGGTGGCCGCCCGGCTGCTGCGCCGAGCCGCCGGCGAGGGCCCGGCTGCCGGCGCGGGCGACCTGCTCGGCGCCCTCGACCGGCACCGGCGGGGCCACACGTACGTCGACCCCTACCGGCTGGCGTCCTCGCTGCTCGGCAGGGGCCGTCCCGCTCCCGATCCCGCACTCCTGTCGGCGGTGTTCCTGTGACCAGTCCCGTGACCAGCTCCCCGACCCGCTCCGCGGCCCGTTCCGGAGCCCGTTCCGTGCGCCCCGCGGCGCCCGCCCCGCCCGCGCCCCCCGCGCCCCCGCCCGCCCCGGCCGCCTCCCTGTCGTCCGCGGTGCTGCTCAAGTCGGCCGCGGACCGGGTCCGGTCCGCGCGCCCCGAGCTGGCGGACCGCCTCGACCTGTCCAGCGCCCAGGCCCTGCGGGCCGTGCGGGACGGCTTCCACGGCAGCCGCGGCGTCGAGGCCGGCGAGGTCCTGGCCGTGGTCGTGATCGGCCGCCTCGACCTGCCCCGCTGGGTGAAGGAGACCTGCGCCTTCGCCCTCTCCCTCGCCCCCGCGGCGCGCGAGGCGTGGCGGCGCTCCTTCACCCGGACGGTCTACCTGGCGGGCAACCCGGCCAACCTGCGCGGCCGGTTCTCCTTCGACCACGTCGCCTCCGACGACTCGGCGGCCTGGGCCGCGCCGGCGCCCGGCTCGGCGACGGCCACCCTGCGCCGGCTCCTGAAGGCGTTCGAGGCCTCGCACGAGCTGACGGCCCTTCCGGCGGTCGGCGTGACCGTGCCCGGCCGGCCCGGCGGGCGCCGCCCCGTCCACCGCGACCTGTACGTCGCCACCGCGAAGGTGACCGTCACCGACGCGCTCGTCCACGTCAACCACCTGCTCGCCGAAGCCGTCCTGGACGGGCTGATCGGCCCCGGCGACCGCCTGACGCTGCGGTTCGTGCCGCGGCTGACCGGCCTGGGCGCCCAGCTCGCCATGCTGCGCGTCGACACCGACGTCCACCGCCCGGACGAACTCCAGGCGTATGCCGGACTGACCTCGGAGGTCTGAAGTGCCCTTCCCCCGAACCGGCGCGGCTCCCTCACCCGCCGCGCCGCGCCCGGTCCGCCTCGGCGTGCACGGCCCGCCCCGCCAGGCGGAGCGGATCGCCGCCGCCGCGGGCGTCCCGCCGTCCGCCGTGGAGTACGTCCCCTACGAGGTGGCCGAGCCGTTCGCACCGCTGCGCGCCGGCCTGGCGGACCTCATGCTCCTCAAGTACGACCCGCTGGAGCCGGACATCGCCGTCAGCGCGCCCGTCGCCTTCGACGGGCGGGCCGTGCTGGTCGGCGCCGGCCACCCGCTCGCCGGCCGCGGGGAGGTGTCGATCGAGGAGGTCGCGGACTACGAGGCGTTCCGGTGCCCCGGCAGCTTCCCCGCGCACGTGTGGGACCTGGTGGTGCCGCCGCGCACCCCGGGGGGCCGCACGATCCGCCGCGTCCACCCGATGACCACTCTCGGCGCGCTCGCGGAGCTGCTGCGCAGCAGCCCGGCGGTGCACGTCTCGTTCCGGTCGCTGGCGGCCGTCCTCCCGCCGGACATCGAGGTCGTCCCGGTGCACGACCTCCCGCCGTCGCCGGTCGCCTTCGGCCGGCTGCGCGGCGTCGACCAGCCGGAGCACGTCGCGCGGTTCGTCGCCGCCGCGGAACGGGCGGTGCAGCGGTGAGCGCGGCCGTGCACGCGGACGCGCCCGGGGCGGGCCGCCCGCGCGCGGAGGACGCCGGCGGCCCGCCGGTGGTCCTCCTCCATGCCCTGCCGTTCGACGCGTCCATGTGGGAGGGCCCCGCGCGGGAGCTGCGCGCCCGCGGCCACCGCGTCCTCGCCGTCGACCAGCCCGGCTTCGGCGCCGCGCCTGCGGCGCAGGGGCCGCCGTCGCTGGACTCGGTGGCGGACGCGCTCGCCGCGGAGCTCGACCGGCAGGGGATCGGCTCCGCCGTCCTGGCCGGCTGCTCCCTGGGCGGCTACACGGCCATGGCGTTCCTGCGCCGCCACCCGCACCGGGTCCGCGGCCTGGCCCTGCTGGCCGCCCGCGGCACCGCCGACACCGCGCAGGCCGCCGAGCAGCGCCTGCGCTTCGCCGACGCGTTCCTCGACGACGCCGCGCGCGGGAGGCTCGTGGCGCAGACCACTCCGTCGCTGCTGGGCGCCACGACGCGTCGCCGGCGGCCGGACCTCCTCGACCGGGTGACGGGCCTGGCGCTGGCGGCCCCGCCGCAGTCGGTCGCCTGGACACAGCGGGCCCTCGCGGCGCGCCCCGATTCCACGGCGGTCCTGCGCGCGGCCGCAGTGCCCGCCCTCGTCGTCCTCGGCGGCGAGGACGAGCTGGTCGCAGCAGCGGAGGCGCGGCCGGTCGCCGCGGCGCTGCCGCAGGGCCGGCTCGCCGTCCTCCCCGGCGTGGGCCACCTCGCCCCGCTGGAGGCCCCGCGGGAGACGGCGCGGCTCCTCGCCGGGCTGCTCGCCCGTGCCGGAAAGGCGGGTGCCGGCGCATGGTGACGGCCGACCACGCGGGGTGGGGGTACACCGCCTCCACGGGGCTCGCGTTCACGCACGGGGAGATCGTCGACCAGCACTTCGAGGCGTGCGCCGGCCACTACCGGGAGGCGCTGCACGGCGTGGGCCTGCGGCCCGGCTGGCAGGTGCTCGACGCCGGCTGCGGCAGCGGCGCCTTCCTGCCGCTGATCGCGGAGCTCGTCGGCCCGGAAGGGGGCGTGTGCGCCGTGGACCTGGCTGCGGAGAACGCGGCGCGGGCAGCCGCGCGGATGCGGGCGCACCCCGCGCGGGCCCGCGTGGAGGTGCGGCAGGGCAGCGTCCTCGACCTGCCGTACGAGGACGGCGCGTTCGACGCGGTGTGGTGTGCGAACACGACGCAGTACCTCGACGACGGGGAGCTGGCGCAGGCGCTGTCGGAGCTGCGCCGGGTCACCAGGCCGGGCGGGCTCGTCGCCGTGAAGGACGTGGACGGCACGCTGAGCACGGTGCGCCCGGCGGACCCCTTCCTGATCACTGACTTCTTCCGGTGGTCGGCCGCCTCCCCCGGGTACGCCCGCCAGCTGCTGCGCGGCCGGGACCTCCACCGGTGGCTGCGCGCGGCCGGCCTGGAGGCGGTGCGGCAGCGCACGCTGCTGATGGAGCACCACGCGCCGCTCCCGCCGGCGGCCTTCCGCTTCTACGGGAACGCGTGCGCGCGTTTCGCCCTGCAGGCGGCGGCCGAAGGCGCCCCGGGGAACTGGGCGCCATTTCTGGACCCGGCGGATCCGGCCCATCCGCTGCGCGATCCGGACGGATACATCAGCGAGGGCAACGCCCTCGCGATCGGCACGGTTCCGAAAACTCCCTGAAAAAACCGTCCTCTTCTCGGCGGAAGAGGAATTCGACCCGATTCCCTCCCCCACAGCCGACCCCTATCGAATGGATCGAGACGTCATGAATGCATCGCGAAAGACCGCGGAATTCTCCCGCCGCACCACCCTGACCGGGGGCGCCCTGGTCGGAATCGGCCTTGCCGAGGGCCTGCTGGGCGCGGCTCCGGCGGCGGCCGCCGGCGCCCCGGCGGCCGGAGCCGCCGCGGCCGCGGACGCCGCCGCCGCGGGCAGGAACTCCCGCTACGCGCGCGGGCTCGCCGTGCTGCGCGAGACCTCGGGCGAGCGCGGGACCGCCGTGGTCGAGTCGCTGAAGGACATCGCCCCCGACCTCGGGCGCTTCGTGGTCGAGTTCGCGTACGGCGACATCTACCCGCGGGCCGGTCTGGACCTGCGCGAGCGGGAGCTCGTGACGCTGGGCGCGCTGACCGCCCAGGGCGACACGGCGCCGCAGCTGAACTTCCACATCGACGCAGCGCTGCACGTCGGCGTGAAGCCGGCCGAGGTGGTCGAGGCGCTGATCCACCTGGTGCCCTTCATGGGGTTCCCGCGGGCGCTGAACGCGATCGGCGTCGCCCGGACGGTGTTCGCCGACCGCGGCGTGGCCTTCCGGCCGCCGGTCATGAACGACGCCCGCGACCGCTACCGGCGCGGTGTCGACAAGCTGGTGGAGATCGACGGCCGGCACGGTCTGGAGGTCGTCGAGTCTCTGAAGGACATCGCGCCCGACCTGGGGCGGTTCATCGTCGAGTTCACCTTCGGCGACGTCTACCACCGGCCGTGGCTGTCGCCGCGGCGGCGCCAGCTCGTCACGGTCGGCGCGCTCACCGCGTTCGGCGACACCGCCCCGCAGCTGCGCGTGCACATCGGCGCCGCGCTGAACGTCGGCCTGAGCCCGGCGCAGGTCGTGGAGGCGCTGATCCACGTGGTGCCGTACGCGGGCTTCCCGCGGGTGCTGAACGCCATCACGGTGGCGCGCGAGGTGTTCGAGAAGCGGAAGACCTCCGTCTCGTAGGGGCCGGGCCCCGCCCGCGCGCCGACCGCGCGGGCCGGGGCCGCCGCCGCAACACCGTCCGACGAAGGGAACGGCAGGCAGCATGCACACGGAGATCGCGGCGGACTTCGCGGCGCTCGGCGAGGACTTCACCCGCGACCCGTACCCGGTGTACGCGGCCCTGCGCGCGCGGGGCCCGGTGCACCGGATCCGCACGCCCGAGGGCGCCGAGGCCTGGCTCGTCGTCGGGCACGAGGCCTGCCGGGCCGCGCTCACCCACCCGGGCCTGTCGAAGTCGTGGCGGGACGCCTCGCCCGGGCTGCCGCTGGCCCGGCTCTCGGCGGGCGAGAACCTGCTGAGCTCGAACCCGCCCGACCACACCCGGCTGCGGCGGCTGGTGGCCGGGGAGTTCACGCCGCGGCGCGTCGAGGGGCTGGCCCCCCGGGTGCGGGAGCTGGCGGGCGGGCTCCTCGGCGCGATGCTCGCCCGGCCGGACCGGCGGGCCGACCTCGTCGAGGCCCTGGCGTTCCCGCTGGCGATGGGCGTGATCTGCGAGCTCCTCGGCGTGCCCGCCCTGGACCGCGCGTCCTTCCGGGACTGGGCCGGGCAGGCGCTGAGCAGCCCGGACCGCGAGGTGCGTACGGCCGCCACCGCCGCGATGACGCGGTACCTGGTCGGCATGGTGGAGGAGATGCGGGCCCGGCCCGGCGCCGACCTGATGAGCGCACTGATCCGGACCACGGACGAGGACGGCGGCCGGCTCTCCGCGGACGAGCTCATCGGCATGGCCTGGCTGCTGCTCGTCACCGGCTTCGAGACCACCGTCAACCTCATCGCGACGGGCGTCCTGCTGCTCCTGCGCCACCCCGACCAGCTCGCCGCACTGCGCGCGGACCCCGCGCTGGCGGGCGGGGCCGTGGAGGAGGTCCTGCGCTACGAGGGGCCGGTCGAGACCACCACGTACCGGTTCACGACGGGTCCCGTGGAGATCGGCGGGGCCGCCATCCCGGGGGGCGGCGAGCTGGTGCTGGTCGCGCTCGCCGACGCCGACCGCGACCCGGCGCGGTTCACGGATCCGGACCGCTTCGACATCCGCCGGCCGGCGGGCGGCCACATCGCATTCGGCCACGGCATCCACTACTGCCTGGGCGCCCCGCTGGCCCGGCTCCAGGCGCGCACGGCCCTGTGCGCACTGCTGGAGCGCGCCCCCGGGCTGCGCCTGGACGCCGACCCGGCGTCGCTGCCGTGGCGGGCGGGGCTCCTCATCCGCGGTCCCCGCAGCCTGCCTGTCCGCTGGTAGGGCGGAGCCTGACGTTCCGGCAGCACTCGGGGCGCCCGGCCGGTGGTCATGCCACCGGTCGATGTGAAATCTTCATCCCGTGATGGTGACGGCAGCACTGTCTGCGGTCGCCTGTTCCCTCGCAGAATCGTTCATGAACGGATCGAAACCCGCCAGACGACAACGCAAAGGGAACCTGACCACCATGACCAGCATTCCGGCCAGTGCCCGCACCACCGTCAACGGATCCGCACCGGCCCCCGCCCACTCCGCCCGCCCGGGCCTCGTGATCGAACACCTCGACGCCCTGCCCGACACCCAGCACGCGCTGTTCACGGTCTGCGCCGTGACGCAGCTGGCCGAGCCGGCAGCCCCGGCCGCCGGACTGCAGGGCGCATGAGCACTGCCGAGCGCGGGCGGCCGGCCGCGCCTCCGGCGGCCGCGGACCGCCTGGTGGGCTTCAAGTCCCACCTGCGGCCGACGGTCGTGCCCGGCGACGCCGCCTACCTGGTGTCCCGGCGCGGAGTGACCGCGCTGGGAGGCAGCCAGGCGGAGGTACTCGTTCCGCTCCTCGACGGCACCCGCACCGCGGGCGCGGTCCGGCAGGAGGCCTCCCGCCTCCTGGGAGCGGAGGACGCCGAAGCGGCCCTCACCGCCCTCACCGACGCCGGACTGATCCGCGCCACCTCCCCGCCGGCCGCCACCGCGGCCGGCGGGGTCCCCGCGCCCGGCGCTGCCGAGGCCGAGGCCTACTGGGACCTGGCCGGGCTGGACGGAGGCCTGGCCTCCGCCGACCTGTCCCGGGCGTCCGCCGCGATCGAGGCCCTGCCCGGACTCGACCCGACACCCGTCGCGGAGGCCTGCCGGGCCTCCGGCGTGGCCGTCGCCGGCGACGCGGACGGCGCCTCCCTGGTCCTCGTCCTGTGCGACGACTACCTCTCCCCCGGCCTCGCCGCGGCCGACGCCGCCCACCGCGCGGCCGGCCGGCCGTGGCTGCCGGTCCGGCTCTGCGGAACCGAACCCTGGGTGGGCCCGTTCTTCCGGCCGGACACCGGCCCCTGCTGGCACTGCCTGGCCGTCCGGCTGCGCGGCCACCGCCACTCCGAGCTGCCCGTAGGCCGCGCGCTCGGCCTGGACGGGCCCGTTCCGCGGCCCCCGGCCGGGCTGGCCGCCGGGACGGCCCTCGCGGTGAACCTCGCCGTCCTGGAGGCGGCGAAATGGCTCGCGGGCCTGCGCAACCCCGAGCAGGGCCACCTCCACACCTTCGACACGCTGCGGCTGCGCACCTCCGGCCACCGGGTGGACCGGCTGCCCCAGTGCCCTGCGTGCGGCGACCCCGGCCTCGTCGCCCGCCGCGTGCACGCCCCGTTCGTCCCCGCCTCCCGGCCCAAGGCCCCGGCCGCCGCCGGAGGGAACGGGGACCGGGCGCTCACGCCCGCGCAGCTGCTGGCTGCGTACGGGCACCTCGTCGACCCGGTGACCGGGGTGGTCAAGGAGATCCGGCGGGCGCCCGGCACCCCGGACGACGCCCACGCCTACACCTCCGGCCACAACCTGGCCATGGCGTCGGCGACCCTGGCCGGGCTCCGCTCGGGCCTGCGCGCGCTCAGCGGCGGCAAGGGCCGCACCGCCGAGGAGGCCCGCGCGGGCGCGCTGTGCGAGGCGGTCGAGCGCTACAGCGGCACCCGGCACGGCGACGAGCCGACGGTCCGCGACTCGCTGCGCGGCCTGGGCGCGGCGGCCGTCCACCCCGACGACTGCCTGCTCTACAGCGCCCGCCAGTACGCGGAGCGCGACCTGTGGAACGCCCGTGCCTCCCGCTTCCACTACGTGTCGGCGCCGTTCGACGAGACGCGGCCCACCGACTGGACGCCGGTGTGGTCGCTGACCGGGGGCGTGCAGCGGCTGCTGCCGGCCTCGATGCTGTACTTCGCCCGCGGCGACGGCCGGGCTCCGGCCCCGCACCCGGACGACCCGTGGGCCGACTCCAACGGCAACGCGGCCGGCAGCAGCCCCGAGGACGCGCTGGTGCAGGGGTTCATGGAGCTGGTGGAGCGGGACGCGGTGGCCCTGTGGTGGTACAACCGCACCCGCCAGCCGGCGGTCGACCTGGACGCGTTCGCCGACGACTGGACCGAGCGGATCCGCCGCGGGCTGCGGCGGGCGGGCCGGGAGGCGTGGGCGCTCGACCTCACCTCGGACCTGGGGATACCGGTGGTCGCGGCGCTGTCCCGGCGCACCGACAAGCCGGGCGAGGACGTGGTGTTCGGCTTCGGCGCGCACTTCGACCCGGGGGTCGCGCTGCGCCGGGCGCTGTCGGAGATGGCCCAGCTGCTGCCCGCGGTGCGGGACGCCCGGCCGGACGGCACGGGGTACCGGATCGGCGACCCGGAGCCGCTGTCGTGGTGGCGGAACGCGACCGTCGGGAACCAGCGGTACCTGGCGGCCGATCCTGCGGCGGCGCCGCGGACTCCCGCCGACTGGCCGGCGGTCCGTACCGCGGACCTGCTGGACGACGTACAGACGATCACGGAGTTGGTCCGGCGGAAAGGCATGGACCTGTTGGTCCTGGACCAGACACGGCCGGACCTGGGGATTCCGGTAACGAAAGTGGTCGTACCGGGACTGCGTCACTTTTGGCCGAGATTCGCTCCCGGCCGGCTATTCGACGTGCCCGTGGAACTCGGCAGACTGGCCGAACCCACACCGTACGACCAGCTCAATCCCATCCCTCTGTTCGTGTGAGCGATCGGATTTCAGCGCCTGCCCGACTTCCTCGCCTATGCTCAAGGTGGCTGCAACACGGAACGCCCATGGGGGGATTGACATGTCTGGCCGCCTCAAGTCCTCGGATGACGCATCGGAGGCGGTCCTGTTCGAGGGGATTCTGCGGCGCAGCCGGGACTTGCCGGCGCCGCGGATGGCCAAGGTCACCGTGGTCGTCGCGCTCCTCTGCTACGTCGGCATCACCACCCTGAACGTCCTGGGCGCCGGGGTGGAGGGCCCGGCCCTGGCGGCCGCCCTGTTCTGCCTGGCCGCGGTCTTCGGTCTGCAGCTGCTGCACTCCCGTGCCGGCGCCAAGCAGGCCCCCGCGGCGCGCCGGGCGCTGACACTGGGCGCGCAGGCGGCCCTGACCTACCTGCCGCTGCTCGCGCTGAAGTCGCAGTGGGGGGCCATGGCGGGGTTCCTCGCCGGCTCCCTGCTGCTGCTCCTGCCGCCGCGCCTGGGCTGGTCCCTGTACGGCTTCGTGGGCGTCAGCATGCTCGTTCCGCCGCTGCTGGACGGGCGGCCCGTCCTCGACAGCGTGTACCTGGTGCAGACCACACTGCTGACGGGGCTGGTCACCTTCGGGCTCACCCGCCTGTCCGAGCTGGTGCACGTCCTGCACGAGAGCCGGGACGAGCTGACGCGCGCGGCGGTCACCCGCGAGCGGCTCCGCTTCGCCCGCGACCTGCACGACCTGCTCGGATACAGCCTGTCCGCCATCCAGCTCAAGGGCGAGCTGATCCACCGCCTGATACCGGCGCATCCGGCGAAGGCCAAGAAGGAGATCGAGGACATCCTGGCGATCTCCCGGCAGTCCCTGGCGGACGTGCGGCGGGTGGCGAGCGGCTACCGGGACCTGTCGCTGGAGGAGGAGATCGCCTCGGCGCGGTCGGTGCTGAGCGCCGCCGAGGTCGAGGCGGTCACCGACGTGCGGATGGGGAAGGTCAGCGCTCCGGTGGACACGGTCCTGGCCACCGTGCTGCGGGAGGCCGTCACCAACGTGCTGCGGCACAGCAGGGCGGCGTACTGCGAGATCACGGCCGTCGAGGAGGACGGCCTGATGACGCTGTCGGTCACGAACGACGGCGTCACCGACGGGTACCGGGACTCCTCCCCGCACAGCGGCAGCGGCCTGGGGAACCTGGGTCTGCGCCTCCAGGCGGTCGGCGGGGAGCTGGAGGTCGACCGCCGTCCCGGCAACGTCTTCCGGGTGGTCGCGCGGGTCCCCGCCCAGGGGGCGGTCGACCTGGACCTGGAGGGGTCGCCGGAAGGCGAACGCACCTGGCTGGTCGCGTGAGCTGACCCCGCGTCACGCCCTGCCGACCGGCCGTGGGACGGTTGTTATGATTCAAGATGCAAAGATCGACCGCGCGGACGGGGGGCTCGCAACGGTGATCAGAATCCTGCTGGCCGAAGACATGAACATGGTGCGCGGCGCGCTCGTCGCCCTGCTCGAAATGGAAGACGACCTGGAGGTCGTCAGCGAGCTGGAGCGCGGCGACAAGATCCTGGCCGCGGCACTGGAGGTCCGGCCGGACATCGCGGTCATCGACATCGACCTCCCCGGCCTCGACGGCCTCAGCGCGGCGGCGCAGCTGCACGAGCACCTGCCGGAGTGCCGCACGCTGATGCTGACCAGCCTCGGCCGCCCCGGCACCCTGCGCCGGGCGCTCGCCGCGCAGGTGTCCGGATACATCCTCAAGGACGACTCCCCCAAGGAGCTCGCCAGCGCCATCCGCCGCGTGGTGGCCGGGCAGCGGGTGATCGACTCCAAGCTCGCCGTCGCCGCCTGGAACGGCCTGGAGAGCCCGCTCACCGACCGGGAGACCGAGGTGCTGCGCATGGCCGCGCAGGGCTCGGAGGCGGCGGAGATCGCCGGCGAGCTGCACCTCTCCACGGGGACGGTGCGCAACTACCTGACGACCGTGGTGATGAAGCTGAAGGCCCGCAACCGGGTCGACGCCATCCGCATCGCGCGCGACGCGGGCTGGCTGGTCTGACCGGCCGCGGGGCCCGCGGGCCCCGTCAGCCGGTGGCGGCGAGGACGAGCGGGAGGACCTCGCCGCTGCCCGCCCGCCGCAGCAGGCGGGCCGCCACGGCGAGCGTCCAGCCGGAGTCGGTGCTGTCGTCCACGAGGAGGACGGGGCCGGGAGACCGCTGCAGCGCGGCAGCCAGCTCCTCGGGGACCGCGAAGGCCCCCGACAGGCCCCGCAGCCGCTGCGCGGAGTTGCTGCGGCGTGCCGCGTACGCGCCCTCCGGGCCGGTGTGGTCGAGGGTGCCCAGGAACGGCAGGCGGCCGACGGAGGCGATGCCCCGGGCGAGCGAGTCGACGAGCTGCGGGCGGGTCAGGGACGGCACGGCGACGACGCCGACCGGCCGGGCCGAGGCGTCCGGGACGTCGGGCGCCCAGCCGCCCGGCGAGCGCGCCCAGTCGGCGAGGACCGCGACGGCGGCGCGCAGCACGTCGTCGGGGACGGGCCCGTCGGGGGCGCCGTCCGCCAGGAGGGGGCGCAGCCGGTTGCCCCAGCCGATGTCGGAGAGCCGGCCGAGGGCGCGCCCGGCCGAGCACTGCTCGCCGGCCGGGATCCGGCCCTTGAGGTCGATCCCGAGGGCGGGCATGCCGGTGGGCCACATGCGGCGCGGCTCGATCTCCACGCCGGGGCGGTCGAGCTCCTTGGCGGCGGCGGTCAGCGTCTCCGCGGAGACCGCGGTGTCGGCCCAGGGGCCGGCGCAGTTGTCGCAGCGGCCGCAGGGGGCCGCCCCCGCGTCGTCCAGCTGGAGGCGGAGGAACTCCATCCGGCACCGGTCGGTGGTGACGTAGTCGCGCATGGCCTGCTGTTCGGCGGCCCGCTGGCGGGCGACCCGCGCGTAGCGCTCGGCGTCGTACACCCACGGCTGCCCGGTGCTGGTCCAGCCGCCCTTCACGCGCTTGACGGCGCCGTCGACGTCGAGGACCTTCAGCATGGTCTCCAGCCTGCTGCGCCGCAGGTCCACCGCGGCCTCCAGGGCCGGTACGGACAGGGGCCGGCCGGCGTCGGCGAGGGCCGCGAGGGTCTGCCGCACCTGCGCCTCGGGCGGGAAGGCGGTGTCGGCGAAGTACCGCCAGATGGCCTCGTCCTCCTTGCCGGGCAGCAGCAGCACGTCGGCGTGCTCGACGCCGCGGCCGGCGCGCCCGACCTGCTGGTAGTAGGCGATCGGCGAGGACGGGGAGCCGAGGTGGAGGACGAAGCCGAGGTCCGGCTTGTCGAAGCCCATGCCGAGGGCCGACGTCGCGACGAGCGCCTTGACCCGGTTGGCCAGCAGGTCGGCCTCCGCCTGGAGGCGGTCGGCGTTCTCCGTCCGCCCCGTGTACGAGGAGACGGCGAACCCGCGCTGCCGCAGGTGGGCGGTGGCCTCCTCGGCCGCCGCCACGGTCAGCGTGTACACGATCCCGGAGCCGGGCAGCTCGTCGAGGTGCTCGGCGAGCCAGGCCAGGCGGTGCGCGGCGTCGGGCAGCCGGACGACGCCCAGGCGCAGGCTCTCCCGCTCCAGCGGTCCGCGCAGTACGAGGGCCTCGCCGGCGCCGGTGCCGAGCTGCTCCGCGACGTCGGCGGTGACGCGGGCGTTCGCGGTCGCGGTGGTGGCCAGGACCGGCACCCCGGGGGAGAGCTCGGCGAGCATGGCCCGCAGCCGCCGGTAGTCGGGCCGGAAGTCGTGCCCCCAGTCGGAGATGCAGTGCGCTTCGTCGACGACGAGGAGGCCGGTGGTGGCGGCGAGCTTGGGGAGCATCTGGTCGCGGAAGTCGACCGAGTTGAGGCGTTCGGGGCTGACGAGGAGGACGTCGGTGGCGCCGCGCTCGACCTCCTCGTGGATGGAGTCCCACTCCTCGGGGTTGGCGGAGTTGATGGTGCGGGCGCGGATGCCGGCCCGCTCGGCGGCCTCGACCTGGTTGCGCATCAGGGCCAGCAGCGGGGAGACGATCACCGTGGGCCCGGCGCCGCGGCGGCGCAGCAGGGCGGTCGCCACGAAGTAGACCGCGGACTTGCCCCAGCCGGTGCGCTGCACGACCAGGGCCCGCCGGCGCTCCCGTACGAGGGCGGCGACCGCCTGCCACTGGTCCTCGCGCAGCCGCGCGGCGCCCCCCGGGTCGCCCACCAGCTCGGCGAGTACGGCATCGGCTTCGGCGCGCAGGTCGGGATCGTCCATACCCCCATGCAACCGGATGCAGGGGCCGGTCGGCCAGTTCACTCCGGGCGACACCCCGCATGCGGAGGGTGGCGGCCGGTTTGCCGCGGGCCGCGGGAGGGCAGCGCGCAGGGCGACGGGCCGCTCGGCTGCGGCCGCATGAGTCGCCGTCAGCGCGGCTGGGCAAGGATATGAACGGCATACCGGCGAATTCCGGTCGGCGGTCGCAATTGCTCGTTGCCGCATGCTCTCGGCCCACGCGAGAATCGGAGTGCTCCCGCTCGGCTCGACGGCACCCCCTGGGCCGTGCTGCGGCGCGCCCCCACTCCAGCCGTGCCCGTCCGCGGGCGTGTACCCGAAGGGAGGACCGTGGCCTTCGGATTCGCCCCGCCCTCGACCGCGTCTCTGACTACGACGGCCGGCGGCAGCAGCCGGCACGGAAGACTGCTGGAGCCCGCCGAGTGGACGGCGGCCGGCATTCCGCTGCTGGGCAACCCGCGCGAACTCGTCAGCGGCCTGCACTCACGGCACGGCCCCGCGCCGTCGACCGCGGTGATAGCCGTCCTGGGCCCCGAGGAGGACCTCGTCGCGAGTGCGTCGTTCGTCCAGCGGGCCGCGTCCGGCGACGGCTGGGACTACCGCAACGCGCTGCTGGCCGCCCTGCGCCGGGTGATCCCGCACGACCTGCGCCGCCGGACCCCGGTGCGGACTGCGGTGCTGATGTACTGCCGCGACGGCGACGAGCGGTGGACCGAGGAGGACGGCGCCTGGATGTGGGGGCTGCGCGACGCCTGCACCCTGCACGGCCTGCGCTGCGGGGCGTACATCACGCTGACCCGCACCGGCTGGCAGGTCCTCGGCGAAGGGCGCGGCGGGCGGCGCCCCGACGCGGGTTCGCGGCCGGAGCGGCTCGGCGGCACCGCGGCCGACTTCGCCGCGATGGCCGTGAGCACCGGCGGCGGCGCGGCCGAGGCCCTGCGCCACACCGCGGCACGCTGACCGCGGCCGCCGGGCCGGGGCCGGACACCGCTCCGGCACGCTCGGGCAGGGGCCTGCGCCGGCCCGGGAACGGGCTCCAGCGGGGCCGGCTCCTGCGCCAGCCCCGCCCCTCGCCCGTACCGGGGTACGGGGCGTCAGACGCCCGCGCCCAGCACGGAGTTGATCTCCTTCGGGTCGCCGCACACGATCAGCAGCGCGCCGGCCCGGGCGAGCGCGACCGGCAGCACGGCCGCGGCCGCCGAGGCGGGCCCGCCGTTGACGGCGACGACCACGACGGGACGGCCGGAGGCACGAGCCGCCTGCGCCGCGTCCGCGTAGAAGACGTCGTCCCCGGCGTCGTGCTGGGCCCAGTAGGCGGCCTCGCCGAAGGACAGCTCGTGCGCGGCCCAGGGGTGGAGGTCGCCGGTGGTGAGGACGAGGACGTCGCCGGGGGCGCGCCCGGTGTCGAGCAGCAGGTCCACGGCCTCTTCGGCCGCGTCCAGCGCACCCTCGGCCGAGGCCGGGATCAGCTGGATCTGGGGGACCGCCGCCGACACGGACGGTGCGGCGGGAGCGGCCTGCGGCGTGCGCGGCGCGGGCGGCGCGGGCCGGGGG
The DNA here is from genome assembly GCF_030167965.1 of Streptomyces sp. 2P-4. NCBI lineage: Bacteria > Bacillati > Actinomycetota > Actinomycetes > Kitasatosporales > Streptomycetaceae > Streptomyces > Streptomyces sp. 2P-4. The sequence goes on from NZ_CP095011.1 coordinate 1,878,334, forward strand.
GCGGCACCCGCGCGGTTCGCCGCGGCGGGGGAGGGACCGGGGCGCCCGGGCCGCGGGACGGCGGCGGGACGCGGACCAGGTACGGGGCGGGGGGTCGGCGCGGTGCGGCTCGCGGCCGGCGTAACGCGGGGACCCTGGGCACTCTCGTGAATCTGAGGCTCCTCGGGGGTGAGAGGCATGGGTTGATGTCTATCAAACAGCGGTACGAAACGTACCGCCGGGGGGCACGTGGGTGCGATCAGAAATCGAAGCCGAGTTGGCCTCCGTTTTCCAGCTCCAGCGCCTCCTCGCTGCGCCGCACCTTCTTGAGGTGGCGCCAGCGGGGCAGCGCGTCGAGGTACGCCCAGGACAGCCGGTGGTGCGGGGTGGGCCCCAGCTCCTCCAGGGCCGCGCGGTGGACGGGCGAGGGGTAGCCGGCGTTGTCGCCGAAGGCGTAGCCCTCGAACCCGCCGCCGGAGAAGCCGAGTTCGGCCATCAGCCGGTCGCGCCGGACCTTGGCGATCACCGAGGCGGCGGCGACGGCGACGCAGGACTGGTCGCCCTTGATCACCGTACGGACCTGCCAGGGCGTGCCGAGGTAGTCGTGCTTGCCGTCGAGGATCACCGCGTCGGGCCGGACGGGCAGCCCTCCCAGGGCGCGCTCCGCGGCCAGCCGCAGGGCGGCGGTCATGCCGAGCTCGTCTATCTCCTGCGGCGAGGCGTGCCCGAGGGCGTACGAGGTGACCCACGCCTCCAGGACCTCCAGGAGGGCGTCGCGCCGCTTCTGGGTGAGGAGCTTGGAGTCGGTGAGCCCTTCGGGCGGGCGGCGCAGTCCGGTGATCGCCGCGCAGACGGTGACCGGGCCGGCCCAGGCCCCTCGCCCGACCTCGTCGACCCCGGCGACGACCTTGGCGCCGGTGGTTGCGCGGAGGGAGCGTTCGACGGTGTGGGTGGGTGCTTCGTACGGCATGGCGCCAGCAAGGTTACGCCGCCCCGCGCCGCCTGCACACCCCGGCCCGGCCGGAGCGGCCGGGAAGGGCCGGCGCCGCGCTGGCGGGGCCTTCCGCGAAGCCCTCGCAGACAGCGTTCGACGGCGCCTGAATTCGCGAGAGCACACACAAGAAGGCGCCGGGCAGGAAGGGGCTTCGAGACCGAGCCGGCCCGGTGTCCTGCGCGCTCCGAGCACCAAGGCCGCGGTCGGCAAAGCACATCGGGACCAACCGGCACACGCGAAGCGCCACCATCAGGCAGGCCGGGGCCCAGGATCATCCGCCACCGCTTCACACAGGCGAAGGCACGGCACGGACCGGCTCGGCTGCCGCGCCGGGGCCGGCGGGGCGGCCGCGGCCCCGGCAGACGCGCCGCCCGCGCCCCGGCGCCGGACCGCGGCCCGCCGGCAGGCCCCGCGCCCTCCCCCATTGGGCGGCGCCCCGCCGGAGCGCGGGCCCGTTCCCGGCGCCCCCAATTCCGTTGCCGGAATCGCCCGTTCGGGGTTGCTGCCGGTCGCCTGTGCGGAGGGCCGGAGATCAGCCGCTGCGGCCGGAGAAGGTGCCGAGGCGCGAGCAGACTGCGGCGCGGGCGGCCACGGGGCGCTCGTCCAGGATCCGCCGGGCCCGGTGCACGCCGAGGCTCGTCGCGTACCAGGGGGCGCGGCCCTGCTCCGCCAGCTCCTCGGCGATACCGCGCAGGGCGCAGGAGCGGTGGGGCTCCGGCAGCCGGTCCAGGGCGGGCACGGCGTCCGCCGAGAGCGACTGGAAGTACGCGAGGTCGATCTTGCCGGTGGCCCGGAAGCGGTCCGCGTTCTTCTCCGCGACCACGGCGTCCGGCGACAGCAGCCCGAAGGCAAGAGCGGCCGCCACCGCGCTGCCGGCGACCGCACGGGGCAGCAGGCGGGCGCCGAACAGCCCCGCCGTCATGATCAGGACGATGACGGCGCCCAGCCAGAGCTCCATCGCGGCCACCGACACCCGCAGCCGGGTCAGCCCGTACGCGTCCACGTAGAGGTCCATGCGCCGCAGCGCCGAGGCGACGACGACCAGGGTCAGCGCGCACAGGGTGCCGAGGACGGCGCGGACGAGCCGCCGGTCGGCGGGGCCGCCGCGCGGGGCCCAGCGCAGGGCGAGCGCGATCACGGCCAGGGTGAGCAGGGTCGCCCAGAGCAGCTGCCAGAAGCCCTGGCGGGCGTATTCGGCGTACGTCAGCCCGGTGCTGGCCAGCACCTTGTCGTAGCCGCCGAACAGGACGGCGAGCTGGACGGCGTTGAAGCCGGCGAAGAGCACGGCGAGGACGACGAGGGGCAGCGCCCACTCGACGCGGGAGCGCGGCTTGCCGGCGGTGGTGCGGATGCGGTCCCAGCGGAACGGCGCGGCGGCGGTCCGGGCCGCCGCCAGGGCGAGGGCGGTGGCGAGGAGGAACAGGGCGAGGCGCAGCGGGCCGTCGCCGATGGTGACGTCGGGGACGAGGCCGCCGAGCAGGTCGGCGAAGGCGGCGTCGGCGGAGGCGAAGAGGGCGCCGAAGAGCAGGAGCAGCCCGGCGGCCACCCCGGCGGCCTTCAGGACGGGCAGCCAGCGGTCGCGGTCGACACCCGTGCTCCGGGAGCGGAGGGCGGCCCACGCCCAGCGGACGCCGTTGACGGCTCCGTCGGTGAGGCCGACGGGGCTGAGCAGCACCCCGGCCCAGGTGCGGCTGCCGTGCAGGGCGAGCGCCCCGGCGAGGACGGCGGCGAGGAGGGCGACGGTGGCCGGCCAGGCGGCGTCGCGCAGCACGGGCACCGCGAGCAGGGCCGTGCAGCCGAGGGCCCAGAACAGGGTCCACGGGCGGGCGGTGCGGCCGGCGGTGCGCGCGGCGGCGTACGCGGCGGCGACGGCGGGAAGCGCGACGAGCAGCAGGCCGGGACCGACGCCGTCGCCGAGGAACAGGGCCGCGGCGAGGCCGGCGGCGGCGGCGCAGACCAGGACGGCGGTGGACGGGGGCGCGGGCGCGGCGGGCCGGGCGGCCTCCGACCAGTCGGGCGGCGCCGCCGACCACGGCCCGGACCGGGCGCGCTCCCGGCGCACCTGGTACCGCCGCCAGGCTGTGGGATCCCACCCGGGCGGCGCCCCGCCCCCGGGCGACCCCGCAGGCACGACGGCTACCGCCGCCGCATCCGGCGCAGCAGCCCCGGCCGGCGGGGCGGACGCGTCCGGCGTCGTGGCTTCGGGTTCCCGCGGGGCGGGAAGGGGCCCGGCCTCGGTCGGGGTTCCCGCATCGGATGCCGGCCCCGCCGCCGCGCCGGCCGCCGCAAGCGAGTCGTCCGGCCGGTCTGCCGCCTGTGGCGGGCCCGCCACCGGGGTTGCGTCGGCCGCGGCTTCGGCGGCGTCGCCGTCGTTCGGTCCGTCTGCTGTGGTGGCCATCGGGTTCCCCTCCCTGTGGGCCGCCCCGGCCGGCCTGCCGGGGCAAGCGGCCAGGGTAGGGCCGTGACGTGGGGGTTCCCCGGGGGCCGCCGGCGCCTGTGTCAGGACCGTGACACAGCCGTCGGACGGGCGTGCGCCCCGGCGCACCTCCCGGCAGGGGGCCCGCCGGCGCCGTACGCCGGCCCCGTACGCCGGCCCCGTACGCCGGCTCAGTACGCCGGCGCCTCCGGCAGCCACGCCGGCAGCGCTTCGGTGCGCGCCAGCCAGGCGGCGGGGAGCACGTCTTCGCCCCGTGCCCCCAGCACCCCGCCGACGATCGCGCACGTCGTGTCCACGTCCCCGCCGACCTGCGCGGTGGTCCAGAACGCCCGCTCGAAGTCCCCGAGCGAGCGGGCCGCCGACCACAGCGCGAACGGCACCGTGTCGTGCGCGGTGGTGCGCCGCCCGCAGCCGAGCACGGCGGCGACCGTGGTCGCGTCCCCGTAGTCCAGCATGTCCCGCGCCCGCCGCAGCCCCGCCCCCACCGCGCTGCGCGGCACGAGCGCGATCACGCCGTCCAGCAGGTCCTCCGCCTTCGGCGGGCCGGCCGGGTCCGCGGCGAGTGCAGCCGCGGCGGCGACCGCCATCGCGCCGCAGACCGCCTCGCGGTGCTGGTGCGTGGTGTAGGCGGAGATCTCCGCCTGGTGCGTGGCCTGTTCCGGGTCGTCGGCGTACCAGGCGCCCAGCGGCGCGATCCGCATGGCCGCGCCGTTGCCCCAGGAGCCCTGCCCGTTGAAGAGTTCGGCGGCCAGCGTCCGCCAGTCCCCGCCCTCCCGGACGAGGCGGAGCATCCGGTTCACTGCCGGCCCGTATCCGCGGTCGAAGTCGTGGTGGCGGGCGAAGGAGTCGGCGAGGGCGTCCTGGTCGATGCGGCCGTGGAGGGCCAGCACCGCGAGGACCGAGCACGCCATCTCGGTGTCGTCGGTCCACTGCCAGGTGCCCGAACCACCGGGCAGCTCGCGGCGCTTGAGGAAGGGGTAGTTGGCGGGGACGAAGTACTGGGAGCCCAGGGCGTCCCCGAGGGCCAGCCCGCGGAGGCTGGCGAGGGCGCGTGCGTAGCGCCGTCCGGAAGAGGAGTCAGCGGTCATCGCGCGTCACTTTAGCCGTCCAGGTCGTAAGGCTCGGGTGTGGTCCACCGCTCGAACGGGCGGTCCAAGCGGTACCGGCCGTCCGCTCCGAGCCCGAGGATCCGGTGGTCGCCGTTCCCGGGATTGGAGAGGCATTCGAACTCGGCCACCGACCAGTGGAACCACCGCATGCAGAACAGCCGCATCGTCAGCCCGTGCGTCACGAGCAGGACGTTCGGCGGGTGGTCGGGGGCCTCGAAGCTGCGGTAGAGGCTCTCCAGGAAGGAGCCGACCCGGTCGTACACGTCGGCGCCGGACTCCCCCTGCGCGAACCGGTAGAAGAAGTGGCCGTAGGCGTCCCGGTAGGCCTTCTGCAGGCGGACGTCCTCCCGGTCCTGCCAGTTCCCCCAGTCCTGCTCCCGCAGCCGCGGCTCCTCGCGGACCCGGACCTGCGCCGGGTCCAGGCGGAGGTCGCGGAAGGTCTGGAGGGTCCGCCGGTACGGGGAGACGTACGCGCTGACGCGCTCGCCGCCGAAGAGCTCCCGCAGCCGCACGCCCGCCGCCTCGGCCTGCTCGTGGCCGAGCCCGGTCATCCGCAGGGCGTGGTCGGGCTCCCGCTCGTACACGGTGTCGTCGACGTTGCCCTCGGACTCCCCGTGCCGGAGGAGGACGATGCGCCGTGGTCGTGCCATCCCACGACCCTATGCGGCGTACGGCGCCCCGGCACCCGGGCACGCCGCCACAACCCTCCGATCTTCGTACGGTCACACCGTCCAGGACGCTTCGAGGTCGACGACGTCGCCGGTGAGGGCCTCGACGTCGGCCTCGGTCTGGGCGCGCAGCGACAGCCGCTCGACCCGCTCCTGCCGGTACTTGCCGTGTTCCGCGGCGGCGTGCCACATCGACAGCACGAGGAACTCGCGTCCGGGCGCCTCGCCGAACAGCCCGCGGATCATCCCCGGCGACCCGGCCATGGCCGGGTTCCACACCTTCTCCTGCATCAGCGCGAAGTGGTCGACGCGCCCCTCCCGCACCCGGGTGTGGGCGACGCGGACGACGTCGGCGTCGGTGAAGCGGGGCTCGAAGCCGGTCTTCACGTCGAAGCGGTGGTCGAAGAGGCTCACCCGCGCGTCGGTGTACGTCCCGGCCTGGGCGGCGGCCAGCCGGTCGTGCGAGCGGGCCATGAAGGAGTCGTAGAAGGAACGGCTCTCCCAGAACGCGAAGACATGCGCGACCCCCTGCCGCCCCCGGCTCCATCCGCCGCCCTGTCCCCGGAATCCCGGCTCCCCCGGCAGCCCCGCCCATTTGCGCTGCCCGCGCTCGAACCCGCGTCGGTCCGTCACCGTGCAGCGAATCCACTTGACCAGCACGGCGTCATCGTACGGGCCCGGGCGCCCCGGGGTCAGTCCTCGGGGAAGTTGGCCCGCACCGACCTGCCCCACCCCGCACCGGCACCCGACCCCCGAACACACGACCGCCCCGCGGCCGGGCCCGGCGTATGGCGAAGGGGGGCGACCACGTGTGGTCGCCCCCCTTCGTGAGGAATCAGCTGCAGCCGCTGGTGGAGCCGCAGCCCTCGCAGATGTAGCAGGAGCCGGCGCGCTGCATCTTCGTCCCGCAGGAGAAGCAGAGCGGGGCGTCGGCGGAGACGCCGAGCTGCATCTCGACGAGTTCGGCGCTGGAGTGCGCCGTCTTCGGGGCCGGGACCGGCGCGGGCTGGGCCTGCGGAGCCGCGGTGACCGCCGCGAGCGGGGCGGACTGGGCCAGGGACTCCGTGTCGATCTCCTCCTCGAGCGGCTCGTACGAGCCGGTCTCCAGGTGGCGCTGGCGCTCCTCGGCGGTGTGGATGCCGAGCGCCGAGCGGGTCTCGAACGGCAGGAAGTCGAGGGCCAGGCGGCGGAAGATGTAGTCGACGATCGACTGCGCCATCCGCACGTCCGCGTCGTCCGTCATGCCGGCGGGCTCGAAGCGCATGTTCGTGAACTTCGAGACGTAGGTCTCCAGCGGCACGCCGTACTGGAGGCCGACCGACACGGCGATCGAGAAGGCGTCCATCATGCCGGCAAGGGTCGAGCCCTGCTTCGACATCTTCAGGAAGACCTCGCCGAGGCCGTCGTCCGGGTAGGAGTTGGCCGTCATGTAGCCTTCGGCGCCGCCGACGGTGAAGGAGGTGGTGATCCCCGGGCGGCCCTTGGGGAGGCGCTTGCGGACGGGGCGGTACTCGATGACCTTCTCGACCGCCGCGCGGATCGTCTCCTCGGTCTTCTCGGTGACCTCGGCCTTCTCCTCCTCCTTCTTCTTGGCGGAGAGCGGCTGGCCGACCTTGCAGTTGTCGCGGTAGATCGCGAGCGCCTTGACGCCCATCTTCCACGCCTCGAAGTAGATCTCCTCGATCTCCTCGACGGTCGCCGACTCCGGCATGTTCACCGTCTTGGAGATCGCGCCGGAGATCCAGGGCTGGATCGCGGCCATCATGCGGACGTGGCCCATCGGGGAGATGGAGCGCTCGCCCATGGCGCAGTCGAAGACCTCGTAGTGCTCGGTCTTCAGGCCGGGGGCGTCGATCACGTTGCCGTGCTCGGCGATGTGGGCGACGATCGCCTCGATCTGCTCCTCCTGGTAGCCCAGGCGGCGCAGGGCCTGCGGGACGGTGCCGTTGACGATCTGCATCGAGCCGCCGCCGACGAGCTTCTTGAACTTCACCAGCGCCAGGTCCGGCTCGACACCGGTGGTGTCGCAGGACATGGCGAGGCCGATGGTGCCGGTGGGGGCCAGCACGGAGGCCTGGGAGTTGCGGAAGCCGTTCTTCTCGCCGAGGCGCAGGACGTCCTGCCAGGCCTCGGTGGCCGCCGCCCAGATGGCGTTGTCGAGGTCGTCGGTGCGCGGGGCGGCGGCGTTGGCGTCGGCGTGCTGCTTCATGACGCGCTTGTGGGCCGTGGCGTTGCGGGCGTAGCCGTCGTACGGGCCGACGATCGCGGCGAGCTCGGCGGAGCGCCGGTAGGCCGTACCGGTCATCAGCGAGGTGATGGACGCGGCGAGGGTGCGGCCGCCGTCGGAGTCGTAGGCGTGGCCGGTCGCCATCAGCAGCGCGCCGAGGTTGGCGTAGCCGATGCCGAGCTGGCGGTAGGCGCGGGTGTTCTCGCCGATCTTCTGCGTCGGGAAGTCCGCGAAGCAGATGGAGATGTCCATGGCCGTGATGACGAGTTCGACGACCTTGGCGAAGCGCTCGGCGTCGAAGGACTGGTCGCCCTTGCCGTCGTCGTCGAGGAACTTCATCAGGTTCAGGGAGGCGAGGTTGCAGGACGTGTTGTCCAGGTGCATGTACTCGCTGCACGGGTTCGACGCGGTGATGCGGCCGGACTCGGGGCAGGTGTGCCAGTGGTTGATGACGCCGTCGTACTGGATGCCCGGGTCGGCGCACGCCCAGGCGGCCTCGGCCATCTTGCGGAAGAGCGCCTTGGCGTCGACCTGCTCGATGACCTCGCCGGTCATGCGGGCGCGCAGGCCGAAGGAGGTGCCGTTCTCGACGGCCGTCATGAACTCGTCGTTCACGCGGACGGAGTTGTTGGCGTTCTGGTACTGGACGGACGTGATGTCGTCGCCGCCCAGGTCCATGTCGAAGCCCGCGTCGCGCAGGGCGCGGATCTTCTCCTCTTCCTTGACCTTGGTCTCGATGAAGTCCTCGACGTCCGGGTGGTCCACGTCGAGGACGACCATCTTGGCGGCGCGGCGGGTGGCGCCGCCCGACTTGATGGTTCCGGCGGACGCGTCGGCGCCGCGCATGAAGGAGACGGGGCCGGAGGCGTTGCCGCCGGAGGAGAGGAGCTCCTTGGAGGAGCGGATGCGGGAGAGGTTCAGGCCGGCGCCGGAGCCGCCCTTGAAGATCATGCCCTCTTCCTTGTACCAGTCGAGGATCGACTCCATGGAGTCGTCGACGGACAGGATGAAGCAGGCGGAGACCTGCTGCGGCTGGGGCGTGCCGACGTTGAACCACACCGGGGAGTTGAAGCTGAAGATCTGGTGCAGGAGGGCGTAGGTCAGCTCGTGCTCGAAGATCTCCGCGTCGGCGGGGGACGCGAAGTAGCCGTAGTCCTCGCCGGCCTTCGTGTACGTCTTCACGATGCGGTCGATGAGCTGCTTCAGACCGGTCTCGCGCTGCGGCGTGCCGACGGCGCCGCGGAAGTACTTGCTGGTGACGATGTTGACCGCGTTCACCGACCAGAAGTCGGGGAACTCGACGCCGCGCTGCTCGAAGTTGACCGAGCCGTCGCGCCAGTTCGTCATGACGACGTCACGGAGCTCCCAGTTCACCTCGTCGTACGGATGCACGCCCGGGGTGGTGTGGATGCGCTCGATCCGCAGGCCGCCCTTGGCGCCCTTGGTTCCCTTGGCGCGGGAACCGCGTGCCGAGCTGCTCGCCGTCTCTGTCATGCCGCCTGCCTCCCATATACGGGCAAAAACGCCCTAAAGTGCCAGCGCTATTCCGAGGCACAGTGCTGTGTCTTGTTACGTTCCTTCTCCCGGCTGCACCGGGCGGCCTCCGGCCGGGCGGCGTGTCGCGCCGGAGCGCGGCACGCCGCCCGGTCAGTCGGAGGCGGAGGCGGGCACGGGGACCTGGGGGGTCCCGGCGGGCCCGCACTCCTCGGGGCGGGGCCGCCGCTCGCGCAGTTCCGCGATGGCGGCCTCGAAGTCTTCAAGGGTGTCGAACGCCTTGTACACGCTCGCGAAGCGCAGGTACGCGACGAGGTCGAGTTCCTGGAGCGGGCCGAGTATGGCCAGACCGACGTCGTGGGTGGTGAGCTCGGCGCTCCCGGTGGCGCGCACCGCCTCCTCGACCCGCTGGCCGAGCTTGGCGAGGGCGTCCTCGGTGACGGGCCGGCCCTGGCACGCCTTGCGCACGCCGGAGATGACCTTGGTGCGACTGAAGGGCTCGGTGACACCGCTGCGCTTGATCACCATGAGCGAGGCCGTCTCGACCGTCGTGAAGCGACGGGAGCAGTCCGGGCACTGGCGGCGTCTGCGGATCGACGTGCCGTCGTCCGTGGTGCGGCTGTCGACGACGCGGCTGTCGGGGTGCCTGCAGAAGGGGCAGTGCATGGTCCCTCACCCTTCTCTAGGCACGACTGAATCACCCCTCCGGGCCCTGTGCGGCGGAGTCGCTCTGCCGGGGCTCGTGGAGCAGGCCCAAGCATATGCGATCCACGGGGCCTGTGAGACCCCCGCGCTCCCCTGGACCACTAGGTATGGGTTGCGGCGCCCATACAACCACTAGATCTTGTGGCGCGGCGGATTTGGTCCGCTACCGCGTGTCGTGGAGCGGGGTGCAGGGGCGCGGCCGCCCGCGGTGCCACACTGGGGCCGGACCGGGAGGGCCGCGGCCCGACCGGGAACGGTACCGTAGGCAGCGGAGAACCATCCGAACCTCCGTTCGGAAATGCGCGACCCAATACACCTGCCATTGTGATCACGCAGGTCGATCCGCGATTTTTCACTCGAACGTGTGTTTGGCGCAACCTTTCGAAAGCAATTACCGTTGTCCAGCTAGGGAGAACATTTCGAGAGGGGCCGCCGACGTGACCACCACCGCAGACAGTGCCGCCATCACTGCCCAGAACCGCTCCCAAAGCCGACTCGAGCCGGTGCATGCCATGAACGACGCAAGCGCAAGCCTGACCCCGGAGGCGGACGCCGTCCGCCCCGCTCGCTCCCTTCCAGGACGCCCCCCAGGCATCCGCGCCGACAGCTCCGGGCTCACCGACCGGCAGCGCCGGGTCATCGAGGTCATCCGGGACTCCGTGCAGCGCCGGGGCTACCCGCCGTCCATGCGGGAGATCGGCCAGGCGGTCGGCCTGTCCAGCACCTCGTCCGTCGCCCACCAGCTCATGGCCCTGGAGCGCAAGGGCTTCCTCCGCCGCGACCCGCACCGCCCCCGGGCGTACGAGGTGCGCGGCTCGGACCAGCCCAGCTCGCAGCCCACGGACACCACCGGCAAGCCCGCCGCCTCGTACGTCCCCCTGGTCGGCCGGATCGCGGCCGGCGGCCCGATCCTCGCCGAGGAGTCCGTGGAGGACGTCTTCCCGCTACCGCGGCAGCTCGTCGGTGACGGTGAGCTCTTCGTCCTCAAGGTCGTCGGCGACTCCATGATCGAGGCCGCGATCTGCGACGGCGACTGGGTCACGGTCCGCCGCCAGCCCGTCGCCGAGAACGGCGACATCGTGGCCGCCATGCTCGACGGCGAGGCCACCGTCAAGCGCTTCAAGCGCGAGGACGGCCACGTGTGGCTGCTCCCCCACAACGCGGCGTACCAGCCGATCCCCGGCGACGAGGCGACCATCCTCGGCAAGGTCGTCGCCGTACTGCGCCGGGTCTGAACCCGGCCCCGCCAGCCAGCTCCGGGACCCACTGCGCCGGTCCCGGAGCTGTTCCATGCCCGAGCCCCGAGCCCCGGGCTCGGGGCTCGGGGCTCGGGGCTCGGGGCTCGGACTACTTGCCGTCGGCCTTGGCCGCCGAGTCGATCGCGGCCAGGGAGCGGCGGACCTGGTTGCGGTCCGTGGTGTACCAGAAGTCCGGCAGCGTCGCCTTCAGGAAGCTGCCGTACCGGGCCGTCGCGAGCCGCGGGTCCAGGACCGCGACGACGCCCCGGTCGCCCGCGGCGCGGACGAGCCGGCCCGCCCCCTGGGCCATCAACAGCGCCGCGTGCGTCGCGGCGACGGCCATGAAGCCGTTGCCGCCGTGCTCCTCGACCGACTTCTGGCGCGCACTCATCAGCGGGTCGTCGGGCCGGGGGAAGGGGATGCGGTCCATGATGACGAGCTGGCAGCTGGGGCCGGGGACGTCCACGCCCTGCCACAGGGACAGCGTCCCGAACAGGCAGGTCCGCGGATCCGCGGCGAAGTTCTTGATCAGCTCGCCGAGGGTCTCCTCCCCCTGGAGCAGGATCGGGTGGTCGAGCCGGCCGCGCAGCTCCTCGGCGGCCGCCTTGGCGCCGCGCATGGACGAGAACAGGCCGAGGGTGCGGCCGCCGGCCGCCTCGATCAGCTCGGCGAGCTCGTCCATCATGTCGCCGCGGGTCCCCTCGCGGCCGGGTGTCGCCAGGTGCTTGGCGACGTAGAGGATGCCCTGCTTCGGGTAGTCGAACGGGGAGCCGACGTCCAGGCCCCGCCAGACCGGCGCGTCGTCCGCCTCGACGCCCTCCGGGGACAGGCCCAGCGAGGCCGCGACGCCGTTGAAGTCCCCTCCGAGCTTGAGGGTCGCCGAGGTGAGGACGACCGAGCGGTCCTCGAACAGCTTCTCCCGCAGCAGCCCGGACACCGACAGGGGGGCGACCCGCAGCGTCGCCCCGAAGCGGTCGTGGCGCTCGTACCAGACGACGTCGTACTCGGAGCCGGCGAGGATCCGCTCGGCCACCGCGTGCACGTTCTCCACGGAGGCCAGGGCCTGCTTGCGGACGGCGTCCTCGTCGGCGACGGACTTGTCCCTGGTGGAGCCGATCGCCGAGATCACGTCGCGTGCGGCGTCGCGGAGCGCCGCCAGCGCGTACCCGAGGTCCTCGGGGATCTCCTCCAGCCGGCCCGGGAGCGCCAGCTCCATCACGCGCTCGAAGGACTCGGAGGCGGTCTGGAGGGAGTCGGCCGTCTTCTCGTCGACCAGCTTCGCGGCCCGCTTCACCGCCCGGTTGACCTGCCCGGGGGTGAGTTCGCCGGTGGCGGCGCCGGTCACACGGGACACCAGCTCGTGGGCCTCGTCCACGATCAGCACCTCGTGCTGCGGCAGGACGGGCGCGCCCTCGATGGCGTCGATGGCGAGCAGGGCGTGGTTGGTGACGACCACGTCGGCCAGCTTGGCCCGCTCGCGGGCCGCCTCGGCGAAGCATTCGGCGCCGTACGGGCACTTCGTCGCACCGAGGCATTCGCGGGAGGAGACGGACACCTGGCTCCAGGCGCGGTCGGAGACGCCGGGCGTGAGGTCGTCCCGGTCGCCGGTCTCCGTCTCGTCCGCCCAGTCGCGCAGCCGCAGCAGGTCCTGGCCGAGCTTGCTGGTGGGGGCGGCGGCCTCGAACTGGTCGAAGAGGCCCTCCTCCTCGTCCTGGGGGGCGCCCTCGTGCAGCCGGTGCAGGCACAGGTAGTTCGACCGGCCCTTGAGCATGGCGAACTGCGGCCGGCGGCGCAGCTGCGGGTGCAGTGCCTCGACCGTCCGGGGCAGGTCGCGCTCGACGAGCTGCCGCTGCAGGGCGAGGGTCGCCGTCGCCACGACGACGCGCTCGCCGTGCGCGAGGGCGGGGACCAGGTAGCCGAGGGACTTGCCGGTGCCGGTTCCGGCCTGGATCAGGCGGTGCGTGCTGTCGTCGATCGCTTCGGCGACTGCTTCGGCCATGGCGACCTGGCCGGGCCGCTCCGTGCCGCCGACGGCGGAGACGGCGGCGTGCAGCAGGTCGGGGAGGGAGGGCTTCGTCATAGCACCCCCCAGCCTACGGGGCGCCACCGACGGTGACGGCCATCACCGGGATGGCCGATCACCGGAAAGGGCGACGGGAGGCGGGAACCCCGCGGCGCGCGCCGGGCGTTTTCGGGGGGAAGGACGGCAGGCGGCCCGGGAGGGCGGGGGTGCGCTGTGGGCTGCGGGGTGCGGCTCAGCTCAGATGAGGCTGCGGAGCGCCCGCTCGCGGACCATCAGGGCCGCGCGCTTGCCGGGCAGGTCGATGTTCCCGGTCCAGCGGAAGCCGGAGCCGAGGAAGGCGGAGACGGAGGGGGTGTTGCGGATGTCCGGTTCGGCGATGACGCGGGTGCACCGCGGGCGGTTGTCGAGGACGAGGTCGGCGACCGCGCGCAGCAGTGCGGTCCCGAGGCCGCGGCCGCGGTTCCTGCCGTCCCCGATCAGCAGGTGGATACCGGTGTCGTGGGGGCGCGCGGGGTAGTGGCGGGCGAGCGGGTCGAGGTCGGCCCGGTAGACCTCCCAGTAGCTGACGGGGGTGCCGTCGAGGAGGCCGAGGCAGGGGATGCTGCCGCCGTCGCCGTCGATCTGGGCCCGCAGGTGTGCGGCCGTGAGGGACTGCGGTCCGGCGAGGTCCCAGTAGGCGGCGACTTCGGGGTCGTTCATCCAGCGGGTGACCAGGTCCAGGTCGCGGTCGAGGCGGACGGGCTCCAGGCGGAAGGCCCCGGCGGCGGTCCGGGTGCTGCCCCAGCCGCTGGGCGAGTCGAGCAGGTCGGCCTCGGCGAGCAGGGGCAGCAGGCCTGCCCTGAGCCGCAGCTCCGCCGGGTGCGCGGTGGTGGGGCCGGTGGCGGCCGCCGGGGCGGGGACGGAGGGCGGGGCCTGGGTGTCGGTGGAGGGCATCGGTCGCTCAATCGTGGAGGGGGTTGGAGAGGGTGACGTAGACGGACTGCGCGTCGACGGGGCCGACGAGCTCGTCGAGGCCGCCCAGGCGGGTCAGCAGGTTCGCCTTGCAGCGCAGGGTGGGCGAGTCGAGCAGCAGCGCGGGCAGCGGCCCGAGGCCGCGGGCCCGGCCGAGGAACCGGCGGAAGGCGGCGAGGAGGACGCGCTCGTCGGCGAGCCGCTCGGAGCCGAAGGCCCCGATGAGGCCCAGCACGTTGTTGATGCCGAGGTAGTAGGCGAAGCGCTCGTCGGTGACGGCGTCGGAGACGAAGGTGTCGCTGGCGCTGCCGATGCCGGGGAGCCGGCGCTCCAGCTCGGCGCGCCGGGAGGCTCGGAAGTAGTAGCCCTGGTTGTCGCGGTAGCGGCCGCCGGCGGGCCAGCCGTCGGTGTCGAGGACGACGAGGGTGTTCTGCTGGTGGGCTTCGAGGGCGATGCCCGCGAGCGCGTCGAAGGCGAGGACGGGCCGGACGACGTGGTCGAGGTAGCGCAGGAACCACTCGGCGGACACGGCGGACGGGGTGCGCCCGGTGGTGGCGGCGAGCCGGTGGACGGTGTCGGCGAGCCGTGACCGCATGCCGGGCCGGCCCGGCAGGGGGCGGGGCGAGGTGAGGGCGGCGATGCACAGGGCGTCGTCGCCGGGGCGGAAGGGGTTGTGGCGCAGGACGGCGTCGAGTCCGGGGACGGCGCTGCCGTCCGGGGCGTCGACGGCGACCCAGGCGGGGTCCCGGACGATGTCGAAGCCGGGGTGGGCGGCCTGCCACTGCTCTGCGAGGCCGGTCCGGAGCAGCCGGTGCACCTCGACGCCGCGGTGGAGCTCCTTGCGGAGGTTCTCGCGGCGGGAGTTGGTGATGCGCAGGCCGAGGGAGAGCTTGAGCATCACGGGGATGCCGGGGCGGGCCACGGTGCGGACGGAGGAGGTGGGGTGCCAGGGCTCGCCGTGCGGGCCGAGGTCGTGGAGGAGCCCGTCGCCGAGGAGGGCGGCGACGGCGGGGCGGTGGAGCAGGTCGCGGGCCTGCCAGGGGTGCAGGGGAAGGGGGGTGGTGCCTTCGGGTGCCGGCAGGCCGGGTGCGAGGCGGGCCAGGAGCCGTGCGGCGGACACGGGGCGGCCGCGTTCGGTCCAGGCGGAGTCGGTGGCGAGGGCGCCGGGTGCGACGGCGAACCAGTGCAGGGGGAAGGAGCCGTGGAGTTCGGGTGAGTAGCGGCGGGCTTCGGCGTCGGAGAGCCCCTCGCGGCTCTTCGGGTCGGGCTGGAGGGGGTGGCCGAGGAGGAGGGACTGTTCGGACGTCAGGAACGCATCACCGTCGACGGGCGCGGGCGGCCGAGGGCGTTCGCGCCGGTCGGCGATGAACCGGGCGGTGCGTCGGACCGAGTCCGCGACGCGGGCGACGAGATCGGTGGCGTGGGGCGCGCCGCCGCCGGCCTCGCGGGCGAGCAGCGCGGCGAGGGTCACGGCGTCCAGGGCCGGGGCACCGGCCGGGGCGCCTTCGATCCGGGCGGCGCCGAAGCGGTGCCATCCGGCCGCGGACCAGTGGCGCACGCCGGCGGCCACCGCGGTGCCGGAAGCGGGAAGGGGGATGCGCAAGGGCTCCCCGACGGGACCGTCGGGGCGGCCGATGCCCCGCTCCCGGACCCAGCACCGCAGGAGGTTCTCCACGGCCGCGGACTCGGCCTCGGCGGCCGGGTCGGGATGGTCGGGCGGCTCGGGCAGCAGCCCGGGCCCGCCTCGGCCCGCCCCGCCGTGCCCGCGCAGTCCGCCTTGCTTCTGGCGCGGCACCCGGCTCTCGGCTTCCTCGCCCTGCGGCCCGGAGGGGGCACCGCAGGTGGCGGGGCCGGCGGTCGTTCCCGGCCGCGGACGCGGGGCTGCCTCGGCATGCGGGCTTCCGGTGTCCAGCCCGTGCGGGGCCGGGGCGGCTGCCGGGCCGCGGTCGGTGCGGGGGAGGCGGGGCTCGGGGGTGTCGGGGGGCTCGCTCATCGCCGAGGTGTCTCCGTTCCGTTGGGGTGGCGGCGGTTGTGCCGGGGGGCGGGGATGCCCTCGGGGCTTCCGGGGGCGGGCCTCGCCGACGGCGGTCTGCCGGCGGCCGGGTGGCCGCCGCGGGCGGGGCCCGCCCCCCGGCGGGGCGTCTTCGCCGAGGGCGGTGGCTGCTGTCAGGCCTCGCCCGCTGGTCGGGTCGGGGCGGCTCGGTGCCTGGCGGGGCCGGCCCTCATGGGCAGCGGCCGTTGCGGGGCGGTGGGTGCGCTAGGGCCTGTATTGAGTTGCCCCGTGGAGCAAGGAGCGGCGTTCGGTGCGTGCCCTCGGTGTGCGGGACGAATGTCCTCGTAGCGGAGCTACTAGGAGATTCGGCTCGTGCGCCGAGGGTGCGTGCCGGGCGTCGCGACGCCGCGGGGCAACTCAATACAGGCCCTAGTGCTGTGACCGGGAAGGTTTGCCGGGGCGCGGTGTCCGGTGCGGTGCATCGCAAGTCGGCGGGCCGCAGCGCGTACGGGGCGTACGTGTGCGGTCCGCCAACGCGGCGAGGCGCCGTGCCGGGCGCCGTGACCCGGTGGACCTTCCCGGCCACAGCACTAGGAGGGGTGGTGGCTTGTGGCGGCGGCGATGGCGTCCGCCAGGCGGTCCAGGACCGCCGAGGCCTGTTCGTCGGTGATGGTCAGCGGCGGCAGGAGGCGTACGACGCTGGAGTGGCGGCCGCCCAGTTCCACGATCAGGCCGCGGCGCAGGCACTCCCCGCGGACGGCGGCGGCGAGGCCGCTCGCGGCGGCACCGGTCGCCGGGTCGGCGAGTTCGACGCCGATCATCAGGCCGCGGCCCCGCACGTCCGCGACGCACGGCTGCTGCGCGGCCAGCCCGCGGAGGTCGGTGAGCATGCGTGCACCGAGTTCCGCGGCGCGTTCGGCGAGGCGGTTCTCCCGTACGTAGGCGAGGGTCGCGGCGCCGGCCGCCATCGCGAGCTGGTTGCCGCGGAACGTGCCGGCGTGGGCGCCGGGCGCCCACACGTCCAGCGCGGACCGGTACACGATCACCGCCAGCGGCAGGCTGCCGCCGATGGCCTTCGACATGACCATCACGTCGGGGACGACCCCGGCGTGGTCGACGCCCCAGAAGGCGCCGGTCCGGCCGACGCCCGTCTGCACCTCGTCCGCGATGAGCGGGATGTCCCTCGCCGCGGTGATCTCGCGCATGCTGCGCAGCCAGGCGTCCGGGGCGGGCAGGACCCCGCCCTCGCCCTGCACGGGCTCGACGAGCATGCCGGCCGGCGCCGGCACGCCGCCCTTGGGGTCGTCGAGCAGGCTCTCGGTCCAGCGGGCGCCGAGCCGCGCCCCCTCGGCGCCGCCGACGCCGAACGGGCAGCGGTGGTCCTGCGGGTACGGCAGCCGCGTCACCCGCACGTCCGGGGCGCCGCCCGACGCGCCGAGGGAGCCCGCGGTCATGCCGTGGTAGGCGCCGGTGAAGGCGAGGAGCCCGGAGCGCCCGGTCGCGGTGCGGACCAGGGTGAGTGCGGCCTCCACCGCGTCGGTGCCGGCGGGCCCGCAGAACTGGATCCGGGCGTCGGCGGCCAGTCCGCCGGGCAGGGTGGCGAACAGCTCGGTGGTGAAGGCGTCCTTGACGGGCGTCGCGAGGTCGAGGACGTGCAGCGGGGCCCCCGAGTCGAGGACGCCGCGTACGGCCTCCAGCACCACGGGGTGGTTGTGCCCCAGCGCGAGGGTGCCCGCGCCGGACAGGCAGTCGAGGTAGCGGCGGCCGTCCGCGCCCTCGATGGTGAGGCCGCGGGCCCGGACGGGCACGATCGGCAGGGAGCGGGCGTACGTGCGCGCCGCGGACTCCCGCATCGCCTGCCGCCGCAGGATGCCCTCCGCCGCGGCCGCTCCGCCCGCTCCGGGTGCCGGGCCCCCTTGGGGCGGTACCTGGGCCGGGGCCGTGTGCTGCTCCGCCAATGCCACGAGTGTCGGACCTCCCGCACTGAAATCGCCCTGCCGGATCGTTTCTGACCCGGATTCCGCTTCCCCGCCCGCCCCGCTCTCCCGTACGTACCAACGACGGCGGCGGCGCCGGAACACGGGGCGGGCGCAAGAACCTTGGGGCGGCGCGGCGGGAAGTCCGGGCCGCCCGGGGGCCGGACGGGAACCGAGGGGGCGGGCTGCGCCGTCCCCGACTGCGACGGCATAGTGGGGTGCTGCATCCGCGGCCGCACCTCACGGCGTCCGCAGCCCATGCCCGGAAACACCAGGGGGACTCACGACATGCGACCGAACCGACCGGTCACCGCGATCCTGTGCGCGGCGGCACTCGCGATGACCGCCGCCTGCGGCCCGGGCGACGGGGAGGCCGGCGGCGACGCCAAGCCCACCGTGGCGGCGAGCCTTCCGTCCGGAGGCGAAGGGATCAAGATCCCGGACCAGCTGAAGGACAAGCTGAAGCAGCACGGCATCGACCTGGAGAAGTGGCGGGGAGGTGAGTGGAAGAACTGGAAGAAGGAGGACTGGCTCCGCGAGGCGGGCGACTACATCAACCCGGTCATCGAGGGCCTGTGGGACCCGGACCGGATGCGGGAGGCGGCGAAGACGCCGCAGCCCCCGGCGGTCGATCCGGACGCGGGCAGGGACCAGGGCGTCACCGACCCGGCTCCGGCGGCGGTGCCGGCGAAGCCGGCGGCCACGCCGTACCGCTCGACGATCCCCGCGTCGGGCAAGGTGTTCTTCGACGGCCCCGAGGGCTCCATGGTGTGCTCGGCGACCGTGGTGAAGGACCCGGCGCGCCCGGGCAAGTCGAACCTGGTGTGGACGGCCGGGCACTGCGTGCACGCCGGCAAGGCCGGCGGCTGGTACCGGAACATCGCCTTCGTCCCGTCGTACAACAGCGCGGGCAAGTCGGCGGCGCAGCTCAAGGGCGCGCCGCGGCAGGAGGTGGCCCCGTACGGCGTGTGGTGGAGCGACTGGGCGCAGACCTCCGACCAGTGGATCTCCACGGGCGGGCCGACGGGCGGTGCGGGTGCCCCGTACGACTTCGCCGTGCTGCACGTGGTGCCGGAGAAGAGCACCGGCAAGTCGCTGGAGGAGACGGTCGGTGCGGCGCTCCCGGTGGAGTTCAACGCGCCGGCGGTGCCGAAGCTGTCCGGGATGACGGCGACGGGCTACCCGGCGTCGGCCCCGTTCGACGGGCAGAAGGCGTACCAGTGCACCGACAAGCCGGGGCGGCTGACGCTGAAGGCGAACGATCCGGTCATGTACCGCATCGGCTGCACGATGACGGGCGGTTCGTCGGGCGGCGGCTGGATCGCCGCGGGCAGTGACGGCAAGCCGGCGCTGGTGTCGAACACCTCGATCGGCCCGGCGAAGGCGGGCTGGCTGGCGGGTCCGCGGCTGGGCCCGGAGGCCAAGGGGATCTTCGACGCGGTCAGCGCCAAGTTCAGGTAGTCCGGCAGCCGGACACGGCCGAGTGCCCCCTGCGCGTGCAGGGGGCACTCGGCTTTCGCGCGCCCGGCGGTGCGGGCGGCGCGGCTACTGCTTGGCCGGAACGAACGGCGCCAGTTCGGCGGCCAGTTCCGGGTGGACGAGCACCTTGAGCAGGGTGCCCTCCGGGGTGTGCTCCTCGGAGACCACCTCGCCTTCGGCGTGCGCCCGGGCGACCAGCGAGCCGTGGGTGTACGGCACGAGGGCTTCGACCTCGACGGACGGCCGGGGCAGTTCGGCGTCGATGAGCCGCAGGAGCTCCTCGATGCCCTGCCCGGTGCGCGCGGAGACGGCGATCGAGTGCCGCTCGATGCGCAGGAGCCGCTGGAGGACCAGCGGGTCCGCGGCGTCCGCCTTGTTGACCACGACGATCTCGGGCACGTCGGCCGCGCCGACCTCCCGGATGACCTCGCGGACGGCGGCGAGCTGCTCGTCCGGGGCGGGGTGCGAGCCGTCCACGATGTGCAGGATGAGGTCGGCGTCCCCGACCTCCTCCATCGTGGAGCGGAAGGCCTCGACGAGGTGGTGGGGCAGGTGCCGGACGAAGCCGACGGTGTCGGCCAGGGTGTACACCCGGCCGCTGGGCGTCTCGGCCCGGCGGACGGTCGGGTCGAGGGTGGCGAACAGGGCGTTCTCGACGAGGACGCCCGCGCCGGTGAGGCGGTTGAGCAGGGAGGACTTGCCGGCGTTCGTGTAGCCGGCGATGGCGACGGAGGGCACCTTGTTGCGGCGCCGCTCCTGGCGCTTGATGTCGCGGCCGGTCTTCATCTCCGCGATCTCCCGGCGCATCTTCGCCATCTTCTCGCGGATCCGGCGCCGGTCCGTCTCGATCTTGGTCTCACCGGGGCCGCGGGTGGCCATACCGCCGCCTCCGCCGCCGCCCATCTGCCGGGACAGCGACTGGCCCCAGCCGCGCAGGCGCGGAAGCATGTACTGCATCTGCGCGAGGGCGACCTGCGCCTTGCCCTCTCGGGACTTGGCGTGCTGGGCGAAGATGTCGAGGATGAGCGCGGTCCGGTCGACCACCTTGACCTTCACGACGTCTTCGAGGGCGATGAGCTGGCCGGGGCTGAGCTCACCGTCGCAGACGACGGTGTCGGCGCCGCTCTCCAGCACGATGTCGCGCAGTTCGCGCGCCTTGCCGGAGCCGATGAAGGTGGCCGGGTCGGGCTTGTCGCGGCGCTGGATCACGCCGTCGAGGACGAGGGCGCCGGCGGTCTCGGCGAGGGCGGCGAGCTCCGCGAGGGAATTCTCGGCGTCCTGCACGGTGCCGGACGTCCACACGCCGACGAGGACGACGCGCTCCAGGCGGAGCTGCCGGTACTCGACCTCGGTGACGTCTTCGAGCTCGGTGGAGAGGCCTGCGACGCGCCGGAGTGCGGCGCGCTCGGAGCGGTCGAACTGGTCGCCGTCCCGGTCTCCGTCGATCTCGTGGCTCCAGGCGACGTCCTCTTCCATCAGGGCGTCGGCCCGGAGGCTCTCGGTGAAGCTCTGCGGTTCGCGCACGTCGTCCTGTGCGGCCCGCGCGTCCTGGGAAGCGGAAGAAGAGGAGGTCATTGGATCCTTACGTCGGTGTGTGGGCGGTGTCGGAAGGGGCCCGCCTCGGCGGGTGCCCGGCCGCGGTGGGCGGTCGGGGCCGTTTCCCGGCGGCTGCGGCCGCCGGAAGCACGTGCGACACCTTACTGACGTGTGCAACGTCGCATGCGGCCGGGAGATTCCCCGGCGCGGTGCGGCCCCGTCGATGGTGGCATGCCCCTTCCTGCCGGGTCACACGCTTTTCGCGCCGCCCCATTCCGGGTGTCCGGGCATCGGGGGCGTGGTCTTGCCGTACAGCCAGGGCTTCAGGAAGGGCTCCATGTCGCGTCCGGCCTCCTGGGAGGCGAGGCGGACGAAGTCGGCGGTGCCGGCGACGCCGTCGCGGTGCTCGGTGACCCAGCGGCGCTGGATGCGGTCGAAGGCGGCCGCGCCGATCTCCTGGCGCAGGGCGTACAGGACGAGCGCGGAGCCGTCGTAGACGACGGGCCGGAACAGTCCGATCTTCTGGCCGGGGGCGGCGGGCTTGGGGGCGGCCGGGGGGCCTCCGGAGGCGCGCCACTGGTCGGAGCGCTCGTACGCCTCGCGCATGCGCCGCTCCAGGGAGTACTTGCCGAGGTGGTCGGCGTAGAGGGCCTCGTACCAGGTGGCATGGCCCTCGTTGAGCCACAGGTCGGACCAGGTGCGGGGGGTGACGCTGTCGCCGAACCACTGGTGGGCGAGCTCGTGGACCATGACGGCCTCGACGTACCACTCCGGGTAGCCGTCGCCCGCGAAGAGGCCGCTCTCGAAGAGGGAGAGGGTCTGCGTTTCGAGCTCGAAGCCGGTCTGGGCCTGGGCGATGAGCACGCCGTAGTTCTCGAAGGGGTAGCGGCCGACGCGCTCCTCCATCCATGCGATGTGGCCGTGGGTCTTCTTCAGCCAGGGTTCGAGGCGGGCCCGGTCGGCGGCGGGGACGACGTCGCGCAGCGGCAGGCCGTGGGGGCCGGTGCGGTGCAGGACGGCGGATTCGCCGATGGAGACCTGGGCGAGCTCGGTGGCCATGGGGTGCAGGGTCCGGTACGTCCAGGTGGTGGGGCCGGCGGCGGTGCGGACGGGCAGCGCGCCGGCGACGCCGTTCGCGACGGCGGTCAGCCCTTCGGGGGCGGTGATCCGGAAGGTGAAGTAGGCCTTGTCGGCGGGGTGGTCGTTGCAGGGGAAGACGCGGTGGGCGGCGTCGGCCTGGTTGGCCATGGCGAGTCCGTCCGCGGTGGGGACCCAGCCGCCGTCGGCGGCGCCGCGCGGGTCGCTGGTGTGCCGGACGGCGATGCGGAGCGGGGTGTGGGGGGCGACGGGGCTCTCGGGGGTGAGGACGAGGTCCTCGCCGACGCTCTCGAAGGCGGCGGGCTGCCCGTTCACCTCGGCGGAGGCGACTGTTCCGTGGGTGAAGTCGAGGTTGATGCGGTCCAGGGCGGTGAGGGCGCGGGCGTCGATCCGGGTGACGGCGTCGAGGGGGGTCCTGTTGTCCTTGTAGGTGAGGGAGAGGTCGTACGAGAGGACGTCGTAGCCGGGGTTGCCCAGGTGCGGGAACAGCGGGTCTCCGATGCCCAGCGGCGTCGGCGGGGGCAGCGCGGCGGCGACCAGGCCGAGGGAGGCCGCGGCGAGCAGGGAGGCGCGCAGGCGCGGGGAGGTGAGCTGCATCCCCCACCGCTTACCAGCGCCCGCCGCGCGGCCGGGTACGGCGCGCGACGGTTCCACCCGAACGGGACCTCCGGGCGCGGGAGGGGCCGCCGTGCGGCTGACGGCCCGCCACGGCCCGGCACCGGCGGGGCGCGGTCCGCGGCGGCGGCCCGCCGGTCAGGCGCGGCCGACGTCGTACACGCCGGGCACGTTCCGCATGGCCCGCATGAGGGCGGGCAGCCCGGCGGCGTCCGGCAGCTGGAGGGTGTAGGTGTGCCGGACGCGCTGCTCGACGGGCGGTTCGACGGTGGCGGAGACGACTTCGACGCCTTGGCGGGCGATGGCTTCGGTCAGGTCGGCCAGCAGGTGGGGGCGGCCGAACGATTCGGCGGTGAGGGTGACGCGGCAGTCGGCGGTGGCCCGCCAGTGGACGGCGACGGTGGTGCGGCCCAGCGCCCGCATCCGGGCCACGGCCTCGCAGCCGACGCGGTGGACGGTGACGGCCCCGCCGCGGACGACGAACCCGGCGACGGCGTCCGGCGGGACCGGCGTACAGCAGCCGGCCAGGCGCACGGTGGCGTCGGGCAGGTCGGCGACGGCGTTGCCGCCTCCGCCGCGGGCCCCGACGACGGACAGGGGGGCGCGGGCGGGTGTGGTGGTGGGGGTGGCCCCGTCGGGGTGCTGCCGGAGCCAGCTGGTGATCGCGATCCGGGCGGCGGTGGTGCGGGCGTGGTCGAGCCAGTCGGCGCCGGGGCCGGAGGAGGAGTCGTGGGAGAGCAGCAGCTGGACGGTGTCGCCGTCGGAGAGCCGTGAGCCCAGCGAGGTCAGGCGCCCGTTGACCCGGGCGCCGATGCAGCCGTGGGCGGCTTCGCCGTGCTGGGCGTAGGCGGCGTCGATGCAGGTGGCGCCGGCGGGGAGGCCGAGCGTGCCGCCGTCGGGGCGGAAGACGGTGATCTCCCGGTCCTGGGCGAGTTCGGCGCGCAGCCCGCTCCAGAAGGTGTCGGGGTCGGGTGCGGAGCGCTGCCAGTCGAGGAGGCGGGCGAGCCAGCCGGGCCGGGTGGGGTCGGCGCGCTCCTCGTCGCCGTCGGCGTGGTCGCCGGTGGCGTACGGGTTGCCGAGGGCGATGACGCCGGCCTCGGCGACGCGGTGCATCTGGCGGGTGCGGACGATGACTTCGGCGACGTACCCGTCGGGTGTGGCGACGGCGGTGTGCAGCGACTGGTAGAGGTTGAACTTGGGGGCGGCGATGAAGTCCTTGAACTCTGAGACGACCGGGGTGAAGCAGGTGTGGAGCTCGCCCAGCACGGCGTAGCAGTCGGCGTTCTCGCCGACGAGGACGAGGACGCGGCCGAAGTCGGAGCCGCGCAGCTCGCCGCGTTTGAGGGACACGCGGTGGACGGACACGAAGTGCCTCGGCCGGACCTGTACTTCGGCGGCGATGCCGGCGTCGCGCAGGACGGAGCGCACGGAGTCGGCGATGCCGGGCAGCGGGTCGCTGCCCGCCTGGGCGGCGATGAGGGCGCGGGTGCGCTCGTACTCCTCGGGGTGGAGGATCGCGAAGACGAGGTCTTCGAGTTCGGTCTTGAGGGCCTGGACGCCGAGCCGTTCGGCGAGCGGGATGAGGACGTCGCGGGTGACCTTGGCGATGCGGGCCTGTTTCTCGGGGCGCATCACGCCGAGGGTGCGCATGTTGTGGAGCCGGTCGGCGAGTTTGATGGACATGACGCGGACGTCGTTGCCGGTGGCGACGAGCATCTTGCGGAAGGTCTCGGGCTCGGCTGCGGCCCCGTAGTCGATCTTCTCGACCTTGGTGACGCCGTCGACGATGAAGCCGACCTCCTCGCCGAACTCGGCGCGGACCTGATCGAGGGTCACCTCGGTGTCCTCGACGGTGTCGTGGAGCAGGGAGGCCGTCAAGGTCGTTGTCTCCGCGCCGAGTTCGGCGAGGATGAGGGTGACGGCGAGCGGGTGTGTGATGTACGGCTCACCGCTCTTGCGCATCTGGCCGCGGTGGGAGGACTCCGCGAGGAGGTACGCGCGGTGCAGGACGGAGAGGTCGGCGTCCGGATGGTGGGCGCGGTGCGCCTCGGCGACGTGGCCGATGGCGTCGGGCAGCCGGTCCCGGGGGGCGGGCCCGAGGAGGGCGGCGCGCCCGAGTCGGCGCAGGTCGATGCGGGTACGGCCCCGTCTGCGGAGTTCGGGGCGCGCTTCGGGTCGTGCTTCGGGGTTCGTGGCCTCTGCACTCATGGGCACCTCCGGCGGCTTCGACCGGCTGTGGCGGGCATGGGGTGAGCCCTCGGGGCCGGTGTCTGATGCTACCGACCCCACCACGTGGCGCAGTCCGCCTCTCGCTGAGCGTGAAACGGATCACCCATGAGAGGGAACCTTCAGGCGAAGGCCGTTTCCTTGAGCCAGGAGGGGTCGAACTCCCCCGCCGCCACGATCACGGCCGGTCCGGTCATGTCGATCCGGCCGTCGGGGTGTTCGGTGATGTAGAGGGTACCGCCGGGGAGGTCGACCGTGTACGTGACGGGTGCTCCGGTGGCCGCGGGGTCGAGTCCGTCGCGGCGGATGGCGGCCACGGCGACGGCGCAGGCGCCGGTGCCGCAGGAGCGGGTCTCGCCGGATCCGCGCTCGTGGACGCGCATGGCGACGTGGCGGGGGCCGCGGTCGACGACGAACTCGACGTTCACCCCGGCCGGGTAGGCCTCGGCGGGGCTGCAGCGGGGCGCCTCCAGGAGCTTGCCGGCGTGGTCGAGGCTCTCGACGAACGCGACGGCGTGCGGGTTGCCCATGTTGACGTTGCGGGCGGGCCAGGCGCGGTCGCCGACGACGACGGTGACCTGCTCGTCGGGGAGCGCGGCGCGGCCCATGGAGACGGTGACGTCACCGCTCTTGTCGAGGTGGACGTGCTTGACGCCGCCGCGGGTGGCGACGGCGAGGTCGCCGGGTTCGGCGTGGCCGGCGTGTTCGAGGTAGCGGGCGAAGACGCGGACGCCGTTGCCGCACATCTCGGCGACGGAGCCGTCGCTGTTGCGGTAGTCCATGAACCACTCGGCCTCGCCGGCCATGTGCGCGGCCTCGGGGTGGGCGGCGGAGCGGACGACGTGCAGCACGCCGTCCGCGCCGATGCCGGCGCGGCGGTCGCAGAGCCTCGCGACGGCGGCCGGGGTCAGTTCGACCGCGTTGTCCGGGTCCGGGACGATCACGAAGTCGTTCTCGGTGCCGTGGCCCTTGAGGAAGGAGAGGCTGGTCTGCGTCACGGGACCATGGTACCGACCCGGTTTCCGCGCAGGTCGCAGGCGGGGCGGGCGGGAGGGCCGGTGCGGT
The DNA here is from genome assembly GCF_030167965.1 of Streptomyces sp. 2P-4. NCBI lineage: Bacteria > Bacillati > Actinomycetota > Actinomycetes > Kitasatosporales > Streptomycetaceae > Streptomyces > Streptomyces sp. 2P-4. The sequence goes on from NZ_CP095011.1 coordinate 1,904,147, forward strand.
TACCGGAGCCGGGCCACCCGGTAGGCGGCGAGGGCGACGACGGCCAGCGCGACGATCGCGTACAGCGCGGCGAAGCGCCAGTCGGGCCGGCGGCCGCTGCCGCGGGGCGGGAGCCCCGGCCAGGTGTAGCCGACGCGGCGGGCGGCCATCATGCCCCAGCCGGCGGCGCAGGAGCTGATCAGGAAGCCGAGCATGGCGACGACGGCTCCGCCGTCGCCGAATTCGAACGCGAGCGGGAAGGCGAACATCAGGGAGCCGGCGGCGGCCAGCATCACGATCGGGGCGATCTGCCAGATGCGGAGCTTGCGCTGCGGGCGGAGCTCGACCTCGTACGCGGGCCCCGAGGCGTCCTCTCCGTCGGCGGTGTCGGAGGCGTCGGGCCCGTCGGTGGTGAGCCGCTGGGGGTCCGCGGGCAGCCCGAGGCCGTCGCCGTCGGCGGGCTCGCCGAGGAGCGTCGGGTCCGCTTCGTCTCGGGCCCCGTCGCGCCCGGTGTCGCGAGGGCCGGCCTCCATTGCCACGCGCCCTCCCCACTCGGACTCCGCACGCTGCCGTTCACCGCCGGTGACCACACCCGCGGAATTTGATGATGGCACGGCCCGGGGCCCCGAACGGACGCGCGGGGCGTCCCGATGCCATCACGTGATCAGGCTGTAATCGCCCGTTCGACCAACGACTGCGCGAGTCGGGGGAGTTCCCGCCGGTCGGCGGCGGCGCCGCTGAGCCAGTGGACCCGCGGGTCGCGGCGGAACCAGGAGTCCTGCCGGCGGGCGAACCGCTTGGTGGCGCGGACGGTCTCGGCACGGGCCTCGTCCTCGGTGCACTCGCCGGCGAGGGCGGCGAGGACCTGCTGGTAGCCCAGCGCGCGGGAGGCGGTGACGCCCTCGCGCAGGCCGCGGGCCTCCAGTGCGCGCACCTCGTCGACGAGTCCGGCCTCCCACATGCGGTCGACGCGCTGCGCGATCCGCTCGTCGAGCTCCGGCCGGGCCACGTCGACGCCGATCTGCACAGTCTCGTAGAAGGCCTCGTGGCCGGGCAGGTTCGCGGTGAACGGCTTCCCGGTGATCTCGATGACCTCCAGGGCGCGGACGATGCGGCGGCCGTTGCCGGGCAGGATCGCGCGCGCCGCCGCCGGGTCGGCGGCGGCGAGGCGGGCGTGCAGGGCGCCGGGGCCGCCGCGCTCCAGCTCCCCCTCCAGCCGGGCGCGCACCTCCGGGTCGGTGCCGGGGAACTCCATGACGTCGAGGGCGCCGCGCACGTACAGGCCGGATCCGCCGACGACGACGGGCGTGCGGCCGCGGGCGAGCAGGGCGTCGATCTCGGCGCGGGCCAGGCGCTGGTACTCGGCGACGCTGGCCGTCTCGGTGACGTCCCAGATGTCGAGGAGGTGGTGGGGGACGCCGCCGCGCTCCCCGGTCGTCAGCTTGGCGGTGCCGATGTCCATCCCCCGGTACAGCTGCATGGAGTCGGCGTTGACGACCTCGCCGCCGAAGTGGCGGGCCAGGGCCACGCCCAGGTCGGACTTTCCGGCCGCGGTGGGGCCGACGACGGCGATGACCCGCGGGGCGGGGGCTGCGTTACTCACTGCCCCAGTCTCGCAAACCCTCCGGCGTGTACCCGATCGAGCTACGTGACGGCGGGCGGACGGGGTCGTTGCCCTGTCGTGGTTCCCCCGGGCGCGCGCCGGGCGAAGGCGCGGCGGGGCCGGTGGGAACTTCACCCTCACGAGTAGCGTTAAGGGAGTGGACATGGGTGTTTTCAGTCGGTTTTTCGGCCGGAAGGACGGAGCCGCGGCCGAGCCGGCCGCGGCGGCGGACGTGACGGCGGAGTCCGAGGAGGCCGCTGCGGCAGCCGGTTCCGGTGGCGGGGCCGAGCCGGCGGAGGCTCCGGCGGCGGAGGCCGCCGACATCCCGAAGCAGCAGTCGGCTCGGGAGGCCGCGGACAGCGGGGCCGGCGAGGGCGCCCTGAAGTAGGCACGGCGACAGGAAGGTGACCATGGGTCTGCTGGACAATCTGAAGGCCAGGCTCGCTCCGGCGAAGGAGAGGGCCGGCGGCCTCGTGCAGCAGCACGAGGGCGCGATCGGTGCGGGCCTGGAAAAGGTCGCCGGAGTGGTGGACGCGAAGACCAACGGCAAGTACAGCGACAGGATCACGTCGGGGACGGGCAAGGCGAAGGAAGCCCTGGGCAGGATCGCGCAGCGGGAGGAGCCGGGCGGCGGGCCGACAGTGCCGCCCGCCTCCTCCTGAGGCGGTTGCGGAAGGGGCGCGGGCCCGGTTGCGGGCCCGCGCCCCTTCGCCGTGTCCGCGCGCCGGCGGCGTACGGGCGCGCGGGCCGGCCGGTCAGGACCAGGCGGCGACGAAGTAGCCGACCCCGTAGGGCGCGTCCTCGTACAGCAGCCGCCCGGCGAGGCCGGCGTCCTCGGCGGCGCCCGCCAGGACCTGCCAGGGGGCGCGGCCGGCCGCAAGGAGCTCGCGGGCGAGGCCCGCGTCGAGGGCGGCGAGGGCGGCCGGGTCGGCGTCGGCGAGGGCGCGGGCCGCGGCGGCGTCGAAGCCGGCGGCGCGCTCGTCGAGGTAGCCGGGCGCCTTCAGCGTCCGGCGGGCGCTGCCGTCGCCCATCACGAGGAGGGCGACGCGGTCGGCGCGGGCGGCGAGCACCCGGCCGGCGGCCAGGCACTCCGCGGTCGGAAGCGTCTCGGCGACGGCGAGGCCTTCGAGGGGGGCGGCGCCCCAGCGGGCGCGGGCCAGCAGCCAGGCCCCGACGGCGAGCGGGGTGGGCAGCGTTCGCTCCGGCGCGGCCGCGGCCGGCTCTCCGGCGGATCCGAGGCGGACGTCGGCGGCGACGCCGAAGGGGCGGAAGGTGCCGGGGCTGCCCTCGGGGTAGGTCCCGGCGGCGTCCTCGGCGGCGGCGCCGACGACGACGAGCAGGTCGGGCCGGGAGGCGGCGAGCACCGCGAGCGCGTCGGAGCAGGCGGTACGGGCGTCCCCGAGTTCGGCGGCGGCCCCGGCGGCGGCCTCGGGCACGAGGAGGGGCGGGGCGGGGCAGACGGCGGCGGCTACGAGCATGATCCGCAGCCTAGTGCCGCGGCGGGGAAGATTCACCGGGCGCGCCCGCGGCCCGGCCGCAGCGGCGCCGGGTACGGCGCCGGGCCGCCCGGCAGCCGCCGCGCGGACGCAGCGGCCGCGGGCGGCCCGGAGAGAGGCGGGGGCGGCGGGGCGGGTCAGCCGCTGATGCCGCAGCCGGGGGCGGACTCCGGAAGCGGAGCCGGCACCCCCAGCGTCGGGATGCCGAGCATGACGCCCTGCGGCTGCGCCGGGGCGGCGTTCCGCTTCTCCCAGGCGTCGCCGGCGCGGGTGCGCCGCACGGCCTTCGCCGCGCCTTCGGCCAGCAGGTGGTGCGGGGCGGCGTAGGTGATCTCGACGGTGACCACGTCGCCGGGGCGGACCTCCTCGTCCGGCTTGGTGAAGTGGACCAGGCGGTTGTCGGGGGCGCGGCCGGAGAGGCGGTGCGTGGCGCCGTCCTTGCGGCCCTCGCCTTCGGCGACCATGACCTCCAGGGTGCGGCCGACCTGCTTCTTGTTCTCCTCCCTGGAGATCTCCTCCTGGAGGGCCACCAGGCGCATGTAGCGGTCCTGGACGACCTCCTTGGGGATCTGGCCGTCCATGTCGGCCGCCGGGGTGCCGGGCCGCTTGGAGTACTGGAAGGTGAAGGCGCTCGCGAAGCGGGCCTCGCGCACGACGTGCATCGTCTGCTGGAAGTCCTCCTCGGTCTCGCCGGGGAAGCCCACGATGATGTCGGTGGAGATCGCGGCGTGCGGGATGGCCGCGCGGACCTTCTCGATGATGCCGAGGAAGCGCTCCTGGCGGTACGAGCGGCGCATCGCCTTCAGGATCGGGTCCGAGCCCGACTGGAGCGGCATGTGCAGCTGCGGCATCACGTTCGGCGTCTCGGCCATCGCGGCGATCACGTCGTCGGTGAAGTCGCGCGGGTGCGGCGAGGTGAAGCGGACCCGCTCCAGGCCCTCGATCTGCCCGCAGGCGCGCAGCAGCTTGCTGAAGGCCTCGCGGTCGCCGAGGTCGGAGCCGTAGGCGTTGACGTTCTGGCCGAGGAGGGTGATCTCGCTGACGCCCTCGGCGACGAGCGCCTCGACCTCGGCGAGGATGTCGCCGGGGCGGCGGTCCTCCTCCTTGCCGCGCAGCGCCGGGACGATGCAGAAGGTGCAGGTGTTGTTGCAGCCGACGGAGATGGAGACCCAGGCGGCGTAGGCCGACTCGCGGCGGGTCGGCAGCGTGGAGGGGAAGGCCTCCAGGGACTCGGCGATCTCGATCTGCGCCTCCTCCTGCACGCGGGCGCGCTCCAGCAGGACGGGCAGCTTGCCGATGTTGTGGGTGCCGAAGACCACGTCGACCCAGGGGGCCTTCCTGACGATGGTGTCCCGGTCCTTCTGCGCGAGGCAGCCGCCGACGGCGATCTGCATGCCGGGGCGCCGCGTCTTCATCGGGGCGAGCCGGCCGAGGTTGCCGTACAGCTTGTTGTCGGCGTTCTCGCGGACGGCGCAGGTGTTGAACACGACGACGTCGGCGTCACCGTCGGAGCCCTCCGGGGCCCGGGTGTATCCGGCTTCCTCCAGCAGACCGGAGAGCCGCTCGGAGTCGTGCACGTTCATCTGGCACCCGTAGGTGCGCACCTCGTATGTTCCCTTGACGTCCACTGCCGTGCTCCGGTCGCTGCTGCTGGTCATGCAACAAGGGTAGGCGGTGCCCGGGCGGCCTCCGCCCGCCCCCGGGACCGGGCTGCCCGTGACAGCTCGGCGCGTCGGTGGCAGGATCGCGGCCATGGTTCTCGTTCCGCCCCGTTTCGGCAGGCGCACCGTCCTGTGGGGGGCGGTGGCCGTGCTCACCGTGCTCGGGACGCTGCTGTGGTGGCTGCGGCCCTTCGCGGAGCCGCAGCTGAAGGGCGACCTGACGCTCAGCACCGGCGGCCGCACCGGCGTCTACCACCGGTACGGGCAGCTGCTCGACGTGGCGCTGGCGCAGGACATGCCCGGCGTGGAGGTCAGGCTGGCGCCCAGCGAGGGCTCGCAGGAGAACCTGCAGCGGCTGGCGTCCGGGGAGGCCGACTTCACCATCGCGACGGCGGACGCGGTCGCCAAGTACCGGACGGACGGCAAGCGCGGCGCGGACGAGCTGCGCGGGTGCGCGCGGCTCTACGACGACTACGTGCAGCTCGTGGTGCCGGCCGGGTCGCCGGTGCAGTCGGCGCGGGACCTGCGCGGCAAGCGGGTCGCGATAGGGCAGCCGGCCTCCGGGGTGCGGCTGATCTCGGAGCGGCTGCTGGCGGCGGCCAAGCTGGACCCGGCGCGCGACGTCAAGGCGGTGTCGATCGGCATCGACACCATGCCGGCGGAGCTGGAGGCCGGGCGCATCGACGCGTTCTTCTGGTCAGGCGGCCTGCCGACGAACGCCGTGAAGGAGCTGTCGGAGCGCTTCGACATCCGGCTCGTGCAGCTCGGGGACCTGGTGGAGGACCTCCAGGGCAGCGGGAGCCCGGCCCGCTACTACCGGTCGGCGGTGATGCCGCAGGACGCGTACGCGCGGGCGCGCAACACCTCGGCGGTGGCGACGCTGGCCGTGCCGAACCTGCTGGTCACGACGGAGGATGCGGATCCGGAGCTGACCGAGCAGTTCACCCGCACCGTGATCAACAGCCGGGACGGGATCGGGCAGCAGGTGCACGCGGCGCAGCTGGTGGACCTGCGGACGGCGATCTACACCGACCCGCTGGACCTGCACGAGGGCGCCCAGCGGTACTACCGCTCCGTGAAGCCTTAGGCAGCCGGCAGCAGCATCATCGCGGCCGCGGCCGCGCCGATCAGCCCGGCGTCGGTGCCGAGGGCGGCCGGTACGACCTCCAGGCCGCCGGTGAAGGACAGCGCGGCGTAGTCGGCGAGGTGGGCCCGGACCGGCCCGAAGAGGATGTCTCCCGCGGCCGCGACGCCGCCGCCGATGACGGCGAGGTCGGTCTCGGTGAGGGTCGCGCAGGCGGCGATGGCGGCGGCGAGGGCGCGGCCCGCCCGGTCGAAGGCGGCGAGAGCCAGGGGGTCCCCGGCTGCCGCTGCCGCGGCGACCCCGGCCGCCGTGTCGTCGCCGTCGGGCACCCAGCCCCGGGCGAGGGCCCACCGTGCGATGGCCGTGCCGGAGGCGAGGGATTCCACGCAGCCGCGGCCGCCGCAGGCGCACGCCTCGCCGTCGAAGGCGACGCTGATGTGCCCGATGTGGCCGGCGTTGCCGGTGGGGCCGGGGTGGAGCCGGTTGTCGAGGACCAGGCCGCCGCCGACGCCGGTGGAGACGACCATGCACAGGGCGTTGGCACGCCCGCGCGCGGCGCCCAGCCAGTGCTCGGCCGCGGTCATCGCGACGCCGTCCCCGACGAGCACGGTCGGCAGGGGCGCGCCGTGGCGGGCCAGTTCGGCCTCGACCCGGGCGCGGACGGGGAAGTCGCGCCAGGCGCCGATGTTGACCGGGCTGACCGTGCCGCGCGAGGCGTCGACGGGGCCGGCGCTGCCGATGCCGCAGCGTACGGCGCTCGGCCACAGCGGGGAGCGGGCCAGCTCGGCGACGACCTCGGCGACGGCTGCGAACACCGCGTCGCCGTCGCCGGCCGCGCCGCGCGGCGTGGGGCGGCGGGTGGCGGAGTCCATCGTCCCGTCAGGCCCGACCAGCGCGCCTGCGATCTTGGTTCCGCCGATGTCGATCGCCACGGTGGCGCCGTCGCCCGGGTCGGCGGGGCCGGGCGCGGGGAAGGCGGGGCGGGGAGTGGTCACGGCGGCTCCTGGACGGGGTCGGTCCCAGTATGCGGCCGGCGCCGGAGCCGTACTCCCCTGGGGCTCCGGCCGCGCCGGTGGCGGAATCCGCGTCGTTGCCATCCGCTCTCCCGCGCGGCACGTTGGTCGGCGTCCGGAGATTTCCCCCGAGCCCTCGGGACGCCTCATGCACGACGGCACCGCCGCCACCCCGCCCCTGCAACCGCCCGCCCCGGCACCGGCCCGGACCCTCCGGTTCGGCGCCAACTACACGCCGTCGCGCGGCTGGTTCCACCACTGGCTCGACTTCGACGCGGACGAGGTCGCGGCCGACCTCGACTCGATCGCCGCGCTGGGACTGGACCACGTACGGGTCTTCCCGCTGTGGCCGGTGTTCCAGCCGAACCGGGCGCTGATCCGGCCGCGCGCCGTGGAGCAGCTCGTCGCGCTCGTGGACGCGGCCGCCGAGCGCGGCCTCGACGTCAACGTCGACGGCCTGCAAGGGCACCTGTCCAGTTTCGACTTCCTGCCGTCCTGGACCGCCACCTGGCACCGCAGGAACATCTTCCGCGATCCGGAGGTGGTCGCCGGGCAGGAGGAGTACCTGCACGCCCTCGCCGCGGCCCTCGCCGACCGGCCCAACTTCCTCGGCATGACGGTCGGCAACGAGGTCAACCAGTTCTCCGGCCCCCCGCACCCCGACCCCGACCCGGTCTCGCCCGGGGAGGCCGGCCGCTGGCTGGAGCGGATGCTGGCCGCCTGCGAGCGCGGTGCGCCGGGCCGGCTCCACCTGCACGCCGAGTACGACGCCGTCTGGTTCCGGGACGGGCACCCCTTCACCCCGGCCCAGGCGGCCCGCCTCGGCGCGGCCACCGCCGTGCACTCATGGGTGTTCAACGGGACCGCGCAGCGGCACGGCCGCACCGGCGCCGCCACCGAGCAGCACGCCGCGTACCTGATCGAGCTGTCCAAGGCGTGGGCCGCGGACCCGCACCGCCCGGTGTGGCTCCAGGAGGTCGGCGCGCCGGCGCCGCTGATCCCGCCGGAGCACGCGGCCGCCTTCACCGCGGCGACGCTCGCCGCCGCCCTGGACTGCCCGGACCTGTGGGGCGTCACCTGGTGGTGCTCACACGACGTGTCCCGGGACCTCGCCGACTTCCCCGAGCCGGAGTACGGGCTCGGGCTGCTGGCCAACGACCGGCGCCCCAAGCCGGCCGCGGCGGAGGTCGCCCGCGTCGCCGCGGCGTGGCGCGGCCGCGCGCACCGCCCGCCCGCACGGACCACCGCGCTGGTGCTGGACGGCGGCGGGGGGCCGGCCGCGCCCGGCCGGGCGGCGTGCGCGCCCGGCGGCGCGTTCTTCGAGGCCTGGGCGGTGCTCGCCGCCGACGGGGTCCGCCCCGCGGCGGTCCTCGCGGAGGCGGCCGCAGACCCCGCCCACCTGTCCGCGCGCGGCATCACCGAGGTGCTGCGCGTGCGGGACGTCGTAAGGCGTCCGAGATCCGACACCTGACCCCCATCCGAGGAGCCCGCATGTCCGAGGCCGACGACAGCGCCCACCCTCGTACGCCCTCCCCCCGGCCCCCGCTCCCCTCCCCGGCCGCCTCCGCCGCGGGCCCGCGCCCCACCCGGCGCTGGCTGGTCGCCGCCGGCGCCGGGGCGGGGGCCGCCGCCCTGCTCGGCGCCACGGGCCGGGCGCACGCAGGGCCCGCAGCGCCCGCAGCAGCCTCGGCGCACGCGGCCGCCGCGCCGCCGCCGGCCGCCGCCGCCGCACCGGGCGGCCCGGGCGGCCTCGCCCCGTACGCCTCCTACTGGTTCCCGGACTCCCTGCCCCCGGGCTCCCCCGGCCCCGGCATCGTGTGGCGCTCGCTGAAGGAGTGGGCCCCCGAGTCCGATCCGGACCTCGCGTACAACACCGCCTCCGTGCCGCTCGCGGAGCGCTTCACCCCGGTGCCCGTCCGCCCCGGCGCCCGCGCCGGGCAGGCCCGGATCGCCGCGCTCGTCTCCTTCGGGCCCACCGCCGGCAACCCCGCCCAGGGCTCCCCGACCTCCGACGCCTACGCCCTGACGCACTGGGCGTACATCGACGAGCTGGTGTTCTGGGGCGGCTCCGCCGGCGAGGGCCTCGTTCTCGCCCCCCAAGCGCCCGTCGTGGACGCCGCGCACCGCAACGGCGTCCGCGTCCTCGGGAGCGTCTTCCTCCCGCCCGTCGCGTACGGCGGCGACCTGCAGTGGACGCGGGACCTGGTGCAGCAGGACGCCTCCGGCCGCTTCCCGCTCGCGCAGAAGCTGGCCGAGGTGGCCGCCGCGTACGGCTTCGACGGCTGGTTCGTCAACGCCGAGACCGACGGCGGTGACAGCCTGCTCGCCGGCCGGATGCGGGGCTTCCTGCGCGCCCTGCGCGCGGCCGGCGCACCGCACGGGCTGCGGACCACCTGGTACGACGCGATGAACGACACCGGGCGGGTGGGCTGGCAGGGCGCGCTGAACCACCTGAACCGGGAGTTCTTCGAGGACCGTGCGGGGCCCGTCTCGGACGGCTTCTTCGTCGACTTCCGCTGGAGCCGCCGGAGCCTCGCCGACTCGGGCGCGCTCGCGGAGCGGCTCGGCCGCAGCCGCCACGAGCTGTGGGCGGCGGTCGACACGGAGGCCCGGGGCTGGGACGCGCCGGTCGACTGGGACGCGATCGTGCCGCGCGACCGCGACCACGTGGCGGGCATCGGCTTCTACCGGCCGGAGTGGACGCGCAACCACCTCGCGGACCGCTCCCCCGGCGCCTTCCACCGGGCCGACGACCGGTTCTGGACAGGCGAGTCCGCGGACCCCGCCCGCCCGGCGCCCGAGCGCGGCTGGCGGGCGCCCGCCACGGTCGTCGCGGACCGCTCGACCGTCGGTGCGCTGCCGTTCGCCTGCTCCTTCAACACCGGCCACGGCGAGCGCTGGTACGAGGCGGGGCGGGCCGTGTCCGACACGCCGTGGAACCACCTGGGGCTCCAGGACCGGCTGCCGGGCCGCCGCTGGGTCGTGGACACCGCCGGGCCGCGCCCGGAGGCGGCCTTGGACTTCGCCGCGGCCTGGCGCGGCGGCTCCAGCCTCCTCGTGGCGGGCCCGCTCACCGCACCCGCGGCCGTCGGGCTGCACGGCACGCGCTTCGCGCTGCCGGCGGCGGGCGTGCTGGAGCTGGTGCACCGCGCGGAGCCCGGTTCGGCGCCGGTGTCCGTCGAGGTCGGTGTCGCGGTGCGCGAGCCGCATGCCCCGGGCGGGCCGGTCCCGTACTCCTGGTTCGCGGCGGGCGGGGCACGGCCGGGGGCCGGGTGGCGCACGGCGCGGGTCGGGCTGTCGCGCCTGGCGGGCCGGACCGCGTACGGGCTGGCCGTACGGATCACGGCACTCGGCCGCACGGCGGTGGCGTGGCGGGTCGGCGCGGTGTCGGTACGCGACGACACCCCGCACCGGCGCCCGGGTGCCCCGCACACCCTGCGCGTGGACGCCGCGGCCCGGCGGGACGGCGCGGCCGAGGTGCGCCTGTCGTGGCGGCGGGCCGCCGGACCCGTCCGCCACTACGAGCTGCACCGGCTGCTCCCGGGCGGCGGCCGCAGGTTCCTCGGCGGCACGTGCGGCACCGCCCTGTACCTGCCGGAGGTCGTCCGCGCGGGGCGGGAGCGGGCGGCGGCCTTCGAGGTGCGGGCCGTGGACGAGCTGTACGCGGCATCCGCCCCGGCGCGCACGGCGCTCGCGTGGACCGGCTGACCGGGCCGCCCCGGCCGGCGAGGGGGCACCGGCCGGGGTCAGCCGCCGTGCGGGGCGCTGCGCGGCACGGCGACGGTCACGCGGAGCCCGTGCGGCCGGTTCGTCTCGTACGAGAGGGAGCCGCCGCCCGAGGTGAGCAGCGCCCGGGAGATCGACAGGCCGAGCCCGGAGCCCTTGATGTTCTGGTGGCGGCCGCTGCGCCAGAACCGGTCGCCGATGCGGAGCAGCTCCTCCTCGGTCAGTCCGGGCCCCCGGTCGGCGACGACGACGTGGACGAACGCCCCGTCCGCGGCGACGGAGACTTCCACCTCCTCGCCGGCGGGGGTGAACTTCAGGGCGTTGTCGATGACCGCGTCGAGGGCGCTGGACAGGGCGATGGGGTCGGCCCATCCGGTGACGGCGGAGCGCCCCGCCTCCCGGAGGCGTACGCCCTTCTCCTCGGCGTAGGGCCGCCAGGCGGCGACCCGCTCGCCGGTGAGCGCCCCGATGTCGGTGAGGGTGAGTTCGGCGGAGGCGTGCTCGGCGAGGGCCAGGTCCAGCAGGTCGTCCAGCACCTGGGCCAGGCGCTTGCCCTCGGCGCGCACGGACGCGATCTCCTCGTTGCCCTCGGGCAGTTCGAGGGCGAGCAGTTCGATCCGCAGGAGCAGCGCCGCGAGCGGGTTGCGCAGCTGGTGGGAGGCGTCGGCGACGAACGCCCGCTGCTGTTCCAGGACCTCCTCGACGTTGTCGGCCATCTCGTTGAACGAGCGGGCGAGGCGCCGGAGTTCCGGCGGGCCGCCCGAGGCCGCGACGCGCGAGTTCATCCGGCCGGTGGCGATGCCGTGGGCTGCCGCGTCGAGGGTGCGGACGGGCTTGAGCACCCAGCGGGTCAGCTGGAGCGCCGCGCCGAACGCGAGGAGCATCGCCGCGGCGAGCCCCGCGATGATGATCAGCCATCCGCTGAGGGTGCGGGCCCGCATCTGGTCGGTCGGCGACTCGGTGACCACGACCGCGACGACGTCGCCGTCGAGGACGACCGGCGAGGCGACGAGGAGTTTCGCCTGCGTCTGCCAGGGCCACACCTGCGGTGGGTCGTGGCTGCGCCGCCCGGCGAGGGCCTCCTTGAAGGCGTCCCGGCCCTCGCCCTTCTCCGGCAGCTGCCACCAGCCGGGCGCCCGGACCATCGCGTTGTCGTCGCGGTAGAAGATCCCCACCCGGATGCCGTACAGCTCCTGGTAGCGGGCCAGTTCCCGCTGGAGGGTCTCGCGGCGGTCGGCGGCGCCCGTGCTGCCGGAGGCCTCGGCGTCGAAGACGAACTGGGCGAGCGCGGAGAAGCGGGCGCTGTCGTCGATCCGGTCGACGATGACCCGCTGCTGCTGGCCGGCGGCCAGGCTCACGGCCAGCGGGAAGCCGAGGGCGAGCAGGACGCCCGCCATCAGGACGACGAGCAGCGGGAGGAGCCGGGCGCGCACGCCGGGGCCCGCCTAGGGGGCGGCCGGGGGGACGAGCCGGTAGCCCACCCCGCGGACGGTCTCGATCAGGGCGGGCATGCGCAGCTTGGAGCGCAGCGACGCCACGTGCACCTCCAGGGTGCGTCCCGTCCCCTCCCAGCTCGTGCGCCACACCTCGCTGATGATCTGCTCGCGGCGGAAGACGACGCCGGGCCGCTGCGCGAGCAGGGCCAGCAGGTCGAACTCCTTGCGGGTGAGCGGCACGTCGGTGCCGTCGACGCTGACGCGCCGGGTCGGCAGCTCGATGCTGACGGGCCCGACGCGGACGGCGCCCGGGGCGCCCGCCGCGGCCGGGGAGGCGGCAGCCTCCTCCGAGACGCCGGTGCGCCGGGCGACGGCGTGGATGCGGGCGAGCAGCTCGCCGGTGTCGTAGGGCTTGACGACGTAGTCGTCGGCGCCCATGTTGAGGCCGTGGATGCGGGAGCGCACGTCGGAGCGGGCGGTGACCATGATGACGGGCGTCGAGGTGCGCTTGCGGATCTTGCCGCAGACCTCGTACCCGTCCTGGTCGGGCAGGCCGAGGTCGAGGAGCACCACGCCGAAGGGCGGCGCCCCGGCGGGCAGCAGGGCCTGGAGGGCCTCCTCGCCGTTGCGGGCGTGCGTCACCTGGAAGCCGTGCCGCGCGAGGATCGCGGACAGGGCGGCGGCGACGTGGTCGTCGTCCTCCACGAGCAGCAGCCTCACGGGCGTCCCCCTTTCCTGGCGTCCTGTCGATCTTGGTCTGCGGTCAGGGCCACAGAGCATCCACGCTGATGAGCGCCCCCGCGTCAAGGGGGTTCCGGTCCCGTGCGCCTTCCGTTATGCACCCGGTACGGGCTCGGAGCGGAGGGCGTTGCAGCGCGCACGGAGCGTATCGGGGCGAGGCCGTATCGTTATCCTCAATTCTCCCTCAGATGTGGTGACGGTGTGAGGACGGCGTCACTACTGTCCTCCCAACCGAGGAGGACGGAGCAAGAAGCCGATGAGCGGAGTATCAGTGACCAAGGACGCGAAGGGTGCGGCCGAGGCCGCTGACGACCTGGTCGTACTGAGCAACGTCAACAAGCACTTCGGCGCGCTGCACGTGCTTCAGGACGTCAATCTCAGCATTGCCCGCGGTGAGGTCGTCGTGGTGATCGGTCCTTCGGGATCGGGCAAGTCGACGCTGTGCCGGACGATCAACCGGCTGGAGACGGTCGACTCCGGCACGATCACGATCGACGGCAAGGAACTGCCCTCGGAGGGGCGGGAGCTGGCCCGGCTGCGTGCCGACGTCGGCATGGTCTTCCAGTCCTTCAACCTCTTCGCACACAAGACGGTGCTGCAGAACGTGATGCTGGGCCAGATGAAGGTCCGCAAGACGGACCAGGCCACGGCGGCGAAGAAGGCCCAGGCCCTGCTCGACCGGGTGGGCGTCGGAACACAGGCCGACAAGTACCCGGCGCAGCTCTCGGGCGGCCAGCAGCAGCGCGTGGCGATCGCCCGCGCGCTGGCCATGGACCCGAAGGTGATCCTCTTCGACGAGCCGACCTCGGCCCTCGACCCGGAGATGATCAACGAGGTGCTGGAGGTCATGCAGCAGCTCGCCGCCGAGGGCATGACGATGGTCGTCGTCACGCACGAGATGGGCTTCGCCCGCTCCGCGGCCAACCGCGTCGTCTTCATGGCCGACGGAAAGATCGTCGAAGAGGCCCAGCCCGAGCAGTTCTTCAGCAACCCGCGCAGTGACCGCGCCAAGGACTTCCTTTCGAAGATCCTGCACCACTGACGGCTCCGTTTGGTACTGATCCCGTGGCGGCCCGGCGGCTCACGCCGCCGCTCGCCGTCCAACAACGTCTCATCCGAGGGAAGTTCACCATGAAGCTCTTCAAGGCCGGCGCGGCCGCAGCCGTGGCCGTCGTCCTCTCCCTGACCGCGACCGCCTGCGGCGGCGGCAGCGGCTCGGCCGGCGACGGCGGGACCGCCGGCGGCGGCAAGGACAAGATCGTCATCGGTATCAAGTTCGACCAGCCGGGCCTGGGCCTGAAGACGCCCGACGGCAAGTTCACGGGCTTCGACGTCGACGTCGCCACGTACGTGGCGAAGGAGCTCGGCTACCAGCCCGACCAGATCGAGTTCAAGCAGGCCGTCAGCGCCGAGCGCGAGAACCTGATCGCGAACGGCGACGTCAAGCTCGTGGTCGCCACCTACACGATCAACGACAAGCGCAAGGCGAAGGTCGACTTCGCGGGCCCGTACTTCCTGGCCCACCAGGACCTGCTCGTCCGCGCGGACGAGACCTCGATCACCAAGGCCGAGGACCTCAACAAGAAGAAGCTCTGCTCGGTCACCGGCTCCACGTCGGCGCAGAACGTCAAGAACAAGCTGGCGCCCGACGCGGACCTGCAGCAGCTCGGCGGCTACTCCGAGTGCCTCACCGGCCTCGAGAACGGCTCCATCGACGCCCTGACCACCGACAACTCGATCCTCGCCGGCTTTGCCGCGCAGGAGAAGAACAAGGGCAAGTTCAAGCTGGTCGGCCTGAAGATGAGCGACGAGCCCTACGGCATCGGTCTGAAGAAGGGTGACAAGGACCTGCAGACCAAGGTCAACGCCGCGCTCAAGAAGATGGTCGAGGACGGTTCCTGGCAGAAGGCGGTGGACGCGAACCTCGGTCCCGCCGGCTACAAGGCGGAGCCGGCCCCGCAGATCACCGAAGGCAGCTGATTCTTCGGTGGGACGCGCCGCCGCCCGCCCGACGCGGGCGGCGGCGCGTCCCACCGGCCATCCTGGGGAGAGCGCAGGGCAACGTGTTCGACTTTCTTACTTCCGGGCAATACGACGTGCTCGGAGCCTTCTGGGTGACGGTTCAGCTCACCCTCTACTCAGCCATCGGCTCCCTCATCTGGGGGACGATGCTGGCCGGAATGCGGGTCAGCCCGGTCCCGATCATGCGGTCCTTCGGCACCGCATACGTCAACGCCGTGCGCAACACGCCGCTGACCCTGCTGATCATCGGGTGCTCGCTGGGCCTCAACCAGACCCTGAAGATCACGCTCGGCGGTGAGAACTTCAAGGAGATCGGCTTCCGCCTGGCGGTCCTGGGCCTGATCGCCTATACCGGCACGTTCGTCTGCGAGGCGCTGCGCTCCGGCATCAACACGGTGCCCGTCGGGCAGGCAGAGGCCGCCCGCGCGCTGGGCCTGAGCTTCTTCCAGGTGCTCACCCTGATCGTGCTCCCCCAGGCTTTCCGGGCGGTCATCGCGCCGCTCACCAACGTACTGATCGCCCTCACCAAGAACACCACGGTGGCGGCGACCATCGGTGTGGCCGAAGCGGCCCTGCTGATGAAGGAAATGCTGGAGAACGAGGCGGACGCACTCTTCGCAGTCTTCGCGGTCTTCGCCCTCGGCTTCGTCCTGCTGACCCTGCCCACAGGCCTGCTGCTGGGCTGGGTGGCCAAGCGAGTGGCGGTGAAGCGATGAGCTCCGTTCTGTACGACACCCCCGGCCCCAAGGCCAAGATCCGCAACTGGATCTACACCGGCGTCTTCCTGGCGCTTCTCGGGCTCGTTCTGTGGTGGGTCCTGTCTCTCATGGCCGAGCAGAACCAGCTCGACGCCGACAAGTGGACCCCCTTCGTCACCGACAGCCAGATCTGGACGACCTTCCTCCTCCCCGGCCTCGTCGAGACGTTGAAGGCCGGCCTGATCGCCATGGTGATAGCCCTGCCGCTCGGTGCGCTGCTGGGCATCGGCCGACTCTCCGACCACGCGTGGGTGCGCGTCCCGGTCAGCACGGTCGTGGAGTTCTTCCGGGCCATCCCGGTCCTGATGCTGATGATCTTCAGCTCGGCGCTGTACGTGCTGCTCGGCACCGTCAGCTCCGACCTGCGCCCGCTGTACGCGGTGGTCACCGGCCTCGTCCTGTACAACGCCTCGGTCATCGCCGAGATCGTCCGGGCCGGCATCCTGTCGCTGCCGCGCGGCCAGACCGACGCCGCCAAGGCGATCGGCATGCGCAAGGGCCAGATGATGGTCTACGTCCTGGTCCCGCAGGCCGTCACGGCGATGCTGCCGGCACTGGTCAGCCAGCTCGTCGTGATCCTGAAGGACACCGCGCTCGGCGGCGCAGTCCTCGGCTTCGCGGACCTGATGTCGATGAACCGGCAGATCTCCGCCAACTACAGCAACACCATCGCGACGATGGTCGTGATCGCCCTGATCTACATCGCGGTGAACTTCGCGCTCACCGGTCTCGCCTCGTTCCTCGAACGCCGGCTGCGGCAGTCGAAGAAGGGCACGGGCGCGGTCGTCGAGGGCGATGTGGCCGAGGTCGACGCGGGCGGCGCGGCCGGCGTGGGCAAGGCCCCCTGACCCGGGAGGGACGGCGCCGGCCCGGCGCCGGTTCCCTGACACCCGGTCAATGAACAGGCGTGGCACATGTGGTGCGGCGGATCCCATCCGCCGCACCACGCGCATGCCCGGGGAGGGTGTCACTTGACGCAGGCACCTCCAGTGGGTTGCATACGTTCTGTGATCACATACCGGACATCGGGAGCCGCCTCGTGGACCCGGTGATCGTCGTCGGTGCGGGGCCGGTCGGGCTGGCCCTGTCCCTCGCCCTGGCCGGCCAGGGCGTGCCGTCCGTCGTACTCGACGAGGGGCCCGGCAAGGACCTCCCCCGGCCTGCCCGGACGGTCGTCCTCCATTCCGACACCGCCGCCATGGTGCACCGCCTGGGCTGTGCGCCCCTGCGCGACGAAGGCGCGTCGTACGCGGCCTGGCGCACGCGGCGGCGCGGCCGCGACACCGGCCGGATCACCTTCGACGACGAGCCGGCTCCGCTGCATGTGCCCCAGCACGCCCTCACCCGGGGGCTGCGCGGCGCCGCCGCGGTCCACCCGCTGGTCAACCTGGTCACCGACAGCAGGCTCGACGCCCTGGAGCAGGACGACCGCGGCGTCACCGCCCACACTCGCGGCGCGGAGACGACCTGGTGGCGGGGCAGCCACCTCGTCGGCTGCGACGGGGCGCGATCGACCGTCCGCAAACTTCTCGGCATCCGCTTCCCGGGCCGCACCGCCGTCGAGCGGCATGCGGTGGCCGCGCTGCGCACCGAGCTGCCCTGGCCGGGCGAGGCGCTCCTGCACCGCGACCCGCCGCACGAGACCACCGCCCGGCCGCTGCCCGACGGGGTGTGGCGGCTCGACTGGCTGCTGCCGGCCCGCGGGGAACTCGTCACGCCGGATGCGCTGGTGACGCTGATCCGGGACACGATGGCCTCCTGGTGCGAGGGCACCACTCCCCCGTACGACCTCCTCGACACCGGGGTGCACACGCTGCACCACCGGCTGGCCATCCGCTGGCGGGAACGCCGCGCCTTCCTCGCCGGGGACGCCGCGCACCTCCTGGGCGCCCTCGGCACCCAGGGCGTCGAGGAGGGGCTCCGGGACGCCGAGAACCTCGCCTGGAAGCTGGCGCTGGCCTGGCACCACGGCGCCTCGGAGTCGCTGCTGGACAGCTACGAGGACGAGCGGCGCACCGCGGTCGCCGCCCGGCTGCGGGCCGCCGACCAGGCCGTACCCGCGCTCCGCGGGGGCGGCGGGCTGCGGACCCTGCTGCCGGGTTCCGGCCGCAGCGGCGAAGCCCTCCTCACCGACGGCCACCTGGGCCGCGGCCCGCTCGGCGCGCTGCCCGCCTATGCGCCGCCGGTGGCGGTGCGCGAGGTGCCCACGGCCACCGATCCGGGCGGCCCCGTCGCGAACGTCCCCGTGTCGGCCCCCGACGGCTCGACCGTCCCGCTGCGCGACATGCTCGGCCGGGGCCGGCTGCTGGTGGTGCTGGTCGCCCCGGGCACCGGGGTATGGGACCGGCGGCACTGGCTCGGCGCCGGGCTGATGCCCCGGCTCGCCGCGGCGGTGAGCGCCCTGCCGGTGCGGGCGGACCTGCTCGTCGCCGACGGCTACCCGGGCGCCCCGGCCCACACCGTGCTGCTGGTCCGGCCCGACGGGCACCTCGCCGCGACGTTCGCGGGCGTACGGCCGGCCGAGCTGTACGAGGCGGCGGACGCCGTCCGCATGGGAGCCCCCGCCACGCCGGACCGCACCCCGTCCACCACGCCCTCCGGCGCGGTCGACTGACCGTCCCGCGGCCGCTGTGGCGGAAACGCGGCCGATCCGCACCGGTGCCCTTCCGGAGCGGGCCCGCGGCCCCTACGGGCGGGGCGTGCCTCGTCCGTACGCGGAGTCGGCGGCCCGTGACGGGCGCCCTGGCCTGCGCGTCAGTCCTCCGGATACCCCGCGCCGGGCCCGAGGCCGTCGCCCTCGCCGTCGTCCGCGCCCTCGGCTTCGAGGGCGCGGCGGACCACGCGCAGGGCCATGCCCTCCGGGTAGCCCTTGCGGGCGAGCATCCCGGCCAGGCGCCGGATCCGCTTGTCCCGGTCGAGGCCGCGCGTGGAGCGGAGTCTGCGCTCGACCAGCTCGCGGGCGGTCTGCTCCTCCTGCTCGGAGTCCAGCTGGCCGAGGGCTTCCTGGACGAGGGCGGCGCCGACGCCCTTGGTGCGGAGTTCCTGCGCGAGGGCCCGGCGGGCGAGGCCCCGCCCGCGGTGGCGGGACTCGACCCAGGCGCCGGCGAACGCGGCGTCGTCGATGAGGCCCACTTCCTCGAAGCGGGAGAGGACCTCCTCGGCGGCCTCGTCGGGGATGCCGCGCTTGGCCAGGGCGTCCGCGAGCTGGCGCCGGGTGCGCGGCATCCCGGTGAGCAGGCGCAGGCAGATCGCCCGCGCCTGCTCTTCGGGACTCTGGGGCGGCAGCTCCCGCTCGGCCCTCGTCGTGCCGGAGCCGCCGTCCCCGTCGTGTTCCCGCACCGGGTCAGCTCTTGGCGGCGGCGGCCTTGGCCGTCTTCGCCTTCGACGCGGGGGCGGGAACGTTCTTGGCGTCGCCGTCGGCAGCGGCGGCCGTCACCTCGGCGGTGCCCTCCGCGGCGGGCTGGGCCCCCTTGCGGACGCCCACGCCGAGCTTCTCCTTGATCTTCCGCTCGATCTCGTTGGCGAGGTCGGGGTTGTCCTTCAGGAAGTTGCGGGCGTTCTCCTTGCCCTGGCCGAGCTGGTCTCCCTCGTACGTGTACCAGGCGCCGGCCTTGCGGATGAAGCCGTGCTCCACGCCCATGTCGATCAGACCGCCCTCGCGGCTGATGCCCTGGCCGTAGAGGATGTCGAACTCGGCCTGCTTGAACGGCGGCGCGACCTTGTTCTTGACGACCTTGCAGCGGGTCCGGTTGCCGACCGCCTCGGTGCCGTCCTTGAGGGTCTCGATGCGGCGGATGTCGATGCGCACGGAGGCGTAGAACTTGAGCGCCCGGCCACCGGTGGTGGTCTCGGGGGAGCCGAACATGACGCCGATCTTCTCGCGGAGCTGGTTGATGAAGATCGCGGTGGTCTTGGACTGGTTGAGCGCGCTGGTGATCTTGCGGAGGGCCTGGCTCATCAGGCGGGCCTGGAGGCCCACGTGCGAGTCGCCCATCTCGCCCTCGATCTCCGCACGCGGCACGAGCGCGGCGACGGAGTCGATGACGATGAGGTCGAGGGCGCCCGAGCGGACGAGCATGTCCACGATTTCGAGGGCCTGCTCGCCGGTGTCCGGCTGGGAGAGGATGAGGTTGTCGGTGTCGACGCCGAGGGCGCGGGCGTACTCGGGGTCGAGGGCGTGCTCCGCGTCGACGAAGGCGACGGTGCCGCCGGCCTTCTGCGCGTTGGCCACGGCGTGCAGGGTCAGGGTCGTCTTGCCGGAGGACTCCGGGCCGTAGATCTCGACGACGCGGCCGCGCGGCAGGCCGCCGACGCCGAGGGCGATGTCCAGAGCGGTCGACCCGGTCGGGATGACCTCGATGGGCTCGTTCGGCCGGTCGCCCAGGCGCATGACCGCACCCTTGCCGAATTGCCGTTCAATCTGGGCGAGAGCGGCGTCGAGAGCCTTCTCGCGGTCGGTGCCTGCCATGGGTTCCACCCGGTTTGCTTGAGTCGATCGCTTCACGTCATTGACGCTAACGCGTGCCACTGACAATCCGCTCCCACGCCCGTTTCGGCTGTGGATAACCCATCAGAATGGATGTTCGATTTCCCTGTCAAGCCGACCCGGCAGGACCTCCGACGGCCTCCCCCGGGCAGGCGCGACCGCGCCCCGGCCCAGCCGATTGACAACCCGCGGTTGACACTCAATGGACTGTCAACCTAGGGTTGCACTCATGACGAACCCTTCTCAGGAACCCGTTCGCACGACCGTCCCGGTCCGCCTCGACGACCTGATCGAGGTCATCAAGAAGGCCCACACCGACGCCCTCGACCAGCTCAGCAACGCGGTCGTCGCCGCCGAGCACCTGGGCGACGTCGCCGACCACCTCATCGGCCACTTCGTGGACCAGGCCCGCCGCTCCGGCGCCTCCTGGACCGACATCGGCCGCAGCATGGGCGTCACCCGGCAGGCCGCCCAGAAGCGCTTCGTCCCCAAGGCCGACAAGGAAGGCGGGGCCGGCGAGTCCGCCCAGGGCTTCGGCCGCTTCACGCCGCGCGCCCGCAACGTCGTCGTGGCCGCGCAGGAGGCCGCCCGAACCGCCGGCAACACCGAGATCGGCACCGGGCACCTCGTCCTCGGCCTGGTCGCCGACACGGAGGGCCTCGCGATGCTCGCCCTGCGGGCACAGGGCGTCGCGCCGGACGCCGTGCGCTCCGCGGCCCGCGCCGCGCTGCCCGCGCCGGCCGAGGGCGCCCTGCCGGAGCTGATCCCCTTCGACGCCTCCGCGAAGAAGGCCCTGGAGCTGACGTTCCGCGAGGCCCTGCGCCTCGGCCACGACTACGTCGGCACCGAGCACATCCTGCTGGCCCTGCTCGAACTGGAGCACGGCGAGGGCGTCCTGTGCGGCGCCGGTCTCGACAAGGCCGCCACCGAGGCGGCCGTCAGCGAAGCCCTGGCAGCCGTACTCGGCGGCGCGGACCAGGCGTAGGCGCGCCCGCGTCGGCGCCCGCGGTCAGCTCGTACCGCCTGACGTACGCGCCGAGGAAGGCCTGCAGCGTGGCGACGGCCGGGATCGCGATCAGCGCCCCGACCGCGCCCAGCAGGGCCGTCCCCGCGATCACCGAGCCGAAGGCGACGGCGGGGTGGATGTCCACCGTCCGCGAGGTCAGCTTCGGCTGGAGGACGTAGTTCTCGAACTGCTGGTACACCACCACGAAGCCGAGGACGTACAGCGTGTACAGCGGATCGACCGGGAAGGCGATCAGCATGGGCAGGGCGCCCGCCAGGTAGGTGCCGATGGTGGGGATGAACTGCGAGACCAGCCCCACCCACACCGCGAGCGCCGGCGCGTAGGGCACCCCCAGGACCGCGAACAGCACGTAGTGGGCGACCCCCGAGACCAGGGCCATCAGCCCGCGCGAGTACAGGTAGCCGCCCGTCTTGGCGACGGCGATCTCCCAGGCGCGCAGCACCTCCGCCTGCTTCGACGGGGGCAGCACGGAGCACAGTGCGCGCCGCAGGCGCGGCCCGTCCGCGGCGAAGTAGAAGGCGAACAGGCCGACCGTCAGGAGCCGGAACAGCCCGCCGAGGACGGTGGCGGACACGTCGAGCACGCCGCTCGCGCTGTCCTGGACGTACTTCTGCAGCCAGTCCGAGTGCAGCAGGCTGTCCTGGATCGCGAGCCGGGACAGCTCGGTGTGGAAGGTCGCGTTGATCGAGCCGATCACCGAGTCGAGGTAGCGGGGGAAGCTCTCCACCATCTCGACGATCTGCCCGGCGAGCATCGAGCCGAGCAGCACGACGAATCCGACGGACACGACGAGCACCGCGAGGAACACCAGGAAGGTGGCGAGCCCCCGGCGCACGCCGCGGGCCGCCATCCGGGACACCGCGGGCTCGATCGCGAGGGCGAGGAAGAACGCGATCAGGATGTTGACGAGCAGCCCGATCAGCTGGTGGAAGGCCCAGCTGCCGAGGCGGTAGCAGGCGATCAGGGCCAGGACGAGGACGACGGCGCGCGGCAGCCAGCGGGGCATCCGCTCGCCGGCGGCCGCCGCGCGGACCGCCGCCGCGGCGGTCGCCGCGGGCGCCGCGGCGGGGCCGGCGGCCGGGCCCGGGGCGGGGTCGCCGCCTCCCGGCCGGGCCTCGTCGTCGCTGCGCGCGGGCGGCGGCCCGGTGCGCTCGGTCGTGTCGTCGGTGGCTGCCACGCCGCCCAGTCTGTCCCACCCGCCTGGCGTACGGGCAAACGGCCGACGGCGTCAGCGCAGCGAATCAGGCACGCCCACGGCGGAGCACACCGCGCGCCAGACGTCCTTGGCCTCCCAGCCCGCCTCCAGCGCCTCGTGGACGGTGCGCCCGCCGAGCTCGGACATGACGTGGTCCCGCGCGAAGGAGTCGGCGTAGCCGGCCCCGAAGTGCTCGGCCATCCGCTCCCAGAAAATCGTCAACCGCATGACCCCAGTATCCCGCCCGGCCGCCGGGGCCCTACCCGCCCAGGGCGCGCACGCCCGCGGTGACGGCGACGGCCGCCCCGACCACGAGCAGGAACGGGGCCCGCAGCAGCAGCGCGATCCCGGCGGCGGCCAGGCCCGCCGCGCGGGCGTCGAGGACGACCTGCTGCCCGGCGCCGAAGGTCTGCTGGGCGGTGAGCGCTGCGAGCAGGGCGACCGGCAGGAGTCCCGCGAGCCGGCGCACCAGGGGCCGCTCCAGCGCCCCGGCGGGCACGAGGAGCCCGGCCAGCTTGACGGCGTAGCAGCCGGCGGCGGTCAGCACGATGGCGAGCCACACGTTCACTTGCGGCGTCCCTTCAGCCAGAGGATCGCGGGGGCGGCGAGCGCGGCGGCGAGCACCGGCAGCCCGGCGGGCAGCACGGGCAGCAGGCCCAGCCCGAGGACGACGGCGAGCACGGCGACGGCGCGCTCGGTGCCGGTCCGCAGCATCGGCGCCAGCAGGGCCAGGAAGACGGCGGGGCCGGCGGCGTCCAGCCCCCAGGCGGCCGTGTCCCCGATCGCCTCGGCGCCGAGCACCCCGAGCAGGGTGGTGAGGTTCCACAGCACGTACAGCGTCAGGCCGGTCACGGTGAACCCGAGGCGCGCCGAGCGGCGGTCGGGCTGGGCCAGCGCGACGGCGGCGGTCTCGTCGATCACCCAGTGCGCGGCGAGCGGGCGCACGGCCCGCGGCAGGGCGAGCAGCTGCGACAGGCGCAGCCCGTAGAAGGCGTTCCGGGTGCCGAGGAAGAAGGCGCCGGCGGCGGCCGTGAACGGGTTGCCGCCCGCGGCGAGCGCCCCGACCAGCGCGAACTGCGAGGCACCGGTGAAGACGAACAGGCTCAGGACGCACGCCTGGAGGGCGCTCACCCCGGATCCGGCGGCGGTCACCCCGAACGCGAAGCCGGACAGGCCGACGGCCACCCCGACCCCGAGGGCGTCGCGCACCACCCGGCCGCGCGGCCGCCCGGCGGGCTCCGCTGCGCCGCCCGCACCCGCCGCCCCGGAAGTGTCCCCGGGGGCGGGCCGGTCCTGTCGTATCACCGTCTGACGTTCTTGCACCCCCCGACGGTACGCACGGCGGGCGGGTCCGGTCTTGTACGTTCTTGCAGGCCCGGCGGGCGGAGGCGCGGGCAGGGGCGCGGCGCGGCTATCCGGCCCGCTCGCGCCGGTAGGCGCCCGGCGGGACCCCGACGATGCGGGTGAAGTGCCTGTTCAGGTGGGGCTGGTCGGTGAAGCCGACGGCGACGGCCGCCTCGGCCGGGGCGGTGCCCGCGTCCAGCAGGCGGCGCGCCCGCCGCACCCGGGCGTCGGTCAGCCAGGTGTGCGGCGGCATCCCGTAGCGCTCGCGGAACGCCCGCAGCAGCGCGAACGGGCTGGTCCCGAGCTCTGCGGCGAGCTGCTCCAGCGACGGCGGGTCGGCCATGCGCTCCAGCAGCACCGCCCGGGCCCGCGCCGCGCCCGCGGCCCCGGCGCTCGCGGCGGGCACGGCCGGCAGCGGGCCCGCGTGCCGGGCCAGCATCCGGGCCACCGCGGTGTGCAGCAGGGTGTCGGCGGCGAGGGCGTTGCCCTCCTCGGCGGCCCGGTGCACCTCCGTGACCGTGTGCGAGGTCTGCGGGTCGGCGACGGTGTCGACGGTGAATCCGGGCGTTCCGCGGAGCCCGGCGATCTCGGCGGCGACGCGGCCGACCAGCTCGCGGGAGGGGTAGAGGGTGGCGTACGTCCAGCCCTCGGGGACGCCGGCACGCGCCGTGTGCGGGACCTCGGGGTTGATCAGGACGATGCTGCCGGGGCCGGCGCGCAGGGTGCCGCCGGGCAGGCCGACCTCCTCGACGCCGCCGGTGACGGCCGCGATGACGTACCCGTCGTGGGCGTGCCGGGGGAAGGAGTGGCTGACGTACCGGGCGCGCAGCAGGTCCAGGCCCGGCAGCTCCGCGTACCGCCAGTGCCGCGCCCACTCCCTGCCGTCCGCTCGCGCCACCCCTCCATTCTGCGCGCCGGCCGCGGCCCGGCCGGCGGCGGGTCCGGTCGGCCGGGCCCGGCGGCTGCGGCGAGTGCGCAGGTCACGGCCCTTGTCGGTGCCGGGGTGCAGGATGGGGGCATGGCCGGCTCTGCGCTTGAGGCGTTCTCCCCCGCGACCCGCTCCTGGTTCACGGGGGCTTTCCGTGCGCCCACCGCCGCCCAGGAGGGCGCCTGGCGGGCCATCGGGCAGGGGTCCGACGTCCTGGTCGTCGCGCCGACCGGCTCCGGCAAGACGCTGGCGGCCTTCCTCGCCGCCCTGGACCGGCTGGCCTCCGAACCGCCGCCCGCGGAGCCGAGGAAGCGCTGCCGCGTGCTGTACGTGTCGCCGCTGAAGGCCCTCGCGGTCGACGTCGAGCGGAACCTGCGCAGCCCGCTGACCGGCATCGGGCAGGAGTCGGTGCGGCTCGGGCTGCCGGAGCCGCAGGTCCGGGTCGGGATCCGCTCGGGGGACACCCCGGCCGCCGAGCGCCGCGCGCTGGCGACCCGGCCGCCGGACATCCTGATCACCACGCCCGAGTCGCTGTTCCTGATGCTGACGTCGGCGACGCGGGAGGCGCTGTCCGGGGTGGAGACGGTCATCCTGGACGAGGTGCACGCGGTGGCGGGGACCAAGCGCGGCGCGCACCTGGCGCTCTCCCTGGAGCGGCTGGACGAGCTGCTGCCGCGCCCGGCCCGCCGGATCGGCCTGTCGGCGACGGTGCGCCCGGTGGAGGAGGTGGCCCGGTACCTCTCGCCGCGCGGCCGGGTGGAGATCGTGCAGCCGCCGTCGGAGAAGGAGTTCGACCTGTCGGTGGTCGTCCCGGTCGAGGACCTGGGCGAGTTGGGCGGCTCCCCTGCCGCGGAGGGCCGGGAGGGCGGCGACCGGCCGTCGATCTGGCCGCATGTGGAGGAGCGGATCGCCGACCTGGTGCAGGCGCACCGCTCCACCATCGTGTTCGCCAACTCGCGCCGCCTCGCGGAGCGGCTGTGCAACCGCCTGAACGAGATCGCGTACGAGCGCGCGGTGGGCGAGCGGCTGCCGGAGGGCGCGCCTCCGGCCGAGGTGATGGCGCAGTCGGGGGCGGCGCTGGGCGCTCCGCCGCTGCTGGCGCGGGCGCACCACGGCTCGGTGTCCAAGGAGCAGCGCGCTCTGGTGGAGGAGGACCTGAAGGCGGGCCGGCTGCCCGCGGTGGTCGCCACCTCCAGCCTGGAGCTCGGCATCGACATGGGCGCGGTGGACCTGGTGGTGCAGGTGGAGTCGCCGCCGTCGGTGGCGTCGGGGCTCCAGCGGGTGGGCCGCGCCGGGCACCAGGTGGGCGCGGTCTCGACGGGGGTGGTGTTCCCCAAGTACCGGGGCGACCTGGTGCAGGCGGCGGTCGTGACGGAGCGGATGCGGTCGGGGGCCATCGAGTCGCTGCGCATCCCGTCGAACCCGCTGGACGTGCTGGCGCAGCAGGTGGTCGCGATGACCTCGATGGACACCTGGCAGCTGGACGAGCTGCTGGCGCTTGTGCGGCGGGCCGCGCCGTTCGCGGCGCTGCCGGAGTCGGCGTTCACCGGGGTGCTGGACATGCTGGCGGGGCGCTACCCGTCGGACGCGTTCGCGGAGCTGCGCCCGCGGGTGGTGTGGGACCGGGTCGCGGGGACGGTCACGGGCCGGCCCGGGGCGCAGCGGCTGGCGGTCACCTCGGGCGGCACCATCCCCGACCGGGGGCTGTTCGGCGTCTTCCTGGCCGGCGCGGACCCGAAGAAGGGCGGCGGGCGGGTCGGCGAGCTCGACGAGGAGATGGTGTACGAGTCCCGCGTGGGGGACGTGTTCACCCTGGGCACCACGTCGTGGCGGATCGAGGACATCACCCGGGACCGGGTGCTGGTCACGCCGGCCCCCGGGGTGCCGGGGCGGCTGCCGTTCTGGAAGGGCGACCAGCTGGGCCGCCCGCTGGAACTGGGCCGGGCGGTCGGCGCGTTCCTGCGCGAGGTCGGTGCGATGACCGCCGAGGACGCCCGGCTGCGGCTGTTGGCGGCGGGGCTCGACGGGTGGGCCGCGGAGAACGTGCTGGCGTACCTGGCGGAGCAGCGGGAGGCCTGCGGGCACGTGCCGGACGACCGGACGATCGTGGTCGAGCGGTTCCGGGACGAGCTCGGGGACTGGCGGGTCGTGGTGCACTCCCCGTTCGGTGCGCAGGTGCACGCCCCGTGGGCGCTGGCGCTGAGCGCCCGGCTCGCGGAGAAGTACGGGATGGACGCGCAGGTGATGCACGGGGACGACGGCATCGTGCTGCGCCTGCCGGACGCCGACCTGCTGTCGGCGGACCTCCTCGACCACGATCCGGCGTCCGTGCACTCCTTCGCGTTCGACGACGATCAAGCGCCGCTGGGCGCGGCGGACGTGGCCTTCGACCACGGGGAGGTCGCCGGGATCGTCACCGACCAGGTGGGCGGCTCCGCGCTGTTCGCCTCGCGGTTCCGGGAGTGCGCGGCGCGGGCGCTGCTGCTGCCGCGGCGCAATCCGGGCCGGCGCACGCCGCTGTGGCAGCAGCGGCAGCGGGCGTCCCAGCTGCTCCAGGTGGCCTCGGAGTTCGGGTCGTTCCCGATCGTGCTGGAAGCCGTGCGGGAGTGCCTGCAGGACGTCTTCGACGTGCCGGGGCTGGCCGAGCTGATGGGGGACATCGAGGCGCGGCGGGTGCGGCTGGTGGAGGTGACGACGGCGGAGCCGTCGCCGTTCGCGCGGTCGCTGCTGTTCGGGTACGTCGCCCAGTTCCTGTACGAGGGGGACTCGCCGCTGGCGGAGCGGCGGGCGGCCGCGCTGTCGCTGGACTCGCGGCTGCTGGCGGAGCTGCTCGGCCAGGCGGAGCTGCGGGAGCTGCTGGACGCCGGGGTGCTGGCGGAGCTGGAGCAGGAGCTGCAGTGGCTCTCGCCGGACCGGCGGGCCAGGGACGAGGAATCCGTGGCCGATGTGCTGCGGCTGCTGGGACCGCTCACGGACGGGGAGTTGGTCCGGCGGGGTGCCCAGGAGGCGTGGCCCCGGGGTCTGGAGCGGGCCCGCCGGGTGATCCGGGTGCGCATCGCGGGCGAGGAGCACTGGGCGGCCGTCGAGGACGCGGGGCGGCTGCGCGACGCTTTGGGGACGGCGCTGCCGGTGGGCGTGCCGGAGGCGTTCACCGAGCCGGTGAAGGACCCCCTGGGCGACCTGCTCGCGCGGTACGCGCGGACGCACGGCCCGTTCACCACGGTCGCCGCGGCGGCCCGGTTCGGGCTGGGGGCGGCGGTCACCGAGGGGGCCCTGCACCGGCTGGCGGCGGCGGGGCGCGTCGTGCAGGGGGAGTTCCATCCGGCGGGGATCGGCCAGGAGTGGTGCGACGCGGCGGTGCTGCGCAGGCTGCGGCGGCGCTCGCTGGCCGCGCTGCGCGAGGAGCTGGAGCCGGTGCCGCCGGCCTCGCTGGCGGTGTTCCTGCCGCAGTGGCAGCACCTGGGCGGCGGGCTGCGCGGCATCGACGGCCTGGCCAGGGCGATCGAGCAGCTGCAGGGCGCCCCGGTGCCCGCGTCGGCGCTGGAGCGGCTGGTCCTGCCCTCGCGGGTGGCGGGCTACTCGCCGGCCATGCTGGACGAGCTGACCACCACCGGGGAGGTGGTGTGGGCCGGCGCCGGGGCCCTGCCCGGCAAGGACGGGTGGGTGTCGCTGTACCTGGCGGACGCGGCGCCGCTGCTGCTGCCTGCCGCGCACCCGCTGGAGCTGACGCCGCTTCACGAGGCGGTGCTGGAGGCGCTGTCGGGCGGGTACGGGCTGTTCTTCCGCCAGGTCGCGCAGGCGGTCCGGGCCCGCCATCCGGAGGCCTCCGAGCCGGCGTTGGCGGACGCGCTGTGGGACCTGGCCTGGTCGGGCCGGCTGACGAACGACACGCTGGCGCCGCTGCGGGCGGTGCTGGGCTCGGGCCGCACGGCCGGGGCCACCGCCCACCGGGCGCGCCGTACGGTGCCCCGCGGGCGGTACGGCGCGGTGGGCGCGGCCCAGGCCGTGCGGCAGGGGCCGCCCACGGTCTCGGGCCGCTGGTCGCTGGTGCCGGAGCAGGCGCCGGATCCGACCCACCGGGCGCACGCCCTGGCCCGTACGCTCCTGGACCGGCACGGGGTGGTGACGCGGGGGGCGGTGGCCGCCGAGGGCGTCGAGGGCGGCTTCAGCGCGGTGTACCGGGTGCTGTCGGCGTTCGAGGACAGCGGGCAGGCCCGCCGCGGGTACGTGGTGGAGGGGCTGGGCGCGGCGCAGTTCGCAATGGACGGTGCGGTGGACCGGCTGCGGTCGGCGGAGCGCAATCCGCCACCGCTGGCGGCGGTGGTGCTGGCCGCGGCGGACCCGGCGAACGCGTACGGGGCGGCCCTGCCGTGGCCGGAGCCCCCGGCGGGGGCCTCGCACAAGCCGGGCCGCAAGGCGGGCTCGCTGGTGGTGCTGGTGGACGGGGAGCTGGTGCTGTACCTGGAGCGCGGCGGGAAGACGCTGCTGGCATGGCCGGAGGCGGAGGATCCGAGGCTGGCCGCAGCGGCGGGCGCGCTGGCGGAGGCGTCGCGGGCGGGGACGCTCCCGGCGCTGACGGTGGAGCGGATCAATGCGGCGCCGGCGCTGACGTCGCCGCTGGGCGGGGTGCTGGAGGCGGCCGGCTTCCACGCGAGTCCGCGGGGGCTGCGGCTGCGGCCGTAAGGCTTCGGTGAGGTCTCGGCCGTTGCACTTACGTCGCACTTATGTACGGAGCATGTCACAGACCCCGCCATGGCTGGAATGCGGCCCCGCGCCTCGGCTATCAAGATTCCCGCAGGCATCGCTCGTGACGATGCCACATCAAAGTGCACCTACATGGGGGACGAAGAGCTGTGAGCAACACGCGACGAGCCACCACCGCCGTCATCGGCCTGGCGGTCGCCGGCACCCTGACGCTGACCGGCTGCAAGAACGGAAACGAGGAGCTCGCCCCCGCGCCGTCGGCCCCGGCCTCCTCCGCCCCCGCGGGCGGCGACCAGAGCGCCGCACCGGCCACCCCGGACGCCGGCCAGAGCAGCGGGGCGCCGGCCGGCGGCACGCCCGGCGACACGGCCAAGCCCGGCCAGACCTTCAAGATCGGCGAGACGGCCACCGTCCCGTTCGACTACGGCAAGACCAAGGGCGGCACGATCGCCCTCACCGTCACCGCGATCGAGCAGGGCAACCCCTCCGACCTCGACGTCTTCAAGCTCGGCGACCAGGTCAAGGGCAAGGTCCCGTACTACATTCGGTACTCGATCAAGAACGTCGGCACCGTCGACCTGTCGTACACCAGCGTCGGCCACATGAAGGGCCTGCTCGGCGACGGCAGCGAGGCCGGCAAGCTCTCCGTCATCGGCAAGTTCGAGAAGTGCCCGAACGACTCCCTGCCGAAGGGCTTCACCAACGGCCAGACCGCCACGGGCTGCGCCGTCGCCCTGGCCCCGTCCGCCGAGACCAAGGTCTCCGGCGCCGAGTACTGGGGCAACCCGTACCTCGGCAAGGGCAAGGGCCTCGTCTGGAAGTAGCCCGCAGGCCGCATCCGCGGCCCGGTGAACCCTCCCGGCCCCTCACGAGCCCCTGCGGCGCCACCCGGCCGCAGGGGCTCGGCCCGTCTCCCCGGTGCCCGCGGGCCCACAATGGGCCCATGCCCGAAGGAGACAGCGTCTGGCGCGCCGCAGCCCGGCTGCACGCCGCCCTCGCCGGCCGCGAGCTGGCCGTCTGGGACATGCGCGTCCCGCGCCTGGCGACCACCGACCTGACCGGACGCACCACCCTGGAGGTCGTCCCCCGCGGCAAACACCTCCTCGCCCGCTTCGAGGGCGGCCTGACCCTCCACACCCACCTGCGCATGGACGGCGCCTGGCACGTCTTCCCCTCCGGCCGGAAATGGCGCGGCGGCCCCCTGTACGAGGTCCGCGCCGTCCTCGGCACCGCCGACCGCACGGCCGTCGGCTACCGCCTGCCCGTCGTGGAGCTGCTGCGCACCGCCGACGAGGACCGCGTCGTCGGCCACCTCGGCCCCGACCTCCTCGGCCCGGACTGGGACGCGGACCGGGCCGCCGCCAACCTGCTCGCCGCCCCGGAGCGGCCGCTCGGCGAGGCCCTGCTCGACCAGCGCAACCTGGCCGGCATCGGCAACGTGTACAAGTGCGAGCTGTGCTTCATGGCCGGGGCGACCCCCTGGACGCCGGTCGGCGCCCTGCCCGATGCGCCGAGGACCGCCGTCCGCATGGCCGCAGCGGCGCAGCGGCTGCTCGCCGCCAACACCGGCCCGGGCGAGGGCCGCAACACCACCGGCAGCCGCCGGCCGGGCCGCGCCCTGTTCGTCTACGGGCGCCTGGGCCTGCCCTGCCTGCGCTGCGGCGCCCCCGTGCGCAGGGCCGACCAGGACGACCGCCCGACGTACTGGTGTCCCGGCTGCCAGTCCGGCCCGCACCCCGACTGATGTCCCGTCAGTCGCGGCCGTACGGTCCCGGTACGCCCTCCGCCGCATCGGGCCGCCCGCCCGCCGCGGCCCCGCCGCCGTCGGCCCGGCCCTTCCGCCGGCCGCGGTGCGGCGCGCAGTGGACCGGCAGTACGCCCAGCCCCCAGCCGCCCACGGCCACCGCGCCCTCCAGCGTCCCGGAGGCCTCCGGTTCCAGCACCAGCCGCAGCACCGCCCAGCACCAGAGCACGCCCGCCGCCAGCGCGAGGGGCACGGCCAACCGCCGCACGGCTGCCTCCCGGGTTCAGGCCGCGACCGGACGCGGTCCATCCTCCCGCACACCCTGCGCACCCGCACCCGAAACGGCGAGGAGCCCCGGCCGGTGCTCTCGCACCGGCCGGGGCTCCGGCCACGCTCTTGCCTTCACGGCACGCGCACTCGCGCTCAAGCGGCTACGACGTTCACCGCTTCCGCAGGCGCCTTGATGGTCACCCGCTCCGGCCCGCCCGCGACGGACGTCACGGAGACCGAGTTGAGCATCGGGCGTACCGGCACCGGTACGGGTTCGCTTGCCGCGGCCGACTGTGCCAGCTCGGCCAGCGACAGCTCGTCACTGACCTCGCGCATCAGCTCGGACATCCGTACGTCCAACGCGTCGCAGATCGCGGAGAGCAGTTCGGAGGACGCCTCCTTCTGCCCCCGCTCCACCTCGGAAAGATAGCCGAGAGAAACTCGGGCGGACGAGGAGACTTCGCGCAGAGTACGGCCCTGGCGCTGGCGCTGCCGACGCAGCACGTCACCCAGCAGGCGACGGAGCAGAATCATCGGTGGCTCCCTCCTCTGACCGTGTAGCCGCATCCTTCACGCCCCACCGTACCGCCTCGCGCCGCGGCCGTGCGGGGAGCGATGTCGTGTTCACTCAGGGCTGCAAACATCAAATCCCCCCGTTCTGTTCCGTATCCTGCCCCCGCACATTCTCGCGGAGTTCGCTCAAGAGGAGTTCGAGCACTGTGCGTGCACTCTCCCTACGGATTTCCTCCCGGGAGCCGTTCAACCTCAACGCGGCGCTTTTCTCGAACAGCGGTCCGGAAACGGCGACGAAAACCGTCCCCACCGGTTGCCCGTCCTGCGGGTCCGGGCCGGCGACGCCGGTGGTCGCGATCCCCCAAGAGGCGTCGAGCACACGCCGCACGCCGGCCGCCATCTCGACCGCCACCTGCGGGTTCACCGCACCCTCGGCGGCCAGCAGGCCGGCGTCGACGCCGAGCACCCGCGCCTTCACGTCGGTCGCGTACGCCGTGACCGATCCGCGGAACGACCGGGAAGCACCGGGTACGGACGTCAACGAGGCGGCGACCATGCCCCCCGTCAGCGACTCGGCGACAGCGAGGGTCTGGTCACCGTCCGCAAGCAGCCGGAGCGCCTCCGCGGCGATCTCCGCGGCCGTCCGCGCCGCGGGCGCCGGGTCCACCGCCGTCCGCGGGGCGCCTGCGCCCCTTGCGGAGCCCCGCACCGCGTCCGTCACCTCGCGGCCGCCTCCTCGGCTGCGGCCGCCCGCTCGGCCGCCAGGCCCCTGCGCCGGAGCACGACGGCCTGGCGGACGTAATCCAAACCGGTGACGACGGTCAGCACGACGGCCACCGCCATCACCCAGAACCGCATGGTGGCCAGCGCCCCGGTCAGCGCGAGGACGTACATGCCCACCGCGGTGCCCTGCGCCAGCGTCTTGAGCTTCCCGCCGCGGCTGGCCGGGATCACCCCGTAGCGGATCACCCAGAAGCGCATGAGGGTGATACCGAGCTCCCGCCCCAGGATCACCCCGGTCACCCACCAGGGCAGCTCTCCCAGCCAGGAGAGGCAGACCAGCGCCGACCCCATGATCGCCTTGTCGGCGATGGGGTCGGCGATCTTCCCGAAGTCCGTGACCAGGTTGTACGTACGGGCCAGGTGCCCGTCGAAGATGTCCGTGATCATGGCGACGGCGAACGCGGCCCAGGCCAGCGCACGCCACACCGGGTCGTACCCGCCATCGGCGAGGAGCAGCAGCACGAATCCCGGCACCAGGACGAGCCGGATCATCGTCAGGATGTTGGCGATGTTCCACAGGCTGGCCTGGTTCACTGCCGCGGCCCCCAGCTTCGCGCCGGGAACGGGCCGGCGGCCGGTCCCGCCCGCCGCGGATGCCGGGACTCCGCTCATCCGGCCGCCTCCTCCAGCTCCAGGGGCTCGGCCACCAGGTCCACGCCCAGCGTGCCGACGACCTTGGCGGTCACCATGCGGCCGGGCACCAGGCCGGTGCTGTCGGTGAAGAGGACCTGGCCGTCGGTCTCGGGGGCCTGGTGCGCGGCGCGCCCGTAGGCGCCGTCGCCGTCCTCGTCGACCGCCTCGACGGATTCGACGAGTACCTCCAGGGTCTCCCCGATCCGCTCCTCCGCGCGCTGGGAGGTGAGCTCCTCGGCGAGGCGCTGCATGTGGGCGAGCCGCTCGGCGATGGTGTCCTCGTCGAGCTTGTTCTCGTAGCCGACGGCCTCGGTGCCCTCCTCGTCGGAGTAGCCGAAGACGCCGATGGCGTCGAGCCGCGCGTGCGTGAGGAAGCGCTCCAGCTCGGCGAAGTCGGCTTCGGTCTCGCCGGGGAAGCCGACGATGAAGTTGGAGCGGACGCCGGCCTGCGGCGCCTTGCCGCGGATGGTGTCCAGCAGCTCCAGGAAGCGGTCGGTGTCGCCGAAGCGGCGCATGGCGCGCAGCACGTCGGGCGCGGAGTGCTGGAAGGACAGGTCGAAGTAGGGGGCGACCTTCGGGGTGGAGGTCAGCACGTCGATCAGGCCGGGCCGCATCTCGGCGGGCTGCAGGTAGCTGACGCGGACGCGCTCGATGCCGTCGACGGCGGCGAGCTCGGGCAGCAGCGTCTCCAGCAGGCGGATGTCGCCGAGGTCCTTGCCGTACGAGGTGTTGTTCTCGGAGACCAGCATGACCTCCTTGACGCCCTGCTCCGCGAGCCAGCGCGTCTCGCCGAGCACGTCGGAGGGGCGGCGGGAGATGAAGGACCCGCGGAAGGACGGGATGGCGCAGAAGGAGCAGCGGCGGTCGCAGCCGGAGGCGAGCTTGACGGAGGCGACCGGGCTGGTGGCCAGGCGGCGGCGCAGCGGGGCGCGCGGGCCGGACGCGGGCGCGACGCCCTCGGGGAGGTCGGCGGGGGCCTGGACGGGCTCCTGGGCGTGCCCGGGGAGGGCGACGTCGGCGGCCTGCTGGCGCTCGGCGGGGCTGATCGGCAGCAGCTTGCGGCGGTCGCGCGGGGTGTGCGCCTCGACGCTGCCGCCGCTGAGGATCACCTGGAGGCGGTTGGAGATGTCGGCGTAGTCGTCGAAGCCGAGCACGCCGTCGGCCTCGGGGAGGGCTTCGGCGAGCTCCTTGCCGTAGCGCTCGGCCATGCAGCCGACGGCGACGACGGCCTGGGTGCGCCCGTGGTCCTTGAGGTCGTTGGCCTCGAGGAGGGCGTCCACGGAGTCCTTCTTCGCGGCTTCGACGAAGCCGCAGGTGTTGACGACGGCGACGTCCGCTTCGGCGGCGTCCTCGACGAGCTCCCAGCCATCCGCCGCCAAGCGGCCTGCGAGCTCCTCCGAGTCCACCTCGTTACGGGCGCAGCCAAGAGTGACAAGGGCGACGGTACGGCGTTCGGGCATGGACTCAAGACTACTTTGTCCGAACGGCGACCCCCGCCCCAAGGCCCGGCAAACCAAGATCCCCGGGGTGCCGTGCGACACCCCGGGGATCCGGAATTCCGTATTCCGTGCAGCTCAGCCCGCCTGGGCCGGTCCCTGGACGGGATCGTCCTTGGTGTATGTGAGACGTTCCACCTGGCCCGGCTGGAATTCGTCCTTGATCTCCTTGCCGTTCACGAACAGCGTGACGACACCGGCATCCCCGATCACGAGGTCGATGGATTCCTTGTCGGTGAAGGTCTTGGACTCGCCGATGTCCAGGGTTCCGTCGAAGAGCAGCCGGCCGCTGTGGTCCTTGGCGGAGATCCAGCTGTCGCCGTCGCTGGCGGTCAGGACGACCGTGACGAGGTCCTTGGGCGCGGCGGCGATGGCGCTGTCGGAGGGCTCCGGCTTCGGCGCCGCCGGGCTCTGCTGGGGCAGTGCCGGCTTGCCGGCGGGCTGCTTGGGCGCGGCCTTGGGGGCGGAGGAGCCCTCGGCCTGGGGCCGCTTCTCCCCGGCCCCGCCGCCGCCGAAGGCGGTGAAGCCGACGAAGCCGATCACGGCGACGATGGCGGCGACCATGGCGGCGGTCCAGTTGGGCCGCTGCCGCTCGGGGCGGATCCGCTCCGCGTCGAACATGGGCGCGGCCGGAGTCGGCGCCGGCCGGCCGCCGTGGGCCGCGTCGTACGCCTCGACCAGGGGGGCCGGGTCGAGTCCGACGGCGCGGGCGAGGGTGCGGATGTGGCCGCGGGCGTACACGTCGCCGCCGCACCGCGTGAAGTCGTCGGCCTCGATCGCGTGCACGATCGGGATGCGCACGCGCGTCGTGGAGCTGACCTCGTCGACGGTGAGCCCGGCGACGATGCGGGCTTTCTTCAGGGCCGTCCCGATGGACGGCCCTTCGGAAGTGCGTTCGGTGGGGCGGTCCTCGGACCGGTCGCCGGTCGAAGGACGCTCATCTTCGGGGGAGTTGGAGATGCCGATGGACACGAGGGCGCCTTTCGAGCGTGTAGCCACCTGCTGGATGTCCAGTCTAGGGGGGTGACGAAAGGGAGGAGCAACCGGAGGGGTGGACTCCGTACGCCATCCGAATGGCGTGCCGGGGCCCGTGCCGCTTCGGCGGCCGCCCGGACCCGCACGCGCACCGGGTACCGCACCGGACGGTGCCGCCACCCCCCTCAACTAGACGTGGGCCCAAGGGAAACGGTTGCCCGCGAAATCCGCCCGGCCCCGCCCCGCCGCGCCTACGGCGCCTCGCCTCGGATGACCGCGAGCACTCCGTCCAGTTCGTCCGCTTTCACCAGGACGTCGCGCGCCTTGGAGCCCTCGCTCGGCCCGACGATCCCCCGCGACTCCATCAGGTCCATCAGCCGGCCCGCCTTGGCGAAGCCCACGCGCAGCTTGCGCTGGAGCATCGACGTCGACCCGAACTGGGTGGAGACCACCAGCTCGGCCGCCTGGCAGAGCAGGTCCAGGTCGTCGCCGATCTCCTCGTCGATCTCCTTCTTCTGCTGCTGGCCGACCGTGACGTCGTCCCGGAAGACCGGCGCCATCTGGTCCTTGCAGTGCCGGACGACCTTGCCGACCTCCTCCTCGGTGGCGAAGGCGCCCTGGAGGCGGACCGGCTTGTTGGCGCCCATCGGCAGGAACAGCCCGTCGCCCTTGCCGATGAGCTTCTCGGCGCCCGGCTGGTCCAGGATGACCCGGCTGTCGGCGAGCGAGGAGGTGGCGAACGCGAGCCGCGAGGGCACGTTCGCCTTGATCAGGCCCGTCACCACGTCGACCGAGGGGCGCTGCGTGGCGAGCACCAGGTGGATGCCGGCCGCGCGGGCCAGCTGGGTGATGCGGACGATGGAGTCCTCCACGTCGCGCGGGGCGACCATCATCAGGTCGGCGAGCTCGTCGACGATCACCAGGAGGTACGGGTACGGGCTGAGCTCCCGCTCGCTGCCCGGCGGCAGCTTGATCTTGCCCTCGCGGATGGCCTGGTTGAAGTCGTCGATGTGCCGGTAGCCGAAGGCCGCCAGGTCGTCGTAGCGCAGGTCCATCTCGCGCACGACCCACTGGAGGGCCTCGGCGGCCCGCTTGGGGTTGGTGATGATCGGCGTGATCAGGTGCGGGATGCCCTCGTACGCCGTCAGCTCCACCCGCTTGGGGTCGATCAGCACCATGCGGACGTCCTCCGGCGTGGCCCGCACCATGATCGAGGTGATCAGGCAGTTGATGCAGGAGGACTTGCCGGAGCCCGTGGCGCCGGCGACCAGCACGTGCGGCATCTTCGCGAGGTTGGCCATGACGTAGCCGCCCTCGACGTCCTTGCCGAGCGCGACGAGCATCGGGTGGTCGTCCTCGGCGGCGTCCGCCAGGCGCAGCACGTCGCCCAGGTTGACCATCTCGCGGTCGGTGTTCGGGATCTCGATGCCGACGGCCGACTTGCCCGGGATCGGGCTGATGATCCGGACGTCGGGGCTTGCGACCGCGTACGCGATGTTCTTGGTCAGCGCGGTGATCCGCTCCACCTTGACGGCCGCGCCGAGGGTGACCTCGTAGCGGGTGACCGTCGGGCCGCGGGTGAAGCCGGTGACGTCAGCGTCGACCTTGAACTCGGAGAAGACGTTGCGCAGGGAGGCGACGACGGCGTCGTTCGCCGCGCTGCGCGTCTTGCCCGGCCCGCCCCGCTCCAGCAGGTCCAGCGAGGGCAGGGCGTAGGCGATGTCCCCGCGCAGCCGGAGCTGCTCCGCCCGGGGCGGCAGCGGCTGCGGCTCCGGCGGCGCCTTGGTCAGGTCGGGCACGGACAGCGTCCCCGACGCCGCGGCCGTGGTGTCGTGCGGCAGCCCGCCGGCCGGCTCCGCGGCGGCGGCGCCGCGCGCACCGGCGGGCGCGCCGGCGCGGGCCGGCGGCACCGGCGCCGTGGGCTCCGCGCCGTCCT
The DNA here is from genome assembly GCF_030167965.1 of Streptomyces sp. 2P-4. NCBI lineage: Bacteria > Bacillati > Actinomycetota > Actinomycetes > Kitasatosporales > Streptomycetaceae > Streptomyces > Streptomyces sp. 2P-4. The sequence goes on from NZ_CP095011.1 coordinate 1,941,700, forward strand.
GCCCGGGGGTGATGCCCTGGGTGAGGTCGGCGACCACCGGCGAAGGCGGCATCCCGCCGAGGACGACCCCGTCCAGGGCGGCAGCGGCGGCAGCGGCCACGTCGACGGCGTCCATCTCCCGCTCGACCGCGGGGTCGACCGGCGTGCGGCGCGGGCGGCGCCGGCGGGCGGCCAGGGCCTGCTCCTCGATGTCCACCGGGTCCGGGCCGGCGTCGGCCGGGCCGCCGCGGGCCCGCCACTGCTCGGGGTCGTGGCGGCCGCGCCGGGCGGCGGGGGACGGCCCGTACTCCTCGTCGTACTCGTTCGGGGCGATGACGCCGAGCCGGATCCCGAGCCGGCGCAGCCGCTCCGGGATGGCGTTGACGGGCGTCGCGGTGACGACGAGCAGCCCGAAGACCGTCAGGAGGACCAGCATCGGCACGGCCAGCGGGGCGCCCATGGTGAAGATCAGCGGCTTGGACGCGGCCCAGCCGATCAGGCCGCCCGCGTCCTGCATGGCGGTCGTGCCCTCGCCCCGGCCGGGCGCGCCGCAGGCGATGTGGACGAGGCCGAGGACGCCGACGGCCAGCGCGGACAGGCCGACGCCGATCCGGCCGTTGGCGTCGGGCTGGTCGGGATGGCGGATGAAGCGGACGGCCATGACGCCGAGGATGACCGGGACGAGCAGGTCGAGCCGGCCGAAGGCGCCGGTGACGAGCATCGTGACCAGCTCGCCGACCGGACCGCTCAGGTTCGACCAGGTCCCCGCGGCGACGATCAGCGCAAGGGCGAGCAGCAGCAGCGCGACGCCGTCCTTGCGGTGCGCCGGGTCGAGGTTCCTCGCGCCCTGCCCGATCCCGCGGAACACCGCGCCGACGGCGTGCGCGCAGCCCAGCCAGACGGCGCGCACCAGCCGCACCACTCCCCCGGTCGGGGAGGGGGCGGGCTTCGGCGCCGCCTTCTTGGCGGGGGCCCGCTTCGCGGGCGCCTTCCGCGCGGCCGCGCCGCGTGCGGGGGCCGCCTTCTTCGCCGGCGCCGTCGTACGGCCGGTGCGGCCCTTCGCGGTGCCCGCCGTGCTCTGGGAACCCTTGCCGGACGTACGTGAGGCCATGGGCCTGAGGTTACCGGTGTGCACGCCGGTGGACACGCGTGCCCACCCCTTCACCCTTTCGTGTCGCCCGCTAGAGCGTCGATTTGACGATCCGCCAGACCTTTCGCTCCCGCACGCCCACCCGCGGGCGGCGCCGGTCCGGACGGCGCCGGTCCGTTCAGTGCTGCGCGGGCATGACCTGCGCTCCCCCGCCCGACCCCGGCTCCAGCGCGTCCAGCGCCCGCCGCAGCCCGGTGAGCTTGCGCTCCAGGTGCGCCGCGGTCGCCACGACCGCCGGGTCGGCGGCCTCCTCGCCGAGCTGCTTCGTCAGCGCCTCGGCCTGCTCCTCCACCGCCGCGAGCCGCGCCGACAGCTCGGCGAGCAGCCCGGCGGTCTCCTTGCCCCCGTCGGCCGTGCCGCCGCCCTCCAGCTGGAGCCGCAGCAGCGCCGCCTGCTCCCGCAGCCGGCAGTTCTTCGTGTACAGCTCGACGAACACGGAGACCTTCGCCCGCAGCACCCACGGGTCGAACGGCTTGGAGATGTAGTCCACCGCGCCCGCCGCGTAGCCGCGGAAGGTGTGGTGCGGACCGTGGTTGATCGCGGTCAGGAAGATGATCGGGATGTCCCGGGTCCGCTCCCGCCGCTTGATGTGCGCGGCCGTCTCGAAGCCGTCCATGCCGGGCATCTGCACGTCCAGCAGGATGACCGCGAAATCGTCCGTGAGCAGCGCCTTGAGCGCTTCCTCCCCGGACGACGCCCTGACCAGGGTCTGATCGAGCGCGGAGAGGATGGCCTCCAGCGCCAGCAGATTCTCCGGCCGGTCGTCGACCAGGAGGATCTTGGCCTTCTGCACCATGCCCTGTCCTCCTCGCCCCGGCATGGGGCCTCCCCGGCTCCTGGCTCCGGCGCGCGCGCCGGGCCCCGCCCCAGAGGACGGCATCCTTGCGCCGCCCGTCCTTGTGCCGGTCATCGTAGCCCCAGTCCCGAGATCGCCACACCCTGTCACCAAGATGTCACTGTGCACGAAAGGGAAACGGGGCGGGGGGCCGCGGGGTTCCCGGCCGCCCCCTCCCTGCCGCTGTCATTCCCCGCGCATCCACTGCTCCATCACCGACAGCAGGTAGTCCGGGTCGACCGGCTTGGTGACGTAGTCGGACGCCCCGGAGTCGATGGCCTTCTCCTTGTCGCCCTTCATCGCCTTCGCGGTGAGCGCGATGATCGGCAGCCCGGCGAACTGCGGCATCCGCCGGATCGCCGCCGTCGTCGCGTACCCGTCCATCTCCGGCATCATGATGTCCATCAGCACGACCGCCACGTTGTCGTGCTGCTCCAGCACCTCGATGCCCTCCCGGCCGTTCTCCGCGTACAGCACCGCCAGCCCGTGCTGCTCCAGCACGCTGGTCAGCGCGAAGACGTTCCGGACGTCGTCGTCGACGATCAGCACCTTCTCCCCGTGGAAGTCGTACGCCGGCGCCGCCGCCGGCTCCGCCTGCGGCGCCGTCCAGCCCGCCTCCTCCGGCGCCGCCGCGCCCGGCCGGGCTGCGGGTGCCCCCGCCGTACGCGGCTCCGGCTCGCCGCCCAGCGCCTTGCGGCGGCGCCGGAACAGCGCCGCCCCGCCCTGGCCCTGCCCGCCGGGTGCGGCCGCCGGCGCGGCCGGCTGCGGCTGCGCGGCGGGCAGCGCCGGCGGGACGGCCGGCGCCGGCGCCTCCGGCGCCCCGCCCTCCGGCCGGCGGTGGGCCTCCGGCCGGCCGCCGGGCTGGGGGGAGGCGTACCCCTGGGGCGGCAGCTCGCTCGGGTGCAGCGGCAGGTACAGCGTGAAGGTGGAGCCGCGGCCGGGCTCGCTCGCGGCGTGGATCTCGCCGCCCAGCAGCCGGGCGATCTCCCGGCTGATCGACAGCCCGAGGCCCGTGCCGCCGTACTTCCGGCTCGTGGTCCCGTCCGCCTGCTTGAACGCCTCGAAGATCACCAGCATCTTGCTCGCCGCGATTCCGATGCCGGTGTCCGTCACCGAGAACGCGATCAGGTCCCCGTCCGCCTCGCGCAGCGAGCCCGCCTCCAGCAGCTGCTCCCTGATCGCCGGCGGCACGTCCGACCCCGCCGGGCGGATGACCAGCTCCACCGCCCCCGTGTCGGTGAACTTCACCGCGTTCGACAGCAGGTTCCGCAGCACCTGGAGGAGCCGCTGCTCGTCGGTGTGCAGGGTGGCGGGCAGCTCCGGGGAGACCCGTACCGAGAAGTCCAGGCCCTTCTCCGCGGTCAGCGGCCGGAAGGTCGCCTCCACGTAGTCGACGAGCTGCACCAGCGCGATCCGCGTCGGGGAGACGTCCATCTTGCCCGCCTCGACCTTCGACAGGTCGAGGATGTCGTTGATCAGCTGGAGCAGGTCCGAGCCCGCCCCGTGGATGGTCTCCGCGAACTCCACCTGCTTGGGCGACAGGTTCTCGTCCGCGTTGTCGGCCAGCAGCTTCGCCAGGATCAGCAGCGAGTTCAGCGGCGTCCGCAGCTCGTGGGACATGTTCGCCAGGAACTCCGACTTGTAGCGCATCGAGACCGCGAGCTGCTCGGCGCGCTCCTCGAGGACCTGCCGGGCCTCCTCGATCTCGGTGTTCTTCACCTCGATGTCCCGATTCTGCTGCGCCAGCAGCTCCGCCTTCTCCTCCAGCTCCGCGTTGGCGGCCTGGAGCGCCTTCTGCCGGTTCTCCAGCTCGTCGGAGCGCTCGCGCAGCTGCTCCGTCATCTCCTGCGACTGCTTGAGCAGCATCTCCGTCTTGGAGTTGACGCTGATGGTGTTGACGCTCGTGCCGATCATCTCGGCGATCTGGCTCAGGAAGTCCTTCTGGATCTGCGTGAACGGCTGGAACGACGCCAGCTCGATCACGCCCAGCACCTTCCCCTCGAAGAGCACCGGCAGCACGATCACATGAGCCGGGGGCGCCTCCCCGAGCCCCGAGGAGATCTTCAGGTAGCCCGGCGGGGTGTTCTCGACGAGGATCGTCCGCTTCTCCTCCGCGACCGTCCCGATCAAGCCCTCCCCCGGCCGGAACGCCGTAGGCATCTGCCCGCCCGCGTACGCGTAGCTCCCGCGCATCCGCAGCTCGTACGAGCCGTCCGGGCCGCCCTCGGTGCCGATCTCGGTGGTCCCGCCGGCCGGCGTCGCGAGGAAGAACGCCCCGTGCTGCGCCGAGACCACCGGCGTCAGCTCGCTCATGATCAGCGAGGCGACGTCGTCCAGGTCGCGGCGGCCCTGCATGAGGGCCGAGATCCGGGCCAGGTTGCCCTTCAGCCAGTCCTGCTCCTTGTTCGCCAGCGTCGTGTCGCGCAGGTTGGCGATCATCGTGTTGATGTTGTCCTGGAGGACCTGGATCTCGCCCGCCGCATCGACGTCGATCTTCAGGTTGAGGTCGCCGCGCGTCACCGCCGTGGCGACGGCCGCGATCGCGCGGACCTGCCGGGTGAGGTTGCCGGCCATCTCGTTCACGGACTCGGTCAGGTCCCGCCACGTGCCGTCGACGTCCCGCACCCGGGCCTGGCCGCCGAGGATGCCCTCGGTGCCCACCTCGCGCGCCACGCGCGTCACCTGCTCGGCGAACGACGACAGCTGGTCGACCATCGTGTTGATCGTGTTCTTCAGCTCCAGGATCTCGCCCCGGGCGTCGATGTCGATCTTCTTGGTCATGTCGCCCTTGGCGATCGCCGTCGTGACCATGGCGATCTGGCGCACCTGCCCGGTCAGGTTCGACGCCATGAAGTTCACCGAGTCGGTGAGGTCCTTCCAGGTCCCCGACACCCCCGGGACGTGCGCCTGGCCGCCGAGGCGGCCCTCGGTGCCCACCTCGCGTGCCACGCGCGTGACCTCGTCGGCGAACGAGGACAGCGTCTTGACCATCGTGTTGACCGTGTCGGCGAGCTGCGCGACCTCGCCTCGCGCCTCCACCGTCACCTTCTTGGTCAGGTCGCCGTTGGCGACGGCCGCCGACACCTGGGAGATGTTGCGCACCTGGGAGGTCAGGTTGTTCGCCATCAGGTTGACGTTGTCGGTCAGGTCCTTCCAGATGCCCGTCACGCCGCGTACCCGGGCCTGGCCGCCGAGGATGCCCTCGGAGCCCACCTCGCGCGCCACCCGGGTCACCTGCTCCGCGAACGACGACAGCTGGTCCACCATCGTGTTGACGGTCGTCACCAGCTCCAGGATCTCGCCCTTGGCGTCGACCGTGATCTTCTTGGAGAGGTCGCCGGTCGCCACCGCCGTCGTCACCTCGGCGATGTTGCGCACCTGCGAGGTGAGGTTGTTCGCCATGAAGTTGACGGACTGCGTCAGGTCCTTCCAGGTGCCGGAGACGCCCTTCACCTCCGCCTGGCCGCCCAGGATCCCCTCGGTGCCCACCTCGCGGGCCACCCGGGTCACCTGCTCGGCGAAGTTAGACAGCTGGTCCACCATCGTGTTGAGGGTGTTCTTCAGCTCCAGGATCTCGCCCCGGGCGTCCACGTCGATCTTCTGCGACAGGTCGCCCCGCGCCACCGCCGTCGCGACCTGCGCGATGTTGCGGACCTGCGAGGTCAGGTTCCCGGCCATGCCGTTCACCGAGTCCGTGAGGTCCCGCCACACCCCGGCGACGCCCGGCACCTGCGCCTGGCCGCCGAGGCGGCCCTCCGTGCCCACGTCCCGGGCCACCCGGGTCACCTGCTCCGCGAAGGCCGACAGCTGGTCGACCATCGTGTTGATGGTGTTCTTCAGCTCCAGGATCTCGCCCCGGGCGTCCACGTCGATCTTCTGCGACAGGTCGCCCCGCGCCACCGCCGTCGTCACCTGGGCGATCTGGCGCACCTGGGAGGTGAGGTTCCCGGCCATGAAGTTGACCGAGTCGGTCAGCTCCTTCCAGGTGCCCGACACGCCCTCGACGCGGGCCTGCCCGCCGAGCCGGCCCTCCGTGCCCACGTCCCGCGCCATCCGCGTGACCTGGTCGGCGAAGCTGGAGAGCTGGTCCACCATCGTGTTCACGGTGTTCTTCAGCTGGAGCATCTCGCCGGAGACGTCGACGGTGACCTTCTGCGACAGGTCGCCGTTGGCCACGGCCGTGGTGACCTGCGCGATGTTGCGGACCTGACCGGTGAGGTTCCGGAAGGCGGTGTTCACCGAGTCGGTGAGGTCCTTCCACGTCCCCGCCGCGCCCGGCACCTGCGCCTGGCCGCCCAGCTCGCCCTCGACGCCGACCTCACGGGCCACCCGCGTCACTTCCGCGCCGAAGGACTGCAGCTGGTCCACCATCGTGTTGACGGTGTTCTTCAGCTCCAGCATCTCGCCGGCGACGTCGACGGTGACCTTCTGCGACAGGTCGCCGTTGGCCACGGCGGTCGTCACCTGGGCGATGTCGCGCACCTGCGTGGTGAGGTTGCGGAAGACCGTGTTCACCGAGTCGGTGAGGTCCTTCCACGTCCCCGCCGCGCCCGGCACCTGCGCCTGGCCGCCCAGCAGGCCCTTGGCCCCGACCTCGCTGGCGACGCGCGTGACCTCGTCCGCGAACGTCCGCAGCGTCTCGGTCATCTGATTGATCGTTTCGGCCAGCTGTGCGACCTCGCCGCGCGCGCTGACCCGCACCTTCTGCGACAGGTCGCCGTTCGCGACGGCCGTCGTGACCTGCGCGATCCCCCGCACCTGGGCCGTCAGGTTGCCCGCCATCGTGTTGACGGAGTCGGTGAGGTCCTTCCACACGCCGGCGACACCGGGGACCTGCGCCTGCCCGCCGAGCTCGCCCTCCGTGCCGACCTCGCGGGCGACCCGCGTCACCTCCGAGGAGAACGACGACAGCTGGTCCACCATCGTGTTGACGGTGTTCTTCAGCTGGAGCATCTCGCCGGCCACGTGCACCGTGACCTTGCGCGACAGGTCGCCCTTCGCCACCGCCGTCGTCACCAGCGCGATGTCACGCACCTGGGCGGTGAGCCGGTACGCCATCGTGTTGACGGAATCGGTCAGGTCCTTCCACGAACCCGACATTCCGCGCACCTGGGCCTGCCCGCCGAGCTTGCCCTCGGTACCCACCTCCAGCGCCACCCGCGTCACCTCGTCGGTGAACGCCGACAGCTGGTCGACCAGGTTGTTGACCGTCCGCCCGACCTTGAGGAACTCCCCGCGCAGCGGGTGCCCCGCCCCGTCCGCCGTCTGCGTCCGCAGGTCCATCCGCTGGTCCAGGTCGCCCTCGGCGACCGCCGACAGCACCCGCCCGACCTCGGACACCGGCCGCGCCAGATCGTCGACGAGCTGGTTGGACGCGTCGATCGCGGCCGCCCAGGAGCCCTCGCAGGCACCGACTTCCAGCCGTTCGCTCAGCTTGCCCTCGCGCCCGACCGTGCGCCGGACCCGGGACAGCTCCCCGGTGAGGTGCAGGTTGCGGTCGGCGACCTCGTTGTAGACGGCGGCGATCTCCGCCATCACCCCGTCGCCGGACACCGTCAGCCGCTTGCGGAAGTTCCCGTCCCGCATCGACACCAGGGCCGTGAGCAGCCGGTTCAGGGCGGCGGTATCCACCTCGGTCGTCCCGCTCCGGCGCGACCTGCCACCCTTCGCGCGCGTTCCCGTACGCCGCACCGCTGCGCCAGACTCCACCGTGTCCCTCCCGAAAGGGTCGACCGCACATCCACCGGCACACGGCGTGTCGCGCCGTGCAAACCGATCCTGCCCAGTGTTTCACCCTGGCCGAACCCGGCGATAACACTTCGGCACCATCGCACACCGGCCGCCCTGCCGGGTGGAATCCCCGGTGACGGCCCATGCCGCCCGGGAAGGTAAGTAACCTGGCACCGATGTACCGCGTCGAAGGAGACTTGTGATCACGGCTCGGGCGGCTGCCAGCTTCGACCCCCAGGGGCGCTCGGTCGCCTCCGCCCGCCTGTTCGTCCGCGACACCCTACAAGGATGGGGCTTCGCGGACATCGTCGACGACGCCGTCGTCCTCACCAGCGAACTCGTCACGAACGCCGTCGTCCACGCCGGCACCAGCGCCGAGGTCCTGTGCCTGCGCACCGAGGACGGCGTCCGCGTCGAGGTCGCCGACCGCTATCCGGAGCGGGAGCTGCCGCTGCGGCACCCGGGCGACCGCCCGTACGCCGACCCGGACCGCGAGAACGGCCGCGGCCTGATGCTCTGCGCCGCGCTCGCCACCCGCTGGGGCGTCGAGTACACCGCCACCCACAAGCACGTGTGGTTCCGCCTGGACCTCCCTGACCGCCCCGTCGGCACCCGCTCCGCGGGCCCGGTCGTCCCCGACCGGATGCTGCCGCTCGCCGACAGCCGGGTCCGCGTCGCTGTCCTCCAGGTCGACTCCGACGACCGCGTCTCCGCCTGGAACGAGGACGCCGAGCACGTCTTCGGCCATCCCGCCTCCAAGGCCATCGGCCGCCCCCTCGCCGAGCTCGCCGCCTGGCCGCAGACGCCGGGCACCGGCACCGGTATCGCCGAGGCGCTGCGCCTGTCCCGCTGGGAGGGCAGCTACGGCATCCGCGGCGCCGACGGCCGGGTCATCCCGGTCTACGGCTCCCACCTGCGGGTCCGCGACGCGCACGGTGACCCGTCGATCGTCTGCCTCCTCGTCCACGACGACGAGCGCGCTCTGCTCCAGACGCCGGTGCGCGCGCCCGCCGCGGACGGCGGCCAGCTCGCCGAGGCGCGCCCGGCGGACCCCTTCGAGGTGTTCATCGGCTCGCCCGCCCCCGACGACCTCGACGGCCTGCTCCAGCGCACCGTGGAGCGCGCCCGCGACATGCTCGACGCGGACGCCGCGTTCCTGCTGCTCGCCACGGACGACGAGACGGAGCTGGAGGTCCGCGCGACCACCGGCCTCCCCTCGACCCGCCAGCGCTTTGCCCGGGTCCCCGTCGAGGCGGGCGCCAGCCGGTACGGATCGGCCCGCATGCCCGCGGTCCACGAGGACCTGGCGGCGGTCCCGGGCGCGGTCCCCCTGCTGGACGGGACGGGCATGCGCTCGGTGGTCACGGTCCCGCTGAAGGTGGAGGGCCGGCTGACGGGCTCCCTCGGCGTGGCCGCGGAGAACCCGGGCCGCTACTCGAACGCGGAGGCGCTGCGGCTGCAGTTCGCCGCGGACCGGATCGCGCTGGCGGTGGAGTCGGCCCGCCTGGGCGAGCTGGAGCGGCTGCGCCGCGGCTCGCTCTCGTTCCTCGTCGAGGCCTCGGACCTGCTCGCGGGCACCCTGGACCGGGACCAGACGCTGGCGCTGATGGCGCAGATGACCGTCCCGACGCTGGCCACGTGGTGCGCCGTGTACACGATCGCGGACCAGTCTTCGGACCCGTACCTGTCGTACGTGCTCCACGAGGACGAGGAGCGCATCGACGGCCTGAAGGCCCTGCTGTCGCGGGTGAGCCCGCCGGAGCCGGTCCGGGAGGCCGGCGCCCGCACGTGGCGGGACGCGGCCACCGCGGTCGGCGGGGAGACGGTGGTGCTGCCGCTGCTGGCCCGCAACCGCGTCATCGGCATGCTCACGCTCGGCAAGCCGTCCGGGGAGCACTTCCGGCAGGAGATCCTGGAGCTCGCCGACGACCTGTCGCGCCGGGCGGCCCTGGCTCTGGACAATGCCCGCCTGTACTCGGAGCGCACCGCGATCAGCCGCTCGCTGCAGCGCAGCCTGCTCCCGCCGGGTTCGCCCGCGATCCCCGGCATGGAGGTGGAGGTCATCTACCGGGCGGCCGGCGAGGGCAACGAGGTGGGCGGCGACTTCTACGACGTCTTCCCGATCCGCGACGGCGCATACGGCTTCGCCATCGGCGACGTGTGCGGTACGGGCCCGGAGGCGGCGGCGGTGACGGGTCTGGCCCGCCACGCCCTGCGCCTGCTGGCCCGTGAGGGCCTGGGCGGGCCGGCGGTGTTGGAGCGCCTGAACGCGGCGATCCTCGACGAGGGCGCCCGCAGCCGCTTCCTCACCCTCCTGTACGGGGAACTGCATCCGCGGGAGGACGGCAGCGCCCTGATGAAGGTGGTGTGTGCCGGGCATCCGCTGCCGCTGCGCCTGCGCCCGGACGGCGAGGTGGTGCCGGCGGCGGAGCCGCAGCCGCTGCTGGGTGTCATGGACGATCTGGAGCTGTACGAGGAGACGGTGACGCTGGAGCCGGGCGACGTCCTGCTGTGCGTCACGGACGGGGTCACGGAGCGCCGCGAGGGCAGCCGCATGCTCGGCGACGACGGCCTCACGGAAGTCCTGACAACCTGTACGGGCCTGACGGCGGGCGCGGTGGCCGCCCGGATCCTTCGCGCGGTGGAGCGTTTCGCGGCGGAGCCGGCGTCGGACGACATGGCGATCCTGGCCTTCCGCGTCCCGCAGCCGCGGACGGGCGACTGACTTTTCCGGTGCGGGCTCCGGGCCCCCGCGCGGGGCCCGGAGAGCTGTGCCCCCTGCCTGGCGGGAAAACAAAAAAGGCCCCCGCCATCGGCGGGGGCCTTTCTGCTGGAGCCCTTTAACGGAATCGAACCGTTGACCTTCTCCTTACCATGGAGACGCTCTACCGACTGAGCTAAAAGGGCGGGTTGTTCGGCGGCGTCCTACTCTCCCACAGGGTCCCCCCTGCAGTACCATCGGCGCTGAAAGGCTTAGCTTCCGGGTTCGGAATGTAACCGGGCGTTTCCCTAACGCTATGACCACCGAAACACTATGAAGTTGAACTCAAGCCGGCAATGGCGAGTTCGTTGCTTCAGAACTAACACAGTGGACGCGAGCAACTGAGGACAAGCCCTCGGCCTATTAGTACCAGTCAGCTCCACCCGTTACCGGGCTTCCACATCTGGCCTATCAACCCAGTCGTCTACTGGGAGCCTTACCCTCTCAAGGAGGTGGGAATACTCATCTTGAAGCAGGCTTCCCGCTTAGATGCTTTCAGCGGTTATCCCTCCCGAACGTAGCCAACCAGCCATGCCCTTGGCAGGACAACTGGCACACCAGAGGTTCGTCCGTCCCGGTCCTCTCGTACTAGGGACAGCCCTTCTCAATATTCCTACGCGCACAGCGGATAGGGACCGAACTGTCTCACGACGTTCTAAACCCAGCTCGCGTACCGCTTTAATGGGCGAACAGCCCAACCCTTGGGACCGACTCCAGCCCCAGGATGCGACGAGCCGACATCGAGGTGCCAAACCATCCCGTCGATATGGACTCTTGGGAAGATCAGCCTGTTATCCCCGGGGTACCTTTTATCCGTTGAGCGACGGCGCTTCCACAAGCCACCGCCGGATCACTAGTCCCGACTTTCGTCCCTGCTCGACCCGTCGGTCTCACAGTCAAGCTCCCTTGTGCACTTACACTCAACACCTGATTGCCAACCAGGCTGAGGGAACCTTTGGGCGCCTCCGTTACCCTTTGGGAGGCAACCGCCCCAGTTAAACTACCCATCAGACACTGTCCCTGATCCGGATCACGGACCGAGGTTAGACATCCAGCACGACCAGAGTGGTATTTCAACGACGACTCCACAACCACTGGCGTGGCCGCTTCACAGTCTCCCACCTATCCTACACAAGCCGAACCGAACACCAATATCAAACTGTAGTAAAGGTCCCGGGGTCTTTCCGTCCTGCTGCGCGAAACGAGCATCTTTACTCGTAGTGCAATTTCACCGGGCCTATGGTTGAGACAGTCGAGAAGTCGTTACGCCATTCGTGCAGGTCGGAACTTACCCGACAAGGAATTTCGCTACCTTAGGATGGTTATAGTTACCACCGCCGTTTACTGGCGCTTAAGTTCTCAGCTTCGCCCCACCGAAATGGAGCTAACCGGTCCCCTTAACGTTCCAGCACTGGGCAGGCGTCAGTCCGTATACATCGCCTTACGGCTTCGCACGGACCTGTGTTTTTAGTAAACAGTCGCTTCTCGCTGGTCTCTGCGGCCACCCCAGCTCAAGGTGCAAGACCTATCACCAGGAATGGCCCCCTTCTCCCGAAGTTACGGGGCATTTTGCCGAGTTCCTTAACCATAGTTCACCCGAACGCCTCGGTATTCTCTACCTGACCACCTGAGTCGGTTTAGGTACGGGCCGCCATGAAACTCGCTAGAGGCTTTTCTCGACAGCATAGGATCATCCACTTCGCCACAATCGGCTCGGCATCAGGTCTCAACCTTGTATGAGGGACGGATTTGCCTACCCTCGGCCTACACCCTTACCCGGGACAACCACCGCCCGGGCTGGACTACCTTCCTGCGTCACCCCATCGCTTACCTACTACAAGTCCGGTTCGTCGGCTCCACCACTTCCCTTCACCCGAAGGATCCAGGACGGCTTCACGGACTTAGCATCGCTCGCCTCGATATTGGGCGTTTCAAAGCGGGTACCGGAATATCAACCGGTTGTCCATCGACTACGCCTGTCGGCCTCGCCTTAGGTCCCGACTTACCCTGGGCAGATCAGCTTGACCCAGGAACCCTTAGTCAATCGGCGCACACGTTTCTCACGTGTGTATCGCTACTCATGCCTGCATTCTCACTCGTGAACCGTCCACAACTCGCTTCCGCGGCTGCTTCACCCGGCACACGACGCTCCCCTACCCATCACAGCCTCCGTTGGGAGTATTACTGCAATGACACGACTTCGGCGGTACGCTTGAGCCCCGCTACATTGTCGGCGCGGAATCACTTGACCAGTGAGCTATTACGCACTCTTTCAAGGGTGGCTGCTTCTAAGCCAACCTCCTGGTTGTCTCTGCGACTCCACATCCTTTCCCACTTAGCGTACGCTTAGGGGCCTTAGTCGATGCTCTGGGCTGTTTCCCTCTCGACCATGGAGCTTATCCCCCACAGTCTCACTGCCGCGCTCTCACTTACCGGCATTCGGAGTTTGGCTAAGGTCAGTAACCCGGTAGGGCCCATCGCCTATCCAGTGCTCTACCTCCGGCAAGAAACACACGACGCTGCACCTAAATGCATTTCGGGGAGAACCAGCTATCACGGAGTTTGATTGGCCTTTCACCCCTAACCACAGGTCATCCCCCAGGTTTTCAACCCTGGTGGGTTCGGTCCTCCACGAAGTCTTACCTCCGCTTCAACCTGCCCATGGCTAGATCACTCCGCTTCGGGTCTAGAGCGTGCAACTCAAACGCCCTGTTCGGACTCGCTTTCGCTACGGCTTCCCCACACGGGTTAACCTCGCTACACACCGCTAACTCGCAGGCTCATTCTTCAAAAGGCACGCAGTCACGAGGATCCGAAGATCCCGACGCTCCCACGGCTTGTAGGCA